>JAEUTA010000009.1 GCA_016788205.1 Flavobacteriales bacterium | reverse complement strand
GCTCAGTCTCCTTCAGTGATCAATAACGTCCCGAAGGTCTTCACCAACAGGGCGCACAAGTGTAGAGTTGTAGCGGAAAGCCGGACCCGAGGCTTTGCGAGGGGCACGCCCATCACTTCGCTATGCTCGTGACGACAATTCATGTCTGAAGAACTCCCAGGTTGAACTCGCGGGTAGCGGGCGCTTGTGAGGCCGCTTCGATGCCCAGGGAGATCCACGTGCGCGTATCCAGCGGATCGATCACCGCATCCAGCCACAGGCGGCTTGCCGCGTAATAGGGGCTGATGGTCTCCTCGTACTTGCTGCGGATGCGGTTGAGCAGTTCGGCTTCCTTCTCGGGGGTGAGTGTCATCCCGGCCCCCGAGCCGGGATCGCCCTTGCCTTTCAGTGCGGCCACTTCGATCTGGAGCATCACCTTGCTGGCCTGCTCGCCGCCCATCACCGCCACCTGTGCGCTGGGCCAGCCCACGATGAGGCGCGGGTCGTAGGCCTTGCCGCACATGGCGTAGTTGCCGGCGCCGTAGCTGTTGCCGATGATGATGGTGAACTTGGGCACCACGCTGTTGCTTACGGCGTTCACCAGTTTCGCGCCGTCCTTGATGATGCCGCCGTGTTCGCTGCGGCTGCCCACCATGAAGCCGGTGACGTCCTGCAGAAAGACCAGCGGGATGTTCTTCTGGTTGCAGTTGGCGATGAAGCGCGTGGCCTTGTCGGCGCTGTCGCTGTAGATGACGCCGCCGAACTGCATCTCGCCCTTTTTGCTCTTCACCACCTTGCGCTGGTTGGCCACGATGCCCACGGCCCAGCCGTCGATGCGGGCGTAGGCGGTGATGATGCTCTGGCCGTAGCCTTCCTTGTATTCGGTGTAGTCGCTGTCGTCCACCAGCCGCGCGATGACCTCGCGCATATCGTAGGGCTTGGCGCGCTCGCTGGGCAGGATGCCGTAGATCTCCTTCGGGTCGGCCTTGGGGGGGGCGGGTTTCTCCCGGCTGAAGCCTGCATCCTTGGGCTTGCCCAGCTTGTCCATGATGGCGCGGATCTTCTTGAGGCAATCCGCATCGTCCTTGCACTTGTAGTCGGTGACCCCGCTGATCTCGCTGTGCGTGGTGGCGCCTCCAAGGGTCTCGTTGTCAATGTCCTCACCGATGGCGGCCTTTACCAGGTAGCTGCCGGCGAGGAAGATGCTGCCGGTCTTCTCCACGATGAGGGCTTCGTCGCTCATGATGGGCAGGTAGGCGCCGCCCGCCACGCAGCTGCCCATGACGGCGGCGATCTGCGTGATGCCCATGGAGCTCATCACCGCGTTGTTGCGGAAGATCCTTCCGAAGTGCTCCTTGTCGGGGAAGATCTCGTCCTGCATGGGCAGGTACACGCCCGCGCTATCCACGAGGTAGATGATGGGCAGGCGGTTCTCGATGGCGATCTCCTGCGCGCGCAGGTTCTTCTTGCCCGTCATGGGGAACCAGGCACCGGCTTTCACGGTGGCGTCGTTGGCCACCACGATGCATTGGCGCTTGCTTACGTAGCCGATGACCACGACCACACCGGCGCAGGGTGCACCGCCGTGCTCCTTGTACATGCCGTCGGCCGCGAAGGCACCGATCTCGATGCGCGGGCTCTTGGAGTCGAGCAGGGCGTCGATGCGCTCGCGGGCGGTCATCTTCCCTTGCTCGTGCTGCTTGGCTATCCGCTTTTCACCGCCGCCCTCATGGATCTTGTGCAGGCGCTTGTTGAGGTCGGAGAGCTTCAGTTTGTTGAAGTCTTCGTTCTTGGATGCTTCGATGTCGATCTTCTCGGACATGGGGGCGATTAGCTGATTAGCCGATGAGCGGATTAGCTGATGGTGTGGTGCGAAGATCGGGCGTGGGGCGCGAAATGTTGGCATCGTCACCCTGAGCGGAGTCGAAGGGTGGGCGTTCCGGCGTTCAAATGCAACGCCGTCGGGCCATTCGTTGCAAGTCCTCGCCTAAGAAGGCTCCGGGCTTTCCACTGCCGTCCCTAACGCGAAATGCGCTCGCTACTCATGATCGAGCGCAAGTTGCCTGAGCCAGTCCTTCAATGGTGTTGCTTCATAGGAGTGACCGTCGAACTCAAGGAATATCTCGTCCTGGTAGTTCTGCTTTATCACACCATGCTCGCTGGAGTGGTCGTTGAACTCGACGTCAATCTCAACCCAGTTGTTCATCGGGCGGATGTTGTCGATGTACTTGGCTGGAAGGGACGACACAGTTCTACAAAAGGAGTCGATCTCACCGCGGTCCTTCAATCGCATTCGCTGAGGCCGCACGAACTCCCATTCCACATCGGGCCATTTCCAACTACCAGCACCTATAATCACCACTTGGACATCCTTTGGATCGATCGTTGCCTTTCGCTGCTTGTCGAACATCCACTCATCTAGAAAGGACTCACGCGCGACCATTACTAAACACAACGTGTTCGAGATCACGGCCAGAATGATGAACCGTCGGCGTTGAATCCGGTCCTTCAGATCAAATCCGAGAAGCTTCATCGTTATCCAAATGTAAGGGGGTGTTCATCCACTGATGAACCGGCCCATCACCAATTGGCATTTGTCCATCGGGCCTTCGCGGCCACTCTTTTACTTCTTCTTCGCCGCGCTCACGAACGGCATCGTCGCGGACTGCTTCATCCACGCAGCCACTTGTCGTTCGTCCAGATCTTTCACGGCTGCCAGCTCAACACCCCTTGTGGCCTTGCCCATCGCGACGGGCGTAATGACGGTTCCTATCCCTTCATCTTCCCCGGATCCTGCCGCGCATCGAAGATGTCGGTGACGTAGATCGTTCGGCCTTCAATGCGGTACACCACCTTGAACTTGCCTACGACCAGTCGCCGATGCCCTTCGCCTTTGTACTCCAGCCAAGTCTCATACTGGCCTCGTCTTGGATCGCGCTTCAGGTCGTCGATGTTGTCCCAGAGCTTTGTGTCCCAGCGTTCCAGTTCACGATCGGTCAGGTAACCGGCTAGAAAGAGCAGCGCCTGCCGGTAACTCTCCCACGCTGGTCGTGTGATGACGACCTTCAAGCACGCTTGGCTTTGGTGCGCGAGGCGGCGATCTCTTTGAGTACGGCTTTCGAACGTTTGCGTGCTTCGGCAATGCTCATCACATCACCGTTCTTGATCGCTTCCTCGGAGCGTATCGCCATTTCCGTCATTCGGCGGCGGAGCGCATCTTCCTTGGTGTCGTCCCGAAGTAGGATCTCGATCGTGGTCAGCACGGTCTTGTCATCCTCACGCTGAATGCGCTTTGCCAGCTTGTTCCTTAGGGCGGTGGTGGTCATGGCAATGAAATGTGATGCAAGTTATGCTCCCGTCGCTGTCATTATACCATCACTTCTTCCCCGCGGTCGCAGGACGAGGACGCTTCGCCGCGCTCACGAACGGCATAGTCGCCGCCTGTTTCATCCACGCAGCCACTTGGCGTTCGTCCAGTTCCTTCACTGATGCCAACTCCACACCCCGCGTGGCCTTGCCCATCGCCACGGGCGTCACCGGCGGCTCCGGCTTCAGGTCCGTTCCGCGGATGAACATCAGTTTCACATGGCCCACGAAAGCGCCGGACGCGAAGCACCAGCCACCGTCCACACCGTAGTACGCCATGCCCCATTTCACGGAGCGCTGTAGGCCGGGCAGGGTCTTCGCAGCCAGTGCATCGATGCGCTCGGCGATGCTGCGTTGCGGTTGTGGCAGGCTGGCGATGTAGGCGAACACGGGGGTGTCGCCTTCCGCGGCTTTCGCGGGGCTGGCCTTGCCGCTCATGGCCGTCTTCAGCTCGGGACGGGTGGGAGCGGCCTTCTTCGTGGGCGTGTTCACCGGCTTCTTCACCATGCGTTCAGTTCTCGTTCAGCGCGTACCCGGATCCGTTCGGCACGTCGGATGTTGGCGGGTCGCTTGAGCTCTTGAATGTCCTTTTCCATTGCTCCCGTTAACGTGCGAACGGGAGCAGCCATCGCGCGCAGGCACAGCCTAGAGCTTGAAGCGGATGGGGAGGTTGTACATCACGCGGACCGGTCGCCCGCCTTGCAGGCCGGGTGACCATGGGGGCATGTTGCGCACCACGCGCATGGCCTCTTCGTCACATCCCGCTCCGATACCGCGCAGCACGCGGATCGTGGTGATGGTGCCGTCCCTCTCCACCACGAAGTTGACATATACGACGCCTTGTATCCCGTTCTCCACCGCTAGTTCCGGATACTTCAACTCCTTCATGAGGTACTTGAACATGGCCTCTTCACCACCGGGATGAACGGGCATCACTTCCGCGATGGCGAGCGCTTCATCGGGGTCGACCACCGCAGGCGTTATGGCTTCCGGTTCCTGCGTAATGGTGCCTTCTTGTGCGAAAAGGAGCGGGCTGGCCAACAGCGCGGAACAGGGCAACAGGTATCTCAGCTTCATGGTGTGAAGATGGCACGCGAACGAACGTATCGCAACAGGTGCGCAGCAGAACTCAGCCCAAAAGCTGCAAGACCCCTACACCGAGCATCAACAACAGGCCTAACAAGAAGCCCAGCGCCGTACCGAGGAGAAGCACGAGCACGGTGCGGGCAGGACTGGGGTGGCGCGTGGCGAAGAGACGGGACACCAGGAACAGGCCGAGCATCATCCCCAACAGGTAGACGCCCATGGCGATGGTGTTGCCCCACGTGAGCAGGCCTTGCAACGAATAGCGCCCTTCATCGATGAAATAGAGGAAGAGGGTGACCGCCAGCGCCGTGGCGAGCAGGAGTGACCAATGAACGGGTCGTGCGCGGGAGGTGAGGGTGATCATGTGGTGGGGGCAGGGTATGTTCAACGCAGCGTGAACGGGCGTAATGGACGATCGTTGTGTTACCACACCGAACGGCTCATCACGCCGTGCTGTGGATATCGTTGAACACAGCGGTGGCAAGTTGATGGCGAAGCCCGTAAACTTGTGTAACGCTCATGGTACTCTCCCATCATGGAAGCGACGATCCGTCCGAGTCAACTCAAGGGCCTTGTGGCCGTTTCCCAGCAACTGTCCTATGCGCGCAGCATGGAGATGGTAATGGCGATCGTGCGCCATGCCGCGCGGGAACTCACCGGTGCCGATGGTGCCACCTTCGTGCTGCTGGACCGGCATGCGGAGGGGGATATGTGTTTTTACGCGGATGAAGAGGCGATAGGTCCGCTGTGGAAGGGGTCGCGGTTCCCCGTTGGTTCATGCATCAGCGGTTGGAGCATGATCAACAAGAGCACGGCGGTCGTTCCGGACATCCGGACCGATGAGCGCATCTCGCAGGAATTGTACGAGCCAACGTTCGTACGCAGCTTGGTGATGTCGCCCATCCGGCGTTCGGACCCCATGGGGGCCATAGGCACCTATTGGAAGGACAAGCGCACCCCCACCGTGGATGAGGTGATGATCCTGGACGCGTTGGCGGACATCACGGCCATCACCATCGAACTGGTGAACACGTTCCGGGACCTTGACCGGCGTGTGGAGGAACGCACGATAGAACTGGACCGTTCCAACAGGGAGGTGACGGCGAACATCCAGTACGCCAAGCGCGTGCAGGAAGCCATGTTGCCGAGCGAGGAAGCCCTGTCGAAGGCGCTACCCGAGCACTTCCTGTTCTACCGGCCCAAGGCCATCGTTTCCGGCGATTTCTACTGGCTCGCGGAGCACCAGGGTCTGGTGTTGGTGGCCGCAGCGGATTGCACCGGCCATGGTGTTACCGGTGCGCTACTTTCCACCATGTGCAGTCACCAGCTGGACCGCGCGGTGAGCGAGTTCGGCCTGGTGCACCCGGGCATGATCCTGGACATGACCCGCGAACTGGTGTGGGAGCGGCTGGCGGGTGGGGGGCAAATGGCCGATGGCATGGACATCTCGCTGTGCGCCATAGACCGGCGCACGCGCGTGGTGCGGTGGAGCGGTGCCAACTCGGACCTCTGGTACGTGAGCGGAGGCAAGCTGCATGAGGTGAAGGCGCACAGACAATCGGTGGGGCGAACGCGCTACCGCACCAAGTTCCCCGCGCACCGGCTGCAATTGCAGCAAGGCGATACGCTCTACCTGATGACGGATGGCTTCGTGGACCAGTTCGGAGGGCCGAAAGGGAAGAAGTACAAGTCGCGGCACATGCAACAGCTGCTACAGGGGTTGCACCTGGTACCCATGAGCGAGCAGGGTGCGCTGGTCCGCGCCGCGTTCGAGGAATGGAAGGGAGACCTGGAGCAGGTGGACGATGTGACGGTGATCGGCGTGCGGCTCTGAAAGGGGAGCTCGTCAGTTATCCGCGGTGAGGATGATCGTGGCTTTGTTGAAATCCGCCGCTGCGTTCACCACCGCGCGCCATTCCTCGAAATGCGCCAGTGGCACGTGGGTGTCCGCGTAGTGTTCGCTCACCACCACCTGGATGGCGCCGTCCTTTTCCTCGGCGGTCGAAACGAACGCCGCACGCACCTTGCCATCCACGACCAGTTCCTTGTTCAGGCGCAATGCGGAGAGGTCTTTGCACACCATGCCGTTGGGCAGGTGCACGGTGAGCGTGCGCTGGTAGCGGCGGGCATACGCTTCGTCCACGGGCAGCTTGCGGTCCTTGTCCGCGTACATCTCCATTTGAGGACCGATCAACGTTCCCACCTTGAAGAGCACGTTGGGGCCTGCCATGGAGGTGAGCATCGGGGTGGTCACCGTGGCATCGAACACGAGCGGCTTGGCCCCGAAGACCTTGCCTTCGCCGTTCTCCACCGTCACCTTCTGCTCCCGTGCACCATCGAGTAGATAGGCCAGGTGGTCATGGTGCACTTCCGTGCGCTGTTCCTCGTTCATGAAGGTGTAGAAGTTCTGGGTGTAACCGGCGTAGTACCCGGTCAGTTCAGTCCGCGTCTTCACCACGCTCTCCGAGGCATCCTCGTTGAAGGACACATCCACCACCATATCGTGGCGCGTGGCTTCGGCCGGTAGTTCAGGGATGCTCTTCACGCTACCTACGCCAGCGAAGACACCGCCGAGCTCCACGTTGCGGATGAACAGGCCCTGCGTGCCCATGTGCATGGCACCGGGGAATCCCAGGCCGAGGTCAAGCCGTTTGGGCTCCAAATACTTGTCCAATTCCGGGAAATAGAACAGGGCATCGCTGATGAACCCGTGGTTCTCGAAGCTGGGGTCGAACGGCGACTCGTCACGCGGTGTGGTCAGCACGAGCTGGTGCTCGATGCCCGCCTCGCGAAAGAGGTTGGCGTACAGGCGTTGCAAGCCGAATTCACTGCAATTGCGTGTCTTCAGGATCTGGTCCAGATCGGACAGTGCCGTTCCGCCACCATCGGCCAGTGCGAAGTTGAGGCGTATGTGCTGGTCGATGGTGCGCACCCGGTCGTCGGCATCGCGTGCGTAGGCCAGGCCCATCTCCTTGATGCGCGCGGCCAGTTCCTTGCGGGTCTTGGAGGAGAGTTCCGGATAGATGTTGCTGTGGAAATTGCGGGTGACCGGGGCGAAGGCGCTGATGTTCAACGCCGATACCGAGGGCACGGCATCCAGGCGTTGTACCAGGTACATGCGGTGGACATCGGGGAACGAGCTGCGTTCGTCCTTGATGGCCGGTGTGGCGTGCAAGGCGACGTGGTGGCGAATGAAACCGGCCATGGAGCTATCGGCCTGCGGCATGGGAAGTCCGTTGTAGGTCTTGAACTGGAAGCGCCAGGTGTCCGGCACGATCACCTCGTAGCGTTGATCGAGCACCGGCACACCGAACTGCATGCGGAACGAACTGCCTTGGTAGTTGGCGCGTTCCTTGGTGAGCATGTAGTACTCGATGATGCTGCCGGGGGTGAGCCCTTCGAAGGCGAAATCAAGCCCTCCCTGGTTCTCGCGGTCATCGGCGCGGGTGATGAACGCGCTCGGCGCGAGCTCGTGCACGGTACCGTCCGGTGCGATGGAGCGGGCCTTGATGCGAATGACCTCGATGATGTGACCGGTGTTGAGGTGAATGGTCTTGTTGTCCTCGATGGCGTTCACATCGTGCAGGTAGCGCTGCAGGTGGAAGAGGTCGTAGTATCCCATCAGTTCACCTTCATCGGCGAACTGGGTCACCACGTCGCGCTTCAGCAATACATCGTCACCGAGGGCGCGTGCCTCATCGGTCATCACGGGAGCGGGCCCCCAGTCGAAATCCTTCAACAACGGGTGCTGGGCCAATGCCGGCGTGATGCCGGTCAACATCAGCAGGAACGGGAAGAGCGAACGTGTGGTCACCATGGCATCATTGTAATTCCAGCACGGCACGGCTACCCAGGGCCTTCTGCTGGCGCAAGTTGAATTTCCTCCAAGCCTCCAATTCATCATCGATCAACAGGGTGTCCATGGTGAACGTGGAAGAGGAGATGAGTTCGTTATCCGCGCATCGGCTCTCGGCGCGTACGTTGAATCCCTTGCCACCGTCGTTCAACGGCGGTGGTAGAACGGTACATGTCGCCGCTTCGGGCAGTTTCAAGCGCAGGGCGTTGCGGTGGACCGAGCGGTGCTGCATCTCCACTGGAAGCTTCCGATCCTCCTTGGTACGCAGATCCTCCCAGGGGTCCACCAGGCAGGTGGGCAGGAAAACACTGCGGCCGGAGCGGACCACGGCACCGGGTATCTTGAAGGCATAGCGCACCTCGAACACATCCGCTTCACGGTCGGTGCCGCTCACCTCGAAAGTGTCCAGCAGAAAGGCGTTCGATCCTTTCATCAGCACGTGACGCAGCAGTTCTCCGCGCCGGTCGGGCCGGGTGGAGCGCCACCAATCCAGCAACCGGTACCGGTCGTATCCGGTGGCGCGCATGATGCCGGTACCGCTGATGGTGGTGCCATCCACGGTGGCCGTCACCGAGTCGGAAACGGTGCTGAAGTCCGCGGGCATCTCCGGCACTCGTTCCAACCGCCATGTCGAAGCGTCCACCGCGATCAACGCCTGCTTGCCTTGGATGAATCCACTGGGCACGCCCAGACCGATGTCGTGCGCCGTGGCGTCCAGGAACAAGGTGGTATCCGCCAGGTCCAACGCAACGATCATGTGGTCCGTGGCGCTGGCGGACGGCAGTTGCTCAATGTCATAGGGGATATCGCGTGTGCCGATCCAAGCGAGCCTCGCGTTCATGCCGGCCGCCTGGAGCAGTGCCCTCAACAGGCTGCTCATGCCTTTGCAATCACCATAGCGCACACGGTAGACTTCCTCGGGTTTCGCGGGGATGAATCCGTTCATCCCGTCCTCGAAGGCGACATAGCGCACATGCTGCTGCACCCAGGTGTAGATGGCGGCGGCCTTCGCACGCGGTTCGCTGATGCCGTTGGTGATGGAGTCCGACAGCTGCGCCACGTTGGCTGGAACGGGGAGCAACATGTCCTGGACGAACGGCCAGAACCACTTGTACAGATCGGCCTTGGCGCGTTCATCGTTCATCACGCCTTCGTTGCCAACGAGCAACAGCACGTGCGGGGAATAGGCCCTGGCCGAAGGAGCGTTGGTCTCGAACTTGATGGACGGCACTTTGCGCATCACCAGTCGCTGCACGGTACGGCCGCGTTCGGTGGTCACGGTACGTTCGAAGGAGCTGTCCGGCATGTGGAACATCCGCAGGTCCACCGCAACTCCAGGGTCGCTGATGACGGTGAACGTGCTTTCCACGGTGGGGTGCACCCCTTCGAAGAAATGCCCGCCGGAGAAGCGCGCATCCTTGCACTGCAGGGTGTAGGAGAGGTGCCCGATGGCGCCCGAGACCATGGCAGGGTAGAGGAACGCGGCCAGCCGTTGATCGTCGTAGAAGGCCATTCCGTCACGCACATCGCGGTGCTCCACCTTGTCCACGCGGATGCGTTTGTACCCGTTCCCTTGCGGGGTCATGGTGTAGATGTCCAGGTCTTCCAGGGTCTGGAAACTGCTGCTGTAGTGCACGGTATTCTCGTGCGCGGTGCCCGACAGCTCTTTCAGCACGAGTTTCTCTTCGTCCACCTCGCGGCTGGAGACGAGTTCGTTGCCCACGCGCTGGATACGGATGGTGGTATTGCGGTGGAGGTAGACGATCGGTTCGTCCTGGTAGGTGCGCCGCATCTCCACCAGCAACTGCTGGGCGGGTTGCGCCGAAGCGAGCCCTGCAACGAGCAAGGTGCCTGCCACGAGGCATGCGGACAGTCTACCGCTGGATGTGGACCGCATCGTTATTGCGCATGATGACCGTGACCTCCGGCTTGCCCTGTTCGTTGTACAACACCCACGGTCCGTGTTTGACACCGTAGCTGTAGGTGATGCGCTCCTTCAGAGTGCCATTGGCACGGTAGACGAGCTCTTCACCATGTTGCAATCCATCCACATGTTCCATGGTGCGCTGGGGCTTTCCGTTGGCATGGTACTCCTTGGAGATCCCATCGCGTTCATCGCTCTTGTAGACCACGTCCCTGATCAGTTGCCCGGCGGGGTCGTACTCCTTGAATTCGCCATGCAGGATGCCGTTGCGGTAGGTGAGTGTGCGGGCCGGTTTCCCGGGGGCATAGTCGGTTCGCAGTGTCACCAGTCCACTCTCCACCTTCACGGTATCGGTCACCGTGCCGTCCGCGGCGGGCATACCGTAAGCCACCAGTTCCCCTTTATGGTAGAAGCGAGCCATGGTGGGTGTTCCATCGATGGTGTGGTTGGTCACCCGGCCGTGACGTACACCATTGGCGTACGTGGCCGATGAAGAGAGCTTGCCCGTGGCGGCATGGTCCACCACCTGGCCGTGGAGTTCGCCGTTGCTGTAGTCGTACTTGCTCTCCAACGTGCCGTCGGGGTAGTATTCCGTTGACGTACCGTTCAACCGTCCATGGGCATAGGTCTGCTCCATGCGTTTCTTCCCGTTGATGTGGTAGTACTTCCAGGCACCATCCCGCGAACCACAGCGGTAGGATCCTTCGATCTCCAGGGTACCATCGGGATAGAACCACTTGAACACACCGTGACGTGTTCCGTTGAGGAACGATTCGCTGGATGCCACCTTGCCGTTGGGGTAGTGGTTCAGCAGTGTGAACTGACCCGGCAGGAACCGGATGTGTTCGAAGGCCACACCGGCCGTGTCGTAATTGATCCGTTCCGTGATGGCGCCGCCTTGCAGCCGCTCGGAATACCAACGATCACCGTCCATATCGAAGTATTCCTGCCATCCATCGCGTTCGCCATCCACATAATACTCCAGCGCCCATCGAACACCATCGGGGCCCTGGCGGGTGTAAATGCCTTCGAATTGGTCCCCTTTCCGTTGGCCCGCTTCCATCACCGCGCCGGAAGGGTAGTAGCGGGTGTACTGGCTGTATTCGTGGCCATCATGCCCGTAGGCGGTCTCCTTGGATGACAACGCGCCGGCTCCATCGTACCGCAGCTGATCGCCTTCCTCCTTGCCGTCCTTGTAGTTCTCAACGGCATCGGTGGTCCCGTCCGGGTACACGTAGCGCCAGGTACCGGTCTTCGCGCCCTCGTCCAGATAGGTCCCTTTCACGCGCTCCTTGCCGTCGATGTAGAAGCCATGGAAATCGAACTTGCCCTGGGAGCGCTTCGCCGTGCTCTTAACGGCGCCCTGCCGATCGTAATAGGTGTAGCGCACGAGCAGGTCCCTGCTGTACTCCGATTCCATCAGCAGCGCGCCGTCCGGGGTGAACTCCTTCCGTATGCCGTCCATGCGACCTTGCGTATCGAAGTGATCCACGCGCTCCAGCATGCCCCATTCATCGTACTTCCTGCGCTCGCCCACGTTCTTGTCCTGGACGAGTTCGCCCTCGTAGCTAACGGCCCCGTTGCGATGCCACTCCTTGTATGGGCCCTGTGCCAGTCCGGCGGCGAAGTTGTACTCGTCCGAGCGGCCTGCTCCGGCGTAGTGGTTGGTGTACACCCCCACACGCTTGTCGCTTTCGTAGGTGCCTTCGGTGAGCACGGCCCCATCGGGTCCCGTCTGTTTCACCGGACCGTTGATCTTGCCTTGCAGGTGGGCATAGGTCCATTTCCGGGTGCCGTCCGGGTGGAACTCCAACACTTCCCCGTTGGACATATCGTTGGTCATCTGCTTTTGCCACGCTTGACCACCCATGTAGCGGTGGCCCGTGTAGAGCCCTTCCTTTTTACCGGCGCGCACGGTGGCCGAGTCCATCACCTGCCCGTTGCCGTAGTAGTTCACGACGTAACCGTCCAATTCCCCGTTGGTATACTCGCCTTTGGAGCGTGGCATGCCGTTGTCGTACCACGTGCGCCACAGCCCCACCTCTTCACCTTCATCATCGTACCGGCCTTGCGATGAGAGGAGGCCGTTGTCCTGGTAGAATGTCCACTCGCCTGTGCGCAGGGTGGCGGCATCGTTGGTCCCACCGATGCTGGAAAGATCACCATCGTCATTGTAGCCATGGAACTTGCGCACTTGATCAGCGCCATCGGCACGAATGCCATAGTTGCTCTGCAGGAACGCGGCCATCGCTTTGCGGAAGTCGGTGATCTTGGAACGATTGCGCTCGGCCACGGAACGCACCTTGGGGTATTCGCTGGAAGACAGACAGTGGTAGACGTATCCTTCGAAGAGGTCCTTCTCCATGATCTCCTTGATCAACGGGCCGTAGAATTCGTGATAGAAGCCTTTGGCGGAGCCCTGTGCCACCTGCGTGAACAACAGGTGTGACTGCCGGCAGAACGGGTAGGTGAGGTCGGGTTCCACCTTGTACTTCTTGTCCATGGCCATGCGACTGCCGATCAGCTGATCCAGTTCGGTGACATCGTCGCCGGTGATGCTGAGGTCGTAGCCGGAGGGTTTCTTCTCCACCGTGCCGTTCAAGAGCCCGTCCTGGTAGGTCAGCAGCGCGCTCGCCATTTCATCGTCGTACCGCACCACCTGGGCCATCGCCCCGGCCATGGCGGAGAGTGCCACATACCCTTCTTCCGCCGCGATGCTGGTGAGCAAGAGGTGCGCGTCCCGGTTGTACGGGAACTCACGGGCATTGCTCATCAGCTGCCGCAAGCTGCCTTGCTTGTCGCCGTTCTTGGCCAATGCCAGCGCGCGCAGGTGGCGCGGCCTTAGCAACCCCGGGCGCTGCGCGATAAGGCTATCCGCTGCGGCGATACAGGCAGGGTACTTCTCCATATCGAACAGCAGCGCGACATGCTTGATGGCGAAACGTCCCGATCGCTCGGCGTTCAAGGCCCGGCCCATCAAGGCCACTTCATCGGCTTCGGCATACCGCTTCAACTCGATCAGCAGGTCCAGACGCGCGCTCAAGACCCGTTCATAGATCGAATCGTTCCGGTTCACCGTGGCCAGCGCATCGATGGCTCCGACGGTATCATGGTCCTGGATGAGTTTCACCGCTTCACTCCAGACCTGCGATCCATGGGCCATGTCCTGGGGGATCTGCGCTGCGGCCGTGGCAGCCAGCAAGAGGCTCGTGGCCCCGAGAATGTTCTTCAGCATATGCACGTTGATCGTTACACGTATTCGCACGAAGGTGGTACCGGGAGGCTGCTAGTGACAGTTCTTCCGACGCAACTGGTCCACTTCCGGACCATACTGTTCGGTGAAGTTCCGTTGCAGGGCGGACTCGAAGGCTTCGCAAGCCTTGTCCTGTTGCCCCTTCGCTTGTAAGATGATACCCAGGTTGCGGTACGCATAACTGTTGCCCGGATAACCCTTGATGGACTTCTGCACATTGTCCAAGGCGGCATCCACCTCCCCGGCCTGGAATTGTGCGAAGCCGAGGTTGTTCAGGATCACGGCATCGCTCGGCTTCAGGGCCAATGCTTTGGTGAACCAATGGATGGCCCCCTTGTGATCCTCAGCCTTGGAAGAACTGAACCCGAGGTTATTGAGGATAACGGCATTCTCCGGCTGTGCTTCATGCAGTTTCACCAGTATGGCGTGCGCCTCATCGGTCCGGCCCACTTCATCCAGCATGGTGGCCTTGTTCATGAGCGCGGGCCAGTTGTCCTCTTTCTGGGCGATGGCGGCGTCCAAAGCCGTGATGGCCTCTTCGAAGCGCCTTACCATGCCCAGCGCGGAGCCCAGGTTCAAGTTGAGCGTAGCGCTGTCGCCAGCGGTATGCGACTTCTTCAATCCGGTGCGGAAATCCTCTATCGCACGGTCGGGCATGCCCAGGTTCATATACATGGAACCCCGGTTCACATAAGGCCCCAAGCTATCCGGAGCGAACTGCATGGCCATGCCGATGTCCTCGAAGGCCGCCTCGGCCTGGTGCAGATCATCGAAGCGTATCCGGCTGCGCATCAGCAGCGCCTTCAGCCGCATGGCGGGGTCATCCACCAGACGGTCCAGCAGCTTTATCGCCTGGGCGTGCTTACCGGTACTGTCCAGTTCCAACGCCTTGTCCCAATCGCTGTTCTGCCCATGAAGGGTGTTCAGGCCAAGGAAGAAGAAGCAACAGAGGAACGATGGTGAGAGATTCATCGAGGGCAAAATAACACGGGTGACCGAACCGTGAAAGTGCCCGGATAGGTCCTGCGCCGAAAGGGCTACATGGACGTCAGTAAGCCGCGCGCTTGGGGGCCGGTATTGCACACCAGGTCGATGATGCTGAGGCGGGACACGTGCCCATGCCTCTCGGCGAAGGCCTGGGGATGGTCCCTCACCGCTGGCACTTCGGCGGGCATGGGCCTCTTCGGCTGGAACGTGGAGCGAAGGTCGTGCAGCAGTACGCGCTCGTTCTCCGGGGTGTCCTCCTGCACAGGTCCGCAGCCATCTCCCCCTAGGCGGCACACGCCACCTTCCACGTAGGTTTCGGAGACCACGACGTGCGTCTTGAGGCCGAGCCACTTCAAAGCCAGGTGCATGGTGGCCAAGTCCAGGTCCACCAGTCGGTCGTATTTCCGCAGCAACAACGCCTCGATATCGTCCACGTAATGGATGAACCACGGCGTTTGCCCGTAAGCGCTGCGGATGGCGTGCAGGTGTTGTTGAGGCCAGCTTTCCACGTAGCTGAGCCCCACGGACCGCATGGCCATCTTGTTGCCGTGGTCCCTCGCGATCTGCACGTTGAGGTGCTGTACGCCGTTGGGGCCGATGATGCTCGTGCGCGTTCGGTAGCTCTGCCGCTCGTAATGCTCGCCGATGTCTATGATGACCCGCGCATGCCGGGCGAGGAGGGCATAGTGCTCCACACTGCCGAAGTAGAACGCGGAAAGAAGGGGGATGCCTGTCACGGTGCGAAGGTCGGATGCTACTTTCGAACCATGCGCTATGTTCCCATGCTCAGTTCACTGCTGCTTCTGGCAGCATGTTCAGAAACCCCGAAACCCGATGTGGGAACGACTCCCGCCGCAGATACCGTTGTTGCGGCCGCGGTGGACTGGCCGGGCTACTACACCGGCACGTTGCCCTGCGCGGACTGTCCAGGCATAGCGACCACGCTTTGGGTGCGCACGGATAGCACTTTCGTATTGCAGCGCAAGTACATGGATAGGGATAGTGTGCCCTTCGGGACCATCGGCTCTTGGAAGGTGATGGACAACGACCTGGTCCTTGGAGGGCAGCGCGCCGAGGCTCCCTTGCGCTGGAAGCCCGTTGCGAAAGGGCTTGAGCAGCTGACCGTGGATGGCGGTTCATTCGCCGGATCACCGCACGTGATCGAAAGACTCGCCGACGCCGTCGGTGATGCCATCCCGCGTATGCGCCTCACGGGAACATTCACCTACATGGCGGATGCGCAGAGTTTCCAACCCTGTGGCTCCACCTACAACTGGCCTTGCGTAGGCGGCATGGATATGGGGGAGGAGGAAGGCGAACCACTTGTGAAGTTCACTAATGTGGACTTGCAAAGGGCCTACCTCAAAGCGGTGAAGACCGGCGGCGACCCGTGGGTGGTGGAGGTGATCTGCACCCTGGGCATGGGTCCAGCCGCCGAGGGCGACGGTGCGGATGAGTACATCTACATCGAGCAGGTGATCGGTACGGCCGGCGAACGATGCCCTTGAAATGACGTCGGCCGTGCTTGTGGCACGGCCGACGCTTTCACCGACGGAAGGGAGAGCCTTCTATCGGGTACCCACCTTGGTGACGGTCTTCTTCTCGTACACGTAGACGAAGTTGCCGTCGGTGCTCATGCTGGTGATGGCTCCGTTGCGCGCCTTGAATTCCTTGAAGGTGCAGTTGTCCAGGTCGAAGCAGGCGATGTCGGCACCGGCCGTTTTCAGGATCATGCGGTCGCCTTCCACATCTTCCAGGTCGCTCTTCTTGTACTTGCCACTGGCCACGGGCTCGCCGGTCTTCATGTTGAAGGTGCTCACGCCCTTGTCGCCCACCACCACGATCACATCCTTGTAGGTCATGATCTGGTCGGCATTGCCCACGCCGCCCTTGGCCACGGGCACCACGAACTTCTCAGCACCGGTGTTCAGGTCCATGCTGTAGAGTTCCTTGCCACTGCACACCACGAACTGGTCTTCCACCACAACGGCGTTGGTGATGCCCTTGCGGAAACGTTCGCTGTCCCACACCATGCTGCCATCGGTGGTGTTGAACGCCTGAACGCCACAAGGCTTCACGTTGGGGTGCCATACGCGCCATTCTTCGGTCACCACATAGGAGCCATCGCTCTGGCGTTCGCGTTTGTAGATGTAGGCCTGCGCTTCCACATTTCCCCCGATCTGCAGCAGGACACGATCGCCCACCACGTACATGCCGGGGATGGCTCGCGCCTCTTTGATCTCGGGACTGGTCCACAGGAGCTTCCCGCTGTTGCGGTCGTATTTCTTGATGTACTGGCTCTTCTTGCTGCTCATGTCCAGCACATAGAGGTCGTCGCCCACGATCACGGGCTCGGCTACGGCATGGTACACGCCGAATTTCTTCGCTCCCGCCGGTGCGCCGATGAGTTTATCGGGTGTGTAGTCGAAGGCGGCGGTGTAGACGTTCGCGCCGGTGTTCAGGTCGTACACCTGCATACCGTTCATGCGCAGGAACACCTTGTCGCCCACCACGTCCAGGTCGTAGAGGAATTCCTTGGTGATCACCTTGCGCTCGGCGCGGCCGATGTAGCTGTTCTCCCAAAGGATGTTGCCGTTCGACAGGTCGATCTTGACGATCTGGTTCTTGAACCCCGTGAACAATGCGGCCAGGTTGCCCGGAACGAAGTTCACCATCACCAGTTTGCCATCCGGCGTGGCTACGTACTGTCCGGCAACGCCCTTGAATTTGTCGGTGCTCCAGAGCTCTTCGCCGGTCTTGGCCTTCACGAATACGAGGCGCTCCTTCAGGGAAATGGCGAAACCATCCTTCTCGGGGATGTACACCACGTTCTCATCGGAAAGGTTCTGGTACTTGTCCGTGCTCCAGAGCATTTTACCATCGCTCAGGTTCAGCACGGCGATCTGGTCCTTGCCCATCTTCCGGTCGAAGAGGAAGACCGCATCGCTCTCCCAGAACGGGATCAGCTCGTCCACCTTGCTCAGCTTGGGGGTGAGGTCCTTGAAACGCCCGGTCCATTTGGTGGCGCCGGTCTTGTTGTCGAACACCGTCATTTCGCGTTCGTCGGCGGCATAGCTGTAGCCGCGTTCTTCGGTTCCGGTGCCGGTCTGTTCGATGCGGTGCTCCAGTTTCGTTTCCCAGAGCACGGGCATGTCTTCCTGGGCCTGCGCACTCAACGCGGCAGCAAAGAGGAGTGGAGAGAGTGTGTACTTCATGTGGGTATGTGGGTATTGAATGTTCAGCGTGGAATGGCGTTGAGGTCGAACGTCTGCTCGATGCGATACTGCCGCCCTTTCGGCATCTTGAAGGGCAGTTCGAGGAAGTGGACCAGGTCCTTGAAACGGTTCTGCGAGCGTTGGTCATGACCTTCGGCGCTCACCACGAACACGCTACTGATGTCACCCTTCTCGCGGAAGCTCACCTGCAGCACGTACGTGCCGATGAGGTTCTCCTTCACCACGATCTCGTGCAGTTCGGTGCCCGGTTGAAGCGCAGCTTCCAACGACTGGGCGGCGCGGGCCATGATGGTGTCCTTATCCTCCAGCAGTTCCTTCTTTTGGGCGAAGGACACCGATGGGAACAGCGCAATGGCTAGAAGCAGTACGACGTGTTTCATGGTGCGTAGGTCCATTCGATCAAGCGGCTTCCCATGGTCATCAGCATGCGTTTGCCATCGGGTAGCAGGGCGAAGCCGACGCGCTGGTCGCTCCACTTCTCACCTTGTTCTTTCAGTTTGGAGAAGAGCCGCTCGTCCAGTATGAACCGGCCGGCCATGGAGCCGTTCGTTCGGTCGTAGAGGTGCACCTCCAACCGCCAGCCTTTCTGGCTGCCGATGGCGAAACGGGTGTTGTCCCCGTTGGCGCAGAACGTGGGTTCGTAGATGGCGTGGGACGGGAACGAAGCGCGTTGCATGACGCCGGTGCCCGGGTCGGCCACATCCACGTAGCTCAGCGTCACATCGGGATTGGCGCTCTTGTGCGAAGCCGGTTTCGCATGGATCCACAACTCCCTGCCATCGGTGGAATAGCGCAGACGGAAGGCCCGGTCGAACAGTTCCTGCACGCTGAACAGGAAGGCGCCGCTGGAAAGGTCGTGGACATGCACCACCTGCCCGATCTTCAGCGCGGCCTTGATCACCTTCTTATCGTTGCGAATGCTCGGGATGCGGGCGAGGTCCTCTTCCGCTGGGTCGTAGGCCAGGGCGATGTGCCGGCCATCCGGCGAAAGGGCCAATGCCGTTGCCTCGCGGACCAGTCCTGGGGCTTTCTGGATCGCACCCGAAGCGATGTGCAACATCTGCACGCCGTCCTTGCCCACGAAGTACAGCGTCTCTTCTTCGGCATTGATCTCGGCCGCATAGGCCTTCACGTCGTTCACCACCAGCTGACCCGTAGCGTGTTCGACCACGGCGAAGCGCCTTTCGTTCTTGCCGCGCGGCGAATACGGGAGGTATTCGATCGCCTCCAACAACAAGTACTTTCCGTTGCGGCTGTGGGTCACGCGCGTGCCGACCTTCCAATCGCCGATGTCGATGCGGCGCAACACGCTCAGGTCATTCGCGTCGAGGATCAGCAGTGGTGAAGCCGAAGTGCCCGAGGCGGCCAGTGTGCGACCATCCGGAGAGCGGTCGATCCAGGAATGCACGTGCTTGTCAGCGATACCGAGCGCGGCTTGGTCTATGACCCGGTACTGTTGGCCATCGTCCTGCCCCACGGCGGCGAGGGCCAGCAACCCCGCAGCGGCCGTGGCCAGCAGCGCGGGGAAGGAGAGGCGTTCAAGCCCTTTCTGAAGTGCGTGGGTGGACACTGCGGAGGGTTTCGGCAAAGCTTCCCCGTGTAACGAGGAGGCCTTATCCGTTACCTACCGTGTTCTGCTACGGTGAATACCGTAGTGCGCTCACTTCCCGATGCAGAACCTCCCGAAAATGCTACCCAGCAGATCGTCGGGTGCGATGCGGCCGGTGATCTCGCCCAGGTGATGCTGTGCCCGGCGTAGGTCGATCGCGAGCAGTTCGCCACTGATGCCCATGTCGATGGCCTTCTTGGCTTCCAGCAGCGCCTCGCGCGCTTTGGTGAGCGCATCCACATGGCGCGCGTTGGTCACCACGATGTCGCCGGAGCCGCTATGCATGGAACCCACGTGGGCGAGGAACGCTTCCTTCAGCACATCCACTCCGACACCGGTGCGTGCGGAGATGCCGATGGTGCCCTCCTTGATCTGAATGCCGGGCACATCGCACTTGTTGAACACCGGCAACACGCGTGGACCATCGCCGATGCGCTTTTGAAGAAGGCTGGCCTCGGTGCGCAACGCTCCCTCGGACATGTGCGAGGCATCGGCCAAAAGCACCACCAAGCTCGCTTCCGCCGCCTTCTTGTAGCTGCGCTCTATGCCGAGTTGTTCCACAGTGTCGGTGGTACGTCGCAGTCCGGCCGTGTCGATGAAACGGAACAGGATGCCTCCCACGGTCATGGTCTCTTCAACGGTGTCGCGCGTGGTGCCGGGGATGTCGCTCACGATGGCCCGGTCTTCTTGAAGCAGCGTGTTCAGCAACGTGCTTTTGCCGCTGTTGGGTGCACCAACGATGGCGATGGGGATGCCTTGCTTGATGGCGTTGCCGTAGCGGAAACTGTCGATCAGTTCGGTGCTCAGGTCAACGAGCCGGTCCAACAAGGCCACCAGTTCGATGCGTTGCGCGAATTGCACATCCTCTTCACCGAAGTCCAGTTCCAGTTCGATCAGGGCAGCGAAGTCGATCAGTTGCTGGCGCAGTTCTTCGATACGGGCCCCGAAACCGCCACGCAACTGTTGCAATGCGAGCCGATGCTGTGCTGCGCTCTGGCTGGCGATCAGGTCGGCTACGGCTTCAGCCTGGCTCAGGTCCAACTTCTTGTTCAGGAAGGCGCGCTGGGTGAACTCTCCCGGCAAGGCGGTACGCGCTCCAGCATCCAGGAGCGCCTGTAGCACGCGCTGCTGGATGTACGTGGAGCCGTGTACGCTGATCTCCACCACATCCTCACCGGTGTAGCTGTTCGGGCCGGGGAAGAAGGTCACCACGGCCTCATCGATCTGGCCATCGAGGTCGATCACAGGCACGAAATAGGCGCGACGCGGCAACGGTTCCAGCGGCAGCGAAGGTGCCAGCCGTTCGGCCACGGGGTAGGCCTTCGGACCGCTCAGCCGCAGCAGCGCGATGGCACCTACACCGGGCGCGGTGGAGAGGGCTGCAATGGTGTCGCCAGTGATCATGGAAAGCCGAAGGGGATCGCCGAAGGGGGCGTAAAGATCCGGATCTTTGCACCGCGCACGAAGGAAGCACCAAAATGAGCAAGGCCAGACAGGAGTACGATAGCCTGCCCTACCCGCAAGTGGTGGTGGTGGGCGGCGGTTTCGCGGGGTTGGAGATCGTCCGCGGCCTCAATGGCAAACCCTTCAAGGTGCTTTTGTTGGACAAGCAGAACCACCACTGCTTCCAGCCACTGCTCTATCAAGTAGCCACCGCCAGCCTCAGTGCCGACAGCATCGCGCATCCGTTCCGCACCACCATCGCGCCCATGGCCAATGTGGCCTTCCGCATGTGCATGGTGCAGCGCGTGGACCCGCAGGCGAAGGTGGTCCACACCGATCGTGGAGAGGTGCACTACGACATCCTCATCATCGCCACCGGCAGCACCACCAACTTCTTCGGCAACGGGCAGATGGAGCAGGAGGCCATGCAATTGAAGTCGATCTCGCAGGCCCTGGACATCCGAAGTGATTTCCTCCAGGACTTCGAAGCGGCGCTCTACGCACAGGATGAAGCGGGACAGCGACGTTGTTTGAATTTCATCATCGTAGGCGCTGGTCCCACGGGTGTGGAGATGGCCGGTGCCCTGGCCGAGATCCGCCGCACGGTGCTGAAACGCGAATACCGCGAACTGAACAGCGACCGGATGCAGATCTGGCTGGTGGACAGCAACGAGCGTGTGCTGAAGAGCTTCAGTGAGAAGAGCAGTGCACACGCACTGGGTTACCTCGAAAGCATGGGCGTGAACGTGAAGCTTGGCGCGCGCGTGGCCTCGTACGATGGCGAAGTGGTCAACTTCCAGGATGGCAGCACCATGGAAGCGAACACCTTGCTCTGGGCCGCCGGAGTAAAGGGCGTACTGCTACCAGGTCTTGAAGCGGGAGAGGTGCCCAAAGCCAACCGCTACGGCGTGGATCGGTTCAATTCAGTCGCCGGTATGCCGGATGTGTATGCCTTGGGCGATGTGGCCTTGATGAACGAGGGCCAGTGGGAGCGGGGACATCCACAGGTAGCACCGGCAGCCATCCAACAGGCCGAATTGCTGGTGAAGAACCTTCTTCGGAGATCGAAGGGTGAAGCCATGAAGCCCTTCACCTACACGGATAAGGGCAGCATGGCCACGATCGGCCGCTACAAAGCCGTTGTGGATGCGGGCAAGCTGCATTTGGGCGGGCTGATCGCGTGGCTGGGCTGGATGTTCGTCCACCTGATGGCGCTGGTGGGCTACCGCAACCGATTGCAAGTGCTTATGGGCTGGGCGTGGAAGTACATGAGTTGGAAGAACACCATCCGCCTCATCATCCGGCCATATGTCCGCAAGGCCACGGTTACAGAGCAGGAGGCTGCGCAGGTGAGCTGAACCCGGGAGACTACCACCAAATTGGTACGTCGGGTTCGCTGGCGTGGTGCGACCTTCGCGCGCCGAGTGGAGCACGGAACGAGCCATGGATAGGCGGCTGACCATCCTTTTCATCACCATTTTCATCGACCTGATGGGCTTCGGCATCTTCGTGCCGGTCGTTCCCATCTACGCGCGAGAGCTCAACGCCAGCGAGGCCTTGGTGGGCGATACGGGCGCGCTGTTCTCGTTGATGATGTTCATCTTCACCCCGTTCTGGGGAACGCTCAGCGACCGGTTCGGAAGACGGCCGGTGATCTTGATGGCACTGGCCATCTCCACGGTGAGCTACATCATGTTCGCGCATGCTGGCACATTGCTGGTGCTCATCCTCAGCCGTATGCTTACTGGTGTGGGTTCAGGGAACATCACTGCAGCGCAGGCCTACATCACGGACATCACGCCGCCGGAGAACCGCGCGAAGTCCATGGGATTGATCGGAGCGGCGTTCGGCTTGGGGTTCATCTTCGGACCGCCGTTGGGCAGCTTCGTGTTCGACAAGCTGGGCATCGTCTGGGTCGGCTACGTGGCTGCGATCATGTGTACACTGAACATGGTCGCCGTTTGGCTGTTCCTGCCGGAATCGCTGAAGGACAAGGTCACCGACCGGAAGATCCGGATCAAACCGGTGACCAGTGCGATCAAGGCTTTGCGTGAGCCTCGCTTCCGCGACCTGTTCATCATCAGCTTCATCTACATCACCGCTTTCAGCATGATGCAGATGACCATCGCCATGTTCTGGTACGATGATTACGCGCTGGACAAGACGCAGATCGGCAACATGTTCGCCATCGTGGGCCTCGGCTCGGCTATCGTACAAGGCACGATGATCGGCTGGCTGCAACGCCGCTTCGGTGAACGCAACTTGATGATCTACGGCTCGTTGATGGTCGCTTTCGGATTGGGCATGATCGCCTTCATCCCGGCGTCGCTCTTCATGCCGCTCAGCATCCTTTCCATCGCACTGCTTTCCCTCGGCAACGGCTGTCTCAGTCCCACACTGCTCTCGCAACTGAGCCGCAACGCTGAGCAACACGAACAAGGGGAGGTGCTGGGCATGAACCAGAGCTTCGGATCGCTTGCGCGCATCGCCGGTCCCGCGTTGGGCGGCCGGTTGTATGAGGTTTGGCATGGTCTCCCTTACGTCACATCGGGCTTCATCATGCTGGCCGCGCTGGCCTATGTGATCCACTACCTGCGCACCGTGGCCGCCCGCAAAGCCGTGGTGAAGAGTTAGCGGCTACTTTAGCGCCCCGAAAACACCGCCGATCTCCATGAGCGTACTCGTCAATAAGAACAGCAAGATCCTGGTCCAAGGCTTCACCGGTAGCGAAGGCACGTTCCACGCTACGCAGATGATCGAGTACGGCACCAACGTGGTGGGGGGTGTAACGCCGGGCAAAGGCGGCCAGAAACACCTGGACCGTCCGGTGTTCGAGACCGTGAGCGACGCCGTGAAGCAGACCGGCGCTGACGTCAGCATCATCTTCGTTCCACCGCCCTTCGCGGCCGACGCCATCATGGAAGCCGCTGAAGCGGGCATCAAGGTGATCGTCTGCATCACCGAAGGCATCCCCGTGAAGGACATGGTGGCCGCCCGTGAGTACATCCGCGGCAAAAACTGCACCCTCATCGGCCCCAACTGCCCGGGCGTGATCACGGCCGACGAATGCAAAGTGGGCATCATGCCCGGCTTCGTGTTCAAGAAAGGCAAGGTGGGCATCGTGTCGAAGTCGGGTACCCTCACCTACGAAGCGGCCGACCAGGTCGTGAAGGCTGGCATGGGCATCACCACGGCCATCGGCATCGGTGGCGACCCCATCATCGGCACCACTACGCTGGAAGCGATCAAGCTCTTCGCCGAGGACAAGGAGACCGAGGCCATCGTGATGATCGGCGAGATCGGTGGTGACCTGGAGATCCAGGCCGCCAAGTGGATCAAGGACAACTGCAAGAAGCCCGTCATCGGCTTCATCGCCGGTGAGACCGCGCCGAAAGGCCGTACCATGGGCCATGCCGGTGCCATCGTTTCAGGTGCCGACGAGAGCGCCGCAGCCAAGAAGAAAGTGATGCGTGAAAGCGGCATCCACGTGGTGGACAGCCCGGCCACGATCGGCGCGAAGGTGAAGGAGGTGATGGGGTAGAAGAAGAAGGCAGCTAGGCCGCCTCTTCGCTCCTGACCAATGCTGTTGTGGCGAGCACAACGAGCATCGGTAACATCCAGATCATCTTACAGCCGAAACGGTCCACCTCACCACTGAAGGTGCCGCTTCCCCAAGCGTTGAGTACCAGTCCGGCCAGGCAGATCACGATCAGGGCAAGCACATCCATGCGCCGTGAGCGATAGGTGAGCAGGACCAGCGGTATCAGCGCTAGCAAGGAGCCGCGCACCACCCAACTGTGCAGATGGATGAAGTCCGGTATGACGTCCATCCGCTCCAGATACTGCCGGCTTGAGGTGATGGCCCATAGGTCGTGGCGCATGTGCCTGGTGAGCACGTAGTACACATCACTGCCTTCCCGGAAAGGCCCCCAACCGTCCCCGATGGCGTACATGCCGAGTTGCTTCAGCATGGCCTTCCAGGAAGCCGTGGCCTGCAACGCGATGAACTTCGGTTCGGTCAACGTACCACGAACGATAGGGCCGAACGCCGTATTGGCTTCCGACCGGCTCGCGTAATCCCCGATGGGGCCTTTTTCGTCCCAGTGGAATTGGAAGGCCCGTTCGGGGAAGCGATCCTTCCACGCACACAGCTTGAAGGCCTCTGTCGCACACTTCTCATCCAAATAGGCCTTGGCCACGCCGTGTTCGGCCATGGCACCCATGAACATGATATTGCCGCTCTTCGCCACTGCGGACATCATGATGGGGTAGGCCAGCACGGCCAAGGCGGACATGATGCCTACGGGTAGCAGCGGGATGGACATGTCGCACCACCTGTTCAGCAACCATCGCAACACCACCAACCCGCCCATGAGCACCGCGACCTGAACGGGGTGCGACAAATGAACGGCGACGCAGAAGAAGAACAGGAGGTACAGCAGGTTCCGCTGATAACGGGGGATGTTCATGCGGGATGGCAGGAACAGGAGCACAGCGCTCAAGACCATCAGCGGCGTGAAGATGTCCGCCATGACCTGTGATACGATCCACGGAAGACCGGTCAGCACGCCGAGGGCGAGCACAACGGCCAAGAGCGATAACGGATGGAGAGCCTTCCCTGGGCGCATGCGCAACAGGAGCAGCTGCAACACCCGAACGACCATGGCCGCCTGGCAGGCGATCGTGGTCCACAGGGTGAACCCACCGATGCTGGTGACCCGGATGAAGAGCCCGTACGTGATCGGTCGGTCCGCCGGGGTTTCCAGCCGCATGCCCGATGCCACGTAGCTGGCGCTATCGGAATAAAGGATCGGGTAGCCGTTGTACAGCGCCGGCCAGATGAGCGTGAGGATGCAGGCCAGATAGGTCAGCGTCCAAATGAGGCGGCGGCGTTCCACAGGAGCGAATATCGGCAGCAAGTCGGAAAGCCCCTGACTCTGGAAGCCCGGTGGTCCATGCGTGGAGGCATGTTAAAGCTGGCTGCTACCTTCGCCCACATGGCACTTCTACAAGACAAGGTCGCCCTCATCACCGGCGGCTCGCGCGGCATCGGCAAAGGCATCGTTGAACGTTTCCTGGAGGAAGGTGCCGATGTGGCCTTCACCTACGTGAGCAGCCCCGAGAAGGCGAACGCCGTGGCCAACGAACTTGCTGCGAAAAGTGGTCGCAAAGTGCTCGCCATCCAGAGCGACGCCGGTGATTTCAACGCTGCACAAGCCGCCGTGGACAAGGTGGTGGCCGACTGGGGCAAGCTCGACATCCTCGTGAACAACGCGGGCATCACCAAGGATCAATTGCTCATGCGCATGAGCGAGGCCGACTTCGATGCGGTGATGAACACCAACATGAAGAGCGTGTTCAATATGACCAAAGCCGTGTTGCGCACCATGCTGAAACAGCGCAACGGCAGCATCATCAACATGAGCAGCATCGTGGGCGTGCAGGGCAATGCCGGCCAGGCCAACTATGCCGCCAGCAAGGCCGCCATCATCGGCTTCACCAAGAGCGTGGCCAAGGAACTGGGCAGCCGCAACATCCGGAGCAACGCCATCGCACCCGGTTTCATCGAGACCGAGATGACCGCCGCCCTCGACCCCAAAGTGGTGGAAGGCTGGCGCGAAGGCATCCCCTTGAAACGCGGCGGCACCCCGGTGGATGTGGCCAACGCCTGCGTGTTCCTGGGCAGTGATCTCAGCTCCTACATCACCGGACAGACGCTGAGCGTTTGTGGTGGTATGCTCAGTTGATCATCGTCCCTCGGCGCTCCCACCGGGGTGACCGACCTTTGCACCCCGCATGTCCCTGACGACCGCTCATAGCCTATGGCTGGCGCCGCTGTGCCTGTTGCTCGGCATCGGTCTGGCCTGGTGGCTCTATCGCCGTGCGGAAGGGAAGGAGGGCTTCTCCCGCAACCTATCGTTGGTGCTGGCCGCCTGCCGTGCCATCGCCATTGCGCTGATCGCCTTCTTCCTGCTGGAACCCATGGTGCGCATCCTGGTCCGCGAGGTGCGGAAACCGGTGGTGGTCATCGCCCACGATGGTTCATCCTCGTTGATGGCCGTTGGTGACACGGCTGCGGTCCGTTCAACCTACAAAGCCGAACTCGAGGCATTGGCCGATGAGTTGGAGGAACGGTACGATGTGCGAACCTTCACCTACGGGCAGAACCTTGCCGATGGGTTGCTCTTCGATCAGACGGAAGGCCTCACGGACATCAGCCAGGCCCTGCGCGAGGTGTATGATCGGTTCAGCGGCCCGGACCTGGGTGCGGTCATCATCGATGGTGATGGCATCTACAACCGCGGCCGTGATCCGCGATCGGACGCTGACAAACTCGGTGTTCCCGTGTTCGCCATCGCCATGGGCGATACAACGGTGCGCCCCGATCTGTTGATCCGGGGCGTAGAGCACAACCGGATCGGCTACCTGGGCAACGATATGCCGTTGCTGGTGCGCGTGGAGGGAAGGCATATGGTCGGTAAGGCCACACGGCTCTCGATCATGCAGGGCGGAAAAGAGATCATCGGCAAGGACGTGGCGGTCGGCGGCCATCCCTTTTTCCTTGAGGTACCCCTGATGGTGAAAGCCGAACGTGCCGGGATGCAGCGCTACACGGCTGTGCTGCGTTCGGTGCAGGGTGAAGCCACCGAGGTGAACAACCGCATGGATGTGCTGATCGACGTGCTGGATGACCGTCAGAAGATCCTACTTCTCGGTGCAGCACCTCATCCTGATCTGGGAGCGCTTCGTCTCGCGCTCGGCGGCTTGGAAGGGTACGGCAGCGACCTCGCCTATGCATCGGACTTCACCGGAAAGGTGGAGCCGTACGACCTGATCGTTCTACACGGCCTGCCCACCGCACAACGTCCGATCCAGGCACTCCTTCAACAAGCCACAGCCGCTGGGGTTCCGGTGTGTTTCATCCTTTCAGCGGGAATGGACTTCAATTCCTTCAATGCACAGAACGCGGGTGTCGCGGTGAATGCTGCCCGGGGTTCCTTCACTGATGCGCAGGCCTTGCTGAACAAGGATTTCACCTTTTTCACCTTGGACGCGGACCAGCAACGGGCAGTTGAGCGCTTTCCGCCGCTACAGGTCCCGTTCGGCCAGGTGGAATTGGGCCGTGCGGCCACCGCGCTCTTCTCCCAGCGGATCGGTATGGTGAGCACGCCGTATCCCTTGATCGCCTTCTCTCAACAGCAGGAGCGCCGCACGGCAGTGGTCGCTGGTGAAGGTCTGTGGCGTTGGCGTATCGCCGATCAGCAGCTGAACGGGGACCATACCCGCTTCGACCGTCTGGTGCACAAGCTTGTGCAGTTCCTGGCATTGAAGGTGAACAAAGAACGTTTCCGGGTGGAGCATGCACCTCAGTTCACGGAGAACGAACCGCTCCTCTTCACCGCCGAGCTCTATGATGCGACGTTCGCGCCGGTGAACAGCGCCGAGGTGAACATCGTGCTGAAGGATGCTGAAGGTCGCGACTACCCTTATGCGTTCAGTCCTTCTGGTACCGGCTATCGGTTGGATGCCGGTCGGCTGCCTGAAGGCTCCTACACGTGGAGCGCCCGCACGAGCCTCGATGGCAAGCCCTATACCGCTTCCGGCGAAGTGCATGTGCAGGCCTTGCTGGCGGAGCAACGCAGTACGGTCGCCGATCATGCCCTGTGGGCCGATATCGCGGCGCGCACCGGAGGTCTGGTGATGAAGGTGGGAGCTCTGGACGGCATGAACAAGCAGTTGGGGGAACGTAAAGACCTCGTTTCGCGGTCCTACGCCCACCCCAGCTTCACCGACCTCATCGGGCTGCGCTGGATCTTCTTCGTGATCCTCGGCTTGCTCACGTGTGAGTGGGTGCTTCGCCGACGCAACGGGGCGTACTGAGATGGAACTGGTCTCCGATCAACGCAGGACGCGCAAGCTGTTGCGTTGGTGCATCGGTGTCGCGCTCGTGGTGGGGTGTGTCCTCCTCTTCCGCAACGAGATCCTGCGCGGACTGGGGCATTGGTTGATCCGTGCCGATAAGGAATGCCATGCGGACGCTTTGTACGTCCTTGGTGGAGCCACCTTCGACCGAGGTACGTTCGCCGCCGGCCTGCTGAAGAACGGGTGCGTGCCGGTGGCCTATTGCACGGGATCCAACATACCGCAGAGCTACAAGGCAGAGGGACGGCGGATGACGGAGGCGTTGTTGACGCGGGCCGCCATGCTCAACGCGGGAGCCTCCCCGGCGCAGGCTCTACCATTCCCCTATGGGACCAGTACGTTCGAGGAAGCCGAAGCGGTACTGCACCACGCGCGCCAGCAACACTTCAAGACCATCACCGTGCTGACGACGGACTTCCATACACGTCGCGTGAAACGCGTGTTCGCGCAGCGTTTCGCGGGGGTGGGTATCCGCGTGCTGGTCAACGCCGCGCCCAGTTCGGAGTATGAACCCGAGCGTTGGTGGGCAAGCGAACAGGGTCTGCTGATGGTGAACAACGAGTACGTGAAGACACTGTACTACTGGTTGAAGCACTGACGACCTACTGCGACAGGACCAATCGCTTCACCACGCTGGAACTTCCTGTCAGTAGCACGAGATGATAGATCCCTGCGGGTCGTTCGCTGAGATCGATGATCGCGTTGCCAAGCGCACTGGAGCGACCGACGATGACGCTGCGACCCATGGCATCGACAACGAGATAATCCACCTCCTTTCCACCGGTAGCTGCTCTTAAGTTGAACATGCCCGCAGAGGGATTCGGGAGGACAGTGACCGTGGGGAAGGGCACTTCCGGAACGGCAACGCCAGCGAGACAGAACTCGTTCATGTTCTGCTCGGCGTACTGACCGTCGCTCTCCCCATAGACCGTACCGAACACGTCGCGGATCACGTATCGGCCTTCGCCATCGTCACAACACAGTCCATTGCCGAAGAAATCGTTGATGGTGAAGGTGTAGCAACCGTTGGTAAGGCAGAACGCCGTGCTGTCCAGTTGCCCATTCTGGAAGTCGGGGTAGGGCCCGCCCTCGTAGAGCACGTTGCCGGTCTCCGTAGCAAGCTCCCACGTGATGTCGGATCCGTAGTTGTCCAGGGTCAAGATCAAACTGACCAAAGCGGCTGGCGAACTTGCATCGAAGTTGATGGTCCACGTATCGTTCGCAGCCACCTGGTCCACGCTTCCGTTCGGCGATGAACTTGTCACCGAAAGAACGTTCGCTCCACCGAGCAGGGGTATGGTATCCAACGGTACGGTCACCGTTTGACCGGGCTGCAGGCTTCCGGTCCAATCCTGCACGTACGACGGGCCACCGAGCATGCCAAAGGTGATGGTGACCGAGGTCATCACCACGGTACCGTTGTTCTTCAACGTGATCACCGGTGCGATCGAATCCTCACCGCATTGGAGCGCGGCAACATTGGTGATGGAGGTGATCGCCGCATCGAATACGAGTTCCACCACTTCTTCAGGCTCCCAGCCACCAAGGGTATCGCCACAGGCCGCACCGAGATAGGGCTCCAGCAAAGGCCAGCTCACGTCCAGCCGACCATAATTGTCGTCAACGCTATTGTCACAGTTGGCCGCGCCGCCGAAGAGCTGGCCCACGAGCTGCTTGTTCTGGTTCCAAAGGCCGCTTCCGGAAGAGCCTTGCTCCGTGGTACCCGCATTCCAAACACCCACGTTCCAACATTCGGCATCATCGAAGGTGACGGGTGTGACCGCACTGCTGGACGAGGAGATCTTCTTGATGTCCCCACTGGGATGATGTATCCCGGTCACCTGCTCGGCCGGAACAGCGCTGTGGTCCCAACCACTGTAGTAGACCTGGTAGGCTTCGGGAGGAACGCTGTTCAGCTGCAACAGCGCCACATCAGTGCCTTCACTGTTCACCAAGAGTTCGCAGCCGGAGACCGTTCGGTCCAAGGGCCCATTCTCCGTAGGGTCGCAAGAAGGACTGTCCCAGTTGAACCTGAACACCCAATCTTCCACATCCGCGTCCAGGCAATGGTTCGCCGTGAGGAAGTAGGGAGTGCCATCCTCCGCGCAGTTATTCACCAGGGTTCCAGAACAGAAGCCACTACCGCCTACGGTGATTATGGCCACGGAACGTATCTGATCCCGCCATGCGTCCCCCTCGGGGCAAATGACATTGATGTTGCAGGGCCCGCTTTCGCCGAAGTCCTTCGCCATGTCGAAGATGTCCCTGTATCCATGCGTGACCCGGTCGATGTGGAACGAACCTTCACCAGCGCGCTCGGCAGGCTCTTGGTATTCGATGGTGATGCGATCGCCGGGAAGCTGTGAGACGCCCATTACCGGACCGCCACCGTTGCTGGAAGCGTCGAACGCGCCGAGAGTATGCCCCCAAGCATCGTACACGAACACCTTGCCACCTGCTGGCACGACGTAACGGTCGAACCGGAAGTTGACGCTGAAAGCAGCGGGGCAGTGCAAGGTGACTTGCCAGACGCGGTCGCCGTTGCGCAGCAGGGTCCAAGCGCCATGTGTTCGGTCGCCGATGTCCACGGTATGGTTGTAGCCGAAACGGTAGGGCCCTTTGCGACCCGAGGCGTTCTGCTCGTCTTCCGCGATCAACACCTGACGGTCCACCGCAGGAAGCACCACCGTACGCCCCGTGTTGAGCAGCGCTGCACCCGGGCTGAGGCCGATGGGCCGCCCCCCAAGACCGACCTGGGCTTGCGCAGCACCGCACCAAGCCAGAAGGAAAGCGAACGAGAGGGTCGTGAGGTGGAGAGGCGCTTCCAGACTGCGGAGCATGCGGGACCGGGTTTTAGCCCCCTCGCGGTGATCAGTGGTTCAGCACCAGTCGCTCCACCACACGAACGCCAGCTGAAGAGGCTTGGACAAGATACAGTCCATTCGGATGCCCCGAGAGGTCCAATGCGGTCCATGGGGTGCCAGCTGCCACCGAGCCGGAGAGGATCACTCGCCCGACAGCATCCACGACGCGAAGTTCCACCACGTTTTTGCCGAGGTTCGGTAGCATGACATTGACCGTGCCAGAAGAAGGATTGGGGGTCAGCAGCATGGAAGGCCCCGAAGCGGCCTCATCCACGGCCGTTACCGCAGGATCATAGCCTTGCAGGGTATTCCCGCAAGTGCCAAGCCACTCATCGAGCAGGGGATAGCTCACGCTGAACTTGCCGAAGTAATCGTTTATGTTCACGTCGCAATCTGCCTGACCACCATAGAGTTGTCCGACCAACAGCCCATTCTGGTTCCAGAGGCCGCTACCCGATGATCCCGGCTCGGTGGTCCCATCATCCCAAGCCGAAACGCGCCAGCATTGGGCGCCGGAATAGTTGCCGGAACTCACCGCTTGGTTCTCGAAACTTATCTTCTTGATGTCACCGCTCGGGTGGTGAATGCATGTCGCGCTGGTCGCTGCCGTAGTGCCTTTGTCCCAACCGGAATAGTACACATGGTGCAAGGGCGGTGGGGTGGTGTTCAGTTGCAACAACGCCACATCGCTACCGGCACTATTGGCCAGCAGTTGGGCACCGGAAATGGTATTGTACGAACCGTTCGCCGTGGGCGTGCACGTGGGACTGTTCCAGTTGAAACGGAACACCCAATTGTTCGGACTACCGAGGCAATGGTTCGCCGTAAGGAAATAGGGCGTTCCATCCTCCGCACAGTTGTTCAGCAATGTTCCGGTACAGATGCCATCACCTTGCACCACGATCATGGCTACCGAGCGGATCTGGTCACGCCAGGGATCACCCACCGGACAGATGACATTGTTATTGCAACTGCCGCTCTCGTTGAGCGCCTTGGTGGCACCCAGGATGTCTCGATACGCGTGCGTTACCTGTCCCACGCGGAGGCGTCCTTGACCGGCCACACGTGCGGGCTCCACGTACTCAATGGTGATCTTGTCACCACCCAAGGGCGTCACGCCCAGTTCCGTACGCCCTGGATTGCTGGCCGCTTCATACCCGCCAAGCACTTCACCCAGTTCGTTGTAAACGAATACCTGAGCTCCATCCGGGATCACGAAATCGTGGAACTCGAAGTTGATGCTGTACGCCCCGGGACACTGTATGGACAGGCGCCAGACCCGGTCGCCGTTGGATAGCGTCTGCCAAATGCCACTGTTCTCCGAACTGAGGTCGGTGGCATGGTTGAATCCGAACTTGAACGGACCTTTGATCCCCAAGGCCGCCTGCTCTTCATCGCGAGCTTTGAGGGCCTCAGCATCCACCTCGGGCATCACTACCAACGGCGGCTGCGACAGCCCCACACTTCGGTCCATGCCCACGGGATGCCCACCGAAGGACAACTGACCGAAGGCGGTGAGCGGTGCCGATGAAAGGGACAGGAGCAGGGCTGCGGAAAAGGCTCTCATCTCGTGCGTTATTCGGGTTGAAGGGCGAAAGGTAGCCGTGGACCGCTGGTTGGAACTGACGCGAACGGGTCACGATCGACGAGCAGGCACCAGCGACTGTTGAAAGGTACGTGCAGCCCGCTGGCCTTGACCGTCAAGATGATCAGGCTTCCTTGGAGGCCTTCTCCCGATCCTCGATCAGTTTGCGCATGGCGAACAGTTCATCCCGCAGCTGCGCGGCCGCGATGAAGTCCAGCTCTTTGGCGGCTTTCCGCATCTGGGTCTCCAGCAACTCGGCATTGCGCCCCAGTTGATCCGCGGTCATGTACTGCATCACCGGGTCAGCAGCCACGCTCAACACCTCGGGTTCCACATAGGCGCGTCGACCGTCACCGTCATGGATATCCAGAACAGAGGTCTGTTTCAGTACGCTGGAACGATCCCTTTTGATCTGGGTTGGGGTGATGCCGTTCGCCTCGTTATAGGCGATCTGCTTGGCTCGGCGGCGCTCCGTTTCGTCCATGGTGCGCTGCATGCTTTCGGTCACGTTATCGGCGTAGAAGATCACCATACCGTTCACGTTACGTGCCGCGCGGCCGGCCGTCTGCGTCAACGAGCGATTGCTGCGGAGGAAACCCTCCTTGTCCGCATCGAGCACTGCGACGAGGCTGACCTCCGGAAGGTCGAGACCTTCACGAAGAAGGTTGACCCCTACGAGCACGTCGAACATGCCCAGGCGCAATTGACGCAGGATCTCGATCCGTTCAAGTGTCTCCACATCGCTGTGGATGTATTTACAACGCACGCCGTTGCGCCCCAAGAAGTCGTTCAACTCCTCGGCCATGCGTTTGGTGAGCGTTGTCACCAGCACGCGTTCTTCCTTTTCGGCGCGCTTGCGGATCTCGTACAGGAGGTCATCGATCTGATCCTTGCTGGGCCGCACTTCGATGGGAGGGTCCAGTAGGCCCGTGGGGCGCACGAGTTGTTCCACCACCACGCCTTCGCTACGCTGTAGTTCGTAATCCGCTGGGGTAGCGCTCACGAAGATGGTCTGGCCCATCATGCCTTCGAACTCTTCGAACTTCAGCGGCCGGTTGTCCATCGCGCTGGGCAGGCGGAAGCCGTACTCCACCAGGTTCTTCTTGCGGCTGCGGTCGCCACCGTACATCGCGCTCACCTGGCTCACCGTTACATGGCTCTCGTCGATCACCATGAGGAAATCCTCCGGGAAGTAGTCGAGCAGGCAGAAGGGGCGCTGCCCGGTCTGGCGACGGTCGAAGTAGCGGCTGTAGTTCTCGATGCCGGAACAGTAGCCCAGTTCGCGCATCATCTCCAGGTCGTAGTTCACACGCTCTTCCAGGCGTTTCGCTTCTAGATGTTTGCCGATCTCCCCGAAGAACGAGACCTGCTTCACCATGTCGTCCTGGATATCGTGGATGGCACCGTTCAAGGTCTCCCGGCTGGTAACGAAGATGTTGGCCGGGTAGATGGTGATGGTCTCCGGTGCTTCGGCCGTCTTTCCGCTCAGCGTGTCGAACCGCTCGATACGTTCGACCTCATCGCCCCAGAAGTGCACACGAACGCCCTCATCGGCGTAGGCCAGATGGATCTCCACCACATCACCACGAACGCGGAAATTGCCGCGACCGGGCTCCACGTCCTTACGGCTGTACAACGCGCTCACCAGCTCGTGCAGCAGTTTGTTCCTCGGGATCTTCTGTCCCTTGGCCACGTTCACGATCGTCTTGTGGAACTCGGCCGGGTTACCGATACCATAGATGCAACTGACGCTCGCGATCACGATCACGTTGCGCCTTCCGCTGAGCAATGCGCTGGTAGCGCTCAAGCGCAGCTTTTCGATCTCGTCGTTGATGGATAGATCCTTCTCGATATAGGTGTTCGTGGTGGGCAGGTAGGCCTCGGGCTGGTAGTAGTCGTAATAGCTCACGAAGTACTCCACACGATCGTTCGGGAAGAAATGCTTGAACTCGCCGTAGAGTTGGGCGGCCAGGGTCTTGTTATGGCTCAGGATCAGCGCCGGACGGTCCACTTGGGCAATGACATTGGCCACGGTGAACGTTTTGCCTGAGCCAGTGACGCCGAGCAACGTTTGGGAAGGAATGCCATCGCGCAGGCCTTGCACCAGCTGCTCGATGGCTTCCGGTTGGTCGCCGGTAGGTTGGAATTCGGAGATCAGTTCGAAGGGCACGGTATCGGTCTTGGGGAGTGTGCGAAGTTACCCCCGTTGCCATGCCGGTGACATTCGCCAAATTCGCGGCTCCATTAGAAACCAGACCATGAAGCTCCGTCAGGCCATCCCGGCCCTGCTCGCCACCACCATGTTCGCCTGTGCAGAGCCACAGATGAAGGAACCTGAGCCGACAGCGACACCCACCACGGTGGAGTTGGGCGAGGGTAGACCGATCACGATAAAGGCCCACCTGAACGACTACGTCACCTGCGAGATGGCGCTAGAAGGCGAGAACAAGAACATGCTGGCGGCCAGTCGCTATGCACCGGGGGATTGGGAGCGGTTCACCATGTTCACGCGTGCCGACGGCAAAGTCTCTTTCAAAGCCGCGAACGGCAAATTCGTTTGTTGGGACGAGTTGAAGGGTGGGGTGTTATTCGCTGATCGCGACCAGGCCGGCGACTGGGAAACGTTCACCTTGGTACCCATGGACAGCGGCAAAGTGGCGCTCAAGGTGGCGAACGGAACTTTCGTTTCCGCCGATTACGACCTGAAGGACGAACGAAAAGGCACCCTCGTCGGCAACCGTCAGGAAGCACATGAGTGGGAGACGTTCACCTTGGAACCCGTCGTAGTTCCGGCGGCGCAGTAGCGTGTTGGCGGAACCGGACGGCCGTAGTTTCGCGTCATGTTCTTGAAGCGCATCCTTTACTACCTGGACCCGCGAACGCTGTTCAAGCGACCGGACCCGAACCTGAGCCTGCGCTTCATGCACGGCATCAACCGCATCAGCGTGCTGGTGTTCTTGTTCTGCATCGTCGTGATGGTGGTGCGGGCCTGCCAGCGGTAAAGACGGGCCCTCACATATTCCAGACGCGCCAACTGGCTTCGGCCTGAGCGTGCAACATGGCAAGTCCGTTCTGCACGCGAGCACCACGCTCTTCGGCGGCGTAGAGCAGGCGGGTGCGTTCAGGATTGTAGATCAGGTCCACCACGCAATGCTTGGGACCGAGCGCGCCCAACGGAACGTCGGGTATACCGTCCACGTTGGGGAACATGCCGAGCGGTGTCGTGTTGATGATCAGCGGGCACACGCTCACCAATGAGGGATCGAGCAGGTCCCACGTCAGGTCACCTGTTTCCCGGCTGCGGCTCACCACACGGAATTTGATGCCCAACTCTTTCAACACGTAGACCACTGCGCGACTGGCGCCACCGCTGCCGAGGACCAAGGTGCGTGGCTTGCTTCCTTCAAGCAGGGGCAGGAGCGTAGCACGGAGTCCATCCACATCCGTGTTGTATCCGGATAGAACGCCCTCGCTGATGCGGATCGTATTCACCGCGCCCACGGCTGCCGCTACCGGGTCCAAGACATGCAGGAAGGGAACGACGGCCTGTTTGTAGGGGATGGTGACGTTCAGCCCACACAAGCCGGGGGTATCGGCCACCAATCGGGGTAGCTCCTCGATCGCCTCCATCTCGAACAGGTCATAGCGGTGACCGCGCAGACCTTCCTGCTCGAACTTACGTGCGAAGTACTGCTGGCTGAAGGAGTGGGAAAGATGCCTGCCGATGAGTCCGTAGCGTGCCACGGGTGCTCCAACGCTTAAGCCGCGGAAGTATTGCCACCCCGTCGCTGGCGAATGAACTCGACGATCATCGGTAGCACACTGATGCCCACGATGCCGACCACCACGGCTTCGAAGTGCTTCTGGATCCAAGGGTGCGTACCGAAGGCATAGCCGGCGAGCAGCATGGTGCCGATCCACAAGGCACCACCAGCGATATCGAACGGCAGGAACTTCTTGCGGTAATCCATGGCACCGATGCCCGCCACGAACGGCGTTATGGTGCGCACGATGGGCACGAACCGCGCGATGATGATCGTCTTCACACCGTACTTCTCGAAGTACGCATGGGTCTTGTCCAAGTGCTTCTGTTGAACAAGATCACGGCCGAAGGTGCGCCACTTCACGATGCGGGGACCGAAGAAGCGCCCGACCCAGTAGTTGATGTTATCGCCCAGCACGGCAGCGATGAAAAGCAGGAAGAACAGGGTGGCCAGATCCAGCGATCCGTTGGCAGCGAGAGACCCTGCCACGAACAGCAATGAATCGCCAGGCAGGAAGGGCATCACCACGAAGCCGGTTTCCACGAAGATGATGGCGAAGAGCAGCGCATACACCAGGTTCCCGTGCTCGGTGATGAACGCGGGTAGCGCCGTGTTGAGGTGCGTGATGAAGTGCCAGAATTCCTGAAGCAGTTCCATGGGTTCCCTTACTCGCAGTGGATATCGTGATCTACGTCGTGCCCGAAAGCGAGGATGCCACCGGTGAGGTTCACCAGGTTGGTGAAACCGTAGCGTGTGGCCAGCGCATTGATCACCGCGGAAGAACGCGCACCGCTCCGGCAGTGGATCACGACGGGTACATCGGTTCGCAACTCCTTCAAATGGTCGACGATCTCACCCATCGGGATCAGTTCCCCGCCGATCGTACACAACTGTGCCTCATACGGCTCACGCACGTCGACCAATTGATGTTCCTTGCCCGCATCGCGCCAGGCCTGTAGTTCGATAGCCGTGATCTCTTTCATGTTTCAGGACTGAACGGGTGCGAAGATCGCCGTTCCGGGCATCACTCGCGCAGCACGGATCACTTGAGGGTTCCAACACCGGCTCCGTTCACTCCGCCTTGACCTGCCGCAGCTTCTCCGCCACCTGCTCGGGCAGGTACTGGAAGAATGTATCGCCTCGGAGGCCCAAACGCAACGTTTCCAACGGGATCACTTCTTCGGGAGCGATATTGCCCAAGTTCACGTTGGCCCCGAGTTGCTTGATGAACCACACCTGCTGGGACTTTTGCGGGGCTTCCCATAGGATGTCCTTACCCGGCACCTTGCTCAAGATGCGGTTCACCAGCGTGGTGTGCGCATGGCCACTGGGGCGATAGATGCCAACCGTTCCGCTTTCGCGGGCTTCAGCGATCACCTTCCAGCTACCAGCGTCCAATTCCGTGCGCATCATGCTCACCCATTTGGCGGGGCTGATCAGGATACCGGACTCCTTGGAGCCCACCTCGCTAAGCACGCGGTAGCTCTTGGCCAGGTCGGTGATGTACTTGCACTTCTCCTTGGTGGGCATGTTGATGGAGCCATCGCTCACCTCGATGGTATCCAGTCCCAAGCCGTCCACCAGCTTCCGGTAATCCTTCAATTGGCCGCGGGCGATAAAGGCTTCGAACAGGGTTCCGCCCAGATAGACGCGCATGTCCGCCTTTTGGTACAGCTTCACCTTCTCCTTCAAATTCGGCGTGACGAAGGAGGTCCCGAACCCGAGTTTCACCAAGTCGACCAGGTGTCCACTGGCATCGATAAGGTCTTGAGCCTGCCGCAGCGACAGACCTTTGTCCATCACCATGGTGACACCGTCCTCGCGTGGCTTCACACTACGCGCAGGGATATGAGAGAGGGAATAGTTCATTGTCGGCGGTAAAGCTCCAACAAGTGGATCACTTGTGGAAGCTGGGCTGCTTCAGGGTAGTGTTCGAGCAGTTGGGTGTGGGCGGCGTGGTCGTTCATCAACGCATCCTCCAAAGCCACCAGGGCTTGCTGCATATCGCCCATGCGCAGCAGGTAGCTCACCATGCGGTACGCATAGCGGCTGGTAAGCTTGATCACCTGCGAACCTTCCCGAAGCTTGCGAGCGGCCACATCGGGCCCCTTCATCTGTAAGAGCAGGTCGGCATGATCCAGCCAGCCGTCCACGTTCTCCGGCTCCAGCGTGTTCAGTTTGGCATAGGCGGCGAAAGCCTCCTCGTAGCGCTCGGCACGGGCCAGGCTGTTCGCCAGGTAGAACCAGCCATCGCCATGGTCGGGAGCCAGCCGTATGGCATTCTCCAGATCCTTCACGGCTTCGACAACGCGACCTTGCATATCCTTCACCACCCCACGGCCGATCCATGCATCCACCCAGTTCGGGTCCAAGGCCAGGGACTGGTCATAATGGATCAGGGCCTGCTCATATTGCTCCATCTTCTCATAACACTCACCGATGTAGCTGAAGGTGATGGCTTGGGCTCCATCGAAGTTGATGGTCTCCTGATAGCAGTCGATCGCTTCCTGGAAACGACCAAGGACGAGCAAGTTACGGGCCTTGCTGAAGTAGGCGGACGTGAAGCGTTCTTCGATGGCCAAGCAGTAGTCGAGGGCTTCGATGCTCTCCTCCAACCGCTCCAAACGGGCCAGGGCATTGCCCAAGTTATACCACGAGACGAAGGAGTAGGGGTTATCGTTCGTGAACTGCCGGAAGAACGACACGGCTGCCTGGTGCGCGTCCGAAACGTCGTAGCAATAGGCCAGTTCATACAGCACAGCCTCATTCTCTGTGTTGATGAGCAACGCGCTCTTCAGGCTGTCGATGGCCAGGTCATAGGCCTCCAGATTCTCGTACTCGAAGGCGAGGTCCAGGTGGATGTCATCCAACCCTTCCTCGGCAAGGTCCAGAGCCCTTTTGTAGTGTTCCACCGCACGGCGATAGTTGCGCAGCTGGCTGTATATGCTCGCCTTGTGCAAGTGCACATCCTCATTGAACGGCTCCATCTTCCCGATGGCGTCCAGAACCTCGAGCGCGCGGTTCAGCTTGCCAGAATTCATCAACACATGAGCTTCGCTGAACATCAGGTCCAGAGAACCCGGATGTTGGCGCTGCGCCAATTCCAACACTTCCTTCGCACGGCGGGTATCGCTTTGCTCCAGGTAGTGCTCGATGATGATCTCGAACTCTTCGACGTCGAAGAAGAAGGTGGTGTTCTGGTCGCGCATCGATTCATACCGACCCACACAGTCGTGGACCTGATCGTTGCGCTCGGGTTGGGGTAGGGGACCTTCGTTCATGTGCTACGACCCGGTGGCTCGGGAAGATGTGGCCTTGGAGGTGGCCGCGCAGTACAAAAATAGGGGACTTCGCACCGAGCCGAAGGAGGGCCTTCGTGGTTATGAACAGCTACGGGTGAACGTGGTGGATCCGGGATGGGCTAATGTGCTGTGCCTGCGGGTAGTTTTGCGGCATGACATTGATCCGCTCCATTTCCGGCATCCGGGGCACCATTGGCGGCACGCCGGGCGAAGGCCTGACACCATTGGATACCGTACGCTACACCGCGGCCTTCGGTACGCTCATCAAACAACGGTCGAATAGTGCAGCACCACGCATTGTGCTCGGCCGTGATGCGCGCATGAGCGGACCGATGGTGCGCGACCTGGTCGTGGGCACGTTGACCGGCCTCGGTTTCGACGTGATCGACCTGGGACTTGCCACGACACCGACCGTGGAGATGGCCGTTCCCGGTGAAAAAGCACAAGGCGGCATCATCCTCACAGCGAGCCACAATCCTGCACAGTGGAACGCGCTCAAACTGCTCAACGAACACGGTGAGTTCATCTCGGCTGAAGACGGGGCTGAAGTGTTGCGCATCGCCGAGGCCGATCGCTACGAATTCGCTCCCGTGGAGAAGCTCGGTTCGGTGCGTAGCGTCACCGGTTGGACGCGCAAGCACATTGAAGCGATCCTCGGGTTGGACCTCGTGGATGTGGAAGCGATCAAGCGCGCCCGGTTCCGGGTCGTGGTCGATGCCGTGAATTCCATTGGCGGAACTACCGTACCTGCGCTGCTTTCGGCCTTGGGCGTTCTTGAGGTGATCGAGATCCATTGCACGCCGAACGGCCAGTTCCCGCACAACCCGGAGCCATTGCCGGAGCACCTGAAGGACCTCTGCACGACGGTGGTGGAACACAAGGCGCATTTGGGCATTGCCGTTGATCCGGATGTGGACCGCCTCGCGCTCGTTTGCGATGATGGTAGTCTGTTCGGAGAGGAATACACCCTGGTGGCCTGTGCCGATCATGTGTTGGCCCATCGCCCCGGGGATACCGTGAGCAACCTCAGCAGCACACGTGCGCTGAACGACATCGCCGAACGCCATGGCCGCAAGCGCCACGCCAGCGCAGTAGGCGAAGTGAACGTGGTGAACCTGATGAAGCAGGTGCACGCCCCGATCGGCGGTGAAGGCAACGGCGGTGTGATCCTGAGCGAACTCCACTACGGCCGTGATGCGCTGGCAGGTATCGCGCTTTTCCTCACGCTGCTTGCGAAGAGCGGTAAGACCAGCCTGGAACTGCGCCGGAGCTACCCGGACTATTTCATCAGTAAGAACAAGATTGAACTACAGCCCGGTATGGATGTACAAGGTATCGTGGATGGCATGCAGGAGAAGTACCGTAGCCAGCCACACAGCACGGTGGACGGCCTGCGCATCGAGTTCGGCAACACGTGGGTCCACCTGCGCCGTAGCAATACAGAGCCCATCATCCGTGTCTACGCCGAAGCGCCCAGCATGGTCCAGGCGGACGAACTGGCGCACAGGATCCTGAGCGAACTGGCCCAAGTGGCTGGGTTGGCCACCGCCTAGCGGTAAATTCGCCGCGCGATGAAAAAGGTCTACTTCGATAACGCCGCCACCACACCATTGGCGCCGGAGGTCTTCGATGCCATGCTGCCCTTCATGCGGGAGCATTTCGGGAACCCTTCGGCGATCCACGGCTACGGTCGTAAGACGCGGGCCGCCATTGAACAAGCACGTCGCACGGTGGCCGCACAATTGAACTGCGCACCGGGCGAGATCATCTTCACCAGTGGCGGCACCGAAGCGGACAACATGGTGCTCAACGGGGTGGTGCGCGACCTTGGTGTGAAGCACATCGTCACCAGTCCGATCGAACACCACGCGGTTGAACTCACCGCTGAGCAACTCGGCAAGAGTGGCGTCAAGATCCACTGGCTGCGGTTGGAAGCGGATGGCAAGCCGGACATGGCGCATCTGGAGGAACTGCTGAAGGCCACGAAAGGCGAAGGCGTCCTGGTATCCTTCATGCACGCCAACAACGAGATCGGCACGCGCATCGACCTGCATGCGGTGGGTGGTCTTTGTCGCACGTATGGTGCGCTCTTCCATAGTGACACGGTGCAGACCATGGGGCACTACCGTTTCGATCTGGCCAACACCCCGGTGGATTACATCACCTGTGCGGCGCACAAGTTCCACGGCCCGAAAGGCGTGGGCTTCCTCTACATGCGCAACGGTGCGAACATCAAGGCAGCGATCGTCGGTGGCTCACAGGAGCGCAACATGCGTGCGGGTACCGAGAACATCTACGGCATCGTGGGGCTGGCGAAAGCACTGGAACTCGCTACGGAAGATGTGGAAGGTCATCAACGCCATGTGCAGGCGTTGAAGGATCTGATGAAGAAGCGTCTTCAGGAAGAGATCCCCGGGGTGGGGTTCAATGGCGACTCCAGTGCCGATAGCCTGTACACCGTGCTCAGTGTGTGTTTCCCGGAGGACGGCAAGAGCGAGATGCTGATCTACAACCTCGACATCGAGGGCATCGCGTGTAGCGGTGGCAGCGCCTGTAGTAGCGGCAGCAACAAGGGCAGCCATGTGCTGGGTGCGTTGTACCCGGAGCGACCGGGAGGGAACATCCGTTTCTCCTTCAGCCGCTACAGCACCAAGGAGGAAGTGGAGCACGTGGTGGGTGTGCTCAAGCGGATCTTCGAGCCTTCGTTGGTGAAGGCCTAGTGGTCAGTGGTGCGTATCGTTGGCGTACATCATGCGTCGTGTGATCTTCGCAAGTGAGCTTTCTGGGAATTCGCGAAGTACCTCCTTGAACGCTTGATCCGTCTCTGCAAAGGATCGTGTTCTGCCAATGCATAAAGCCCTTCCGACCATTACTATCTCGCGGTAACTCATGGCCGAAGAGGATAGCAGTAATAGGTAGCGGTATCGGTCAAGCCAGGGATAGCGTTTGAAGAAGGCTGCACTACGCTCCAACACAGGAAGTGCTTCCTCGTACTTCTTATCGTTCAGTATATCAATGCCCTTTCGGAAGTCTCGAATCAGAAGGCGTTTCAGCAAGGTGGCGATGATCAAGAAAGCCACCAGCCCGAACAAGGCTGGCCAAGGCACACTCAGCCGGTTCAATAGAATACCGATCGCTGCGATCAAGAAAGAATGGAGGAGCAGGGACGCCCAAGAGAACGAACGGGGGAAGGTACCCTCGCTGATCATGATTCACGCCTCCATCCTTCGCCGCGCCTCGATCGCCCAGCCCAGATCGTTGAGGAATGCGTTCGTGCGACGCTCCCAACCTTCCTGATCCATAAGCACCGTTCCACCTTCGCCGAACTGCTCCTGCACCTTCGGCACTTGCATGGACGAAGGCACCACCCACGCCCTGATCTTCCAAAGCGGGAAAAGCAACTCCACCATCACCTGTGTGCCCGCGAACGCACCACCGGATGCGGTGCAGAACGAAATGGGCTTGCCCTTCCAATCCTCGGTGAGCAGGTCGATCACGTTCTTTAAACTGGCTGGAAAGCTGCCGTTGTATTCGGGTGTAACGATGATCACGCCTTCTGCTTTGCGGATGCGTTCAGCGAACTCCACGGCTTTCGCTGGCGGCTCCTTCATGAACTTCAACCGTTCGTGGAACAGCGGAAAGTCGAACTCACGGAGATCAAGCAGATCAACGGTATTGCTCGTGGCCTGAAGGGTCTTCTGGATGTGCAGCGCTACGTTGTGGCTCTTGCGGCCGTCGCGTACGCTGGCGGAGATGATGGCGATGTGGGGCATGGAAATGCGATTAGCTGATTAGCCGATGTGAGGATTAGCTGATGGAATGCCTGTGCTGTTCTGGTGGCGAAGTTCGTCAAGGAGTGAGTTCATCAGCTAATCCTCACATCGGCTAATCAGCTAATTGATCTCAACCGATCCGCAAACTCGTCATCGCGATCGAGCCCATCACCAGCCGGTCGTTGAAGAGCGAAACGCGCTCCTTTTCCTCCTTCAGCGCCAACGTGTAGAGCAGCGGCAGGTAATGTTCCGGTGTGGGAATAGAGAGCTGGAACGCACGACCAAGCGCGGTGTAGTTGGTCAGTTGGGCATGGTCGCCACCGGTGATGAGTTCCTTCATCCGTGAATTCGCATCAATGGCCCAATCGTAGCCAGCGTCGGGGCGGTTCCAATCCAAGATCCCCAGGTTGTGGACCATATTGCCACTGCCGATGATGAGCACACCTTTCTTCCGCAGCACGGCGAGTTCCTTGGCCAGCGCGTAATGCTGTTGTGGGTTCAGACCTCGATCCAAACTCAGTTGCACCACCGGGATATCGGCCTTGGGGAACAGGTGCATGATCACGCTCCATGCACCGTGGTCCAAACCCCAGGCATGGTCCACACCGACATGCGCACTGGTCATGGCCTCCTGCGTCATCGTGGCGAGTTCAGGGCTGCCCGGTGCAGGGTACTGCACATCGAACAAGGCCTGTGGGAAACCACCGAAATCGTGGATCGTGCGCGGCTTCTCCATGCCGGTAACGAACGTGCCCCGCGTTTCCCAATGCGCACTAATGCACAGGATGGCGTTGGGGCGGGGGAGGTCCTTGCCCACGTTCTGCCAGCCTTGCGTGAAGGGGTTGTCCTCGATGGCGTTCATCGGGCTGCCGTGCCCCAGGAAGAGCACGGGCATCGGCGGGGTGGTCGCGAAACCATCCGCTGCCTTGGCGAGTTCGCGTAGTGTCATGGCGGCAATGGGCGTCAGAGCGATCAGTCGTAGGGCGTTCCGGCGTTCCACCAAGCGAAGATAGGTCATTTATTTTCCATGGAATATAATTGACCATTCCTCGGCCTATCCATCCGTTCATCCCAGATCGCCAGCCGCCGGGTGGAGGACATTGCTTCCTTTGCGCCCGCCGAACCCCTCGTCGGCAATTCCGCCATGTACAATTTCCGCATCCCGTTGGCCACGGCCATTGCAGCCACGCTACTCGCACCGAACGTCAACGCCCAGGACGACCTGATCAAGAAGATCAGCGGCAACAAGAGCGACACCGTCGGCTTCCGTTTCACCACGCTGATCAGCGCCGAAGCCACACCGGTGGAGGACCAAGGCTCTTCGGGCACCTGCTGGAGCTACAGCACAGGCTCGTTCCTGGAATCCGAGATGATCAAGAAGGGCGGGCCCGCCATCCACCTGAGCAAGGTGTACACCGCTCGCCGTTCTTACGAGGAGAAAGCCGTGAACTATCTGCGCATGCACGGTTCGCTCAATTACGGGGACGGCGGACTGGGTCACGACGTGGTGAACATGTACGGGAAGTACGGCGCCATTCCACAGGAGGCTTACACCGGCCTCAACTTCGGTAACGACGAGAATGAGTTCGCCGAGATGCAGGCCGTGCTGAAAGGCATGCTGGACGCGCTGATGAAAGCCCCGAACGACGGTAAGCTCACCCCCGTGTGGCGCAAGGCATTCAACGGTGTGCTGGATGCGTACCTAGGCGAAGTGCCCGAGCAATTTACTTACAACGGCAAGAGCTACACGCCGCAGACCTTCGCCAAGGAAGTGGTGAAGCTCGATGCCGACGATTACGTGGAGTTCATCAGCGTGAACGACGCGCCGTACCACACGAAGACCACACTGATGGTCCCCGACAACTGGGCGCTGCAACCCGCTTATAACATCCCCGTGAACGAGATCACCGACGTGATCGACAACGCGTTGCGCAACGGCTACACCGTGGCTTGGGGCGGCGATGTGAGCGAACCCACCTTCAGCTGGAAGAACGGCGTGGCCTTCACCACCTTGGCCAATACCGACAACCTGACGAAGGAGGAAAAGACCGCGCTCTTCAAAAGCCCCCAGCCCGAACTGGTCATCACCGCCGAGATGCGCCAGCAGGCCTTTGACAACTACGCCACCACCGATGACCACGGCATGCAACTCACCGGTATCGCTACGGACCAGAACGGAACGGAGTGGTACATCGTGAAGAACAGCTGGGGCACCACCAACGACCACAAGGGCTACCTCTACATGAGCAAGCCCTATGTGCAATACAAGACCACCGCCTTCATGGTGAACAAGAAGGCCGTGCCGGGTGCGGTAGGGAAGAAGATCGGGCTGTAAGCCTTATTGCCGCAGAGGCGCGAAGACGCAGAGAGGATTCAGACGGTCATATCTCGCTGGATGGAATGGAGCAACGCTTCCACGGTAGTGGCTGCGAGGATGCGCGTGGAGCCATGCAGGAAACCGTCCTGTTCCATGCGCACCACCTGTTCCAAGAGGGGCGTGTAGAAGCCGTTCACATTCAGCAGGGCAATGGGTTTGGCGTGCAGCCCGAGCTGGCGCCAGGTGAGCAGTTCGAAGACCTCGTCCATTGTGCCGAAGCCACCGGGCAAGGCCACAACGGCCTGGCTCAGTTCGTGCATGCGCATCTTCCGTTCGTGCATGTCGCGCACGATGATGAGTTCGGAAAGGCCTTGATGCGCCAGTTCCTTCTCCACCATGAAGCCGGGGATCACACCGATGACCTTGCCGCCTGCTTCCAAGGCTGCATCGGCCACGGCGCCCATCAAACCCACGTGACCGCCGCCGTACACCACACCCATACCGCGTTGCGCGATGGTGCGGCCCATTTCCTGTGCAGCGTGTAAGATTCCGGGATCATGGCCGGTGTTGGCTCCGCAGAAGACGGCGATGTTCATGGCACAAATGAAAGAGCCGTGGACATGCCACGGCTCCGTTCGTTGAAGTTTGAAGGGATCACATGCTCGCCACGGTCTCGCTCTTGTAGTGCCCGGCAGCCATCTTCTCTTTCACCACCTTGAAATTCTTCACCGTGTAGTTGACATCCTCCAAGGTATGTGCAGCCGTGGGGATCAGGCGGAGCAGGATCATGTCTTTCGGGATCACCGGATACACCACTATGCTGCAGAAGATGCCGTTGTTCTCGCGGAGGTCGATGATCACGTTGGTGGCCTCGGCTACACCACCGCGCATGTACACGGGCGTCACGCAGCTGTTGGTATCGCCCAGGTCCAGGCCCGCTTCGCGGAGGCCGCTTTGCAGGGCGTTGGTGATGGTCCAGAGCTTCTGGCTCAGTTCCGGCATGGTGCGGATCATCTCCAGGCGCTTCAACGCACCGATCACGATCGGCATGGGCAGGCTCTTGGCGAAGGTCTGGCTGCGCATGTTGTAGCGCATGTACATCATCACATCCTCCGGCCCGCTGATGAAGGCACCGATGCTGGCCATGGCCTTGGCGAAGGTGCCGAAGTACACGTCCACTTGATCCATCACGCCTTGTGCATCGGCGGTGCCACGGCCATCGCGGCCCATCATGCCGAACCCGTGCGCATCATCCACGAAGAGGCGGAAGTTGTACTTCGCCTTGTAGCTGACGATCTCCTTCAATTTGCCTTGGTCACCGGCCATGCCGAAGACCCCTTCGGTCATGACCAGGATGCCACCGCCGGTCTTTTCCGTGATGTGGCGCGCGTGTTCGAGCTGCTTCTCGAAGCTCTCCATGTCGTTGTGCTTGAACACGAAGCGCTTCCCATGGTGCAGGCGCGCGCCATCGATCATGCAGGCGTGGCACTCGCTGTCGTACACTAGCACGTCGTGGCGGGAGAGGAGGGCTTCAATGGCGCTCATGCACCCTTGATAGCCGTAGTTCAGGAGGAAGGTGTCCTCTTTACCCATGAAATCGCTCAGGGCATCCTCCAATTGCTCGTGGTACTTGGTCTGTCCGCTCATCATGCGGGCGCCCATGGGGTAGGCCATACCCCAATCCTTGGCGGCTTGGGCGTCAACCGCGCGGATCTCCGGATGGTTGGCCAGGCCCAGATAGTTGTTCAAGCTCCACACCAGCACTTCCTTGCCCCGGAAAGTCATGTGCGCGCCCAGTTCACCTTCCAACTTGGGGAAGCTGAAGTAGCCGTGGCTCTGTTTGGCGTGACGGCCGATGTGACCGAGGTCTTTGCGGAGCTTGTCGAAGATGTCGTTCATGGGTCGTGCGCCGGAATGGCGTTTTGTGGTGGTCCGTGAGCTTGGGGTTCCCCCATGCCAACGGCTGGCCAAAGGTAACCGGCGGCCGTTTGCCGCTACATACTGAGAATGAACACTCGACCGTTGAAGCAACGGCCCGGCGGAACGACCTGGGATCCTACCTTTGCCGCCCTTCGGCCAGACCCTACACCTGTTCCATGTCCAAGCTTCTTCCTTTGTTCCTCGCGGCAGTCCTTCTAGCCGGATGTAGCGAGTTCAACAAGGCGCTGAAGAGCACCGATGCCGACTATAAGCTACAGGTGGCCGAGAAATACTTGGAAAAGAAGAGTTGGGACAGGGCCATCCCCTTGCTGGAGGAGTTGATCGTACTTACCCGGGGGACGGAGAAGAGCGAGAAGGTGAATTACCTGCACGCCAAAAGCACTTACGGACTGAAGGATTACACGTTGGCCGCGTATTACCTGGCCAATTTCGTGCGCACCTTCCCCAAAAGTCAGTATGCCGAAGAGTGCGCCTTTTTGAGCGCTTACTGCCAGTATCAGAACAGTCCGAGCTACGAACTTGACCAGACGGACACGCGCAACGCCATGGACCAGATGCAGTTGTTCCTGGTCCGCTACCCGGAAAGCAACCTCAAAGACAGCTGCAACGCATTGATCGATGTGATGCGTACGAAGCTGGAAGTGAAGGCTTTCCATGCTGCTGACCAGTATTACAAGATGCGGAACTATCAGGCAGCCAGCGTGGCGTTCAAGAACTTCAACCGGGAATGGCCCAACAGCAAGTATCGCGAAGACGCCATGTTCTTCATCCTCAGCAGCGACTTTGAGCTGGCCCAGAACAGCGTGGAGGCCAAGCAGTTGGAGCGCCTGAACGAAGCGACCCGTTCATATCATAACTTCGCCGACGCTTTTCCGCAGAGCGCACTCCTGCCCGATGCGGAAAGGCTGCATAAGAACATCGAGGCTGCCATCGCTTCGAAGATCCCTACGAGCAAACCATGAGCATGAAGAATTCGAACGCCGCCAAGACCACCGTTACGCGCGATGTGTCCAAACTGGATAAGGAGGTCGGGAACGTGTATGAGACCGTTGCCCTGCTCGGCAAACGGGCCAATCAGATCAGCGTGTCCATCAAAGAAGAGCTCAGCGCCAAGTTGGAAGAGTTCGCCGTGAGCGGTGAGAACTTGGAGGAGGTCTACGAGAACCGTGAACAGATCGAGGTGAGCAAGCACTACGAGCGCATGCCGAAGCCCGGTGCGCTGGCCATCCAGGAGCTGATAGAGGGTAAGCTCTACTTCCGACGCGCAGGCGAAGAAGCGAAGAGCTCCGACAAAGCTTGATCGTATCCGGCGATCCCCTTCCGGTGGAACGCAACCTACATCGCAAGGTGCTGCTCGGTGTCTCGGGCAGCATCGCTGCTTTTAAGGCGGCCGCATTGGTACGCGACCTGGTGAAGGCCGGTGCCGAGGTACAGGTGGTGATGACCCGTGCCGCACATGATTTCGTAACGCCGCTGACGTTGGCCACCTTGAGCGGCAGGCCCGTGCTGACCGAACTGATCAGCGGCGAAGGCACTTGGAACGATCACGTTCACCTGGCGCGCTGGGCCGATGTGATGCTGATAGCCCCCCTGAGCGCGAACACGCTGAGCAAGATGGCGCATGGCCAATGCGACAACCTGCTCATAGCCTGCTACCTCAGCGCCGTTTGCCCCGTTTACGTGGCGCCCGCGATGGATCTGGAGATGTACCGTGATGCAAGCACGCATACCAACTTGGAGTTGCTAAAGGCGCGCAATGTCCAGCAGATCGGTCCGGAGCGTGGAGAACTGGCCAGCGGGCTGAACGGGGAGGGACGCATGAGCGAGCCGGATGCGATCGTGAACAGACTGCATGCCGACCTCGTGGGCAGCAGCAAGCTGAATGGGAAGCGTATGCTCATCAGTGCAGGGGGCACGCAGGAGGCCATCGACCCCGTGCGTTACATCGGCAACCGTTCATCGGGCAAGATGGGGTTCGCCCTAGCGGATGAAGCAGCACGCCGTGGTGCCCTGGTGGAACTGGTCTCCGGTCCAACGGCCATGCGGACAACTACCCCGGGTATCGCGCGCACCGATGTGGTCAGTGCCGAACAGATGGCCGAAGCGTGTAAGACGCTGGCCGTGTCGAGCGATGTTGTGATCATGAGCGCTGCCGTCGCGGACTTCAGGCCCAAGAATGTCGCCACCAGCAAGATCAAGAAGAAAGACGCCGCGTTGCACATTGAACTGGAACCCACGGAGGACATCCTGGCAACGCTGGGGGCGAACAAAGCTGCGGGTCGGTTATTGGTAGGCTTCGCGTTGGAAACGAACGATGCCGAGGCGCATGCCCAAGGCAAACTGGAGCGCAAGAACGCCGACCTCATCGTATTGAACTCCTTGGCGGATGCTGGTGCGGGCTTCGGCCACGACACAAACAAAGTCACCCTCATCGGCAAGGGTACCAAACCGGTACATCTGCCGTTGATGACCAAGTCGGAGACCGCTCGCGCTATCTTGGACCACATCGAAACCCTGCTCTGATCCCATGCGCATCCGCACCGCGCTCGTGTCCTTGTCGCTCTTGTTCAGTTCGATCTCCTACGCTCAGGAGTTCAACTGTCAGGTCAGCGTCATCGCCCCACAAGTGGCAACGGCTCAGCCCCGCGTGTTCCAGTCGTTGGAGATCGCGATCAAGGACTTCTATCAATCGCGGCGGTTCACCAACCTCAACTACGCGCCCAACGAGCGCATCGATATCAACCTGCTGCTCACCATCACGAGCCAGCCAGCCCCGGACCGTTTCGAGGGTAACCTGCAAGTGATCTATGCCCGGCCCGTTTACGGCACGGACTACAACACGCCGATCCTGGACCTGGTGGACAACCAGGTGCAATTCAACTTTCTGGAGAACACGCAGATCGAATTCACCCCGGAACGTCATCTGAACAACCTTTCATCCCTGTTGGGGTTCTATGCCTACTTCGTACTCGGGCTGGATGGAGATACGTTCAGTCCTACGGGAGGCTCACAGTTCTACACCTTGGCACAGCAGGTGGTGAACAATGCGCAGAACGCTTCGGAATCGGGCTGGAAAGCCTTTGAGGATCAGCGCAACCGATACTGGCTCATCGACAATCAAGTTCAGGCCGTCTTCCGTCCGTTCCGCGAAATGCTCTACAACTACCACCGAGTGGGCATGGACAGCATGAACGAGGATGCCGCTGCCACGCGGAAGACCATCGCGGCCGCCATCGAGAAGTTGAAAACGGTCCATCAGGCCAAACCGGCCAGCTATAATCTTCAGGTCTTCTTCAATGCCAAATACAACGAATTGGTGGAGATCTTCAAGCCAGGCGACCCTGCTGACAAGACCAAGCTCTTCAACACCCTGCAGATCATCGACCCGGGTCACATCAGCCAGTATCAGAACATGATGCGCGGCTCGTGACGAGCATCGTAAGCTGGTACCGATATTGGCGATCGACCCATTGACGGGAAAGCCATCATGATCCGGCGCATCTCCATTTCCAACTACTTGCTCATCGAGTCGCTCGAACTCGACCTGAACAAAGGACTTACGATCATCACCGGCGAGACCGGGAGCGGCAAGAGCATCCTTATCGGCGCGTTGGCCTTGGCCATGGGCGAGCGCGCTGAAGCCGGTGCCGCACGCGATGCAGAAAAGCGTTGTGTGATCGAACTGGAGGTGGACACCAAAGGCCTTGGACTGAACGAATGGTTCCGACAGAATGAAGTACAGGTTGAACGCTACACGACCCTTCGGCGACAATTGGAACCCGGAGGGCGTTCAAGGGCTTTCGTGAACGACACGCCCGTGAAGCTGGAACTGCTTCGCGAGTTGGGCGAACGCTTGGTCCATGTGCACAGCCAGCACCACACCTTGCTGCTGAACGATGCGGGGTTCCAACTCGGATCGGTGGACCATGTCGCCGGCCATCACGAAGAAGTAGAACAGTACCAGCAGCGCTACCACACATGGCGAGGCTTGCAAAGCGACCTGTCCGAACTGAAGGAACGCGAGGCCAGCGCCCAAAGCGAGCTGGACTATGCCCGTTTCCAGTTGAATGAACTGGAAGAGGCACGGCTGAAGCCCGATGAGCAGGAGACGATCACCGCGGATCTCGCCCGCGCCGAGCACGCGGAAGAACTGCTTGGCGCGCTTCGGGCCTTGGAAGAAGGTGTGACGGGTGAGACGGGTATGCTCGGCACTGCGGTCCGCCTGAGGCAGGTCTTAAGCAGGCCTGCGCGACTGGATGGCTCCGTCAGCGACCTGCTGAACCGGCTGAATAGTGTACAGATCGAATTGAAGGACATCGCGGACGAAGCGGAGCGGACATCGGCCAACATATCCGTTGATCCTACGAAGGCAGCACAACTGCGTGACCGCCTGGACCTGATCATCCGCTTGCAGCAAAAGCACCGGGTAGAAGACACCCACCGATTGTTGGCGGTGCAACAGCAACTAAGCGAGAAGGTGGAGGGTATCGGTTCCCTTTCCGAACGCATCACGGAGCTGCAGGCCGCAGAGGCTGCTGCCCGGGCGGAGATCGACAAGCGGGCGACCGATCTATCACGCAACCGCGTCGCAGCGCTGAAGCCGTTGGGCAACAAGGTCGAAAGCATACTGCATGATCTGGGGATGCCACATACCGTGTTCCAATTCGAACATCGAGCGGGCGAACCAGGACCGCGAGGCATCGATACGGTACGGGCCGTATTCAGTGCCAACAAGGATCGTGCACCCGCTGCTTTGGACAAGGTCGCTTCGGGCGGTGAACTCAGCCGGGTGATGCTCGCACTGATCTCGCTGGCCGCCGATTCGAAGGACTTACCAACGGTGATCTTCGATGAGATAGACACCGGGGTGAGCGGTGAAGTGGCCGACAGGGTGGGCACCTTGATGGCACGCATGGCCAAAGAGCGACAGGTCCTTGCGATCACCCACCTGCCACAGATCGCGAGCAAGGCAGGAACTCACCTTCTGGTTTCAAAAAGCGAGGAACATGATCGTGTGAGCACGTCCATACGGCCACTCTCGGCCGATGAACGGGTCGAAGCACTGGCCCAGATGCTCAGCGGCCGCAAACTGACGAGAGCGGCACTGGACAACGCTCGTGCTTTGCTTCAGGGATCGCGTTGATGCTCACGGCAATTGTTGCGAGCGAGCGTTGGTAGGCACCACACCGCCTATATTCTGCAGGATGATATCGCGGTCGTTCCCACTACCCGTGTACAGCACGGTACCGCTCAAGTTCACATCCTCGCGGTAATATCCGTTCACCGAGTTCGTAGGCACGGTACCACCGATGCGGGACAGTACGATATCCCGATCATTGCCGCTACCCGTGTACAGGAGCTGCCCGTTCGAATTGCAGTCACCAGCCCAGAGCGCCTGCGCTGAACCGACGGTCTTTCGGGCATCCGTGCCATAGGTCGCTTGCGCAGAACTCCTGAAGTTCACTACAGCCGCAGTAGACGACAGCGCCACGGCAGAAGCCGTCATCACACCCAAGTGGTTCCGGTGTTTCACCACCACGAAGTAGTTACCGGCCGCGACCGCGAACCTCAGTGGCGAAGTGCCGTCAACCCCGACGATGTCCCCATCGCTCTGAAGCAGGCCGCACCGTGTGGCCACCAACGTGTACGCCGGTGCTGCCGAGCGCAGTTCTACCAGGACCCAGTCAACGATGGCGCTCGTACCGGTCACGGCCAGCACACCGGACGTTGTGGTTTCTCCACCACCTCCGCCTGCTTGCGCGAAACCCAAGGCCGAATAGGGCTCGGTCGTCGGTATCAAATTGCCCGCACGTAGCGCATCGCTCATGCTAGGTCCTGCAGCGTAAGGGCCTTCCAGGAATACTTGTGCGTTGAGCAGAACTCCGGACTGTACGCAGAACGCGTTCACACTGGAGGTGGTGAAGGTGCCGCCCGTAACAGAAGCGCCGCTGCCGGAGAGCGAGAACGAACCGTTCCCGAACGAACAGCACATGCCATCACCGTAGGAATCGTTCACCACCAGTTCGTAGCAGCCATCAGGAAGGCAGATGTTGACGGCCGCTTGAGGGTAGGCACCGTTCGCAGCTTGTTGCGTGTACGGACCTCCGCTCGCGATCGTGGTCGAACCGGTTCGGATCAGCCAGGTGGTCTCATTACCATAGCGGTCCAGAGTGAGGTTGAAGGTCACGGTTCCGGGTCCGTAGGATAGGTTGGAGGATACCGCATTGTTACCGGTCGCTTGATCCACCCCACCGTTCGGTGCGCTGACCGTAGCGGTGAGTGTGAGCAGGCCTGGCACGAGGGAGATATTCCCCAAAGGCACATTGGTGGATGAACCGCTGATCAAGGAGCCGGTCCAAGGAATGCTGCCAGAAGCCCCCGTGCTCAACGACCAATTGATGAGGAAGCTGGTGAGGGTGGTGGTGCCGCCGTTCCGGACCGTCAGGGTAGGAGATACCGAGCCCGAGCAATTGTTGCCGGACGCACCGGCAATGGAGGTCGCTTGCGCATCCAACGCAAGTACCGGAGCATTGGGGTCGTAGCCGTTCAAGGTATTCCCGCACGTCCCCAGCCAGGTCTGCAACAAAGGGAAGCTCAGATCCATACGGCCGAAATAGTCGTTCACGTTGTTGGAACAGTTCGCATCTCCGCCATACAACTGGCCGATGAGTCTCTTGTTCTGGTCCCACAACCCACTTCCTGATGAGCCGGGCTCCGTGGTGCCATCCTCCCAAGTAGCGATACGCCAGCACGAGGCTCCCCCGTAGGTGGCTTGGGTGGGGCTGTTGGTATCGAAGCTGATCTTCTTGATGTCGCCGCTCGGATGATGGATGCAGGTCTGGGCGGTGGGGGTAGTGCCGCTCCTATCCCATCCGCTGTAGTAAACGTTATAGGTCGAAGGTGGCGTACTGTTCAGTTGAAGCAATGCTACATCGGTACCTGCACTATTGGCCAAAAGGGTGGCGCCACTCACCGTCTGGTTAGTTGGTCCATTCAGATCGGATGCGCAGGAACCGCTCTGCCAGTTGAAGCGGAACACCCAGGTGCTTACGTTCAGGTTCCCTGGTAAGCAGTGGTTGGCTGTAAGGAAATACGGGGTGCCATTCTGTGCGCAGTTGTTGATCAGTGTTCCGGTACATATCCCGCTACCGCTTACCGTGATCATCGCAACCGACCGTATCTGGTCACGCCAGGGATCCCCTTCCGGACAGATCACGTTGTTGTTGCACGTGCCTGAATCACCCAACCCTCGTGCGTAGTGGAACACATCCCGGTAACCATGTGTCACCTGACCGATACGCAGGTCGCCGCGCGGACCAGCGGCGGGAACGTGGTATTCAACGATGATGCGGGCGCCCTTCACGGCCTGAACACCCAGCACATGCCCTCCGTCATCATTGGCTGCGGTGAACGCACCGATATGCCCGCCCCATTGATCGAGAACGAAGATCCGGCCACCGGGTGCGGGGCGATAATCATGGAACTCGAAGTTCACGCTCAACGCGCCGGGGCATTCCAGGCCAAGGCGCCAAAGACGGGATCCATCATCCAGCGTGGTCCAGGTACCGGAGTTGTCCAAGTCCAGTGAAACAGCGTGGTTCTTGCCGAACCGCCAGGGAATGGACTTGTCCTGGTCGTTCACGGCATCCTGAGCGGCCAATGCGGCCACATCCACATTGGGGAGGCGCACGCCCACAGGTTGTTCCAAAGAGCGGTTCAAGCTCACCGGAACACCACCGTGTTCCACTTGGGCGTAGGCGTTCGAAAAGAGGGTGATACCGAACACGACCGGGCCGACTGCCCGAAGAAAGGAACGTTCCATGGTAGTTACGAAAAGGTGGTCCAGCATCAAATAGACGAATCCCGGACCATACGGGTCAAGGCCGCTAGGGAAGTTGCTGGGGCAGGTTGTTCGTTGGCACCACACCGCCGATATTGAACAGGATGAGGTCACGATCATTCTTGGAACCCGTGTACTTCACGTCACCGCTGAGGTTCGCATCCTCAAGGTAATAGCCTTCCATCACCTCCGTAGGCACCACACCGCCAATGATCACGAGAATGGGATCACGGTCGTTGTTCGTTCCGGTATAGAGCACGTTGCTATCCACCTTCGTGTTGCCCGCCCACATGGCCATGGCTCCACCGATGTTCTTGCGGGCATTCGTTCCGTAAGTGGCCGTGGTCGATGCTCGAAGATCAACCTCCACCGGAGCGGAACCCAGGCTGCGCGTCGTAGCGGTCATGACGCCCAGATGGTTGCGATGGCGCACCGCGATATGGTAGTCACCCGGTGTCGCCTGGAATTGAACAGCACCCAGACCATCGGTGGCGACGATATCACCATCACGCTGAAGCAATGCGCAACGCGTGGCGACCACGGTAGCCGGGGTGTTCGCAGCGCGCAGTTCCACCAGTACCCAGTCCACAACGGCGTCGTCTCCCGTCACGGCGAGCACCGCGGGGTTCACACCTTCGCCGCCACCGCCTGCAGCCTGCGCGAACCCGAGCGCGGAATACGGCTCGTTAGCGGGGATGCGCGAGGCAGCACGCAGATCGTCGCGCATGCGACCGGTCGTGGTCTCGTAGGGCCCGTCCAGCCACACTTTGGGAGAAACGGTCACAACGTTGGGCACCGCCAGGCACCCACCGCTGATGCGAGTTATCACATTGTTGGCATCCTTGTTCACGATATCGGCGATACCAGCGATGCATACGGAAGAGCCCGTGAGCGAGAGGTAGCTGATGCGACAGAGTGGAACGGACCCACTGTTGCGTACCAGGGAACTGTCGATATAGGACATGCCGATGACCTTGGTGCCGCCGAACGCCGTGTTCATGGAAATATCGCCCACCAGGTTGGGGGCCAGATTCTGCGCGGACTGGATGGAAAGACCGCTCACCGTGAACTCATAACCCAGCACACGACAGGAGGGGTTCTTGATCATTACGTCCACGGTCTTGTTCACGGGGTCCAAGTTGGCCAGGCTCAACGTAACGGTATCCGGAGTGCTCACGTAACCGCGTGGGAACTCGCACCAGGGGTGGTAGTGCAGAACGTGCGTTGTGCCCTCATGGACGCCTTGTTGGTTGTAACAATTCGCCAGCAAAGCGGCATCCATCACGGAGATGCGCCCATCGTTGTTCAGGTCGTTGCAGGTCGTAGCTGAAATGTCGTTCCCGATGATACGGGTCACATATTCCTGCGCATCGGGCTGCGTCTGGTTACCATCGCTATTCAAGTCGCCGCGCTTGGTCGTACCTGCACAAACCCCGTTGCAGTCCATTCGTGCATCACCGTAAGGCTGTCCCAGACAATCCGTGAAGGGCGCGCAATTCGTCACCACACTGAACGATGTGGCGGTGAGGTTGATGCACACCTGCGCGTAGTTATTAGCGTAGTCCGTTTCATGCCGACCCAGTGCATCGGGGGCATGTTGCCAGTTCGTGCGCACGACCAGGGTATAAGTACCCGGTGCCACATCGGTCACATCGATCCAATTGCACGTGGTGCCCGAGCTGTACCGATCATAACAGTCCTTGCTGATACCCATATTGCTACAACCGAACTGGCCGGAACCCGTGGTGCAACCCACATCGATCACGCAGAATCCGTTCTTGAAACCGACAGGTATCGCGTTGCCGCTCTGGTCGAACAGGATATAGTCCGCGTACCCTTGATAGTGTGCGTGCCCGTGGCAGTTGTTCGTACTGAACATGCCGGGGTAGGTGGAGTTGTTACCGATGTAGTAATCCGTTGTTCCGGTGTTGTCTATCCGTGTGGCGAAACGGATCACGCGACGCGAACCGAGGCCACGCGTGCAGCCTTCCACTGGCGCGCAAGCATCGGTGATATTCACCGTGGCCATGGTCAAGCTGCTCTGCAGTTCACCTTGGTGTATGGAAAGGTCCGGTCCATCCGGGCATAGCGGGTCTCCGAAGGCCACGCAGCATCCGGAACAGGGAACGGTCGCCAACGGGTTGTAGTTGCAGGATGTAGTGGTCATGCAACCCACTACGGGCCCATTGTAGATGATGGTCACCGTTACAGCATCGCCGCATGCTCCAGCATTGTCGCCTACCCGCAAGTGATGGAGGGTTCCACCGGGCATGTTCGCATTCACCACGGCCTGCATGCCGCAGCCCCCATCATTGTCGTCGGCGAAGGTGGCTCCTTCCACACCGTTGCTCAGGACGATGGACCCGCAGGCGAGATCATAGAGCCATAGCCTCGTGTCACATGTATTGCTACCACAGGTCGAAATGGTGTATGAGCCGGTCTGCGGGGGCGTGAAATCATACCATTGCTCGATATCCGTGGTGGTGAAGGTGGCCAGCGTAACGGGATAGGTAGTACCCACCGGAGCGAGGGTGAGCGGCAAGGCTGATGAGCAGCTGAACCCCGCCGGACAATTCACGATGGTCTCTTCGAACGATGTGTAGTTGCCACCCTGCCGTGCCAGCACCTCGTTCACATAGAGACGATATTCTCCATTCCCGAAACCGCAGCAGATCCCATCGCCATAGGAGTCGTTGATACGGAAGACCATGCACGTATTGTCAGGCACGCACAAGGTGGTGCCGGTATTGGTGCCGCTTGCGAGCGTAACGCCGGTAGCCCCGTTCTTGAGGTTCCAAGTGGTCTCGGCGGGGTACTGATCACGCACGACCTCAACACGGATGCGCGTTTGGCCGGCAGGACAGGCGTAACTGCAACTGTTGTTGTTGATGTTAGCCGAGGCATTGTAATTGCTCGCGGTAGGCTCGTTACAGCCCAGTACCGCCGTCAGGTTGCCCACGAACACATCATCGATAGCGATGTCGCTTTGGACACCGGTGCCGGTCGTAGCACGGAAACGGATACGCAGATTGGCCTGCCCGATATAGGGCGAGAGATTGAGCCAACCCTGCTTCCAACGGTGACCTTGATCACCGGAAACGGACCAGACATTACTAACGATGGCACCGTTCACATTCAAGTCCACCGCGAGCGTGCCTTGCTGCGTCCCTTGCAGGTGGTACCAGAACGTTAGGTAAGGAGCGCTAAGGGCGGTCAGGTTGAAACACGGGGATTGCAATAGTCCCACTTTGTTCGGCGTGTTTCCCGCTGCAGCCGCTGATAGGTACAGGTATCGTCCGGTGGTCGCACCAGTGGTATGATCCCCGATCGGGCCCGTAGTGGCCGTCGGTGTACCATTATCATCACCCCACCAATTCAAGTCGTCGCCGGTCTCATTGGTCCAGTTGTTCACCATGGCACCGGTGGTGGCCACAGCGAAGCTGGTGAAGGGCTCGTTGTGCGGGAATGTGGTCACGCACTGAGCCATGGCGACTTGGCCGGTCAAAAGAAGCGCGGCGGTAGCGTAGAGGTTCAGCTTCATCGGTGGCAGCGGGTTTAGGGACCGGCCAATTTAGAAGGCTTCCCGAGAACAGCACCACCCCGGGTAGGGTCAAGGCTGGTGATCCAAGCAACGACAAGGACAAGCCCGCTATATTCACCCCCACAACCTCGAACCATGGCCCACGGACTTTTGAAAGGGAAGCGCGGCATCATCACCGGTGCCCTCAACGAACAGAGTATCGCCTGGAAAGTGGCCGAACTGGCCCATGCGGAAGGCGCCAGCATCGTGCTCACCAATGCCCCTGTGGCCATGCGCATGGGCGAGATCAATAAGCTCGCCGATGCGGTGAAAGCCCCGGTGATCGGCGCTGATGCCACCAAGGACGAGGACCTGGACAAGCTATTCCAGGAGAGCATGGAAAAACTGGGGGGTAAAGTGGACTTCCTGCTGCATAGCATCGGCATGAGCCCGAACGTGCGCAAGGGAAAGGCCTATGACGACCTCAACTACGAGTGGTACAAGCAGACGTTGGATATCAGCGCCATGAGTTTCCACCGCATGCTTCAATCCGCCAAACGCACCGATGCCCTGGCCGAAGGAGGTAGTGTGGTGGCCCTGAGCTACATCGCAGCCCAACGCGTATTCCCGGGCTATGGCGACATGGCCGATGCCAAGGCCCTGCTCGAATCCATCGGCCGTTCCTGGGGCTACTACCTGGGCATGGAGAAGAAAGTCCGGGTCAACACCATCAGTCAAAGCCCCACGATGACCACGGCAGGCGCCGGCATCAAAGGTTTCGGTGGTTTCTACGGCTTCGCGCAAGAGATGAGCCCGCTGGGCAATGCACCCGCCGAGGATTGCGCCAAGTACTGCATCACCCTCTTCAGCGACTTCACCAAGTACGTCACCATGCAGAACCTCTTCCACGACGGCGGGTTCAGCACTACAGGGGTCACGCCGGGCATGATGGCCAAAGCCACCGGGGAGGAGTAGTACGAGGTATGGCATTCGGGGAGGCGATTTCGAACTGGTGGGAGGCATCATCATCGAAGGCTTCCTGGAGTTCATCGTATCCATCCTTCGCATACCCGGTGTTCTCGTGGAAACCGCCTGGAGGAAAGGAGTCACCTTCCGAACGGTTTGGGACAAGGGGAATGTCGTGCGAGAAGCATTGATCGGATCCGTCGTGTACACCATCCTCATTCTTCTTGTGGTGGCGGTCGGTTGAACATTCCCAAGGTTGATCCGTTCGGCCCTATTTTCGCTTCCCACTCTCCATGAAGTCGATCCGTACGCTCGCTATCATCCTGCTCTGTTGGTCCTCCGCCGTGCAAGCCCAGGGCGGCAAGGCGTTCCTGAAAGAAGGGGACGCCTTCCGGAAAGAAGGCCAGTTGGAAAAGGCGCTGGAGAAGTACGACCTGGCGGTTTCCGTGGACCCCAAGCTTGTGAAAGCGTTCCAAGCACGTGCAGAGGTCAACGAAATGCTCGGCAAGAAGCAGGAGGTGGCCCGCGACCGTAAGCACATCGCCCTGTTGGTGCCGGAGGAAGCGACTTTCGCAGCCACCGCGGCAATGGCCTATTTGGAGATCGACAGTCCCGCTGTTGCGCGTCGCATGGCCGAAATAGCGCTCACCACGGACGCCAAGAACATGCTGGCCTTGCAAGCGAAGACCCGCGCCTGCCTCAAACTCGGTGACCTCGATTGCGCAACGGCGGCTTCCGATGCCGCCATCAACCTGAAAGGAACTACGGATACCTACTACCTGCACGGACTGGTGCGCACGGCCACCCGCGACTACGAGACCGCCGAGGCGGACTTGGACCGGGTGATAGAGTGGAACCACCTGTACGAACCGGCCTACGTTGCACAGGCAGAAGTCCAGCTTCTGCGTTATGAACGCTACTCGGCGCCCACCATGCAGATGCGAACCTTGGAGAAGGCCATCGAAAAGTGTCGCCTTGCATTGGAATTGAACCCGCAAAGCACCGATGCCCTGTTCTGGCGCAGCAAAGCCTATGCTTACCAGAAGGAATATGCCAAGGCCATCGATGACATCAGCCGTTGCATGGCCTTGGGGCGAACGGACAGGGCGGTCTATTACCAGCGTGCACTGTACTACCACGGCTTCGGTCAACACCAGAACGCGGTGAACGACTTGAACAAGATCCTGGTGGAGAACCCGAAGGATGTTCCAGTGTTGCTGCTCCGCGCCGAATGCAAAGAGGCGAATCTGGATATGGAAGGCGCCTTGAAGGATCTGGAGACCGCCCAAAAGGCCATGCAGGGCGATGTGGCATACGGTGTCGAAGACCGCAAGAGGATCGAAGAGGCCCGGACGCGCATCGCGCACCAGGTCTTCGAAATGAACCGCGAGAGCGACGCGCCGCGCCTCACCGTGGTGGAGCCTTTCAGCAAAGACAGCGTGGCCCTCGTCTCCGCTTCGTTGAACTACCTGAAGGTCACCGGTCACATCCTGGACAAGAGCCTGCTGAAGGCCATCACCGTGAACGGCGCAACGGCCGAATACGACAGGGAGGAGAAGGACCCCCAGTTCTTCGCCAACGTGCCTTGGGGGCCGAATGACAAAGAGATCGTGGTACAGGCCGTGGACGTGTATGACAACCTGACCTCCGTGGTTCTGAAAGTGGAACGCAGCGAAGGCGTCCCCCCGACCATCGCGCTCACGTCACCGAGCGTCGGCGATGATCGTGTGGTGAGCATCGAGGCGGGCAAAGAGAGCGTGTTCGTGGAAGGAAAAGTGAGCGACGGTTCACCCATCCGCCTCATCGCGGTGAACGGTGTGAACGCCAGTTACGCACCCGACCAGATGAACCCGGACTTCAGTATCAAAGTAGAGGTCAAGGACAAGGACCGCTTCACCGTCCGGGCCGAGGACCAATTCGGGAACAGCACGGACCAGGTGTTCACGCTCGTACGCAGAACAGCAGCTGTCGCTGTTGTGCCCCCCAAGACGACAAGCAGCACTACCGTCGCGACTCCGACACCTTCATCCTCTCGCACGGGTACCACGTGGATCATCCATATAGAGAACAGCAACTACCGCAACTTCCCAGCGGTGCAGTCCTCGGGCAGTGAGGCGAGTAAGATGCAGAAGGCCTTTGCGAACTATTCTGTTTCCAAGACCATCAACAAGAAGAACCTGACCAAGGAACAACTCGACCGGTTTTTCAACATCGAACTGCGCGACCTTGTGCGCACCAACAAGGTGAGCACGATCCTAGTATGGTACTCCGGTCATGGCAAGTCCGTGGGTGGCAAGGCTTACTGGGTGCCCATCGATGCCCGCAAGGACGACATCTACAGCTATTTCAACTACGGCTCGCTGAAGGCCCAGATGCAGAACTACAGCGAGAGCGTAGACAAGACGGTGGTGGTTTCCGATGCCGCTGGTAGCGATGCTTCCTTCTACGAACTGACCCGATAACATCCGTTCATGCGAACCTCCCTTCGCGGACGCACCACTCACCCGCCGAAGGGTATAGTGCTTCGTTCGCTCGCGCTTATTTTCCTGTGTTGTTGGGTGTTCGCTGTGAACGCTCAACGGTACTTCTTCGAGAACGTGGGTGTGCAGGAGAGCCTGCCCGCATCCAAAGTCTACGCAGCCGTCCAGGACCAATTCGGGCTGGTCTGGATCGGTACTGAAGCAGGGCTGGCCAGCTACGACGGCAATAAGGTCATCAACCGAGGCACGCAAGAAGGCGCCGCTTCCAATGGGGCACGAAGCCTCCTGTTGGACAATGCTGGTCGGCTTTGGGCAGGGCACTTGGATGGAGGGGTCACCGTATTCGATGGGAACACGTTCACGGCGTACACCTTGGGGAAGGATATGAACAGCGCCATCACAGCGTTGGTACAGACCGCGGATGGAGACATCTGGATGACCACCGCGGGTCACGGCGCTTTCCGCACAAAGGGTCTTCCAACTTCGGGGAACGTCATTCCGGCGGATCGTTTCGCCGAAGACAAAGGACTGCAACCCGTACTGCTCTCAGCCACGGTGTTGAAGGATGGCCGCATATGCTTCATCGAGGACGAAGGAACCCTCCGCTCCATCAGCAAGAATGACGATCGTGCCGAGGAGATGCGCATACCGGGCTGGCAGGGTCTGTTCAAATGCAACACATTGTTCGAGGACAGCCGCGGTGCACTATGGCTCGGGACCCGTGGAGGAGGCGCTTATAAGCTGGAGAAGGGCAAAAGCGTCCAGTATTCACCGGCGAATGGGCTCACGAGCGGAACGGTGACTTGTTTCGGCGAAGACAGCGACGGCGGCATCTGGATAGGAACGTTCGACGGCGGAGCAACGTTGATCCAGGGTGATCGGGTGCGTAGTTTCAGCAAGGCGAATGGGCTTCACAGCACCTTCATCCGTTCCATCAGCCGCGACCGCGAGGGCAATTTGCTCATCGGTACAAACGATGGTGGCCTGGACATCTTCAAAGGCGATCGTTTCGTTTGCTTCAGCGAAGCGGATGGGTTGACGGACCCGCAGGTATGGGCCGTCACAGAGGACGATATGGGCCGCGCATGGTTCGGCACCAACGGAGGTATCGTTATCCTTTCCGGTCGCGACGGTGGCAGCATCTCCCGAACCATCACCGTACAGCAAGGGTTGCTGCCTACCAACTTCATTCGTTGCCTGCGCGAAGATGATAAGGGATACATGTGGATCGGCACCGACAACGGCGGTCTGTTGCGTTACGATCCGCGCACGGAAAGGATCACCGAGGAAGTGGAGATCAGGCTCGGCGCCGGCAAGGTCAATGCTTTGGAAGTCGGTCAACCCGGGGAGTTATGGATCGGGGGTTTGAACGGCGTTTACCGCTATGTACCGGGATCTGGCACACCCCCTACGTTCATCACGGAAGAGGAAGGCCTTGCATCCAACAATGTCGTCTCCATCTATCGGGACGGTGCCGGTACCATTTGGGTGGGGAGCACGGTAAAAGGCATCACACGGATCGACAACGGGATAGCCAAACCCATCGACCTCGGACGATCGTTCACCGCAACGGCTTTCGTTCAGGATGATCAGGGGCGCATATGGGTTGGCACGGAAGGGCAGGGGATCATCGTCTTGGAGAACGGGAAGGAAGTTCAGCGTTTCACCGAAGCGGAGGGCCTTTTGAGCAATTCGATCAAAGCACTGGGTCGCGACCAGAGCGGACACGTTTGGATCGGAACCAACAAGGGCCTCAACAAATGGCGACCGAAAATGGGTGGTTTCGTGGCCTTTACGGAGCGCGCCGGATTCACCGGTATCGAGGTGAAACCGAACGCGGTGTGGACCACCAAGTCGGGCGACCTGTGGTTCGGTACTGTGAACGGGGCAACGCGTGTGGGTAGTGAAAAAGGCGCTGAGCGGTCCGTACCACCACTGGTAGCCCTTCGCGGTTGGAAAGTGAATCTTGAGGATCGCCCCATGGATGAGATCCGCCTGGACCACGGCGATCGCAATGTCAGGATAGCCTACAGCAGCGTGTCGTTGAGCGACCCGAACGCGGTTCGCTACATGTACAAGCTCCAAGGGCTCGACGAAGATTTCCAACCCATGACCCAGGAGACGGATGCCTACTACCCGGCACTGCCCCCCGGTGACTACACGTTCCAAGTGAAAGCCATGGACCGCACCGGTGTGTGGAGCGATCCACCCACGGAATTCGCCTTCACGATCCTCCCCCCCTGGTACCGCAGTTGGTGGTTCTATACGGCTCTCGTCGTTGCGCTAAGCATTATCCTGTTCAGCTACATCAAAGTGCGCGAACGACAGCTGCGCTTACGCAACGTGATCTTGGAGCGGAAGGTGGAAGAACGCACCGCCGAGGTGGTAGCCCAAAGCAAGGAGATCGAGGGGCAGAAGGTGCGTATCGAAGATCTGTTGCTGAACATCCTGCCGAAAGAGATCAGCGAGGAACTGAAGGAGAACGGCCGCGCCACCGCACGCCGCTACGATCAGGTCACGGTGATGTTCACGGACATGAAGGGGTTCACACAGGTGGCCGAGAAAATGTCACCGGAAGAACTGGTGAGCGAATTGGACGCCTGCTTCATCCATTTCGATGAGATCATCGGGAAGTACGGGATCGAGAAGATCAAGACCATCGGCGACAGCTACATGAGCGCGTGCGGGGTCCCTTCATCCGATGAACACCATGCGGTGAAGGCGGTCCTGGCTGCCGTTGAGGTGCGCGAACTGATGGAATCGTGGCGCAAGGAGCACGCCGCCATCGGCAAACAACCGTGGGCATTACGGATCGGTCTGCACAGCGGGCCTGTGGTGGCCGGCGTTGTAGGCAAGCGCAAATTCGCTTACGACATCTGGGGCGATGCCGTGAACACCGCCAGCCGTATGGAAAGCAGCGGCGAACCGGGCGAGGTGAACATCAGTGGCGCCACCTATGAACTGGTGAAGGACTATTTCGAATGCGAGCATCGCGGTGCTGTGGAAGCGAAGAACAAGGGCCGGATCGACATGTACTTCGTGCGAAGATTGAAGGCCACCTACAGCAAGGACGGGCGCGGCTTCCGTGCCAACGAGGCGCTAATGGTCAAGTTGGGTATCGTCAGCGAGCAGTTCGCGTAGCTCGGCGATCATCAGCGCGGTGGCGCCCCAGACCACTTCACCGAACACATCGAAATAGGGTATCTCAACGCTGCGACCCATGATCGCGATGTACTGTTCGCGCCGCTGGAGGATATCGTTCCGCAAGAGCAGAGCCAAGGGAGCTTCGAGCAAACGTTCCACCTCTTTCGGATCCGGCTGCCACGGCCCGATGTGCGCGGCATAACCCAAGAACGGCGTTACGAGCATCCGGCTGGGTGGGATGTAAACGGGTGTCAACTCACCCAGCAGTTCAACACCGGAGGTGTCCGCACCGGTCTCTTCGGTGAATTCGCGGAGCGCTGTGTGGGCCAAGGACGTATCGGCGGGTTCCCTTTTACCGCCAGGGAAAGAGACCTGCCCGCTATGCACCCCGTCATACGTCGGCCGTACCATCAGCACGCAGTGTAGTTCGTCATTCTTGGGGTACAGCAACGCCAGCACCGCGCTCTCACGCGGAGGCGGATCCAGTTGCCTGGCGCGCTCGATATCGGGTCTCTTGTACCCCGAAAGCTCAAGGAACCGGTCGTGTCCCGGTAACGTGCCCCGCAGCCGGTGGCGCAATCGCTCAAGTGGAAGGGTGTTCACGGCTTTGTCGCTGGCAGTTCGGCCAGCAGCTCCTTCGCCTCGCGCACATAGGTATGCGTGCCTTCGGAAACGATGCGTTCAGCACCGGCCCTTGCGCGGTCCGTCTGGCCACTGCATAACCAGCAAACCACCGTGTACCATTCGATCTGGTCGTCGTAGTGCAGGATGTCACGTTTCTCCAGATGATCCAACTGCAGTTCTGCTTTGTACGGGTCGCCTAAGGCGATGTATGAGCAAGCCAGATACATGTATCCCGTAACATCCGCACGTTGCACGCGCAGGAACTTCTCGATGCTGTCGCGCGCGGCGGCGTAGTTCCCTTGGGAATATTCCGCCATGCCATCGACATAGGTGGCGTTCATGTGTGTTCGCGTGCGCTGCGAGATCATGTCCGGGTAGGGAACGAAGACCTTCTTGCACAGATCGGTGCCTGAGGTCCCTTCACCACAACCTATCAAGACGACCGCCGAGAACGACCACCAGATCCATCGCATGGTGCGAAAATACCGGCTAGAGCGGTGTCCAGTCACGCCCGCTCCGCGATCCATCCACACCTTTGCCCCAGAGGAGCATGCCCGCCCGACCGGTGATGTGGTCCGCAGGCAGGAAACCCCAATAGCGCGAATCGGCACTGTGGTGGCGGCTATCGCCCAGTACGAAGTAATAATCGCGCTCCACCACATAGGTGGTCAACGGAACACCATCGAGTTGCAGCTTGTTGTGGTCAACACCCAGCTTATGCCCCTCATACACGCTGATCAGGCGATCGTACAACGGCAGGTTGTCCACGTTGATGTGGAGCGTATCGCCCTTGGCGGGAACGGTGATGGGTCCATAGTTATCACCATTCCAGGGGTAGCGCGGGCTGAAGGGGAATATGTGTCGCGGCGAACCGGTGGCCAAACCCATGCGATCGACACCGACCACGTAGGGTAGGCGCTCTACGGAAGCGGCCAAGTCCTCGTTCAGGGGCACTTCAACGAAGGCTCGTCCGCGCTGGAGCAGGTGCCCAGGCGATCCGAGCATGAGCATCAAGCTATCCGCGAAGCGCTCATCGCGCAGCCGCACGAGGTAGGACCGTGTACCGTGCGCAACAGGCTCCACTTCGCGGCCGTTCACGAAGAGTACGCCCTGCTTCAGCTCCAACTGGTCCCCGGGCATACCTGCGATACGCTTCACGAGCAAGGGGCGCCGTGCCATGGCCAGGTCATCCTTCAGCGGATCGCGGAACACCACCACATCGCCGCGCGAAAAGCCGGTCCAAACCGGCCAGCGCTGCACCAGTACAAGGTCTCCAGGCTTCAATGTGGCGAACATGCTGGTGCTCTCCACGATCACCCAGCGCACCACGAACAGGTGCATGCACAGCAACAAGACCAGGGCGAGTACGAAGGCTTTCAGCCATTCGTTCAGCGCGTTCCAATGTTGCTTGATCGTGGCCCACATGATCGTTCGCACCCGATGCTACGCACCGTGCGGCATGAAGTTCGGCACTTCGGCCAAGAGCTACTTCACCACGGTGAAGAGGCGTTTCCACCGGATGCCGGTGTACGGGTCCTTGGTGAACCACACGAGCACCGCCTTGCCCACCACGTGGTCATGCGGTACGTAACCCCAGAAACGGGCGTCCTGTGAGCGGTGCCGGTTATCTCCCATCAACCAGAAATAGTCCTGCTGGAAGGTGTAGCTCGTTGCAGGTTCTCCGTTGATGAGGATCCTTCCATCGCGCACCTCCAGGTCGTTGTGTTCATATACGCGGATGGCACGCTCGTACAAGGGCAGCACATGCTCGTTCAATTGAACAGTTGCGCCTTTCTTGGGGATGTAGAGCGGTCCGAAGTTGTCCTCCGTCCAGTCGTAATCCGGATGATTGGGGAAGTAGGGGAGCTTTGCGTATTCGTTGCGGTAGCCACGGGGATGGTCCTGCCGTGTCATGCTGATCACATTGTCGAAACTCTTCAACTTTTCAGCGGCATCGGCCGTCAACGGAATGGAAACACCGCCGTTCTCGCTCGGGCTGATATCATCCGGACTGATGTCGAACAGTTCCTTCATCCGCTTCTCGTTGAACTTCGACTTCAACACGAATTCATAGGCCATTTGTCCGTCGACCGGTAGCGGTTGTACCTGCCCGTTCACGTACACCGTGCCGTGCCGCACTTCCAACGAATCACCAGCGATGGCTACACAGCGCTTGATGTAGTTCTCCTTCTTGTCCAGCGGGCGAACGAGGATACCGCCGGTGGGTACCTGACGTACCTGCCCATCCACCATGTTCAGCATCCGGAAGTTGGGGTCATGGATCTTCTTGCGCCCATAGTTCCGCACCAGCTGGTAGTAGCTCTGGTTCTGGAAATTGGCCACCACGGTATCTCCTTCAGGGAAATTGAACACCACCGCATCACCACGTTCCGGTGAGCCGAAGCCCGGTAAACGGCGGTAGGGCTGGCTGAACCAGTTCACGAACGAAGGTGTGCTGGCGCTCAACGGCATGGTATGGTGCGTGAACGGAAAGGTCACCGGTGTCATGGGCATGCGCGGGCCGTAGCTCAGCTTGCTCACGAAGAGGTAATCGCCCACCAGCAGGCTCTTCTCCATGGAAGGCGTGGGAATGGTGAAGGCCTCGAACGTGAAGGTGCGGAATACCGTGGCCACGATCACGGCGAAGAGGATGGCATCGCCCCATTGACCCAGCATGCCACGTTTGCGCTCTGCCACAGGAATAGGACCCACATAGGTGTTGTTGGCGAACACCGTCTGTGGGATCTTCACCCACGGCAGAAAGGTCATGATCACATGATCCTTCAACTCACGCTGGCCGAGTACGATGCTGATGTTCACGTTCATGATGATGAACATGAGCAGATTCACACCCGGCACAAGGAACAGGAAGATCCACCACCAAGGTTTGCCGGTGATCTTGAGCCAGACGAGGATGTTGTAGCCCGGAACGAAGCCTGCCCATGCGGGTTTACCGGCCTTTTGGAACAGCCTCCAAAGGCTGGCGAAGAGCACGGCGAAATAGGCGAACAGGAAGAGGTAGGGGATCATGGGAACGGTCTGCGGTCAGCGAAGGTGCGAACTAGCCCTGACGTGGAACGCCGGACGAACGTGAAATGCTGTGAACGCCTGTACCATCGGTAAATAGGTGGGACAATAGGTCCAGGAAAGCGGCACCAAGGCGGGGGAGGTGAGGATCAGCCAGTGGTGTGCGCGACTCAAAACGTGTCCAGCACATCATCCATGGTGAACAGCCCTTTCCGGCCCAATATCCACTCAGCGGCCACCACTGCCCCGGAGGCGAAACCCGAACGATCGAAAGCCTCGTGCGTGATCACGATGCGGTCGTTGGCGCTGGCCCAGGTAACGGAATGTGTGCCGGTGACCTCACCGATGCGCTGGCTGATGATGGGCACGGGCGCTGGAGAAGAACCTGACTCTCGCACCAGCCCCTGCTCGTCAAGCCTATATCCGGAGTACCGTTGCGTCCGTACATCGATGTCGCGCGCGAGTGAGATCGCCGTTCCGCTGGGCGCATCAAGCTTATGGATGTGATGGATCTCATCGATAAGGACGGCATACGCAGGTTGCTTGTCCATGAGCCCGGCAAGCATCCGGTTCATGCGGAAGAAGAGGTTGACCCCGATGCTGAAGTTGCTGGCCCAGAGCAATGCCCCGTCGTGCCTGCCCACCAAAGCCTTCACCTCGCTCAGCTTGTCGTACCAACCGGTCGTACCCACCACAACAGGCACACCGTGTTCCAGGCACAACTTCATGTTGGCCAGTGCATGCTCGGGCTTGCTGAACTCGATCGCGACATCACATCCGGTGGGCGCAGTGCCGGCGTTCTTCGAGTCCACCTGCAGGGCGATGGTGTGTCCGCGTTGAAGAGCGATGGTCTCGATGGCCTTTCCCATCCGGCCTGATCCGTAGAGTGCGATACGCATATGTAGTTGAGGTGGTCGCAAAGTAACCTTAGTTCCTCCCGTGGTCCGAGGTTGGCAGAAGACCGTTGCAGCTTAGCGCCCCTCGGTGGAACGAATGTTCCATTGCTGAAGCCCTTGGATGCCGATACGTTTGACCTCGAACAACCACCAACACATGCGCCTACCTCTACTCACCGTGATCAGTGCCTCGCTCTGCACCCTCACAGCCATAGCTCAACCCGGCATCCCCGACAACACGTTCGCCGGTGACGCCACCGTGGTCTTCGGTAACGGCACGGATTGGCTCTTCACACGAGACCTGCTCGTTCGGCCGAACGGTAACATCGTGGTCGTGGGTTCTCGCTTCCGACCATCACCCGCCGGTACGGTGATGGCCTATTGCGAAATCGATGGGGATGGAACCGTCACGGATGATGCCTATTTCGGCGCCGAGGGGCGCGTGCATCAATTGCAAGCGGCGGCGTTGCAAGCGGATGGCAAGGTCGTGGTGGCCGGCTATTCGTACCCCACCGGGCAGTCGGAAGACCTGAGCATCGAATTGATGCGCATAGGCACGGATGGCGAATTGGACCCCGACTTCGGCACGGACGGTGTGGTGGTCACGGATATGGCGGAATGGAGCGTGGGCGCCCTGGACGTAGCAGTGGGTGCGGACGGGAAGATCCTGGTGGCCGGCTCCCGATATGGCGATCTTGGTGAAGAGCTCATCGTGGTACGATACCTGGCCGATGGCACGGTGGACGAGAACGGGTTCGGAACGGATGGTATCGCGGTGGGGCCGCCCACCTACTCGGTGTACCCTAACGAAATGGTCGTGGCCAGCAACGGCATCATCTACATCGCTGGCACCACCTTTACCGTTGACAATGTGCCTGCGATCGTGAGTTTCATGGCTGATGGTTCCGTGAACGAGGCCTTCGGTGATCTTGGGGTCGTATTGCCGAGCACGGTAGCAGGGTACGCCTATTCCACGGCTCTGGCCCTTGAGCCCGATGGGAACCTGCTGCTCGGCGTTAGCACCGACCCCGTCGAGCTACACCGGTTCACCACCGACGGGTCTGATGGCAGTGGCCTCGTTTCCGGCGGTCATGTCAGCACCGGCCAATTCGTGGACCCCGATCAAGCCATCTCGCTGCTCTCCCAACCCGATGGTCGCATCCTGCTAGCCGTGACCACGGGCGACCAGCGATGGAAGACCCTGCGCCTCTTACACAATGGCGCTGCGGATGTGGGATTCACCACGTTCACGAGCCCCAACGTAGGATTCCCGGTTTACATGAGGGCACTGGCGCTTCAGAGTGATGGCAAGGTCCTCCTTGGCGGAGATGGTGCGGTGAACGAGATCAGCGCCTTCGCGGTAACCCGCCTGCTGAACGAATTGACCGTTGGCGCGGATGACTTAAGCGATACGCCGGGGGCGGTGCTCGTATACCCGAACCCGATCGCTAGCGAAGCCCGTTTCAGCTACACGATACGAACATCGGGTTCCGTGAACATCGAATTACTGAACAACGCCGGACAAGTCGTGCGCACATACGCCAACACTGCTGCAAGCACCGAAGGCACGTACACCGAGGTGTTGGATCTGGAGGGCATTGAGAGTGGTGTGTACCACCTTGTGCTCACGGCCGGCAGCCAGCGCGCCACCGTGCAGGTAACGAAAGAGTAGAACGAACCATCCGTCCGTAGATCCCCAGCGGACGTGAAGGCGCGGGTGCGACAGGTTCACATCCGCGCTTTCCTTTTGCGGTCACCTCAGGGTGAGCGAGAGGCTCGCACCGGGTGTGCCCTGCGCGGCCAGTTCAAGCGAAGGCCCAGCGTTCAATGAAAGATCACGTCCTACATCGAACCGTACGAAGTTGGCATCCACGCTGGCGTCAACGACGTTGAGGATATAAACGAGCCCCACGGCGATGTAGCTCATGTCTCGCCACTTGCGATAGGTATCGGTGACGTCCAGCAACTGGGAGGAGCTGATACGTCCATCGAACTCGTCGGTGGTCATTGGATCGCCATCCACCACGGCGATGTACGCATCCTTATACCGCCGGAATTCCTTGTTGTTGCGCTGGATGAAGTAGTAGCTCAAGCCCAACCCGCCCCATACGATGGGAGCTTTCCAGTACTTGCGGTTGTAGATCTGCCCGGCACCTGGCAGCACCGCGCTGAAGAGCGTTGCACGAGCGGGGGAGTGCCGTTGGCGCCAGTTCAGCGTATCGGTTCCGTTGAAGGTAGTCGCAGTATCCGCCGTTGCTTCACCGTTCGCGATCAGCGGGTCGGCAACAGCAGCACTGTCAACCACCGGAGCGCGCGTCACCGGATCCACCTGCGCGTGGAGCACGGAGAATAGGAGCACACCGATCGAAAGCGCCAACAGCCGCATGCCGCAAAGATGGCAAGCATCAGGCCGAAGCACACGTACGGACGATCAGCTTGCTCAGAAGAATGTCGAATGCTACCAACTCAGCATCTGCGCCATCCGCGGATAACGCTCAGGAGTGCAGTACCGCCAGGATCTTCCGCAGTTCGTCCTCGCTCTTGAACGGGATCTCGATGCGGCCTTTTCCTTCTGTGTTCTGCTTCACCACCACGCGGGTGCCGAAGTGTTGCGCCAGCATCTTGCTCAGGTCCTTGTTGGGCCGTGCGGGGCTTCCGGAAGAAGCACCACGCGGACCTTTCACAGCGGCAGCACGGGCGAGTTCCTCCACCTGTCGAACGCTCAACTGGCTGGCTACGATCCGTTGGTACAACTCCACCTGCTTGGCGGGATCGGCGATGGCGATCAGCGCACGTGCGTGGCCCATGCCGATGGTGCGTTGGCGCAAGCCCAACTGCACTTCCGGTGGCAGACGCAGCAACCGCAGGTAGTTGGTCACCGTCGTGCGGTCCTTGCCCACCTTCTCGCTCAGCTGCTCCTGGGTCAATTTCACTTCATCCACCAAGCGTTGGAAGCTGATGGCCACTTCGATGGCATCGAGCTCTTCGCGCTGGATGTTCTCCACCAACGCCATCTCAAGCATGGCCTCGTCGTTGGCGATGCGCACATAGGCCGGTACTTCTTCCAGACCTGCGAGTTGCGAGGCACGGAAACGACGTTCGCCGCTGATGAGCTGGTAACGATCGTAGCCCAGTTTGCGCAGTGTCACCGGCTGGATAACGCCCAGTTCCTTGATGCTCTGCGCCAGTTCCAGCAACGCTTCTTCGCTGAAGTGCGTGCGCGGTTGGAAAGGATTGGCCTCGATCTGCGCCACCGGGATCATACCGATGGGGCTTGATGCGCGCGACGGCAAGGGACCGCTACCCGAAGTGGGCTGGTCGGAATTCCCGGATGAAGTGGTGATGTCCGTTGCAGGATCATCCAACAGCGCGCTCAAGCCGCGGCCCAGGCCTTTCTTCTTCATGCTCATTGTTCGGCTTCGACGACGATGGTGCGCTCACTGTCCGGGATACGGGTGAGGCTGTTCTTCTGCAGGATCTCGCGGGCCAGGTTCAAGTAGTTCACCGCGCCCTTGCTGGTGGCATCGTGCATGATGATCGTCTGGCCATGGCTCGGCGCTTCGCCCAGGGCCACATTGCGGTGGATCACCGTATCGAATACGAGTTGCTGGAAGTGGGTCTTCACTTCCTCCACCACCTGGTTCGCCAGGCGTAGCCGACTGTCGTACATGGTGAGCAGCATGCCTTCGATCACCAGCTCGGGGTTCAGGCGCTGCTGCACGATCTTGATGGTATTGAGCAATTTGCCCAGACCTTCCAAAGCGAAGTACTCGCACTGCACCGGCACGATCACACTGTCGCTGGCCGTAAGGCTGTTCACCGTGACCAGGCCGAGGGAAGGGGAGCAGTCGATGATGATGAAGTCGTACTGGTCGCGCACCTGGTCCAGCACCTTCTTCAGTTGCTGTTCGCGGTCGCGCATGTCGATCATCTCGATCTCGGCACCCACCAGGTCGATGTGGCCCGGCATGATGTCCATGTTCGGGTTGTCGGTACCGATGATCACATCGCTCGCCGAAGCGTTGTTGATGATGCACTCGTAGATGCTGGCCTTCACCGTACGCGGGTCCAGGCCCACGCCACTGGTCGCGTTCGCCTGCGGATCGGCGTCCACCAACAGGGTTCGGCGCTCCAATACGCCCAGGCTAGCAGCGAGGTTGATGGCGGTGGTGGTCTTGCCCACGCCGCCTTTCTGGTTCACGATGGAGATGATCTTGGCCATGCTCGCAGGTGTTCTTAGTTGGTGTTATCCGGACCTTGAATAAACGTTGGGTCAACGGTTAACGGACACAAAGAACAGGTGCAACCACGCTTCGGCCATGTTGGTAACTCGGCGAGTTTTGAACAGAGAAGTGTGGCGTGAAGGCGCTATAGGAAGCATCTATCAATGCGCCCCGGACAGCTCAGCAGGCGGCGGCGGCGGTGGGCCACCCAATCGCTTCAGCGGCAGCACCTCGGGTTCGCTAAGTACCAAAGGCACGTATTCCACCACCGTATCCGTGTGGTCCAGGCCGAAGGCGGTCTGGTCGCTCAACGCAAAGCGTTTGATGAAGAAATACGTGTCCAGCAACACGTCGTCCGCAACGCTCAACTCGTTCTCCACGGAGAGGAAGCGCTCCATGAGCACGTAGCGTATATCAGCGGCGAAATCGCGTTTGCTCAGGGATTCGTACTTGCTGCGGAACTCCAGCTGGTCGCATTCCACCATCTCCTGCAGCACTTGCTTGAAGAGCATGTTGATACGCGGCTGCACGCGGAAACCGAGGTTGAAGTCCACGCGGATCACCTTGTCATCCACCAGTTCCTTGATGCGATACTCCATGGTGTACGGTTCATCGGTCCAGTTCACGTGCAGGAACCAGTACACATCGGCGCGTTTCGGTCTCCGGCGCAGGATGGAGTCGAGGATCTTGCGCTCCACGTTCACCGGGCTATTGGCTTTGGTCAGGTACACCAGGTGCGTGGCGAACTTGGGTATGTCCTTGTCCTTGCTCAGGTCCGTGATCACCTGAGCGTAATCGTTCAGGTCGCGGAAATCGAGGTACTTGTTGGTGATCTTCCGGGCCTTGAACCACATCAACATCATGTTGAGCAACCCCAGCACCACCAGCACGAAGCTGAGCCGGTGCATCACCTTCACACTATTGGCGATGAGGAAGGAGATCTCCATGGTGGCGAAAACCGCAAGGATGAGGATCACCAAGGGCCATGCCCAATGGCGCACATAGCGCAGCCAGATGCCCATGAGGATGGTGGTCATGCCCATGGTAAGGGTGATGAAGAAGCCGTAGATATGCTCCAACTCCGCGCTTTCGCGGAAGGTGAGCATCAGGGCCACGCAACCGATCCACAGCATCCAGTTCACGCTGGGGATGTAGATCTGGCCGCGTACATCACTGGGGAACTTGATCTTCACCCGGGGCCAGAAATTCATGCTGATGGCCTCGCTGATCAGCGTGAAACTGCCGGTGATCACCGCTTGGCTGGCGATGATGGTAGCCAACGTGGCGATGATGACGCCTGGGAGCAGGAACCAACCGGGCATGAGCGAATAGAACGGGTTCTTGCCATCGAGCACACCACCGCTCTCGTGCAAGGCCCAAGCGCCCTGGCCCATATAATTCATGATCAACGCGGCCTTCACGAAGCCCCAACTGCCTTGTATGTTCTTCCGGCCGCAGTGTCCCAGATCGCTGTAGAGTGCTTCGGCTCCCGTGGTGCAGAGGAACACCCCACCCAGCAACCAGAACCCTCCTGGGTACTCCGTAAGCAATTGAATCGCGTAATGCGGGCTCAGGGCGCGCAGCACGTCGGGATACTTCAGCACGAAAGAAAGGCCCAGTACGAAGAGCATGCTGAACCAGATGCCCATGACAGGTCCGAACGCGGTGCCCACCACCTTGGTACCGAAACGTTGGAATATGAAGATACCGGAAAGGATGACGACCACCACCGCAACGGTGATGTTGCTGCCGGGCAGGAAGATCCGTTCCAGCCCGTGCACGTTCACCAAGCCCTCCACGGCGCTGCTCACGGAGATGGGCGGGGTGATGATGCCATCCGCCATCATGGTGGCGGCCCCGATGGTGGCGGGGATGAAGGCCCACCATGCATAACGACGCACGAGGGCATAGAGCGAGAAGATGCCACCTTCGCCCCGGTTGTCCGCGCGTAGGGTGAGGAAGATGTACTTGATGGTGGTCTGTATGGTCAACGTCCATACCACACAACTGATCCCGCCCAACACGAGCAGTTCGGTGATGGGACGTTCGCCGAGGATGGACTTCATCACGTACAGCGGCGAGGTGCCGATATCACCATAGATGATGCCCAACGCCACGAGCAGCCCGGCTGCAGTGACGCGCTGGTTGCGCTGATCGATGCTCATAAGATCACGAGTGGGGGGTGCCCGGCAGGCACCGTGTTACGCAGAACACGGGCCGCAACGTTCCGATGAAGGGTGAAGGGGCACAAAGGACCGGAGAACGGTGGCAAAAGTAGGTCGTCAGAACGACTGGCAATGGACGTTCGACGAAAAGAGGACGACCTCAGATGTCCTTTCTATCCAGATCCTCGAAATTCACGTCCGTGAAACCCGGTCTGTCATCATCTGGCCGGGGTGCTGCGGGCTCATCACGCATGTATTCACCCGAGCTGCGCAAGCGGTCGATCTCGTCGAAGGCATCGCGCAGGCCGTCCATGAACTTGTCGAAATCCTCCTTGTAGAGGAATATCTTGTGCTTGTCGTAGTGGGCCGTCCCATCTTCGTGGGTGTGCTTCTTGCTCTCCGTGATGGTGAGGTAGAGGTCTTTCCCTCGCGTGCTCTTCACATCGAAGAAATAGGTCCGCTTTCCGGCGCGAACGGCTTTGGAGAATACGTCCTCGCGATCGTCCTGCATGGTGGTGGCGGCCTTATACTTCCCTTAGGCCCAACCAAATATAGCAGGCTCTCCGGACTTTCCAAATCAGGCTACCCCTGCGCCTCCTCCAAAAGCTGCTCCTCGTGCATGCGCGCGTAGATTCCGGTGTGCGCGAGTAACTCCCCGTGGCCCCCTTGCTCGGCTACACGGCCGTTCTCCAACACCAGGATGTGGTCGGCATCGCGCACAGCGCTTATCCGGTGACTGATGATCACGGTGGTACGCCCCTTCATCACGGCTCGCAGTTCCCGAAGGATGGCTTCCTCGGTGGCCGTATCCACCGCACTCAGCGCATCATCGAACAAGAGTATGCGTGGTTCGGTGATGATGGCCCGGGCGATACTGACGCGCTGTTTCTGGCCACCGCTCAAGGTGATGCCGCGTTCGCCCACTTGGGTATCGTAAGCTTGGGCGAACCCCATGATATCATCGTGGATCCGTGCTTTCCGCGCCGCTTCGTGTATGCGTGCATCGTCCACCGCTCCGTCCAGTCCGAAGGCGATGTTATTGCGGATACTGTCACTGAAGAGCAGCACCTCCTGTGGAACGAACCCCAGTTGGTCACGCAATTTCGCCAGCGCCACCCGGCGGATTGGCACTTCATCGATCAGCACCTCGCCTGCAGTGGCATCATAGACCCGGCCGATGAGTTCGGCCATGGTGCTCTTGCCACACCCCGTGTGCCCAACGATAGCGAGCGTACCACCCGCCGGGACATGGAAAGAGACATCCTCCAGAGCCTTGATGCCGGTATCGGGGTAGGTAAAACTCACGTTGCGGAAGGTGATGGCGCCTTTCACCTCGGAGAGGTCATCCCCTTCAGAACGGACGGCAGGTGTTGTCTCCAGGAATTCGTTGATGCGCACCATGCTTGCGGAAGCCTGCTGGATCAGCGAGGTGACCCAACCCACCGACGCGAACGGCCAGGTGAGCATGTTCACGTAGATCACGAACTCGGCGATGTTACCCACCGTCACGGTAGGGTCACCGTCGATCAATTTCTTGCCGCCAACGAAAATGGTGATCACGGTACTGAGCCCGATGAGCAGCATGATGGCCGGCATGAAGAGGGCATCCACCTTGGCCTGGGCCATACTGCGGGTGCGGTAGTCGGCGGCAGCTTCGGCGAAGCGCTCCACGGCCATGGCCTCCTTGGCGTACGACTTCAGCACACGCACGCCGCTGAAGCTCTCCTGCGCCAAGGTGCTCAACCGGCTTTGCTGCACTTGAACGTCCATACTGCGCCGGTTCATCACATCGCTCACCCGGTAGATGATGATGCTCATGATGGGCAGGGGAGCCAATGTCCAGAGGGTCATCTCCACGTTCACCCGCAGCATGAAAATGATACAGAGGATGAACAACACCACGAGGCCGATGGTATACATGATGGCCGGGCCCAGGTACATCCGAACCTTGCCCACATCCTCGCTGATGCGATTCATGAGGTCGCCGGTGCTGTTCCGTTTGTAGAAAGCGCGATCCAGCTGCTGATAGTGGGCATAGATCCGGTTCTTCAAATCGTATTCGATGAGCCGGCTCACCACGATTATCGTCTGCCGCATCAGGAACATGAAGAAACCTTTAAGCAGGGAGAAGATCAGATAAAGGATGGCCAGCAGACCGGCGCACCACACCACGGTCGCTTTGATGCTGTCGGTATCGCGCAGGTCGTTCAGGCGGCTTTGTAGGTCAAGCCCCGTCCATCCCACCCAGAGCTGCAAGGTCTCCGGCACGGGTAGCACACGTTCCGCAGGCGAGCGTTCGGCTTGGGCGATGCCTTGAGCGATAAGGTCGATCGCCTCGCGTACCACCTGCGGAGAATACACCGCGAAAAGGTTGCTCAGTATGATGAACACCGTCCCTAGCAGCAAATGCCAGCGATACTTCGCCAGGTAGGGGTTGAGCTTGAGGAGCGGTCGCATGCCGGGGCGGCGGAACGTGCTACTTTTGCGCCGCTCTCCGGAAAGGCTTCCACGCGAACAGCGGAACAAAAGTAGACCGGCGGGCGGGAGCGGTGTTCCACCACCGCACATGTGAAGAGGGACCGTCGAACTTTGAAATGAAAGCAGCCATGGTCAACACCAGCACCAAAGCCACCACCACCGACCTGGTGTTGGGCCGCATGGAGGAACACGATCACGAGCAGGTGCTCTTCTGCCACGATCGTGCTACAGGCCTCAAGGCCATAATCGCCATCCACGACACCACGTTGGGGCCCGCGCTAGGGGGCACCCGCATGTGGCCGTACGCTTCCGAGGCCGAAGCGCTGAACGACGTTCTCCGCCTGAGCCGCGGCATGACCTACAAGAGTTCCCTGGCGGGCTTGGACCTCGGCGGCGGCAAGGCTGTCATCATCGGCGATGCGCGCACCCAGAAGACTGAATCCATGTTCCGCCGTTTCGGCCAATTCGTGGATAGCTTGAATGGCCGTTACATCACCGCGGAAGATGTAGGCATGAGCACCACGGAGATGGTGAACATCCAGAAAGAGACCAGATACGTCGCAGGGTTGCCCGAAGAAATGGGAGGGAGCGGGGATCCCAGCCCCGTTACAGCGTACGGCGTATACTGTGGCTTGAAGGCCGCCGCCAAGACCGCCTACGGATCCGACCAACTCGGTGGCCGCAAAGTCGCCATCCAAGGTGCTGGTAATGTTGGCAAAGGGCTTGTGGCACTGCTCGTGAAGGATGGAGCGCAGGTCTACCTCACCGATATCCACGACGACAAGCTCGCCTCGATCAAAGCCGAGTTCCCGAGCATCACCTTGGTGAAGCCCGATGCCATCTACGACGTGGACATGGACATCTACTCGCCTTGCGCACTGGGTGCTACAGTGAATGATGACACCTTGAAGCGTCTGAAATGCAGTGTGATCGCCGGTGCCGCCAACAACCAGCTCGCCAATGAGGCGGTGCATGGCAAAGCGGTCATGGACAAGGGCATCCTGTACGCACCGGATTTCCTCATCAACGCCGGGGGCATCATCAACTGTGCTTGGGAGCGCAAAGGCTACAACCGCAAAGCCGCCTTGCACCAGACCGAAGGCATTTACGACACAGCGCTGCGCATCTTCAAGGCCAGCGCCGAACTCGGTATCCCCACGTACCTCGCTGCCAACCAGGCCGCCGAGGACCGTGTGAGCAGCATGCGCTCTGCCGGGATGCGCTTCTGACCAGGATCTTCACGCCACGCCCCACGCGCACGCATGCTCAACCGCCGTTACCTCCGCATCAAGACGTTCCAATCGCTCTACGCCTACTGGCAGAGCGACAACGCCAGTGCGGCCCGCATCGAGAAGGAATTGTTCACCGGGATCGAACGCACCTACGATCTCTACCTCTCGTTGTTGCTCGTATTCGGCGAACTGCGCCATGTGGCCGAACTCGTTTTCGCAGAGCGCAAGAAAAAGCGACTTCCCACACCGGAGGACCTTGACCCGAACCGTCGTTTCGTGGACAATAGCCTGGTGCTCACCATCGCCCAGAGCGATCGGTTGCGCATCGAATGCGAAAAGCGCAAGATCAGCTGGGTGGGTCATCATGAACTTTTCACGGCCCTCTACCGGGAGGTGCAGAATAACGACGCCTACCAAGCCTACATGAAGGAGGAGGGCCAAGGCTTCAAGCGCGATCAGGCCTTCGTTATCCAGTTCTTCAGCGACCTGATCGCGAACAACGAGGCGCTACAGGAGGTCTTCGAGACGCGCAGCATCGCCTGGATGGAAGATCTGGACCTCGCGGCCAGTCTGGTGAAACGCACCTTGGAACAAATGCGAGCCACGGACACCGCCGATGTGTTCATGAACGAGATCGCTCGAGATCCTAAAGAGGACCACGACTTCGTTTCCGCGCTCTTCCGCAAGACCATCGAGCACGCGGATGAGCATGAGAAGGCCATCTCCGAGAAGTCCAGCAACTGGGAAAGCGACCGCATCGCCCTCAGCGACATGATCCTGATGCAGATGGCCCTCACCGAGGTGCGCATCTTCGACCAGATCCCGGTGAAGGTGACGATGAACGAATACATCGAGATCGCCAAGGCCTACAGCACCCCGAAGAGCAAGAACTTCATCAACGGCGTACTGGACAAGCTCTTCATCGAGATGAAAGGCGACGGCCGGATCAGGAAGGTGGGTCGTGGGCTGCTGGAGAGTTGAGATGCCAGCATGAAGATGACCGGACGGATAAGGGCGATAGCAAGGGCGGGAGCAGCATCCCAGCTGCCGTTATTCCTATCCCTTCTCGGTGTATTTCCGAGTTGCCGCCTTACCGACCACACCGAACGCGACCCCAATGAGGTTACCGCGGAGAACCTCAACTTCCCCGCTTCCGGTTACGAGAACGTGGACCTGGACGACTTACCGAAGTTCGAGTTCGCATACACCCATCTCGATCTGGGTAAGGTCGTACAGGGCAGCAAAGTGGACAGCCTTTATGTCTTCGAGAATACCGGGGGCTCTCCTTTGGTGATCACCGATGTGCGCGGATCGTGCGGCTGCACCGTCGGGAAGGATTGGCCGAAACAGCCCGTAGCGCCGGGCGAAAGAGCCAGCATCCGTGTGAGTTTCGATAGTGAAGGCCGCAGCGGCCGACAGGACAAGACCGTGACCGTGGTGGCCAACACCTCGCCACCCAGCACCGTGCTCACCCTCAGCGCAGAGGTCGTGGGCCCCACCAGCAAACCCTAGCATTCAACCACACATGTTCACCGCGACCTTCTACCTCCAAGCCCAGCAACAAAAGGGCGCCGACTGGAGTTTCTTCCTGATGATGGGCCTCCTGATGGTGGTCTTCTACTTCTTCATGATCCGGCCTCAGCAAAAGAAGGCCAAGGACGCCAAGAAGTTCCGCGAGTCGCTACAGAAAGGTACGAAGGTGGTCACCATCGGTGGCTTGCACGGTAAGATCGCCGAGGTAACGGACACCACCATACTCCTCGAGGTAGACTCCAACGTGCGTCTGCGTTTCGAGAAGAGCGCCATCGCCATGGACAACTCGCAGCAGTTGAACGAGGTGACCGCGAAAGCCCAATAGCTCATATCCCAGGTGCGCAGTTGAACCGGTGTTCATGAATGCACATGGGGGCACAATGCTCTTCGTTCCATGATCCGCGTAGGACTGACCGGCGGTATCGGTAGTGGGAAGACCACGGTTGCGCGGGTGTTCAGAACGCTGGGTATTCCTGTTTTTGAAGCCGATGCTGAGGGGCGCCGCGTATTGAGCGAAGACCAAGGTGTGATCCAAGCGGTCGCGCAGCGTTTCGGGCACGGCGTTCTGGAAGATGGCCGGTTGGACCGGGCGGCGTTGGCCAAGATCGTGTTCGAGGATGCTGGTGCGTTGAAAGACCTGAACGCGATCGTGCATCCAGCAGTGCGCGAAGGGTTCCAGCGATGGGCCGGCGAGCAACGGACCCCTTATGTGATGATGGAGTCGGCCATCATGCTGGAAAGCGGGAGCAGCAAGCTTATGGACAGGGTCGTACTGGTGACCGCGCCCGAGGAGCTGCGCATACAGCGGGTGGTGGCACGTGATGCGGTGCAACCCGCGCAGGTCAAGGCTCGCATGGACAGCCAGGTCAGCGAAGAGCAGCGCACGACCATCGCGCATCACGTCATCCACAACGACGACCTGCAACTCGTGATCCCACAAGTGCTTGCGGTCCACGAAACGCTGCTCAAATTCGCCCGCGCATGAAACAGGAGGAGAAGAACCTGCCGCTCAGCATGGTCGCGCTCATTTTCGGCGGGTTGAGCATCGTGCTGGCCTTTGCACGCCACCTCGTTTCACTGGCCTTGGTCCTGGGCCTTCTTGCACTGCTGTTCGGGCTGTGGGGAGACCGGCGTCAAGCGAAACACCTTCTACGCTACACCGGTGCCAGTATAAAGCGCTCGCAGTGGGGAATGAAGCTCGGTGCCTTCGGCACGCTATGCTCCCTCGCGATGTGGTTCCTATGGGCCACCAACGCCCTCTTGTGATCAGGCGCGCAACGCCTTGGGCCAGGTTGAGATACCCGCCAGGATACGATCCTCGCCGAACTCGTTCAGCAAGCGCGTGAACAGGGCCGCTGTAGCTTCCGCATCGCTCAATGCCCGGTGCGCTGCGCGGAATTCGATGCCGAAAAAGCGACAGAGGCTGCCGAGGTTGTAGTGGGAGAGGTGAGGCACCAGTTGCCGTGCCAGGCGCTCGGTGCACAGCGTAGGTCGGTCGAACACCAAGCCGGTACGGGCGAACTCATGCTCCAGGGCCGTCATATCGAAGCGCACGTTATGCGCCACGATGATGCGACCCTCGGTCAGGGTCTCCAGCGTACGCACCACGTCCACGAAATTGGGGGCATCGGCCAACATGCTCCCATCGATGCCAGTGAGCCTGCGAATGAACGATGGGATACGAACGCGGGGCTGGATCAACGAATCCCACCGCAGCCTTTCGGTGGTACCGTCGAGCGCCACGACCGCCACCTCCATCACCCGGCCTTCCGTAGGATCGCCACAGGTGGTCTCCACATCGAGAACAGCGAACCGTGACCGTACCATGGCGCCCTCATACGCAGCCAGAGGGAAGGTTGTTCCAACCGACCCTTCCGGCCGCTGAACGCCGAGTATATTGCCGCCGGTCCGGGTCGCCAACATCGCGGTAAAGATGCACAACGACCGGCATTCCTGAACACGTGCGCAACATCTATCGCTTATTCTTCAACCTCGCCGGGTGGCGCATACAGGATGACCGCCCCACGGGGTTGGAACGATACATCGTCGTGGTGGCACCGCATACCAGCAACTGGGACTTCTTCGTGGGCTTGTGCGTGCGCAGCCTGGCCCACATGGGCGATACGAAATACCTGGCCAAGAAGTCGCTCTTCAAACCTCCTTTCGGTTGGATCTTCAAAGCCTTGGGAGGCTACCCGGTGGATCGTTCCAAGCATAACAACCTGGTGGATGCCGTCGTTGCGATGTTCGACCGTGACGAGATCAAGAGCATAGCACTGACACCTGAGGGTACCCGCAAGTACCAACCCGACTGGAAGACCGGCTTCCACCGCATCGCTACAGGAGCGAGGGTGCCCATCATTCTGGTCACCTTCGATTACCCGAGGAAACTGGCCATCCTAGGCGCACCTTTCCCGTTGACCGACGATCCAGAAGCGGATATCGAACGCATGAAGGACTGGTTCAGGCCGCACAAAGGCAGAAATCCGGAAGATGGTGTGCGGTAGTTGGTACGAACATTGCGTAAAGCGTTCACCCATGCGACCCTTACTATTCCTTCCCTTCGTGCTTTCCCTGGCGGCTAGCGCCCAGTCCAAGTTCCCGACCCTTACGTGCGAAACGGCCAGTGGCCAGACCATCACGCTTCCCACCAAGGGTAAACCGTGGACGGTGATCGGCCTCGCGTACAGCCAGAAAGCAAGCCCATTGTTGGAGGAATGGTATGAGCCGGCGTACCTGCGCTTCATCGCGAAACATGGCTTGATGGCGGGTTCCTATGAAGCCGATGTCTACTTCGTACCGCTGTTCACGGGCATGAACAAGGCGGCCTATGAACCCAGCTTGAACAAATTCCGCAAAAGCGCGGACCCTGAGATCGTGGATCATGTGCTGTTCTCCAAGGATGATATCGAACCGTTGAAGGCGGCACTGGGTCTGACGGAAAAGGATATCCCGTACTTCTTCGTGCTGGATGCTGAAGGGCGCATCGTTCACAAGGAAAAAGGCGCGTTCACTGACGAGAAGCTCGAATCCATAGAAGAGGTACTGATGGACTGATCCTGAAGCCCCGAGCCGATAGAACTTATCTTCGTCCCCAAGAAAAACCAGCCAATGACCATGCTGTTCTCGTTCACTCTACCCGCATTGCTCAGCCTTTCGCTCGCTGCCTGCAACTCCGCTCCCGAAGGTGGAGAGAGTACGGTAGCGGCACCGGTCGTAACCGAAACCCAACCCACCCCGAACCCCGTGGAGAACTCAACAGACGGCCTCTTCGCCAACATCAAGACCAACAAAGGCACCATCCGCATCCAGTTGGAATTCGAAAAAGCCCCGATGACGGTGGCCAACTTCGTAGCGCTTGCAGAAGGCAAGATGAAGAACACCGCCAAGGCTGAAGGACAGCCGTATTTCGACGGGATCAAATTCCACCGTGTGATCGCTGACTTCATGATTCAAGGTGGCGACCCCACGGGCACAGGCATGGGCGGCCCTGGATACGCCTTCGCCGATGAGATCCATCCGGACCTGAAGCACACGCGTGCCGGAACCATGAGCATGGCCAACGCCGGTCCCGCGACCAACGGCAGCCAGTTCTTCATCACCCACAAGGACACCCCTTGGCTGGACGGGAAACACGCCGTGTTCGGTTATGTTGTGAGCGGTCAGGAAGTAGTGAACGCCATCGCTCAGAACGACGTTATCGAAACGGTCACCATCGAGCGTGTGGGTAAGGCCGCAAAGGCTTGGGATGCCATGAAGGTGCTCGAAGAGAACAAAGCGAAATTCGGCCCTAGCCGTCGCTGAGGATCACGCAGCAAGTGAAGAGGCGGACCATTCGGTCCGCCTCTTTTTCGTTCGTGCCGATCCACCTCAGTGACGAGGCCCTCCGGAGCGCTGGGGCCCGGAACGTCCGCGGCCTCCGGGGCGACGACCGCCACCCTTGCCGCCCTCTTTAGAGCGGGCCTTCGGGTCGTAGAACGGACCTTGTGTACCTGCGGGAAGGGGCATCTTCTTCACGTCGTAACCGATGAGCGCTTCGATACGGCCGAACTCGCGCATCTGCTTCTCGTTCACGAAGGTGATGGCCGTTCCCTTGCGGGCGGCGCGGGCAGTGCGACCTACACGATGCACATAATCCTCTGGGTCGTGCGGCACATCGTAGTTGATCACGAGGTCGATGTCATCGATGTCGATTCCACGGCTCACCACATCGGTCGCCACGAGGATGCGAAGCTTGCGGTTGCGGAAATCGAGCATGACCTGTTCGCGTTCGGTCTGCTCCAGGTCACTGTGCATGCCGGCTGCGTTGAATCCTTTGCGCTGCAAGTGGCGCGCAAGGTTCTTCACCTCGATCTTGCGTCCTGCGAAGATCACGATGCTGGTGGCCTCGTTGGTGTTCAGGATGTACTCCAGCGCATTGGCCTTCTGCATATCGAACACAACATAAGCCTGCTGATCCACGCCCTCGGCAGGTTTGCTCAGCGCGATGGTGATCTCAACGGGTTCCTTCAGGATCTGCTTGGTGAGCTCGCGGATGGTCGGCGGCATGGTGGCGCTGAACATCAGCGATTGGCGCTCTTTGGGCAGGAATGTGATGATGCGGCGGATGTCGTCCACGAAACCCATGTCCATCATCCGGTCAGCCTCATCCAGGATCAGCATTTCCAAGCCCTTCAACGGTACATAGCCCAGGTTGAGGTGGCTCAACAGCTTGCCTGGCGTTGCGATGACCACCTCCACACCACTGGTGAGCGCCTGTTTCTGGGTGTCGAAGGTGCTGCCATCACTTCCGCCATAGAGGGGGATGGAGGTGATGGGGGTGAAGTAGGCGATGGCCTGCAATTGCTGATCGATCTGGAGCGCCAACTCGCGTGTGGGTACCACGATCAGCCCTCGGATACTCCCTTCCTCTTTCGGACGATAGCTGGTGATCACATCGATCAACGGCAGCAGGAAGGCGGCCGTTTTCCCGGTCCCGGTCTGGGCGCAGGCGATGAGGTCGCGGCCGTCCAGCACGGCCGGAATAGCCTGCTGTTGGATGGGCGTCGGTTTCCGGATGTTCATGTGATCCAGGCCATCGAGCAGGTCGTTGCTCAGGCCCAGGGCATGGAAATCGACTTCAGGAGTAATGTCTGTAGGAGTTGACACGCAGTAGGATACGGGCGGCGAAGATAGGTGAGTCCGGGCGGGACATCAGGAAGCAACGCGCAAAGGCACGGGGTCGGGCATGAAGGTGAGACTGACCGTGGTACCCGAACCCTTCAGGAATCGCACCTCGCCGTTCAATTGCTCAGCCAGCATGCCTACCAATTCCAATCCGAAGGAGCGCTCACGCCCCAAGCCCTCCTCAGCGTCCATTCCGGCCCCATCATCGCTGAACAGCAGCTCGTAAGCCGTTCCCGCTGGGCGCACGATGATGCTCACGCGGCCAGAACTGCGCTCCCGGAAGGCATACTTCACGGCATTGGTAAAGAGTTCGTTCACCACCAACGTAAGCGGCATCAAGGTATCGGCATGGAACGTAGGCAAAGGAGCGTCAACTGAAACGGAGATCCGGTCGTGCGCGCCGTGGGCCACCAGGATGTTACGGACCAGTTGCGTGATGTGTTGTTGCATATCGCCCTTGCCACCGCCTGCACTCCGGTAGATATGCTCGTGAACGAGTGCCATGGAGCGAATACGGCCTTGAGCCTCGCGCAGCACCTTGTCCACCCCGGGGTCCTTCGAATCCACGCTTTGGATCTGCAGAAGGCTGTCCACCACTTGCAGGTTGTTCTTCACCCGGTGATGGATCTCCTTGATCATCATTTCCTTCTCCTCTTCGCTCATCAACGTTTCCGCCAAGCGTAGGTTCTGGCGTTGGAGCTCAAGGTTCTTCGCGTGGATCTCGTCGTGCTGCTTCTTGATCACGGCGTTCTTTAGCGCCATTCGACGGACCAAGCGCAAGCTGTGGCGACTCGTGAAGAACAGGGCCACGGCCAGTACACTAAGCAGGACGAGCATGCCCAGCAGGATACGATTGTTCCATTTCTCGCCGGCGATAAGCTCGGCACTGCGCGCGTTCTCGGTGCGCAGTTCAGCGTTGGCTTTCTCCTTGCGATCCAACTGATAGCTCATTTGCAACCTGGCCATCTGCATATCGAGACGCGCCATGTTCACACTGTCTGAACGTTCCTTGATGCGTTTCAGCAGTTCCAGCGCTTCCTCCCACCGTCCTTGCGCCAAAGCCAGTTGATACTGTAGTTCGATGTAGCGGTAGCGGTTGTTCCACGTATCGGTGACCAGCACCGCTGTACCGGCGAGCTGAAGGTTTGATGCGGCCTCCTTGTATCTGCCCATGCCCATGCTGCACTGGGCCAGATCGGCGAGGATCTCGAACTGTTCATTCGCCGTACCCGCCTTGACCAAAGCTCGCTCCGCACGCACGAGGTAGGGATGTGCATCGTTGTACTCCTTCTGCGCCATGAGAACGGCACCGATGAGCCGGCTCAACCGGGCCTCCTCCATGACGTCGCCCTTGTCCTGTGCCCGTTGCAAGCATCGTTCGGCGCTCTCGTGTGCTTCCTCGAACTCCGTGCCGTGCAACAGTGTCCGGATCAGGAAACGGTGAGCCTCGTCCACGGCGCTCCCGGTCTGCGTAGGCAGGGTCATCGCCAATGCATTGCGCGCTTCTTCCACGGCCTTGTCGGACATGGCATTCAAGCGGTACGCTTCGGAAAGTTCGCGCAGGTCCAGGGCGATCATCTTCGGGTCTCCCAATGACTGGGCCAATTGCACGGCCCTGAGCGTGGTCTTCATATGGTCCGCGAACAAGCCCACGCGCTCCTCGGCTTCAGCTAAAGCCACCAAGGCTTTGTGCTCCACCAAGGGATCACCGCTCTGTTCGGCGAAGGCCAGGGCGTTGTGCGCGAATCGATGTGCTTCCACCGGATCGTTGTTCATCACCCGGTTGGCAGAACTCACCAAAGCCTGGGCCCGCTGATTGTTGGACACAGTGCCCTCCAACGTGGAACGTATGCTGTCGTTGCCATCGGCCACCGAAGCTGAAGCGGTGACCTTTGCCAGGCACGAAAGGGCAAAGACGAGCAGGAGGGGGAGATACCTACACTGATGCATGGCGCCGTTATACGGCATGCCCGGCATCCGGTTGCACCGTTGGCACCCTACTTTCGGCGCATGCGAGTAGCGGTGGAAGTATGTGTCACCAGTGTAGCGGAAGCCCAGGCCGCCGAGCAAGCCGGAGCGGACACCGTAGAGGTGTGCACTTGGCTGGCTTGCGGAGGTGTAACGCCCAGCTCCGGTCTTGTGGATGCGGTGCGCAGCGCAGTGAGGATACCCGTGCGGGTATTGGTGAGGCCCACGCCAGCTGGGTTCGTCTACACGCCGGACGCTTTACACGCCCTCTTCCTGGATGCCGAGATCTTCGGGGGAGGAGCGATCGGGTTGGTCACCGGAGGGCTTTTGCACGGAGGCCAGATGGACCGTGATCTGATGCGCACCGTGAAGCAACTGGCGCCGGAAAGCGAAATAACCTTCCACCGTGCCATGGATCATTCCATTTCGCCCTTGGAGGTGCTCGAAGGTTGTTTGTCCCTGGGCATCGATCGCGTGCTCACCTCAGGAGGTGCGCAACGCGCGGTGGAAGGATGCGCCACTTTACGGAGATTGGTGGAGGCCGCCGGGGAAAACTGCCTCGTAGCCGCCGCCGGTGGCATCTCTCCCAAGAACGTTGTGGACCTCGTTCAACGCACGGGTGTGCGTGAAGTCCATTTCGCTGCCCAGCAGGTCGTGCCCAGCACCTCGTCGAAGATCGCACTCACCTCGAGCAGTGTCCCGGCCGATTTCGATACGCAGCCCGACGTAGCCAAGATCCAAGGGGTGCTGGATGCGCTGACCAAAGCAGGGCTACGATGAGGTGGCTGGCCGTACTGCTGTACAGTTCGCTCCATTACGTGACGGCCCAGGAAGTTCGCCTTCCCTTGAACGATGGCTGGCAGTTCCAACAAGTAGGGAAGGAGCAGTGGTACAGCGCCGAGGTGCCCGGCGTGGTCCAAACCGATCTGCTACGCCACGGCCTGATCCCGGACTTTATGCAGGGTAGCAACATCGATAGCGTACAATGGATCGAGAACGAGGAGTGGATCTATAAGCGCACGCTGCTCGTTTCGGACACCCTGTTGCGTCACGGCCACTTGGACCTGGTCTTTAAAGGCCTGGACACGTTCGCGGAGGTCTATCTCAACGATTCGCTCATCGGCAAGGCGGACAACATGTTCCGTACCTGGGAGTGGCCGGTAAAGTCCGCCCTGCGCTTGGGCGAGAATGAGTTGAAAGTGATCTTCCGCAGCCCGATAAAAGAAGGAGCGAAGCTGCGCGAGGCCTATGGCATCCAGCTACCACATGATAACGACCCCAGCGGTGTGAGTCCGTACATCCGCAAGGCGGCCTACCAATTCGGTTGGGATTTCTGCCCACGGTTGGTGACGAGCGGGATCTGGCAGGGGGTGGAGTTGTGGGGGTGGAGTATCGGGAGGATCCAATCGCTGAGCGTGAACCGAATGAACCGTCACGTGGGGGTGACCGTTCACGACAAGATCGATGATAGGAAGACCTTCCGGGGGAAGTATATCGCATACCTAAACGATGTCCCTTTCGCATCAACAAGAACCGATCGTCCAGAAGGACTTTATGCCACCTTCGATAGTGCGACCGCTATGCCGTGGCTACCCCGTGGTATGGGTGAGCAGCACGTGCACCGACTTCGGGTGGACCTTGTACGGAAAGGACGTGTGCTGGCCTCCCAAGAAGTACCGTTCGCGTTCGCTACTCCAGTACTTGTTGAACGATCTGACAGTATCGGAAACGCTTTCTACTTCAGTATGGAAGGCCGTGATCTCTTCGCGAAGGGATGCAACCTTGTACCACCCGATCTCATTCCGTCACGCGTCGGTGATAGCGCATGGGTGGAACAGGTCCGCCACATGCAAGCGGCAGGCATGAACATGGTCCGCGTGTGGGCCGGTGGGATCTATCCACCGGATGCATTCTACCATGCCTGTGACACAGCGGGGATACTAGTCTGGCAGGACTTCATGGTCGCGGAAATGCTTCCTCATGAAGCAGACTTCCGGAGGAACATCATGGAAGAGGGATGGCAACAGGTGCTTCGGTTACGCGACCATCCATGCCTGGCCATCTTCTGCGGTAACAACGAAATGCGTGTTGCTTGGAAGAATTGGGGCTGGCAGGATCGCTATGATCTGCATGGTGCTGATTCGGCGCGGGTAATCGGCGCTAATGAGAGACTTTGGTCAGAGGACCTGCACCAAGTTACTTCGAGCCTCGGCTACAGCAGGTATACCAGCAGCTCACCGATCAGTAACTGGGGCAGTGCGATTGGCCTCAAGTATGGCGACCTCCACTACTGGGGCGTGTGGCACGGCGACAGCACCTTCGCCTCCTTCAAGAATAACGTGGGGCGTTTCGTAAGCGAGTATGGTTTCCAGAGCTATCCGGATAGTGCTTTGCTGGCGAAGTACATCCACCCGGATAGCCTCTACCTGGGTTCACCGGCCGTGGTTCGCCTACAACTCAGTTACAAGACCGACCGACCCATATGGGAGGCTATCGAACGGGAATTGGGAGAGGAGCGCCCCCGAACGCTGGGCGGGTTCATCGAGGCCAGCCAGCGCGCACAAGCCAAAGCGTACTGCATGGCCATTGAAGCCCACATGGCTGCTCGACCCAGCTGCAAGGGCACCTTGCTTTGGCAGTTGAACGACTGCTGGCCGGGACCAAGCTGGAGCATCATCGACTACGCAGGCAACGCCAAACCCGCATACGAGGTGGTGAAGCAGCTCTACGGTACAACCCCTTGATCGCCAAGCCAGATTGAAACGTCCCGCCCGTGGCATTCCAAGCAGCAGGCGGTAAGGGAACGAACACGACAATGTTCGTAATGTGCGGTGCCTACCTTAGCCACCCGACCAGAACAGCCAAAACCAACAACGCATGACACGATTTGGACGCTACTCAGGAGCAGCCCTTCTGTCGCTAAGCCTGGGTCCATGGACCACGGCACAAGCGCAGGATTGTATGAACGAACCCCAGTATCCCGCCGATGCAGTGACCCCGAACTCCATGGGCGAGGTCACCGAGATCGCCACCTGCAGCTTCGAAGAGGAGCACTCGCGCATCACCGGTATCCTGGCCACAGGCAATTACGAGTTCACGCTTAGCTCCGGTGGTTACATCACCGTTCGCCAAGGTGCCTACGATGGCCCTATCCTGGGACAAGGGGCGGCAAGCGTGCAGGTGAACGCGGCCACCGCGGAAGACCTTTTCGCCCACTGGACGGTGAACGACCAGTGTGAAACGGCCGCCGAGTGCGTGGTCACAACGGTTCAGTTGCTGCTGGACTGCACCCCGGCTCAAGCTACCTACACGTTCGCAGAGGATTGTGATGCGCAGACGTACACGATCCTTCTGGACATCACCTCCATCGGTGATGCGGCCAGCATCGACGTTCAAGTGGATGTGAACGGCGACCTGACCTTGGTAGAAGACCAGGTAGTGGGCGTTGTCGAACTCGGGCCTTTCCCGCTCACCGTCGTGCCGGTGATCACCTTGATGCATGATGCCGACGTGCTCTGCAACCGTGTGATCGACGACATCGCGTTCGAAACGAACTGTCCGCTGCTGATCGATTGCGGCGCAGCACCCACCGAGCAGAATTACTGCTACGAGCCAAGTGATTCGCGCCATTGGCTGTATACCTCGGTCGGCACGGGAACCCTTCGCCTCCGCTTCATCCGCGGTACCATCGAGAGTAACAACTACGACGATATCGCCATCTACGACGGTACCGATGCCACCGGCACGCTACTCTACCAGCATGATACCACGGCCACCGTTAATCTGGGTGGTGTGGGAAGTGCGATCCTGAACGATATCCCGCGTTTCGAAACGGTCGACGTCTTCTCTACCACGGGCAGCCTTTATATGGAAATGAGCTCAGACGGTTCCGTCGAATGCGGCGGCGAATTCCCCTCCGAAGGTTTCGACAGCTGGGTGTGGGAGGTGACCTGCCTCGATTGCACCCTTCCTGAGGTGAGCTATACGGTAGCGGACGATTGCAACAACGGACAATTCAGCATTCTGATGGACGTGGCCTCCACGGGTGACGGAGCCACCTTGGAACTGATTTATTCCATCAACGGTGGTGCGGACCAGACCGTCACCGGCGTGGGCACCGGCATCGCCGAACTCGGTCCGTTCGCGCTGAACGATACCGTCAACGTACGTGTGGTACCTGCAGGTAGCGAACTGTGCATCGTACCGCTGGGTGACATCACGGACACGGGTCTGTGCCCGCTGGAGATCGAGTGCGGTACGGAGATCAGTGACGCTGTCTGCTACTCCAACTACGCTGACCTGATCTACGTGTACCAAGGAACGGGCACGTTCCCTCTGGGCATCTTCTTCGACTCCGGCCTGCTCTTCTTCGGTGATTCGCTCATCATCTACGACGGCGACATGTCCGCTCCGCGCCTGTTCGAAGGCACGGATCAGAACGTGACGGACCTCTTCGTGAACACCACAAACCCGGAGCATCTTCTAACGGTGCGGATCCGTTCCAACGACTTCACCTCATGCCAGGATGGCTTTGAGCCGGAGGAACTGGCGTGGCGGGTAGCCTGTCTGGATTGCGTACCGACCACCTCCACGTTCGCCGTGGTGCTGGACTGCGCCAACAATCAATATTTCGTTGACGTGAACGTATCCGCCATGGGCAGTGACGCAGAGGCTCAGATCGGCAACGACTACAACAGCGATACGCTGGCGGTAACGGCTACGGGTACCTACCAGGTGGGTCCTTTCCCGGCTGATACCGTAGTGGTGATCACCGTGGTGAACGATGCCAACTCGTTGTGCAATGTGGAAAGCGACCCCTTGGTCAATCCTGTATGCCCGGTTATCTACGCGTGCCCTGGTGATGGCCTTGACCAGGACTACTGCTACCAAGCCAATGACAGCCACGCCTGGTCGTACGAACTGGAGTCCGTATCACCCACCTCCACGCTCCGTCTTCGGTTCATCCGCGGTACCATCGAAAGCAACGCTTATGATCACCTGACCATCTACGACGGTTCGGACAACACGGGAACGGTGCTCTTCGACCACGATGCAGGTGAAACACGCCACCTCGGCGAGCCGGGCAGCACCATCAATGACCCCAACGGTGTGTACCCTAACTTCTACAGCCTCGATGTCGGCTCCACCACGGGCACGCTGTACATGGAAATGACCTCCGATGGTTCCGTTCAGTGCGGGGGTGATTTCCCTCCGCCCGAATATGATTCCTGGGAATGGGAGGTATACTGCATCGATTGCGCCAATCCTGGAGCCACTTTCAACGTGGTACCGGACTGCGCACATCGTTCCTACTCCACGGAGGTGATCGTGACCGAAGCGGGTGGCGACGACATGCTGAGCATCACCAACCTGGTTTCCGGTGATACCCTGACCGGCCTCGGCGTAGGCGTGCACACCTTCGGACCTTACCCGGTGGACAGCGCGAGCGTGATGCGCGTGTTCAACGAGACGTTCGCACAATGCCGCGCAACGAGCGATTCCCTCACCTACACTGCGGAGGAGTGCGTTTCGGTGACCTGCGGCTTCGATAATACCACCCTGTGCTACGAGAACAGCGATGACCGCTGGTACACCTATCGTTCCGAGCAGAACGTACCGATGACCATCGCCTTCCTACAAGGACAGATGGTGGCCGGTGATAGCATCATCCTCTACAACGGAGCTGACGAAACGGCCGCAGTTCTTTACGAGGGCAACAACGGTGGCAACCTCGCGGGCTTCGCCCTGAACTCGGCCAACGCGGGCAACACCATAACGCTCCGCGTGAAATCGGACGCTATCGGTTCCTGCGATGATGGACAGGTGAACTTCCCCTTGGAGTGGACCGTGGCCTGCGGCGCCGTTGGACTGCCCGAAGCCATCACCAACAACTTCACCATCTATCCGAACCCGACCCAGGGCTTGTTGAACATTGAAATGGCCGGAAAAGTGAAAGGCAGCGTGCGTGTTCGTGTACTAGACATGAGCGGGCGCGCTGTGCTCGACCAACCGTTGCTGATGAACGGAGGCACGCGCAACACCATCGACATGCGCGGCCTGCAAAGCGGCAATTACCTGGTACAGCTGACCACCGAGCAATGGGTGAAGACCCAACGCGTACAGGTGACCCGCTGATAGCGACGAACTTCAACGAAAAAGGCCCGGCGTTCGCCGGGCCTTTTTCGTTGGTGACGAGAGGTTCATTCCGCTTCGATCAACACCTCGTCAACGAAGATCCATGTCTTTCCGCCCTTACCAACATGCCAGTCCGGGCAAGGCCCCGCGTTCTTCGCGGTGATGTTGATGTAGCGTGCTTTCTTCCCCAACATCTCCGTCCATAGCTCGTAGGTGAACCCGCCTTCGGCCGTGGGGTCCGACTGTCGGGAGATCGTGCGGCTGCTCCACTGGCGCTTGTTGGTGCTCCAGGAGATGACCACCTCTTTCGGCAGGAATATCCACGACTTCTGGTCCTGGAGAACGCTCAAGCCAGCGCGGCGAAGGTGCTTCACCGCACCGAGATCGATCATGGCCACCAGATCCTGGCCTTCGTAGCCTTGCCACTCACCCGTGCGGAAATCCGTCCCGCCACGTAGACCATCGATCAAGGCCGTAGCGCCACCGGCACTGTACTGATTGGCGAAGGTGCTTTCCAACTTGATGGATCGTGAACCGTCGATCTTGGTGAAGTGTGCGACCACCGGTGCGTACTGCGCGTGCCAAGCCACTTCTACCGCACACGTATTGGTGATGACGAAAGGCTGGTTCATCGGGCATGAGCGAACGGCGCCACCTTCCTGAACGGTACATGTCCCTTCACCCAGCACCGTGACACTGAGTTCTTCCGCGAAGGAGGCACTGGCGGCTTGGATCACCGGTGCGATGGGTCTCGCACGCTCATTGACATATGCGCCGTCCAGAACCGTGAAGCCACGCGGCAGGAAATTGGCGCGCGGTTTCCGATCCCCTTCGAAGTGATAGCCACCACCGCGGACCAAGTCCCAGTGGTAGAGGGTATTCGGAAGTTCGCGGGTGAAAAGCGTGGTGTCCGATGGAACGGTCATCTGCCACGCGTGCTCATCCCCAACCACCATGCTCCAATCCTTGTCATCCCCTAAATGCATCGTGGCCCGATCGAACAGCGGATATCCCAGCTCATACCGGTCATCGATGCCCGGTGAAACAGGATAGAAGCCCAATGCACTCAGCACATACCAAGCGCTCATCTGGCCACAATCCTCGTTGCCGCTGAGACCATCCGGTGCGTCGTGATACATCTCATGCATGATGCGCTTGACCAGTGCCCGCGTTTTCTCCGGCTTGCCGACGCGGTTGTAGAGGTATGCCATGTGGTGGCTGGGCTCGTTACCGTGCGCGTACTGACCGATCAAGCCGGTGATATCCGCCTGCTCACGTCCTGATGTGGATGTGTTCGCCGTGAAGAGCTTGTCCAAATGCGCTTCGAACTTGTCGGCCCCGCCGTGCGCTGCGATCAGCCCATCGATATCCTGCGGTACGAAAAGACTGTACTGCCAGGCATTGGCTTCGGTGAAGTTGAAGTTCACTTCGTACGGGTCGAAACCCGGTACGAAGCCACCATTCCGGCGTGCCCGGAAAAAGCCGGTAGCTGGATCGAAGAGATGTTTCCAGCTCTGGCTGCGAATGCCAAAGTTCAGCCCTTGCTCGTCGTTGCCGATCTGCTCCAAGCGCGAGCCGAATTCCGCGATACATGCATCGTCGTAGGCGTATTCCAACGTGCGGCTCACGCTTTCAGCACCATCATCGCTGCTTATGAAGCCGCGGCCCTGATACGCCTTCAGACCGAAATGATCCAAACGCGCACCGTCCTTCATGGCCTTCAACGCTAGCCGCTCGTCGAAACCACGGATGCCTTTCAGGTGCGCATCGGCGATCACGCTCGCACTGTGGTAACCGATCATGCAATCCGTCTCGTTGCCCCAGAGTTCCCATACGGGTAGCCTTCCGCCTTGCTGGTAATGGAGCAGGAAGGTCTTGATCCAGTCGCTGGTCATGTCCGGTTCAAGGATGGTCATCAACGGATGCAGGCCTCGGAAGGTGTCCCACAGACTGAAGACCGTGTAGACGTTGTGATCGGCTTTGTGTACCTCGCCATCCATTCCCCGGTACTGACCGTCCACATCATTGAAGATGTAGGGAGCCACATAGCTGTGATAGAGGGCGGTGTAGAAGATCCGCTGTTGTTCACGTGTGCCACCTTCCACCTGGATCTTGTTCAGCTTGGCATTCCATGCGTCTTCGGCCTCTGCGCGAACCCGGTCGAAATCCCAGTGCGGCACTTCGGCGTCCAGGTTCTTGCGGGCACCCTCGATGCTAACCGCTGAGATGCCCACTTTAACGATGATCGCTGAAGTGTCCTCGCGTTTCACGTTGATTATACCCCGTGTGCTGTCCGCGTTCACGTCAAGTCCAACGCCGATGGGCCCGTTAGCCCGGCCGATGCGCAAGCAGAAGAAGAGTTGCTGATCACCAGCCCATGAGCTGCTACGCCTGGTCCCGACGATCTCCAAACCCGCACGACGCATCTGGCTGCCGATCAACTTATCCCGATGCGCCAAGTCGATCACCAGGAACTGCTCCTTATCCGCAGGCATCGTGTACCGATGAACCCCACAATGTGCTGTGGCCGTCAACTCGGCCAACGTCTTTTCATCGTCCAGCCAGACACGGTAGTAGCCAGCGTGTGCTTCTTCATTCTTATGCTGAAAGCTTGACCGGTACACGGTGGGGTCCAATGACCCTTCGCCGCTCATCGGCATCAACAACACGTCGCAGAGGTCGGCAACCCCGGTCCCGCTGAGATGTGTATGACTGAAGCCATGAATGACGCTGTCGCTGTAATGGTATCCACCGCAGCCGTCCCAGTCCATGTAGCCATCAGGGCGTGTATCCGGGCTTAGCTGCACCAGGCCGTTCGGGACGCACGCACCCGGGAACGTATGGCCGTGGCCGCCGGTGCCCACGAAGGGGTTCACCAGGTCACGCGCCGGGTTGCTCGCCTGCTGCCCGGCGCCGACCGTTGCTAAGAGTATCGCTACTACCGCAGAAATGGTGTGCGGGACGAACGGCCCGGGTCGATTTACCTCTTGTTCCATCGCTCGTATCTCCATGGTGATCATGTTCGCGTCAAAGTCGTTGCCAGTGCTGCAGCTCCAAGTAGTGCGGCATCATCATCCGCCAAGGCGGAAACGGTGATGTCCACACGACCTTGGTAGATATTGAGAAGGGCCACTTGAAAGGCTCTCTTCAACGGGGCCAGCAACAGTTCACCGCTGCGCACGATCCCTCCGAAGAGCACTACGCGCCGTGGACCGGTGACCGCGACGGCATTGGCCAACCCGATGGCCAGCCACCGTACGGTCTCTTCGAAGGTGCGTAACGCGGCTTGGTCACCACGATGTGCGGCATCCGCAATGCACTTCACGCCTTCCTCCTTCAGTACATCGAGGTCATCGGCCAGCTCTGCGTAGGTCTGGCGCATCCCGCGGATGCTCACGTAGGTTTCCAGGCATCCCTTTCGTCCACAGGTGCAGAGCCGTCCGTCCACCACAATGGTCATGTGGCCCAGTTCGCCGGCATTACCAGCACTTCCGAGCACGAGCTGGCCATTCACGATGAAGCCGCTGCCAACGCCGGTGCCGATGGTGACGACGAGCAGGTCATCGAAACCCTGACCTGCACCGTAACGCCATTCTCCCAACGCCGCCGCGTTCGCGTCGTTGCCGAGCACGGCGGGCGCTCCGAGCCGGTCTTGCATCATCCGGGCCAGAGGCACATCGTGCTTCCATGGCAGGTTCGGAGCCATCTCGATGATACCCGTGAATTGGTTGGCGTTAGGCGCGCCGATACCAACGGCCTCTATCGCAGGGGATCCTTCCTGGATACACAGTTGGCGCACCGCTTGGGCCAAGGCATCGGCAAAGGCATGATCATCTGCATGGCCGGTGGTGGAAATGCGCACTTGCCGAAGGACACGACCCTCTTGGACCAGTCCGATCTTGCTGGTGGTTCCGCCGATATCGATGCCTGCGATCATGCGTTGCTGCGTAAGGTTGATCCCCGAAGACCATACCACACCAGATAGGCGTAACAGGCAAGGGGCAGAATGAAACTGAGGTGGAAACCACGTTCCGTGCCGCTGCTGGCACCGATCAGGTCGATGATCGAGGCCTGCGCCCAAGGGGTCAGTGCGCCACCGAGGATCATCATGACCAGCAAGCTTGAACCTTGTGCGGTGTCGCTGCCAAGGCCAGCGATGGAAAGGGTGAAGATGTTACTCCAGAGGATGGAGTTGAACAGTCCGATGGCGATGATGGCCCAAGCGGCGACCTGGCCATCCGCGACGACCACGGCTACGAGAAGCGCAACGGCCACAGCGGCGAACATTCCCATGGCCCTTCCGGCATTCTCCCTCGCTAACAGGGCCACGGCGATGTTGCCGAGGATCAATAGGGCCATGGGCCAGAAGTCCACAACGGAGACCGGCCCGGTGGCGTTCAAGAGCATCAGCAGCCCGAACATCGCTGCACCGATCACCAGCATGGAAGCGAGCTTGCGCGTGAACGGCATGGCCGCATTCAGCGCTACAGCACCGAGGAACCGCCCGGTCATGGCGCCACCCCAATACAAGCTCAGGTAGTGCTTCGCTACCTCTTCGTCAAGCCCCATCACACCGGTCAGGCCCAGGAAACCGATGATGAGACTACCCACGGCTACTTCCGCACCCACGTAACAGAATATGGCCACCATGCCCCAGCGTAACTGGGGGTGGCGCATGGCGTTGCTATCCATTGAACGCTCAGCGCGGGCTGGCTCGGGTAGGCGCGAAGCACGCACCACCAACGCGATGAGCGCCAGTAGCATGGCCAGGCCTATATAAGGCATGCGGACCGCCGCGGATGGGTCCACTTGATCGAAGATGAGCCAGCCCCCGATGAGCGGAGCTAACGTGGTCCCGAGAGAATTGAAGGCCTGGGCAAGGTTCAACCGGCTGCTGGCGCTTTCCGCTGGCCCTATGATGGCTACGAAAGGATTGGCCGCGATCTGCAGTACCGTGAAGCCCAAACCCAGCACGAATAAGGCCACCAAATGGGCTGCATAGCTGTGCAGGTAACTGGCCGGTGCGAAGAGCGCGCAACCCAGGGCGGATAGCCCCAGCCCGACCATCAAGCCCCGCTTATAGCCGATACGCTCAATAGGGTCGCCGGAAGCGATGGAGATGAAATAATAGACCAGCGACCCGATGAAATACGCACCGAAGAAGCAGAACTGCACCAACAGACTTTGGGCATAGGAGAGTTGGAACAACTCTTTCCAGTGCGGCACCAGTACATCGTTCAGAACGGTGATGAACCCCCAGAGGAAGAACAGGGAGGTGAGAACGGCAAGCGCACCGTTGGCATTCGTTGAGCGGTCAGCGGATCGAACGGTGGTGCCCTGCATCATAGCGACAAATATGGTCGTTAGCTTTCGCAACCACCACCATGCAGGATCGCCGCCACTTCCTCAAGATCGGTCTCGTAGGTACCGCAGCCTTCGCCACGGCCTGCACATCAGAGCCCGCGAACGACCCCGCAACGGTAGGTGAAGCTTCCCCGCGACTGAAAGGGCCGATCGTTCTAAGCACCTGGGAGCATGGTATTCAAGCCAATGCCAAAGCTTGGGAGGTGCTTAGCAGCGGCGGGAACGTGCTTGATGCCGTTGAACAAGGCGTGGCGGTGGTGGAGAGCGACTTCAGCAACCGCAGCGTTGGCTTGGGGGGCATGCCCGATCGCGATGGCCATGTCACCCTGGATGCCTGTATCCAGGACCATGAAGGGCGGGCCGGGGCCGTGGCGTTCGTACAGCGCTACGAGCATCCCATCAGCATAGCCCGGGCAGTTATGGAACGCACACCGCACGTGCTGCTCGTGGGTGCCGGTGCGGAGCGTTGGGCCAGCGAGAACGGGTTCGTCGCGCGCGACGTGGAGATCCCGGAGGTGAAGGCCAAATGGCTGGAGTGGTTGAAGAAAGGAGAATACAAGCCGATCGTGAACATCGAGAACCACGACACCATCGGTATGATCGCCCTTGACGCCAACGGTCGTTTGGCTGGTTCCTGTACCACCAGCGGAATGGCTTTCAAGGTTCATGGCCGGGTGGGGGATAGCCCCATCATCGGGGCCGGGTTATTCGTAGATGGTGAAGTGGGCGCTGCCTGTGCCACCGGTATCGGTGAACTCGTGATCCGCACAGCGGGCAGCCACACCGTGGTGGAGCTGATGCGCCATGGCATGGAGCCCACGGCAGCGTGCCAAGAAGCGGTACGCCGCATCATCAAACAGAATCCAGGCATGAAGGATGCCCAAGTCGGGTTCCTTGCCATCCGGAAAGACGGCACCGTCGGCGCTTGGAGCGTGTACAGGGGCTTCAACTACGCCCTTCGCACGGGCGAAAAGAGCGAACTGCGCGATGCGGGATTCGATCGGGAATGGGCCTAGGGATCTTGCACAGGTTGCCAGGGATCGTATCTTTGACTGACATGACGCTACGTATCACCTTGGTACTTGCCGCGGTTTGTGCGGTGTTGGCCAGTTCCTCGGCGATGGCTCCCAGCCATCCTGATGAGAAGAAGGCCACGGTTTCCGTGGAGTGCACGCGTGCTTCCGGATTGGTCCAGGTGAACATTCTCCATCATCGCAAGATCGGCAACGTGCATCTGGTGGTGAAAGATGCCAAGGGAAAGACGGTCTATGTGGAAGAAGGTAAGGCGATGACGGAAGAACTCGTCCGCCGGTTCGATAAGGGCATGCTACCGAAAGGAGCGGCCACCATTACGGTAGAGGCGCGTGATTTCACGATCACGCAGGGCTTCATGGTTCAGTGAGCATCACCATCCGGCGGTCACCAGATCCAACACCCGGGGATCCTGGGCCACACTTCGGCTAGCCATCGTTCGTGGTTGCTCCGCCTTCGCGCGTGTCTTGCTGGTCGACTTCGCCGCAGCGCTCACATCCTTCAACACTACGCGGCCGGTGGCGTTCGTGGTGCTCATGTTACCGGCCAGTTCATTCGCAGTGACGACATGTGAAAGTGTCTCCGTGGCGGCGGCTCCGGAGACGGTCGTGCCCACAGGCTTGGATCTCGCATCCTCCACCACCGGCGCGAAGAAGGCCGCGTCCTCGTTAACGGACTCCGCTTCGGCAGCAGTACCAGCATCATACGCCATTGTAGCTTCCCGTTCGCCATCCGCAGAGCCGCTGTCCGCCGCGTAAGGTACCCGCACGTTCACCACAGCCGGTCCATCCACCTCGGCCGCCGGGTCGTTCTTGGTCTCTTCTGTCGCGACCGGTACAGCTGCGTTATCCGTGTTGATGTCTGCAGGCGGAGCCGGGGCGTGCTGCTCCGCCTTCTTCAGTTCGGCCACCATGGCGTTCTCCGAAGCTCCACTGAACTGGCGCGTCACGGCCACGCCACCGACGATCAGCAATGCCAAGGAACCCAACGCCAGCGCCGGGCGCCACATGGCTGCCGCATCACCCGGTGCAAGCCAGGCGGCCACGGTGTTCAACCAGATACGCCATTGCGGTCGCTGTTGGGCCCGGAAAGCAGCCATTACATCGTGCTTCACACGTTCATCCGGCTCTACGGTGCCACGTTCACGCTCATCGGGGCGCACGTAGTGAAGCAGTGCGCGCATGCGTTCATACTCATCACGGTCGCTCAGGTGACGTAGCACGAAGGCGCGCTCATCGGGCAACAACTCATCGAAGGTCCGCTCGGAGAGCAGGCTTTCGATGTCCTCAGGGTCGTATCGCTCGTGCCGTTCCATGGGGTACCAGTGCGTTGGGGTCGAACTCTTTCATGCGTTCGGCCAGTTTCTTCAAGGTGTAGAATATGCGGCTCTTCACGGTTCCTTCGCTGCAACCGAACGCCGACGCGATCTCTTTGATGGGCATATCCTCGTGGAACCGCATCACGAAGGTCGCCTTGTGATCCGGGTCCAGCTTGTCCAGTTCCTCATCCAAGCGGTCGCGGAAATGTTCGCGGTCCACACCGATACCGCCAACGGCTTCCTCCCGATCCACACCGTTGCGCATGTGGGCCGCCGCTTCGCGCACCACTACTTCGTGGCGGTAAGCGTTCTTGCACATGTTGTTGGCCACGCTGAAGAGCCAGGTCTGGAACGGACGTGCCGGATCGTAACTCTGCGGGCGCGTGGCGAGCTTGGTGAACAGGTCCTGCAGGAAATCCTGCGCCTTCTCACGATCGCTCCAGAGCATGCGATGGAAGTAGCTCAACAGGCGGCGGTGGTAGCGATCGTAGATGGTGGCGAAAGCCTTCTCGTCGCCACCAACGACCAGTTCCATCAGGCGCTCATCACCCAGCTTGCCATATTCAGTGCCGAAGAGCGCCATGGGTCAGTGCTGGAAGATGCCGCTTTTCACCAACGTGCTCGTGGCTCCCAGGCGTTCGGCCATGGCGCGCAACTCGTGCTCAAGCCTGGACGCCCGCGCTTCATCGCCGATGGCGCGATAGTGGGTGAGGAGCACCGCGCCGGGCACCAGGTAATTCTTGGAAAGTGGTCCTGCATCGAGCGGTTTCTTCAGCCGATCCCAACGCGCTTCGAGCAAGGGGATGTTGTCCACCGTGCCGTGGCTCAGGCGCATGGCGAGACCGGTCACATAAAGCTTGTCCTTCAACGGTCCCAACGCTTTGGGGCCAAGGGCGAGCGACAGGAAGATGGGCCTGTCCGTGGCCGTGGAAAGGCTGGCGATGAACCCTGCTTCACCCGGGACCGCACCGCGCGCTTTCGTGTGTTCCCAAATACGCTTCCGGTATGCTGCATCGGCCAACAGGCGTTCATCCACCACCAGCATATCCGTGTGCTTACCATTGGCGAACTGCTCCACCCACAGCGGGTAGGCATCCATCTCGCCAGCCGCGAAGAGCACTGCACCAGGTTCCACGGAGGACATGATGTCTTCGGCCACCTTGTAGAGCGGAGGAGCGATCCGGCCGCGCACTTTCATGTCCTTCGCACGCTCCATCAGTTCGGCCTTGTCATCCTTTCGGGCTGCATTGGCCAATTGCGGGGCTATCAACTCTTCGCGCCGTTGGTCCTTCGCACTGGCCAGGTCGAGTTCCTCGAAAGCAGCAGGGGCGGGGAACTGCGTGTAGTAGTTGGCCATATGCGCCTCAAAGGTGTTCGGCGCCGTGGCGTTAAGCTCCAAAGCCAGGTCCACGAGATGCGCGCGGTCCTGTACCGGTATCGCCCCAGCGTTCCTGGCCAGGGAAACATTGCGTTCCCAACGGAGCGCATCCAGTTGGCTCCCAGCACTGCGTTCCTCCGCTTCATCCAGCTGAACGGACTTCGTTTCTTTCGTCTCGTTCGCATCCGGAGGCACGCTCCATCCCCCTTGGTAAGGCTCAGCCAGCAGGGGTGCTTGCTGCTGTTCTTCCAGGGTCTTTTCAGCGCCGGCCTGCCCCATTCCCAGCACGGGCGCAAGGATGATCGGAAGCAAGACGAAGCGTAAAACGGACATGGCTGTATGCAGATGTGATACCCCGTACACGCGGTCGGGGGAAAGGTTCATGCGGGCGGGGCTACCTTTGCAAAGTTCATCCATGTTAAGCGACGAAGCGAAAGACAAACTGCGGCTGGCCTTGGAAAAGGTACACGAATGGCCGTCGGTGTACATGTATAAGTTCATCTTCGAGCCGGAGAAGGAGCGGTTGGAAAAGCTGGTGTCCTTGTTCCCTCCCGAGAGTGAGATCCTGAGGAAGTACAGTTCCTCCGGCAAATACCTCAGCATTACGGTGAAGGAAGTGATGATGAACGCCGATGACGTAGTGGCACGGTACGACAAAGCCTCGGAGATCCCGGGCGTGATCACCCTATGAGCGAGAAGGATATCCTGAACGTGCGCACCGCGCTGTTGATCACGCTGAGCGTGTTGGTGGTGGTGATCCTGTGGCGCCGCTTCCGCCAACGGGTGCTCGCCGAGGATATGCCAGCGCCCCCGCACGCCGAACTGTTGGGTATACAGCTGGCATACCATCCTGCACGTCTCCTCGTTGAACTGAAACTGCCCAGCGACCAAGTGATACGAACCCGCCTGCTCGATAGCAGCCACGAACCGTTCCATACCTGGAGCGAAGAACCGGTGAGTACCGGCACACGAACCTTGGAACGGACACTACCGACCTTGGCCGACGGCACCTATTTCCTGGAGATGGCCACCGCCACACAACGGACCGTGCGTCAGTTCCGTCTTCAACAGGCATGATCTTGCGGCACCTCTTCCTTTCGTTGTTCACCGTCCTGTTTTCCTTCGGTGGATATGCGCAGAAGAAGGAGCGGTCGCCGGATGTCTCCTCGACCATCAAGGGCAACCTCATCCTGCCCGTCCCATTGGGCAATCCGCTTTTCGAAGCCGTTACCGAAAGCGTGGGCCAGATCGACGGCTTGATCCAGTTCCCCATCTACAAGGGACTAGGCCTGGGTGTGGGAGGGAAGATGACTTGGTTCCAGATCAACGAACGTGCGCTGGCCCCGTTGGTCACTACCGGAGAGATCCGCAGGCTGGCGCTGTATGGCAAGCTAGCTTACGAGCGCTACACGAGCGAGCGCACCTTCTACGAGTTCAACGCCCGTGTGGGCTCCAGCACCTACGCGTTCAGCTGCCCCACCTGCGGAGACTCCCAGCGTTCGGGACTGCATTGGGGCATCGGTACAGGATACTACATCCATGCATCGGACAACCTGGCATTCGGCCTCACCTTGGGTTATGAGACGGATGGCATCACGTTCGGTGCCCCCGACCTCGGACTTACCGAGGGTTTCCCGGGGCGTCCGGAGCGCTACGAGGCACGGCAGATGCAATACCTCGTGATCGGCATGGGTTTCAGCACGCGGTTACGGAAGGCTCCGGATAGCGGACCGGGGTGGTAGGGCGCAGAACGGCCAGTGGTCAAGGCAGGCACACTTTGCAGACCGCCCCTCGTTCACTGTACCACCACCTTCTGCCCCGCCAGCCACTTCTCCTCATCACGGAAGTGCAAGTAGTACAAGCCTGCCGCTTGACCATTCAAGGGTATCGCGCCTGAGACAAGCGTGCCACTGGCACTGATGTTCTGCCGCGCCACTTCCTTGCCTTGTGCATCCAACACCAACGCTTGCACATGGCCTTGCAGCGGATAACCGTTGGGCAACTCCAAGGTGAAACGCACAATATCGTGCGTCGGGTTCGGGCTTACCTGCAAGGCACCTTGCAACGCCAGCTCATAGACCTGCAGACCCACGGTATGGCAACCCGGCACCAAACAGCCATGCTGGTCCAGCTTCAAGATCCACGTTTTGTGGTTGAAGGGCTCTTGTCCGTTCATACCTTCACTTGCAACTCCTGTAAGGACCAGCCCTCCATCCGAGGTGGTATCGATCCCGTAGGTGGCCGCATTCACAGCGCCCTCGCCACCGTAGTACCAATATTTGCGGCTGTAGAGCGTGTCGCCGTTCATGTCCACACGCCAGATGGTCGCTGCGAGATCCGGATCGCGTGGTACCTGATAGTAGCCGCCGACCACCCAGTACTCATCATTCGTGGCAGCACGGCTAAGTACCGCTCCTCCGTAACGACCATACAGCAAGTCTCGTCGCCATAACTGTTCGCCGTCGGGTGAGTAACAGTACAGGCTCGCGAAAGACCGCTCACCAGCTTCGGTGGAATCAGGTGGTAAGTAACAGCCCGCGATCAAGTAGTTCCCGTTCGCCATTAACGTTGAATGACCACTTCCCCCCCCAAGCAGATTGATACCACCGAGATATCTGGTCCAGATCTCTTCACCTTCTGCGCTCACTTTCATCAGAACGGTTTTGTCGGTGATAGAGGATCGGATACCACCAACTAAGAAACTCTCGTCTTCAACCTGAGTGATCGTACTGAAACGTTGTATGTTCGGCCAAGTACGCCGGATGATCTCATTACCTTGGATGTCGATCTTACGGATGCACGCGACATCTATCAAGGGGTCCGTATTCGTCGTACACCAACCACAAGCCCAATTTTCCGTGGCATTGATCGACAGGCAATCGCGGCAACCTTGCGAGGCTTCCGCTTGGACGAATGCAGTGGCTATCGTGTCCCCTTGGTCATCGAACTGATAAATACACAAGGTATCCTGCATGTCGCTCGAGAAGCTGCCTACTGTGGCGTGAAAATTCCCAGTGACGCTGCGTGAAACACAGTCCGCGAGTCCAGTAGATAGGTTACGTGGGCTTCTGAACGTGTATCCGCCCAAGTGGTTGCCTGCTGGGTCGAAACGTGTGGTGTACAGCCAAATGAGTCCGCTGCTCTGGTCCACTTCAGCACTGAAAACCAAGTAGCCGTAGGACGTTTCGAAGATGGAGCGCCCCTCTCCGGAAGCATTCGCCGCACCCACATGGACCACGCTGAAGCCCGGCTGCGCCGAACAGGCTGCGCTGAGCAGAAGGATTTGGATAAGGGTGATCGGGCGCATGGCAGAAAGTGGAACGGGCTGGCGAACACGCCAGCCCGCTCTCTAGCATCATTCGGTCACCACGATGGGGATGTTCTGCATGGGTTCGCCGTCCATCACCACCTCGCACACGTAACTACCACCAGCCAAACCATCCAAGTTCAACTCCACGATGGACCCGCGGGTATGTGAGCGCTGTTCTTTCACCGCGCGGCCCATGTGGTCGTAGAGGTTGAGTTGCACGGTAGTGGCTGTTTCGGTAGGCAGTATCACGAAGGTATGGTCCTGGGCCGGGTTGGGGAATACCTGCACCTTGCCGGTTGCGGCCGTTCCCTGGGCTGGGGCTACACGGCGCTGCGGGCGCACGAACTGGCGGTCTTCCAGGTCGGGCAGTTCCAAGGTGGGCAGGGCTTTGGACAGGCCGCTCACGTGTGCCAGGGCGCGGGCCAGGGTGGCGCCCACTTCGGGCTTCTCCATGGCGCTGTTCAGCACAGGGAGAACGGCCGGGTGGGCATAGGGCCAGGTGGGCATGGCGATGCGTAGCGAGTCCATGATGCGCATCACGTCCATGCTCTCCTCGGTGTAGGTGCGCAGGGAATCAGCCCACTGCTCAGCCTCGGGTTCGCCCAGCCACCCGTGCATGTCGTGCAGCAATTGCATGTCGCCCAGGGTCGGGTAGGGGTTCAGGGTCTGTGCCAGGGTGATGGAACGGTCCTGCACGGTGCTATCCGTGAGCAGGTGGCGCAGCAGGGGCCGCTGCCAACGGGCCTTTTCCGCCCCGCGCGCGGCGATCTCATCGGCCAATAGGCGGAACGCCTCGCCCTGCTGGTTGGGGCCTTCCAGCAACTGCAACTGGTACGGCGAGAGCAGTCCGCATAGTTCGGCCTCCTGCAACACCTGGCTGTTCAACCGTTTGTTGGCCACCAGCACCTGGGTCAGGTGCCAGGGATCCATCGGTTGCTCGCGACCGATCGCGGCCAGCAGCACCGTGGCGCTCAGGTTGTGTACGTCCAGGAGCTGGTTGCGCAACAGGTGGCTCGCCAACGAGGAATTTATCAGGGCCAGCAGGTCCTCTTCTTTCAAGCCATCGTTCACCTCGGCGCGGTATCGATCAATGGCTGTGCGTGTGCGCTCGGCTGCCAAGGCATGCTGTTCCTGCATGTGGATGGGGCCTTCCGTTTCGATGTCGAGGTCGCTTTGCCCGCACGCTTCTTCTTTGAGGAACACGTCGAACTCATCCTGTGGTTGGTCCAGGAAGTACGTGCTTAAATTCAGCGGGTCGCAGACCAACACATCGTGCCGTTTGTAGTTGAAGAAGGGCGTGGGTTGGGGAGGCTCCTCTTCGGTCTGCGATTGGTAGGTGATGAAAATGTCGAAGCTGCTCGTGAGGTTAGCCGGGTCCAGCCAGCGATTGCCAGCAAGCTGTGAAAGCTCAATGTTCGACTGGTTAATATGACCTTGCTCCTGGTTGATGTAGGTCCCGTCCAACAAGGCCCAGTCGGTGGTATTGGCCACATAGTCGCCACAGAGCAGTTGCAGGCCATCGTATTCAAATCCGGGGGTGTGGCCCTTGTGGCGGCCGTGTACGAGCGTTCCAGCAAAGAGCTGTGCGAAGCTGTTGTTGTAGATCCGGTTCTCGGCTTCAACCGGGCCCAGGAAGTAGATGCCCACGCTGCGGTCCGCCGTATGGCCGAAGAAGGTGTTCTCCTCCACGGTATAGTCCCTGCTGGCATGCAGCAGCAGTCCCAAAGCGATGTTGGCGAACTCGCCCTGGTCGGGTACCAGGAAGGAGTTACGGCTCACCTGGGCGGCCACGCTGGACATGTCGTAGATCCCCCACATGTTGTTGAGGAAGTGCATCTGGTCCACGGTGTAGGTCTCCATGGGCCCGGGATAGGCCATCACACCGATGTTCAGGTTCTCGAAGGCGGAGGCGTCCGGGTCATCATCGCCCATCACCTGGAAACCGGCATCGAAGGCGAAGATGCCGTAGCCTTTGTTGCTCGGGCTGAACAGCTGGGGTGCCGTGTTGCGCATGGCGCAGTTCGTTACCTCGATACCGTGTACACCGTTCAGGAAGAGATGTGTAACGGGCGTGTGAAGCGGGGCATCGGGCCAATCCTCCGTGGTTAGGAAGGAACATCCGCGGAAATAGGACCAATTGTTCAACTCGAACCCGAGTTGCCCGTCGGTGCGTGTGTACCGCTGGATGCGCGCGCCCACGATGCAATCGCGGAAGGTGCTGTGTACGGCCTGTAGCACGCCGCCATGGTACGCTTCGTCAGGGATGCCACTGGGCAATTCCCGGCCGCACCAAACGCCCGTCTCCGCATTCTCCACGGTGCAGGTGTGCAGGTAGATGCGGCCCTGCTCCTGTGCCAGTGGTAGGGTGGGGTTGTTGCCGGCTTGATAGAGGTTGTCGGTATTGCCCTCCACGCGGATGCCGGGCCAGCGCTGCCCCTCGCAGTCGTAGCTCGTAAATATGCTGTACGCCGCGTCCACTGTGGCACCGCGTTGGATGATGAGCTTCGCGTCCGCTGCGAATCGCAGGGTCATATTGGTGAGGCTCAATGTGGTTCCGCTTGCCACCACCAGATCTCCCGAAAAACGTACCTCCCCGCTGGTGCCAAACGGGTTATTAGCAGGCGACCAATTGGCATTCGTCGTAAGCAACAGACCATGCTCTGATCGTATGTCGTTGAACGGCACACAACATGCGCCGATAGAGGCACCTGCATACCCGCTCGCATACTGGTCATTCACGATCTGCGCGTTCAAGAAACGGGGCTCAGGCTCCACGGCTGCAGTTCCGAACGGTGCCTCGAAGAACGGTATGTGGAAATTCGGCGACCCCAGGGAGAACAGTGGTTCGTAGCTCATGGTGAACGTGTTCTCCGTGCCCACGAAAGCCGCGAAACCACCTGCCTTGGGTAAGAGTACCGCTGGTTGCAGTGTGCCCGGGAAGGTGGAGTGGTACATGCGCACACGGGCCACCTGTGGCAGATCGGCGGTGGCGTACAGCGCACCGATGTCGCTCCAGCTGGCGTTGATCAGATCCCAGTGGATGATGTTCGGCGCTGAAACATTGTTGGTGATCTGCTCACCAGCGATGAGCAGCCCATTGCCGCCATCCACGATGGCGATGCCTTTCGTCCCCCTGTACGTTGGCACACCGGTAGGTGTACCGTTCAGGGACATGTCCGGCGAGCCACTGCTTCCATCCAACCGCACCCCGTCCACATCCAGGAATTGTCCAGTGGTGCCATTGAATTCCATCACCAACGCTTGCACGGCGACCTGGTCGAACGTGTTGGTGGTAGGGTGCCAAACGTTCATGCCCCCGCCTGTCATGGCCAACATGATCCGGCCATTGGGCAACATCCGCAGGTCCGCATCGCGCACATAACTGTCCGCAGCAGCCGGGTTGAGCGACTCGATCGTTCGAACACGCCCATTGAAAGGCGTTTGCAGGTTGATCGGGTAAATACCCGTTAGGCCGATCTCGTAGGTGAAGACCTTACCTGCCACCAGCGCGTAGAGGAAGTAATGGTCTCCTGTGCCCGTTGGGTCTATGACACGCAACCTGGGTGCACTGGACTTCATCTCGCCACTACCTGCGCTCAGCAGCCCCGTAACACTGGACGCACTGATGGCCGACAGCGAGTTGACGAACCCACTGAATGGTGGGTATACATCATCCATATCCTCAAAACGGTGCACTACGCCGAACCTGCCTGTGCCAGGGTTCACCGCTGCCATATCGAGGAACGATACTTGAATATGCGTTTCGCCCGTGCCGATCGCCGGGTCATCATCGGCGTTCATACTGAGCAGGTAGTACATGAAACATTGCCCCGGTATCGGTACTGCGATCATCTCCATCGTACCCGAGTAGATGCAGGACGTGCATCCGGGACCTTGCGCATCGGCGATGAGGTACCCTTCGGCATCGTAGATGTTCCCATCCACGCCGAAGAAGAGCAGGTTACCGTTACCATCGCTACGTGCGACTTGGGATAGCGTGGCCGGCTGGCCGGCATAGTTACCGAGGCCACCCGGAGTGGGCAGGGCGCTCGGCGCCGTACCGTGGTTCTCTATGTCCAGCCAACCGTTGCCCGTGATAAGGGCATCGCTCTGTGCGCCCGCGTATGTGGCGAGCCATCCGGCCGTGGCCAAGCCGAGCGTTCGCAACATGCCTAAGGTTCGTGCAAGTCTTCGCATGTTCCGTGGTTTTGGGTCGCGGCTCAATTACCGCTGCCCAAACCTCCGCAACCCATGCTGCAGATCTTCTTGCAATTCCTGCAAGTGCCTTGCGTTATTCGCAAGGCGACTTTGCTCAATTTTCAACCTCTCTTGCCCATGTGGCAAGTCGCTTGTATTTTCCACCCGATAACCTTACCGGACTGCTCCACCGGTGCAATTGTTCGTGCCTGACACTAGGAGAGAGGATCAAGGTTCGGCGCAATGAATTAGGTCTTTCACAAGCACAACTCGCCCAGCTTGCTGGCAGCAGTGAGAGTGTGATCTGTAGGATCGAACGAGGTGAGCGCTATCCGGATGGGGCACTGACGGCACGTATCGCCAAAGTGTTGGATCGGCGCGTATCCGAACTGCTGGGCGAAGTAGCGCCGTCCGATGGACCGCCCGCACATTCAGAAGATGTACAACACCTCCATCGAACGATCGCCTCGCAACGCGAAGAGCTGGGTACACGGGAACGCATGATCACGTTCCTGCAGAGCGTTATCGACCGACTGTTGCCGAGTTCACGCGAGGGGGGTAGTTAACGCGGAACGGCCCCCGGTCATCCTCGCGTAGGCGAGGCTCCGAAGGGCCGTTCCGTAATTGCGTTGGATCAGTTCACTCTGCCGCTGGTGGCAGCTCTTTGCCTTCGCCACCACCCTCTGCTTTTCCGATCTTCTTCTTCCCCTTGGTCACCTTGATGGCCAGGTCGGTCTTGTCCTTGTTGAGGCCCACGGTGATCTTGTCACCTTCTTCCACACCTTGGTTGATGATCTCCTCGGCCATGGGATCCTCGATGAACTTCTGGATCGCACGTTTAAGGGGACGGGCACCGAACTTCTCGTCGTAGCCTTTCTCGCCCAGGAAGTCCTTGGCCTCATCGGTAAGCTTCAGGTCGTAGCCCAGCTCGTTGATGCGCTTGTAGAGGTGCCCAAGTTCGATGTCGATGATCTTGTGGATGTCCTCGCGCTTCAGCGAGTTGAACATGATGATGTCATCGATCCGGTTGAGGAACTCGGGAGCGAAGGCCTTCTTCAGCGCTTTCTCCACGATGCCGCGGTTGCTGTCCTCCTGGCCGGCGGCTTTCGCGCTGGTGCCAAAGCCCACGCCTTTGCCGAAGTCGCTCAGATCACGCGCCCCGATGTTCGAGGTCATGATGATGATGGCGTTTTTGAAGTCGATGTGACGGCCAAGGCTGTCGGTCATCTTGCCATCATCCAGGGCTTGCAGCAGCAGGTTGAACACGTCCGGATGCGCTTTTTCGATCTCGTCCAGCAGGATGATCGAGTAGGGGCGACGGCGCACTTTCTCGGTGAGCTGTCCACCTTCCTCATACCCCACGTAGCCCGGAGGCGCACCGATCAAGCGGCTCACGGAGAACTTCTCCATGTACTCGCTCATGTCGATGCGGATCAACGCATCCTCCGTATCGAAGAGGTAGCGGGCCAGTTCCTTGGCGAGCTGCGTCTTACCAACACCGGTTGGTCCCAGGAAGATGAATGAGCCGATCGGGCGGTTCGGATCCTTCAGGCCGGCCCGGTTGCGCTGGATGGCTTTCACCACCTTGCCCACGGCTTCTTCCTGACCGATCACTTTGCCCACCATTTCCTCCTTCATGCGGCGCAGCTTGCCGCTTTCTTTCTCGGCGATGCGCGTAACAGGGATGCCGCTCATCATGGCGACCACTTCGGCCACGTTCTCGTCGGTCACCGTGGTGCGGTTGCTCTTGCTCTCTTCCTCCCAAGCCTTCTTGGCCTTGTCGAGTTCTTCGAGCAGCTGGCGTTCGCGGTCGCGCAGCTTGGCCGCCTCTTCGTAACGCTGGCTGCGCACCACTTTGTTCTTCTCTTCCTTGATGTCCTCGATCTTCTGCTCGACATCGAGGATGGCTTTCGGCACCACGATGTTGCTGATGTGGACACGGCTACCGGACTCGTCCATCGCGTCGATGGCTTTATCGGGCAGGTGGCGATCGGTGATGTAGCGGTTGGTGAGCTTCACGCAAGCTTCGATGGCTTCCGGGGTGAAGTTCACGTTGTGGTGATCCTCGTACTTCTCCTTGATGTTGTTGAGGATCTGGATAGTCTCATCGACGCTGGTGGGCTCCACCAACACCTTCTGGAAGCGGCGCTCCAAGGCACCGTCCTTCTCGATGTACTGGCGGTACTCATCCAACGTGGTGGCACCGATGCATTGGATCTCGCCGCGCGCCAGGGCAGGCTTGAACATGTTGCTGGCATCCAGGCTTCCGCTTGCGCCACCTGCACCCACGATGGTGTGGATCTCGTCGATGAAGAGGATCACGTCCGGGCTGTTCTCCAGCTCGTTCATCACCGCCTTCATGCGCTCCTCGAACTGGCCACGGTATTTGGTACCGGCCACCAGCGAAGCGATATCCAACGCCACGATCCGCTTGTTGAAGAGCACGCGGCTCACTTTCCGTTGGATGATGCGCAACGCGAGACCTTCAGCGATAGCTGATTTACCAACGCCGGGCTCACCGATCAATACCGGGTTGTTCTTCTTGCGGCGGGAGAGGATCTGGCTTACACGCTCGATCTCTTTCTCGCGGCCTACGATGGGGTCCAGCTTGCCTTCTTCGGCCAGCTTCGTCAGGTCGCGGCCGAAGTTGTCCAGCACCGGGGTCTTGCTCTTGCTGTCGCCCTGTTTGCGCTGGGCACCGCCGCCGCCGCCCTGGAAGCTACCGCTGTCATCATCGTCGTCATCGGCGCTTTGTGGGCCTTGGGCCTTGGGCTTGTTGGTGAAGGTGTCCGGCGCGTCGTTGCCGTCCGCGAGGATGGTATCCACCTCGTGCTTCACGCTCTCGTAATCCACGCGGAACTTGTGCAGGGTGCGGGTGGCGAGGTTGTCCTCGTCCTTCAGCATGCTCAGCAGCAGGTGCTCCGTGTCGATGTGCGGGCTTTTGAACAGCTTGGCTTCGAGGAAGGTGATCTTCAACATCTTCTCGGCCTGCTTGATCAGTGTGATCTTGTCCTTGTCGGGCGGACGCATGGCGCTGGCGGGTTCCATGGAACCTTCCATCACTTTGCGCAGCTCGTCGATATCCACTTCCAGCCGCTGCAGGATGCGGATCGCGTTGCCTTCTCCCTCCCGGATCAAGCCCAGGAGGATATGTTCGATGCCGATGTAGTTGTGTCCCAGCCGTAGCGCCTCCTCCCTGGAGAAGGTGATGACGTCGCGGACACGAGGTGAGAATTTGGCGTCCATTCAGTTGGTTTCTGCTTGAGTGCGGAGAGGCCTTCCTGTGCTCTTTTTGCCGTCCCTAAAGTTAGCCCTCTCGCTAATGGGGGCAAGCTATTGAACGGGGCAACGGCGGGCTTGTTCCGAGGAACCGCAATTATCCACACACAAGTGTCGGTTTGTGGAAAATCACTTAGTCCTGTCGTGTGCGATCGAAGTACCTTCGGGCTCCCTTTCGGGGCCCTGTTCACAAGGACCGGGCCAGCATGACGACCTGACAGAATATGGCAGAAGGAGAAAAGATCATCCCGATCAACATCGAGAACGAAATGCGCACCGCCTACATCGATTATTCGATGTCGGTGATCGTTAGCCGGGCACTCCCGGATGTGCGCGATGGACTCAAGCCCGTACACCGCCGCGTGCTCTTCGGCATGCAGGATCTCGGCGTACTGAGCAACCGTCCGTACAAGAAAAGCGCACGTATCGTAGGGGAGGTGCTCGGGAAGTACCACCCGCACGGCGATGGCAGCGTGTACGACGCCATGGTGCGCATGGCCCAGGAGTGGAGCCTGCGTTACCCGCTGGTGGACGGCCAGGGGAACTTCGGCAGTTTGGACGGTGACAGTCCGGCAGCCATGCGTTACACCGAGGCACGTTTCAAGAAGATCGCCGAAGAGGTGCTCGCCGATCTGGACAAGGAGACGGTGGACATGCGCCCCAACTTCGATGACACGCTGGAAGAACCCAGTGTGATGCCGACGAAAATCCCAGCGCTGCTGGTGAACGGCGCATCCGGGATCGCGGTGGGTATGGCCACGAACATGCCGCCACACAACCTCAGCGAGGTGTGCGATGGTATCGTGGCCTACATCCAGGACAAGGACATCACTACGGAAGGGCTGATGCAACACATCAAAGGCCCCGATTTCCCAACGGGAGGTGTCATCCTCGGTACTGCGGGCATCAAGGAAGCCTACGAGACCGGTCGTGGACGTGTTGTGCTGCGTGCCGCATGCCACATCGAAGAGGACAACAAGACCGGCCGCGAGACCATCATCTGCACCGAGATCCCGTACCAGACCAACAAGGCCGTACAGCTCGTGAAGGGTGTGGCCGACCTGGTGAACGAGAAGAAGATCGAAGGCATCAGCGATGTCAACGATTACAGCGACCGCACGGGCATCCGCATCGCGTATGACGTGAAGCGCGAAGCCATGGGTACCGTGGTGCTGAACCAGCTGTACAAATACAGCTCGTTACAGTCCAGTTTTAGCGTGAACAACATCGCGTTGGTCGGTGGCCGCCCGGTGCTGCTGGCGCTGAAGCCCATGATCCAGCACTTCGTGGACCACCGCATGGACGTGGTGATCCGCCGCACGAAGTTCGACCTGCGCAAGGCCGAGGAGCGGGCCCACATCCTGGAGGGCTTGCTGATCGCGCTGGACCACTTGGACGCCGTGATCGCCCTGATCCGTGCCAGCCAGACGCCGGAAGAAGCCAAGGACGGCCTGATGGCGCAGTTCGGTCTGAGCGAGATCCAGTCCAAGGCGATCCTGGACATGCGCCTGCAACGCCTCACCGGCCTGGAACGCGACAAGATCCGCGAGGAGCACGCTGAACTGATGAAGACCATCAACTACCTGAAGCAGGTGTTGGCGGATGAAGGCTTGCGCTTCAAGATCATCACCGACGAGACCTTGGAGATCAAGGAGAAGTACGGAGATAAGCGCCGCACGCAGATCATCGAGGCGCGCGGAGACATGCGCATGGAGGACCTGATCGCCGACGAAGCGGTGGTGGTCACCATCAGCCACCTCGGCTACATCAAACGCACGGCGCTAACCGAATTCCGCACGCAGGGCCGTGGCGGCGTGGGCAGTAAAGGCAGCACCACGCGGGACGAGGACTTCCTGGAGCACCTCTTCGTGGCTACCAACCACAACTACCTGCTCATCTTCACCCAGAACGGCAAGGTGTTCTGGATGCGCGTTTTCGACATTCCCGAAGGCAACCGCCAGAGCAAAGGCCGCGCGATCCAGAACCTGGTCCAGTTGGAAGGTGGCGACAAGGTTGTTGCCTACCTCAATGTGGACGACCTCACCAGCGAGGAGTACGTGAACAACCACTTCGTGGTGTTGTGTACCAAGAAGGGCATCATCAAGAAGACCACCCTCGAGGCCTACAGCCGCCCTCGCTCGAATGGTATCATCGCAGTAGGCATCCGCGAAGGCGACGAGTTGCTGGAGGCCAAGCTCACCACGGGCAAGAGCCACATCATCCTGGCCAGCAGCGATGGTCGCGCCGTGCATTTCGAGGAAGAGGATGTGCGCCCCATGGGCCGTGGCGCCAGCGGTGTGCGCGGCATGAACCTCGAAGGCGGCAACGCGAACAACGAGGTCATCGGCATGATCGCCGTGAGCAAGGATGAGCTGGCAACCCGGCAGGTACTGGTGGTGAGCCAGAACGGGTACGGAAAGCGCTCCGCTATCATGGATGAGAAGGGCGAGTACGAGTACCGACTGGTCAGCCGTGGCAGCAAAGGGGTGAAGACCCTCCAGATCACGGACAAGACCGGTGCGCTGGTGGCCATCAAGGACGTGAAGGAGGATGATCAGCTGATGATCATCAACCGTAGCGGCATGACCATCCGCATGGGGCTGGACGAGTTGCGCGTCCTTGGTCGGGCCACTCAGGGTGTTCGCCTGATCGAACTGCGCAAGAACGACCAGATCGCCGCCGTTGCTAAGATCGATAGCGACTTGAAGGAAGATGAAGTGGCTGAAGGTGAGGCGGGCCAGACACCGGAAGGTGATCAGCCCGGCGATACCCCAGCCGAGGACAATGGCACGGAAGTGGATAACGCCTAGTACGACGAAACCAGAACAATGAAGACCGCCGTATTTACAGGAGCGTTGCTTTTGAGCGTGGGCCTCAGCGCCCAGAACGCCAACGTGGTGAACGCCTACAACTACATGCAAGATGGCCAGCTGGCCAAAGCCGTTGAATTCATCGACCCAGCCACCTTGGACCCGAAAACGGGCGCTGCCGAGAAAACCTGGCGTTACCGGGGCGACATCTATCGCATGATCGTGATGGGTGAGGACGCTGCGCTGAAAAGCCAGTTCCCCGACGCGTTGGACAAAGCGGTGGAGAGCTACTTGAAAGCCAACGAATTGGACACCAAAGGCAACTACAAGACCGAGAATGTGAAAGCACTCGGAGCCCTCCAAGGCCTCTCGCTGAACACCGGCAACGAAGCGTTCACCGCGAAGAATTACGACGCGGCGATAGCCAACTACGCCCGTTCGGAGAAGATCGCCAAGACGTTCGGCCTGGTGGATACCAACGCCATTTTCAACTCCGCACTGGCGTACGAATCGAAAGGTGACGGGCCGGGTGCGATCGTGCGTTACCGCGAAGCGATAGCTGCCGGGTACAACAGATCGGAGGTGTACCGTTACATCGCGAGCCTGCAACGGAAGGCGGATGACGTTAATGGGGCCATCGCTACGATCCGTGAAGGCCGCACGAAGTTCCCCGATGACAAAGAGCTGATCCTGGACGAGATGAGCTACTTGCTCGCCGCCGACCGCTCAGCCGAAGCGGAAGAAAGCGTGAAACTGGGCATCCAGAAGGACCCGAACAACGCCGTGCTATGGTCCATACTCGCCAGCCTTTATGACAAGAAGGCAACGGATGCCAAGGAAGAGGCCACCATGTTGGAGTGGTACGGCAAGGCTGAAGAGGCGTACAAGAAGAGCATCGAGCTTGACGCGAAATTCTTCGATAGCTACTACAACATCGGCGTGCTCTACAACAACCGCGCGGCGTTCGAATACGAGAAGTGCAACAAGATCAAGAGCGACACCGAATACACGAAGTGCAAAACGGTGGCCGATGAGATCTACGTGAAGGCCGTGCCGTACTTCGAGAAGGCCCACGAGCTGAACGACAAGGATACGCCGACCATCCAACAGCTGATGAAGCTGTACGCCAAGAACGGCAACCAAGAGAAGTACGCCAAGATGAAGGCGCTCATGGGGCAGTAAGTCGTAACGAACGAACCAAGGATGAGCCGGGCGAGAGTCCGGCTCATTTCGTTCTAGGTTGCGCTGAAAGGCGATGATTAGGTATTGGGAGAGCCTAAGGATCGGCGGCATCTACACGATAGCCCCCGTGAAAGGCGCGCTGAAAGGAGGGCTGAGCAGGCGAGTTGCATGCCCCAGGCAAACGTACCAGATGGAGTGCTGGAGTTCGGACGAGTGGACTGGATATCAGCCAAATACAACTTTACATAATATAAATTATGTGCCAATAGGGGTAAACTGAAGCCCATGATCGGCGCGCAGCTCGACACCGAATCCAGTCGTTCCATCCACCATCAATCTACCCCGTTCCATTCGTAGCCCTTGGAACGGATCATTGCTGATCAACCATGGCCCGTCCAGGTCTAGGAGATCGGCCATGCCGCCGAGCGACGCCATGGCCGCGCAGCCGAGCGAACTCTCGCTCATGGAACCAAGCATCACCTTAAGGCCGAGTTCTTGGCCACGCCTGGCCATTTGAGCCGCCACATCCAGACCGCCGCATTTCATCAGCTTCAGATTCACGCCGTCGAACGCCTCACCCGCCCGCTCAAGATCAGCCAAGCCTTGGATGCTCTCATCCCCATATACCGGCAAGTCCAAGTGTTCTTTCAACTCCCGGTGCAGGTCCCATCTGTCCTTGGCGAACGGCTGTTCCAAGCCTAGCACGCGCTCAGCCCCAACAGCGGCCACCGCCGCCGCCGCTTGGCCCATGTTCGTCCAGCCTTGGTTGGCGTCCAAGAACAATTTCCGGCCGTCCAGATCAGCTACCGCCCGGAGCACGTCGAGGTCATTCGTGGCTCCGAGCTTCACCTTGAGGGCACCGGACATGGGTAACTGGGCTATTTTCAGCGGGATATCTCGCAAATCACTATGCCCCAATGTCACCATGGATACGGGCTTCACAGAGCTGCCTGCATCACTTTCACCACATACAGCCAATTGATTGACTGTAAGGCTCATATAAGCCATTTGAATAGCTGCCCTTGCAGGCGGGCACAATCCTCCGTCCCAGTTGGCAGCGAAGGGCATCGACAAAGACCCTATGGATTGATTTAGCCAGAAGTCAGTAATTTCTTGAATTACAGACTTTTGTAAATAATCAAGATAAGGCGGAAGCGTTGCTTCACCATAGCCATGGACCGCTCCTTGGCTCAAACGGATGAATACCGAGTCCGTGCCTTCGCGCAGCCCATGTGCCGTACCGAACGGATGGATGAACCGAAGCCTGTAAGGTGCGATCGCCAGTTCCATGGTCGACCGCGAATGTCCGTAGTCCGCTCCGGTGAGCACCGGACACCTGTAAGGAAGTGTGAACGATCAGGACGGAAAAAGCCCCGGAAGTCCTTCCTTCCGGGGCTTTCAACGGATGAGCTGGTGATCACTTCACCATGTAGTAGATGTTGGTCAGCCACTTGGTGGTGTCCTTTTCGGTCATCGGGTCGGTGACGTACTCCTCGATCACGTTGCCGTAGTGCGTGAGCCCCTTTTCCTTGATGTAGCCGTTCATCGCTTCATGCGCGACCATGCTCTTCGCGTAGTCGCCGTAGTATTTGGTCATGAGCATCTTGCTGGCCGGTACCACGAACGTTTCCCAATCCGCCACCTTGGTGTTGGCATCGCCCTTTACGGGCATTGCCGCAGCCATATCGGCGGTCTGGTCCTTTTCATTCCATTCCCAGTACAGACCGGTGGGTGCACCCGTCATCTCCAGCTTGGCTGCACCAATTGCTGCACCGGCTGCTGGGAAGTTGGTACCGAAGAAGGTCCCGATGTCTACCCACTTCACCTTTCTGTTGCGCTTACCGATGTAGACGAGCTCCGGGCGATCCACGGTCTCGATCAGGTAACCGCCGGAGGTTTTGGCGGCGAGGTCGGCCTTGCGAGCGGCTTCAGCGGTCTCTACTTGGGCCTTCAGCATACCTAGACCTTTCTCGAAATCCTTCCCGATCATGGCGTCCATATCCATGAACTTGCACATCACCTTACTCATGAAATTGTTCTCTCCTACCATGGCCCAAGTCACCTTGGTACTGTCGCCTGCCGGGGTGAGCTCGACGAGCGCATCACCCTCGGACTCCATGGGCTCTTTGAACATCAGGCGGGTGCGTACGAAGGAGTTGGGAGCGAGCGAGTCGATGCGCTGTGTGCCCTTGCCCACGTCTGAATTGCCTTCCCAGCTTTGGGTGGCGCCAACCGTACCGTCTGTACCCTCCATGGTCTTCTTCATATTCGGGTCCAACTCGTTCCAAGGACTCCATTTATCCATGGCCCCCAAGCTGGAAACATGCGCGTACACCGACTCAGCGGGAGCGGCGATGGTAGCAGAACGCTCATAGCGGTAGGTATCCGGGCCTATCATGCCCAGGATGCAGATAATGGCCACGACGGCCAGAAGGATGATGAGGATCGTTTTTAGTACTCTCATGAAGGTGGGTTTTGGTCCCGAAAGATGCAACGGTTCGTCCGATTTCGGTGCCATGGGTGGGTCAGGCCGTGAAGGACCGCTGGCACGGTCTTTTCTTTGTGCACCACCGAACATTGATCCAACCATGAATTTCACACGTAAAATACTGGTCCCCACAGCTTTGTGCACTTTCCTTTTGGGCGGCTTCACGGCCTGTAGCAAGAAGGTGAACCCCGCCGGACAGAAAGTGGAACAACCCTTCAGCGGGAATAAGTATCAGAGCAACGCCGCATGGTTCCGGGGCACGGGCATCGGCGTGAGCCAAGCCCAGAACGTTGCGCGCAGCAAGGCAGATCTTGACGCCAAGAACCAATTGGCCGGTCAGGTGGGAACCAACATGCGTTCTGTGGCCGATCAATACCTCGGCGAGACCGGTAACACGGGTGCTTCCGATGTGGCCGACAAGTTCCAAAGCTTGGTGCGCGAAGTGATGAACACCGAGCTTGCCGATCTGCGCAAATTCGATGAAGAGGTGCGTTTCAACGAGGCCACGAAGGACTACACCGTGTATGTGGCGTACGAGATCAGGAAGAACGCCATGCTGCGCTTCATGAAGAAGCAGGCTCGCGCCAACGATAAGATCGACGAGATCACACAGAAGAAGATCGATGAGATCCTGGACAAGGAGATCGAGAAAGCCGACGCTGCTGGCGAATAGGCAGGTGGTTTAACGCCGCTTAACACCCTGGCTTCGGCCGGGGTGTTCTGTTATCACGCTACCCTGCCGAATTGACGGGAATATGCGTTCGGCAGCGGATCTGCTGAGCCTGATCCAAACAAACTGAACGAACAATGGGCGGAGCCTATGTGATCGGTATTCTGGTGATGGTGGTGAGTTGGCTGGTGGGCCAACAACTGCGCAGCCGTTTCGCGAAGTATTCCAAGACACCTTTAAGCAACGGGATGAGCGGCAAGGAGATCGCGGAGCAGATGCTGCGCGATCATGGCATCTTCAACGTGAAGGTGATGAGCGTACCGGGGCAATTGACCGACCACTATAACCCGACCAACCGCACGGTGAACCTGAGCGAAGCGGTGTACGGCCACCGCAATGCGGCCGCTGCAGCGGTGGCAGCGCACGAGGTAGGCCACGCGGTGCAGCACGCTACGGCATACCAATGGCTTACGATGCGAAGCAAGCTGGTACCGGTGGTGCAGGTGAGCAGTAGCCTTGTGCAGTGGGTACTTCTGGGTGGCGTGCTCCTGATCAACACGTTCCCACAACTGTTGTTGTTCGGCATCATCCTGTTCGCGGCCACTACGCTCTTCAGCGTGATCACCTTGCCGGTGGAATACGATGCGAGCAACCGCGCATTGGCCTGGATGAAACGTTCCGGGATCGTGAACCCGGGTGAGCTCGCCATGAGCACCGATGCCTTGAAATGGGCTGCCCGTACCTACTTGGTCGCAGCGATCGGCTCCATCGGTACGCTGATGTACTACGTGATGATGTATACCGGCCGCAGAGACTGATCGTTTCAGCGATGAACGGAAAGCCCCGCTTCTGCGGGGCTTTCTTCGTTCCAGCTAATTGAAGCGGAGCACGATCGGCAGGTGGTCGCTGTAGCCGCCCTTATAGCTGCGCCCACTGTAGGTCTTGTCAGGGGACAGCCCGTATTTCGGATGCTTGAAGAGCAAGCGATCATCCCACAGCGCTTTGGCCTCTTTCACGTGCTTGGTCAAGTCACCACTGATGATGAACTGGTCGAGGTAGTCCCAGTGGGCGTCGTACTGGTGGCTTCCGTGCCCTGCCGGTTGGTCCACGCACATCAGGTCGACCAGACCTGTGGAAGCGTTCGCGCATTGGGCACCTAAGCCTTCCTGAATGCTGCGGTCCATGGGCGTGTCGTTGAAGTCGCCCATGATGATCACATGCGTCGTGGGAGCATCCGGGATGGACGCTACAGCATCCTTGAGCACGCTAGCCGCCGCCATGCGCTTCGGCTCGCTCTTCTCCTGCCCTTCGCGCCGGCTGGGCCAGTGGTTCACGAAGATGTGGAAGACCTGTCCGCCAGCGGTAAGTTCGGTGTGAAGGATGTCGCGTGTGCGGTCACCTTCCAAAGGCACGTTCAAGGCTTCTGACTTCACCAGCTTGAAGATGTCCTGATCGTACAACAGGCCAACGTCGATGCCCCTTTCGTCGGGCGAATCGTAATGGACCACCTGGTAGTGTGCGGACTTCAAGCTGGTTTCGTTGACCAAGCGTTCCAAAACGGCCTTGTTCTCCACCTCGCAAACGCCGAGCAGAACAGGCAACTCCTTACCAGCGAACCCGATCGCCTCCGCCAGATGTTCAAGTTTGGTGGTCAAGCGTTCCGGGGTCCATTGTTGCTCAGAACCCGGCGTGAAATCACGGTCGTTGATGGTCGCATCGTACTCGGTGTCGAAGAGGTTCTCCACGTTGTAGAACATCACGTGCTGACCTTTCAGCGGAAAGCCCTTCCCCGGAGGTGGCGCTTCCGTGGTGGTATCGTCCGTGACGAGTGAGATCTGTTCGTCGGTTGGCTGGGCGCCACAACCGAGCAATAGCAACGCATTGAAGAGTATGCTGTGGTTCAGCATCAGCGGCGCGATTTGATCCCCAGTACACCAAGCAACCCACGGGTCAGCTCACGCATCACCGTGCGACCGACCTGCCGCACCATGGTGTTCTTGCTGATGTCCTCGATCACGGATGTCTCCTTCTTGGCGGGCTTGGTCGGCTTCGTGGGCTTCTCCGGTTCCTGCTCGACCTCCTCGCCTTGCATCCGTTTCTCCAGGATCTCAAAGGCGCTCTCCCGATCGATCTCCTCGTTGTACTTCACCGCGATCTTGCTCTGCGCCACGAGGCCGCCGATCTCCAATGGTGTGAGGATATCCATCCGGCTCACTGGCGCGCGCAGCAAGGTGTGCGCTAACGGCGTAGGTGCTCCCTTCTCGCTCAGCGCGGTCACCAAGGCTTCCCCGATCCCAAGCGAAGTGATCAGAGCTTCGGTATCATAGAACTCGGTGAGCGGGTAGTTCTGTGCGGTCTTCTTGATGGTGGTCCGGTCCTTCGCGGTGAAAGCGCGCAGTGCATGCTGCACCTTCAAGCCAAGCTGGCCAAGCACGCTTTCCGGCACGTCACTGGGGTCCTGTGTGCAGAAGTACACCCCCACCCCTTTCGAACGGATCAGCTTGATGATGGTCTCGATCTGTTCCAGTAGCGCCTTCGTGGCCGTGTTGAAGATCAGGTGCGCCTCGTCGATGAAAAGCACCAACTTGGGTTTCTCGGGGTCGCCAACCTCTGGGAAGGTCTGGTAGATCTCCGCCAGCAGACAAAGCATGAAGGTGCTGAAGAGCTTCGGCTTGTCTTGGATGTCGGTGAGGCGCACGATGTGGACCACGCCTTTCCCATCCCGTTGAGCGAGCAGGTCCTGCACGTCGAAAGAACGTTCGCCGAAGAAGGTATCCGCGCCTTGTTGCTCGATCTCGATGAGCTTGCGCAGGATGATGTTGACCGTTGCGGAGCTGACCTGGCCGTACTGCTTGCGTATCGCTTCCTTGCCTTCGTCCGTGGTGAATTGCAGCACACGGCGCAGGTCCTTCAGGTCGAGGAGTGGCAGGCCATTGTCATCGCAGTACTTGAACACGAGCGCGAGCACGCTTTGCTGCGTATCGTTCAACTCGAGTATGCGGCCCAGCAGCACGGGGCCGAACTCGCTCACAGTGGCGCGCAAGCGGGATCCGGGTTCCTTGCTCAACGTGAGCAGTTCCACGGGCATGGCCGATGGCTCGTAGGGTACGTTCAGTTTCACATGGCGCGCCGTGATCTTCTCATTGATGGCTCCCGGTGCAGCGAGGCCGCTGAGATCACCTTTCACGTCCATGAGCACAACAGGCACTCCTTTCAGGGAAAGCTGTTCTGCCAGTACCTGAAGCGTTTTGGTTTTCCCGCTGCCCGTGGCACCACAGATCAGGCCATGGCGGTTCATGGTGCGCAGCGGCACTTTCACCTGGGCATCCGGTGGTACTTCGCCATTGAACAGGGCTCCGCCCAGCAGGATGTGATCCCCCTTCGTTGCGTAGCCGTCCCGCATGGTGGACGCGAACGTTTCGATGCTTGCCATGTGTTGGAATGAACGTTCAAAGGAACGGAACAACGCACAGAACCGCACACCAACGCCGGGATGGATAAACTTGCGGCCATTCCGACCATGCATCGTCAGCTCCGGTATCTGCTCATAATCGCTTTGGTGTACGGTGTAGCGCTTCGGTTCTACGCCATCAGCCAGTGGAAGCAAGGTCTCTCTCATGACGAGAGCGTGAGCTACCTGTGCGCCTCCGCAACGGAAGGAATGTATCAGGAGAGGATCCCGACCTATATGGACACGCTGATCCAGGCAGCAACGATCCAGGTCCTGTACCAGCGGCCTGCACAACTTGCCCTTACCACCGTCGCCAGCGACCTGGTCCGGTACGACATCCATCCGCCACTGTATTTCTGGGCTTTGCATGCACAGCACACCTTCGTGGGCTCAGGTATTAACGGAGGTCTTTGGCTGAACGCCTTCGCGGGTCTTTTCATCCTGGGTTGCACATACCTCATGGCCCGCCACACATTGGGCACAGCGAACCTGGCGTTGGTGGCCTGCGCCGTCTGGTATTTGTCACCCGCCGTAGTGCAGATCGACCTGGAGGCAAGGCAATACCAATTCATGGCGGCTTGCGCGATGGCATCTTATCTACTGGTCATCAGGTCCGGACAGTCCGGGATGTCCAGTATGGAACTGATCGGCTTCACCGTGATCAATACCTTGGGTCTGCTGAGCCACTACTATTACAGCTTCCTTCTCGTACCCGGGATCAGCATCGTACTTCTTCGTCATGGCTTCCGCAAACCGTTGTTGATCCTGCTGTCCTCGTTGATCGCCTCGTATGCACTCTTCCTGCTGCTTTTCCCTGAGTTTCTGGAGTTCATCAAAGCCTATGAGGATCGTGCGAAGGACCCGGAAGCGGAACGCATACTGATGGACAAGATGAAGACCATCGTCTATGCCACGCTGGCCTTCTTCACGCATGCGCACCTATTGCGCTATATCTTCCTCTTGCTTTGCCTAGCAGGATCAACGGCTGTGTTGATACGGTATGGGCGAGCAGGCATGAGCACGTTCACCCGGGCGTCAAGCCCTTCGAAGGAGGTGGCGCTTCTGCTCACGTGGTGCGCCCTGTTCACGACGGGGCTTTACCTTCTCGGGGTAAGCCCGCCGCACGCTGTCGGCGAGCAGTATTTCGCCTACTTTTGGCCGCTTCTCGCGATCGTGTTGGTCCATGTGGCCAGGCTGCTGCTCCCAGCACGATATCGGCTCTGGATCCTGACGGCCTACATGCTTCAACTCGGTTACGCGTTCACCACATCCGTCCGCGGTTCGGAATACCTGAAGCCCGTGCTTCCTGCAGGGTGGTACGCTACATTGAAGGACAGTGACGTGCTCGTGGTGGACGATGTGAAGCGTTCCTTCCTGCCGCGTGCCATGCGTGACATGCCCGGAGGAACACCATTGTTCTTAATGAAAGAGGGGCGTCCGAGCGTGAACGCATCGACAGCTGTGAGCTACGTGCACCTTGACGTCGAGAACAGGCCGACAGCAGCGGCATTCACGACCTGGATGACCGCGCAAGGATTCACCCATGGGGAGGTACGCGTACACAAGCATCACGAACTTCATACCTATACCCGGTAGATGTACTACGGCAACGATTGGGCCCTGGTGATCCCCATGGCCAACGAGGAAGCGGAGTTCGAGATCTTCGCCGATGCCTTGCGTACCATGCTGGACAGGCTGGAGTCGGGCAAGGTCTACTTCGTGGTGGACAAGGCTTCCAAGGACCGTACGCTGGAACTGAGCCAGGAACTGGAAAAGCGTGATCCGCGATTCCGCACCGTGTGGGCCCCGGAGAACAAGAACGTGGTGGATGCCTACCTCCGTGGGTACAAGGAAGCTTACGACAATGGACACGAGCTCATCATCGAAATGGATGCGGGATTGTCCCATGATCCACGAGCATTGCCGATGTTCCTGCGTGTATTGAACGAGGGCAACGAATGCGCCTTCGGAAGCCGGTTCATCAACGGTGGTTCCATCACGGAATCGAACTACAAACGCACAGTGCTCTCCAAAGTGGGTACGACCCTCAGCAACGTGCTGCTCGGCTCGCGCATGTACGACATGACCTCGGGCTACCAAGGCTTCCATCGGCATATCGTAGGTAAGTTCCTCGCCTACCAGTTGCTGTCGAAAGCGCACTTCTATCAAACGGAACTGCGTTACCTGTTGCGGTTCACTCGCTTCGCAGAGATCCCCATCCACTACAAAGCGCCGAGCCCGCGCGTTTCGCAGAACGCCATCAAGAACTCCATCAGCGTGCTGCTGTATTACTTCCGCCAGCGCCTGCTCTTCAAGTCCCCTCGCCTATGACCGCCCAGCGCACCGCCCTCGTCATCACATCCATCGCTGCTCCGAACGCGGTGCTGCGCTCGTTCGCTGAAGGATGCAAGTCCCGTGACATCGATTTCGTGTTGATCGGCGACAAGCCCTCACCAGCTGATTTCAGCCTAGAGGGTTGTGATTTCTGGGGCCTTCCGCGCCAGCGCACCATGCCGTTCCAACTGGCGACCTTGTTGCCCGAGCGCCACTACGGCCGCAAGAACCTCGGCTATCTACAAGCGATTCAGAACGGCGCCGAGGTGATCCTGGAGTCGGACGACGACAATTTCCCACGTGAAGAGTTCTGGGGCGAACGTACCCGCCAGCACAGCACGGGATCGTTCCAAGGGACTGGCTGGGTGAATCTCTACCGCTACTTCAGCGAGGAACCCATCTGGCCGCGGGGTTTCCCACTGGAACACCTACAGGACGCCATTCCCGCATTGCCCTCCATCACTTCAAAGGATTGTCCCATCCAACAGGGCTTGGCCGATGAGAACCCGGACGTGGACGCCATTTACCGGCTGATCGGGAAGTTGCCAACGGATTTCATCCAGCGCGATCATTCGGTCTCCTTGGGCAAAGGCGCGTGGTGCCCGTTCAATTCGCAGAACACGACCTGGTTCCGCGAGGCTTTCCAACTGCTGTACCTACCCTCCTACTGCAGCTTCCGCATGACGGACATCTGGCGCAGCTACGTGGCCGTGCGCATCTGCTGGGAGAACGGCTGGGACGTGCTGTTCCACAATGCCACGGTCTGGCAGGAACGCAACGCCCACAATCTGATGAAGGACTTCGCCGACGAGATCATCGGCTACCAGAACAACAAGGCCATCTGCGAGCGCTTGCAGGCCCTTTCCTTGAAGCCCGGTGTGCAGCACATCGGCGCGAACATGGTGGCCTGCTACAAGGAGTTCATCAGCATGGGCCTCGTTGGCGAGCAGGAAATGCCGCTGATCGAAGCTTGGAACGCCGATATGGCGAAGCTGCTCGCCTAGCCGAAGGAAATCTTATCGATCGAGAACCGGCCGCTACCGGTGAAGAGGATGGCGATAAAGGCCGTCATGTAAACCGCGGCCAATTCCTTCTCGGGGAAGTCGGCATCGCCCTTCACCATGAAGACGACCACGGCCATGGCGATGATGAGCGGGATCGCGGCGATGCGCGTCCAGAGGCCAAGTACGATCAAGGCTGAGCAGAGCACCTCGGCGACCAGGATCAGGATCAACGAGAAAGCGGGGCCAAGGCCGAAGGGGTCGGCGAACGTGTCCACCTTTTCTCCAAAGGCCATGAGTTTGGGCCAGCCGTGCTGCCAGAACATGGTTCCGCCGAAACCGACGCGCAGAACGAGGTAGCCGAAGTCCTCCGAAATAGGGTCGCTGTTAACGAGCATGAGGCGAAACTACCGGCGCTTGGCAACGGTCATCGTGCCCGGAACCGGGACTTTTCCACCGGTGCATCGGAACTTTTATCCAAGAGCGCCGTTGCAAGGTCCGCATGAGAACCCTTTCGATCCTCTCCAGTCTCGCGATCAGCTTCACCCTTATGGCCCAATCGGCCGATGAGGCCATGATCGCCGGCCTCACTGCCCTGAAAAAGGAAGACCATAAGACGGCCCAGACCGAATTCGACAAGGTGGTGGTGGAAGAGCCCACCAACAGCAAGGCCTGGTACTACCGTGCTGTAACGAAGCTCTCGCAAGGCGATAACGCTGGTGCCTTGCAGGATCTCGACCAGTTACTCGCCATGGAGCCTGCCGACGTGCATGGCCTGATCCGTCGCGCCGAAGTGAACCGTGCCATGGGCAAGAGCACCGTTGCCAAACATGATCTTTATCGTGTGATCGGCCTGCACCCGAACGGCCCCGCCACCGAACACGCGCTTTTCGAACTCGGCCGCATGGCCATGGAAGAGAACGACCTACCTGCCGCCCTGAGCCATTACGACCGTTTGGTGAACATCGCCAGCTACAATGCCATGGCCTGGTGCGATCGCGGGATCGCCCTTAGCGTGGTGCGCGATGATGACCGTGCCATCGCCGATCTGGAGAAGGCCGTTGAAATGGACCCCACGCTGGATAAAGCCTACGCTGCGCTGGCCGTGATCTACTTCCGCCAGGACCGCAAACAAGATGGATGTTACGCCCTGCAACAAGCCCATGACCTGGGTGATCGTTCCGTAGAGGAACTGATGATGTTGCACTGCGACAGATGAGATCGGTTTTGCCGTAGTCCGAATGACCCCTCGGACGGTGTAAGGGCTTCCCGTTAGGTGGAAGCCCTTCTGCTTTCCACGCCGAACGCTACTTTTGGCGCCCCTCGTCCACCGCTCGTATGGTGGCTTGGTGAACTAATGAAGATCAATGTGACCCTCCCGGACGGTACCGTCCGGAGCTACGACCAAGGCGCTACGGCGATGGACGTGGCCAAGAGCATCAGCGAAGGCCTGGCCCGCAACGTGCTCTCCGCAAAAGTGAACGGCGAAGTACGCGACGCCAACCGCCCCCTACCCGGCGACTGCACGTTGGCCCTGCTGACGTGGAACGATACGGACGGCAAAGCGACCATGTGGCACAGCAGCGCCCACGTGATGGCCGAGGCAGTGGAAGCCCTCTACCCCGGCGCCAAATTCGGCATCGGTCCGGCCATCGAGAACGGCTTCTATTACGACATCGACTTCGGCGACCGCAGCGTGGGCGAAGGTGACTTTGCGGCCATCGAAGCCAAGTTCAAAGAGATCGCCGCGAAGAAGGAGGTGTTCAACCGGAGCGAGGTGAGCAAAGCCGAGGCGATCAAGTACTTCACCGAGAAAGGTGATGAGTACAAGCTGGAACTGATCGAAGGCTTGAAGGACGGCGAGATCACCTTCTACAACCAAGGCAACTTCACCGACCTGTGCCGTGGGCCACACATCCCGGACACCTCGTTCATCAAAGCCTTCAAGATCCTGAACGTGGCCGGTGCCTACTGGCGCGGCGACGAGAAGCGCAAGCAGCTCACCCGCCTCTACGGCATCACTTTCCCGAAGCAGAAGGAACTGGACGAGTATCTGGTGATGCTCGAAGAGGCCAAGAAGCGGGATCACCGGAAGGTGGGCAAGGAACTGGACCTGTTCACCTTCAGCGAGAAGGTGGGTGCCGGATTGCCGCTGTGGTTGCCCAAAGGTGCCGCCCTGCGTGAGCGCCTGATCAACTTCATGAAGACGGCCCAAGAAAAGGCCGGCTACGTGCAGGTGGCCACGCCCCACATCGGCAGCAAGCAGCTCTACATCACCAGCGGCCACTGGGAGAAGTACGGCAAGGACAGTTTCCAGCCGATCAGCACCCCGCAGGAAGGCGAGCAGTTCATGCTGAAGCCCATGAACTGCCCGCACCACTGCGAGATCTTTGCCAGCCGCCCGCGCAGCTACAAAGACCTCCCCTTGCGTTTGGCGGAGTTCGGCACAGTATATCGCTATGAACAGAGCGGCGAACTGCATGGTCTGGCCCGCGTGCGCGGCTTCACCCAGGATGATGCCCACCTCTTCTGCCGTCCTGATCAGGTGAAAGAGGAATTCCTGAAGGTGATCGACCTCGTACTGCTCGTGTTGCGCGCCCTCAACTTCGAGAACTTCGAAGCCCAGGTAAGCCTGCGTGATAAAGAGGACCGCAGTAAATACATCGGCAGCGAAGAGAATTGGGTGAAGGCCGAACAAGCCATCATCGATGCGGCTGCTGAATGTGGCATGAAGACGACCGTGGAATACGGCGAGGCGGCTTTCTACGGCCCGAAGCTGGATTTCATGGTGAAAGATGCGCTAGGCCGCCGTTGGCAGCTGGGCACCATCCAAGTGGACTACAACCTGCCCGAGCGTTTCGAGCTGGAATACGTTGGCAGCGACAACCAGAAGCACCGTCCGGTGATGATCCACCGGGCGCCCTTTGGCAGCTTGGAGCGTTTCATCGCAGTGATCATCGAGCACACCGGAGGCCGTTTCCCGCTGTGGCTGAACCCGGAACAGGCCATCATATTGCCGGTGAGCGACAAATACCTCGATGTGTGCGCCAAACTTCAGCAGGAGCTCTCGGACATGGACATCCGGGCGACCGTGGACGAACGCAACGAGAAGGTGGGCCGGAAGATCCGCGATGCCGAACTGACCAAGATCCCCTTCATGCTGGTTGTGGGTGAAAAAGAGGCAGCGGATGGCACCCTTTCCGTGCGTGAGCATGGCCAAGGCGACCTGGGTGCGCTTACCGTTGAGGCCTTTGCGGGCCTGGTGAAGGAGCGCATCGCCGTGCAGTTAGGCCAGTGAGCAGAAGGCTGACAGACCGGTCAACCCGCCTACTGGAATAGGAGACTTACGCGCGTAGCGAAAAGATGCCGATATTCGCGCCCTCAAAAGCCGAAGACCGGCCTTTCGAACCAAAAACCAACTAGTGGCAGGAGCACCCTTTCGTCCCAGTGGCCCACCTCGTCCTCCCGGAGGCGGTGGCGGCCAACGCCGTCCGTTCCGTGGTCGTGTGATCAAAGAGGATCCGCACCGGATCAACAACAAGATCTACGGAGTGAACGAAGTGCGTCTGGTGGGTGACAACATCGAACAGGGCGTGTACCCTTTCAACCAAGCCCTGCGCATGGCGGAGGACATGGGTCTGGACCTGGTCGAGATCAGCCCTACCGCGGTTCCGGTGGTATGCCGCATCATCGAGTATAAGAAATTCCTCTACGACCTCAAGAAGAAGCAGAAGGAGATCAAGGCGAAGCAGGCCACCGTGGAGATGAAGGAGATCCGATTCGGCCCCAACACGGACGAACACGACGTGAACTTCAAGCTCAAGCACGCCCGCAACTTCCTCGAAGAGGGTCACAAGGTGAAAGCCTTCGTGTTCTTCCGCGGTCGTAGCATCGTGTTCAAAGAGCGTGGCGAGATCCTGCTGCTGAAGTTCGCCCAGGACCTGGAGGACATCGGTCTGGTGGAGAGCATGCCCAAGCTGGAAGGCAAGCGCATGATCATGTTCTTGATACCGAAGAAGAAGAAATGACGCAAGGGCGACGTTCATGTCGCCCTGCCACGACAGAGATAAACACGCGATCCCGGGCCAAGCCCGGAATGACAACCCCGAGAGGCCATGCCCAAGATGAAGACCAAGTCCGGAGCGAAGAAGCGGTTCAAGTTGACCGGTTCCGGCGAGATCAAGCGCAAGAGCGCGTTCAAGAACCACATCCTTACCAAGAAGGAGACCAAGCGTAAGCGCGCCCTCACCAAGAAGTCACTGGTACACCCCAGCGACAAGAAGGCGATCCTGGATCTCCTCCAAGGGTAGGCTTGAACAAGAAACCCAACCGCACCGGGTAATAGGTAGCGTTAACCAGGACGTGTAGCACCAAAGTCCTCCCTTGAACGGGAAGCGCTCACGCCCAAAAACCAACGTAGAACATGCCACGCAGTAAGAACAAAGTAGCCAGCCGTGCCAAGCGCAAAAAGGTACTGGATATGGCGAAAGGCAACTTCGGTCGCCGCAAGAACGTGTACACCGTCGCGAAGAATACGGTGGAGAAAGGTCTTCAGCACGCCTACGATGGTCGGAAGCTGAAAAAGCGCGAGTTCCGTGGACTGTGGATCCAGCGTATCAACGCTGCAGCCCGCATCAACGGCATCAGCTACAGCGTATTGATGAGCAAACTGAAGAAAGGCAACATCGAACTGGACCGCAAGGCTTTGGCCGAGATCGCCTACAACGATGCTGCCGCTTTCACGGCCATCGTGAACAAAGTGAAGTAAGGGATCCTACGATCCATGAGAAGGGGGCGTTAAGCCCCCTTTTCCTTTTCAGCAACGTCCCGAACGCCTCTCCCAGAGCGGTATTTTTACCCCATGCGTGCACTGCCTCTTTTCGGCCTCATCCTCTCGCCGGCCGTTCTTCTGGCCCAACCCCCTGCGGGCTACTACGATCCGGCGGCAGGGCTCACCGGGCAGGCGCTGCGCGAAGCCTTGCGCGACATCATCGACGGACATTCCGTTCTGGCCAACAGCCAGCTCTGGGCGGCGTATGCTGTTACCGACCGTAAGTCGAACAACAAGGTCTGGGACATCTACTCGGATGTTCCCGATGGAACCGCACCATACGAGTTCACGTTCGGCACCGATCAGTGTGGAGGCTCGGTCACCTACGATAGCGAAGGTGATTGCTTCAACCGGGAGCACTCCTTTCCACAAAGCTGGTTCGGAGGTGTACCAGGACCGGATACTGACCTGTTCCACATGTACCCCACCGATGCTTGGGTGAACCAGAAGCGCGCCAACTGGCCTTATGGGACCGTTGGCAACAACGTGACCTTTGCGGCAGAGAACGGTGGTAAGTTGGGCCAGTGCACCTATCCGGGCTGCAGCGGTCTGGCCTTCGAGCCTATCGACGCATACAAAGGCGACCTCGCGCGGGGCTACTTCTACATGCTGACCCGCTACATGAACGAAGCGAACGGCTGGGCCGATGCACCGGTGTTGAGCGGCGGAGAGTTCCTGCCATGGGTGGAGAACCTGCTGCTGGAATGGCATACTGAGGATCCGGTGAGCGCGAAAGAAGTAGCTCGTAACAACACGATCTTCACCAACCTGCAACACAACCGTAATCCGTACATCGACCACCCGGAATGGGTGGCGTCCATCTGGGGCCCCTTCGCTTCCATTGAAGATCGCTCAGCAACATCACCTCGTGTGTGGTTCGATGGTGATGGATTGCGTGTGGAACGCGTGAAGACCACCGGTTTCGCTACGGTCTCGGTGTTCAATGCCTCGGGAGCGTTGGTGACCACTTCGAAGGTCCAGGACCGTTCAGCGGTGCTCGCGCTGGATACTGCTCCAGGCCTCTATGTGGTACTGGTCGATGACGGCATGCGTTCGGTGACCCGCGTGGTTCGCTGAGACACTTACACCGCCAACCGTCCGGCGATGTACCCGGTGGTCCAAGCGGCTTGGAAATTGAACCCTCCGGTGATGCCATCGATGTCCAGCACTTCACCGGCGAAATAGAGCCCGGGTAGTTTGCTGCTCTGCATCGTTACGGGGTCCACTTCATCCAGGGACACCCCGCCGGCCGTGACGAATTCTTCCTTGAACGTGGTCTTGCCCACGACTTTGAAACGGTCATTGGTGAGCAGGTCCACAAGTCGATTGCGGTCCTTCTTCGCTACCTCGCCCCACGGTCTGTCCGCCGAAATACCTGCCTTTGCCAATTGATGAAGCCAGAAGCGTTTAGGTAAGCGCAACGGATCTGCGTTCTGCGCAAGTTTGCGATCCAGTTCGTCGGCTCGTTCGCTGAAAAGCGATCGCAACTCATCCTCGCTGCGCCCCTCCACCCAATTGACTTGGGCCGTGAAGGTGTACTGCATGTCGTGTAAGATGCGGGCACCCCATGCGCTGAGCCGGAGGATCGCCGGGCCACTCAGTCCCCAATGTGTGATGAGCACCGGTCCTGAACTCTCCAACTTCGTTCCCACGATACGCACCCGCGCCGGAAGCGCCACGCCCATCAGCCCACGTATGGGATCATCAGGGATATTGAACGTGAACAGCGAGGGCACTGGCGGAATGATGGTATGCCCGATGGCTCTCAACCAGGCGTATGACCCTGCCTGTGGATGACCACCTGTGGTGACGATCACATGATCCGCTGGAACCTGTTGCCCGTTGACGGACAGCACGAAACGCCCGTCGAACATTCCAAGCGATGAAACGGCCGAGCTGAGTTCAACGCGAACCCCATGTGATCGGGCCACACCAAGGAGCGCATCGGCGATGGTCGCCGAATCATCGGTGGTCGGGAACATGCGTCCATCCGCCTCCACCTTCAGATCCACACCATGATCGTTGAACCAGGCGATCGTTTCCTTCACGGCGAACAGGCCGAACGCCTTGCGCAAGAAGGCTTCTCCCCGCGGATAATTTTTGGCGAGTTTTCGGGTCTCCATGCAGTCGTGCGTGACATTGCAACGCCCACCACCGCTGATGCGCACCTTGCTGAGCAGTTTATTGCTCTTCTCGTACAAGGTGATCCGTGCTTCAGGGTGGTGGCGCGCCACACTGAGCGCAGCGAAGAATCCGGCCGCTCCCCCTCCGATCACCGCCACATGCATGACGCAAAGATGCTCTGCGTGGGCTTCACTCACTTCGTTGACAAGCTGTTATGTCCGAAAGTGCGAACTTGGCACGCTCTTGGAAAGTGACCCGCCAAGCAGAGAACCCATGAAAACGACCTTGTTCACGCTCACCTTGTTGAGCGCCACCGCCGCAAGCGCCCAGTTCCAGTTCAACCCGCAAGTCGGCCTCACCTTTCAAAGCCTTACGCAAGCGCCGGACGGTTTCAACTACAAGGCCCAAGTGGGATGGCAGTTGGGCGCTGATGCCCGTATCGGAGACAAACTCTTCGTACAACCGGGTGCTTTCCTCGGACGCAGCGTTACGGCTGTGACCTATTCCATGAATACACAGAACGGCGCTGCAGGTCAGGTTACCGTTGAGGACGATCTGGTGCGCACCAACCTGAAGCTTCGTACCCTATTGGGGTACCGTGTGGTGGACACCTACCAGTTCGACATGCGTGTGATGCTTGGACCCAGCTACGACGTGCTTATGAGCGTGGACGATCGCGACGGCAACCTCGGCTGGAACAAGGGCGATTTCAACAGTGGTTCTTGGAACTTGGATGCCGGTGTAGGTTTCGACATGGGCCTATTCACCCTTTCTCCGACCGCCAGCATCGGTCTGAGCCGTGTCTTCAAAGATGACCCGACCCTTTCGGAGATCGATTCGAAATACATGAGCTACGGCCTTACGATCGGCGTGAACATCGGTAACGACGACGAGTGATCTTGGCACCTCGCCAACAGAAAAGCCCCGGCCTCTGTGCCGGGGCTTTTCTGTTGGCGAGCCCGAACGGAACCCCCTTCGCATTAGCGCGTACAAGGGAGCATGCGCCCACTTGTGCTCGTAAGTCCTGTTCTTGGCTGCCTATTCACGCTGGCAGTTCGAGCCCAAGCGGATGGATTGATCGCCTATGTGCCGGAAAAGCCGATAGAGCGCACGGCCGATGACCTTCGGATCGGCTTCATGGAAGGTGCCGTTGCTGGAAAAATGGAAGCCATGATCCCGGAGGATGCAGAGCGCGTGGACCTGCTGAACGCACGCGGGAACGTGAAACGGTCCTTCACGGGTACAGAGATCCATGATCTTTCCTTGGGAAGCCTGCGGACCGGCACGTGGACGCTCCGTGTACACCGTGCCGGAACGATGCTCATCAGACGGTTCGTCGTGATGCAGCGAGGCACCATCCTTTGGTCCCCGAAAGGACCGATAAAGAGGCGCTAGCGTATCACGTTGACGCCTTTGGATTGGAGCCTACCCAGACCTTCTGCTGCCAGATCATAACCAGGTTCGATATCGAGCGCCTTCTTGTAATCAGCGAGCGCACTATCCAGCCGGTTCTGAAGCTCGTAGGCCAACCCCCGATTGAAGTAGGCCTGATGGTAGTCGGGTAGCAGTGATATGGCATGACTGAACTGGGACCTCGCCTCCGGGAACCGGTCCTGGTGCTCCAAGAAGATATAGCCCGTATTGTACCAAGCCGTAGCATTGGCAGGATCGATCTCCTTGATCCGGCTGTAGGAAGCCAGCGCCACACTATCCTGCCCGGTCTCTTGCGCGAACATTCCCCTATCGTACCAGGCCTCTACACTTCGAGGCCTTAGTTCAACCGCTGAGTTGTAGTACTGCATGGCCAGAGGATCGCGTTTGCGGGCGTGGATGATACCAAGGGCGATGTAGGCCTCATAGTAGTCGTTATCTCGTTCAACGGCTGTTCGGTAGCTGCTGATGGCCAATGCCGTATCACCTGCCTCCTGATGGATCCATCCCTTGAGGAAATAAGCTCTCGGGTCTTCCTGGTCCAACCTCAGGGCTTCGTTGGCGTTCTGCATGGCCGCCACGAAGTCGCGCTGCACCAGCTTCAACTCGGCCATCCGCAGCCAAGCCATCGCGCTATCCGGTGCCAGTGATATCGCCTTGGTGAATTGGGCTTCCGCTTTGGGGAGATCGACCTTCCGGTAATACAGATCACCAAGAGCTACCCTGTAACGAGCAGCCGTACTATCCAAGGAAATGGCACGGAACCAATCGCTGAACGCTTTATTGAGACTGTCCTTGCCTTCGTAGAAAAGGGCTCGTTGGGCGAACCAAATCGCGTTGGTGGGATCAGCGAGGATCTTACGATCCAGTTCTTCCAAGGAGGACAGCGAAGTAGGCTGAAGAACCGCGGTGGGCCGGGGCTCATCAGTACAGGCGAAGACCCAGGGGAGGATAGCAAGTACGATAGCGTTCGGAAAGCGTGACATGCGATGAGGAAAGCAGAAGACCCCGGTATTCACCGGGGTCTTCAAAGGTAGTCGCACGCCGTTCAAGCTGTCTTATCGTTTCGCCATGACTTGAGCAGCGGAGATCAACGACGCGCTGACGACCAGGATCATGCAGTTACCGGCAAGGGAGCCTTTGCCATGGCCTCTTTGATACGGCCTTCCAATTGTTCACAGAGCTCGACATTATCATCCAGGAGCTGGCGTACCATGTCTCGGCCCTGACCCAACTTATTGTCCTCGTAACTGAACCAGCTACCACTCTTCTTGATGATACCGAGTTCGACACCCATGTCGATGATCTCGCCTGTTTTGCTGATGCCTTTGCCGAACATGATGTCGAACTCGGCTTTCTGGAACGGAGGAGCCACTTTGTTCTTCACCACCTTCACCTTGGTGCGGTTGCCCACGGCGTTCTCACCATCCTTGATCTGGGTGGCCCGGCGGATGTCAAGACGGATGGTCGCGTAGAACTTCAGTGCGTTACCGCCTGTGGTGGTCTCAGGATTGCCGAACATAACGCCGATCTTCTCTCGCAATTGGTTGATGAAAATGCAGCAACAACCGGTCTTGCTGATCGTACCGGTGAGCTTGCGCAGGGCTTTGCTCATGAGGCGGGCCTGCATACCCACGGCGCTATCCCCCATTTCGCCCTCGATCTCCGCGCGGGGTGTAAGCGCCGCCACGCTATCGATCACGATGATATCGATGGCCCCCGAACGGATCAGGTTGTCGGCGATCTCCAGTGCTTGTTCACCGTTGTCCGGCTGGCTGATGAGCAGATTCTCCGTGTCCACACCGAGGCTTTCGGCATACACCCGGTCGAAAGCGTGTTCGGCATCGATCATGGCCGCGATACCACCTTTCCGTTGCGCCTGCGCTATGGCATGTATCGCCAACGTGGTCTTACCCGAAGATTCAGGTCCGTAGATCTCGATGATGCGGCCTTTGGGATAACCACCCACGCCGAGCGCAAGATCCAAGCCGATAGAACCGGTCGGGATCACCTCCACCTGTTCGATCGCATCATCACCCAGTTTCATGATGGCGCCTTTTCCGAAGGTCTTCTCCATCTTATCCATCGTGAGCTGAAGTGCCTTCAGTTTCTCCTTGTTGATCTCCGTAGCCATGGCGTTTTGTGTGTTTGAGTGCTTCTTCGGTTACCCCGGTTCTGTTTTGACGGAAAATCCGTCCGACTTGTGACGCACAATTAAGCGACATAGTTCGTGATCGCCAAATTTCCTGGCAACTAAAGTTTTGAACAGGTCCTCAGTGCAGACCCCTAGTACTGTCGACGAAATAACCCAAACTCACTGCCGGCACCACGCCAGTATCGACGAACACTTGACAGCCATCGACTAGCGCAGATACCTTCGGCATACTACTTCTGTTCGCTCGCCCTCGAAGCCTCCTTTGGACCGCTTGTTCCAAATCTTGAACAAGACCATGCGATCCGACAACGCTAACTCCTCATCCGCGTCCAGTGCTTCGGTACGAACCAGCGTAGCGAAGCAGGGCGAATACCCGCTTTACATCGACCCGGATCATGGGCTGGGCTGCAGCGCCTCGCTGAAAGAGCATGCGTTCAACTTCCCGGGCACCAGTGAAGCCATGCATGTGGAGCAACTTCAGCCGCACGCATCCTGTTCGGCGGAGCGTGAGTGGAGCATGTATTCATAGTGCTACTCCGCTTCGGGAGGAGATGGACACTCGATCAAGCCGAAGCCTATTCAACCGACACCACTGTGGCACCTCGGCGTTCAGGTGTTCTGCCAGCTCGACCCAGGACTCCTGCTACTCGGCGCGTTTCATGCAATGAGCCGGAGACCTGCGTTCCGAGGGACGAGGAAGGCTGGGGATGCCAGCGTTCCCTTCGATGAAGGCTAGTGGGCACCGGGTGCTATGCTGAGGATGCGCGCGCGAGCTCTTTCCCGGCGGGTAGTCCTGATGCGGTAAGGTACTTTTGCCACCCCTTGGAAAGCACCGAACCACTCGCCGAACGCCTTCGCCCGCGCACCTTGGATGATGTTGTTGGTCAGGAACATCTGGTAGGCACCGGTGGTGTTCTGCGCAAGGCACTGGCCGGCGGAATGCTGCCCAGCATGATGCTATGGGGTCCACCGGGGGTCGGGAAGACCACATTGGCCCGTTTGATCGCCCAAGACCTGAAGAGGCCATTCCATGCCCTCAGCGCCATCAATAGCGGTGTGAAGGACGTACGCGAGGTGATCGAACAGGCCGGCGGTACGGGATTGTTCTCGCGCAGTGCGGTCCTCTTCATCGACGAGATCCATCGCTTCAGTAAAGCGCAGCAGGACAGCTTGCTCGGCGCTGTGGAGAAAGGCACCATCACATTGATCGGCGCCACGACCGAGAATCCGAGTTTTGAGGTCATCCCGGCCCTCCTCTCCCGCTGCCAGGTCTACGTGCTGCAGCCCCTGGCCGTGGAGCAATTGCTGGCCTTGCTGGAACGCGCAATGTCGACCGACAAGGTGTTACAGGGGATCTCGATAGACCTTCAGGAGACGGATGCGTTGCTACGTGCCAGTGGTGGAGATGCTCGACGACTGCTGAACACCTTCGAACTGTGCGTGCTTTCGGCCGGTGAGCAGGGCCAACGCGACCGGGTCGTGATCCACAACGCACTGGTAAAAGAAGTCGTGCAGAACAATACGGCTCGTTACGACAAGCAGGGCGAGCAACACTACGATATCATCAGTGCGTTCATCAAGAGCATGCGTGGCAGCGACCCCAATGCTGCTGTTTATTGGCTGGCACGCATGGTAGAGGGCGGCGAGGACCCCTTGTTCATCGCACGCCGCATGGTGATCCTGGCCAGTGAGGACATCGGCAATGCGAACCCGAACGCTTTGCTCATGGCCACTACCACCATGCAAGCCGTGCAGATGATCGGCTGGCCCGAGGGGCGGATCATCCTGAGCCAATGCGCCATCTACCTGGCGTGTTCACCGAAAAGCAACGCCAGCTACCTGGCCATCGGCGCCGCCCAACAAGTGGTGAAAACGACCGGCGACCTGCCCGTTCCGCTGGCCTTGCGCAATGCCCCCACCCGCCTGATGAAGGAACTGGACTACGGAAAGGAGTATCAGTACAGTCATGATGGCGCAGGCAATTTCATCGCTCAGGAATTCCTGCCGGAAGCCCTGAGCGGAACGGCATTCTACAAACCAGGTGACAACGCCAAGGAGCGGGAGTATTCGGCCTTGCTACAGCGCCTATGGAAAGAGAAGTACGGCAACGCCTGATCTACTTGGCGCGCTCGGTCTCCAAGTACCGCTTGTGCATGTCGTAGATGATACCCAAGCTCACGCAAAGTCCGCCAACCCCCTGCTCCAGCATCTGCCAAAGCACATCCACCACCACGTGCAACATGCCGCCTTTCACGAAGGACATGCCCAGCACGAAGATCAGCAGGTAAACGACGAAACCAGCGACGGCACCCAGTAGCGCTGAGGTGAGGGGAAAGGCTCGTTTCAGTGAGATCCACTCGTGTAAGATGGCCGTATGGATCATGAAGGTGAGCCCTGATCCCAAGATGAGGTACACCAAGCCTGCCAGTGTGAAGTAAAGGGGTTTGGGGATGGTCATTTCCTCCAGGTCGGTCAAAGCCAGACCATGCCACAACCAGGAAAGGGCATACATGACCGTCGCCGAAAGCAGCGCAGGGAGCAGGATATGACGTCTGAGGAGCATCATCGGCATGCCACGCTAAAGGTACGATCGGTACTGACGATGACCAAGGACACGAACGACCGCTTCCGTACTTTTCCCCACGAATGGAATACGCACGCCCAACCAGCCGGGTTGCCTTGTTCGGGCTGCTTTTTCTATCAACATTGTTCGGTTGCAAGAAGGAAGATGATCCGGCCAGTTGGGATGTGGATGTACTGGCTCCCCTCCTCACCACCCGCTTTACGCTCGCCGATATCGTTCCTGACTCCGTTCAAAGCATAGGCCCTGACGGTGAGATCACCTTGGTCTATTCCGAGCAACTCTTCGCCGTAGACCTGGATACCGTATTGGAGATACCCGATACGAACTTCCGCTACCCGTATGCTTTCCCACTGCCCGGTAACGATGCCTTCACCCTACCCGCAGGTTTTCCTGTGATCAGCCAGAACAACCTGATCCGTTTCAACCTGCCCGATCTGGAATTGAGCCGATTAGTGGTGAAAGAAGGGCTTCTGGAGCTTCGCATGCGGAATAAGATCGCCAGCCGGGTGTTGGGGCGTTTCACTCTCCCTTCCGCTACGTTCCCCGATGGGAATAATGAACTATCCACATCGGTGGAAGCCGGAACTCCAGCGAACCCCTCGTTCTCGAGCGTCGTTCGCGACCTGGCCGGCGCTGACTTCGATCTCCGCGGCCAGGCCTTCAATGATGTGAACACGTTGACAACGGCTGTTGCAGCCCAACTTGACCCGGCCGGTTCTGGGGCCAGTGTGACCAACCAGGACAGCGTGATCGTAGAAGCCACCTACCGTGACCTTGTCCCATACTACGCGAAAGGGTACTTCGGATCGCGGACCATCGCCTTCGGATCCGGAACGAACCGCTTCGGGTTGTTCGACAACTTCGTGGGGGGGACGCTCGATCTGGACCGCGTGACCCTGCGCGTGAACGTGGAGAATGGAGTGGGCATGGATGTGCGTGTTCGCCTGAATGAACTAAGGGCGCTCAACACCCGCACCGGTGTCAGCGTGGATCTACAACACAGCATTCTGCAAGGCCCCATCAACCTGAACCGGGCCATCGACCTTGGAAATGGGTCTCAGGCGTCGCATTACACGAACGAACTGGACAATGACGACAGCAATGTCGATGCTTTCCTGGAGAACCTTCCCAACGAGTTGCGGTACGACCTGGAGCTGGAACTGAATCCGCTCGGGAACATCAGCAATGGGAATGACTTCGTCTATCACGACAGTCGCTTGAAGGCGGACCTCGAATTGGAGGTTCCCTTGAACGTGATCGCGACCGACCTGGTCCTGGAGAACATCTTGAAACCGGATCTGCCGGGGAACGGATCCGACCAAGTTCTTGGTGCCAGCACGATCAACCTCTTCGCAACCAACGGCTTCCCTTTCGAAGCACGGGTGGAACTGGACATCGTTGATCGCGAACGCGAACTCCTAAGCCATGTGCCCACAACGGGCTTGATCACGTCCGGGGTGTTAGGGTCCAATAGGCTAGTGCAGAGCAGCGTCCGTTCCCGGATCGTGGCGGAACTCACCGAAGACCAGATGGACCTGCTGTACGGGGAAGGCAGGTTCCGGATCCGCATCGTCTTCAACACGACCGACCAGACCCAGCACTTGCGGCTCTTGGACCGTTACGCATTGGACATGCAATTCACCGTAGGCGCTCGCTACTTCGTGAACGGCGATGAATAAGGCAGCATCCCTCCTGCTCTTACTATCTGCCTCTCCGGTGCTGGCTCAGCCGGGCGTTCTGCCCTATGACGCCAAGGTAGACCTGGACCCAGGCTATCGGAACACCGTTTCGTTGAAAGGGCTCTTCGACTATAACGCCAACACCGTATTGAACGAATTGCCATTGGCCTTGTACCGAGGAGGGCACGTGGGGCGCGATCTCCGGCAACGCTCCGCCGAGGCGCTTCGCGAAAAAGGGAACTCGGTGGGCTATGTGATCGAGGGCAGTGCCACCTGGACCGGAGCGGCGTGCTGGAGCCAACTCCCCGGATGGCGCCCCCTGGTAAGTCTGGGCTACCATGACCTTGCCGGGTCATCCTTCACCGAAGATGCTTACGCCCTCACCTTCTTCGGCAATGCGGCTTACGAAGGCCGCACCGCTGTGCTAGGTCCCTCCGCGTTCGAACGTACGCGCTATGAGACTTTCGGGGGGGGGATGATCGATCAACGGTCCGGTTCCTTTGTACAGATGCACCTTGTCCGCGGCCGATCATTCACCGACCTGAATGTGGAATGGGCTACGCTCTTCACCGGGGAAGATGGCCGCGTGCTGCGGAGTGCCTTACTCGGCGATCTCATGGCGAGTGACACGTCAGGCAGCGGCTGGGATCGCACGAACGGGCTGGGGGCCGCATTCTCAGCACGTTGGGCCTTTACCACCAACGGCGAACGACCGCTGCGGATCGGCCTCGGTGTGGACGACCTCGGATTCATCGCTTGGAACGGTAATACCGTGCGTCTGGATCAAGACACGCTCATCCGATACGAGGGTTGGCACGTTGACGACCTCTTCGGGCTGGATGCGGTGATCATCAACGAAGAGACCGTATTGGACACGCTCGGCCTACGCTACGACCACGGCTCCGCCACACGCCTCATGCCCTTCAGGGTATACGCTGATGCGACCATGGACATGTGCGAGCGGTGGCGCCTGAGCCTTGCCGTGGACCATCGACACCTGCCCGGGTACATCCCGCAACTGACCGCACTGGCCAGTAGAACCATGGGGCAACGCACCATGGTGGGGGCGAATGTGAGCTATGGCGGGTTCGGCACGCTGCGCGTGGGCTTCGCCGCCAAACATCGTTTCGGGCAACGTGTCCTTATCAGCTTCTCGACACCGCAGTTGGCCGGTTTCGCGACCGGTCGTGTGCGCGGACTTGGCCTGGTCTTTGGGCTTCATGTTGGTCTCTGATCACACGTATGCGACGCCCTTCCCAACTTCTGCTACTGGTAGGCGTACTGCTGCTCACAACGTCGTTCCTGAAGTTCGAGGGTACGCCGATCGCCTCCAGGATCGTTGATCTTCGCAAGGAACACATCACCCTTCGCTGGAAGGATCCGCAAGGCCATGTGATCGGCGACCTGGGGGCATTGAGAACACGTATCGCACAAGAAGGAAGTGACCTTCTCTTTGCTATGAACGGCGGCATGTACACGCACGAGCAAGGGCCGGTAGGACTCTATATCGAAGACGGAAAGGTCCTGAACCGTATCGACCGCAGGACCGATCCCAAGGACAACTTCCACATGCAGCCCAACGGTGTATTCGGCCTCTACAACGATGGTAGCGCCTTCGTGAAGACGACCACCTCCATGAAGGACATGGTGCAGGTACGGTACGCAACGCAATCGGGGCCCATGCTCCTCTCCGGTGGTGTGATCAACAAGAACTTCACGCCAGGCTCCAAGAACCTGCACATCCGGAACGGCGTGGGCATTCGTACCGATGGCAACATCGTCTTCGCGATCTCCCGCGAGCCCATCAATTTCCACGACTTCGCCACCTGGTTCAAAGCACAAGGCTGCGATGATGCGCTCTACCTGGATGGCTTCGTAAGCAAGGCCTACATGCCCGAAGCCGGTCTCCAACAGATGGATGGCCAACTCGGCGTGCTGATCGCGGTGACCGCGCGCTGAGCGCAAGTCTACCTTCGTCCACATGAACTGGCTGTTGTTGGTGATCGCTGGACTGTTCGAGGTCGGTTTCGCTACCTGTCTGGGTAAGGCGAAAGAGAGTTCTGGTCCCGTAGCGATGTGGTGGATGGTCGGTTTCTTCGTGAGCCTGACCATCAGCATGTACCTGCTCTATCGCGCCACGCAAACGTTGCCCATCGGCACAGCCTACGCGGTGTGGACGGGCATCGGTGCGGTGGGAACGGTGCTCGTGGGCATTGTCCTGTTCCGCGAACCGGTAGCGTTCTGGCGCCTGTTCTTCCTGTTCACCCTCATCGCGAGCATCGTGGGGTTGAAATTCGTTTCCCACTAGTCACCGTTGGTGAAGGGGCCAGGCGCTGCGGCTGGAACGCGCCCGCTGGGATGAACTTCGCTGGCATGAAGATCTCCATCGTTGGATGTGGCAACATGGGCCAGGCCTATGCGCGCAGTTTCCGCAAATACAGCCTGGTGAAGCGGGAAGACCTCCTCCTGATTCTGCGCAGCGAAGGGCATCGCGCCGCGTTGGAACTTTTGGGGCGTATTTCATTCACGATCGATGCCGACATCACCAGTAGCGACCTTGTGATCGTGGCGGTGAAGCCGCAGGACTTCGGCACCATTTCGACGTCCTTGTCGAACGTTCTACGGCAGGAGCAGGTCGTTCTCTCCATCATGGCCGGCATCACCATCGATCGGCTACAGAACGAACTCAAGCACGCCACGGTGGTACGCGCCATGCCGAACTCACCCGCGCAGATCGGACTGGGCATCACCGCTTACGCCACGGGCACCGAGCTGAACATGCGGCAGACGCTGATGGTGGAACAACTGCTTAACAGCACTGGGCGCGCTGTGCACCTAGAGCATGAAGCGCACCTGGATCCGGTCACCGCCTTGAGCGGAAGCGGGCCGGCCTATTTCTTCCAGATCGTGCGAACGATGATCGAGACGGGCATCGCGTTGGGGTTGGAACCGCAAGTGGCCAACGCACTGGTGAAACAGACCATGCTCGGGAGCTATCACTTGATGGAGCACGCGGCCGCACTCCAGATGAACTTATCAAAGCGGTGATGAGCAAAGGAGGGACTACCGAGGCGGCGTTCAAGGTGTTCGCCGACGCCGATCTGGCTGGCGCACTTTCCAGCGGCATCCAAGCGGCAAGCCGCAGGGCCACGCAGCTATCCGACAGTTAGAGCACGGTTACCTCCGTTCGCCGGTTCTGTGCCCTGCCCTCTTCCGTATCATTCGTAGCCACCGGCTTCGTTTCGCCGTAGCCCTTTGCCGTTACGCGTGTTCCGTCGATGCCTTTGGCCACCACGAAGTCCCGTACGGCCTGCGCCCGCTGATCGCTCAGGGTCAGGTTCGCCGCATCGGCACCGACGTTATCCGTATGACCACCGAGTTCGATCCGGAGTGCCTGGTTGGCCTGCAAAAGCTTCACCAGCTTATCCAATTCCGCGTTCGAGGTGGGCAACAGTTCGTAGCTGGCCGTGTTGAAGAAGATGTTGCGCAGGGCTATGGTGCTTCCCACCGTAAGCGGGCTCAACGGCACCTCCAAGGTCACCGGCTTGTCCATGGTGCTGGCGGCGACATCGTAGTTCTCGGAGAAGAACAAATAGCCTTCGGCGCTGGCGTTCAACGCATACTGGCCACTTGGCAGGCATACGAGGAATTCGCCGGTCTTCGGATCGCTGTATGCCCCGGTGGCGAGTTCGCCGGTCTTGAGGTCATACAACTGCACATCGGCCTCCACCGGGGCTTTCGTACCGGCATCGAACACGGATCCCTTGATGTAGGTGATGGGCAGCGGCCGTGCTTCCTTGTACAATTCAAAGCTGTAGAGGTCCAGATCGCCAAGCCCACCGGCGCGATCGCTGGCGAAGTAGGCGATACGGCCGCTGGCATCCACGAGGATGCTGTTCTCGTCGGCGCTGGTATTGATCGGATAGCCCAAATTCAGCGCTGGCCCCCATGTTCCATCAGGCTGCTTCCGGCTCATGAAGATGTCGAGTCCCCCGAAGCCAGGATGGCCGTTGCTGCTGAAGTACAGCGTCTGTCCGTCTGGGTGGATCTGTACGCTTTCCTCTTGGTGGGGCGTATTGATGGTCTCACCCAGTTTCGCTGGCTTGCTCCAAGACCCATCGTCGCCCATGGTGGTGGTCCAGATGTCCATGCTCTTGATGCCGTCGCGAGCCACCGAGCCACGGATGTAGTAGATGGTGCGGCCATCGCTGGCCATGCTGGGTTGTGTTTCCCAGTGCGAAGAGTTCACAGGGGCTCCCAAGTTCTGCGGCACACCCCAGCGATCGCCGATGCGCCGGCTGATGAACAGGTCGCAGCTGCCCTCACCGGAAAGCGCGCCGCCGTAGGATCCATCTTCCAACGCACACTTCGTGAAGATGAGGAAGCGCCCGTCCGGCGAAAGTGTCCCAGCACCTTCATTGAAAGCGCGCGTATTCACGATCGGAAGCGGTATCGAGGCTTTCCACTTGCCTTCCAGATCACGACGGCTCACATAGAAGTCCTCCTGCATGCCGTAAACCGGTATCTCGGGCGCTTTCACCCTGCGGGTGTAGATCAGGGTACCATCATCCGCCGTGATGCACGGATAATATTCGGGATCGGCGCTGTTCACGTTCGGGCCCAGGTTCTTCGGCTCGAATGGTACGGGTTGGTGGATCGCCTTGGCCGCGAATTCGCAGTTGCGCAAGCCCAGCTTCGCACGTGCCTTGCGTTGCGGCTCCTCCTCCTGCTTCATGTACTCGGTGTAGTTCTTCTCTGCGGCGGCGTATTGCCCTGCCTTGAACTCCAGGTCCGCGAGATGCAGTTGAGCCACCGGAAAGAAGCGCGGGTTGATGGCGATCGCCTCGCGGTAACGCATCATCGCCACGTCGTCCTTGCCTTTGCGCTGCGCGATCTCTGCCAGCATGATACGCGGCTCCACGAAGCTCGGGTCCGTCTCGGCCGCTTTGGTGAACTCGCTCTCCGCGCACTCCCACTTCTGCAGGCGCATGCACTCCGAACCGCTCTCGTAGCGTTTGATGGCGCCCTTATCCTGGGTGGAATAACCTCCCGGTTGGGCAGTAACGAGTAGCGAACAGCCGGTGGCAAGAAGAAGCCCTAACATCCTGAGGACTTCCACTTGCCACATGGTGCGTTGGGGCCGTGCAAAGGCTCTCGCAACTCGCCACTTCTTCATGGGATGTTCAGGTACTTGTGGGTTTGCAATGAGGTGCGCCATTCGGGATTCTCCTTCACGAAATCAACGATCAGGGGCATGATGGCCTCTCGTTTCGACCATTCGGGCTGCAGCAATAGCGCACAATCGGAACGAAGCCCGGCCGTGTGCTCTTGCGCCCATTGCAGGTCATGCTTGTTGAAGACAATCACCTTCAGTTCATCGGCGACCGGGTAGATGCTGGGTAATGGCGCTTTGAACTTCTTCGGACTGAAGCAGATATGATGCCATTCTCCGCTCAGGGGATGGGTGCCGCTGGTCTCTATGTGCGTGCGGAAACCGGCTTCGCGCAACGCCATCGTCAGCGGGCCCAGTTGGTGCATGCACGGTTCGCCGCCGGTTACCACCGCGATGCGGGCCGGGTACTTGGCCGCTTCCGCCACGATCTCGTCCACGCCCAGCTTCGGATGAGCCTCGGCATCCCAACTCTCTTTCACATCGCACCAAGTGCAGCCCACATCGCAACCGCCCAACCGGACGAAATAAGCGGCCTGGCCGGCAAAGAGCCCTTCCCCTTGCAGGGTATAGAAGGCTTCCATGACGGGCAATTGCGCGGACATGGCACAAAGAACGGCAAATGGCGAGTGTTCACTAGCGAGCGGCGCGTGCGGGCTTCCCTTGGAAAAAGAAAAGCCCACACAGGGCCGGTTCATAGAACCCATGAAGATCACATGGGCGGAATCGCGATGATGGCTTCCGTAATCCTCTTGTTCCCGAAGGAAGACACCCGAAGGTGCCTGAGGCCCGCCGTACACCACCGAGGGTGCGATCCCTGATGGAAATTGTTGGTTCCGATGAACACTGGCCTGTGTGGGCTTCACGGTAACGACCAGTACGGACCGGTCGGGTGGATGCTTCTACAGGTAGATGGAAAAGAACGCTGACGGTACGAATGTACCCACGCGAAAAGGCGGATGCAAGGAACGGTGGAAAACTCGTGGGGGCAACTCGTCCCTTACCTCTTCAGCTCAAGTGACCGGGTAAAGGTCACCCTTAAAGTGTCCAGTGTCGCGTCGCCGATATTCCCGACAACGTTCACAACCCCTGGCTTCACGGGAAGTACTAGATCCACAACGGCCACAGAGTCTACAGCAGCCGCATAGATCACCCGATCGGTCTGCCCGATCAAACCGAACTCGCGGTCCGCACCGGGAAGCTCCGACAATTGCCAGTCCCAGATGGCGAACCGGAACAGTTCGGTCCATTCATACCCATCGAACGACATAACGATGTATGTGTTCGTGTTGGACCAATCAGCATGGTCCAGGACGTAACCGATCTCGTCTCGGCCATCACCATCCAGATCGCCTTCGTTCATCAGAAGCGCCAAGCCGAATGTGCCACCTCCCGTCCGGATGAAAAGCGTGTCCACACCATCGCCCGTGCAACTCACGAAGATCTCAGGGTCCAAGCGATATGCTCTACTGACCAAGCTGTCATAGCACAGATCCGCGACGTACTTGGCAAGTTCAACATGGCCCCGCCGGGAAGCAAGGTGTTCAACGAGCGTATCCGGCGGCCCACCACCGGTAAGTAAGGCGGTGATCTTGAACCGATGGCCCATGATCTCGGTCGGGTGCCGCTCAATTCCTTCTGCGGAGCGATGGGGCGTAGAGGAACAACCGGTCAGTGCGTACAAAAGTGCCGCCCGCAGCAACGGAATGTACCTAGTCCCCCTTTTGCCCCACAAAATGATCTTCTTTATCCTCGAAAAGGATATTGAACGTGGTGAGCGAGCCGTAGCACCGGGTGATGTACTGCTGCAACTCCACTTTGTCCTGATCGCTCAGCTTATCGTTGGCGTTGATCTTCTGTTCCAGTACACGGAAGCGGTCACGGATCATCACGATCTTGTGGAAGAACTCCTCCACGGGTATTTCCTTGCTTTTCAGGGCGGTATCGCGGGGTTTGATCTCCAGAATGCCGCCGTCGTAACGCGGAGCCATGTTCACCGGGCGCTGTGGGGCTTGCATCTCCTCAAGCACCTCCCGGATGGCATCCCGCACATGGTCCAGATCCAGCGGTTCCTGCCCGATCTCCACGCCTGGGGCGATGGTCACCAGATCCGCGAAACTGCGGCTGATGGGCTGTTCACCGTGTTCCCGGAAGAAGATGTGAACGGTGCGCGCGTCCATTTCATAGACCACACCAACCCCCATGGTCGGATGTTTCACACGCGCTCCGATACTGATGTCGTAGAGTTCCATGTCGCGAACATACTGATGGCGACGAATGGATACCGCAGCCCTTTTCGGCTCGTACATTTCGCCATGCCCCGTGTCCTCGTTCTCTTCGCGCACCCCCGGTTGGAAAAGAGCCGCACCAACCAAGCCTTGTTGCGCCGTTTCCCCAAACACAAGGACATCACGTTCCGCGATCTGTACGAATCCTATCCAGACTTCAATGTGGATATCCGGCGTGAACAGAACCTACTGAACCAGCATGATGTGATCGTGTGGCACCACCCTTTCTACTGGTATAGCGCGCCGCCCTTGCTGAAGCAGTGGATAGATCTGGTGCTGGCCTTTGGCTGGGCTTATGGCCCCGGCGGAAAGGCGCTTACCGGCAAAACGGTGTTCCAGGTGCTGACTACGGGTGGGCCGTCACAGGCCTACGCGGCGGATGGTTTCCACGGATGGACCATGGAAGAGTTCCTTCGCCCGATGCAGCGCACCGTCACCTTATGTCACATGCACTGGATACCTCCGTTCGTAGTGCACGGCACCAACCTGCTGGGCGATGCTGAACTGGAACGGTATGCAGCGCGTTACGCCGACCTGCTCGTGGCCTTTGCAGAAGGGCGGGCCAGCCACAAGCATGTGGAAGGTATGGCCACGTTGAACGAATTGATGCCACTGGATCGCCCATGAGCAGTTTCCTTTCCGATGCTGTGATCTACCTGGGTGCCGCAGTGCTCTGCGTACCGATCGCAAAACGCCTCGGACTTGGCTCTGTGCTGGGCTACTTGATCGCGGGCATGGTCATCGGGCCGTTCGCAATGGGATTCATCGGTGCAGAGGGCAAGGACATCATGCACTTCGCGGAGTTCGGTGTGGTGATCATGCTGTTCCTGGTGGGTTTGGAACTTGAACCCGAGCTTCTTTGGCGCCTCCGGAAACAGATCATGGGGTTGGGGCTGGCACAAGTGGCGTTGACCGCCGTGCTGCTCTCCGCGCTCTCGTTGCTCGTAGGCTTCTACAACTGGCAGGCCGGTCTGGCGGCAGGCTTGGCGCTTTCGATGAGCTCCACGGCCATTGCACTACAATCCTTGAAGGAAAAGGGCCAAATGCAGACCGATGCAGGACAGAGCTCGTTCGCCGTGCTCCTGTTCCAGGACATCGCCGTGATACCCATACTGGCGCTCTTGCCTTTGCTGGCGATAGGTCCTGCGCATACACCCGTTGGTGCTGAAGGCATCGATGCACTTTCGGGCTGGCAACGAACGCTATTGGTCCTGGCCGCTGTGGCAGGCGTCATCATCGTTGGCCGGTATGTCGTGGTGCCCTTGCTGCGACTCGTAGCACGCACGCGGCTGCGCGAACTTTTCACGGCCAGTTCACTGCTCGTGGTGGTGGCTGTGGCGGCCTTGATGGAACTGGTGGGCCTAAGCCCGGCACTGGGGACCTTCCTTGCCGGTGTGGTGCTCGCCAACAGCGAGTACCGCCATGAATTGGAGAGCGACCTGGACCCCTTCAAGGGCTTGCTGCTCGGACTCTTCTTCATGGCGGTAGGTGCGTCCATCAACTTCGACCTTGTCATGGCGCGGCCCGGCATGCTCATCAGTGTGACACTGGGTGTGATGGCGGCCAAGATCCTGCTGCTGTCGGTCATCGGGAGGACCGCTCGTTTGGGACCGGATCAGAACATGATCTTCAGCGTAGGGCTGGGTCAGGTGGGTGAGTTCGCCTTCGTACTGCTCTCGTTCATCGCCCAACTGCGCATCCTGGATACGCTGTGGACCGATACGTTGATGGCCGTGACCGCGATGAGCATGACCCTCACCCCCATCCTGATGCTCCTTACCGAACGGTTCATCGGTTGGAAGTACAGCGAACAGGCCATCGAACAGCGCGAACCCGATGCTATCCATGGTCGCAACCGTGTGATCATCGCCGGGTTCGGTCATTTCGGAAGCACCCTTGGCCGGTTGCTTCGTGCCAATGGTGTGCAGGCCACAATCCTCGACAACGACTCGGACCAGGTGGATGTGTTGCGGAAAATGGGCTTTCAGGTCTTCTATGGCGATGCCACCCGCGCCGACCTGTTGGAAGCCGCCGGTGCGCGGGATGCTGAAGTACTGGTCTGCGCCATCACTCCTGAGGCCGCACCGGAATTGGTGGACACCGTGCACAAACACTTCCCCGACCTGAAGTTGCTCGTACGCAGTCGCAACCGCATGGACGCTTACGAACTCATGGATCAAGGCGTTCTTCACATCTATCGCGAGACGCTGGACACCGCCGTGCGCATGGGCGTTGATGTGCTCAAGGAACTCGGTCAGCGGCATTATTCGGCCTACCGAGCGGGTCAGAACTTCATCAAATACGATCAAGCGGCACTGAAGGATCTCGCTTCCAAACGACGCGATACCGGCGATTACATCACCAGTGTGCGCGAGAAGATCGAGGAGCAGGAAGCGCTCCTACAACGCGATCAAGGTCACGACCCCGCGCACGGCGACCACGCCTGGAACAGCGAGGAGATGCGTGAAGCCCTGGGGAAGAACTGAACTATTGCGTAACGCGCAGCACGGGATACCTGCGGAAGCTGGGCTCGAAGTATGCTGAACGCTTGTACACGAAGTAGAGTTGAGCCCAAGCGTCCGCTGCGAATCCCGCATCTCGCAGGCGCTCGGCGTCGAGTTCGGCCTGCAACCCTGGATCGGTCTCCAGCATGCTGGCCGCGATCTCTTCGAACACATAGTCGCTGAACCACTCTTTTTGCTGCAAGATGCTATCGAAGAAGCCCCACGCGAAGAAGCTGTCCGCGCAACGAGGCTCCAGGATCTCCATCACCAGCGCATCCGTGGCATGTCCCATGGGCACGAACACATCCCCTGCTCTACAGGTCACCGTATCCGCTTCGGAGACCACCACGATGTTACTGTGGAGATAGTGGCCCTCGTAGGGTTGCTTGCGATCATCCCATTCCACGATGCGTTGGACCTCCACCACGAACACCGTGTCCGTGGCCACGCCCCTCATCGGAACGCGGTCCAACCGTAGCCGGTCGATCACCTCGTGCCAGGCCTGTGGGATCAGATAGCCCACCGGACGCTCGATATGAAGTCCCGCTTTGCCACTGTTCATCCACGGGACGCGCGCCTGCGTGGGTCGGGTCCTATCATAGTGGTAACGGCGGATACCACTTACCGCGCTCACGATCGGATCAACGGCATAGCCGCACCAAGGGGTGCTGTCCACGGAGCTGGTGTCGATGCTCCAGTTCGTTGCGTAGTGAAGGTATTCCTCTGCGCTAGCACGGGCCTGAAGTCGTGCTACTTTCAGTTCGGCCGGATGCTCGTTCATGCAGGCCAGCGTCCCCAGCATCAATTGGAACGTGGCATTCACCCGCTGCGAATAGGGTTTGAGCATATGGGTTTCGCTCAGGATGCCGATCCGTTGCCGCAACGCGTTGTAACCCGTGCTGTAACGCGGCCCGTCCATGAAACCTACCAAGCCCTGTTCCGGTACCTGGCGCAGCGTCTCGAAGTACGGGCCCATCCTGTGACCACGCTGGTCCATCCATTCGTACTGGCGCGGGATCAGTAGATCGTGTATGAAGGCACGCAGCGCCGTATCCAGCTTATCGGGATGCGTGGTGAGCAGTTCCATCACGTATTGATGGTCGGCGCCATTGCTCACGTGGGTCTCGAAATAGACATCCGGGTCCCACACGTTCAGCGCATCGATCAATGCATGCGCGTTGCGCGAGTCGGCCTTGATGAAGTCGCGGTTGAGGTCCAGGTTGCGCGCGTTCCCCCGAAAACCATATTCCAGAGGGCCGTTCTGATTGACACGGCTTGTGCCGTTCCGTTGTTCGGCCCCACTCACGTTGTATACGGGGACGATACAAACGGCCGTGTGCGCGAGCAGCCCCATGTATTGGTCACTATCCAGCAATGCCTGCGTCAAGAGCAAGCTGGCATCGATGCCATCCGGTTCCCCGGGATGGATGCCGTTCGTGATCCACAGGATGTTCTTACCCTGCGCGCGGATACCATCCGGTGTTGAACCACTGCCGTCCGACAGCACGAAGAGGTGGATCGGCGACCCGTCATCATCCTTACCGATCTCGAGCAAGGTGGTACCCGGCCTTGTTCGATCGAACTCCATGTAACGGGCGATGAGATCCTCCCAAGTGGGTGTGGTATCGCCTTCGAAACGCCATGGGCCCTGGGCAAGACTTGGACCATATCCGAAGAGGAGACATAACAGAGCCAGATACCGCATGGTGCAAAACTGCGAACCGCCCACTCCGGGTCGTCCAGAATGAGCGGTTCCGATCGATCAGAGGATCTAGTTGAACGTTACCGTACCGAAACGGTGCGTTTTGCGCCAATCGGCGAAAATGAAGAGACGATCGTCACCGATCTGCACAGCGCTCATCGGCAGCGTGATCGCTTCACGCTTCTCAACGGCAAGGAGGGCTTCCCGCGTCACCTTTCCATCCTGATCGATGGTGGCAAGGGTGATCAGCGCCTCTTTGCCCGGCCTGTAGGCTTCAACCTTATCACCCGGTTTCAGGAAGAGGTTCTTACCGTTGTCGTTGAACAGGATGTGCATATCGGTGCCTTTCACCACCAACGCGTAGGAGGAAGCCCGGCCACCATCATTGACCGTGTGCTGCCGCTTCGGCACTTTGGCGGCCCATTCGATATTGCCCTGCGGATCGATGTTGATGGCGATGATGTCGTTGTACACATAGTGGTAACTGGTAGAGCAGGATTGCCCTCCGTTCGGTGTGGAACTACAGGTGGTCACGGTGTAGAAGCGGTACTGCTCACCAAGCAGGATCGCTCCACCATCGCTGCGCACGACGATCTCCCGTAGTTCATAGTCATACATCTCCACCTCCTCACCTTTCTTTTCGGCCCGCTTCGTTGCCTTCGCCTCCTCCTTCTCGGTCATGTACATGGTGATGAAGTCCTTGTCGAATTCCTTGAAGCTGGAATGCACGATCTCTTTCGAGTTGCGGTCCAGACGCAGGAAGAACGCACCGCTGGTGGTGAAGGAACCCTTCGCTCCGTAGAACCCTCCGCAAAGGATGTCACCTTCATCGGCCAGAGTGATGGTAAGATCCTGAAGGAACTTATCGGGTACTTCCACAGCATGGTCGTCCGGTTCGGCACCGTCTCCGCGGTAAACGAGCAGGTGATACGTGTAGGTCGCCTTACCATCTTTGCGCAGGGCCTTGGCCTCGCGCTTCTCGGCGTACTTGTTCCCGATCATCATCACGGAAGCATCATTGTCCACCCTGAAGGACTGTACGCCGAACTCGTCATCCCTGTACGGCAGGTCGACCCGCTGCTCCCAAGTTGTCTTCAGATCATTGTCGAGCACCTTCAGTTCGAAGCGCTCATGACCTTCTTTCTCATATGGAAGGCTCTGGTACACCAGGAACACCTCATCGTTGGGCGATGCATGCACCGAGAACGATCCCTGGTTCCTGTTCCGTTCAACGGAGAACGAGGACAACTTCTGCATCTCGCCTGCAGGGCTCATATCCGACGCATTGAAGGTGCGACCGTACAAGGAGTTCTGTTTCTCCTTCTTATCGAAAAAGCTGGAGAACACGATGATCTTATCGCCTGAAAGGACGATCCGTTCCAAGACGTGATCGTTCTTGCCGATCTCCATGGGAAGCAGCTTCTGGTACTGGACACGATGGCCCGTATCCATTTTGCGCACGAAGCGCTCCTTCTTCATGAAAACGGTCATGTACACGGCGTCGTCCGTGTGCCCGAATACAGAACCGAAAACGCCGTCTTTCTTATCGGACATCTCGGCGCCCCATTCAACGGAGGCGCGATCGGTCTTGGACTGGGCGTGAAGTGGACCGGAGAGCGAGAGCGTGAGAGCCAGCGCACCGGTGAGTGCAGATAGTCGCATTGGGATTCAGTGGGTAAGCCGCCAAAATAGGGAGCAGCACCCAATTGAAGATCCCTGGCGGAAAAGGTAGACCCCGGCACCAAGGCGGCGGCACCGGGGTCTTCGGAACACAGGACAAGGTCCTGGTCAGAGCATGCTTACGCTACAGGATATTCGATCGTGGTCTCATCCGCCTCAGCCTCTTTCACCGGTGCCACGACCTGCTCAACCCGTGCCGGCTCCTGAACGGCGGGAACATGTTGGGCGAAGAGCTGTTCTTCATCGGTAAGGCAGAGCAACAAAGTCAACGTTTGGACTGGCCACATGGTTCGTTCTTGTTTTTCGTATGGTGTGCCGGTCAATTCGAAGGAGTGATGCAAGATTTCAGATATAGGCGGTCCATGTCAAGGACGAACGAAGACTTTTCGTCGACGGAATTCAAATCGTATCGACGGATCCCGTGAGGACCGGATGCTCACCAGTGCTTCTACTGGCTTCAAGCAGACGCTACCAGCAGGCTAACGAGCCGCTTTCAGCGTGTTCAGCAGCAGGCTGGTAATGGTCATGGGGCCTACACCGCCCGGCACCGGCGTTATGGCCGATGATCTCGGAGCTACTTCAGCAAAGGCCGTATCGCCCACCAGCCGGAACCCGGCCTTCTTACTTGCATCTGGGATCCGGTGTATTCCTACGTCCACCACAACGGCACCCTCTTTCACCATACCAGCGGTGACGAACTCCGGTTTACCGATGGCTACGACGAGGATATCCGCCTTACGGGTGACGGAGGGAAGATCCTTGGTCCGGCTATGCGCGAGCGTAACAGTGCAATTGCCGGGGTAGGCATTCCGGCTTAGCAGAATGCTGATCGGCGTGCCCACGATATTGCTGCGCCCCACGACCACGCAGTGTTTTCCGGCGGTCTCGACGTGGTAGAACTTGAGCAGTTCGCAAATACCGCTGGGTGTGGCGGGGAGGAAACCAGGAAGACCCAATACCATGTTACCCACGTTCACCGGATGGAAGCCGTCCACATCCTTCTTCGGGTCAATGGCTTGGGTGATACGATCCGCATCCACGTGCGGGGGCAACGGCAACTGTACGATGAACCCATCGAGTTCATGGTCCTCGTTAAGCCCATGTACGCGGCTCAAGAGTTCCTCCTCGGTGATCGTTTCGGGCAGCCTGATCAAGGTGCTTCGGAAACCGACGGCCTCACAGGCCTTGACCTTGGCTTCCACGTACGTTCGACTTGCACCATCGCTACCGACAAGTACGGCCGCCAAGTGAGGAGCACGCCCTCGTTGAAGTCGCACGGCGGCGGCTCCCTTGGCTATCTCCGCCTTCAGCGTATCGCCGCAGCGTTTGCCATCGAGCAACTGTGGTGCGCCGGTCATCGGCACAAGGATACGGGTTGAAGTCCGACCTACCACCCCATACGCTCACGAAGGCCGATGATGTGAGCCAGGTGATGCCTGCCGTGCCAGACGTACAGCTCCAACGCTTCCGCCAGGGTGATCTCGCGCTTCTGCTCCGGATGGAAGAATGCACGCTCGAAGTCCGTTGCGGACAAGGCCCTGAGAAGGACGACCCAGCGCGCATGTGTTCCCGTGATGATGCTGAGCGATGGTTCCAGCGGCAGCTTACGCGCATCAGCATGCTCGGCCCAGAGGTCTTCCTTGTAAGGCTTGATCACGGGCGTATCCTCCGTCAAGGCCAGCTTGAAGCGATGCAGGCTCTGGCCGTGGCTGTCGGCGAGATGATGTCCCAATTGGCGCACCGTCCAACCACCGGAGCGATAAGGTGTATCCAACCGGTCCTCCCCCATTCCGGCCAACGCACGATGCAATTCAGCCGGAAAGGCCTCCAACAGCGCGATGCATTCTTCACGACGTTGGGATGATGTGGCCTTGGTACCTCGCACAAAGCGGCCTGTCGGGTACTTCAATGCCGCCAAGTCCTGATCGGTAACCGTGCTCATGATGGTTGCAAAGTTCGATCATGGGCAGCACGTTCCCGCTGGGCGGCCGAACCGTCAATGGGCGATGACCACCCGACCCCGACGGCTCCCTTGCCCGTCCTCGAGAAGAACGGTGTAAGTGCCCGCAGGTACCGCTCCAGGATCGAAAGGAATGAACGGGGTCTCACTATCGGTGAAGCGTCGTTGGACCACGATGCGTCCGGCGCCGTCCGTCATGGAAACGATCAATGGACAAGAAGATGGTTGGTCCAGATGGATGACCATATTCCCGGTCGACGGATTCGGTACAATGGTCAAAAGTCCGGTCCCTCGACCATCCAACCGAACGGGCACGGTACTGGAATAGGTGACAGAGCCGTCAAGGTCCGTTTGACGCAAACGATAGTAGTTCATCCCCGCCTCGGCGTTCGGATCGATCGACTCGTAGTGCGTAGATACCGTACTATTCCCAACAGCTTCTATGCGAGCAACGTCCATCCAAGCCGTCGCGTCGCCGGACCGCTGCACCGCGAAATGTTCGTTATTCCACTCGCTGGCCGTTTCCCATTCGAGGAGAACGTTGCGTCCGGACCCTGGCGTTGCAGTGAATGAAAGGAGTTCCACCGGCAGTGGGGTCTGTCCGATATTGGTGGTACCCAATGTGAAACGAACGTCGTTGGCCAAGGCCGTTACACCAGAGAATCGGAACGATCCTGAGCCGAGCGCAACAGCACCGGAAATAGGCGTATCGTCCGCGAAATTGTTGTTGTTGTTAGCATCTACGAGCAACCGCAGGTGGCTGGCGTTCACCGAAGCGAAGCCGGAGAGGTCCCAAGTCATGTCCACAGCACCCACATCGACCGCCGTTCCGGAAACGTTAACCTCGTTCACACGCCAAGTACGCTGCCAGCGACCTTGGACACCCGCTGGCAACCCGGTCACACCGAAGGTGCCCAGAACGCCCCTATCGCTGCCCCAGAGCATGAATTCGTTATCGCCTAATCCGGTTGGATTGTTGATCCGTACGATGCCGGACCCTCGCGCATCATTGTGCAGGTTGCTGCTGCTGATGCGCCCAATACCGGCCACATCGTAGTCGAAATTCCCCTGACCGGTGTTGTCCTGAACGTAGATGTCGTTGGATGAAAGGGTACGACCGTATTTCGCAGCCAGATAATTGTTCAGTACCAGCCGGTGTGTGCCGTTGAGCGGTGTGTTATAAGCGATCACTTCTGCGACATCACCGTTCACGTTGCGCCCGGTCGTGCCACGTTCGTTGGCGATGTACAACGGCAACGAATTCAGCTGTGGTGTTCGGTTCTCGTTGTCGGTTATGATGGTCGTCCCGTTCTTATATACGTCACGACCGACCGCGGCGGAGTAGGAGTACTCGATGATGTCGAAAGCGCTCGTCGTGACCTGCCCACCAGCCGAACTGGGAAAATCCCGCACCCCGGTGTTCCAAAGTACAGGCGCGTGGATGTTGCCGTCGGAATAGCTGAGCATCTCGTAGTTCTCACTACCATCATCACCTTTCACCATCCAGGCGTTGTAGTCCTTCTGAAGATCTGCCGTGACCACGAGAAAGAAGTGCCACTGTGTTAGGCTCAGTGAAGCGTGATGCGGTATCCATAACTGATCATCGAAACCATCGAAATCGAGCGATCGGTTCCCATTGACCGAGTTGGTGACGAGGGTGGGCGTACCCAGCGGGATGGTCACCGGCAAGTAGGCGTGGTTCGCGTTCCCCGAGCGGTCGCTCCAGGTATTCACGGCGCCCAAAAGATGGGAGACACCGGAGTTGGCATCGAGCCAGAGAACGTTCGAGCTACTGCTGCCCACGCCACCGGGACCGCTTTGGGGGTACACATGGCCGAACACGGCCAGTAAGGCAATAGTGATCAGATCGCGCATCGGGAGAGGGATTCGCGGAAGCTTTTACGCCGAGTCGACCAAAGGGTTCCATGAGACGACTGAACGAGCATAATATCCCACGGACCGCAACCTCCTGTTCAATTTCCAACGACCTCGGAAAGTCGCTCGTCGAAGGGGAACGAGATACGTTATTGAGCCAAGGCACTGTGCGCCGCCAAGGGCCCACTATTCTTCATGGCTGCTGAACGGCGGTTTCCAATCCTTCCGGAGCATGCGCAGTTTCACCTGCGCATAGCTGAGCGGATAAAAGTCGTTCGCATCCACACCCACATCGAAGGAAAGTGAATCGGGTTTCTCCGGCAGGTTGTTGTGCGAGTGGCCGTAGAGGTGCCAGGTGCCGCGGAAGTCACTGCGCCAAACGCGCATGGCATAGTGGAACAGGACGATCAGCTGCACACCGTTCGCACACTCGGGATCGGTCACCTTCAGTTCGAAATACTGCTTGATCCACTTGAACCATTTTCGGTGGTTGAGCGCAGCCGAGTCATGGTTGCCGAGGATCAAGTACTTCGTTCCATTGAGACGGCCGAGGATCTCGTCGAAATCGTCGCCCTTCGTAAGTGCGATATCGCCAAGGTGGTATACCTCATCGTTCGGGCCGATACGTTCGTTCCAGCGGCGAATGAGTTCTTCGTTCATTTCCTGTACATCCTTGAAGGGACGGTCGCAGAAGCGGATGATGTTGGCGTGACCGAAGTGATGGTCACTGGTGAAGAAAATGTTGTGGTCAGGTTTTCCCATAACGCCACATGACGCACACGAAGGTCAGTGAGTTGCCTGCGAATGCGTTGGCGCCCTCTGGAACGGAACCGTTCAACGAACCACCGGATCCTAATTCATCATGCGCCGATCGCCTACGAGGATATTCCCCACACGCTGACCGCGTCTTTCTTCCATCCACAAGCCTGAGTCATCCATGTGGCGATACCGACCCAGGTTGATGGTGTCGAACTCGTCCTTCGTTGGATACCTGTTCGAACGTTCGTGCGGGCTCATATACGGGCGACCCTCCCACCAACTGCGCAGCTTACCGAGTAGCCCCGGTTCGCGCTCCGTCGGCTCCATGAAACGAGGCGTACGAGGAACGCCCAGTGCCCGCAACGCCTCGTTGATGGAAACATCGCGCAGTTCCTTGCCATCCGCAGCACAGTACCATGCGTTCTGCTCACCGACCCCACCGAAATAGTCGGTAGCGATAAGCGCATAGGAAGTCAGGCCCATCTCCCGCGCAAGCAAGTGGGGCACATGGGTGTTGAAAATGTCCGTCGCGGCATCACCGGCGGGTTCATCATCACGCGCGAGCTTGACGATCAGCTCCCATGGCACCGGTACGATCACGAACGCATCTTCGAAGATCACCGGTAGGCCACGCTCAATGGCTTTGGCCTCGTTGATCGGCGCTTTCCCGACAATGGCGGAGATGTGGTGCCCCATCCTGGCTACTCCCAGTGATCAATGCTCCTCCGTTACTACATCGGGCCACTTCACTTGGTCGGTGAGCTTCCAAAGCGCATCGGTGAAGGGCTTCAGCGACTCCGAACCGCTGGAGCAATCGAAGGTGACGGTGCGTGGCTTTCCGTCTCGGGTCACCTCCACCCAGCAGCGACCTCCATCGGCACAATCCGGGCAACCGATCACGTCGGGGGCGCCATCGAAGGCAGCGGCGTCGAACTGGGCCATCGCTGCATCGATCGTGGTTTTATCCAAAGCCACGAACTGTTCCTGATCCGCGGGGTGCGTTGAGGGGTCTCCTCGCCCACCGCCACGGCGAATTGCGGCGACTCCATTCGCATCAACGCGGTACTCCACATCACAGTAACCCACGCACATACCATGACTGGATCCGAAGCGCATGTGTACGGAGCCAGCCTTTGGGTCTTGCTCTTCGGTTGGGGTTGGGTCCGAAGTAGTGCCCACTTGTTCGGCAGTGGGGCTGCAGCCAATGCACACCAGCATTGCTGCAACTATTGACAACGATGGACGGGAATGGAAAATGCCTAGCATGAGCTTCGGGTGGGTGTATAAGGCGATCCGGTTCGAAACAGGACAGGACAAGTCTCGCCCCTACCGCCGCATCCCCTGCATCTGCTGCATCTGGCGCATCATGTTCTGCATCTTGGTCTTGTCGCCCATCATCTTCATCATCTTGCGGGTCTCCTCGAACTGCTTCATCAGCTTGTTCACCGCTTCGATGTTGTTGCCGCTGCCTTTCGCGATGCGTTGACGACGGCTGCCGTTGATCAGCGCCGGGTTCTTGCGTTCGTCCGGCGTCATGCTCTTGATGATGGCTTCGATGCCTTTGAATGCATCGTCCGGGATGTCGATGTTCTTCAGGGCCTTGCCCACGCCGGGGATCATGCCCATGAGGTCCTTCATGTTGCCCATCTTCTTGATCTGGGCGATCTGGTCCAGGAAGTCGTCAAAGCCGAACTGATCCTTTTGGATCTTCTTGTTCAGCTCGCGGGCGGCCTTCTCATCGAACTGCTCCTGCGCGCGTTCCACGAGGGAGACCACGTCGCCCATGCCCAGGATACGACCGGCCATACGGTCTGGGTGGAACTCGTCGATGGCCTCCATCTTCTCGCCCGTGCCGATGAACTTGATCGGCTTGTCCACCACGCTACGGATGCTGAGGGCCGCACCACCGCGTGTATCGCCATCGAGCTTGGTGAGCACAACGCCATCGATGTTGAGGCGATCGTTGAAGGCCTTGGCGGTGTTCACCGCGTCCTGGCCCGTCATGCTGTCCACCACGAAGAGCGTCTCCTGTGGGTTGATCGCCCTCTTCACGCGGGCGATCTCCTCCATCATCTTCTCATCTACAGCAAGGCGACCGGCGGTATCCACTATCACCAGGGTGAAGCCGTGGATCTTTGCGTACTCGATGCCTTTCTGCGCGATGGAAACAGGATCGGTATTACCGCGTTCGCTGTACACCACCACGCCGAGCTGCTTGCCCAACGTTTCCAACTGATCGATAGCGGCCGGGCGGTACACGTCGCATGCAATGAGCAAGGGCTTCTTGCCCTTCTTGCGCAAGTGATTCGCCAGTTTGCCGCTGAAGGTGGTCTTACCCGAACCCTGCAGGCCGCTCATGAGCACCACTGTGGGGTTGCCGCTCATGTTGATGCCCGCGCTCTGGCCGCCCATCAGCTCGGCCAGCTCATCGTGTGTGATCTTGGTGAGCAGTTGCCCCGGGCTTATGCTCGTGAGCACGTTCTCGCCCATCGCCTTGGCTTTCACGCGGTCGGTGAAGTCCTTGGCGGTCTTGTAGTTCACGTCGGCATCGAGCAGGGCCTTGCGGATCTCCTTCGTGGTCTCGGCCACGTTGATCTCGGTGATCTGGCCCTGGCCTTTGAGGACTTTGAAGGCTCTTTCGAGCTTGTCGTTGAGGTTCTCGAACATCGTTCTCCTGGAAAGGATCGCGAAGGTAGGCCGGACGCCTCTGATGGTGTATCCTGCTGCTGGTGAACCTGCGACGGGGGATGAGGGTACGGCAACCTTACCGAACTTCGTCGCCCATGCGCTACCCGCTCACGCTCCTGCTCACCACAATGCTCAGTGCCTTGCACGCCCAACCCTTCAACTGGCAATGGTCCGTGCGCGACACCTCCACCTTGAGCTCGCCGAACATCCACGGCTTCGCCACCGATGCACTGGGCAATAGCTATGTAGCGGGCAGTTTCTATGGTTCCGTGTCGTTCGGTGGCCTACCCGAGCTGACCAGTGCTGGCCAGAGCGATGTGTACGTGGCGAAGTACGACGACCAGGGCATCGCACAATGGGCCGTGCGGGCTGGCGGAGCGGATTTCGACAACCCGTACGATCTGGCCATCGATGGGAATGGGGGGATCTTCATCACTGGGGGCTTCGAAAGCCCAACGGCCGGGTTCGGCACCACGGACCTGGACCTGACGGGTAACATGGACATTTTCGTAGCCAAGCTGGGCGCCACGGACGGCACCTTCCTATGGGCGCAACGCCACGGCAGCAACGACTTCCAATCGGGCAACTTGGAATGGGGAAAGGCCATTGCGTGCGACGCCAGCGGCAACGTTTACGTAACGGGCTGCTTCCGATCCGAGCTCGCTCTACCCGGTCTTTCAGAACTGCAAGGCTGCAGCCAGTACTACAACAGTTTCGTGATGAAGTTGGATACCGATGGCAACGGCCTATGGAGTCGGCGGCCCGATTGCGGCCAGCATTGGAGCTACAGCGCGAGCGAGGGCCAAACGATCACCGTGGGTGCGGACGGCATGCTCTACGCAGGCTTCAGGATACGAGGCGACACCCTCTTCGTTGAGGGGGATACTTTGGTGAACGAGCAGTTCAGCGGCCAGGCGCATGATGGCGTGGTGGTGAAGTACGCGCTGGACGGTACCCCGCAATGGACCCTCGCCATCGGCGCGTATGGATACGACGATGTACAGGCACTGCAAGCGGACGCGGCAGGGAACCTCTACATAGCCATGCATCGCGAAGGAGACTACGGTCACTTGGGCGTGCCGGGGGTAGCCTACGCTGGGAACCTGGGCACCTATCGCAACGTGATCTTGAAGTGCGACGCCAACGGCCACCTGCTCAGTGGCACGCGCATGGGCAACAGCACCTACGACCACGACATCACATCCATGGTGCTGGAAACACCGGAGAAGCTCCTCGTGGCTGGCTGGCACCAAGGGAATTTCACCATAGCCGACAGCACGCCGAACCCTGGCATAGGCGGCAACTACGGGATCTGGCTGGCACGCTTCGACACCGCTTTTTCCATGACCGACCTGTTCGCCCGACGGTACAGCTATCCACGCGGTGTGCGCGGCCTGGGCTTGGATGGAGGTGGCAACATCTACTTGGGTGGTTATTTCCAGGACTCGCTCGCCCTACCGGGACTGGCACCCATGCAGAACGCGAATGCCAGCGCCGGAGCCATGTTCCTGGCCCGCATCGGTGACTTTCCGACCGACGTGGTGGCTCACGACCCCGCCGTTGCTAGTTCGGTCTTCCCGGTGCCGTCCAATGGAGTGTTCACGGTTTCGAGCACCGCTGTGTTCAACCAGGTCCGGTTCGTGGACGTGCAAGGCCGCACGGTCAGGGAAGAGACATTCGCGCCTGCGCTGATGCACCAGTTGGAGATCGATACTGCAGGGCTTCTGCTCGGCACCTTGTTCCATGCAGACGGAAGCACAAGCAGGATAAGCGTATTGATCGACCCTTGAGCGAGCCTCGCTCACAACGGACAGCCCCGGAACCTTTCTCCGACGCACGCGTTCAAAGCACACCTGGGTCTCTCCCGCGCAGGTGCCAACACGCCGTGCAGCATGAGAGACCGCTTCATCCTATTCATCCTACTCGCTTTTTCGCTTCATCAAGCACGAGCGGCGACCTGCTCGGCGAGTGACAATGGGAACTGGGAAACCTCGAACAACTGGAGCTGTGGTTCCGTTCCGGTATCCGGTGACTGGGTGATCATCCCAGCAGGGATCACGGTGAGCATCACATCGAACTTGATCTACAGCGGCAGTGCGTTGCGGATCAGGATCTATGGAACCCTGAGCTTCGTCGGTGGTGGCGCCAAGCTCAGTTTGCCCTGTGGGTCGATCGTGGAATTGATGAGCAGCAGTGCCCAGATCACAGGAACGGGTTCGGGAAGCAGTCAAACACTGAAGATCTGTGGTACTACATACTGGCAGGCTTCGAGTGGCACCAGGTCCGGCCCGATCGTATGGCCCACGAACGCCACCCTTCCCGTAGAGTTGATCCTGTTCAAAGCCAACGCCGAGAATGGCTCGGTGGATCTGGTCTGGAGCACCGCGAGTGAAAGCAACAGCTCGCACTTTGAATTAAGTCGCAGTACCGACTTGTCACAATTCACGACGATCGCCATCAGGGAGGCCGCAGGGCATTCGACTTCACGGCGCAACTACACACATACCGATGAAAGTCCCTTTATGGGAACTACATATTACCGATTGCTCCAGTACGACCTGGATGCTACCGTGCACGACCAAGGCATCGTTTCCGTTCATCGCGATCCGGAAATGGAGATACGGTGCTATCCCAGTCCTGCAAGCAGTTCATGTTTGTTGCAAGGGGCTGAACTCTCGGACTTGACCGTTCGCGATGAGGCAGGACGCATCATCACCCACGTGCCGTACTCCGCTGACAGCCGTATGCTTGATGTTTCGGGCTGGCCGAACGGTGTCTACTTCATCACCGTGGATGATACTATGGCCAAGCCTGCGCGCTGCGTAGTGGTGCACGAATGACAACGGGAGCGCTGCTGCACTTCACCTGATCCTTCCACCTGCCAGCTTCTTCGGCACCAAAGCCGGTCGCTTGTCCCGAAGGAACACCCATTCATCCTCCGTGCTCTGCTCGGGAGCATAGTAGTAGCCTGCGCCGGTGTAGGCCTTGATCTTTTCCGGTTCCACCAAACGGTGTTGAATGATATGCCTTGCCATGGCCCCGCGTTGTTGTTTGGCGAAGACCATCACCACCTTGTAGCCACCTGGTCCTTTATCCTTGAACACGGGCGTGATAACACGCGCTTTCAGCACGCTGGTATCCACCGCATTGAAATATTCGCTGCTCGCGCAATTGATCACGGCATTGGACTTGGTCGCCTTCAGGTCAGCGTTCAGCGCCTCGGCGATCCGCGAGCCCCAATAGGCGTAAAGATTCTTCGCCTTCCCCACACCGAATGATGTGCCCATCATCAACCGGTAGTCCTGCATCAGATCCAATGGTCGCAGCACGCCATAGAGCCCACTTAGGATCCGCACGTGTTGCTGGGCGAAGCGCAGGTCATCGCTATCCAGCGTGCGTGCATCCAAACCACGATACACTTCACCGTTGAAGGTGAACGCCGCCGGACGGGCATTCTTCCTGTTGAACGGCGTGTTCCAATGCGCATATCGTTCTCTGTTCAGTTCACCCAGCTTCAGGCTAAGGTCCATGAGCTCGGCCAGCTTCTTCGCGCTAAGGGTCTTCAGTTTGGCCACCAACGGCGCAGCCTGATCCAGCAGCAGGGGCTGCGTGGCCTCCTCGATCACGGGTGTTTCTTTCGCCAGGTCCTTGGCGGGGGAAAGCAGGATGAGCATGCGGGTGAAAGTTAACCAGGGACTCCCTGTTCGGCCATTACGGACCTGCCACCTGTCGGACAAGGTATTTTTGCGCCCCATGGCGAAGATCCTGCTCATCGAGGACGAGAACAGCGTGGCCTCATTCATTCGAAAAGGGTTGACCGAAGAAGGCCATGAGATCACGGTGTCCACGGATGGCGCCAGCGGGACCATGCAGGGTGCAACGCATGGCTACGATCTGATCCTGTTGGACATCATGCTGCCCGACCGGAACGGTATCGACGTTTGCAGGGACCTGCGCGCGATGAACGTGAAGACGCCCATACTCTTCCTGACAGCGCTGAACACGCCGGAGAACATCGCTTGGGGATTGAACACCGGAGGCGACGACTACCTTGCGAAACCGTTCAAGTTCATCGAGCTCAATGCCCGCATCAACGCACTGTTGAGGCGGAACGAGAGTACATCCGCTCTGAACGATACCGATGTACTTAGTCTCGCCGACCTGAGGATCGATGATCGTGCGAAGGAGGTCACCCGCGGTGCCAGCACGATCAACCTTACACCAACGGAGTATCGCTTGCTTCACATGCTGGTGAAGAACAAGGAACGCGTGCTCTCCAGGATGGAATTGCTTGAGGACGTGTGGGGCATCAACTTCGATCAAGGCACCAACAACGTGGACGTGTACATCAACTACCTCCGGAAGAAACTGGAGAGCGAGGGCGGTGAACGCCTCATCCACACCGTGATGGGCATGGGCTACGTGGCGAAACAGGCTTGAAGACCCGAACGCATATCACCTTGCTGCTCTTCCTGGCCTTCCTCGGTCTGGTGGGCCTGTTCGGCGGAAGCGTGTACTTCTTCCTGAACAAATACTCATACAACGACCTGTACAAACGACTGGAGACCCGGGCGAGGATCGCGGCCGATCATCACTTCAGCGAGGATACGCTACAGGCCGAAGCGCTATTGCGTGCGAAAGAGACCTACCTGGAGAAGTTGCCAGAAGAGCGCGAGTACCTGTTGCCCCCGCTCGATGGTGCATCCATGAGCAGCACGGCGAAAAGCACTGGTATACCACGTGAACTTCTGAAGTCCATTGCCACTGATGGTCTTGGCACGGGCAAGCGCGGCGAGACCTTCTTCGCGGGTGTGCGGCATGTGGTGGGGAACGAAGAACACTGGGTGGTGGTATCTGCGCACAACTACTACGCCTCCCACCACCTCTCCTACCTCCGCGGCCTGCTGTGGGCGCTGATGCTGCTCACGGCCATTTTCACCGTGCTCTTCTTCCTGTACTTCCGCCGCCATCTCTTCGACCCCATCGCCCGCATCACGGAAAGGCTACGGCACATCAGTACGGAGAACATGCACCTGCGCTTACCGGAAGCGGTGGACAACAAAGAGCTCCGCACGCTGGTCACCACCGCCAATGGTCTGCTGGACCGCATGGAGACCGCCTTCGAGACCCAGAAGAACTTCATCAGCAATGCCTCGCATGAATTCGGAACACCGCTCACTTCCATCATCGGTGAGGCGGAGGTAGCCCTGGCCAAGGATCGGGATCCCGAAGAATATCGTGCGTCCATATCAGCGATGCTGCAGCAGGCCGAGCGGCTGAACAAGATCGTCCGCTCGTTGCTCTTCCTCGCAAAAACCGGCTACACCAACAAGACCATCAGCTTCACCATCGTTCGCATGGATGCCGTTGTGTGGACAGTGAAGGAGTTGATGGACGACCTGCACCCCGGGAACAACATCACGATCGACCTGAGCCTATTGCCCGAAGATCCGCGCAAACTGAAGGTGCACGGCAACGCCGACCTGTTGCACCTGGCCATCGCGAACATCGTGAACAACGCGTTCAAGTACAGCAGTAACAAACCGGTGACGGTGAGCGTGGCAGCTGCGCAGAACGAGGTGGTCGTGTTGGTGAAGGACCATGGGATCGGGATCCCTGCGGATGAGTTACAGTTCATCTATGACCCCTTCTTCCGAGCTTCGAACACCAGCTATTTCGAAGGCTATGGGATCGGCATGCCGCTGGCGCGCAACGTGGTCAAGTTGCATAATGGCACGCTCCACGTGAGCAGCCAGAGCGGTATTGGAACCACCGTACAGGTGAACATACCGACCATCGATCAGAACTTTTAACGGTTCTAAGAGGATCCTAATCCGATCCTAACGATCTTCTCATCCGATCCTGAGCCGGCTCCAACGTCATGGCTGGAACCTTGCGTCCATCAACGCGAACGACCAGCACATGGAACGAACGATCCTAATCCCCACGGACCTTCACGTAGGTTCACTGAACGCACTCAAGTCCTGCCTAGCGGACAGCACCACCGGTCGCTTCCGGATCGTGCTTCTCCACGCCATGCATGCACCGAGCGGCATCAGCGACCTTCTGTTCTACTCCCCGCGACGCGCGCTCGATACACAGATGAGCGCAGCTTTCCGCGAAGCCCTGTCCATTCTGAAGAACCGCTTCGAGCAACGTATCGCGAGCATGGAGATCCTGCCTTTCCACGGGATCACACAGACCGCCTTCGAGCATTTCCTGAGCGGACTCCACGTGGACGAGATCCATATATCCCTCAACTACGAAATGCGGCTTTCCGATCGGGCCATCGACCCGCTGCCGTTCATACAGCGGAGCACGATACCTGTGGTGGAGCACGGCGGCAGAACGACCCAAGCAAGCCCGGACCGACATGGGGTGGATCACCTACAACTCCTCTTCGAACGATGAATCGCGACCTGCTTCCCTTCCTCGTGACCGGCACCATGCTCGTATTGTTCGGCATCGCCCTGTCGGTGGTACTGGGCACCTCACACCCGGAGCGGCGCCTTCTTGGCCAATGGAAAGAAGTATCGTGGACCTACGAGAAAATAGACCCCACGCCATTGGAAGTGACCACGGGCTCTTCGCTGGGAGAAGAGCTGCGCAAGGAGATCACCAAGGGATTGGTCATACATGAGTCGGAGACCTGGCGTTTCGCTCCTGGATCAGAACTCATCTTGCACAAGAACGGTGAGCGGAACGATACGCTGCAGTGGAAGCTGAAAGGCCATGGCCACATGTTGCAGCTGGTATTCGGCGATGCCCATGAAGAGGTATATCAGGTCCGCGACCTGCGGGAGGACGAGATGGTCCTGCAATTCAATAACGACATGATCGCGCGCGGTGTGGTCAGGATCGTTCTCAAACGCGTAACCGAACATGCTTAGGAAATACAACGAACAACGGACGATCGGTGATAACCTGAAGCTCGGCGTGCTTTCGGCTTTCGCCGCCGGAATGACGAACGTTGCGGCCTTGGTACTGTTCTTCTCCTTTGCGAGCAACATCACCGGCCACTTCGCCATTCTGGCCAGCGAGATCGCTAACGGCAAATGGTACCAGGTAGCGGTGGTATTCCTCTGGGTCTTCCTGTTCCTTCTGGGCAGCTTCATTTCCAACTTGTTCGTCATACATGGAGACAAGAGACGACGCTTGTTGAACCATGCCCTGCCCTTGACGATGGAGATCCTATGCCTGGTCGGAGTAGGCTACTACGGCCACTTCCACTACACGGAGACCTTGATGGAAACGGAGCTGTTAGTGGCCCTGCTGCTCTTCGCCATGGGCCTGCAGAACGGGCTCACGGCCAGCATTTCCAACTTCGCTGTAAAGACCACCCACCTCACTGGCCTCACCACCGACCTGGCCATTCACCTGTCCATGGCCACGAAGAAGTTCTGGCGCGAAAAGCCCGAGGTACGCCAGAAACTCGTGCTCCTGACCTCCATCGCAGTTGCTTACATAGCAGGCGGCATCGTTGCAGGTAGCATCACGAGCCACTTCCAATACAAGGTCTTCTTTTTCATCGCCTCATTGCTTTCCGGCGTACTGCTCTACGACGTCGTTCGCAATGGTCTTTCCGTCAGGTCACAACCCTCGGGCGCACGTCGTGCATTGCGCACCCGAACGACACGGAGTGAAGGGCCGGAGGCCGGCCAAAGGCTGCCTATTCCACGGATGGCGCCTGAACTCAGCAGCGCTAGTTGATGCCTATCCACGCCCTACCGGGCGAATTTCGCGGACGACACCGGTGAATGGGCACACCTTTGCATCATGGAGCACCGAGCATGCATCAGGAGCGCAGTTCTCTTCGCCGTTCTCACCTCCTGCACAATGGCAGCCTGGGCCAGACCCGCGCGCCCATTGCACGGTGCCATTCAGCTGGACACCATCACGCTGATGGATACGCAGCGGCATAGGGCGTTACCGCTTGCGATCTATTCGTTGGAAGGGGTCAATGCCAGAGCAGGGTCCGTGGTGGTCATCAGTCATGGGTATAACGAGAACCGACCCGCCACCTATCTGCGTTTCTCTGCATTGGCTGAACACCTTGCGGTACATGGGTTCACAGTGCTGAGCATACAGCACGAGGCCCCGAATGATGAACCTCTGCCACGGACCGGCGACCTGCGCGTTGAACGCCTCCCGAATTGGGAACGTGGTGTCCAGAACATCCGCTTCGTACTCGATACGCTGCGTCAACTTAGACCTTGGTTGGACCTGGATCACGTCCACCTCATCGGGCACAGCAACGGCGGGGACATCAGCATGCTCTTCGCGGAGCGATACCCGGAGAAGGTCGTAACGGCGATATCGCTGGACAATCTGCGCATGCCCCTGCCCCGCGTGAACAAACCTCGCATCGCTTCGTTGCGGGCGATGGATACCACGGCGGACCCCGGGGTGCTCCCTAGCGCCGACGAAGGAGACAGCCTCGGGATCCGCATCATCGACATGCCGGGCTTCAAGCATGTCGACTTCAACGACCACGGCACTGAAGAACAGCACCAACGCTTGAACCGCGCGGTATTGGAGCTTTTGCAGGCGGTGGATTGAACAGGCTTTGGGCGCATCCTCGCAGCGCACGCTGAAGTCGTTCGGTGCGAACGTGATCGGAACTTTCTCGAGGCATGGTCCGTAGGAACAGGCAGGCGCTTGCTCCCAGCGCTCTGCCCGATGCTCCGCAAAGCACTGCTCTCCCTGGTCACCTTGCTGCTCTCTACGGCTGCGCAGGCTACCCACATGAGCGGTGGCGAGATCTACTGGGAGTGCGTCGGGCCCAACCAATTCCGCATCCGCCTGTTGGTCTATCGCGATTGCGCTGGCATCAACGTAGACCCCACCTACAACCTGGTGCTCACCAGCCCCTGTGGGAACCGCAACCTGACCGTAAGCACGAACGGAGGTCAGGAGCTCTCCCAACTCTGCGATGTGGAGCTACCCAACAGCACGTGCAATGGAGGCACGCTCCCCGGTATCGAGCAGTACGAATACACCGGAACCATCACCCTGCCTCCTTGCGACAGCTGGCATATCAGTTGGACGAACATTTACCGCAACAATGCCATCGTGAATCTGACGAACCCGGGCACGCGGCAGATGTACATCGAATCGGTGCTCAATAGTGCTGACGCTCCTTGCAACGATTCACCCACCTTCACCAACAGCGCTATCCCCTATGTATGCCTCGGTTATCCGGTGAGCTACAGCTACGGAGCGGTCGATGCGGAGGCCGATTCCCTCTCCTACGGTCTAATCGGAGCACGGATGATCAATGGCGCTGCCATACCGTATGTGGCTCCTTACACGCCGGCGGAACCCATCACCGGCTTGACCTTGGACCCGGCCACCGGTCTGCTCAACTTCACCTTATTCCAAGCAGGGAACTGGGTGGTGGTGGTGGAAGTGACCGAATACGATGAGAATGGCAACGTGATCGGCTCGATGATGCGGGATATGCAGTTCGTGGCATACCCCTGCTCGAACGTGCCCCCCGATGCTGCGACCGGCCTGGTGACGAACCTTACCGGACAGGCGGTGCAGACCGGTCCTCGCGCCTTGCAGGTATGCGAATCGGGGAACTTCTGTTTCGAGATGGTGATCAATGACGCCAATGCCGGCAACGTTCTGGAGGCGTTCAGCAATGCCGCCCAGAATCTGCCGGGAGCCACCTTCACCTATACGGGTATCAACCCGATAACCGCCCGACTGTGCTGGACAGCACAACCGGGCACATCCGGTTTCTACCCGCTCATCGTGAACGTGAACGATGGGGCTTGTCCGATCCCTGCCTTTCAAACGTACGTGTACTCCATCGAGGTGCTTACCGGTCTGGCGGCCACCGTGGACGTGATCGACGAATCGTGCGCTGGGGATGGCTCTGGCAGTGCTACGGCGAACGTTACAGCGGGCACAGGACCGTACAGCTACGTCTGGAGCACGGGTAGTTCCGAGAGCATGATCGTGGCGGGGTCTGGGAGCTATACCGTTCAGATCACCGATGCTAACGGATGCATGTCGGCACCCCTGAATGCCACGATTGGAGCAGGAGCACAGCCCAATATCGCAGATGCCGGTGACGACGTGGCCATCTGCAACGGCGACTGGCCGATCATGCTCAGCGGCAGCGTGACCAACGCCACCAGCGGCGCATGGAGCCATGGTTCGGGCAACTTCGCAGGTTCCTGGCCGAACAACAGCTACACGCCGACGAATGCGGAGGTCATTGCAGGAGGCATCGATCTGGTATTAACGACCGTCGGGAACGCGGGATGCCCTCCAGGCACGGACACCGTGCACATCGCCATTTCCAACGGGTTCCATGGTCTGCAACTGAGCCATACCGATGCGCTTTGCAACGGCGGCCAGACCGGCACGGCGACAGTAGTACCCGAAGCGGATGGACACAGCTACGTGTGGAACGATGCCAACGCACAGACCACCGCGACCGCTTCGGGCCTGGTCGCCGGCCAGTACTCCGTTCTGATCAACGATGCTGCTGGCTGCGACACCACGATGAGCGTGACCATCGCATCGCCGGCACCGGTGGTCGTTCAACCACTGACATCCACGAACGAATCGTGCGCCGGGTCCGGTAACGGCACGTTAACAGCAACGGCTACGGGCGGAACGGCTCCGTACACGTTCGTATGGAATAATGGAGCAACGGGTCCGACGCTTACGGACTCGGCCGGAACCTATGGTGTGGTGGCCACCGACGCGAACGGCTGCCCGTCCAACTCGCTCAATGGAATCATTCAGGCAACTGGCTCACCGAACGGTGCTGATGCTGGTTTCGACATGACGGTCTGCTCGGATAACGGGGCCATCTATCTGAATGAAAGTGTAACGAACGCGCCAAGCGGTGCCTGGACTGGAGGCGATGGCACCTTCAATGGCACGTATCCGAACATCGATTATACGCTCGGGAACGGCGACATAGCTGCCGGTTCAGTAACCCTGACGTTGACAACAGTGGGTAACACCACATGCCCGCCGGCCAGTGATATCATGGTCATCACCATCCCGCACAGTTTCGTGGATGTCGTGGTCGATCATACGGATGCCACCTGCAACGGTACCGCCACGGGCAGTGCACAGGTAAGCACCGGCAACAACTCCCTCACGTTCCTCTGGAGCCCCGGTGGCGCAACGACCGCCGCAGTAACTGGATTGATGGCCGGCGCCTATTCCGTGCAGGTCACGGACCAATACTGGTGCGACACCACCCTGAACGTGACGATCGGTGAGCCGGACGCGCTGGTGGTGACCGGTATGAACAGCACCAACGAAACCTGCGCCGGAGAAGCCAACGGCACCTTGACAGCGATCGCGGAAGGTGGCACGGGACCCTATGTGTACATGTGGAGCAACGGTTCGGTGGGCGCTTCCATCACAGCTGGTGCAGGCACCTACAACGTACTCGTCACGGATGTCAACGGATGTGCACCGGCCATCGACTCGGGAACGATCACGGCCACGGGACAACCGAATGCTGCGGATGCTGGCCTCGACCTGGTCGGTTGCATGAACGCCTACCCCATACCCGTACAAGGAACGGTGACCAACGCGAACGGGGGCCAATGGAGCGGCGGTTCAGGTACCATCCTCGGCACCGGATTGAACATCCAGTACATGCCGACCACGGCCGAGGTGCTCGCCGGTGGTGTGGATCTTACCCTGACCACTACGGGTAACGCGACTTGCCCGCCTGCAACGGACGTGGTACACATCGCCCTTTCGAACAGTTTCCTGACCGCTGCACTGAGCACGACCAATGCGCTTTGCAACGGCAATGCGAACGGAAGCATCGCTTTCACCCCAGCCCTTGCCGGCTCCACCTACTTATGGAACGACGCACAGGCCCAGACCACCCCGAACGCTTCAGGTCTGGTCGCCGGACAATACTCCGTCGTTGTTACGGACCAATTGGGTTGCGACACCACACTATCGGCCACCATCACCGAACCGCAGACCCTTGCCGTTGCGCAGGTCACCACGACCAACGTCACCTGTGCCGGTGGCAGCAACGGCTCCGTAGCGTTGACCATCCAGGGCGGCACACCGGCCTATGCCATCAGTTGGATGAGCGGCCAGGCCTCAGCCAACATCACAGGCCTGACGGCCGGGACCTACATCGCGAACATCACCGATGCCAACGGTTGCACAGTGCAAGCCAGCGGCACCGTACAGCAGCCCACACCCATGACCGTGAACGTGGTCGGGCCTGATACCGTTTGTGTGAACGCGGCGAACACGTTCAGCGCCAACGTTACCGGAGGGGCTGGCGGATACATCTACAACTGGGGTGGTTTCGGCTTCAACCAAACCGTTCAACTCGCCTTCGCGCAATCGCAGACCATCCAATTGACCGTGGTGGACCAGGACGGCTGTTCCGGACCGAACACACCCGTAAGCGTGACCGTGCTGGACCTGAACGCAGCGGCTTTCGACACCTATGGCGATACAACGGTATGTATCGGAGGTGTGGGCATGGTGGGCGCAACGCTCACTGGATATGCGGGCAGCTACAATGTGCTTTGGTCACCGCTCGGATACACCGGAATGGGGCCCTACACCGTACCGATCAATGCGGACCAGAACCTCACGGTCACCATCAGCGATGCCTGCGGCAACACCGCGGAGCGCTTGGTCGGATTGCGGTTGGACATCGCACCCAGCTTCACGCTACCGCCCATCATCGCACAGGGCTGCGCACCGCTCACCGTACAATTCCCCGACCTCGATCTGGGCAATGTGGTGTACCAGTGGAACCTCGGCAACGGCAACACGAGCAATTCCCCAGCACCGCACCTGATCTACCAACAAGGGAATTACACGACCAGCCTGACGGTGACCACACCCATTGGCTGCACCTCCAGTAGCAACGGTGGCGGCGCGATACATGCATACGGCTCACCTCATGCGGCCTTCACCACCTCCCCGTCCAGCACCAACATCGATGCACCCACCATCGAGTTCGACAACCAGAGCACCGGCACCATCATAGCCCAGGACTGGACCTTCGGCGATGGTGGCACCAGCACGGTCATGGATCCGAGTTATGCCTATAGCGAGATCGGAACGTTCGAGGTGGTTCTGCATGTGGAAGACCAGAACGGATGTACGAACGAGACGGTACAGGTGGTCACTATCACCCCGGTATATGACGTAGTCATCCCGACAGCCTTCACACCAGACCCGAACGGCCCTGGTGGAAACGGTGGGGGCGGCAACGGTGGAGGCAATTGGGTGACCGGCGACCTGAGCAACGATGTCTTCTACCCCTTCGTGCGCTTCGTGAAGGATTTCCGGATGCGCATCTTCAATCGCTGGGGTGAACTGATCTTCGAAAGCACTGATCTGAGCATCGGCTGGGATGGATACTACCGCGGCCAGATCAGTCCGCAGGATGTGTACGTGGTACAAACGTGGTTCCGCTTCGTGGATGGGAAGACGGTGGAGAAGTTGAGCGACCTGACCTTGTTCCGATGAAGGTACTGCGACACGCGATCATACTTCTTCTGCTCGTACTGCGTTCGGCCGCCATGGCCCAGGACCCGCAGTTCTCGCAGTTCTATGCAGCGTCGCAATACCTCAACCCTGCCCTCACCGGTAACACCTTCCAGGATCGTATCGCCTTGAACTATCGCCTGCAGTGGCCCGGTGTTCAGCCTGGTTACGAAACGTTCTCCTTCGCATATGACCACAACTTCGCCAGCGCGCACAGTGGTCTGGGCGGGTTCATCATCCGTGACAAAGCTGGCACCTATGGCCTCACCTTCACCACGGCGGCCATGAGCTACAGCTACGAGGCACGTTTGAACCGCAGACAGGCTATTCGCTTCGGTTTCCGCGCGGGGTATACGATGCGGAACGTGGCACCGGAAGGGTACCTCTTCGCCGATCAGATCATCCGTGACAATGCACCCACGAGCATCGAGGCCAACATGGTGCCCAACACCAGCTACCTCGATCTGGCTGCCGGTGGCCTCTACTACAGCGAGCAGTTCTGGGCGGGCGCTTCTTTCAACCACATCAATAAGCCGAACCAGAGCTTGATGGTGGATGGTGATGCCGAACTGCAGATCCGCACCACGGTCCATGCGGGTTATCGCATGCCTTTGGATGGTCATAAGTTGATCCGCAGCCAGACCAAGATGACCCTCGCCACCCACTACAAAGCGCAAGGCAAGTGGGACCAGCTGGACATGGGGGGCTACATCGAGCATGATCGGTTGAGCGCTGGATTATGGTACAGAGGCTTGCCGATCTTCAAGGCCTACGAAAAGGGATATGGCAACAGCGAAGCCGTTATCCTGATGGCCGGTTTCGAGACGGAACAGCAGCTGCGCATCACTTACAGCTACGACATCACCATCAGCAAGATGACGATGAAGAGCGCGGGGGCTCACGAGATCAGTTTGATCTATGAGTGGCCCAGACGCGCCAAGGCACGAAAGCACAAGGTGGTGCCCTGCCCGAAATTCTAGAGCTGAGTTCACCGCAAAGACGCAGAGGGCGCGGAGAATGCGGCCTCACCCCTTGCCCCGCTCCAAAGGAGAGGACAAGACCTCACATGCGCTCGGGTACCTAGACCGCGCAGGATCACGCACATTCAAACGTGGATACAGGATCGCACTCACTTGATCGTTCCTCGACGATCGCCACCATTGGTGATGCTCTTCGGATCAGAGCGTGAAAAACCTCGCCAAGCCGAGTTCAACTATCAGAACCGGCAACATGTAGGATAACATGCCAAAGACATAGTCCATGGCTCGGTTTCGTGTCCGTCCGGTAAGTTCAACATCCATATCACCGCGGATCGGGAACTTAAAGTGGTCTTTATGAAGAAACCAGTTCAAACGATCCAGGCACAGGATGACAGGAAGAGCGACTGGTGCATAGAGCATTGCACACGCCCAAGAACCATTGACTGACAAGTGTTCGGGATGCTGCATCAAAAGGACTCCGACCACAGCTTGCAAGACGAGGACAACTGTCCAACACAACTTGAGAACGCCAGGTTTGTATTGGACATTCGCGACGAGAACGAAGAAGAACCAAATCAACACACCGACAACGCCAACGCTCTCACTCGCATCGTCATGTCGGCGTATTCCCCAACAGAACACGTTAAGCACAGAGAATGCCATGAGCATGGCCGTATCTCTACCGAGCCATCGAGCGTTCGGTCCACTTGCCATAACGACCTACATGCGCTCGGGTACCTCGATACCAAGGCACCACATGGCCTTCTTCACCGAAGCGGCAACGCACGAGCTCAACTCCAACCGGAACTCGCGCTTGGCTGCATGTTCCTCCTTCAGCACAGGCACGCTCTGGTAGAAACCGTTGTAGGCCTTCACCAGTTCGTAGGTGTGGTTGGCCAGTGCTGAGGGATCCAGTTTTGCGGACGCTTCGTTGAGCACGCCCGGCAACTGGTGCAACAGCTTCAATACAGCGCGTTCTTCGGGTTGAAGTGCGGTGCCCGAGAGGTGTTCGTGTTGCCAAACGTCCATGGTACCGGCCTTGCGCAACAAGCTTTGCACGCGGGCGTAGGTATACTGGATGAACGGGCCGGTGTGTCCTTGCAGATCGATGCTGGCGGCGGGATCGAAGAGCATGCGCTTCTTGGGATCCACTTTCAAAAGGAAGTACTTCAGTGCGGCCAAGCCGATCATCTCGAAGAGCACGGTCTTCTCTTCATCGTTGAAGTCGTCGAGCTTGCCGAGTTCGGTGGTCACGGCGCGGGCGGTATCAACCACCTCCTGGATCAGGTCGTCGGCGTCCACTACGGTGCCTTCGCGGCTCTTCATTTTGCCCGAAGGCAGATCCACCATGCCGTAGCTGAGGTGGAAAAGCTCGTCGGCCCACGCGAAACCGAGCTTCTTGAGGATGATGAAGAGCACCTTAAAGTGGTAGTCCTGCTCGTTGCCTACGGTGTAGATCAACTTGGAAAGGCCCGGGAATTCCTCGAAACGTTTGATGGCCGTGCCGATGTCCTGCGTCATGTACACGCTGGTGCCATCGCGACGCAGGAGCACTTTCTCGTCGAGGCCCTCCTTGGTGTTATCCACCCAGATGGCGCCATCCTTTTCGTAGAACACGCCGCTCTCCATCCCTTTCAGCACGTCGCCTTTACCCAGTACGTAGGTCTGGCTCTCGTAGTAGTTCTTATCGAAGCTGACACCGGCGCGTGCGTAGGTCTTCTCGAAACCGTCGTAGACCCAGCCGTTCATCTTCTCCCACAGTGCACGCACGTCGGGATCGTTCGCTTCCCATTTGCGCAGCATTTCCTGGGCCTCAAGCAAGATCGGGGCTTCCTTCTCAGCTTCTTCCTTCGACTTGCCCGTGGCGATCAAGGCATCGATCTCCTTCTTGTAGGCCTTGTCGAACTCCACGTAGTACTTGCCCACGAACTTGTCGCCTTTCAAATCCGTGCTGGCAGGCGTGGAGCCGTTGCCGAACTTCTGCCAGGCCACCATGCTCTTGCAGATGTGGATGCCGCGGTCGTTGATCACCTGCACCTTGATCACCTCGTTGCCGGCGGCTTCGAGGATGCGGCTCACGCTCCACCCGAGGAAGATGTTGCGCAGGTGACCCAGGTGCAGCGGCTTGTTGGTATTGGGTGAAGCGTACTCCACCATCACCTTCTTGCCATTGGATGGGAGCGCGAGGATGTCCTTCGATCCGGCCTCTTTCAGGAAGCCGAGCCAGTAGGCATCGCTGATCACGATGTTGAGGAAACCCTTCACCACGTTGAAGCGCTCGACGACCTCCACGTTCGCGACGAGGTATTCACCGAGGGCTTGGGCGGTCTGCTCCGGGCCCTTGCCGCTGATCTTCAGGTAAGGGAATACGTTGATAGTGACATCGCCCTCGAACTCCGGACGCGTCTGCTGGAAACCCACGCTTCGGCCATCCAACTCGTGGTTGAAGAGTTGCTTGAACGCGGCTTGCAGCGCGGGAACGAGGAGGGCTTGCAGTCTATCCTGGAACATGGGGTGGCAAAGGTGGCACGAAAGGGGGAAATGCAGGGGCGGGTTGTTCACCGCAAAGACGCAGAGGACGCCAAGGGAATACGATGCCGCACCGACGCGTGGCATTTGTGAGATGCCGGATAGTGCTGCGCATTTCCGGCATGACGCGCTAGGCGCGTGGAAGGAAATTCTCGGCGAGCATGCAGCGTACGCTCCCACCGCCGACGGCTTCGATAGTGGGTATGGGTACGGGGACCAGCTGACCGTGCTGCTGCAAGGCAATGCGTTGCTCGGGTTTGAGCTGGTGGAAGGCGGTTTCGGAGAGGAAGATGTAGGACCTCACCCCTAACCCCACTCCGGGTGGAGAGGGGAACCTGACCCTGCCTTGCAGTTGAAGCATGTTCCCCAGGAAATGCTGCATCTGTTCGATGCCGATGACGATGACCTCCTTACCGCTCTTCTTCAACTCCTCCTCCACTTCCTGGCGTTCGGCGGGGTACGGCATGGCGTCGAGGCAAACCACTGCGAAGCGCTCGCCGATGCTCATGACCACGTTGGTGTGGTAGACGGGGATGCCACGAATACCACCGCCGTCGGGGATGCGGCCGTCCTCCGTGGCCACGAACGTGATCGGTGTGTAGCCCATGTTCTCGCACCAAGCGTTCACGGCGCGGTCGGTGGTGCGCTCGCTGAGGCAGGCGAAGGCTTTCTTGTTGACGCGGTCGAGAACAAGGCTGCCCGTGCCTTCGAGGATGAGGCCTTGGTGCTCCCAGCCACTAAAGTCGAGGGTTTGGCGCGTATTGAGGCCTTCCCGTTGCAGGGCCTTCTCCATCTCCGGGTCGCGCTCGGCACGGCGGCTCGGGGTGAGCATGGGATAGAGCACAACAGTGCCATCGGCATGGGTGCTGAACCAGTTATTGGGGAACACGCCGTTGGGCGCGGCGCTATCGAAGGGATCCAGCACGGTGAAGTCGATGCCGCAGGTGCGCAGCGCTTCCAAAAGGCCATCGAACTCCTCGGCAGCTTTGCGTTTCACCTCAGGGTCGGTGATGCGTTGCTGGAAGGTGTTGCTGGCGGCGGTCTCGGGATCGAAACCGAAACCTGTGGGGCGGATGAGGATGACGGAGGAAGCGACCTGCGGGTTCATGTGCTCATGTGCCCATGTGGGCATGTGGACATGGAATGCCTGACGGGCTCAAGCGAGGTGTGGATCGGAGGCTCATGTCCACATGGGGGTGGCTGGTGCGCGGTGCACAGACCACATGTTCACATGTCCTATCGTCCTCTCAGGATCGGGAACAACGGCTCCAAGATGCTCAGCGTCGCTTCGGCCATGGCGTTGTTGGTGTCCAAGGACGGGTTGATCTCCACCACATCCAAGGTGGCTGTCTTCTTGTCCGCGCAGAAGCCGCTGAGCAGGCCTTTGGCTTCTTCCAGGTTGAGGCCGTTGGGGACGGGGGTACCGGTGCCGACGGAGATCGAAGGGTCCAGGCTGTCCACATCGAAGCTGACATGGATACGGCCGCAGAGGCTGAGGTGGGCCATGGTCTCTTTAACGATGGCTTCGGCGCCTTTCTTCCGGACATCTTCCACAGTGATGACCTTGATGCCATGCTCCTTGATGATGGCTTCCTCCTCGGGCTCATAGTCGCGCAGGGCGATGAAGACCAGGTCGCTGGGCAGGAGCTTGGGACCGTTGACGCCGATCTTCCGGAGGTGGTCCCAGGTATCCATGGTGTAGACGCGGGGACGGTTGCGGCCCTTCTTCTCGATCTGCATCAGCAGTGCCAGGGGCATGCCGTGGACGTTGCCGCTGGGTGTTGTCCACGGGGTGTGGAGGTCGGCGTGGGCATCGATCCAGACCACCCCGAGGCGCTCGTTGGGGAAGGCCATCTTGGTACCCGAAACGGAGCCAATTGCGATTGAATGATCACCTCCGACCACTATTGGAAAGACATTATTTCTGAGGTACTTATAAACCTCATAAGCCAGATCGCTTTCAAACCGGATCAACCCGTCGATGTGATGGGCATTGGGGCTTCGATCGTCCTCGTAGAGCACATCGTTCTCGTCCCGCAGGATGCTCTCTTCGGCATGGCCGAAAAGCTCGCTCCCATTCTTCCAGGCAGCCACGCGGAGTGCCGCCATGCCCATGCTCGCTCCGCGCTTTCCGGCCCCGATCTCGGAAGCCGCTTCTATCAATCGCAATTCCATCTGGTGCCCGTTGAGGGCTTGGCGAAGGTAAGCCGTCGGGGATGAGAGCCCTCCGCGGGCAAGCTAATCAACAGGAAATGAGACAGATACAGAACGTAAAGCTGGCCGACCGGAGTGCGTACGGGTTTGGTGAAGAAGGACTGGCGGAACACTACAAGGAAGGTATGCGTATCAAGGCCACCTTCAAATCAACCCGGACATCATGCGCAATCCGTCCCTCACGTACCTGACCATCGCCGTGTTCGCCGCCCCGCTCATGAGCGGCTGTAGCTCCAGCCTGCTCGATCGCAAGGTGGCCGAAGGCGTGATCGAATATGCGCTGAGCTTCCCGGACTACGATCCGAACGGGATCATGGCCGGCATGCTACCGGAACGCACCACGGTGAGCTTCGCCGACGGCAAACAGGTAGCTGAGTTGAGTGCTGGCATGGGCATCTTCCGCACGACCATGGTGGTGGACGGCGTGAAGAAAGGACTGGACTACCACCTGAGCATGATGAGCAAGAAGATGGTGGCGCACTTGCAACCGCGTGACCGATCCTTGTTCAACCAGGATAGCGGCACCCCCACCATCATCTACACCAACGATGTGGACACCATAGCCGGATACCCCTGCAAGCGTGCCATCGCCATCTTCGACCGTATCGACCAGCCCGAGACGGACCTTTGGTACACCGACAAGATCGAGCTACAGGACCCGAACTGGTTCGGCCCGTTCGCGGAGATCCCCGGTGTGCTGTTGCGCTACGACCTGGTGCAACATGGCATGCGGATGCGCCTTGATGCCATCAGCGTGCAGCCCAGGGAGGTGGACCCGGCTAAGTTCACCGTGAAGGACGAGTTCGACCAGGTACAACCCGAAGTGCTACACCACGAGCTGGCCGAAGTACTGGGGACTTTTTCGATGTGAGCTCAGCTTCGAGCCTCTAGCTGCGATCCACGAGCTGGTCGCAGATGGCCCTACGGCCGCTTGAACCCTTGCTACTTGACACTTGTTACTTGGCACTTGGGCATTCGCGCGCCCTTCCACCCTGCCCTGTTCATAATAGCCCAGCCCTTCGGCCCGTTCCCCTAAGGCACCCCGGTAGTTTTGACCGGGTCGCGCGTGAGCCTGCATTCCGCATGGCGCAGCGTGCCCACAAGCCTTACCGCATTGGCCAACACGAAGAGGAATACCGCCCGCGAAGAAGCAGCGGAAGCCGCGCCCACCAAGCGCAAGAAAAAGGAAGCACCTGCAGGCGAGGGCCGGTGGGCGAAGTTCAAGGCGTTCCTGGCCAGTGAACGCACGCACAAGGTCGGCGGCCTGTTCCTGGTGCTCGGTTCGGCCTATCTGCTCGTGGCCTTCACCTCGTTCCTGTTCACTTGGCGTATAGACCAGGACCTCATCGGCCGCTCGTGGGGCGAGATCTTCTCTCCCGAAGTGCAGGCGGAGAACTGGCTTGGCAAATTGGGGGCGCTGACGGCGAACCAATTCATCTACAAATGGTTCGGTGTGGCGGCCTTCGGCTTGGTGCTCTGGAGCTTCCTCGCTGGTGTGCGCATCCTGCTCGGCAAATGGCTGCTGCCCGTGAAACGTACGCTCGGCTGGACGGCCATGGCGATGCTGTGGTTCCCCACGGTGCTCGGCTTCCTCTTCCGTGGTGAGTATATGTTCCTCGGTGGTGGTATCGGCTTCGCGATCACCAAACACCTGACGACACTGCTGGGCAACTTCGGCACGGGGGCATTGATCGTGTTCGCCTTGGGTGCCTTCATCACCTTCACTTTCAACACCAGCTTCGGTTGGTTGGGCGATGCGCTGGACCGCTTGAAGCCCGCACCGAAGGAAGTGGAGGAAGCGAACGATGTGGCCGAAGCAGCTTCCGTTGCGGCAGCTGCCGGTGTGCGTGTGCGCACGGTGAAGCCTACAGCTGAAGAACTGGCTGCAGCGGATCAGGTACTTGCCGAGGAAGAGTCCTTCGAGGAGGCTGAAGAAGAAGTGGAAGAAGAGATCGAGGAGGAGGAAGTCGAAGAAGAACCAGTGGTCGAGGAAGTCGAAGAAGAGCTGCCCGCCATGGAAACGTCCATGCCACTAGAGCTGGAAACCGCACCGATGGAAGTGGTAGCACCTGTCGCTTCACCGGTGATGAGCACCGTGGACGCACTGAACGCCGACCTGGATGGCATGAGCGTGACCAGTGCTGTGGAAGAGAAGGTGCTGAGCGAAGACCAGATCGAAGAGAAGCTGAAGGAGTTCGGGGAATACGACCCCACGCTGGATCTGAGCAGCTACGAACTGCCGCCGATCGACCTGCTGGTGGACCACGGCACCGGCGAGCTCACCGTAACGAAGGAAGAGTTGGAGGCGAACAAGGACCGCATCGTCGCCACGCTCGGTCACTACAACATCGGCATCGACAAGATCAAGGCGACGATCGGGCCAACGGTGACGCTGTACGAGATCATCCCGCAGGCGGGTGTACGCATCAGCAAGATCAAGAACCTGGAGGATGATATCGCCTTGAGCCTCGCTGCCCTTGGCATCCGCATCATCGCGCCGATCCCCGGCAAGGGCACCATCGGTATCGAAGTACCGAACAGCAAACCCCAAGTGGTAGGCATGCGCGGCGTGATCGCCAGCGAGAAGTTCCAGAACAGCAGCATGGACCTGCCCCTGGTGCTCGGCAAGACGATCAGCAACGAGACCTTCGTGACGGACCTGACCAAGATGCCGCACTTGCTGATGGCCGGTGCCACCGGCCAGGGTAAGTCCGTTGGCTTGAACGCGATCCTGGTCTCTCTGCTCTACAAGAAGCACCCGAGCCAGATCAAGTTCGTGCTGGTGGATCCGAAGAAGGTGGAACTCACCCTCTTCAACAAGATCGAGCGCCACTTCCTGGCCAAACTCCCTGGCGATAGCGACGCGATCATCACCGATACCAAGAAGGTGGTGGCCACGCTGAACAGCCTGTGCATCGAGATGGACGAACGCTACGAACTGCTGAAGGATGCGCAGGTGCGTAACATCAAGGAATACAACGCCAAGTTCATCAGCCGCCGTTTGAATCCGGAGAACGGTCACCGGTACCTTCCCTACATCGTACTGGTGGTGGACGAGTTCGCTGATCTGATCATGACCGCGGGTCGCGAAGTGGAAACACCCATCGCCCGTCTGGCCCAGCTGGCCCGTGCCATCGGCATCCACCTCATCATCGCCACGCAGCGCCCGAGCGTGAACATCATCACCGGTACCATCAAGGCGAACTTCCCGGCGCGTATCGCCTTCCGCGTAACGAGCAAGATCGACAGCCGCACCATCCTGGATGCCGGCGGCGCCGACCAGCTGATCGGTCGCGGTGATATGCTGCTGAGCACCGGCAACGACCTGATCCGCATCCAATGCGCCTTTGTGGACACGCCGGAAGTGGACAAGATCTGTGACTTCATCGGCAACCAGCGCGGCTACCCGGACGCCTTGCTACTCCCCGAGGTGCCCACCGAGGAAGGCGAAGGCGGCGTGGACTTGGACGACGGCGACCGCGACAGCATGTTCGAGGAAGCAGCCCGCCTGGTGGTGCAGACACAGCAAGGTTCCACCTCGCTGATCCAACGCAAACTGAAGCTCGGCTACAACCGCGCTGGCCGTATCGTGGACCAGTTGGAAAGCGCCGGCATCCTTGGGGCCTTCGAAGGCAGCAAAGCGCGTCGTGTGTTGATCCCGAACGAAGCAGCGTTACATGCACACCTGAACGGTGGTGTGCCGGCTGGGCCGGGGATGGGGGGATTCTGAGGGCTCCCCTACTCTATTGGCGAACTAAGCAGGGTCTCCCAAGGCGGAAGACCCTGCTTCGGTTTCAAACTCCGCTGCCGCGAGTCTGCGACTCGTGGCCTTCCTAGACCTTTCCGGTCCAGTTCACTTTTAGCTTCGCGGTGTAATACCGATGTCCAGCACCGATCAAGACCTATGGAAGCGCATCGACGCTTTCGACCTCGATGACCCGGCTGCTTCGCTGGCCTTCAGCGACCGGCTCGCCAGGGAGAATGGCTGGGGCAAGGAATACAGCCTGCGTGTGATCGAAGAGTACAAGCGGTTCATGTTCCTGCTGTGCGTGACCAACGAGCCGTTGACACCGAGCGATCAAGTGGATCAGGCATGGCATCTGCACCTCATCTACACGCGCAGTTATTGGAAGGAATTCTGCGGCGCGGTGCTGGGACGCGAGATCCACCATGGACCGACGGTGGGAGGCGCGGCGGAACAAACGAAATTCACGGACTGGTATGCGCGCACCAAGGAGAGCTACGCGAAGCACTTCGATGCACCTCCTCCACTGGACATCTGGCCAGGAAGCACGGAACGGTTCGCGGCCGTCCATTTCCAACGTGTTGATCGTGCGCGGCACCTGGTGATCCGCCTGCCCTTCAGCCTACGCCGATGAGCTGCTTGACCACGCTGACGCCCGCCGAGAACCTGCTGCTGCGGGATGGACGCAAGGTGAGCGTGCGCCTCATGCTGAAAGGCACATTGATGGACCTGCTGATGCGCGGCGTACTCGCCTATCAGGAAATGGAAGTACGTCCCAGCCGACTTGACAGGCCGCGTCGGTACAAGTACATCGTTGCCGGCAAGCACATGGACAGCTACGAGGCTCAGCGGCATGAGGAGGTGTTCCTGGGCGCCTATCGATACGGTGGAGCGGGGCGGTATCAGCTGAGGAACCTGGTCTCCGTTGCGCTCGAGCGCACTGGCGGAAGGCGCGACTTTTGCCGATCCGTGAGGCTTTCGCAGCGACTGTTGCCACTGTATTCACCGGTGTTGGAGAACGTGTTGGCAGCGGGGATACTGAACAGCACCGGTCGACTTGCCCGGAAAACACTTATTGCGGAGATCGAACTCACGGAAGCGACCATTCTGGGAGCGTTGGGAGATGACCCACCACGCGCCGTTCGGATGATCAACGACTTGGGTGGCAACGTTGTGCTTTTGAAGCGATTGCCAGAAGAAGCACTGGGTGATCTGCGTGATGACCTCTTCGAAGACCGTCGGCAACGCGTACGCGGCGAGTCGGGCTGCGGCGGCGGCGGTTGTAGCGGTTCGGGATGCGGAGGCTGGGATCACGGTTCGTTCAACGACGGCTTCGACAACGCGGCCGATGCGGCAGGCTGTGGTGGCGCTGGCTGTGGCTCCGATGGTGGCAGTGGCTGCGGCGGCAGTGGGTGTTCCGGATGTTCGGGCTGCGGTGGTTGTGGTGGCGACTGAACAGCGACCCGATCGAACCTACCCCACCCCCGCGTGTACCTTAGCATCACACGTGCCCGATGAGACAACTCCTACTCGCCTTCCTATCCCTTCCGTTCAGCTCCCACGCGCAGAACTGGCATTGGGCCACGGCCTTACTGGGAACCGGTCAACCACAGGTGAAGGCCGTTGCGGCGTTGGAGGATGGCGGCGCGTTGGTGTGCGGGATATTCAACGATACGCTGCGAGCGGGCAATGACACCATTATCACCCACGGTGACTGGGATGGTTTCCTGGCGCGGTTGAACGGTGCTGGCGACGTGTTGTGGTTGAAGGCGATCGGTAATGCGAACTTCGATGAGCTGCACGAGATCGTGGTGGACGATGCGGGCAACGGTTTCGCTACGGGCACCTTCAGCGGAACGGTGGATTGGAACGGTTCGGCCGTGACCGGCAACGCCGGGCGCGAAGGTGTGCTGGTGAAATTCGATCTGGACGGTGAACTGCTTTGGTTCCGCCGGGCCAATGGATACTCAACGGGGTATACCGTTTCGGTGAGCGAAGATGGCGTGGTGTATTGGGGTGGTCTGGTGAACACCTCGGTCTCCTTCGGCTCCACCACGGTAACGAACACGAACAGCCTTTTCAATACCTACGTAGCGCGCTACACCGCTGGCGATGGCACGCTGCTCGGCGCGCAACGCGTGACGAGCAGTAGTGGCGAATCCGGTGCGTACGGCATGGATGTGGACAGTGAGGGCGACCTGTACCTCACCGGCTACAACCGTCCGCAGCAGAATCCGTACGTGGGCAGCTACATGGGAAAGGTGTCGTACAGCGGAGGCACCAGTTGGACACAGACCGTGGCCAGCGCTTTCGGTGACGTGTATGGCCGCGATGTCTCGGTGACCAACGACGGGCACGTGTACTTCACGGGCAACATCTACAACAACCTCACCTTCATCGATGCGCCCATCGGTCAGTTCGGTCGGTACAAGAACGCGTACCTCGCCCGTTTCAGCAGCGATGGCACGCTGGACTTCGTGCAGCAATACGGCAGCACGAGCGTGGATGAAGGCCTGGCCGTGGTGTGCGACGGACTGAACAACGCATACTGGACCGGCCGCTACACGGGCCCTGTGGCCTTCGACACCATCACGGTGAACGCGATCGGCATCTCGACCTCGCAGGACATCTTCGTCGCGCGCACCGAACCGACGGGCGGTGTGGCGTGGGTGAGCCGCGCTGGTGGCGCGGGACTGGAGGAATTCGGTACGGCGATGGATAAGCAGGAGAACGGTCCGTTGATCATCGGTGGGCAGTACACCTCTTACTATTCCATCTTCGGCACGGACACGCTGCCTCCGCCGAACGGCCAACGGTGTTTCGTGGCCAGCATGGGTGTGCCTGATGATGAACTGACCACCGCACTGAACGAACCGGCTGCGCCCCTTGCGTTACGCATCCATCCTGTTCCGACGCAGGATCACCTGTTCGTGGCGCTGGAAGGCGGGCGCGGCGCGAGCGCGTTCGAGGTGCTGGATGCCAGTGGCCGCATGGTACTGAGCTCCACGCTGAGGGCTCCGTTGGGAACGATCGATGTGCACGCGTTGGCGGAGGGATCCTACATCCTGCGGATGACCGAGAAGGATGGCCAACGCGTAGCGAAGCGCTTCGTGGTGCAGCGTTGAGCGAGCGGAACGGTCAGTTCACAACCGATCCTTCGGATGAAGACCCTGGCACATCGGTACGGGGGGCTCCGGGAGGTGGCGTGGCCAAGGCAGCCATCATGGGCTCCATGGCCGCATACCGTTGGACGACCGAAAGGGCCAATAGTGCTGCGGGTATACCGATACAGGCTTCGGCCATCGCGAATTTCGTGCTCAGGATCAGTTCTTCGGGATCCTCGGCCCACATGTCGAGGCGGAAGGCCACCTGCCCCAGGATGCCGGTGAGCACCCAGAAGGTCCACCACCAGCCGACGTGCGCACTGCTGGCGGATGAAGCCCCGAGCAGCTTGATCGTTCGCGCATACAACTCGTGCATGATGCGGTATGGCTTGAAGAGGTTGAGCACGGGAATGAACCAAGCAGCAGCGGCCCATTCCTCCGTATGCTGCAACCCGGTGGTGCGCCGCTGGAGGTTGTAGAACGCGCGCCTGAACCACTTGATGAAGGTGATGGCGGTGAAGATGAAGGCCACGAGGTAGAGCAGACTGGCGAGCCCCATGGCGATGTCGCTGTTGTCGATGCTCCGTTCCGTGAGTCGTTCACCCTGCTGGATGCGTTGGAGCAGCGCGAGGTGTCGGTAGTTCACCAAGAGCATCAGGACCTCGACGCCCACCATGATCCAAAGCCAAGTGATGGCGTTGCGTGAACGTTGTGCATTGGGGCGGAGGCGTTGTTCCATGATGGTCTACGTGACTGCGGACATTGGACCTGGGGGCCGCACGGCGACGAACGGAGACTTGGAACAGGGATGTCCCAACGGATCGCCAAGAACGAACGCGGGTTCGCGATGAAGCGCCATCGGCTGGATGGTGGATAGTAGGAAGGAGGTGGATATCGTTGGAGCGCCAAGCCGATGGACGGCCACTGCGAACATAGGAAAAGGCCGCATGCCTGATGGTCGAACGCGTTCTGTACCAGCGTTGCCTGCCGCTCGTTTTCCGGAGGAGGACCGAGGCAGCGTCGAACCTGGCACATGGCGTCTTACCAGCACGAACTTCGATCCGTACCGCATGCGCCACACACTCACCCTTCTGCTCATTGCTTGCCAGTTCCATGGCCTTGCACAGACGATCATGCTAGAGGTGTTGGATGAGACCTGCGGGTCCGGCCACGGGAGCATAACCGCTCTCTGGGACGGTGGCTCTAGCCCCTATGACGTGCTGTGGAGCAACGGCGCAACATCGGTCGGTGACACGTCGATGAGCGTCATTACAGGACTGCATGCCGGGACGTATTCGGTGACGGTGACCGATGCGCTTGGTATCGTGCAAACGGCAACGGCGGACCTGGAGAACCATCCCGGACTGCAGCTGGATTGGGCGGCAAGTACGAGCTACCCGACCTGTGATGACGCTTGCCGAACCCTCTTCTTCCCCCTGCCTGCGGACGGCTCCGCCGGTGGGCCCTTCACCGTGACCACTGTGCCTGCGGCCGACGTGACGATGGGACCCTGGTTCGGCATTTCGGAGCTCTGCGGAGGGACCACCTACACCGCTACGATAACCGATGTGGCCGGTTGCAGCGCCAGTTGGAGCATGGTGATGGAAGACCTACAGAGCCCGGAGCTACTTGCCCAAACGCTGACCGGCAGTTGCAATGGCGACGCCACCGGCAGCGCCTCTTTCCAATTCGACCAATCCGTCACGCTCCACATTTATCCACCGGGAGGTACCATCTCCTACCCTGGTGCCGGACTGGTGAACATCGACGGGCTGCCGCCGGGCGATCATTTCGGATACGCGTTCCCTGTGGCCAACTCCACCTGTTACGATTCGCTTTCCTTCGTCATACCCACACTGGGTGCTGATTGCGGCACCATCAGCGGAACATTGTTCGCCGACCTGGACGGCGATTGTGCGCAGGATGCCGATGAGCCCGGTTTGGCGCACCGGACGTTGACGATAGAACCCGGCGGTATCGCTGTGCTGACGGATGCTACGGGCAATTACTTCCGGGGGCTCGTGAGTGGTTCTTACACCATTGACCACAACTCGGCCGAATTCCTGCCCAACTGCCCCGGCACACTGCCAGCGCCATTCACCTTGGACAATGCAGTCCCCAATGCGTTACAAGACCTTGCGCTGAGCCCGGTAGGTGGCCCAGATGCTTCGTCCACCATGGGCGCTTCAACCCATTGTCCGGGCCAGCAAGCGGGTTACTGGGTGACAGTGACCAACCAAGGACCGTACACGATGACCGATCTGGACCTTCAGGTGCAATTCGATCCCCTGCTCGACCTTCTTTATCCGGACTCAATTCCGGCGACGATCGCACCGGGCTTGTTGACCTGGAACATACCGACCCTGCCACCGTTCGCTTCGTGGAATTACTTCTTTCTGGTGCAGGTCCCGGCGGATCCAGGGTTGTTGGGTACGGTCTTGAGCGCGACAAGCACAGTGAGTGGTGTAGTGCCGGATGCGGACCCGCTGAATGACTCCTACACCCAGAACGCGATCTTGATAGGCCCCTATGATCCGAATGATAAGATCGCGCTCACGAGCTCCGCGACCAGTACGACGGAGTATCTCATCGAGGACGATGTTCATGTGGACTACACGATCCGTTTCCAGAACACGGGCACCGCTGCTGCGCAAGACGTGTACCTGTTGGATACGCTGGACAGCGAATGGGATATGAGCACGTTCCGGCTACTGGCCGCATCGCACAGCGTGGATGTGCAGTTGCTGGACGAACGGGTCTTGCGCTTCAACTTCCCTGGGATACAGTTGCCGGACAGTAACGCGAATGAAGCTGGAAGCCATGGCTTCGTGCGGTTCAGGATCTCGCCCGCTACGCCCATGGTCGGCGATAGGCTTACCAATGCGGCGGATATCTACTTCGACTTCAACCCTACCATTCGAACGAACACATCAGTGCTACTGGTGGAGACGGGGGCGAACGTGAGCGAGAACAAGCCCTTGGGAGCCCTGTTGCCGTACCCGAACCCTGCTGACGATGTGCTGCAGGTGAACGTTCCGTGTCGTGGCATGGTCCGAATTGCCGTACTGGCTTCAGACGGTAGGCTACTTGCGGAGCATGGCGGTGCTGGTCCCACGGTCGGCATTTCAACCGCCGCGCTTGCACCGGGCACGTATCTCCTGAGAGCGACGGATGAGAGCGGCGTTCTGCGCCATGGCGTATTCCAGAAGCACTGATGGCCTGTTCCGTTGCCATCTCTTACACGATGCGGCCTTGCACCCTGGTGGGCGTCGGTGTGGTAGGGTGAGGCGGTAGCCCGCTGGTGCGCTCGGCGATGCGCACGACGGTTCGTTCCAGAACCCTGGCGAACGCGAAACATGGCCTGCATGCCGCCATGTCGGCGAGAGCAGCACGAACGCAAGCGATCACGCGTTACCAAAGGCGAGATCATTCCTTTCGTACCCTTGTTCCCACCCGTCTCCATGCGCAGCACCCTCATCGGCCTCATTCTATTGTTCTGCTCCCCAGCAGCGAACGCCTGCATCAACCTGATCGAACGCATACCGGGTGTGGGTATGGAAGCTGTGGAGTTCTATTACCTGGGTAGTGTGGAGATAGACCCGGAGGGCCTGCACCCGTACATCAAGCAGAAGAGCGCGGCGTGCGGGAAGCGGCTGGGGCGGGCCTGCAACGACCTGGTGATCGCGTACTTGTACGACAAGCAATGGCAGCGTGCACTGGAGCTGAGCACGCAACTGGTGACGGCGCTGCCCAATGAATACACGGTGGTGATAACGCATGCTGCGGCCCTGGAGTTGAACGGCCGAGCGGCGGACGCCGTACCGTACATGCAGCGTGCGCTAGAGTTGAACTCCGGTTCGCACCAAGGTTCCGAGTGGATCCATTTGCGCCTGCTGAAGGAACGCGTACGCGGTGGCACACCGGATCCGTGGGCACTGATCGGCGTGGACCTTCGCCCCGGAGGCGTACTGCACGCATCGGCCGATGTGGACCTGCTGAAGCTGGTGAAACAAGTACACTATCAGGTGAATGACCGACGCTTCTTCACACCGGAACACGACCCGCTGTATGGAGCGCTGCTCTTCGTCTATGCCGACCTGCTGACGCTGAACAACTACGCCAGCCAGGCGGAAGGCATGTACACCATGGCCGCTGAGTACGGGTTCGCGCTGAAGAAGGAAAACCGATCCCACAAGGGCCCGACAACGGACTCCATGCCGCCTGCGCAGGCCGATGAGCGCTCCACGGCACCTGCCCCAGCGGCACCAGGGACACAGGGGAGTTACAGCGCACTTGGGCTGATCCTGGTGCTGATGGCAGCGGTAGCGATCGGGGTATTCCTCCGGAGGCGCAACAGACCGTAGGCACCTGTTCGCCAGCCTTGGTCGGAAGAACGAGGGATGCGAAGCTGTACGGCTCCCACGGCATCTTTGCAGCGGAAATGAGCCGTAACGAGCCTTGTTGAACAACCCTACCCTCCACTTCCTCGCCGTGGTGATCGCGCACGGCCTGCTATTCTCTTGCCAAGCACCATCGGATAAGGCCGCCCACACGGATGGGCAGCCACAACGAGCGGTGGCCGAGACGGACCGAGTTGTCACTGTCGATAGCGCTGTGCTCGTGAGCCAGTATATCCGCCGCATGCTGGAAGACCGTGCGGGCAACCTCTGGTTCGGGACCACGGGCGATGGCGTTGTGCGCTACGCTGGACGGGAACTCACCTACTACTCCCCGGCCAATGGGTTCCCGAGTAACTGGGTCAGTTCAATGGTGGAAGATGTGAACGGGCACCTCTGGTTCGGCACCGGTGGTGGCGTAGCCCATTTCGACGGCACTCGGTTCAGCACGTACGGCCAGCAGGAAGGTCTGCCTAGCGACCAGGTGTGGTGCCTGCTGTTGGACCGTGCAGGGGTACTTTGGGCCGGCACGGAAGAAGGCGCAGCGCGGTTCGATGGACGGCGCTTCATCCCGTTCCCCTTGCCCGCGGCGGACCTTAGCAAGTTCCCCTATTACAAGTATCCGAAGCAGGTGAATTGGATGGTGCAGGACAAGGATGGTACCATCTGGTTCGCCACGAACGGCGCTGGCGTGCTCCGCTGGGATGGCGCGGCACTGACCCACCTGACCGAGCAGGATGGCCTGTGCAACAACTTCGTGGAGACCATGCTGGAGGACCGAGCGGGTGACCTTTGGTTCGGCACGCGCTACGGCGGTCTGTGCCGTTACGACGGAAGCGACTTCGTGGCCCACACACGCGCGGAACTACGGGGCGACCACGTATGGACCCTGCTGGAGCGTACCGACGGGAAGCTGTGGATCTCCATGGCGAAGACGGGCCTGTGCCAATATGATGGGAAGGACTTCGTGTGCTACGACGAAACGGACGGCGAAGGCATCCGCGTGGTGCAGAGCCTGCTGGAAGACCACGATGGACAGATGTGGCTGGGCACTTCAGATGGTGTGTATCGCTGGGATGGCGTAGGATTCGCGCGGTGGACCAAAGCCGATGCGCTCGCAGGGCGGCGCTGACCAGCACCGCTGCTGCATGAACGAAAAAGGCCCGCTCCTTCCAGAGCGGGCCTTTCTACAGTGCGTTGAGGCTACTTGTTCTCCAGTTGCTCGGCCTGCTTCAGGCCCTCTTCGATCATGCCGTAGAACTGGTCCATTTTCGGGAGGATGACGATCCGCGTGCGGCGGTTGGTACTGCGGTTGTCCGGCGTGTCGTTGGCCACCAGCGGCACGTACTCCGAACGACCACCAGCGGTGATGCGGCCGGGTGCTACGCCATAGTCCTTCTGCAACACGCGGGTGATGGCCACGGCGCGCTGCACGCTCAGGTCCCAGTTGTCCTTGATGCACTCCTTGTTCACGGGCACATTGTCCGTGTGGCCCTCCACCAACACCTCCATGTCCGGCTTGGCGTTGACCACGGTGGCCACTTTGCTGAGCACTTCCTTGGCGCGTGGCGAGATGGTGGTGCTGCCGCTGGAGAACACCATTTTGTCGCTGAGGGAGATGAAGACGACGCTCTTCTCCACGTTGACCACCACGTCGGTATCGTTCATGTTCCCGAGGGCGCTCTTGAGGTTCACCACGAGGGCGAGGGTAACGGAATCCTTCTTCGTGAGAGCATCATGCAAGGTGCGGATGCGTAGGTCCTGCTCCTTGATCTGCTCCAAGGACTTCTCCAGGTTCTGCGCCTCCTTCGCGCTGAGGGTGGCCATCTGGCCGACGTTGTTCAGCAGTGCCGCGTTGGTATTGTTCAGCTGCGCGATCTGGTCTTTGAGGTGCTGGTTCTTGTTGTCCATCTCGGCGATGCGCGCGTCCAGGACGGACTTCTGACTGTTGCAATCGCTGAGGCCCCTGTTGCACTCGTCCAGCTTGGTCTTCAGGGTTTCGTTGCTGGCCTGGATGGCGGCGTATTTCTTCTTGGAAACACAGGAACCCAGCAGCACGATGACGCCGAGGGAATAGAGGATGGTCCGTTTCATGGTCACGAATATTGAAGTGCCGAAGGTAGCCAGCCTGTTGGAAGCGCACTGTGGAAGGAACGGGGTATTTGCACCTCACCCCGGATGGCGCGCAGCCTGCCACCGCTGGTAAAGTTGGACCACGGTGGTCACCGCCACCAGCATCAACAAGGGCTCCACGAGCAGCCGGTGACGGGTTTCGAAGTAGAAGGCGCACTGCACCAGCGAAAGTGCTAGCACCGATGCCCCGACCGGCAACAGTGCGACCTGACGGAAGGCCACTGCGGCCAGGAGCACGACGAGCATGACCGCGGTATAGCCCTTGAACAGCACCATGGCCCACGCTGCGGCGGCCTGGTCCGTGCCCGGGTGCGACCGGTGGAGCCAGAAGTTCTTGAGCTTAATGGCGAACATGCGCCAGCGCAGACCGGGCGATGCAGTACACTCCTCCTGCCACTTGCGGTGAAAGAACTGCGACCGCTCGGCGGGGTCCAGCGTGAACAGGAGTTGCCTTTCGGGCACGGAAAGGAGGTACAGGTAGTTGTCGCCGTTGGGCAGCTGACCGGATCCCTCGGTCTCTTCCTGCACGCCCATCCAGCGCATCTGGTCCGTAACGGATGTAAGCTGGTAACGACCGGTGACGGCATGGTTGCGCAAGACCCAGCCGACCAGCGGCGCACAGAACAGGACCAGCAGCACCACCTTGAGCCCCATGGCACGCAGGCTGAAGACGAAGCGCCACTGGCGCAACACGAAGGGAAGCACGAACACGCCCAATGTGGGCCTGTTGAGCACAGCGAGGCCCCCGAGCAGGAAGAGGAGCACAAGCGAACGCGGACGGTGTGGCGAGGCGCCCAGCGCTCCGCCGAAGAGGACGGTGGCCAGCAGCATATCCCATGCGAAGGGATGGATCATGCGCACCTGGTAGTATGCCAGGAACGGACTGAGGCCGGTAAGCAAGGCAGTGACCATACCGACCGGCCAGGCATAGGGGAGCGCATGCAGGAGCAGAAGGGCGATGCGGTGTATGGTATAGGCGGTACCGGCTCCACAAAGCACCTGGAACAGGAGCACCGCATGATCACCACCGCCGCAGAGGTGGATGGCCGCCACCACCGCCGTGTACACGGGGAATTGGAAGGCATGGTCCCATGCGCCCAGGTAGTTGTAGCGGAAGTGACCGGAGGCGATCCACTCCAGCGCCATGGTGTGCGGTTCGAACACCTTATCCGCCTGCAGGAAGAACAACTTCACCAGCACGGGCACCGCGAGCACCAGGCCGAGTTGAAGGGAACGATGTCCGCGGAGATCGGAACAGCGCAAAGGCATCGTTCCAAAAGTAGCGGCGCCCGGCATGCACAGCGGCGTGTTCACAGCGGGCGTTGTGCACGCTGCCACCACCGCATCCCACTCCCCTACTTTGCCCCATGGCCTTAAGTCGCTTCTGGACATTCATGCTCCTGCTTAGCATCGCCTATGTGCTGGTGATGCTGGGCATGGGAAGGCAATACAGCCTGGGCAGCCTGATCAATGGGAAACAGGGTGAAGCCCTGGTGGTGGCGGAGGTGGACACGGTGGCCATACCGGGTAGCGCGCTGGTAGCCCGCATCGCACAAGCGGACCTGGGCGCGGTGCAGCAAGGCGACACCACGTACACCATCAATAAGAACGGCGCACTGGTGGCGACGGTGGGCACGCAAGCGGCGGACGGCCTCTTCGCCACGTGCCGCAACACCATCACCGACCTGTGGCTGCCACTGATCGGCTACCTCACCTTCTTCTGCGGCCTGCTGAACCTGCTCATCGATTCGCGCGCGATGGAGAAAGTGGCACGCTTCCTTTCGCCGGTCTTCCACCGGGTCTTCCCCGAGCTGCGCAAAGACCATCCGGCGTACGGATTGATGACGATGAACTTCGCTGCCAACTTCCTTGGCCTGGACAGTGCCGCCACGCCCTTCGGCTTGAAGGCGATGGAAAGCATGCAGGAGGACAATCCGCAGAAGGATCGGGCGACGAACAGCCAGATCATGTTCCTGTGCCTGCACGCGGCAGGCTTGACGCTTTTGCCAACGAGCATCATCGGCTACCGGGCGGCGCAGGGTGCGGCCAACCCGGCGGATATCATGATCCCGTGCATCATAACCAGCTTCGTCGGTACGCTGGTGGCCCTGTTCCTTGTCGCGGCGAAACAACGCATCAACCTCTTCAACCTGCCTGTCATGCTGGGTGTGCTGGGCGTTAGCGCGTTGATCGGTGGCTTGATGGCCTACATCAGCGGTCTGGTGGGAGTTTCCAAATTCCATTTCACGGACAACCTGAGCAATGGCATGTTGCTCACCATCATCGGCCTCATCGTCGGGTACGCTTTCCTGGTGGAACGCTACTTCACGGAGAAGGGCACCAACATGTTCGACAGCTTCGTGCACGGCGCGAAGGATGGGTTCACCACCGGTTTGCGTGTGCTGCCCTACATGCTGGCCATGCTCGCGGCGCTGAGCATCTTCCGCAACAGCGGCCTGATGGGTCTGGTGATGGACGGCCTTTCGTGGACACTTGCCCTGGTGGGCGTGGACAAGCAGGTGATCGATGCCATCCCCGTGGCACTGATGCGCCCGTTCAGCGCTGGTGGTTCGCGCGGCTTCATGCTGGACGCCATGAAGACCTACGGTGCCGACAGCCTTACGGGCCAGTTGAGCTGCCTGTTCCAAGGGGCGGCGGAGACCACCTTCTATGTGGTGGCGCTTTACTTCGGCAGCGTGAACGTGAAGGACAGCCGGTACACGTTGGGCATCATGCTGCTCGCGGACCTGGCGTGCGTGATCACGGCGGTGTTCGTGTGCAAGCTTTACTTCTAACGGGCATCGGGGCGGACCGTTGACGGAACTTCCCGCGTGATCACCATCTTCGCGCCCCCATGCGCAACCCTCCTACCGTACTCAAGGTCAAGAAGCTCCGTTCGCCCATCCATGGCAACGGTGTCGTCGCCATCGCTCCCATCCGCAAGGGAGAGCCCATCATTGAATACAAGGGACGCCTGATGACCGAGGCGGCGGCCGACGAGATGTACCATGGCGATGTGACCAGCGGCCACACGTTCCTCTTCACCCTGAACGACGAATACATCCTGGACGCCAACGTGCGGGGCAACATAGCGCGGTGGATCAACACCAGCTGCGAGCCGAACGCGATCGCCTTCATCCACAGCGAAAAGAAAAAGAACCCCGACCCGAAGAAGGACCGGGTGATCATCGAGGCGCTCCGGGCCATCCGACCCGGCGAGGAGATCACCTACGACTACGGCTTCGAATTCGACGTGCCCTATACGGCCAAGCTGCTGAAGACCTGGGCCTGCCGCTGTGGCTCCAAGAAGTGCCGGGGCACCATGCTGAACGGCAAGAAGTACAAGGCTTTCGTGAAGGCGCACCCGAACTGGAACAAGTAAGGGAGCTCAAGGGGCAGGGGCAGCAGCAGGTGCATTGCTCCCGCTCCTACTCCTGCCTCCTCCCACAGTGGCACACCCTTTGCCTCCACCGGCGAGAATTAGTTTTACGCCCATGAAAAGGACCCTCCTCCTCACTGTTTGCTCCGTGGCACTGGCCCTTGGCGTTCAAGCCCAAGACGATGCGCGCAGCAAAGCCATCGTGGACAAGCTCGTGGCCAAGGCCAAGGCGTGGACCAGCTTCGAGGCGGACTTCAGCAGCCGCTTGCAGAACACCAAGGACAAGCTGGACCTGAAGCAGGAGGGCAATATGAAGGTGAAGGGGAAGAAATTCCGCCTGGTGCTGGACAAGAACACGGTGATCAACGACGGCACGGTGCTCTACACCTACAACAAGGATGCGAACGAGGTGAACCTGAGCGATCCCGCCGAAATGGACCAGGAACTGGACCCGAGCAAGCTCTTCACCCAATACGAGAAGGGTTTCAAGAGCACGTTCGTGGAGGAGAAGGCCGATGCCGCGGGCGTTACGGTGCAGACCATCAAGCTCTTCCCCATCGACCCCAGCAAGAAGGCCTTCCACACGGTGATCATCGCGGTGGACAAAGCGAAAGTGGAGCCGAAGAGCATCCAAGTGCTTTACAAGGATGGCAACCAGGTCACCTACACGCTGAAGAAATTCACCGCGAACACCGAGTTGGCCGACGGGCTCTTCGTCTTCGACAAGAGCAAGTTCCCCGGTGTGGAAGTGAACGACATGCGCTGATGCGGTCTTGCGGACCGAACTGCGGGAAGCCATCCGAAAGGGTGGCTTTCTTCTTTGTGCGTGTTACGGCATCGCCTCCTGCGCATTCCACGTACCATGCGGCACCTGCTTCCGTTCTTCTTGCTGGCGACCACGTCGCTCACCGCTCGAACCCGTGTGGCCCATGTGGTGGTGGCTTTATGCGACAACCAGTACCAGGGCATCGTGAAAGTGCCCGCGGGCATCGGCAATGGCCAGCAGCCCGCCACGAACCTGTACTGGGGCTGTGGCTATGGCGTGAAGACGCACTTCAACCGGTCCGCGGAATGGATCCAAGTTCCCTCAGCGAAGCCAACAGCTGCGCACATCCTGGACCGGGTGATCTGGAAACACAAGGACAGTGCGGTGTACCTGGTGGCCGATGCCTACGACGGGCGCAACATACGTGAGGCCACGGAAGACCTGTTGCGGTATGCCAGCGGTGCAGCACCTGAGCGGATCACGGTGAACGGAACGGTGATCGATGCGGGTGGAGCTGCACAACTGGTCGGCTACGTGGGGCATGATGGCCTGATGGACTTCGCCCTGGAGAACACGTTCCCTGCCCAGGACCATGCGGCTCGGCGGACGATCATCCTCGCCTGCATCAGCAAACGCTACTACGCCCCGCACGTGAAGGCCACGGGCGCTTCGCCATTGGTGTGGACAACGGGCCTGATGGCACCCGAGGCGTACACGTTGAAGGCCGCGCTGAACGGGTGGGTGGCGCACGAGAGCGATGCGCGCATCAGGGAGCGGGCAGCGGCAGCGTACGATACGTACCAACACTGCGGCATCGCAGCGGCGCGCAGGCTGCTGGTTACCGGCTGGTAGCACGACCGGCCTGTCCGGTGAGGTGCACATAGTCCTGTAGAACGTAGCGCAGGAACTGTTGAGGGGAAGGCCCGATATCGGCATTGCCAATGACCTGGCTTACCCGTTCGGCCATCTGGCGCATGAGCTCTGCGCGGTTGCCCACCTTGGTGTTGTTGAGCAGTTCCTTGATCAACGCGGCCTGTGCATCGCTAAGCCGGATGGCTTCCGGATAGCGCACCTGATGGTCCACGGACACGGTGGTCATCAACGTATCCTGCAGCTTTAGCCGCTGCTTCAAGGACACCACGCAGGTGCCCGCAGCAAGGTCGCCAAGGCGTTGGCCTTTGCCGTTGATGAGGATGACCACGAGGCCGAGGTAGTAGAAGGAATCGATGGGGCGCAGGATCCAGCGGAGCAGGTACTGGCCGATGCGCGGCTGCCCACCATCCATGCGTACCACACGGATCTTGCGCGCACGCTTGCCGATGCTCTGGCCGTCCATGGCGATCTCGCACACGAGGTCGTAGAACATGTACGGCAGCAACGCCAACACGATGAGTATGGCTACCGCGACCCCATCGCCACCAAGGCCGGCGGTGAACACCCCGCTGATGAACAAGAGGAACATCCAGGCGAGCAGCACGAGATTATCAAGGAGGGCCGCCACGATGCGATCGCCCACGCTGGCCACCTCATGCTGTACCATCACGTTCTGGGCGGTCTCTATGCCGATCGTCTGCATGGGTGGAAAAATACGATCGGCGGAAAGAACGAGCGCGAAAAGCCACAAGGTGTTACGGGGCGTCTCGTTAAGTTTGACCGAACATGCGCGAAGCCGCCTTCATCCAACGCAACCAAGCCAAATGGCAGCGGTTGGAGCATGTACTGCAAGGCTTGGACGGCCTGAGCGGTGATGAGGCCAGCAGCTTGTACATCGAGTTGAACGACGACCTCTCCTACGCCCGCACGTTCTACCCGAAAAGCAACATACCCACCTACCTGAACGGGCTGGCTTCCCGGCTGCACCAGCACATCTACCGGAACCAGCGCACACCACGCGGCCGTTTCCTGACCTTCTGGCGTGATGAGGTTCCGTTGGCGATGGCCGCCACACGTAAGCAGTTCCTCCTGGCCTTCGTTGTATTCGGTGCGGCCATGCTCATGGGCGCCCTTAGCGCGGCGCATGACGAGAGCTTCGTCCGCCTGATCCTGGGCGACGGTTATGTGGACATGACGTTGGAGAACATTCGCAAAGGCGAGCCCATGGCGGTGTACGGGGGCCATGACGAGAGCCTGATGTTCCTGGGGATCACGATCAACAACGTGCGCGTGGCGCTGCTGTGTTTCGCAGCGGGCCTCTTCGCCTCGTTCGGCACCGGTCTGCTGCTCCTGTACAACGGCATCATGGTAGGGGCCTTCCAATACTTCTTCCACCAACAGGGAGTGCTGCGCGAAAGCCTGCTCACCATCTGGGTGCATGGCACGTTGGAGATCAGCGCCATCATCATCGCCGGCGCCGCTGGTTTCGCGTTGGGCAACGGCATGCTGTTCCCCGGAACGTACACACGCATCGAGAGCTTCAGGAACGGTGCCCGCACGGGTCTGAAGGTGGTCATCGGCCTGGTGCCGGTATTCATCGTAGCCGGTTTCCTGGAATCGTTCGTAACGCGCCACGCCTTGACCATTCCTTGGTACGTTTCATTGGCGATCATCGTGTGCTCCTTCCTTTTCATCGTCCTCTACTTCATCATCCTTCCCTACCATGCAGAACGCCGCCCCCGTGCAGTTGAGCCAGGTCCGTGACTTCGGGCAGATCATCAGCACCACGTTCGTGTTCCTGCGCCAAGAATGGCGCCCGCTTTTCCGTGCCCTCGCGGTGATCTGTCTCCCGCCGGCCATCATCGCCGGCTTCTTCGTGGGCAAGACCGTTGGCGACATCCAATCGATGAGTTTCGGCGGGTCGACCACCGACCCGATGTGGATGTTCACCGGCATGATGAACCAGCTTCTCCCCTTGGCGCTTGGCTATCTGTTGATGCTGGCCGCCTTCCTGCTGATGGTGGCGGTGACCTACGAGTACATCCGGGCCTACCACTTGGGTGAACACCACGGCATGACACCGGGTGACCTGTGGAAGCGCGTGGTGGGCCAGCTCGGCAGCTACCTCGGCATCGGTTTCCTCAGCACCTTGTTGATGGCTGTGGGATTGGTACTGTGCATCCTTCCCGGCTTCTATGTGATGACCGTTTTGGGATTGGCCATGGTGGCGCACGCCATGGAGCGCACCGGGGCGACCGGTTCCATGGGACGGAGCAACAACCTGGTGCGTGACCGTTTCTGGGAAACGCTCGGGCTGATCCTGGTCATCGGCATCATCCAAACCTTCATCACGGGGATCCTGATGGCTCCGTTCTCCATCGTTTCCATGGTCGTGAGCTTCAACAGCACGTTCGGGGCCATCCAAAGCGGCGCGCAGCCAGAGCTACCGGCTTGGATGGCCATCTACACGGCATTCACCACCGCCTTGCAGATGGCGCTCTCCATGCTGACCTACCCCATCGTCGGGGTGGCGCTCGCGTTGAAGTACTTCACCTTGGTGGAAGAGAAGGAAGGTGTGGGGCTGCGCCAACGCATGGAAGGCTTCGACCAGGCCTGAACGATGCGTTGGTGGTGGTCCATCCTGTTGCTGCTGGTCGTGCACTTCGCGCATGCCCAACAGGAGGGTCCTGTTCCACCGAACGAGACCGTTGTCCTACGGGACTTCGACCAAGCCGCCATCGACCAGCTGAAGGCCGACCCTGCACTGGACTACGACCGGGACCTGCGACGCTTACCGACACCTTGGGAACGTTTCAAGGAGTGGCTTGCCGAATTCCTGCGCAACCTGTTGGGAAAAGCGGCCGGTACGTTCATCGGCGAGAACGTGCTCTATCTCATCATCGCTGCGCTGCTCATTTTCGCCGTGGTGATGCTGAGCCGTGGCGGACTTCGGCGCGTGTTCCATGGTGCTCCGCGTTCTGCGGCCGAGGTGGTGACCGTGGACGAGGACATCCGGGAGATGGACCTTGCCGCGTTGATCGCCGAGGCGGAAGGCAAAGGCGACCTACGGCGTGCGATACGGCTGCACTACCTGCTGGTGCTGCGGAAGCTGGTGGACCAGGGGGTGCTGCGCTGGAGCCCGGACCATACGGACCGCGACTACATGGCACAGATCAAGGACAGCGCCTTACGCGCCCGCTTCACGCAGGTGGCCCTGGTATTCCAATGGGTCTGGTATGGTCATGGTGAAGTGTACGCTGAACAGTACGCCGAGCTGCGTCGCCCCTTCGTTGAATTCGAGACCGTTGCCGTGGCATGACGCGCTTCGAGAAACGTGTGCTCTGGGGCTTGGGCCTGCTGATCCTGGTGCTTTCCGTGCTGGAAGCCATGGTGCCCAAACCCACGGACTGGAGCCCCTCCTATTCCCGTTTCCACCGCAAGCCCTTCGGTGCGGAGCTCGTGTACGAACGGCTGCCCGACCTCTTCCCGGAAGTGCGGCCCGTAAGTGACCCGCTTTACAGCACCGGTCGGGAACGCCATGTTGAAGATGTGCTGGATGCCCCCGTGAACCATGTCTTCATCAACTCCTCCTTCGCTCCGGACATCATCAGTACCGAACGCTTGCTGGATCTGGTGAAGTGGGGAGACAACGCCTTCATCGCCGCAGAGTTCATCAGCGGCCCCCTGGCCGACAGCCTGAACCTGGAGATGGACGCCAAGCGTTGGAGCGAGTTCGACACCATCTCGGACATCCGGTTCACCGGCGACCCACGCATCGCACAAGGGGTGTTCCGCTACGCGCGTGGCTTTCCGGGGGCCTTCTTCACCCGCTACGACACGGCCCGCACCCGCTCGTTGGCGGTGGACGGGAGCGCGCATCCCGTGTTGTTGGAATGCGCCTGGGGGAACGGGAGGATCGTGCTGTGCGCAGCACCCATGGCGCTGACCAACTACCACTTTTTGAAGGACCGCAACGCCACCTTCATGGCCGGTGCGTTCAGCGTGCTGCCACGGCTACCCGTGATCTGGGACGAAGCCTACAAGGTGGGGCGGATGGAGGCACAGACCCCCATGCGCTACATCCTCTCGCAAACGCCGTTGCGCTGGGCCTGGTTCCTGTCGCTCACATTGGTGGTGCTGTACATGATCATCTATGCTCGGCGCCAGCAACGGGCCATCCCCATCGTGCTCCCACCACGCAACGCCACGCGCGACCTGATGCACACCATCGGCCGCTTGTACTGGCACAAAGGCGACCACGCCGACCTGGCGAACAAGATGATAGCGCACTTCAAGGAGGACATTCGCCAGCGCGCCTACCTACGCACCTTCAACTACGACAGCACCACCATCGACCACCTGGCCACCAAGACCGGTCTTGGGAAACAGGAGATGACCGATCGCTTGAACGCCATCGCACGTCGCGAGAATGCCGACCGGCTGAGCGAGAAAGACCTGCTGGACCTGAGCAACGAACTTCACGAACTGAGAAGACTGATCCGATGAACGAGGAGCACGCACCCTACACACCGAGCGGCACACCTGCTGAAAGCGGCTACAAACCCACGGTGCAACTGGCCGAACTGCAACATGCCGTGGAGCGCTTGCGCGGCGAGGTGCGCAAGGTGATCGTTGGCCAGGAGCGCATGGTGGATCTGCTGCTCGTAGCGCTATTGAGCGATGGGCATGTATTGATCGAGGGCGCACCCGGGCTGGCGAAGACGCTCACCGCAAAACTGCTGGCGCGTTGCATACACACCGGTTTCTCGCGCATCCAATTCACACCGGACCTGATGCCCAGCGACCTGATCGGCACCAGCGTGTTCGACCCGCGCACCACTGCGTTCGAGTTCAGGCCCGGGCCGGTGTTCAGCAACATCGTACTGGTGGACGAGATCAACCGTGCACCGGCCAAAACGCAAAGTGCGTTGTTCGAGGTGATGGAAGAACGGCAGATCACCACCGATGGTCGCACCTACCCGATGAGCCGTCCGTTCATGATCGTGGCTACGCAGAACCCCATTGAGCAGGAAGGCACCTACCGCCTGCCCGAAGCGCAGCTGGACCGATTCTTCTTCAAGCTGAACGTGGGCTACCCCACGCTGGAGGAAGAGGTTTCCATCCTCGACCGGGCCGCACAAGGAAAGCATCTGCTCAGCGCCGATGCCGTAAAAGCGGTGATCAGTGTGGAGGAATTGGAGCGGTCGCGCAACATCGTCCACCAAGTGATCTGCGACGCGAAACTGGTGCGCTACATCGCCGGCATCGTAGACCGCACGCGCCACGATGGAGCCCTGATGCTGGGTGCCTCACCGCGCGCATCCCTGGCCATCCTCACCGGGTCCAAAGCGCACGCCGCCATCAATGGTCGTGATTTCGTGACACCGGAAGATGTGCAGGCCATCGCGCCGCACGTGCTTCGCCATCGCGTACAGCTCACTCCGGAACGCGAAATGGAAGGGCTCGATGCGGACCAGGTCATCGGTATGCTGGTGAAACAGCTTGAGGTGCCCCGGTGATGCTTCGTTTCCGCACGATCTTCCTTACCCGGCGGGCCTTCCTGGCCGGGTGGTCGGTCGTGCTCGTGCTCATCAGCGGCTGGTTCTGGTCACCGGCCTTGGTCATCGGCAAGCTGGCGTTGCTCGCCTGGGTGCTCACCATCATCGCGGATATCTTCCTGCTCTTCGGCCGCCGCACGGGACTTACCGCAACGCGGCGCACCTACGAACGGTGGAGCAATGGCGACCAGAACCCGGTGACCATCCAGCTGAAGAGCGGATATGCCATGCCCATGCAGGTGCGTGTCCTGGATGAACTACCGGTGCAGTTCCAGAAGCGGGACCTGGTCTTCCAAGGCATGCTCCCCGCGTGGGCGCATCGCGACTTCGACTATGCCGTGCGCCCGGTGAAACGCGGCGTGTACCGCTACGGAGCCATCCAGGCGTATGTAAGCAGTACCATCGGTCTCCTGGAGCGACGTTTCAGCCTTGATGCAGCGAAGGAGGTGGCCGTTTACCCAAGTTACCTGCAATTGCGCAAGTACGAGTTGCTGGCCATCAGCGATCGGCTGGTACTGGCCGGCATCAAACGCGTGCGTCGCGTGGCACAGCATGCGGAGTTCGAACGCATCAAGGAGTACATACCGGGTGATGACCGCCGTACCGTGAACTGGAAAGCCACGGCCCGTCGCGGGCGCATGATGGTGAACCAGTACCAGGACGAACGCGCGCAACAGGTCTTCGCCGTGATCGATACCGGGCGTGTGATGAAAATGCCGTTCGACGGGCTGAGCCTCCTGGACTACGCGATCAATGCCTCGCTGGTGATCAGCAGCATCGCCATGCACAAGGAGGACAAGGCCGGCTTGATCACCTTCAGCGACAAGGTGCACGATGTGGTAGCGGCCAGCCGCCAGCGCGGGCATATGCAGCGCATCCTGCATGTGCTCTATGGCCAGGGGACGGATCATCGCGAGACCGATATGGAAGCGCTCTTCGGAGCCGTACGGCGTACGATCCACCAACGGAGCCTGCTACTCCTCTTCACCAACTACGAGAGCGTGAACGCCATGCAGCGCCAACTCCCCTACCTGCAGCGCCTGGGCCGCCAGCACTTGGTGGTGCCGGTCTTCTTCCTGAACACCGAGCTTGACCAGGACCTGAAACGCCGTCCGGCCGACACGGAAGAGCTGTACGTGCACACCCTCACCGAACGCTCCGTGCATGAGAAGCGGCTGATCGCCCGCGAACTGGAACGCGCCGGGATGAAACCCATCCTCTGCCGACCGCAAGACCTGACGGTCGACGTGATCAATCGGTACCTGGAGATCAAGGCACGCGGAGTTCTCTAGACTTCCGCAGCGCTTAACTTTCGTAGCGGCATGGGCAAGGAACACAGCTACACCAACGGTGAGGTCACCATTATCTGGAAGCCGGACCTCTGCATCCACAGTCGCAAGTGTTGGACGGGGTTGCGTGAGGTGTTCAAGCCCGGTGAACGGCCCTGGATCCGACCCGAAGGCACCGCTACCGAACGTATCGTGGCCCAGGTAAAGGAATGCCCGAGCGGAGCGCTCGCCTACCGGATGAATGGCGTTGATGAGCCGGAACGCGTTGTCGATCCGATCACCGAGGTGGAGGTCGCGGCCCGTGGTCCGTTGCTGTTCAAAGGCACGTGCCTGGTCCGCCATGCGGATGGCCGCACCGAAACGCGCGAGCAGACCACGGCCTTCTGCCGCTGCGGCGCCTCGGCCAACAAGCCCTATTGCGACGGCAGCCACCGGAACGTCGGTTTCGAGGGTTGATCCACGCAGGGACGGACCGCGTATATCGGAGACCCCATCCGCCGCGTTATCCAAGCGTCGCGAGGTACAAGGGGTTACCTTTGCACCCGTTCATCCCCGATGGACCCGACCATGATCCAGCAGGACCCCACCCACGTCCCCCTGAGCCCGGCCCAAAAGGCCCGTCGGATCAACATGAACCCCGATCTGTACGGCACCTTCGCCGAGATCGGTGTGGGCCAGGAAACGGTACGCCACTTCTTCCGCGCGGGCGGCGCTTCGCAGACCATCGCGAAGGCCATGAGCGCCTACGACAAGGACTTCAGCAACGCCATCTACGGCAAGGAACCCGGCAACCGCTTCGTGTGCGAAAGCCGCCTGATGAACATGCTCACCCACGAGTATGGCCTCATCAAGGAACGCCTCAGCCGTGCTGACCACCCCACCAAGAAGTTCTTCACCTTCGCCAATACCGTTGCGGGCAGCACCTTCGAGCGGCCACACAGCGGCCACGGTTGGATCGGTGTGCGTTTCCAAACGGCGCCTGACCAGCCGACCAACGACGTGATCATCCACGTGCGCCTGCACGACCCGGACATCAGCCTGCAACAGGAGAGCATCGGTGTGATGGGCGTGAACCTGCTCTACGGCTGCCTGATGCACCACACCGAGCCGGACACTATCATGACCGCGCTCTACGACAACGTGAGCCGGCACGTGGTGGAGATCGACATGATCCAGATGAACGGCCCCGTCTTCAACAACGTGGACAACCGTTTGCTCAGCCTGCAGCTGGTGAAACGTGGCTACACCGATGCGGTGCTCTTCGGCCCCGATGGGCAGAACCTGCAGGCCAGCGAGGCGCTGTACAAGAAGAACATCCTCGCCATCCGCGGCAGCTTCCGCCCGGTGACGAAGGTGAACATCGACATGATCATGAACGGCTACAACATGTTCATCAAGGAACAGCGTGTAGACCGCCAGAACCTCCAGGTCCTGTTCGAGATCACCTTGAGCAATTTGCGCTCGGATACGGGTGAAGTGGACGAGAAGGACTTCATTGACCGGGCGGATATCCTGTGCTCGCTTGGGCAGACCGTGCTGATCAGCAACTACCAGGAGTACTACAAGTTGGTGGAGTACTTCAGCCGCTACACCAAGGCCCGCATGGGCGTGATCATGGGGGTGAACAACCTGATCGAGGTGTTCGACGAGAAGTATTACCGACACCTGAACGGCGGTATGCTGGAAGCCTTCGGCATTCTCTTCTCGCGCGACCTGAAGGTGTACGTGTACCCGAGCCGTGCTTCCGCTGCGGACGAGATCATGACCACGGAGAACATGCCGGTGCATCCGCGGTTGAAGCCCTTGTACGACTACCTGATCTTCAACAAGCGGATCGTGGACATCAACACCTTCGATCCGAACGTGCTCCACATCTTCAGCAAACACGTGCTGGACCTGATCCGCCAGGGCAAACCCGGCTGGGAGGAATTGGTGCCCCCTTACGTGGACAACATGATCAAGGACAACCGGCTGTTCGGTTACGTGCCCTCGCCCACGGCGAAAGCGAACGCCTAGCGTTACGGTGGCCCGGCGTTCGCATTCCAGGGTCATGATCCTGCCTTTCCTGTTACTCCTGAACGCCTGCGTTGACCGACCGGCCAGCAGCTCCGTTGACCTGGGTGAAGGCGCCACGGTGCGCACTCGCTTCACACCACCGAACGGCTTTGTGCGCGAGTTGGATGCTCCGGGGAGTTTCGGCCATTGGCTTGGCGCACAGCGCTTGCTACCGAACGGAACACCGGTGATGCTCTACAACGGTGTGCCGAAGAGCCGGCAGGATGTGCATGCCGCCGTATTGGACATCAGCGTGGGCACCAAGGACCTTCAGCAGTGCGCTGATGCCGTGATGCGCCTGCGTGCTGAGCACTTGTTCGCACAGGAACGCTTCAACGACATCCACTTCAACTTCACCAACGGCTTCAGAGCCGAGTTCAGCCGCTGGGCGAATGGTGAACGCATCCAGGTGCGCGGCAACGAATGCCTGTGGAAGGGCGAAGGCTCCACGCAGCGGGACCACGCCAACCTGATCTCCTTCCTGGACAAGGTGTTCACTTATGCCGGAACGTTGAGCCTGAGCAAAGAGCTCAAGAACGCGGGCACCACACCCATCGAGCCCGGCGATGTGTTCATATACGGCGGCAGTCCCGGCCACGCGGTGATGGTGATGGACGTGGCGAAGCATGCGGATGGCCGACAAGCGTTCCTGGTCGCGCAGAGCTACATGCCCGCCCAGCAGATCCATGTGCTGAAGAACATGCGCCATCCAGAACTTGGTGCCTGGTACGTACTCGATGCCGGTGACCGGCTGTACACCCCGGAATGGACCTTCGACTGGAGCGACCGCAAGCGGTGGTGAGCGCTACGGGATCACCAAAGGCTCCAGCGCCAGTTCCTTGATCAACTCGGAACGCAGGGTCCTACGGGCCACATCGTACGGCTCCAGCGCAGGCCAAAGGTCCGCACCCGCCGCCAGCGCCTTGAACAAGCCCTCCTTCCCTTTCCTCCGTAGCATCAGCTCGCACAGCACACCGCCGATGGCATAGGCCACGTTCGTGTGTTCGTTGATGTACGTCGGGTCGTAGGTGGCGCAGATCGCGACCAGATCCACGTCAGGCTCCTCTTCCAGGTATCGTTTCAAATTGGCGCGGTGCCAGGTGAAGTCGTACTCGTTGCTACCGGCCAGGAGCGTGGCCATGCCTTCATCCAACACCCACGGTCGTTCGCCGAACTTCCTGCTGCTGAAGAGATGAACGACCTCGTGGGTGTACACATCCTTGTTGTTGCCGGAATACACGATGTCCGTGCCTTCTGCACGGCCACCGGTGGGGAACACATGCATGAGCGGATGCTGCTGGTAGCCGTGCATGCGGAAGAGTTCAGTTGGATCCGTGCAGGAATAGAAATGAATGGGGAATGTCGGTAGTTCGAAGAACCGGGATAGTCGGTCGATATCCGCCAACTGTTGTCGTGCTTGTTGTTCGGAGAATGCGTGTTGGGGAGAGATGATGTACTCGACGGTACCAAACCTCTTCCGCTCCCACTGCTGCGTGGTATGGTCAAGCGGGGAACCGAGGCGTACTCCTTCCGCTGTTCCACGCGCGAGGAAGTCGAAGACATAACGCACACGTTCTGCCACACCGCTGCTATCCATCTTCGCCCAGCGCACGGTCAACAACCGCTGATCAGGGACACCGGTCTCTCGGATGGACATCAGCGTCGGCGGATAGCGCGGATCGCCAAGGCTGTCGAACTCAGCGTAGAGCAATTCTGCCTGGATACCGCCGAAGCGTTCCAGATCCGGCGTGTACCAATAGTCGTTGGTCTCCTCCGGGTGCACCTTCTTCGTGCAGAAGCGCCGCAGACAAGCGATGGCCTCGGTATTGAAGGCATCTGTCGTGTCCACCGTGGGCCAGATGTGCAGTTCACCGAATTCATACGACGATGCACTCGGCTGCACTTCTTCCACGGCTTGGTCTTTCGGGGTGGAAGCAGCGCACGAGACCAGTGCGATGGCCGCGAAGAGGAGTGCCTGCATCGACATCATCGGCCAAACTACCCCGCTGCCGGTCCGGTTCGCGAAGCGCCCTGTTAAAGCTTGTTTACCCTCTTGATGCACGGATCCGCGATGTGCCGTCGTTGTTGTTCCAAACCTGCCGCCATGCACACGGTCCTGCTCCCGACGCTCCTGCAGTTCCTCATGCCAAGCTCTCCAGCGGCGAACGAGGGGATCCCCTTGGAACGCGCCGTGAAGGATGCGCTCATCGGCATCACCGCTGAAAGCACCGGCGGACATACGGGCGAATGCCTCTCGTTGACCTTGACCAACCAGAGCGACCGGCCGCTGCGCACCAGCATACCCGCAGGCTGGTTGATGCAGAACAGCGACCACGAAGCCCAGGACCTGATGATCGTGGATCACCAGCCGGTGGAGCTTCCCGCACGCAGCAGCAAAAGCGTGGCCTGCAAGGCCTATTGCGTGGAGAGTTCGGATAGCTCACCGGAAGAAGGCATTGGATTGCGCTCCGTGGGCCTGGCCCGACCGACGTGGGTGAAGCTGGCGGAGCACCTGGTGAAGAACCCTGTTTCAGAAAGCAACACACAGGCCGCCGTGTGGGCCGTGGCGAACGATCACGACATCGCGGGCATCGATCCGGAAGCTGTCACCCTCAGGAAATTCGTGGCCGACCTCACCGGGCGTAAGGTGCCTTGGTACGCGAAGAACTACGCGCCCCCTACCGAAGAACGTCGCGTGTTCTCCGATGCGCCCACCTCGGTACACGGCGAGATCGACTTCTACTTGAACACCAACGGTGTGGTGACCGTGCTCGTCCACAACGCGCAAGGGCGGTTGATGCACACCATTGGCAAGGACCGGCACTTGGGCCCCGGCCAATACGGCATGGAAGTGGACCTGACCGTGCTCGGTTGGGCCAAAGGGACCTACACCATCCAATTCTTCGTGGATGGTTCGCGCTCGTTGAAAAAGCTGGAGTTCGAGGTTTAGCTGATCGAGATCACTGGATCCAGCGCCTCACTTCCGATCTTGTGCCCCGATGGGCACCTCGCTTCAAGCGACTTCGACCTTCCAGGGCCATACCGCTGCCGTCTATGCGTTGTGCGCCTTCGGTGAAGACTCCTTCCTGAGCGCTGGCGGCGACGGCATGGTGGTGAAATGGGACCTGGCACGACCCGAACAAGGCGAAGCCATCGTCCATGTTGGTGAAGCGATATTCAGTCTTCATTTATTGGCGGAACGCGATCTCTTGCTGATCGGCACCGGCACTGGTCGACTGCTGGTGATCGACCTGCGCACCCGGAAAGAGGTCCAGGCGATCGAAGCGCACACGAAAGGCATCTTCCGCATCAGCCCATTGGACAAGGACACGATGGCTTGCGCAGGTGGGGACGGCGCATTGAGCATCTGGAGCTTCTCCACGGATAACACGGCTCCGCTCACGCAACTCCGACGCATCCCGCTCTGCGAAGAGAAATTGCGGGACATCACGCGTTCGGCAGAAGGTGAACGCATCATCGTGGCCTGCGGCGATGGCAGCTTGCGCGAATTGGATCTGCCCGACCTGAACGAACGCCAACGTTTTGAGGGACATGCCAAAGGCTCCAACTGCGCGGCTTTCCATCCAACGAAACCGGTGCTCATCAGCGGCGGCAAGGATGGCCAGGTGAAGGTGTGGCGGGCGGATGGCGGCTGCATGCTGGAGTTCGCGGCGCACAAGGGTTCGGTGTACGCCACGTCGTTCGACCCCACCGGCCGTTACCTGGTCACCGCTGGGCGCGATGCGTTGCTGAAGGTTTGGGACGCGAACACCTTGGAACCGGTGCAGCGCTCAGCACGGGAAAAGATCTCGCATACGCATTCGATCAATGCGGTGCTTTTGCTGGGCAATACGTTGATCACCGCGAGCGAAGACCGACGGATACATGCGTGGAATATTCAGGAATGAATGTGGTAGGATGCAGCAACGTTGCGCTTCGCCCCTACTCCCGTCTTCAATTAGCTAATTGGTCAATTAGCTAATTAGCTAATCGAATCACTCCCAATTCTTCACGTACCATGGCACCGCTTTGCGCAGGCCGGTGCGGAGATCCACGTCGGGTGCGTAGCCCAGCAGCTCTTTCGCCTTGCTGATGTCGGCCAGCGAATCGCGGATGTCGCCGCTGCGTTCGGGCACATGCACCACTTCCACCTTCGCGATGGCGGGGTCGATCGCGGCGAGCTCATCGCGCAGGGTGTGCACCAGATCCAGCAGGTAGGTGCGCGCCCCGTAAGCCACGTTGAACACCTCGCCCGCGCAACGGTCGTCGGCATCCACGGCCTTGCAGACGATCTGCGCCACGTTGCTCACGTAGGTGAAATCGCGCGACTGCATGCCATCGCCGTGGATCTGCGGGCTCTCGTGCTTGAGGAAACTGCGGATGAACTTCGGGATGGCCGCCGCATAGGGGCCTTCGGGGTCCTGGCGCTCGCCGAACACGTTGAAGAACCGCAGTCCGATGGTGTGGAACTCGTGCAGGCGGAAATAGAGCTGCGCGTAGACCTCGTTGGTCACCTTCGTTACCGCGTAGGGTGAAAGCGGCAGGCCGATGTTCTGCTCGCGTTTGGGCAGTTCCTTGGAATCCCCGTAAACGCTGGAGCTGCTGGCGTAGACGAAACGAGCGACGTTCTCCTTGCGCGCAGCTTCCATCATGTTGAGGAAGCCCGTGAGGTTGGTGACGTGCGAAGCCAACGGATCCTTGATGGAGCGCGGCACGGAGCCCAGGGCGGCGAGATGCACCACGGCCTCCACCCCTTCCAGGGCCTTGGCACAATCCACTTCGGACCGGATGTCCGCTTCCACGAACTCGAACTCGGGTAAGCCTTCGAGGTGGGCGATGTTCTCGCGCTTGCTCGTAGCGAGGTTATCCATGCAGCGCACGGAATGCCCTTGCGCGAGAAGCGCGTCGCAAACGTGGCTGCCGATGAAACCCGCACCACCGGTGACGAGGATGCGACGAGGATGCTTGGAGGTCATGATGCACCACGAAGACGACTAACGGCCCGCGCGGATGCGTGCCAAAAGTAGCGGAGAGCACAGGTCCGTCCCGCCCCACCAGCACCGGATATCCATGATCAGCCTTTGATGGCGGCGCCATACCAGATGGTGCGCATACCCTTCGGAACGAACGGCAGCACCATCCCATCGAAACGGGCGAGCAGCGCGCGTTGCCCTTCGGTGCGCCCCAGGTTGGCCAGAAAGCCGGTGGTGGCATCATCCACCCGGGCGAAGGGCGCGAAGAGGTCAAGGTCGCGCTCCACGTCGAGGTAGCGCCAGTAGCTGTCCCAAGCCACGAAACGCTTGCGGAGCCAACGATGGAACGCCGTGCCGTGCAGATTCTCCGCGAAGAGCAACACGCCGCCGGGCTTCAGCACACGGTGCATCTCCTTGATCGCTACAGCCTGTTTCTCCTTGCTACCCAACGCCCCGATCACGCTCTTGAAGACCACCACCTCGAAACAGGCATCGGGGAAAGGCAGGGCGGTGGCATCGGCCAGTTTGTAGCTGATCAGATCCTGCACGCCGTGCCGCCGATGGAGTTCTACCGTAGCATCCGGGAACGGGTTCAGATCGGAGCAGACCACATGCAATCCTTCACCAGCCAGCCAAAGACTGAGGCCTCCCTCCCGCTCGCCGATGCCCAAGGCGCCAGCTGGCCGTTGCGCGGGCAGGTACTTCAACCAGAGCGGCAACGCACGCGACCAGCTGCGCACCTCCCATTGGAAGATGTCGTTCAGCGGAATGGCGCGGGGCATGGGGCAAAGAAAAGAGGCGGCACGTCGGCCGCCTCTCTTCAAATAGGTTCAATGGTCACTTCGCCACCGCCACCGAGCGCTTCTCGCGGATCACGGTGATCTTCACCTGGCCCGGATAGGTCATCTCGTTCATGATGCGGTCGGCGATGCTCAGGCTCATCTCGTCGCTCTGCTGGTCGGTGATCTTCTCGCTCTCCACCATCACGCGCAGCTCGCGGCCGGCTTGGATGGCGAAGGCTTTCGTAACACCATTGTAGCTCAGGGCGAGGCTTTCCAGATCCTTCAGGCGTTGGATGTAAGCCTCCGTGGCTTCGCGGCGAGCACCCGGACGGGCACCGCTGATGGCGTCGCAAGCCTGCACGATCGGCGAGAGCAAGGTGGTCATCTCGATCTCGTCGTGGTGGGCACCGATGGCGTTGACCACGTCGGGTTTCTCGCCGTACTTCTCGGCCAGCTTCATGCCCAACAAGGCGTGCGGCAGTTCGGGTTCTTCGTCGGGCACCTTGCCGATATCGTGCAGCAGACCGGCACGTTTGGCAGCCTTCGGATTGAGGCCCAACTCGGCGGCCATGATGGCACTGAGGTTGGCCACCTCGCGGCTGTGCTGCAACAGGTTCTGGCCGTAGGAGCTGCGGTACTTCATGCGGCCCACCATGCGGATGAGCTCGTTGTGCAGGCCGTGGATGCCCAGATCGATGCAGGTGCGTTTGCCCACCTCCATGATCTCCTCTTCCAGGTGCTTCTTCGTCTTGGCTACGATCTCCTCGATCCGCGCGGGGTGGATGCGGCCGTCCTTCACCAATTGGTGCAGGGAGAGGCGGGCGATCTCGCGACGTACGGCATCGAAGCAGCTTAGGATGATGGCACCGGGCGTGTCGTCCACGATGATCTCCACGCCGGTCATCTCTTCCAGGGTGCGGATGTTCCGGCCCTCGCGACCGATGATGCGGCCCTTCACGTCGTCGTTCTCGATGTGGAACACGCTCACGCTGTTCTCCACCGCATGTTCAGTGGCCACCCGCTGGATGGTCTGGATCACGATCCGTTTGGCCTCCTTGTTGGCCGTGAGCTTGGCTTCTTCCTGAGCGTCCTTGATGTGGGCCATCGCAGCGGTGCGGGCCTCGTCCTTCAGGCTGTCCACCAGTTGCTTCTTGGCTTCTTCAGCATTGAGGCCGCTGATGTTCTCCAGCAGGCTCACCTGCTTGGCGTGCATCTTTTCGCTTTCCTCGCGGCGGCGTTCTACCCCGGAGAGCTTCTGCTCTAGATCGGACTTCAACCGGTCCACGTTCTTCTCCTTGTTGGTCAGTTCCTGCTGCTGGCGGCTCAGTTGCTGCTCGCGCTGCTTGGCTTTGTCCTGGGCTTGGCTCACGCCCTTCTCGCGTTCGCGGATGTCCTTCTCATGCTCCTCCTTCATCTGGAGGAACTTCTCCTTGGCCTGCAGGATCTTCTCCTTCTTCAGGGCTTCAGCCTGCACTTCAGCTTCTTTGAGGATGCCGGTGCTGCGCTTCTTCATCGCGGCGTTCAGCATCACGTACACGATCGCTCCGCCGCCAACGAGGCCGGCCAGGAGTCCGATCATTATGCTCATCATGTCCATCGGTCCACAGTATGTTAAGTGGACCATGCATGCCTGCGGTGGGCTTGCCGGGGGGAAGGAAGGGTCACACGCGGAGATCGGCAAGCATCCGTTCGATGGCGCCCAAGGCGGCATCCGCTTCGGCTTCCTGGCGGGTGGCTGTGGTGTTCAACGCACGCACGGTCACTTCCAAGGCGGCCATCGCCAACAGATCCTGCTTGTCGGTCAACGGGTAGTTGGCCTTCAAGCGGGCAATGCTCTCATTGATCTCCTCCACAGCACGTCGCACGTTCTCCTCCTCCGATGCCTGGATCGTGAGGGGGTATGCGCGCCCTGCGAGTTCTACCCTGATCGATCGTTCTTCCATGGTTCAGGTCCGCCGCCTCACGCCTTCAACAGCGCCAGGCATTGGTCTATCTCGTTAACCAGTTCGTCGATCCGTTCCTTCGTTCCCGGTCCGGTCGTTCCGCCACCAGCGGAGCGCCCTTTCCGCAGGACCTCGTTCTCCCGTTCGAGCTCTGACACACGTGCCCGCAACACCTCCTCTTTCCGGTTATGGTCGCGTACTTCGGCATCCAGGTCCGTCGCTTTACGGCGCAGGGTCTCGTGCTCCCGTACCAAGCGGGTCACTTGTTCCTGAACGGCCTGTAGACGGTCTGTCAATGTGTTCATGGCCCTGACGAGGGTTCGTACATGGTCCGGATCAAAGATAGGATCACCCGCCGTTCGGACATCCCTTTTGTTTGAACCCCAAGCTGTTGATCCTGTCCTAACCACACGGGGCAACCGCTGAGATCACAGGCCTAGCTTGCGCCCTTTCCGCACTCTTCACGCTCCTGAAGCCGCCTATGTCCACTTCCCAACGTCTCTCGGTTCGCCTCTCTAACCTTCTGTCAGTCAGCGCCTTATGCGGCACGACGCTGTTCGCGCAAAGCCCTATCCGCTTCATCCCACCGATGGACATCCCGGTGGACCTGAGCGGCAACTTCATGGAGCCCCGGGGCGATCACTTCCACTCCGGGCTGGACATCCGTACCCAAGGCAAGGAGGGCATCCCCGTGAAGGCCGTGGCCGATGGCTGGATCAGCCGGATCAAGATCAGTCCGTGGGGGTATGGCAAGGCGGTGTACATCGAGCATGCCGATGGGCATACCTCCGTCTATGGTCACCTTCAAGTCTTGAAAGGCGTTGTGGCCAAAGCCTGTCTCGACGCCCAGTACCGCAACCAAGACTTCAGCATCGACCTGACGCCCGAGAAAGGTGCCGTGCCCGTGAAGCAGGGTGATGTGATCGCCCTCAGCGGCAATACCGGAGGAAGCGGCGGCCCCCACCTCCACTTCGAGCTGCGCCGGACGGGTGACCAGCACGCCTTGGATCCCGAGGCGTTGGGCATCGAGGTAGCCGACAAGGTGAAGCCCGAGATGATCGGCGTACGCCTCTACCCGCTCACGGATAGTTCCGTTGTGGGCCCCTACCCGGGCAAGGCCAAGGGCTTCGCCACGATCGGCACGGACGGCAAATTCAAGTTGAAGGACGACCAGGTTCCTACGGCATACGGCACCATCGGCCTCGCCCTGCACACCATCGACCGGTACGACAGCCAGGCGGCCAAGTGCGGCGTGCGGCGCATCGAGCTCTTCGTGGACAGCGTGCCCACCTTCAGCATCCACTTCGACGAGATCGACTTCAACACCACGCGTTATTGCAACGCCCACATGGACTTCGGCCTGTTCAAGGGGCAGAAGATGGAATACCACCGTTGCTACAAACAGCCCAACGACAAGCTGGTGATCTACGGCAAGGAACAGGCACAGGGCCGCATCGCGCTGGAGCCCGGTAAGCAGAAGCACATCCGGTTCGAGGCTACCGACGCCAATGGCAATGTGAGCGAGCTGAGCTTCACCCTGCGCGGCGGCACCGCGGCCGAAGCGAAAGCCTGGGCCACCGCCGAACCCGCCGGCAGCCTGTTCCGCTACGACACCGAGAACACCCTGAGCGAGCAAGGCGTGAGCCTGACCCTGCCCGCCATGGCCCTGTACGACGATGCCTACGTGCGTTATGAGCGCAAACCCGCTCCTACCCGCGCCATCGCTCCCCTGCACGTGTTGCACGAGCCGCTCACCCCGATCCAAACGCCGGGCACCTTGCGCATCACCGTGCCGGAACTGCGCGAGGAACTGCGCAGCAAGGCGCTCATCGTCCGCATCGATGGCGAGAGCAAGGTGAACGCCGTGGGTGGCAACTACGCCAACGGGGCCATCACCGCCAACGTGAAAGTGTTCGGTGCCTACACCGCCATGATCGATACCGTGCCACCGACGATCACCAACGTGGACTTGAAAGCCGACATGAAAGGCCGCTCACGCTTCACCTTCAAAGTGAGCGACAACCTCAGCAGCGTGGACAAGTGGAAAGCCAGCATCAACGGCGCTTGGGTGCTGATGGAGTACGAGCCGAAGACCAAGACCCTGATGCACACCTTCGATGAGCACAGCAACGCTCCGGGTGCGAAAGACTTCAAACTGGAGGTGATCGACGAGCGGGGGAACGTGGCGCGGTATGAGCTGAAGTTCGGGTTGTGAGGATCGAGAGAAGGCCGAAGGGCGGTCGAGGTCCTAACTTTACCAGACGAAACGAACGTCCATGACCGCGCTCCAATTGCAAGCCGAGATCCAGCGATTGCTCCGCAAGGAGAAGAATGCGGCCGTGCTTGAAGCGATCCGCATGTTGTTGCGCCGGGAGGAACCACAGGAGGATGACCTAACGGATGAAGAGATCGCTGAACTGGACAAGCGACGCGCTGATCGCATTAGCGGAAAGGTGAAGTTCATAAGCGAGGAAGAGTCCATCCGCATGATCCGTGGAGGCAGGAAGGCATGAAATACGCTACAGGTCGACCCCAAGGTCGTCAAGGAGGTGCGAAAGGTCTACCTCTACCGCGAAGGTGAGAAGAAGGGTTCCGGGGACAAGTTCATAGACGCGTTGGTGGCTTGCTATGCCGATATCAAGACCGCACCCTACGCGTATCAGCTGCGCCGCGGAGGTTATCGTCATGCGCTTTTGCACAAGCTGAAATACCGCGTTGCTTTCGATGTGGAAGGCAACACGGTGTTCGTGTATCAGGTGCGCCACACCAGCCGAAAGCCGAGTAAGAAGTTCGGTCCGTAGACCAAGGCCAGCATGAACGGCGCCTAGGTGCTGATGGAGTACGAGCCAAAAACCAAGACCCTGATCCACCTTCGATGAGCACAACAACGCTCCGGGTGCGAAAGACTTCAAACTCGAGGTGATCGATGAGCGCGGGAAAATGACTCGGTAAGAGTTGAAGTTCGGGTTGTGGGAAGAAGTGTTGGTTCTTCCGATTGCAGTTCGGTATGATCAATCCTTGAACGCCAAGTACTTTCCTCTAAGTCCATATGGATCAAAGTCCCCTCGAACTCCAGTTCGAATCCCAACTGCTTTGAAGTGGTCAAGTATGTCAACAATAGCCCGTGGCGATCCGCAGTCGAACCCAAATTTTCGGACCCTGCCAGTCTTGATATACTCCACAACGATGCTATCGAGTTTGCTGCCCCTTTGATAGTACACCCGATGTATGCTCGTATTTCCCAACCGTTTATCCCAGGCACTAGGACGAAAGGGCCCGACGACATTAACGCTGGAATCATCGATGTAGACGTACTCGAAAAAGGTGACCAAATAGACTATTGGTCCAAGCCAGCACAGCAAAAGAGGCCAATCGCAAAAATCAAGACCGGCTAATCTCAGCTCGCGATCGATCGGTATCGAAAGGACCAATCCTACGCCCAGCGTGACGGGTAGCATGAGGATGAACCGCACATAAAGGTATCTTTTGTTAGAGAAAACAACTGCGTTCTGTTCCATTTGTCCTAAGAAAAAGAAACTCGAAAAAGCTGAAAGTCAACCTCTTTGTGACGCACAAAGGTCCTATTGGTGATCTGCATATCGGATCATCCACTCTGCACAAACTAATCAGCAATCCCCGTTACCGATGAACTAAGGCGCATTATCCACATGCATCACGCCAGATCAAGAGCGTTCTCCATCCATGCCCAAGCGTTCCCTCCTCCTCTTGAACCTCCTCGTCCTGGCTGGCACCGCCTTCGGCCTCTGGTCCTTGAGCCACGACGGTTCTTCCCTCTCCAAGACACAGAACGATGCCCTGCGCGAAGGCGACATCGTTTTCCAGCAGACCGGCGGCGAACAAGGGCGGGCGGTGCAGTTGGCCACCGGCTCGCCATGGACGCATGTGGGCATCCTGTTCAAGGAAAGCGGTCGCTGGATGGTGTACGAAGCCGTGGGCCCTGTCCTCTCCACGCCGCTGGACGAATGGACCGCGCACGGCGAGGACGGCCACTGGGTGGCGAAACGCTGGGTGGGTGCGGAGAAGATGGATGCAGCCCAACTGCGGGCGCAACTGCACAAGGCCGGTGCGCGTTTCCGAGGCCTGCCCTACGACCTGCAGTTCGGCTGGAACGATGAGCGCATCTACTGTTCCGAGCTGGTGTGGAAGATGTACGCCGAAGGTCCCGGCGTGGAACTCTGCAAGCCGAAACCGATGCGCGACCATGCGCTAGGCTCGCCGGTGGTGCAGGAGGTGATGCGGAAGCGCTACGGCTCCAACCCGCCCTTGGATGAATTGATGATCGCGCCTGGCGCCTTGTTCGAGTGCACGGACCTGCGCACGGTAGCGGAGCACTGAGCGCAATTCCCGCGCGCTTCGTACTTCTGTGGTCCGGCCATGGACCTGCGGATACTCCCCTTCCTCTTCCTTGTTGCGGGCTGTGCCGCGCCGGATACCACGGGCATCAAGATGGTCGGGCACGGTGGGTTGGGCCACGGCGGTGCATACCCGATGAACAGCGCGGCTTCCGTGATGGGTGCCTTGGCCCTGGGACTGGATGGCGTGGAACTGGATGTGCAGATGACGGCGGACGGCGTGCTCGTTGCTTACCACGATCTGGAGATGAGCGGCACAGGCCCCTGCACGGGACCGGTACATGCGCACGATTGGCCGGAGATCGAAGACTGTACCCCTGACGGCACGGCCATACCCCGCCTGCAGCACTTGTTGCAGGTCGCGCTGGCCGCGCACCCACAGGCGGAATTCACCTTCGATGTGAAACTGAACACCAAGCAGGACTGGAACTTCTACATCCAACAGGTGGCGCTGGTGATCAGCGAACTGAACAAGGACCCGCTGCTGAAGGGCCACCTCATCGTTGAATGCATGGCGGTGGACTTCCTGCTTCAGCTGAAGCGTATGGATCCTTCCATTCCGTTGTTCTACTACTGTGCCGAAGCCGAGCCGGGCCTCCGGACCGCTTTGGAACACGGCTTCCAAGGCTTGACGATGGACGTGGACCGCATCACGAACGCCGAGGCGCAGGCGGTGAACGCAGCGCACCTGCAATTGACCGTCTTCGATGTCGCCGGTCGGATGTCCTTGCGCCAGGCGGTCGAACTGGGGGCGCAGCGTATCCAAGTGGACCAGTAGCGCTTTCGGCCCTTTTCCCCATCTTACCGGAACGAACAGGCCCATCGCTCATGGAACCCCGAACCTGGACCGATCATCCGCCACGCTGGCTTTCGAGCCCGTGGTTCTTCGCTCTGCTCGCTGTTGTGCTCTATGCCAATACGGTGCGCAACGACTTCGCGCTGGACGATGGCCTCGTGCTGAACGAGAACGCCTACGTGGTGGAAGGCGTAGGGGGCATCGGTGACATCCTGAGCCACGACAGCTTTTACGGGTCCATCGGCACATCGGCCTACCTCAGCGGTGGCCGCTACCGCCCATTATCGCTGGTAACGTACGCCGTGGAGGTGTCCCTGTTCGGGGTCGATCCTGCGGTGCATCACGCTGTCAACGTCCTGCTCTACGCACTCTGCTGTGTGCTCGTGTTCCGCTTTCTCGGGCGCCACATTTTCCCTACCAGCCGTTGGGCCGTCTGTTGCACTACGCTGCTGTTCACGGTACATCCGGTGCATACGGAGGTGATCGCGAACATCAAAGGGCGGGATGAACTGCTCTCGCTCATCTTCCTGCTCCTGACGTTGCACCATGCCCTCTTGCACCAGCGCTGGCGGGAACGCCAACTGGAACCGGCTGCTGAAAGCCGTAGCAAGCGCCGGGAACGTGAGCGCTCCGGCGCGGCGAACGAAGGCCGATGGTCGCACGTGTGGGCTGGCCTGAGTTTCTGTCTGGCCTTGCTCGCCAAGGAGAACGGGCTGGCGTTCGTGCTGATCCTGCCGGTGAGCTTGTACTTCCTCACGCACGCCACCATCGTGCAGGCGTTGAAGCGCTCCTTGCCGGTGATCGTCGTGGTGATCGGCTACATCGCCCTGCGGGTCGTGCTTCTGGAAGCGCGCAACAACACGGTGCAAGAGGTGATGGACAATCCCTATCTGTACGCTGCTCCGTTGGAGAAGGTCGCCACCATCCTCTTCGTGCAATTGCGGTACATCGGGCTGATGCTTTGGCCCCATCCGCTGTCGTACGACTATTCGTTCCACCAGATCCCCTACCGCACCTTCGGAGACCCGATGGTCCTGCTCTCCCTCGCGTTGCACGTTTACCTCCTGGTCATCGTGGTGAAGGGGTGGGTACGCAAAGACCTTCTCGCTTGGTGCATCGTCTTCTACCTGGGCACGCTGTTCCTCATCTCCAACCTGGCGTTCAATATCGGTGCGCCCATGGCCGAACGGTTCCTGTTCCAAGCGTCCTTGCCGTTCCTGATCGCCCTGACGGCCTTGGTCCGCCGTCTCTTGGCCGAGGTTCCCGCTCCGCGAATGCTTCACTGGTCCTTGGGCGCACTGCTCTTTTCGGCCACGTGCCTCTCGGCGTTCGCGGTGATGGCGCGCAACACCCAGTGGAGGACCGGTGACGACCTTTTCCTGCACGACGTGGCTGCAGTCCCCAACAGCGTACGGGCGCGCACGTTCGCGGGGATCGCCTTGATACACCGCAGCGAGTCCACGAAGGATACCATTGAACAGGCCAGGTCGCTGCAGTCGTCCATCGTGCATTTCCAGGTCGCGGATTCGTTGCACGACCGGTACATGCCCACCTTGCTGAACATGGGTATCGGGTATTACCGGATGGACAGCCTGGACGCCGCCATACGTTGCTGGGAGCGTGCCCGGGACGTGGACCCGGCAGATGAGAAACTGCGTGAACTGGATGGCTTCCTGCACGACCGCTTCCTGCAGGAAGGGAACACCGCCGGACTGCGCGGGGACTGGGAAAAGGGCATCGGCCTGCTGAACCAGGCACTGCATTACGACTCACTGAGCGTTGACGCCTGGTACAACCTCGGCGGCATCCACTTCACCGCCCGGCATTACGCCGAAGCGCGAATAGCGTGGGAGCGCACCTTGCGGCTTCGACCGGACCATGCGCAGGCACGCGCTGGTACCGCCGCGCTCAATGCCCTGGAACGGCCAGCGCAGTAGTGAGCACGACCGTGCTGAGCCTAGGGGACCTTCTGGAGAACGAGATCCTTTTGCTGGAGCATGATGGCGTGCTCGTTGCGGAAACCGTTCTCCGGTCCCGTGCGCGTCATGCGGAAACCCATGTGGAGGGGTTCCGTTCGCACCTCGGCGAAGTGATCGGGGAACAGTATCCCTTCGGTGAACAACGCTTTCAGGTAATAGAACGCCACATCGAAACCGAGGAGCGCATAGTCGTCCACGTCGGCATGGAAACGCTCGCGGTAGGCCAGCGTGAAGCGCTTGAGCCGGGGGTCGGCCGGGTCACTGAACGAGGCAGTGGCGAACGTGAACCCGAGGACATCCAGGTCGGTGAGCGGAACGGAGGGCATCTCCTTCCAGCTTTCCATGCCTACGAGCAGGATCCTGTACTTGGTGGCGAGCGGCTTCAGCTTACCCACGAGCGTGGTAACGAACTCGACATCCTCACTGGGGGCCACGATCACATTCAACCGGTTCGCGTCCAGCTTGGCCGCCAGGTCCCCTAGCTCGCGTCGTCCGGGTTTGGCCAGGAGCACCGTGTCCCGCAGCCGCTCGGAGCGCGCCACCAGGCTCTCGTTCAGCGCGGTCCTCGCCTGTTCCTGTCCGTCCTTCTCGCTGGCGATGTCCGGACGGGCCAGAATGATGTTCTCGCGTGCATACTGCGTTGCCACGTAGCGGGCGGTGTGCTTCAGCAGGTCCGAGCGCGTGGGCGTGACCTTGCTCACCGTGGGCATGCCCAGGATCACCTTGTTGCTCTGGGGCACGGGACACACGATGTGCGCATGGGTGTTTATGCGCGCCAGCTGCTCGATGGCCGTGCGGTGGAACGGGCCCAGGAAAAGGTCACACTCATCGATCTCCGGCTTCTTCAGCGCGGCCCCCCAGGTCTTCATGTCATCACCCAGGTCCATCACCTCCACATCGGCGTGAAGGCCCAGGGCGCGCATGGAATCGATGGCGAGCAGGGCACCGTTGTAGAACTGCACGGCGATGCGCGTAGGCTCATAGAACGCACGCTCTTCCTCGTTGGAAGCACGGGCCAGCACACTGTCGTTCCGCTGCACGGCGAACGGCAGCAAAAGGCCCACCTTGTAGCGCATCTGTTCGCGGATGCGCTTCACCACGGGCGTACCGGTCGTGTCTGCCTGGCCTCCCGGTATGGCCACGGTATCACCGGCTTTCAACCCTTGGGGCAACCCTCCGTTGGCCGAGCGGATCACCTCCGGGTCCACCTTGTAGCGCTGGCCGAGACCGAAGAGCGTTTCGCCGGGCTGCACCACATGCTTCACCACATCGGCCGGCAAGGCGGGTGCGAGCACGGTGGCGGAGGCGCCGGAAACGCGTGCGATAGGGATCACCAGTTCCATCCCTTCTTTCAACGTGATGGCATCCGGGTTACGCTCCAGCAAGGCGTTCATGTCCATTCCGTACGAACGGGCTATACCGAAAAGGGTCTCCTTCTTCCGCACGGTATGCAGGAGTTCACCATCGTTGCGCATGGTGGGGGCCGTACGGCGCTCCTTCTTCACCACGGCATCCAAGGGGATCAGCACTTCCTCGCCGATGCTCAACCCATCGTTCGCCGAAGCGTTCACCGCCAGGAGCACATCCACCGGCACGGCATACGTACGTGCGATGGCGTACAAGGTCTGGCCCGCCTGGGTGACATGTACCTCGTACTTGCGGCCGTCGATGGTGCGCGTCCCCTGGGCGGAAACGACGAGCAGCGAGGCCCACAAGGCCAGGGTGAGGGTGCAACGCAGGCTCATTCCCATTCGATGGTGGCGGGAGGTTTGGAACTGATGTCGTACACCACGCGGTTGACGCCGCGCACCCGGTTGATGATGGCGTTCGAGATCCGTGCCAGGAACTCGTAGGGCAGGTGGCACCAGTCGGCGGTCATACCATCTGTGCTGCTCACGGCGCGTAAGGCCACGGCGTTCTCGTAGGTGCGCTCATCGCCCATGACGCCCACGCTGCGCACCGGAAGCAGGATGGCGCCCGCCTGCCACACCTGGTCGTACAGCCCTTCTTCGCGCAGCCCCTGGATGAAGATGTGGTCCACCTCCTGCAGCAGAGCCACCTTCTCCGGTGTGATCTCGCCCAGGATGCGAATGGCCAGGCCCGGTCCGGGGAACGGGTGTCGGCCCAGGATATTGGGGTCCAACCCGAGTTCCTTTCCCACGCGCCGCACCTCATCCTTGAACAAGAGGCGCAAGGGCTCCACCACCTTCAACTTCATGCGATCGGGCAGCCCGCCCACGTTGTGGTGGCTCTTGATGGTGACGCTGGGGCCGTTCACGCTCACACTTTCGATGACATCGGGGTAGATGGTGCCCTGCCCCAGCCACTTCACGTCCTTGATACGGTGGGCCTCGCGGTCGAACACCTCGATGAACGTGCGGCCGATGGCTTTGCGTTTGGCCTCGGGGTCTTCCAGCCCTTTCAGTGCGCCGTAGAATTCCGCCTTGGCATCGATACCGGTGATGTTCAGCCCCAGGTGCCGGTAGCTCTCCAGCACGCGATCGTACTCGTCCTTGCGGAGCAGTCCGTTGTCCACGAAGATGCAGTGGAGCCGGTCGCCGATGGCGCGATCCAGCAACAGCGCCGCCACGGAACTGTCCACGCCGCCGCTGAGGGCAAGGACCACTTGATCCTCCCCCAGGTCCTGCTGCAGGCGGCTTACCGTGGCCTCCACGAAGCCGTGCGGGGTCCAATCACCCTCGCAACCACAGATGCCGATGACGAAGTTGTGGAGCAGTTGAAGACCGTCCGTACTGTGGTACACTTCCGGATGGAACTGAACCGCGTACGTTTCGCTACCCAGCAGTTTGTAAGCGGCCACGGCCACCTCCTTGGTACTGGCGATGACCTCCATGGCCTCGCTGGGTGCCGTGATCGTATCGCCATGGCTCATCCAGACCTGTGTGCCTGCTTGGATGCCGTCGAACAACTCGTTCTGGACGATGGTGTTGAGGTGGGCGCGGCCATACTCGCGCACCTTGCTGCGCTCCACCGGAGCGCCAGCCCTTTTGGCCAGCAATTGGGCTCCGTAACAGACCGCCAGCACGGGGATGCGCCCATGCAATCCGGTCAGGTCCGTGTCGGGCGCGTTGGCCTCGTGCACGCTGCTGGGGCTGCCGCTCAGGATAACCCCGGCGATGTCGCGTTCGTTGGCGAAGCGTTGCGCGTTGGAGAAGGGATGGATCTCGCAGTAGACATTGAGCTCGCGTACCCGGCGTGCGATGAGCTGTGTGTACTGGGAGCCGTGGTCGAGGATGAGGATGGTGCGGGGCAACGGTGGGGGCTACCACGGGCTAGACGCTCCCGCAGTAGCGGCCAAAAGTACTCCCCTGCGAGGCACGACGAGGTGTGCATTTGTGCACAGAACGGCGGGGTAGCCGATGGTGAACCGTGCGTGATGTGACCATTGCCCGGTCTGCGCGTCAACTAGCGGGAGGGGTGGTCCGCAGAACCGCCGCTCGAGAACGATCGATCGTTGAAAAAGGCCGCCACCCCCGAAGCCACCGATACGGGGCAAAACACGTCCTATCATCAACGCAACACGCTCATCTCCAAGCGCGGACCGTTCAGTTCACAACCAAGTGTCGAAATTTCCAATGACCGGTCATTGACAATACAGGCATCGGCGTTGGAACGATCGAAAAACAACCGAACTTTGGCATGGGGATGTTACTGAGCAAGAGAGCCTTCGGTGCCAGCTTATGGGCTGGCGTTCAGCGTGCGCGGAACCGCATCGGCGCCGTTTGCTTCGCGCTCATCCCCCTCCTCTCTCCCGGGCAGCAGTTGTTGGATGATTTCAACCGTCCGGATAATACGGCCGTCGGGGGGTTCTGGACGGAAGGTGGCGCAAGCGGCGGAGTGATCTTGACCAATCAACTGCGCATGACGGCCCCTACGGCCGCCAATGGTCGGGAGTGGATCATGATGGCTGATTCCAGCTATTACCAAACGGCTGGCGGATTATCCTCTAACACGTGCATGCTGACTTGGGCGTTCAACCTCCGGTTCAGCCGAAGCGATCCTTCGGGATTCGATGCATCGAACTATGGCGCTGCCGTTATTCTCGGGAGCACGGATGCCAACCCCACCTTAGGTCAGGGCTATGCTGTGGTGATCGGCAACAGTTCCACTCCGGACCCGGTCCGCTTGGTCCGTTTCAACGGCGGGGTGGATGCCAATGCCAATCTGACCAACATCGTCACGCGTGCCATAACGGACGCGCAGTATCTGGGTGTCCGTGTCACCTTTACACCTTCCACCAACACGTGGGAGATGTTCGTAACGAACAACGCAGGTCCGTTCACGTCTCCGTTGACGGGAGGAACCTCTTCCGGCACGGCTGTCAACAACACGTACACGGGTGCGGGCTTCAATCTGGTCTACACCGGCGTCGTCTACAACCATGCCACCTCTACCACAGAGTCGTTGTTGTTCGACAATTACTACATCCCCCAGCGGTGCACGCCAACGGTGAATTTCACCTCCACGTCGGCATCGACCCTGGAGAACATCGGAGCCGCCATCCCTGTGAATCTGAGCATTTTCCCAGCTTCAGTGACGGGTGGGGATATCGTGATCGGCATGGTCAACGGAGCGGGCGTGACCTACGGCGTGGACTATACCGTGAGCGGAGCGGGTGTGGTGGTCGCAGGCAGTACGATAACCATCACGGTGGCGGCCGGGGCTACGAGCGCGTCGTTCAACATCAACCTCATCGATGACGCCGCCGACGAAGGCAACGAGACGGTAACGTTCGTGATCAACTCCACCACGGGTGATCTTGTTCTTGGTTCTTCCCTCATCTACACGCAGACCATCGTGGACAATGATGGTCTGCCGCAGGTGAACTTCACCACGACCAGTGTGAGCGTCTTGGAGACGAACACGGGGCCGCATTCATTCAACTTGAGCATCAGCCCTACGGTCGCTTCGGTCATCACCGTGCAGATCACCGCAACGAACAGCCTGGGCACGAACTATGACTATCCGCCTTGGGATGGTGTGAACGGTGACTACTACACCGTTCCAGCACAGACCGCGGGCGTGTTCAACGTGACCATTCCTGCAAGCGCGGCAGGCGTATCCTTCACGGCCTCCATCTGGGACGACCTCTGGATAGACACATCCATCGAGACCGTTACGTTCACCATCACCGGTGTCAGTGCCGGTGCTAGCATCGGCACCTCGAACACGTCCCTTTTCAACATCAGCGACAACGAGGCCTTCCCGACCACACTGACGGCTGGAGACCTTGCCATCGTCGGGGTCAATTCCAACAATGGCGCTTGCAGCGGGAATCCGACCGAGGACATTATCAGCTTCTTCTGCTTCAAACCCATCACCTACGGCACGAAGATCATCATCACGGATAATGGCTACGCGCGCTGCTCTGCTGGCACGTGGGGGAACAATGAAGGCACCGTTGAATTGACCCGCACAGGGACGAACATTCCTGCGGGACAGGTGATCACCTGGCGGATCACTGGAACGGCTGGTTCCGGCAACGTTGTGGGATTGGGACCGGATGCCGGTTGGACGTGTGCTTCCTTGAACGGTTTCACTTCGCTGAACATGAACGCGGGCGGTGACCAGATCTTCTTCATGCAAGGTGGCGCTTGGACCACGGGAACCGTGGGGTCGCACAACGCGACCTACACGGGGACGGTGCTCTATGGATTCAGCACCGGGAACAACTGGAATCCATTCGGTGGTTCATGCACGGCCACTGGAATAACTCCAAGTGGGAACAACTTCAGCCAACTTCCCATTGGCATGAATTGCTTCAGCATGGCTCCCACATCCAGTTCCGATTTCAACAAGTTCACCGGGTCCCGTGCGGCGAAGACCCAACGTGATTGGATGATCGCGATCGACTCACCGACCCAATGGTCCAGCTTGGCCAGTTGCGCGACCTACACGAGCACAGCACCCAACTGGCTTACGGAGCCCCCCTTGCCCATCCTGGTGGGCGGCTTCACCCCTGGTCTGTGGCGCGGCACCACGAATACGGATTGGTTCGAGTGCAAGAACTGGGATGATGTCACCGTACCGGTAAGCACAACGAACGTTCGTATCGATGAGACGGCCACGAACCATTGTGTGGTAGGGGTCACAGCTGGCGGAACTGCCGTGTGCGCTTCGCTCGTACAGACCAACAGCGGTACTGCGCGTGACCTTACCATTCAGAACGGCAGCAGCCTTGCGGTGGGTGGCCCTATCACCGTACAGCGGACCTCGGTCGGTTCGGGGATCAGGCTCACCGTGTCCAACACCGGTGGTGCGAGCACGCTCACCGGCACCGACTTCACCGTGCAGGGTATGACAGCCGGTTCGGCTGACGCTTCCCTTTGGAACACCGCGCCCACCAATACGGTACTGTTCAGCGGCAACTTCTCCATCGGTATCGGTGGGTACATGAACCTGTACGGCACGCCCACCACGGGTGGCCGTATCAGCATCGGGGGCAACTACAGCAACGCCGGCCCCACGGAGACCACCGTGAACGAATTGAACGGTACCATCGCCTTCAACGGCACGGGCAACCAGACCATCAGTACCAGTGGGTTCCAGGATGTGTTCTGGGAAATGGTATTGACCAAAGCATCCGGATCGGTCACGTTGAATAACCCCTTGGCGGTGCGCGACACCATCTTCTTCAACACGGGTGTGCTGAACACGAGCCTGACGCCCGGGCTCCTGACCATGCGTGCAGGAAGTGGTTGGCGCAACGCTACCGACGCCAGTTTCGTGAACGGCCCCATGGAGAAGATCGGCAATACGGACTTCACCTTTCCGGTGGGCAAGGGTACCATACTTCGACCCGCAGGCTTGCTCGGTATCACCGGTGCGGCGACCAACGCGTTCCGCGCGGAGTATTTCCCGAGCAGTGCGTGGACCTTTGGCACAGCACGCGAAGCCACGGTGCATCACGTGAGCGACTGTGAGTACTGGCTAATAGACCGCACGGTGGGTTCGCCCAATGCCGTCGTGGAGCTTTCGTGGCGTTCGCCGTACAGTTGCGGGGTGAGCGACCTTTCGGACCTGATCGTAGCGCGCTGGGATTCGGATGCGCTACCTGCCCCAGGCATCTGGCGTGACCGTGGCAATGGAGGAGCTGCGGGCACCTTCGCCAACGGTACCATACCGACTGCTGCGGTTCAGACGCTCTTCAATACGAGCGGGACCACCCCTTGGACCCTCGCCTCCACCACCACCGACAACCCGTTGCCCATCACGCTGGTGGAGTTCACCGCGAAGCCGGAGGGCTCCGCCGTTCGCCTGAACTGGTCCACGGCTTCGGAATTCGAGAATGCGCTGTTCACGGTGGAACGCAGCCAGTACGGCTTGGACTTCGAACCCGTGCTGGATGTGCCCGGAGCGATGTTCAGCAGTGTGCTGCTCAACTACACGGACCTGGACCGTGCGCCTTACAGCGGCTTGAGCTACTACCGCCTGCGGCAGACCGATGTGGGCGGGACCTTGACCTACTCTCCGGTCGTAGCGGTGCGTTTCGGTGGTCTTTCCGGCCGTCCCTTGGTGGTGTTCGGCAGGGCCGGTACCGTTGTGGCTGTCCACGACTTCAACGCAGGAAGCCGTTTCGACCTCCTGGACATGACCGGTCGGATCATCGCTACGGGGAACTCTACCGCGGATGGACGTACGGAGTTGAACGGCAGTGAACTCTCGCCGGGAGCCTACGTGTTCCGGGTGACGGATGGAGAGCGCACGGAGACCCAGCGCTTCGTATACTGAGGATCAGTCTTCCACGACCAGGGCGAAGGTTCGATCCAGTGGATCGAGCAGGTCCAGCCACGTATCGAGCGCGACCAAGCCTTCCGCTGCCAGGCGAGGGAGCATGCTGTCCCTCCGTTCCTGTAAGCCCCCAGCGGGGAACAAAGCCTCTCCTATCGTTTCCATGCGCCGCATCCAAACGGCCTGGTCCTGCTTCGCAGCGCGAACCATCCCCTTCTGGAGGCGCTCCAAGCCGTGGAGCGCTTGCTTTCGGCGTGCTTCCACGGAACCCTCCAAGCTCGCATCGGCCTGGGTGGCGGCGTCCATGATGCGGGCGTAGAGGTTCTCCAATTCTTCTGCCTCAGCGGCCAATTCGGTCCTGAAGCCGACACCCTTGCGGGCCACCTCGGCTTTTAACGCATCCGCCGGCGCGAACAGTTGCTGCGGCGAAAGCCGTAGATCGCTCCACTGGCGCATGTGCTTGCTGCTGATGGTGGCCGCACTGGTGCGCAGGAACAGCACGGGCATGGGTACACGCAAGGCCTGGAACGACCAACGCAACTGGATCCAATAGGCCAGTTCGCCGCCGCCGCCGATGTAGGCGATGTTGGGCAGGACCAACTCCTGGTAGACAGGCCTCAGCAGCACGTTCGGGGAGAAGTCCTGCGGCCGGATGCGCGCCTCCAGCAGCATCTCATCCAAGGTCCATCGGGGACCGCCATCCAGTACCTGGTAGTGATCGCCATCCTGCACGATCCGCGAGCGGTGCCCGGGACGGAGGTGGAACAGGTTGATCGCGCGTGCATGGGCCTGCACCGGATATCGCTCTTCGATGAGGCCGTTGGCGTAAGCCACGGTCCGTTGAGCCACCTGGTTCAACAGTTCCTCTTCGATGACCGGGGCGAAAAGCTTCTTCAAGGAAGCGTCGTCGCCATCGATGATGACCAAGCCGAAGCGGCCGAAAAGGGCATGGAAGAAATGGCGCGTGGCTTCGGCGAGCGTACGACCCTCCTGATAGGCTTCGCGCAGCATGGTCGACATGGTGGCCGCATCCGCTCCTGCACCAAGTGCTTCGATGGCCTCCTCCACCTGCGTACCGATGCCCGTCAGCTTCATACGCCCCACGGCCCCACCGCTTGCCCCTGACCAGCGTACCGTGCGTCCATTGATCACGGCATGGTCGATCTCAGCGGCGTCGTGATCCTCGGAAGCCATCCAGAAGATGGGAACGACCGGTCGGTCGAGCTCCGTTCCGGCTTGACGGGCAAGACGAATGGTGTTAAGGATCTTGTAGGGAACGTACAAGGGACCCGAAAAGAGGCAGAGCTGATGCCCGGTCGTTACGGTGAGGCATCGCGGATCGCGCAACTTGATCAGACTGGCGCGCACCGCTTCGTGCACGGGTCCTGCGGCATGCTGCTTCTCCAGCGCGGCGCACAGCACGTTCCGGTGTTCGTCGTTGAAGGTGCGCTTCTCAGCGGCTATACGCAAGCCGTTCAGGTCCGCAGGGAGTTCCAAGAACTGACGGATGAACGCTACATCGGCAAGGTGGTCGAGCACAGGCGCGGTGAAACGTCCGGTATCGGCATAGGCGATGCGCTTGACCTCCATTGGGGGCACAAAGGTAGCCGGGGGGGCGGGGAAGATCGGTGGAACACGAACGCGTTGTGCGCACTACTTTTCGGACTCCTCCGCCTGACCATGGCCTCCGATCCGCGCGCTGCACGTTACACCACGTTGAAGGAGTTCTTCCCCTTCCACCTGAGCGAGCATCGGAACGCGACCAGTCGTATTCTGCATTTCATCGGCACCTCGTTGATCGCCGTATGGATCGTCCTGGCCATCGTTGCGCGCAATGCCACTTGGCTGCGGATGATACCTGTGGGAGGCTATGGCTTCGCATGGGTGGGCCATGTCTTCTTCGAGCGGAACAGGCCGGCCACGTTCCAATACCCCACCTACAGCCTGGCGAGTGACTTCATCCTCTTCTGGCGTCTACTGACAGGTCGGGAGCGTTTCCGGCCTTGATCCAACCCTACCGAACCACCAAACCCAGCGAGCCATGCCCATTCGAATGACAGACGACCGCAACGATGAACGACCCAGTCGCAGGCCCGGAGGTGGCGGCGGCGGAATGAGCGGTGGCGGCGGCGGGCTGGGTTCGCTGCTGCCCATGCTGATCGGCCTGTTGATGAAGAATCCGAAGCTTATGATCGTGGTGCTTGGCATCGGTGCCCTCCTCTACTTCACAGGCGGTTTGAAAGGCTGCCTGGGCGAGGGTGGCGGGAACGTGTCGCAGCTCTTGCAGTTCGCTACAGGGGGTAACATGGACCCTGCTGTTTACGACAAGGAAGAGGTCTTCGAGCCCCTGGCCGACAATGTGAACGCACCGCTTCCCGAGCGTTTCTCCCTGGAGCAGTACGCGCCGCAACGCCGCAACCAAGGCCAGCAAGGCAGCTGTGTGGCGTGGGCCAGTGCTTACGCTGCTCGTTCCATCGTGCAAGCGGCAGCCACCAAACAAGACCCGAACAGCACGGCGTTCAGCCCGGCGTTCATGTACAACCAGATCAAGATCGATAACAGCGACTGCCAGGGCAGCTACATCCAGCGGGCCATGGAACAGATGAAGGGCGGCGGCGCACTCCCCTTCAGCCAGTTCGCCTACACCGATCAAAGCTGTGCCAAGTTGCCCACTGAGGAGCAGCGCCAACAAGCATCACAGTTCCGCATCAAGGGCTCGCAGCGTCTTTCGCGGAGCGATGACCCGCGTTCCGAGGTGGACATGCTGGCCATGAAACAACAGCTCTCCCAAGGCAGCCCGGTAGTGATCGGCATGATGGTGGGCGGCAGCTTCATGCAGGACATGATGGGGCAGGACAAGTGGATCCCCACGCAAAGCGATTACAGCATGCAGGGCTTCGGCGGCCATGCCATGTGCGTGATCGGTTACGACGATTTCAAGTTCGGCAAAGAGGGCGGCTTCCAGATCATGAACTCCTGGGGACCCGAGTGGGGCAAGAACGGCCTGGCGTGGGTGAGCTACGGCGACTTCGCCCACTTCACCAAGGAAGCTTATTCGGTCTATCCACAAGGCGAAGGACTGGATGTGAAACCCACCACCTTCAACATCGGCTTTGGCCTGCCCTTGGTGGATGAAGCGGGTAAAGTGACCGGCGAGTATATCGCCCTGAAACACGTTGGTGGCCGCACCTTCCGCACGGAGAAGCCCATTGCCAAAGGCACGCGCTTCAAGGTGGAGATGACGAACAATACCGAGTGCTACGCCTATTGTTTCGGGCAGGAGACCGATGGCAGCAGCTACATCCTCTTCCCCAACACACCGAAACACTCACCCTACTGTGGCATCACCGGCACACGCCAGTTCCCGCGCGACCAGAGCATGACCGCCGATGAGGTGGGCACCACCGACGTGATGACCATCCTCGTGTACAACCAGGCCATCGACTTCAACAAGGTGGATGCCGCGTTGAAAGCTTCCACAGCACAAGGGATGGATGCCAAACTGACGGCCGTGTTCGGCGGCGAGCTGGCCGATGCCGCTTCGTTGCAGTACACGCAAGGCAAGACCTTCGGGGCTAGCGGTCCGGCCAGCAAAGCCGCCATGGCCGTGGTATTGGAGATCGAGAAACGATGAGGAACAAAGGCTGGATAGCGCTGGGCGTACTGGCCATTGCACAGGTCTTCCAACCGGATCGTTCGGTGGTACCGAACGATCCGGGCTTGGACCTCGTGGTGATTACGAGCCCCTCGAAGGAGGTGCAAGACCTTCTGGGCACAGCCTGCTCCGACTGCCACAGCGACCACTCGACCTACCCGTGGTACAGCTACATCACGCCGGTGAACTTCTGGTTGCAGGACCACATCGACGAAGGCCGCGAAGAGTTCAACATGAGCGCGTGGGGTGGCTATAAGCCCAAGCGTCAACGGCACAAAGCGGAAGAAGCGGTGGAGCTGATCGAGGCGGAAGAGATGCCCCTGCCCTCCTACACCTGGGCGCATGGCGATGCGCGTTTGGATGCAGCCCAACGCAAAACGCTCGTCGACTACTTCAACGGGCTGAAGAACGCGATACCGGCTGTGACCGGCGAAGGTGGCGGAAAGGGCGACGGCAGCGGTGGTGGCCGGAACTAAGCCACCACAGCACGCAGATCGTGCTCGTTGGCCTCGGTGATACGCGCCTGGGCGAAGTCGCCGACACGAAGGTGTACATCGTCACTGAAGGGGATCAGCACCTCGTTGTCCACTTCCGGAGAATCGAATTCGCTGCGCGCGATCCAGTGGCCGTTCTCGGCTTTGTCCACCAAGACTTTAAGCACCTTGCCCACCTTGGCTTGGTTCAGCTCCAGGCTGATGGCGCCTTGCAATTCCATCATTTCCTGTGCGCGCTCCTGCTTGACAGCCTCGGGAACATCGTCCTCCATGGTATGGGCATGCGTATCCTCCTCGTGGCTATAGGTGAAGGCACCCAGGCGGTCGAATCGCATCCGTTCGATCCAGCGCAGACCGTCGTCATGGTCCGCTTGTGTTTCACCGGGGAAACCGGCGATCAACGTAGTACGGATGGCGATGCCGGGCACCTTCTCGCGGATCGTGGAGACCAGGGCTTCCGTCTTTTCCTGGGTGATGCCCCGGCGCATGCGCTTGAGCATGTTGGTGCTGCCGTGCTGCAGCGGCATATCCAGGTAGTTACACACGTTGGGCCGGTCGCGCATCACATCCAGCACCTCCATGGGGAAGCCGCTGGGGAAAGCGTAGTGCAGACGGATCCAATCGATGCCTTCCACATCGCTCAAGCGCGCCACCAGTTCATCGATGTTGCGCTTGCCGTAGATGTCCAGCCCATAGTAGGTGAGGTCCTGCGCGATGAGGATCAACTCCTTCACCCCTTGTTTGGCCAGGTTGCCCGCGTTGGTCACGAGCTGATCCATCGGCGTGCTGATGTGTTTACCGCGCATCAACGGGATGGCACAGAAGGAGCACTTGCGGTCGCAGCCCTCGCTGATCTTGAAGTAGGCGTAATGGGCAGGGGTGGTCAGGAGCCGCTCCCCTACCAGTTCCTTCTTGTAATCGGCCTTCAGCGTCTTCAGCAGGCGGGGCAGGTCGCGTGTACCGAACCAGGCATCCACCTGGGGGATCTCGGCCTTGAGTTCCGGGGCATAACGCTGGCTGAGGCAGCCGGTGACATACACCTTCTCCACCAGCCCCTTCTCCTTCGCCTTCGCGTAGCTGAGGATGGTATCGATGCTCTCCTGCTTGGCATTATCGATGAAGCCGCAGGTGTTGATCACCACCACGTTGTGCTCCCCGCTGTCCGATTCGTGGTCCACGGTGATGCCATTGGCCTTCAGCTGGGCCATCATCACCTCACTGTCGAAGGTGTTCTTCGAGCAGCCCAGGGTAACGACGTTGACCTTGGTAGGCTTCAGGGTGCGCGCTTTCATGCCGTTGATCCACAAAAAGGTGCGCAAAGCTAACGGGACTACCGGGGAGCGCAGAGAGGTCAGGGCCTCTATCTTCGACCGGTCAGTAGTTTTTCCGCCGCCGGTCCCCGGGTCTCTCCCGACCGTTCTTGGAGGTCTTCCGAACTTCAAGTCCGATCACCCGGGGCCGGGGCGGAAAACGATTGATCGCTGGTGCAAGGGTATGGCTCTCCCCGGCTTGCGCCCGTAGAATTCTTTCGACCCGAAGGGGTCGCTTTATTAACTGACCTCTGTCAGCATGAGCCCGCACGCCCAATTGGACCGTATCCTTATCGTGGACGACCACGTTATCATTCGCCGTGGCCTCCGCAACTTGCTCATGCTGCGCATGCCGCATTTGCAGGTGGAGGATGTCGGCACCCTACGCGACCTTTTCCCCAAGCTCCTAGACTGTCCGATACCCTGCCTCTTGGTCCTGGACCTTCAGTTATCCGATGGCAACGCCATGGAACGCATCGAAGAACTGCGTGCGAACTATCCGGCCATGCGTGTGCTCATCTACTCGATGAACCCGGAACGCATCTACGCACAACGGGTGCTTGCCATGGGATGTTCGGGTTACTTGAACAAGGAAGCCTCCGAGGATGAGGTGATCAAAGCCATCCGTACGGTATTGGCCGGCGACGTGTATGTGGGATTGGAAACGGAACTGCGCGCGTTGGACCATCCCGATGGCGCGAACGCTTCACCCTTCTCGCGCCTATCCAAGCAGGAATTGCTGGTGCTCGACCACGTTCTGTCCGGCATGGGCGTTACGGAAATGGCGAAACACATGGGGCTTAGCCTGAGCACCGTGGCCACCTACAAGGCCAGGCTGTTCGAGAAACTAAGCGTGACCAATGCGCTGGAGTTGCAAACGTTGGTCAATGCGCACGGCTACCGAAGATCATGAAACGCGCTTCGCTCTCCCGCACCGCCATCCTGCTTGTTTCCGCACTTTCAGGGTTCATCTCCTGTGCGCAACGCTACGAGACCTGGCGGCATTTCAACTCCAACAACGGTCTGCCACAGAACAGCGTGGTGGATATGGAACTGGACACGGCTGGGTATGTGTGGATCGCTACCGAAGGAGGGCTGGTGCGATATGACGGTGGCGCCTTGCGCACGTTCGAGCTACAGGGAGAGGGTGTTCTACCGGCCAAGCGGATCCGGAAGATCATCCCCACCGCCTTGGGTGAGATCATCGTGGAGGATGCCTACGGGAACGTCTACACCATCCACGGGCACATTGCGCCGCGCCTGCTGCTAGCCGCTCGCCATCGGACGCAGGCGGTTGGTGGCGCTTCGTCCGTGGAAATGCACCTGGCGCACGTCCGGTCCAGGCGGCTTTTCTCCCCGAATAGCGAAAGAGCACCAGCCAGCCATGCGGTCTCCGAACACGAATACCTACTGATCGGGGATAGTCTTTGGGGGTGGAGGGACTCCTCATTGGTCTTCAGAAGAACATTGGAACACCCCTTACAGCAGAGCTTTTTCCTGGGGGATCGCGCCATAGGTCTCACCTCCGCGGGCGAGGTCTTCGCTATCGATGTAAGCACCGGCGGCATGCGGTCCCTGGCGGTGCATGGGAAACCTGCCCTCAGCGCAAGTGGATGGCCTGAGATATTCTGGCACGATAGGCGCTCGGAGGCCTTCATGGCCTTGAACGATGCGCTGTTCAGCTTACGTCTGAACCAGAGTGGAGATGCCCTGGTCATCACCCGTCTGGATGTCAAGATCCCTCCATCGCGGTCGATAACGGATGTGCTGTCCATACCGCGAGTCGGGGTCATCCTGATCGGTACAGCGACAACCGGCCTCCACGTGCTGCGGGAAGAGCGACTTCACGCCATGGGCTGCAACAGCTACGAAGCGACCAAGGGATCGGTGTTCGCGCACGCCGAGGTGGGTCCTGATGAGTTGTACTTCGCGGCTGCTCGGAAGGTGTTCTTCATGGCACCGGACCAATGTCGGGAGATACCTGAACTGGTCGATGCGAATCCCTTCAACCTCGTGAAGGACCACGATGGCGCACTCTGGTTCCTTCGTGCTTCGACCATCCTGCGCTACGATACCGAACGCCGTGTACTGCGACCGATCGTGGAAGGCGCAAAGCCGACCGTCGCTTTGAAAGCACTCGGTGATTCCATGCTCATCAGCACAGGGCATGAGATCCGGAGTTGGCGCTTCGGGCGAGAGCAGGTGCTGGCCAAGCTCACGACCCTGGGCTACCAGGATTGGCCTTCCGTACTGGCCGTGGACGATGCTGGACGCGTGATGTACGGATCCGACCGAGGTTTGTTCATACAGAACGACCTCGGAGGCTATGACGGGGTACCAGGACTTGAGGATACCGATGTGCGTACGATCGAACGGGTCGAGGAATTCCTCTTCGTTGGTACCTACGGCAACGGTTGGTACGTGGTGAAAGAAGGTAAGGCGTTGCGCATGCCCAATGACCCTACAGGCTGCCTGGACTACGCCCACAGCTTCGTGTTGCGCCAAGGCATCCTTTGGATCAGTACGAACCGTGGCCTCATCCGTACGACATTGGAAGACCTCCGGGGTTACCTCAAGGATCCTCAACAACGGCCCTATTTGGCGCGGTTCGGTTCGGCTGCGGGTATGGTTAACCTTGAATTCAACGGGGGATGCGAGCCAGCCGTGGTGGAGCTGTCCAACGGCCTGCTCTCCTACCCCGCTTTGGAAGGGCTCGTACAGTTCGACCCCGCCTTGATCCCCGATCCGTTCCCGGCTCGGGATCTTATTCAAGGCCGCGTGCATGTGGATGGTGAACGTTGGAGCATCGATCGTTACCTGGACCTGGACCACGACGTAGAGCAGATCCAATTCGAATTCTCGCTTCCGTATTGGGGCGATCCGGAGAACGCCCAAGTGGAATACCGCATTCCGGGCATCGTTGAGGGATGGCAGCTCATATCCAACGGTGTACGCACGATCGAACTCATCCGCCCTCCGCCGGGCGACTATGTCGTTCACGTACGCAAAGTGGGCTCTGCCGCTCGGCACATCGAAGACGCACCATTCTACGGCTTCGTGGTGAACCGGCCACTATGGGCCACGTGGCCTGCGATACTCGTTTATGGGGCTGCACTGGTGCTGCTGTTGTACATAGGCACCAAACTGAACACCGCACGACTACGGCGCCGCAACAAATGGCTTGAGGAGAACGTGGCGTTACAGACCGAGACGATCCTACACGCCAATCAGGAGTTACGGCGTGCGGTGACCCATCAGCAGAATCTGATCTCGGTGATCTCGCATGACGTGGTGCCGCCGCTACGCTTCGTTGCCCGAGTGGCGCAAAGTGCGGAAGTATTGTTGCGCGAGGGTCGTCCCGGCAACGACCTTGGCGAGACGCTGGCGGACCTGAGCGCCAGCACGCAAAAGCTCCACAGCAATGCGGAGAGTCTCCTCACCTGGATCCGAACCCGAAGCAAGCACACCGAGCCCCATTTCCGGTCCGTTGCCCTTCATGCCCTGGTCGAACAGGGAACGGACCGTGTCCGTGAGATGATCCAACAAGCCGGGATCCGTGCGCTCAACGAAGTGCCGCCCCAAGACCGAATCGAAACCGACCCCGACCTGCTCGGTATCGTACTGCACAATTTACTGATGAACGTGCGGACACATGCCCGCGCCAGCCAGCTCATCATTCGTGGCGCCCTATCGCCGAATGGCTACCTGCTGAGCATAACGGACAATGGTGTAGGGATCCCACTTGCGATCTTGAAACGTTTGGAGGATGAATTGAAAGGGAACTCCCAACTGGACGATCCCGAACGTATCGGGCCGGCCACCGGGCTCGGCTTCGTGATCATCGCTGAATGCATGCGACAGATCGGTGGGAGGATCACGTTGGCCTGTGCGAGCCCAGGACTGCGCGTGACCATCCATCTACCCTTATCGCCCGCTCAACAGAAAGCCTCGCAAAACACGGCCGCAGTGTAACTCGGGCTTCACGATCCACGATACAAGGGGCCAATAGCCCTCTCCCGCTATGGAACACAGACTACATGACCATACACGGGATAGTCCGCCTCGCTTCCATGGCAGGAGGGCTCATATGCAGCCATACATGCCTGTTCGGGCAGTCCAACAGCGCGGATGACCGCCTGTTGCGAGCTGATGGTACGGAGCTGATCGAGCAAGCGCTCGACGCGGACGCACCTACCGTTCGTACTTCGCTCGCCGACATGGGAGAGACGGATGTTCGCGAGGCACCCTCCAACGTGTTCGTGATAACCGCACGACAGATACAGGCGTCCGGTGCCCGTGATCTGTTGGATGCACTGCGATTGATCCCGGGCTTGAGCTTCGGGCGTGATGTGGATGATGTGATCGGCGTAGGGATCCATGGCAATTGGGCCGAAGAAGGGAAATGCCTGTTCCTGCTGAACGGCCTTCAACTGAACGAGAACGATTTCGGCACCTACTCGATCGGGCAGCGCATCCCACTAGACAATGTCGAGCGCATCGAGGTGATCGCGGGCCCGGGTTCCTTGATCCATGGCGGTTATGCCGCCCTTGGGGTCATCAACATCATCACCCGCACGGCACAGCAGGCCACGGGATGCCAAGCCTCAGGTTCCGGCTCGGTCTCCAACGGCTCCATGGTCAGGAACGCGCTCAATGTGAGCGGGAGCACCATATTGAACACCGACCAGGAGGTGAACTACATGGCCAGCCTTACACGCGGTAACCGGAGCAACGCTCTTACAACACTGCCGGACGGTCGGGAAATATCATTCGGCGACAGCACGGCCGGCCAGACCGCGGCATTCCAGTTCAGCTACCGATGGCGGGGCTTGAAAGCACACCTGTACTACCTGGACGAGGGATATGAAGTGAGCGACGGTGGCTACCAGACCCGCATGCGTGACATGATCATGGCATTGGAGCAGCGCAAGGAGTTGAACAAGCGCGTTCAGCTCGGATGGAAACTCGTACACGACGATCAGATCCCGTGGTACTACGTGAACACGTCGGAGCCGGAACGTATCGCTTCCAACACCTCCAATGTGCGCACCACGGCCAATGGACATCTACGGATCAAAGCCACGCCCTGGCTGTCGGTCCGCATCGGAGGACAAGCTTACCGCCAGCGCTCCTCCTTCTACAGCCGTCACGGCGCTGAATTCACCATGAACGATTCGCGCGATATCGCCATGCTCGGTGCGGCCGCGTTCCTGGAACTGGAAACAAAGGGCAAGCTCGGGAATCTGACCGGTGGCTATCGGTTCGAACACAACAGCCTGTCGGGGTCCTACTTCGCACCACGGGCATCGTTCGCGAAAGTGGTCGGTCGTTTCCACGGCAAACTACTGGCCAGCCGCGCCTTCAAGATACCTACGGTAATGAACCTGAACTACGGCCCCCTGGATGGTACCATCACCACGGAATACACCAACTCCGCCGAAGCTGAATTCGGACTGCGTCTCGGGAAGAGCATCCAGTTCACCACCAATATCTATCACACGGCCATCCAGAACCCCATCGTCTATGTCTTCGATGCCGCGACGTTCGACAACTACATCAACCGACCATCCTCAGGAACTGAAGGCCTTGATGCCCGCGTTCAGATGGAACGGGAGCATACCTCGGTCTACCTCGGTCTGGGCATGTACCGGACGTTGTCCACATCGGATCTTCCAGAGGCCGAACTTCCTCAACCGTATGAACGTGCCTACCAAGGCCTTCCCCGTCAACGCGCCAGCGCGGTCGTAGCACAGGACCTTGGCGAACGCTTCATCGTTCGCGCCCGGGCCACGTGGAATTCAGTGAAACACTCCTTCGAAGTAACTGATAGTACTTCAGAAGAACTCTCCTTGGTGGAGTGGAACTCCGAACTGGTGCTCGATGGAGGCATCACGTTCCGGCAAAGCAGTACGGGCAAATGGAGCCTCGACCTTAATGCGTACAACATCCTGAACACCCAGCGCCGTGTGCTAAGCCCATACGCCAATGGAAGCATCCCGCTCACGCTGAACGGTCGGGAATTCGGCCTGAGGTTCACCTATCGTTTCGCACAACAATGACCATGCGCTACCTAACAGTCCTCGTGACCTGCCTCAGCGCAATGGCTTGCCTGTGCCAGGATCTGGCGCACATCCCCAGGACGCCCACTATATGGGGAGCAGAATGGGAATGCGGTTCCACGGCTTCACCCGTCACCTTGCGCCGCGACCTGGATAAAGCTGCGCTGGAAGTGGAGCGAGCCGGTCATGATGGAAGCGTAGAACGCCAGGCCGAAGCATTGGTCGAACTGGGTAACGTGCAGCACGCTCTGGGGGATATCGAGAACGCAGTACGGAACAGTATGCGCGCGGTCAGCCTGGCGACCGGTGCCGCACCGGACGTCCGGCGCAAGGCGGTCCTTCAACTTGCCTCCATCCACCTGGATGCTGGGCACGCGGAACGGGCCTTGGAACTCCTTCAGGAAATGGGACCTGTTGCCTTGCACGAGAGATCGGACCGAAGGCGATACCTGAGATTGCAAGCGGAAGCCATGAGCCGCACATTGCCGCCGGCGGATCTGATCGCACAGTTGAACGGTCCCGTCTCCGAAGCCGTCAAAAACGGCGACGACGCCTTGCAGGCCGAGTTGCTCGCCCTGTTGGCCAAGGCCTACACCAAGCAAGGAGGCACCCTGCGCGCCATTGAATTGGAAGAGCGGATCATGGGCATCGCCTTGAAGCAAGGGAACACCACCCAAGCGGGCATCAGCGCCAACAACCTGGCCGAATTACTCCGGGGAACGGCGCGGGAGGGTGAAACCACGGAACTCTACCAACGAGCGCTCATCCTGCTTGACGATCGCCCCGACCTGAAACTCGGCACCATGATGAACAGTGCGCTCCAGCTTGCCCTCACCAACCAGTTGGAGTTGGCGTACCGCACGTTGGAGGAAGCCAATCGACTGGCCCTATCAACGGACAACGCACGAGGTGTAGCCCTTGTGCAACGGACACGTGCAGCGCTTCAGCTCCGGGAAGGCGAATTCGAACGTGCCTTCGAGAGCGCTACACAAGCGCTTCGGTCGGCTGCCGAGGCGAACAGTGATGCAGAGCAAGCAAGAGCCTGCGACCTGCTGGCCACCATCGCAGAACGACAAGGCAATTCCGTAGCCGCCCGGTCATTCCAGAAACGGTCACGGGAGCACGAGGCGAAAGCGAACACCCAACAAGAGCAGTTCCTGCGCGAACATGCAGCGGACCTGGCCCGGTGGCAGCGCATGGAGCGCGAACAGATAGAGAGCATGAACCGCCAGCAACGACAGCATAGCGAGATGCGACAGCTCGCACTGGACGCCGATAACCAGGAGAAAAGAGTGGCGCTCCTGATGGCGGAAAAACAACTGGAAGAAGGGGCCCGGCGCGAGGAAAGCATGGCACGTGCCAGAGCGCAACAAGACCTGGCGCTGACCATGGCCGCCTTGGACGCGGAACGCAGTGGTCGCATGATCCAAGACTTGGAGAACACCCGGTTGCTCCAGTCGATGAGCATGGATCGATTGAGCATGGAGCGTAAACAACGCGAGGCGGAAATGGAGCGGCTGGAACAACAGAATGAAATGGCCGAAACACGTAGCCGCGCGCTGGAGGCCGAGCGAAGCACCCAACTGACCATGCAATACGGCAGCATCGCGGTGGCCTTCCTCATGCTCGTCTTCGGTGGATACATGACCTGGGCGTGGAACACCGCACGCAGGAAGAAACGCACCATCTGGAGGCAAAAACAGCAGATCGAAGGCATCAACGAGGAGCTCGCAGCCAAGAACCAGGATATCGAGAGCAGCCTACGCTACGCCCAGACCATTCAATCGGCCATCCTGCCAAGCGAAAATGACCTGCAGCAGTATCTTCCAGAGAGTTTCCTGCTCTACAAACCGCTGGACAAGGTCAGTGGTGATCTGCCCTTCGTTTTGCGATCCGGGAACAGTTTGTACGTGGCTGCCATTGACTGTACCGGACACGGGGTACCGGCCGGCATGATGACCTTCATCGCCTACTACGGCTTGTCGGACCTGATCAAGCAATACGCCCATGAAAGTTGTGGTCGTTTGTTGGATCGACTGCACAAGCACGTGAAGCAGACCATGGACTCACGGGTCAATGGGGGCTTGTACAACGACGGCATGGACATCGGCCTCTGCCGCATCGATCTGGACAGCGGCAAGCTCAACTTCTCCGGTGCGCAATTATCCCTTGTGCTCTTGCGGCAGGGATGCACCACACGCCTTAAGGGCGATCTGCTCCCGCTGGGCGATGACCAGTTCGAGCGTAAGACGGGGTATATGGACCACGACATGAAACTGGAACAAGGCGATCGGCTCTTCCTGTTCAGCGACGGTATCATCCACCAATTCGGCGGAACGGACGGACGGAAGAAATTCTCCTTGCGCCGATTGAACGAACTGCTTGAAGCGAACGCAGCGATGGAACTCCCCGAACTGAAGATCGAAACAGAGAAATGGTTCAACGAATGGAAGGGCGACACGCCACAGACGGACGACGTATTGATGATCGGCCTATCGTACGCCGCATGAACCCAGCACCAACAACGAGCGTACAAAGTACTCTCCCCATGGAAAAAAGCCTGCTTGAATACAAGGGACAGCTCACCAGTGAGGTGCGTGTCCAGCTACTGGACCTGTTGAAGTGCATCGCGCTCTGCAACTTGGGCCAACGCAATGACCTGAAGAAGCTCGTTGGCATCGCCTTGGAGCTCTTGGACAACGCGCAACGGTACAACGCCAGTGAGGACGTGGACTTCCGCTGGCACGTGGAGAACACGCAATTGGTGGTGACCATCCGGAACAAAGCGAACCGGCAAGACGCCGAACGGCTGGTGGAATCCGTTGAGACCATTGCCGCGATGACACCCGAGGCTGTTACCGAAGCGTTCAAGAAGCAACTCCTGAACGAAGGGTTCGGCGAGAAGGGCGGCGCCGGACTAGGCATGCTACAGATCGCACGGAAGGTCGGCCGCAACATCAAGGCAGAGATCCAAGCCGCCGGATCCAACGAGTTCATTTGCACCAGCGTGGTATCCACCGAATTAGCACCCCAACCTTAAGTAACATGGAGGACCTGCACCTTACCGCCACCAAGAACACCCCGGAAGTGTTCTTCTCCATCACTGCTGGCACCTACCGCATCATGGGTAACTCCATACCGGAGAACGCCAGTGAGTTGTACGCTCCGGTGATGGCCTGGCTTCAGAAGAACCTGACGCACGTTGCCGATGGCGCGACGTTCGAATTCGACCTTCCCTACTTCAATTCATCTTCATTGAAAGCCTTGTACCTGGTGCTCCTGGAGCTGAAGAAAGAAGCCGACCAAGGCAAGAACCTACGCCTGCGGTGGTTCGCAGAAGAGAACGACGAATTCATGACCGAGGCAGCCGAGACCTTTACCGAAATGGTGGGCATCGAACTGGAACTCGTCATCGGCAAGCTACAGGCCTGATACCCGCGGTAACACGAAGATCCGGTCGCTCGATGGTGACCGGATCTTCTCCTTCCCAGCCCACGGACATCGACGAAACCGCCGTACGCTTCGACGGAATGTAACCTTGCCAAGCCCCTCACCGTTCCAACCCCACGAATGGCCCTCGTGTCGATGACCGAACACGAGTGCCCTGCCCTCTCCCACAGGGCACTTCCCGGTTATCGATCCTCCCAAGCGTGCTACTCACACGCCGGGATGAGGTCCGTTCGACAGAACGACGAATACCGGGAGGAATGGAACTACGGACAAATGGCGGCATTCGGGTCGCACACGCTACTGATCGCTTCACGCACGCGGCACTGAGCCTTGCTCTGGTGGCGATCTGCGGAAGCTCCCAAGCGGCGAACTTCACCGTTACCAGCACCAACGACGCGGGCGCAGGCTCGCTGCGGACGGCCATCATCAGCGCGAACGGAACGGCGGGTGCGGATACCATCCGGTTCAACATCGCCGGTGCGGGGGTGCGCACCATCACCCTCGCCAGCGCACTGCCGACCATCACCGGTCAGGTCCTGATCGATGGGTACACACAGCCGGGGGCCTCCGTGAACACCATTGGGCCGGGCAGCAACGCCGTACTGCGCATCGAACTGAACGGGAACAACACCGTCGCGACAGGCTTCACGATCAACACCTTCCATTGCTACATCCGTGGCCTGGTGATCAACCGGTTCACGACCAACTCGATCAACATCGCGGCCGGTGCGGACAATGCCCGGATCCAGGGCAACTTCATCGGAACGAACGCCACCGGAACGGCGGCCAGTGGGACCGGTAACGGCATCGTGGTCTACGGATCGAACAGCCAGATCGGTGGCTGGGGTGGCGATGAGCGGAACCAGATCTCCGGATGCACGGCCTCGCCGGCCATCCGCTTGTCGGGTGCGACTTGCACGGGCACGCAGATCCGCGTGAACAACGTCGGCCTCAGCAGCGACGGCACAACGGTGATCGGCGGTGTGCAGGTGGGCCTCCGCGCGGAGAACGGTTCCACGCAGAACATGGTCGGTGAGACCGGATGCTGCTACAACCAGATCGCGGGCTGCACCAACCAGGGCATCGTGGTGGATGATGCCGCCACACGGCTGGACATCAAAGGCAACTACATCTGGGGCAACGGCGGCCTGGGCATCGACCTGGGGAACAACGGCGTGACCACCAATGACCTGAACGACGGGGACAGCGGCCCGAACAACCTGATCAACTTCCCGGTGCTCGTGAATGCGATGAGCGATCTGGAAGGACGCGTGTATGTGGACTTCACCTACAACGGAACGCCCAGCACCTGGATCCGTTTCGATTTCTACGCCAACGCCAACCCGGATGCCACGCACGGTGAAGGCCAACTCTGGATCGGTACCCGCTACTTCGAGACCAGCCCGAGCGGCTCGGACCTGTTCCATGCGACCGTAGGTGCCTGGAACGGGATCCCTGCGGGCACGATGATCAGTTGCACGGCCACCAACGAGGGCCTTGTAGCCACCTCCGAGTACGCGGCCAACCTGGCCTGCACGGGGCAGAAGTTCATGGTGACCAACACCAACGACGTGGTGAACGGCGACGTGAGCTCCGTGCGCAACCTGATGTACAGCCAGGGTGGCGACGGTGTTTCGTTGCGTGAGGCCTTCCTGGCGGCGAACAACAACTACGACGGTTGGACGGCGAACCACATCTACTTCGACCTGCCCGGATCCGGTGCGCAGACCATCACGCCCACCTCACCCCTGCCGCCGCTTACCACGGCCACGAACGTGATGGGCATCACCGATCCGGAGTACAGCAGTACGCCGGTGGTACACCTGGTCGGCACATCGGCGGGGGCCGGTGCCAACGGTGTTGTATTCGATGCGGGCTGGGGTGGCCTCTACGGCTTCGCGATCACCGGTTTCGGCGGTAACGCGATCACAGTGAACGCCCCGTCCATCGAAGTGAACTACTGTCACCTGGGTGTACGGCCGGACGGAGTGACGTGCGCCGGGAACGGCGGCGCGGGTGTATACGTGAACAACACGCAGGATACCGAGATCGGCAATGAGTGGTGGCCCGGCTCACCGAACGTGATCTCCGGCAACGCGGCCGGCGGTGTGATCATCGATGGCGCGGACGCCATGCACAACCATATGTCGAACTGCCGGGTCGGCACCAACCAGGCCGGTACGGCCGCCATCTGCAGCCAGCCCTTCGGTGTTTCCCTCCGCAACGGGGCGCACGACAACTACATCGGCAGCGCGAACGCCAACATGGAGAACGTGATCTCCGGCCATCCGCAGCAAGGCGTGATCGGAACGGGGAACGGGAATGAAGTGAGCTACTCCTTCATCGGTACGAACCTCGCCGGCACGGCCGCGATCCCCAACGGTACGGGCGGCATCAACATGACCGGTGCGGACACGTACATCCACCACAACACCATCTCGGGCAACACGGGTAGCGGCATTACCCTGAGCGGTGACGACCCGACCGTGGAAAGCAACTTCATCGGCACCAACAAAACGGGTACAGCTGCGCTTCCCAACTCGCAGCACGGCGTGGTGATCAATTCGGCCTCTGCCGGGCGGATCGGTGGCGACCTCGCATCGGAGCGCAACATCATCAGCGGCAACACGCTGGACGGCGTTAGCCTGAACACCGCGAGCACCACCAATTTCGGTGTACTCGGAAACCACATCGGCCTGGGAGCCGATGGAAGCACAGTGATCCCCAACCAACGGGATGGAGCAAGGAGCAATGCCGCGCAATGGGTGCTCTTCGAGAACAACACCATCAGTGGCAACGCGGCGCATGGTGTGAATGTGATCGGCGGCACGAACATCAACATCAGGGAGAACCGCATCGGTACGGACGCCACGGGGACACTTGACCGTGGCAATACGCTGAACGGGGTGAACGTGAACGGCTCCGCGCTGCTCATGCTTTGGGCCGATATCACGGCCCCGAACGTGATCAGCGGCAACAACGGGCATGGCGTGGAACTCATCGGCGCGGGCACCACCTCCCCTTTCATCCGCGGCAACATCATCGGGCTGAACGCCACCGGCACGGCCGCGATCGCGAACACCTTGGACGGCATCTACATCGGGACCGGTGTGGGCGCCGGGAACATCGGCGGCACCGGAACGCTCCGGAACGTGGTCAGTGGCAACACCCGCCACGGCATCAACCTGCTCAGCACGGTGGGCCAGGTGATCACGAACAACTACATCGGTACCGATCTGGCGGGTACCGTGGCCTTGGGCAACGGGCAACAGGGTGTGCGCGCGATCACAAGCAACAACACGCGCATAGGCGGCACGGCGGCCGGTGAAGCCAACGTGATCAGCGGCAATACGAAAGGTGTGCGTATCGAGGGCGGCAGCGGGCAGATGCTCTACGCCAACCTGATCGGCCTGAACGCCGCAGGTACGGCGGCCATTCCGAACGCACAGACGGGTGCCGAACTGGTGAATACCACCAACGCGATCGTCGGTGCAGCGGGTGCGGGCAATACCATCAGCGGAAACCTGCACGACGGACTTGCACTGAACGCGGCCACGGGCACCACTGTGAAGGCCAACCGCATCGGCACGAACGCTGCGGGTACGGCCGCGATCGGTAACGGACGCGATGGTTTCTGGAGCCATACCAACACGATGGGCAGCATCGTTGGCGGAACCTCCGTAGCGGACCGGAACATCTTCAGCGGCAACGGCTCCAGCGGCATCTGCCATGAGGTTGGAGTGAACAACATCACCATCCAAGGCAACTATGTGGGCCTGGGCGCCGATGGCTCCACGGCGATCCCGAACGCGCAAGCGGCGGTGTATGTGGACCCTACCTCCAACACCATCACCATCGGCGGCACAGCTGCGGGCGCTGGCAACACCATTTCCGGCAACAGCGACCTCGGTGTCTGGATCCAAGGCACGGGTGTAACCCTGCTTGGCAATCGGATCGGAACGGACGCGGCCGGTCTGTTGGACAAGGGCAACGGCAACACGGGTATCCGTGTGGAAGGCAGCGGCAACGCCATCGGCGGTAGCGCCGCTGGATCGCTCAATGTCATTTCAGGCAATGCGGTCAACGGCATCCACCTCGCCGGGGTATCGGCCAGTGGCACATCGATACGCGGCAACCACATCGGGCTCAACCTGACGGGTACCACCGCCATCGCCAATGACTCGAACGGTGTACATATCGACAACGCGGACAATGTGGTGATCACAGGCAACGTGATCAGTGGTAACGCGAAGCACGGCCTGTTGGTCGGCAGCGCCAGCGGCACACAGATCCGCGGCAACTTCATCGGAACGAACGCCATGGGCAGCAGTGCCCGACCGAATGGTGCAGCGGGTATCGAATTGTCGGCCGCTACTACCGGCACCTTGATCGGTGGAACCGCGGCCGGCGCAGGCAATGTGATCAGCGGTAACCAGGACAACGGCATCAGCCTCTACGACACCGGCACCACAGGCAACATCATCCAGAACAACGCGATCGGCACCGACCAAGGCAACACAATGGATCTGGGCAATGGCGAAGAAGGTATTCAGGTGGACGCTGGCGCCATCGGAAACCTGATCGGCGGGACCGGTGTGAACGAAGGCAATACGATCACGCACAACGGCACCTCCGGTGTGTTCGGTGGTGTGGGCATCAGCGATGCCGCTTCAGGGATCCGCATCCTTGGTAACAGGATCAACAACAACACGGGGCTTGGGATCAACCTGGTCTTCGGTAATGTGGGGCCGCTACCGAATGATGCCAGCGATACCGATACGGGAGCCAACGCACGGCAGAACTATCCGGTGAATACCAGCGCGATCCTCAATGGCGGGAACATAACGATCCTGGGTACCATCAACAGCACTCCGAGCACGACCTTGCGTCTGGAGTTCTTCTCCTCGCCCACCGCCGACGCGAGCGGCCATGGTGAAGGCGCGTTTTACCTCGGCACGACGAATGTGACCACCGACGCCTCCGGTAATTCGGCGTTCAGCCATGTAATGCCAGCGGGCGGGACGTTGCTGGGGCATTTCATCTCCGCCACGGCCACCAATACCGTGCTCAACAACACGAGCGAATTCTCAGCCGCGGTCGCCGTCGGTTCCGGTGGGTCCATCAGTGGTACCGTTTTCGAGGATGTGAACTACGGCGGTGGCGCAGGTCGCGATCGCGCAACTGCACTTGCCAACGGCGGTAGCGGTCGTCCACTGGCCCGCGCGGAGTTGTATGACGCTTCGGGGAACTTCGTCGCGTTCAGCCTGACGGACGCGAGCGGCGCATACACCTTCACTTCGTTAGTTCCCGGCGACTATACCGTGCGTATCGTGAACACGTCTGTGAGTAGCGTGCGACCCGGCTACGTGGCCAGCCAGCACAGTGCCGTGCAGACGTTCCGCACGGAAGTGGACATGAGCCTCGCGTATTCGTCCACCGACATGGTGGGCGGCGAGGTACCGAACAAAGTGGATGCACCGCTCGGCAACACCACGCTCGCAGCACTTAGCACCGCCACCACAGCGGCCCAATCCATCACCGCGGTCTCACTGGGCGGAGGTCCGGTCACCGGCGTGGACTTCGGGTACAGCTTCAACGTGGTATGCAACACCAATGATGCTGGCCAAGGTTCGTACCGCCAGACCATTATCAACGCCAACGGACTCGGCACTGATGCGGCACTCCTCCAGAACGGCCTTGTAGCGGCCAAGGAGAACATGGTGTTCATGATCAGCAACGGCACTGCATCTGCGGGATTGCGCGCTGCGAACAACTATTTCATCTCGGGGGTGGCCACCATTGCGCTGCAGTCGGTCGCGACCGTTATCTCGTCCACCCTGGTACTCGACGCCACGAAACAGCCCGGCTTCGCAGGTACGCCGATCGTTGAACTGAACGGAACGAACGCGGGCAACAGCAACGGGATGGTGTTCTACACGGCGAGCAACTCGGTGGTGCGCGGCTTTGTGGTCAACCGGTTCGTGTACACCGGTATCTCTCTGGCCATCGGCACGAGCAATTGCGTGATCGTCGGGAACTACTCGGGCACGAATGCCACCGGGACCGCCGCCCTTCCGAACGGGTACCATGGCGTATCGGTGGACAGTGGATCGCACAACAACATCATCGGTGGTACAACTCCGGCGGACCGGAACGTGCTCTCGGGCAACGGAGCAGGCGGAGCTACGGTGGTAGGAGGCTCCACCGGCAACGTGATCATCGGCAACTACTTGGGAACGAATGCGGCCGGAACCGCATCCATCCCGAATTTCGCTGGGGTCTATCTCTACAACAATTCGAGCAGCACCACCGTGGGCGGCATAGCCCCCGGTAGCGCGAATGTGATCTCCGGCAACAACAACTACGGCGTATGGATCGCCGATGCGCCGAACAACACGGTGATCGGCAACTTCATCGGCACATCACCCAACGGCGCAACGGCCAGACCGAATGGCATCACCGGTGTCCGGATCGAAAGCGCCAACAACCTGATCGGAGGCAGCACGTCGGCGCACCGCAACACCATCAGCGGAAATAGTGGTGATGGGATCCGCATCCAAGGCGCCAGCGCGAACGGCAACACCATCCAAGGCAACCACATCGGCGTGAACGCGGCGGGCACGGCCGCATTGGGCAACGGCCAGAACGGCATCCACATCGCATCGGCCGTCACCTCGAGCGCTATCATCAGCAACGTGATCAGCGGAAACGGGCAGAACGGGATCATCACGAACCCATCCTCCGGGACGGTCGACAACCTGACCATCTCCGGGAATACCATCGGCCTGAACGCCGCTGGTACCAGCGCGGTGGCCAATGGCATCGATGGCATCGTCCTTCAGAACGCGAGCAACGTGATCATCGGAACCAACGGTGATGGCGTGAACGATGCGGCCGAGCGCAACATCATCAGCGGCAACACGGACGACGGCATCGAGCCGAATCTGGGCATCAGCAACGTGCGCATCGCGGGCAACTACATCGGCACGGACATCACCGGCATGCTCGATCGCGGCAACGGCCAGATCGGTGTCCACCCCGTGGGTGGCGGCTGCATCATCGGCACAAATGCGGATGGGGTAAGCGATGTACTGGAGCGCAACATCATCAGCGGCAACGACAATTGCGGTGTGTCCTGCATCGGTGGAAGCGCCATCAACAACGTGATCGCGGGCAACTGGGTCGGGCTCAACAGCGCAGGCACAGGGCCTTTGGGCAACGCGCAAGGCGGTGTGCGCTGCATGCTCGGCGCGAACAACAACCGCATCGGCACCAATGCCGATGGAACGAACGATGCCATTGAAGGCAACGTGATCGCCGCTAACGGCTGGAACGGCGTTGAGATCTTCAGCGGAAGCACGGGCACCATCGTAGCGGGCAACTACATCGGTCTGCGCCCTGATGGTGCGACCGCCCAGGGGAACGCGGCGGATGGCGTACACATCAACGCTTCGGCGAGCAACACCATCGGTGGTGACATCGCGGCCGCACGCAACGTGATCGCTGGCAACGGCGAGGATGGCATCCAGATCACCGTGTCGGGTTCCAGCACGAACCTGGTGCGCGGCAACTACATCGGCACCACCGTGACAGGTCTCGTGGCACGCCCGAACGCCCAGAACGGTGTTCGCATCAGTGTTTCGGCCAACGGGAACCAGATCGGTGGCAACGTGGCGGGTCGTCGCAACGTGATCAGCGGCAACACGCAGAACGGCGTTTTCGTGGAGCAATCCTCCTTGAGCCCGATGATCCTGGGCAACTACATCGGCGTAGGCGCTGATGGGTTGACCGACCTCGGCAACGGGGGTGCCGGCGTTCTGGGGGCCACCAATTCCACGGGCATCACCGTCGGTTCGGGCGCACCCAACGAGCGCAACGTGATCAGTGGAAACGGCACGCACGGTGTGCAGATGCTCACCGGCGCGAACTTCTCCTCCATCCGTGGCAACTACATCGGCCTCGCTGCTGATGGTACCACGGCCGTAGGCAACGGTGCGGACGGCATACACATCAACGGGGCGACTTCCGCGGGCATCGGTGATGCGCTGGCGAACTACGGCAATGTGATCAGCGCCAACGGTGAAGAAGGCATCCATATCATGGGTGCTTCCACCGGCGCGAACATCCGCGGCAACCACATCGGCACGGATGCGACGGGCACGTTGGATCGCGGCAACACGTACGATGGGATCTATTCGACTTCCACGGGTGCGACCATCGGTAGCGGTGCCGCCGGAGCCATGAACGTGATCAGCGGCAACGGCCAGGCCGGTATCTCGCTGAGCAACACGGGCAACATCATCCAGGGCAACCGCATCGGCACGAACGCCGCAGGAACAGCGGCTTTGGGCAACGGTTCCGACGGCATCATCGTGGGCGCGAGCACCACCGTAGGCGGCACCGGCGCGAATGAGGGCAACCTGATCAGTGGCAATGCCACCAGCGGCATCTACGGGTCCATGTCGCACAGCTGCACGATCCGCGGCAACATCATCGGGCTCAACGCCGCAGGCACCGCTGCCCTCGGTAATGGCGATGCGGGTATCCGGTTGATGAACGCCAACAACTGCATCATCGGTGGCAATACCGTCGCCGCACGCAACGTCGTGAGCGGCAATGGTGTGAACGGGTTCAGTGCCTTCTACCTCGGTGGTGGGACCGGACACACGATCCAGGGCAACTACATCGGCACCAACGCCGCTGGTTCGGCAGGCATCGGCAACGTCTTTGGCGGCATCGACCTGGGCTGCTCCAACTCGCTGGTCGGTGGCACTGCTGCTGGTGAAGCGAACCTGATCGCTTTCAACGGAGCGGAAGGCGTCGGCGCAAGCACATCAGGCAACCGCATCCTGGGCAACTCCATCCACAGCAACAACGCGCTGGGCATCGACCTGGGCTATAACGGTGTTACCGCGAATGACCTGGGCGACGGCGACAACGGCGCGAACGCCCTGCAGAACTACCCGTTGCTCACGAGCGCCAGCATCCAGGGCGTCACCAGCACGCTGATCAACGGCACGCTGAACAGCACGGCCAGCAGGACCTTCCGCATCGAGTACTTCTCCTCCCCCGTGGCGGATGCATCGGGCCATGGTGAAGGGCTCACCTTCCTGGGCCAACTGAACGTGACGACGAACGCGTCGGGCAACGCTTCAGTAACAACGCTGCTTCCCATCGGTATCACCGCAGGCCATGGGGTAAGCACCACGGCGACGGATCTGACCACGAACAACACATCGGAGTTCAGCGGTTCCGTTACCGCTACGCTGCCCCCTGTCGCGGTGTGTCAGGACCCGACGCTCTACCTGGACGCAAGTGGCACGGCCACCCTGACAGCGGCCCTGGCGGACGGCGGCAGCTACGATCCCGACGGCACCATCGTGAGCATGACGGTCTCGCAGAGCAGCTTCACCTGTGCCGACATCGGTTCGGCGGCGGCCTTGCTGATCGTGACCGACAACAACGGCGCGACGGCCGCATGCAGCACGTTCGTGGATGTGGTGGATACGATCAGGCCGTTGATCGTGGGTTGCCCCGGCGACATCACGTTGAACGCAGGCCCGATGTGCAACGCCATTGCCAACTGGACGGTCCCAACGGCCACGGACAATTGCAGCGGTGTCACCATCGTGCGCACCACGTCACGCGCACCCGGAACCTCCTTTCCCACAGGCACCACACCGGTCATCTATGTGGCTACGGATGCATCTGGCAACACCACCACGTGCACATTCAATGTGATCGTGTTGGATGTGACCGCACCCACGATCACTTGCCCGCCGGATGTGACCTATCCCGCAGACCCTGGCATGTGCTCACGCGCCAGCACGGACATCGGCCTTTTCAGCAGCACCAGCACATGCAGTTCCGGGAACACGGTAACCTACGATGCGGTGTTCCCGCTCGCCGTGGGTGCGCATACGATCACCTGGACGGCAACGGACAACTATGGAAACGCCAGTTCCTGCCAGCAGATCGTGACCATCACGGATGCGGAAGCACCCGTGATCAGCGGTTGTCCTGCGAACATCAGCGTGAATGCGGACGCGTCTTGCACGGCCACAGCGACCTGGACCGTTCCCACCTTCACCGACAACTGCACAGGCGGATCGATCACACGTACGTCCGGTCCTGCCCCGGGAAGCACATTCCCGACCGGCATCACGACCGTGACCTACACTGCCACGGATGCCTCCGGAAATCCATCCACCTGCTCCTTCACGGTAACCGTTGTTGATATCAGCGCACCGGTGATCGTGGGATGCCCGAGCAACGTCAGCGTGAACGCTGACGCGGCTTGCACGGCCACAGCGACCTGGACCGTTCCCACCTTCACCGACAACTGCACAGGCGGTTCGATCACGCGCACGGCCGGTCCTGCACCTGGAAGCGCTTTCCCGATCGGCACCAACACGGTGACCTACACGGCCATGGACGCCGCTGGAAACCCGAGCACATGCTCCTTCACCGTAACGGTTGTTGATGTCGCCGCACCGACCATCGCGGGCTGCCCGAGCAACATCAGCGTGAACGCTGACGCGGCTTGCACAGCGAGCGCTTCCTGGACCGCTCCGACCGTCAGCGACAATTGCAGCGGTGCGACCATCACACAGACCAGTGGCTTCGCGAGCGGAAGCACCTTCCCCATCGGCACGAACTCCATCACGTACACCGCCACGGATGCGGCTGGCAACACGGCCATCTGCACCTTCACGGTAACGGTGGTGGATGCCAACGCGCCGGTGATCATCACATGTCCGAGCGACATCACCGTGATCGCTGATGCGGCCTGCACCGGAACCACACTGTGGAGCGAACCCGCCGTGAGCGACAACTGCGCCGGTTCGAGCATTTCACGCACGGCCGGTCCTGCATCCGGCGGCAGCTTCCCCCTCGGCAGCACAACGGTGGCCTATACCGCCACGGACGCCAGCGGCAACACGAGCCAGTGCAGCTTCACCGTGACCGTGGTGGACATGAACGCACCGGTGATCACTTGCCCGGCTGATGTGACCGCCTTTACCAACAGCGGCTGCACCGCCACGGGCGTGGTGCTGGGCACACCTGTAACGAGCGACAACTGCGCCGTGGCCAGCGTGACCAATAACGCTCCGGCCGTCTTCCCGCTCGGCAGTGTGGTGGTCACCTGGACCGCCACGGACAACGCGGGCAACAACAGCACCTGCGCACAAACCGTAACGGTGATCGACAACGTGCCGCCAGTGGCCCTCTGCCAGAGCGCGACGATCAGCATGAACGGATCGGGGATTGCGAACGTGACCCCGGCGCAAGTGGACAACGGGTCCACGGACAACTGCGCGATCGTGAACATGACCGTGTCGCCGGGCTCGTTCAACACCATCGGCACTCACAGCGTAACGCTTACGGTGTTCGACGCCGCTGGCAACAGCGATGACTGCACGGTGACCGTGACCGTGGAGGACAACAACGCGCCCACGGCGGTGTGCCAGCCAGTGACCATCTATGTGAACGCCTCGAGCACCGCGACCATCACACCGGCCATGATCGATGGCGGCAGCACGGACAATGGCTCCATCGCATCCCTCGTGGCTTCGCAGACCCTCTTCGATTGCGGGCATCTGGGAGACAACACCATCGGCCTGACCGTGACCGATGACGGCGGCAACAGCGACAACTGCGTGGCCATCGTCACGGTGCTGGACACGATCGCGCCCATGGCGGTCTGTCAGAACATCAGCGTGCAATTGGATGCCAGCGGCAACGCTTCCATCACTTCCGCACAGCTCGATGGCGGTAGCAGCGATAATTGCTCGGTAGCCCTCGTGAGCGCCAGCCAGACCAGCTTCACCTGCGCCCATCTCGGTGCGAACACAGTAGTAATCACTGTCACGGATGCCAGCGGGAACAGCAGCAGCTGCAACGCCACGGTGACCATCCAGGACAACATCACTCCCGCGATCACGTGTCCTGCGGACATCTCAGTGAACAACGATGCCGGCTTCTGCGGTGCAGTCGTGAACTACACCGCTCCGGTGGGAACGGACAACTGTACGGGTGTCAACACCGTGCGCACGGCTGGTCCCGCAAGCGGAAGCACCTTCCCTGTTGGCGCAACGATCGTGACGCACACCGCAACGGATGCCGCTGGCAACAGCGTGAGCTGCTCCTTCACCGTAACGGTTATTGATGTGACCGCTCCGGTGATCGTGGGATGCCCAAGCAACATCACGGTGAACGCGGGTGCGGCTTGCAGCGCCACAGCGACCTGGAGCGTCCCGACCTTCACGGACAACTGCACGGGTGGTTCGATCGCGCTTACGGGTGGTCTCGCACCTGGAAGCAGCTTCCCTATCGGAACGACAACGGTGGTCTACACCGCCACCGATGCGGCCGGGCTGACCGCTGCCTGCTCCTTCACCGTAACGGTTGTTGACGTGACCGCTCCGGTGATCGCGGGTTGCCCGGGCAACATCTCCGTGAACGCCGGACCTGATTGCACGCGATCGGCGACTTGGACTGCGCCTACAGCGAGTGACAATTGCGCTGGTGGGCCCATCTCATTGAGCACCACTCATGCACCAGGCAGCAGCTTCCCGCTCGGCACGACCACGGTGACGTACACGGCCACTGATGCCGCTGGAAATTCAACGACCTGCAGCTTCACCGTAACGGTTGTTGATGCCACCGCGCCTTCCATCGTCTGCCCCGCGAACATCAATGTGAGTAATGGTGCGGGCATCTGCGGTGCCGTGGTGAACTACGCCACGCCCGTCGGGACCGACAACTGCTCGGGTGCCACCACGGTGATGACCGCTGGGCTTGCCAGCGGAAGCCAATTCCCGATCGGCACCACGACCGTGACCCACCAAGTGACCGACGCTGCTGGCCTCACGGCGAGCTGCTCCTTCACGGTAACGGTGAACGATACCGAAGCACCGGTGGCGATCTGCCAGGCGGTTTCCGTGAACCTCGATGGCAGTGGCATCGCGACCATCACCGCAGCGGACGTGAACAACGGCAGCACGGACAATTGTGCCATCGTGAGCATGAGCTTGAGCCAGTACAGCTTCAGCGCTGTTGGTCCCTACTCGGTGACCTTGACCGCGACCGATGCGGCGGGCAACAGCGATGATTGCACAGTGACCGTCACGGTGACGGACAACAACCCACCTGTGGCCGTGTGCCAGCCGATGACGATCCACCTCGACGCCAGCGGCAACGCGACGATCGTGGCGGCGGACATCGACGGCGGCAGCACAGACAATGGCACCATCGTGAGCTTGATCGCTTCGCAGACCGCCTTCGACTGCTCGAACCTCGGCGCGAACAACGTGACCCTGACCGTGACCGACGATGGCGGCAACACCGACGACTGCGTGTCCGTGGTGTCTGTGCTCGACACCATCGCTCCGACAGCGCTTTGCCAGAACATCAACGCTTACCTCGACGCTACCGGTAACGTGACCATCACCGGGGCGGATCTGAACAGTGGCTCCAGCGACAACTGCGGTACCACTACGCTCATTTACAGCACCAGCACCGCCAGCTTCGATTGCGGCAACCTTGGCCCGCAGACCGTGACGCTGACCGTCGCAGATGCTTCCGGCAACGTGAGCACCTGCGATGCCACCGTGACCGTGCAGGACACGATCACGCCGACGCTCGCTTGCGCACCGGCCACGGTGAACATCGACGCGAACGGGTGGGCCGTCTTCACCGCCAGCGCGTTGGCCACTTGGAGCGACAACTGCTCCAGCGGCATGAGCACCTGGACCAGCACCGACAGCGTGCAGGTGGTGGGTGACACGACGATCACCATCTAT
>JAEUTA010000027.1 GCA_016788205.1 Flavobacteriales bacterium | reverse complement strand
AAAGTCTCCGAGGGCAAACACAAGATGTCCGTGCTCAATGCCATCCGAAACAAGATCATCCACCGGATCTTCGCCGTGATCGACCGGGGGACACCCTATGTCAAATGCACTCTTGCACATGTCATAGAATAAGTCCTCGCTCGCAAAGCCTCGCTGTGGGCTACTTGCTCCTATCCCTCACGCAACAGCTTTACCAAGCCAAATTGTCCGTGACTTTGCAACATTCACGCATTCCATGCCCAGCACAACCGAGCGAGGAGATGCTTTTGAGGACACATGTTACAATGTGATTCTCGACGCTCTGAAGAACAACAAACTGAGTGTTCTACCCGAACACGCAATCGTTTACAGAAAGAAGAGCTACTGGTCGAAGTTGCGTGAGGATAACATTGTCTTTGACCTTTCCATCGAACTAACGCCTCCAGGCGCAGAACGTCCGGTATCAATCTGGTTAATTGAGTGTAAGGACTATTCCGGTTCTGTTCCGGTCAACGATGTAGAGGAGTTTCGACAGAAGGTCATGCAAGTCGCCGACTTGAACTGCAAGGCCGTAATAATGACGACCGGTCAATTGCAGGCGGGGGCTAGGACGACCGCTCGGAACTCGGGCATGATGTTCATTCAGGTCACGCCAGAAATCACTTACGACATTGTCTTTCATAAGGCGAGTCGCTTCGGCAACCATCGCCGCGGTGAACTGAAGCAGGCCCAAACCGAGTATCAACGCTTGGTCGAACTCGAGGAGAAGACCTTGACAATCATTCTCCGCGCCGTATCAGAGCACATTCAGCGGACAATTCAGCCCGAATCGTTGAAGCCGGTGCCTTTCCTTGCCGATGAAGACATTGAACTCGTTACACAGAACATTCTGAACGCTATCGATGACGGCATACTCTCGGTTGGGATGAGCTTGACGTTCTCTAGGTTCATCGACTTCATGAAGAAGGCTTATGGCGTCGACGTCGTCTTTGAGCGCATAGGAAAGCATGACGCAGACGGTCGTATTATCCTGAGCTCATGTTCGTTCAGAGAAAGGCTCATTCGCATTGACACGTCGTTGCCTCCAGTACGCCAACACTTTGCGATTGCCCATGAAGCGGGTCACTACTTGCTCCACAACAAGACCCTATTGGGGCAGAGCGAGTACGAGATGATGGAAGACTCTACGTACAGCTATTCAGCAGGCAAGAACGAACTGAATAACGACCGTCAATGGCTCGAATGGCAGGCGAATCGGTTTGCAACCCATTTGCTCATGCCAAAGTTCTCCATGGTTAGGCACTTTGCCAAGGCTCAGGGTGGCGCGCCACACAAGCTTGTCGTTGACGCGCAACGAGTCAATAAGAAGGAGTACTTCAGAATTGTGGACGTCCTTTCCAGTTACTTCAAGGTGAGCAAACAGAGCATTGGGTACAGACTGGAGGAGCTAGGGCTTGCTCATGTTCAAGTGCCGCTCGGAACATCAAGCATCCGGGAAGTAATGCAACGGATGTTTGCGAACGACCCTGATTAACCGAACCAATGGACTTCAGCGTCACGCGTCACATAAAGGTGTATCAGATTGACACTCTTTTCTATGAGGTAAGAGACCTGGTAGGTCATGCCCGCGTAATCCAGCACATCGTCGATAAGCATCGTAAGACTCTCGAAAGAGACGATGAATGCGGCAAGCCGATTAACAGTGTTAGCATCGATAGCACGACCTACTACATCTACACATTCAATCAAAGTGAGATGGAGTCGGCTTGGACCGCCTTCCTGCCACAAGCGATCATCAATCCAGAGGACTTTACGGTTCAAACAGTCTCATTCGTACTCTTCGCCTCGATTAACAATACGCTCTTTGCCATCATTGGGGGGTCGGGGATGCAAGTGATCAAGCGTTACATGAACCACACGTTTGGTATCGACCTCTTTGAGAGGATTTCTGACCCAGCGAATGACATCGTCTACTCGATTGATTCGCGTGGTATAACTGGAAATCTGTCCTTGACGAAGGAGACGTACCGCAACGAACAGCGCCTTATCGATTCGCTCCAGTTCGGTCGCATTCCAGTGCACATGCGACTACTGCTGCGCGACGTTCTCATGGCGGATGTGTTCAACTTCCTGACCGTTGAGGACCTCACCAAGGTCGTGGCTGAGGTAAGCTCGTCTTTCTTCATCAAGTACCGCATGACCTTCGACGAAACTCATGCTCTACTTCATCGGCTCGATGAAATACTTCAAATCAATCAGCCCAAGCCCCTGAGCCTCTTTGTCCGGGAACGAGATAAAGGTCTTATCGAGAGTAACTATCGCCTCGGACTATACACGCGCCTACGGGACGATATGATGTTGAAGATTCCGCCCGGATCTGATCCGAGCGCAAAGGGTCTCGACTATGACCTCACTCATCCGTCTAGGTGGGATGAGTTCTACGAGTGCGACACATACAAGCTGATTGCCCGTAATGCTGAAATCCCTTTTCACACTTCGGAGGATCGTCATGGCCTGTACAGAGCAGCGCTAGAGTACATCTACACCAGTCTCGAGGAGAACACGCAGTTCAATTTCAACTCTATCATCTCGGGCATTCGTGTCTACGGATATCGAAACGGGCAGCAGCGAACACATGCGATGTTCACCCAGCATCTCTCATGTGAACTCGAATTTGGCAGCAGGCCACTGTTTCTGCTGGATGACAAATGGTACCGGGTCAAGGGCGATTTCGTCGAGACGCTCACTGAGGAGTGCAAGGCCATGATTCATGCTCACGGGATAGCGGACCTCCGAATCGACATTCCTTGGCCTCCTGATGACCTCGACGAAGAGGACTACAACCAACAGTATTCTTCTCGGGCGAACTTTATGGTGTTTGACCGGAAGCTCTCCCAGAACATCGAATTATGTGACCTACTCTACGAGGATGACCAGAACATCTATTTGGTTCACATCAAGAAGGGCTTCAACGCCAAGATTCGCGACCTGGCCAACCAGATCTTGATTTCCTCACAACGTCTCTGGAGCGACTTGAAGTCGGGGTCCTTTGAGTTCCTCAAAGGCGCACTGATGAGGTACAACCAAAATCGTGCGGTCCCGATTACAGAGGAGCAGTTCATATCCAAGTTCAAAGAGAAGAAAGTCACTTATGTCATGGCATTTAGCTCGGATAGGAAGGACGGCAAGCCCATCTTCACCAATCTTGATGCTCTTCAATCCAACATCGCCAAGTTCTCGTTGGTGCAAAGCGTTCGGGAAATGAACTCGAAGAACTACCCCCTAAAGGTCTTTGAGATTCCGAACGCTTAGATCCTAAGTCCTGTGTAGTTGAGGCTTGCCATCAAGAGGCCGCAATCACTCGCTACGCGCATACCGCGTGAGCGATTGCGGCGGAAAGCGCGACGGCGCGCATTTGGCGCCGACACGCCCAGACCATTGAAGAGCGAACGTCCGCAGCAAGCGCAGCATGAGTTTCCACGCCACGAGCTCGGAGACCTTTTCGGGATACACGTTCTTCGACGTCTCCCAGTCGTAGAACTTCCGCAGCGCTTCCAGGAATTCCGACTCGCTGGGGAATACAACCGTATCGGGATAGTCGCCCTGATCGATGAGGAAGGCATTCAGACCTTCATCTTCCCGGGATCCTGCCTGCTGTCGAAGACGTCAATGATGCGCACCTCGTCTCCAAGAACGCGGTAAACCACCTTGTAGTTCCCGATCACCACGCGCCGATGACCGAGACCTTGGTGCTCCAACCAAGGTTCGATCGGTCCGCCGAATGGGAATTGTTCCAAAAGACGGGTAACGGACAGGACGTTCTCCACGATGCCGTCAGCGACCGCAGGCGATGCCTGCGTCCAGTACCAACCGTGGATCTCGTCCAATTGTTGGAGCGCCCACGCTGACCAAACGACCTTCACTGCGCGCGCTTGGCCTTGAAGTGGGCCTCCACTTGCTCCTGCGTATGAACGCGCCCTGCGACGAAGTCCGCCTCGGCTCGCAACGCGCGAGCGGCCAACACTTCTCTCCAACGAGCTTCGTTGGTGCCATCCTGCAGCACCGCGAGCATGCGGTCCAGCAAGCGAGGATCCTGTTGCTCATCGATCAAGCGCTTCAATCGCGCTTGAAGGATGGGTAGTGGTTCAGGCTCCTTCAGGACCAAGCCGCTGATGTCAGGTTCATCTTCGCCATAGGCCGCCTGTCCGAAGACCGTGGAGGCCGCGATCAGTTCTTCCTCGTGCTCGTCCTTGCTGCCTGGTGTCTTGCCGCGCAGCAGTTCAAGGAGGCGCTTCACCTTGGTGAGCACAGTGGCGTCGTTGGTGGAGACCAACTGCTGGACCAACTCGAGCTTGAGGGCTTGGATATCCATGGTGCGAACCAAATTTAGGCGGGCACGATCAGGCCGAGTTCATCATCCGTTCCGTGTTCCCGGACTGAGCTCGACCTTCTTCAGCAAGACCAGCGCCTCTTCCATGCTCAGCTTGATGCCTTCGATGCTGAAGGAGGCGATGAGCGCACCTAACCTCTCCTCCGTGGAGACGATCGGTTTACGAGTGCGCTTCTTTGGGGTCATCGTTCAAATGTACGGCACTACGTCCGGAGCAACCGCAGCATGAGCCTCCAAGCCACGAGTTCGGAGACCTTTTCGGGATACACGTTCTTCGAGGCCGACCGTTCCGGCACGTCCACATCATCCACGTTCTTTCCGGGCATCACCGAACCGAACGCCGCCGTGCGTGTACCGCTGTTCGATGCGCGCCTTCCTTTCACTGGCATTCACCATCGCACTGCTCGCCGCGTTCGCTCAACCCGGACCGCGGCCCATCACCCACAGAGCCACTTGCGACCCGATACCACCCGACAGCGTGGACATCACCGGCGACGGGATCGCTGACCTGGTGATCTGCGGCCAGGCGGGCGTGACCACCCTGGACAAATCGACGAGCGTGGGGATGTGCCACCTGGTGGTCCGCACATTGCCGGGCACGCAACTCCTGAGCAGCTTGCATCCTATGGGTGGACGTGTGATCCGTGGCTTCACACGGGGCGATACCATTCCAGCGCTCGATACAGGGATCCAGGACGATCTGCGCATTCCGCGCCATGCGTTCATCGCCGGGGAGGTGCAAGCGCTCTCGTGGAGCCAGGGCGGCAACACCGTATCCGAAGCCCATCGCGCGTCCATGGCGGATGGGCTCTTCGTCTTTGCAGCTACGGAGGCCGGGCGCGTGGTCCATGGCACCTTCCGATTGAAGACGGACCCGAAGAAGCGTACGGTACGGATCCGGCCAGGGAACCGGAACGTGGGCCTGAAGCCCGTGATCATGCGGTAGGTGGGTCTTCGAGCCACAACGCAAGCGCTACAACCTCAGCAAGCGCAGCATCAGTTTCCACGTCACGAGTTCGGATACCATGCCCGATCCTTGGTCGACGACCGCTTTCATGCGCCTGCTTCGCGGTGCGTATACATCACGGCCGCAAGAGCTTCAGCACGGCCATCACCGCTTGCACGGTCGTCGGTGATCCTAATCGTACAGCCCCAAGGCAGTTGCCCGATGTGGATGAGCGATCCGGCAGTAGTGAAGTGACCGGAAAGGCAGACCCGCCCGGCACTGTCGAACACAGCGAACGCGCGGGGTGATCGACCTTGACAACCATCGACCTGCACGAGTTCCGCTGTCAGGTAGGTGAGCCGCAACGCACAAGGGCCATGATCCTGGGCCATCGGCGGGCCGACACCCACGGGGAGCGCCGCACAGCCGGCCGTGTCCGGGCCACAGGGTGCAAGGAATTGCACGACGTCATCGGCGGTAAGGCATTGCAGCCAGCGCCCCAACTGGAAATAACCGTGGTCACAGGCCAGCAGCCCATGGGTGCTCCCAACCGCTTCGATCATCGCAAAGCGAAGGCATGCCTGGCTCGTGTCGAAATTGAGCCGCTTGTGGTACGCGCCGTCGACCAGGGCAGAATCGATGGACAGGACTACGAGCGGTAGGGCGGCCGTCGCTCCCAGGTATCCCTTCAGTGTATCGCCCACCTGCAGGCTGAAATCGTACAGGAGTGAATCGGATGTGATCAGGTCCGTGCGCAGGTAGACCTTCCGCGCGGAGCTATCCTCGCGGATGTACGCTATCGGTTCCACCATGGGGATCTGGCAACACGTCCCGGCCGTTGTCGGCAGGAGGTCGCTCACCAGGACCGCGTAGGTGTTTCCATCGATCAGGGTATCGTCGGCCGCATAGGTCCTGATGTAGCCCTGGTCCCCGCATCCCGGATCGGTGCAGGCGGTGCTCATGCACCATACCCCATTGTCGAGAGGCAGTGCGTGGTATGCACCGGTTTGCCCCTTGACCGCGACCGGCATCGTGGCCGCGACCAATGCGGCGACGGCGATCACTTGGCACTGCACGTGGGTTGACATGGCGAAGGTTCTGAGGCTGGCCGTTCGCTGGCCCCGTTCCCGCTCGGGCCTGCAGGGTGTGCTGCTTTGCACGTCCCCAAGTTACTCGTCCACCGCACGATCCGCAGCAAGCGAAGCATGAGCCAACACGCCACGAGCTCGGAGACGGTTGAGGGATACACGCTCTTCGACGTCGACCGGTCGCAGAACTTCCGCAGCGCGTCCAGGAATTCCGGCTCGCTGGGGAACACGCCCTGCCCGTTCGGTCCCCTTTTTGGCGGTAACCTAGAACAGCGCGTAGCCTATGGCTACGCGCAACAAGGCCCGTGCATGGTGGCATGCTGCTACCCCGCACGCAATACCACCAAGCCTCAGAGCCTAAAGCCAAGAGCTCGGCGGATCAACGCCCGCCGAAACCAAGGTTCAGCCCTCAGTATCAGATACATACCATGCTGTGATCCTGATCGTATCATCGTGACCTGCAACGCCGTCATCGATACTTGCAGCGTTGTCATCGATGATAGCGGCGTTGTCATCGATGACAGCAGCGTTGTCATCGATGACAGCAGCGTTGTCATCGATGACAGCAGCGTTGTCATCGATGATGGCAGCGTTGTCATCGATGACAGCAGCGTCGTCATCGATGACAGCAGCGTCGTCATCGATGACAGCAGCGTTGTCATCGAGGATAGCAGCGTTGTCATCGATGATAGCAGTGTTGTCATCGATGACAGCAGCGTCGTCATCGATGACAGCAGCGTCGTCATCGATGATAGCGGCGTTGTCATCGCGACTTGCGGCAGTGTCATAGATACCCACTTGCGCCACGAGCGCATCCGCTTTGGGGACTCGGGCACTTCGCGGCCTGACTTACCGTCCAGGTCTACCCGCGGTGGTGCCGGTGCGCAGCGCGATCACGCGACCCGGGAAGGAGGTAGGTCGTCCCTCACTCCACTTCCTAGTAGCACAGCCGAATAGGATCGCCTCCAACGACAAAGCCCCGGCATTACGCCGGGGCTTCGCTGTTCGTGTGTGAGGTAAGACCTTAGGCCTTGGTCACGTTCACCGCGTTGGGGCCTTTCTGACTTTGCTCCACTTCGTAGGTGACCTTGTCACCTTCGTAGATGGGGCCTTTCGTCCCGGTCTTGTGCACGAAGAGGTCCTTGCCACCCTCATCCGGGGTGATGAAACCGAACCCTTTCTCCGTGTTGAAGAACTTCACTGTACCACTTGCCATATCCTTACTTGTATTGCGCTCCGCTCGAGGCGGAACTTGTTCGGTCCACGGCAAGAGCGCCGCAGGCCTTGGTGTAAAGGTCGACCATCGGCAGGGCCAGCCGACAAAACCAACGAAAGAAAGGCCGCTCCGGCGCACAGGGCAGCGCGCGCCTGGGATTTCCGGCACACGACCTCGGGGCCCATTCTTCCAGAACGATCGTTTTCGCTGTGACAGGTCAACGCTCCCGCATCAAACTCCCTGCGGCCAGCGCCAACGCCAGGGTGGCATAAACCGCGAAAAGCGAACGGCGAGAGAGCCGCTCCTCGAAGCCGGGGGTAAGTCGCTTGGGCACCACATGGTAGTCGGTGAAGTAGGCGACCGCCGAAGTGGCCGCACCCGACAGTAACGCACGCTGAACGGACGGTCTGCTCCGGCGTGGCATCATCGTTTCGTGCAGCGCGGCCCAGCCGAGCACCGCAGCGGCATTGAGTCCCGCACCGGCCAGGGTGTGCCGCACGTCCACCGCATCCGTACGCAGCGCTTCAGTGCCCCACAGGATGTGGCTAACGGCGTCGATGGGCCCGGCGGCCGCACCGTTCTCCAACTGGCCCAGCGCAGCGGCAGCCACCGTTGTCGCGGCGCTGGCGACGCTTCCCGTGGCCAGCGTATCCTTCATCCAGGTCCCCATGATAGAGTGCGCTTACTGTTCCTCCTTGCGGCGGCGCCCACCGATGACGATGGCCGTCTTCTTGTGCGCCTTGGCGGCGGCAACGGACATGAAACGGCCGGTGATGGCGCTGCGGCCGATGCCCGGTGGTTTGGGGTGCGTGTTCCCCGTTGCGGGGCGTCCTCCCTTCGCGGATGGTCGTGCGGTGCTCATGGCTCTCGGGGTTTTCATCGTAAGGGGCAATTCCTAGGCCGCACGTTTCAGTGGAGCACGTGCCCGGGCACGCAGCAGGTCCAGCACGCCGCGTTCGTTGCGGTCCATGCGTTGGCGCGCGCGCAGGCCCTGCGTGGCGCCCACCAGGTCGCCGTTCAAGAAGGCTTCCAGCACGCGCGGGTGCACGTAATGTTTGCGGCATACGCTGCGCGTGTTCCCCAGCCCGCGCGCTACGCTGTCCAGCGCCTCGTTCACCACGCGCTGCCCTTCGCTGGCACTGGTGGGCGCCGGCACACCGGCGAGGGCTTGGAAGGCGAGCACCGTACCCTTCCACGTGCGGATGTCCTTGCTGGTGAAGGGCGCGTTGGTAACGCGCTGGATGTACGCGTTGACCTGCCCGGAAGTGATGGGGCGTGGCCGACCCTCAGCGTCGATGTACTGGAACAGGTCCTGGCCAGGCAGGGCTTTGCAGCGCTGCACGATGCGGGACAAGCGCGGCGAGCCCAGTGCGATGTCGTGCGCGATGCCCGTCTTGCCACGGAACACGAAGCGCAGGCCACCACCCTTCCGTTGCAGGTGACGGTCTTTCAAGGTGCTTAATCCGTAGCTGCCGTTGGCGCGTGCGTAGCTCTCCTGCCCGATGCGGATGTGCGTATGCTCCATCACGCGCACCACGGCGGCCAGCACTTTCTCTTCCGGCAGGCCGGGCAGGGAAAGGTGTTGGTGCAGTTGGGCGCGCAGGACAGGTAGCCGCTGGGCGAGTTCCAGCACATGGTCGAACTTCACCTGCCCACGGGCCTGTGTCCAGTGCGGATGGTAGCGGTATTGTTTGCGGCCCTTCACATCGAAGCCGGTGGCTTGCAGGTGGCCTTGCGCATCGGCACAGATCCACACGCCGGTCCACGCCGGTGGTATGGCGAGCGAGCGGATGCGCGCCAGGGTGATCTCGTCGCGAACAGGCTTGCCGCCCTTCGCATACCGGAAACGCGGGGCTTTTCCCAGGCGCACGATACCCGGTTGCGAGGCCTTCACATGGTTCAACTTCACAAGGCGTGCGTTGCGCTCGGCATCACGCAGCAAGTCGGTGGCGCTGATTCGCATCGGGCTCAGCATTCTTTGGTACCCGGTTCACGCGAGTGCGAGCCCTTCCGCTCGCTGTCCCATTCCTTCAGCTGCTGCCTACCGCCGCATACTTGTGTTTCGGCGGGGTTGTGCGCCCGGCATTCCCGGGCGGTGGACATGTACGGCATGGCCTATCGTTTTCGCGAACGGTGCAGATCGTGTGCGAACACGGTGCCGTGCGGCGGAGAACGGCGCTTGCGCGCATCTACCATCCCCACTGGGGCGGGAGCGCAACAGGGACTGTGCAATGCACTGCTCGCACCACAGCGTACCGTGCGGCGCAGCCGTCATGGCGCATGTGCCGCTAGCTGCCGGTCCCGGTGGCGCCCTTCAACTGTTCTTCCACCCAGGCTCGCGCATCGGCCTCGTTGCTGGTGATCAGCACGTGCTGCATGTGCGGGAAGTACTTCATGTACACATGCGTCAGTCGCTCCAAGGTCTTGTCGTGCGCCACGATGGCCGTGGCGATGATCTGTCCCTGCGTGCGATCACCACCACCGTGGTCCACACGCATGCTATCCAGGTCGAAGTCCATGCCCTTGGGGATGATGGTGAGCGTAGCATAGGGCCGCGTACCCATCATGGACCTGCGCTTCTCCTGCACTTCACTGATGTCCTCGGTCACGAAGACATGCCCTGCCTTGTAGTGGATCTCCAGGAGGTCCGGTCGGGGGCGTTTCAGTGTAGCGATACGCGTTTCCGCTTCTTCGGGTACGATGGTCATGGGGAGAGGAGGTTGGGAGGTTCGAAGGTTGAAGGTAAGACCGGACGAAGGCCTTTGGAACATGGTGTCGTGCGACAACGGAAGTGGACCACGGACGTTCGCGGAACCGACCGGCCGACGGTCAATGCACCACGCACACCCGCGCCACCGCCGAATGCCCACCCACCGTTGCGCGCACGGTGTACAGCCCCTGCGGCAGGTCATCCACGGCGAGTATGGCGGTGGTACTTGTGATGCGCTGCGTGCGCACCGCACGACGGGCCATGTCCAATACCAGCAGTTCACCGCCACCGGTCATCTCCGCAGGCAGACGCACCTGCACGTTCTGCGAAGCGGGCTGGGGGAATACGGTAAGCTCCGCAGCGGGCCTGCGCTGCTCGCCCACATCGGTACTGTTCCCATCGGTTATGATCAAGGGGAAGCCCTGCATCTTATCCCCGTTGCCGGTCACCAGGTTCACGATGAGTTCCCGCGGTTCTCCAGCCCCGGGCGGCAGCGTCAAGGTGAACGTCGCGGAGCTATCGAGTTGGTCCAGGTGAATGCTCGTGGGCAGTTCGGGTTGATAATCCACACCGGCAACCGCGTTGCCGGCCACGGTGAGCTGTACGTCTTCATCCAGGTAGAAGCCGCCCCAACGGTTGATGCGCAACGTGACCTCACCCGTAACGTTCCTGTAGAGCACCGGCGTGGGCCCGGTGAGGTCCACGTTGTCACCTGCGTCAACGGTCAACGAGAAACGGTCCGTGGAACGGAAGGAACCACCCTCGATGAACACCGCGGAGGGATACTTGCCATCGCGCACGTTGGCGATGCCCATCTTCATATGGTAGGTCTGCCCGATCTGCACCGCCGCGCTCGCCGTTAGCACCACCGTAAGGCCATTGTGCTGGATGTACGCCGGGTCGTTGTTGTACGGCGCCTCCCCTTGCGCAACACCGCCGAAGGGGTGCGCCATGGGCCACTGCCCACCGTTGTAGCGGTAGTACTGCGCGTTGGCCTGCCAGTTCGCATAGGCCAAGCACGGATCATAGGGGTTCGTCCAGTCGGGACCGTTCGCATTGTTATCGTCCATCGACCCGCTGTTCACGCTGTTGATGCACACCGGATCCAGGCTGCCCGGCACGAACGCGATGTTCATGGCGTTGCCATCGAAAGGCCCGCTGATGCCAGGCCCACTGATGAACCAGCCGAACGTATCGTTGAACTCACTGCACGCCCAGCGCTCGTATTCTTCGGAGGAGAACACGTAGCGGAAACTCACCATATCGTTCACGGGGACGAAATCGAATTCCAGCACGGAACGGTTGTAGGTGTTGGTGCTGATCTCCCAGGCCGCCCAACCGCTCAACTGGCTCAGGTCACGGTCCGGGGTCGCCAGCCCGATCGGCGCGCCGATGCCACCTCCGCTCTCCATCAATTCCGTGTTCGGTCCGGGAATGTGGTGCAGCGCCACGTTGGTGCACAGGAACACGCCGCCGTTCAAACCCACGTTCGTCTGGCTTCCATTGAATCGCCCGATCTCCCCGTAACCAAGACCCGTGTTCGCCACCACATCACCCCCACCACCGTTGAACGTTACGTTGGACGGAAGTATGCCCTGTCCGATCAGGATGCTCTCCACGAGCGTATTGGGCGACTGCGTCTGATTCAGCACCATCTGTGCGGACGCCTGATCGGCGATCAATGAACCGGCGAAGGCCAGGATGCATGGCAACTGCCGGAAGAGCGACCGGAAGTACATGGAGGAGGTACGTGTTGATGAACGGTGAGAGTGGTCGCGAAAATAGGAAAGCCTTGGAGTGAGCTTGTCCGGCAGTGAACGAAGAACAGGGCTGCCGCTGCTTTCACTCCGGCACCCTCGCCAACGAACACGACCCGGCAACACATGGCTTCGCGCTGCGGAAGGAATTCGAGCGGCCCGTTGCAACGCGATACGTGAGGGACCACGACCTCCGAGCAGTGCGGAGCGTTCCCTCACCGTGGTGCGCCCATGATGGTCGGATCCGCTGCGCTGCCCTGAGCGTTACTCTTTCACGAACCGCACCTGCCGCGCATGCCCTTCCGCATCGCGGGCGCGCAGCACATAGGCCCCGGCGGGAAAAGCGTCGGCAGCGATCATGGCCACCGTGCCATGGCGACCAAGCTGCCGTACCACACGTCCATCAAGACCGAGCACATCCAGCGTCCACAGGCTGTTCCCTGCAAGGGCCACGTGCAGCACATCGCGCACCGGCACGGGATGCACCGCCAGGTCCAGCGTGCGGTGCTGCGGTACCGAGGTGGGTAGGTCGATGCGGAGGATGCACGGCTCGGTGATCACCGGCTCGTTGAAGTCGAAGTAGATGTTGGCGATGTTGGTCACGCTCTCTCCCTGTTGCAGCGCAGTGCTTGGCCGCACGGCGAAACGCACGAAGCCGTGGCTGCCCACTTCATCCGTGGTGCTGTCGGGCAGGAAGATGTCGTTGAACACCACGTGCAACACACCATCGCGGATGTACCACTCAGCGGCATGGCTGGCTTGCACGAAGCGAAAGGTCTCCAGCCGCAACGCCACAGGTAGCGTGTCGGTGATGATGACGCGCTCCGCGTAGAACGTGCCTGTATTCTGGAACCGGATGCGATAATCCACCACCGTGTCAGCAGCCACCTCCATGGGCGTGAGCAGGGCGGGCGATACCTGCTTGTCGTTGGGGTCGAACGAGCCCACGATGGTGCGGCGCAGTTGTGCGGTGTTGTTCTGCGGTGTAGGGTCGCCCTCCACCAGGTCTATCTCCGCCTGATCCGTGATCACGCCACCCAGCGGCATGCCCGCATCCAGGCGCGCATCCACGTAGAGCTGGCCGTTGCCCTCCACGTACCAGACCATGACGTTCTCGTTCACGATCGCGGGTTCCAAGCTGCTGCCTTCATAGGTCTCGCCGGGTGTCAGCGTTACCGTCAATGTCGCCGGGCCGGGCCGCGGGTCAACGTCCCATTGCACATGCAGGCGGCTCACGAATCCCGGTCGCGGTTGCGAACTCTCGCTCAGCAACACGCGGTGGTCCAACACACAAGGTCCACTGCACACCAGGGCGAAGTCCGCGCGTTGCTCGCCCTCCGGCACCACCACGTTGTGCGCTGCTGGCTCGCTCTCGCTCGCAGTGGTGTACGCACTGCGCACCGTGACGGTGTATGCACCCGCATCAACGGGTAGCACGTAGTCGCCCTGCGCATCGGTACGGGTCTGGTGGTCGCCCGGCACAGCGCGAACTACCGCCTTCTCAGCGCCACGCTCATCCGGGTCCTGCGTGCCATCCCCATCCTCATCATAGAACACATGGCCGGTGATGGCCGGGTATCGGGGACAGCCCGATGCCAGGAAGTCGCACAGCGGGAGCGGCTCCAGGCCCTGCGGCTGGTTGGGCACGCATGGCAGGTCGGTGTAGAAGTAGGTGAGCGTGCTGGGCAACCAAGGCAGGCAGTGCAGTTCCTGGTTGATGCTCACCACCAAGTACTCCAGACCTTCGGGCAGGCTGGGCAGCTTCTGTAACCGGTTATTGTCGGATACCTCCAAGTGACGCAGCGAGGCAGGCAGCGCAGGCAGCGCCGTGTAGCGCATCACCTGCCAGCTCAAGTAGCGCAAGCCCGCCGGCAGCACCGGTAATTCCAACAGGTTGGTCAGGTTGAGCACGTACAACGAATCCAGCACCGGCGGCAGCGTAGGCACCACCAGCAACGGCAGCGAGAAGAGCGTCAGGTGTTCCACCGTGGAGGGTACTTCCAACTCCGGCACCGACGCTTCGCCCAGGCTCAATCGGCGCAATCCGGCCGGCAGCGTGCCTACGTCCGTCAACTGCCATGAACCCACAGACTGGAGGCTCTGCAAGCCGGCGGGCAGGGCCGGTAGCGCTGTCAACCCCAGCGAACTGATGCTGAGGTGCAGCAGCCCTGCGGGCAGCGCCGGCAGGTCTGTGGCATCCGCCACTTCCGACGTGATGAGCAAGGTTTCCAGTGTGGGCGGGAAAGCCGGGAGCTCCAACCCGTCCATCTGCAGTTGCAGGTAACGCGTGGTGGGTGGAAAGGCGGGGATGATACCGTTCTCATGGAACGGCTGCACACCGATCCTCAATGTGTCCACGTTGAGGAACTCCAGCCCGGTGAGGTCGTACGGGCTCCAGCCCACGCCGATGGTGAGGTTGAGCAACGTTCCCGTATCGGTGATGTACCCATCGCTACCCACAAGGCCCGGCACCTCGGTGTTCAGCGCAGCGCGGAAGTCGACATCGGGTACGTAGTTGGGCTGGGCCACCACGGCTAGGGATGCAACGAAGGGCGAGAGCAGCAGACAAAGGCGAAGAGCGCGCATGGGGCTATAGTTGACACGAAGGTCGTGGTCGTGCGCCTGTATATGGGTCAATGCTCCGCATCACGTTCAACATGCTCAGGTGCGATGAAGATGGAACATGCGCCATGCACGGCGGCACGCGAAGGTTCAGCCCCGCTGCACTGCAATACCCTCCTCCAGAGCGCGTGGCAGTTCTGTTCCTACCACCGGTAGATGCCGATAGGCCGCACATCCTTATCGTACGGCTCGTTCACCACGAAGTGAGCGTTTCTCCAACGGTGAAGCCTGCAACGCTCACGCCACTAGCGCCACAACGAATGGCTGGTCAACGCACCGCTGCTGTTCTCCACCAACACCACGAAGGGTTCGCTCAATTTCCCAGGCACGTGCGGGCGCGGGCCAACGAAAGCGAAGGCTTCTGCACCAGGGAGTATCTGTTGCAGGGCGAAGCGGTCCAGCCCGGTATCCACGCTCCAGCGTACGTGGCCGTCGGTATCCACACGGGACACCATCAACGTACCGCGCGCGTCACTTGCAGTGGTGTGTACCATCAGCGTGCCTTCCGGATCGTTGAGCTGCACGGGGAGTGATGCCGCATCCATCCGCAGGAAGGCGGCGTCAAGATGGTCCACGTCACTGAGCGGCGCAATGGTGATGATGCGCAGATGCTTCCCATCGGTGCTGCGCTCCACATCGGCGGCGCACAGGCGCTGTGATCGCCGTGCATCCGAAGCCCGTTCCACCGTGCGCACGAACGCCCCGGGTTTCAACGCGCCTTCCAGCTCTTCAGCGGCATGCAGCCCCAGCCAGGTGCCTTGCGCAGTAAGGAAGCCGGCGGCGAGCAGGTCCTCTTTGTGGGGTTGGTGAAAGCGTTCATCATTGGACTTGGGTGCCACCGCAACAGCACGCAGGGTCACCGGATCCACATCCATGGCGGCGCTGCGGTCGCTATGCAGGATGTGCAGCTTGCCATCCACGATGTCCATGCCGCGGGTGTCCTCCCACCAGGAGGCATCAAGCGTTGCATTGGCTGCGCGCAGGTCTTGCGGAGTGATGTGCGCAGCATCGCTGAGGCGCACGCCGTGCAAACCCGCTACATCGGCCCAGAGCGTTCGTCCATCACTGCCGAAGATGCGGGCCAGACTGAACGCACCTTGGGAAAGACCAGTGGCCAGCTGCACGGACCGTGGTGCTCCACCCGTTTCCGGCAGCAGCAGTATACGGATGCTGCTGGTCGCGTTGCCACCACGTCCACTTATGTCCGGCAGATGCCCATCGCTGGTGCGGATGAGCGAAACGATGAACCCGTTGGTGCGCACGCATTCGCCCAAGGGAACACCGCTTGCACCCGTTACCGTCAAGGCTTTCTTCCCCACCCAGAACAGGGCGCCGCCGACGAGGACAACAACAAGTACGCCGATGCCGACCATGGCTTTGATGGTGGCATAGCGCTGCACGAAATGAGCAGCCTTCACATGTGCGGTCGTATCCGGCGCAGCAGCGACGTAGGGTCCGTTGCCTGCCTGGCGCAGGAGGATGTCACCACGCTGCTCATCGAAGGTGGCGACGCAGCCCGGACAACGCTGGCGAATGACCTCAGCCGCCACGGTGCGCAGGATGTTGGTGCGCTCCGCCAAGGCCCACGGGTGCGAACGTTCCCATTCGTTGCGCGTGCCCATGGACACGATGGTCACCACATCTTCACCACCGAACTCCCAGTAGCCGCGTAGGCTGCCCTGCCCATCGCTGTAGCGTACCTCGCCGGAGGGACCGTTCTGGGAGATGGTGACGGTGGGCATGCCTTCCAAAGGAACTGAAGTTCGGTGCACAACGAACGCGTGCCTATCTTCGAACCTCCTTCCATGACCACGTTGACCGGCAACGAACCCCTGGCCTACCTCCTGAGCCTGCGCGATGCGGCGGGAACATTCCTGATAACGAGGGCGGCCGTACGATGCCTGCTGGAGCGTTACGTGCAAGGCGACCTCAGCCGTGAGCAGGTGTTCCATGTATGCGACGTGCTGGAATGGATGGAGCATGTGGTGTACGACACGGCCGACGAGGACGTCATCGCTGATGCGCTCTTCCGCATGGCCACACCGCCCGCCGCGCAGGACCAGGAAGACCGGGTGAACGTGGAGCAGCTGCGGCGTGTACTGGCTGCCTGAAGGAACCACCATGCTCCGCACCACGGCCCTCTGCTTCGCACTACTCGCTTCCACCCTGGCGTCGTGCAAGGGCCGTTCGTGGTCCTACGTCCTCACCGGTATCGCTTACGACGCGATCAGCAAGGATGTACTGCGCGATACGCCGCTCCTGATCGGCAGCCAGGTGATCACCACCGACAGCACCGGGCACTACCGCCTCACCATCAGCGGCACCACCTGCGACCGTGGAACACGTTGGCGGATCAGCGCATGCAACGAACGCGCTTTCGGGAAGCTCGTCATCCGTAGGATCTACAGCACCGCGAGCATCACCATCAACAGCCGGTGGAAGCAGTTCGCGTTCTGCCAGAGCAGCATCGTTCCCTGCACCGAACAGCGGCGCGACCTCTACGTGCCGGCCTGAACGGGCTACGGCACAGCGAGGCGCACGGTGGTGCCCGCGTTGCGCATACCGATCAGGTATACGCCCGACGAGAGGCCCGAGAGGTCCAACGTCGTGGTGCTGGTGATCGCGTGAACCTTCTGCAACACGCGGCCGCTTGCATCGTGTACCGTGATGTCACCCAACGGCAGACCGCGTTGGTGGGTGAGCGTTGCCTGTACACCATCAACAGCCAACGATACGATGCCCGCCCGCTCCTCCGGGATGGACTGCGTACCTGCGATGCACGCTGGGAATACGGTGAAGGTGAGTTCCGCGCTGCCACCGGCCGCAAGTGGTGCACGAGGCCCGTCGAAGGCGATATCGTCCTGCGAAGCACCGATGCGGAAGGCGGTGCCCGACGCTTCGGGTTGCGATACCTGCAACGTGTAGCTACCCGGCAACAGGCACAGCGAGTCGATGTCCTGCTGCCAGCCATTGAGGTCCAGGTACAAGTCCCCGGAACCCACTTCCATACCGGTACTATCCACCAACGTCCAAGGGAAGGTGCTGGTGGTATGGCTACCGAACTCGGCGTACACGAAGACGTTCACTGGTGCGCAGGCCGGTGGACAGAGCTGCGCCATGATCGGGAACGAGCACACGTGCTGACCATCCACATCATGATAGAACAGGACCACCGTACCCGTGAACGAAGCGGTCGGCAACGCCACGTCAGGCATGCGGTCCATGACGTGCGTGGATGTACCGGGACTGAGAACGAAGAAGGTCATGGGCTCACGTGCCACCGTATCCCCTTCCGCGTTCACCAGTACGAACTGCGGATAGCTCATGATGAACTCCTCACTGGCGTTGTGCACGGTCACATGCAGTACGGTATCGCCGAAGGCACCATAGTTGAGACCCACGACGTGCAGTTGCGCGCAGGGATCCTGTGCCGAAGCGAAGCGAACGGAGAGCGACACCAGCGCCACCAACAGGTGTGCCGGACGGAGGAAGGATGCAGCGGTGAACATGCGTGAAGTGTGACCGCAAAATTGGATGTTCCTCTCCCCGCGAGCCTTGCACTTTTCCCGCCAAGACTTGCACTGCACCGGGCATGGACACCCCGCGCGAGGCACAATCGACGTGCCATTCGAGAAAAGGGGAAAAGCTTTCCCGATCGCTGGGACTGTCTGTGCGGTCATTTAGTTTTCGAGCGTTGTACGACCCATGAGCCCTCTTTCCGCTTCGCCTGTTCCGAAGTCCAACGCCACCGATGCGGCCTACCTCAGCATCGTGGAGAATGCCCCGTTCGGCATCTACATCGTGGACGCGGACTTCAAGTTGAACACCATCAGCGCCGGCGCGCAGAAGGTCTTCAGCGTTGTGCCGGACCCCATCGGCCGTGACTTCGGCGAAGTGATGACCGTGCTCTGGCCGGAGCCGTTCCGCGGTGAGGCACTGGGCCGCTTCCGCCATACGCTGGCCACCGGCGAACCTTACCGCGCCACGCGCACGGTAGAGCAGCGCGCGGGCAGTGGCGATACCGAAGCGTACGATTGGACACTGGACCGCATCACGCTGCCGGACGGAAGGCCCGCCGTGGTATGCTACTTCTATGACATGACGGAGCGCGAGCTGCACGATCAGCAGTTGCGCGATTCGAAGGAGCAACAAGCCTTCCTGCTGCGGTTGAGCGATGCCACCCGGGAGATCATGGACCCACGCCGCGTGGCTGACATCACCGTGGAGCTGCTGGCCCGCCAGTTGGGTGTGGACCGCTGCATCTATGGAGCGATCGACGCGGACGAGGTCTTCCACCTCGAGGGCGAATGGCACCGGGAGAACCTCGCCCCCATGCCGAAGAGCATGCGCCTGGTGGACCTTGGCGAGCTGGACCTGAAAGCCGGTCGCACCGTGGTGATCAACGATACCGGTGCGGACCAACGCGTGAACGAAGACGCCTTCGACGAGATGGGCCGCATGCGCGCAGCGGTGGGTGTGCCATTGGTGAAGAACGGCAACCTCGCGGCCGGATTCGGCGTGCTGGATCACAAGCCTCGCACGTGGAGCAGCAACGATATCCGGCTCGTGGAAGAAGTGTGCGCGCGCACCTGGGCCGCTGTGGAGCGTGCACACTCGGAAGATGCGCTCATCCGTTCCGAAGAGCGGTACCGCACCTTGTTCCGTTCCATCGACGAAGGCTTCTGCATCATCGAGTTCCTGGATGGACCGCACGGGCCCTTGAGCGACTACGTGCATGTGGAGGCCAACGAGGCCTATACCGTGAACGCGGGCATTCCGGACATCGTGGGCCAGAAGGTGCGCACCATGGTACCGGACGAGGCCGAGGAATGGGTGAAGATCTATCGCGATGTACTGCTCACGGGCAAACCCATCCGTTTCGAGCGTGAACTGATCGCCACCCACCGACACCTCGAACTTTCCGCCTTCCGCGTGGAACCCCGTGAACGCCGACAGGTGGCCGTGCTGTTCCGGGACATCACCCAACGCAAGCGTACGGACATGGCCCTGCGCGGAAGTGAAGAGCGCCTGCGGCACATGGTGAACGTGCCCGGCGTGGGCGTGCTCACCTTCGACCATGACGGAACGCTCCTCAGCGCCAACGATGCCATGCTGGACATGTTGGGCCACAGCCGCACCGCATTCGAAGCCCGCACCTTCACCTGGCGTGACCTTACTCCGCCAGAACATGTAGTGGCCACCGAGCGGATCATGAACGACCTGCGCACCACCGGTCGCGGTGGGCCTTATGACAAAGAGCTCTTCCGGAAGGATGGTTCGCGCATGTGGTTCACGGTGGCCGCTGCCGACCTCGGCGACGGAACGCTGGTGGAATACGCCTTCGACATCCGCGACCGCAGGGCAGCAGAAGGCGCTGCGCGCGAGAACCACGAACGCTACCAGGCCTTCATGCGCCACAGTGCTGAAGGTATCTGGCGCTGCGAACTGGAACGCCCCATACCCGTGGACCTGCCCGTGCACGAAATGCTCGACCGCGCCTATACGGACGCCTACCTGGCCGAATGCAACGATGCCATGGCCCGCATGTACGGCTACACCAACGGCGACGAGCTCGTGGGTACGCGACTGGGCGACCTGGTGCCGCGCACCCCGGAGAACGAAGCCTACCTGACCGCCTTCCTACAGAACGGGTACAACTACATGGGTGGCGAAAGCGAGGAGAAGCACCGCGATGGTCACACCATGCATTTCAGCAACAACCTGGTGGGCATCGTGCACGACGGACACCTCGTCCGCGTATGGGGCACCCAGAGCGACATCACCGAACGCAAACGCGCCGAGGCGGACCTGCGACTGCTCGTCCGGGTGAGCGTGGACCTGGTGAGGCTGGTGACCGACAACGCATTGGAACCGACCACCGGCGACCACATCCTTCGCCATTTCGGCATCAACAGGCTTTCCATGGCCGATGTGGACCTCGCCAACGATCGTGCCCATGTATCGTACGACCATCACCTTCCGGACATGCCCAGCATACTTGGGCCGCACACCTTCAGTGCCTGGCGTGACGACCGTTCCAACGACCGTTTCGCCAACGGACAGCCACATGTGGTGAACGATACCGCCACTGAAACAGGCATGAACGCGGAGGCCTACCGCAAGATCGGCGCAGGCGCACTGGTCACCATCCCCGTCATGCGCGAGGGCACGCTGGTATCCCTCTTCTCGGTGACCGCGGCGGAAGCCCGTGCCTGGAACACGAGCGACCTGGAATTGCTGAAGGAACTTTCCGCACGCATCTGGAACGCATTCCAACGCGTGAAGGCCGAGAAGGCGTTGCAGCATGAACTGGCCGCCACCAGGCAATTGGCCGAGATAAGCACCAGCATGGTGCAGAGCGGAGAGAACGAAAAGCTGTTCGAACGCATCGTAGAGGCCGCCGCCTTCGTCATGGGCAGCCGCTTCGGCAGCCTGCGCAAGTACCGCAAGGAACGTGGCGAACTGCAGCTGGTGGCAGCGTACGGCTACCCGGACGAAGCGCGTGAACGCCTGCAGTGGGTGCGACCCGGGACCGGAACCACCTGCGGCAAGGCCATGCAGGACCGCACACGCGTGGTGGTGCCCGATGTGGAACGATGCGAGTGGTTGGCGAAAGCCGGCGGCGTCAATGCCTACCTGGACATCGGCATGCGTGCCGTGCAATCCACGCCGCTGCTCGCACGCGACGGTGAGCCCATCGGTGTCATCAGCACCCATTGGGATCGTGTGCACGTGCCCACCCCGGAAGAACTACAGTTGTTCGACGTGCTTGCACGACAGGCCGCCGACCTCATCGAACGCGTGCGCAACGAACGGCTGCTGCGCGAGAACGAATCACGTTTCCGAATGGCCACGGACACCGGTCGCGTGGGTGTTTGGGAATGGCATGTACCGACCGATGTGGTCACTTGGAACGATGTGCTCTACGACATCCAGGGCGTGAGCAAGGAAGCCTTCGGCGGTAATGTGGAAGCCTTCGTTGGTATCATCCATCCGGACGATCGTGAACGTGTAGGCGCCGCCATACAAGGAGCCTTGGACCAGGACGAACCCTATGCGGTGGAATTCCGCGCGGTGCGTCCTGATGATGGGCGGGTGATCCACCTCGTGACCCATGCGCGCGTCCTTCGCGATGGCGGCCTCAACCCCGAGCGTATGGTGGGCGCGGTGGTGGATGTCACCGCTGTGCGCGAAGCCGAGGCAGCATTGCGGGCCGCCGATCGCCGCAAGGACGAGTTCCTGGCCACACTGGCGCATGAACTGCGCAATCCGCTAGCCCCCTTGCGCAACGGACTGGAAGTACTGCGCACCGGTGTGGACGACGCACGCACACTGGAGCAGATCCGCGATATGATGGACCGGCAGGTGAACCAGATGGCGCACCTGGTGGACGACCTGCTGGACGTGAGCCGCATCAGTCGCGGTGTCATCGAACTGCGCCGCACCCGCATGGATGTGCACCAGGCCATCCACCAGGCGGTAGAGGCCAGCAACCCCCTGCTGCAGGCAAAGAGCCACAAGCTGCTGCTGGAGCTGCATACCGCACCCCTCATGGTGGAAGCCGACCCCACGCGACTGGCACAGATCTTCGGCAACCTGCTGGACAACGCGAGCAAGTACACCGACCGAGGTGGCACCATTCACGTGATCAGTCGCATTTCGCCGCAAGGTGCCGAGGTCACCATCAGCGATACCGGCATCGGGTTGACCCCCGAACAGTTGCCGCGCGTCTTCGACATGTTCAGCCAGGTGGACCGTTCCAACACACGCACGCGCGGAGGGCTGGGGATCGGGCTGCACATCGTGAAGCGGCTGGCCGAAATGCACGAAGGCACCATCGAGGTCACCTCGAAGGGACCGCACAAAGGATCCTGTTTCACCCTACGCCTACCACTTGCATCAAGACCCATGGAACGGATCACACCAGATGGTTCAACCGCGTATGTAAGCCCGCGCCGCGTGCTGCTCACCGATGATAACGTGGACGCCGCCATGATGATCTCCATGCTGCTGCGCAAGGCCGGCCATCAAGTGGTGGTAGCACACTCCGGTCAGGAGGCGCTGGACAAAGGACCGCAGCTGATGCCCGACGTGGTGATCCTCGACATCGGCATGCCGGACATGGACGGCCATGAGACCTGCCGACGGATGCGTGCGCTGGAATGGGGCAAGGATGCCTACATCATCGCGCTTACCGGCTGGGGCCAGAGCGAGGATCGGCAGCGCTCCCATGACGCCGGCTTCGACCACCACCTGGTGAAACCCGTGGTGCGTGCCGAGTTGGAGCAGGTGCTTGCTTCAGCCAGAGCGTGACCACTACACCGTTCGTATGGCACCCCGAGGCCATCCCGGCAACAGCTAGTGACATCATGCCGCAACGCAACACGGCCCTCACGCGCATACGAAGACAAGGCCTCCTTGACCTTGCCCCGTACGAAGGCGTCCTTTACGAGCTCACAGTGACTTCGCTGTCATGCGACCCTCTTTCAACCCACAGCCATGCCGCGGACTCACCGCTGACCACGACCGTTCGATGCATGCGGTGAACCAGCGGCCCATGCGCTTCGAAAGCACCCTCCGTCGGCTGCAACTGGGCGAGTCCAACGCGGCGCCCCGGCTGCATCCATGTACCCAGCAGAGCGGCCGGTCGAAGCAAGGGCCTCACCGCTAGTTGAGAGCGATGCGTACTTCCGACCGAATGGGCCATCTGCACCTGACGACCATGGTGCTTGCGCTTTGCGCGTGCACGCACCAGCCTCAACAGCAACGGCCGGCCATCGTTCAACAAAAGACCTTCAAGGTGGATGCATCACGCGTACTGCGGACGCTGCCCGGACCCTGCGCTTCCTTCGTTCATGACTACGAAGGCCTCTATCCGATCCTGGACACCTTGCCCAACATCACACAGGACAGCATTCACCTGGACACCTTGTTGAAAGCCATGGGCATGACCTACAGCTCTTCCGGCTGGGGCAATTGGGAGCATGGGCCGCGCATCTTCAGCATGAAGCTTACCGCTGGGCCATGCACCTGTGACGTGCATAAAGCCTACTTCTACAATGCCATGCGACCGGACAGCACATGGGACCTTCGTGTGACCGAACGTGTGATCTGTAACGTACCGGACTCCTTGGCGCCTTGGTGGACCACCTCTCCTTGATCGGGCAAGCGCCAACTGTCCTTCCTTGGTCCGCACCGCACGAGCGCCGTCCGGAAACGAGGGCGCAAAGGCTTAAACTTGACCACCCATGAAACCGCGCATCATTTCCCTTGACCTGTTGCGTGGCATCATCATGGTGGTGATGGCGCTGGACCACACGCGCGACTTCTTCCACTATGGTCTGCTCTTCGGTGCATCGCCCACCGATCTGGACAGCACCACGCCGCTCCTGTTCTTCACCCGCTGGATCACGCACTATTGTGCGCCCGTGTTCGTATTCCTCGCCGGCACCAGTGCATACCTCTACGGAACTGCGCGGACCACCAAAGAGCTCAGCCGTTTCCTCTGGACACGCGGTGCATGGATGATCTTCACGGAATGCGTGATCGTGGCCTTCGGCTGGACGTTCGACATCACGTTCTCCTTCGCCGTGCTCGCCGTGTTCTGGGCCATCGGTGTAAGCATGATCGCCCTTGCACTGCTCGTGTACCTGCCCTACCGCGTGGTGCTCACCGTCGGGCTTTCCACCGTACTGCTCCATAACCTGCTGGACCTTGTACCACTCCCACAAAGCGGAACCTTCGGCGTGCTCTTCGCAGCACTGCATGAAGGGGGCGTTTACGAGTTGGCGCCGGAACGCCTGCTCACCATCCAATATCCGGTGTTGCCATGGATCGGCACCATGGCCTTGGGTTACTGTCTCGGTCGGCTTTTCACCGCAGCGGTGACCAGTGAACAGCGGCAACGTTGGCTGGTGGGGTTGGGATCAGGAGCGGTCATCCTGTTCATCGCGCTGAGGGCCGCGAACGTTTACGGCGATCCCGCTCCGTGGCTGGATCAGCCCAGCACGACCTTCGACATACTCTCCTTCCTCAATACCACGAAGTATCCTCCCTCGCTGCTCTACTTGTGCATGACGCTGGGACCGGCACTTCTTTTCCTCGCGTGGGCTGAAGGCCGGCGACCGCGCTGGTCGGAGCCCTTCGTCCTTTTCGGTCGTGTACCCTACTTCTATTACATGCTTCACATCTACCTGATCCATGGACTGGCAACGTTGGCCATGCTGTGGCAGGGTGAACCGGTGGAAGAGACCGTGCTCACGGCAGGCATGAGAATTGGTCGATACGAGAATAACGGCTTCTCGCTTGCCGTTGTCTATGCGGTGTGGGCAGTGGTGGTCACCCTGCTGTACTTCCCGTGTCGCTGGTACGCTGGTTACCGCGCAGCGCACAGGGATACATGGTGGCTGAGCTACCTGTGATGAACACCAGGCTACGATCGCTCACGGCATGCCTCCTCGTGATAACGACGAGCGCCTTCTCGCAGTCCGACGTTGGAAGACCGGTCACCGTTGGGCGCGGCGACCTGCGCGTTACAGTGGGCTGCGAAGGCTCCTATTCACTCCCGTCCGATGACGCGGTGCTACTCGCCGAAGAGAACAGGGGCCTGGATCGGTTGATCTTCGACATGTCAGCCGAAATGATCAAGCTCAGCACCACGGACAGCGCGCGCCAGTGGGCTCGTGAAGAGCAACGCCTCTGGTACATAGCAAGCAGGGGCCAATGCCGGAAAGAAGCTCGAGCACGGCCCAAAGCGCAGCGCGCAGCCGGAGACCAAGGCTGCCGCACGTGGGCGGGGCGATGCAGGCTGATGCTACTCCTCGAACGTTATGACGAGCTGATCCGGTAGCGCGCCGGAGGTGCCGCACATACGCCCAAGGCCTTCTCCACGTTCTATTCCCATGCGCAAGTACCTTCTCCTCATGGCGGCCCTCGTCCTCTTCGTTTCCTGCGCATCCAATAACGGCTTGGTACGCAAGTGCGATGGTAGGCGTGGAACTCGTGTTCCCATGGGCACGTTGTGAGTAAGAGGCAGGTTCGACACGTCATTTAATGTTCCCTCAAACACCGGTTCACGTTCGCGCAGCTGTTTTGCTGCATGAACCGCTTCTACTTCATCCTTCTCTGTTCTTCCACCGTAGCATGCACCAAGCAGGACGAATTACTGCCCGCGCATGATGCTTCGGTACCGGTGCACATCAACGAGGTGTTCTCCGCTGGCAGCAAGAAAGACGATGGAGGACAAGGCGTCGGCGACTGGTTGGAGCTTTACAATGCCGGAAGCCCCTTGGAACTGGAGCAGGGAGCTTGGTTCCTCACTGACGACCGAAGCGACCTGCAGAAGTTCGAACTGCCTGCGGTCAGGTTGGCGGAGCAGGAACATCTCCGGATCTGGTGCGATGCCGCCGAGGGACAGGGCATCCACGCCCCCTTCCGCTTGTCCAGCAAAGGCGAGTGGCTTGCGCTCGTTCGCCTGCGCGCCGGTCGGGCCGCCATCATCGATTCGGTACGTTATGCTCCACGAACACGTCGGCACATGAGCACCAGCCGCTATCCGGATGGCGCGCCAACCTGGGTGAAAACCACCGTTGCCACACCGGGATCCGCCAACGCGGGTAGCGACCGAATGGCCTCTGCCGGGGAATAGCACGGTCACTGTACGCGGAGAACCGGGCAGCGCACCGTTCCCGCAGGTGTTACGACCGGTGGTCGTATCAATCGGTTTCAAAACAGGTGTGGGCTACCGTTTCAGCGATGCACTCCTCGTGACAGGCGCGCTGGATATCGGCCGAATGACGGTGGGCATGGCTTATGGCTGGTCGATCATCTCGGCAGATGCACAAGCTCTCGGCAGGCGAACGTTCGAGCTCATGGTGCAACTCAGGACCTCGGTGTGACACGGCTTCTTCATGCCCCGCTGATCGACCGGCTACCTCACCGTACCCTCCTCCCCGACCGCCGATGCACGCGGTCTCCTCATCTTCGTGCCGTCACCCATGCAAAAGGCACGGCTCATCGCCCATATCGCCAGCACGCTCCGTGAAAAGGCGATCAACGTCGAGCGTGACATCGCATCCACGCTTGAAGCGCGCAATAGTGACACCAAGAGCAGCGCGGGTGACAAGCATGAAGTAGGCCGCGCGATGATCCAGCAGGAGCTTGATCAACAAGAAGCCCAACTCGCCAAGCTGCGCGTCCTGCTCCGGGAAATGGAGCGCGTGCCCGTTGAGCGCCGCTATGAACGGGTCGGGGCCGGCGCATTGGTCTCTACTGACAAGGGCATCTTCTTCCTCGCAATAGGCCTGGGCCGTATCGAACTGGACGGTGCTGCCTGTGCCGTGGTTTCCGTGGCTTCACCCGCCGGTCAGGCGCTGGTCGGGAAACGGGTGGGCGAAACGACCACGTTGAACGGTGCAACCTACCGTGTGCTGGCCATCGATTGATGAGTAGCGCATGTGATCGAACTTCCAATGCCCCAGCGTGTACCGCTCAACGAATGCGTATCAGCACCTCACTCCTAATGGCCTGCCTCTGCGGTAGCACCGCCGCACAACATTGCGGATACGACTTCGCTGCCATCATCGTGGTGCACCCGCACCTTGCTGGTGATACCAGCGTGATCGATGGCCTACGCATAACGCTTTTGGATAGCAACAATGTGCCGCTCGTCCATCAAGGCCGACCGTGGCATCTGTTCCGGCGCAACGCGGACTACGAAGCCTGTTACAAATGGCAGGGCGGCTTCTCCATGGGAAAACTCGTGTGCTTCCCTTTCGCCAAGGACAATTACGTGCTGGTGATACCAGACGGGTACGATACCGGCACCCTCAAACTGCTCGTGCAGGACGAGAGGCCACGGACACATGTGGATATCCGCCGCCGGCACTGGCCGAAACGCTACAGACAACAGGTGGTGCCACTTTCCACGTTCGACAATTACTCGCTTTGTGGCACATATGACGATGAGGTCTATCGCAGCCAAGGTGACAGACCAACCTACCACCCTGTGGATGTGATACTAAGCGAACCATGAAAACGCCTACTACTATCCTGGCGGTTCTCGTCAGCCTGGCAGCTCTCTCGCAACCCGGCTTTCCCGATGAAGTTCACGAGCCTTGTGGTTTTGCACCCGATGATAGCTTGGATGTGACGGGCGATGGCGTGCCCGACTTCGTGATCGCAGGTTTCCGCACGGGTACGGACGATGAGCCCAGCAGTTCGGGAACCTGCCAATTGTACGTGGCGAACCTACCCGGCACCGGACTATTGAGCGCCCGTGACAGCCAGGGCCATCGTAGCACGACGGTATTCGCCAAGGGAGATACGATCCCGCCGTTGAGCATTAGGCCCCAGGACGACTTCCAACTACCAAAGCTCGCGTTCGTAGATGGGCAAGTCCGGGTCGCGTACTGGGGCTATGGACATCAGTCGTCCACGCTCATCAGCGATCCACGACTGGCGGAGCAGCGCTACGTCTTCGAGACCCACGGGAGCGACCAGACCTGGCATGGATGTTTCACGGTGGAACCACCAACAGCCTCGAAGTCCACGCGTTTGCACGTGATCGGTCTGTTCCCCGCGGATAAGCTGATGATCGTACCATGAGATCGTTCCGGCCCGCGCTCGTTGCAGCCCTTGCCTGCAGCGTTCTCTACGGTGCGGCGCAGAACGCGGTGCCCCCTATCGCGCCCGATGAACGGGTGGATGTGACCGGCGATGGTGTGGCCGATATGCTGATCACCACGGTCATTGACCTTACACCGGATACGGAGCAAGGCCTGTATGGCTGGTATCGACGTGTGGTGCGCACCATGCCAGGCACCTCGATCCTGAATTGGAGCACGCTCAGCACCCAACGATGGTACACGGTGCCCGACAGTGCATCCCTCGATACCGCCGAGCTCGCCGCACGTATCCATTTCAAGCAATTGAGTTGGACCGACGCGAAGAAGCCCACCGAATTCAAGGTACTGGAGCGGCCCTTTGGTCCGGGCATAGGTCCGGATCGGGACGGTTGGTACGGCGGTGGCGAACACTACGATGGTGTGCTCTTGTTGCGAAGCGTAAGCATGAAAGGAACTAGCATCGCGACGTTCACCTTCGACCTGCCGTTCCCGCTGGGTGGTGTCGTGTTGACCACCAAGGAAGCGATGCGCGTACCGCCAGGTTTCGGCGAACGGCATGAACCGCTGCCGAACAAGCCTCCGAAAGATGTCCTGTTAGACTTTGGACACGAGGAGCAAGCACCGCAGGTAGTGATACCCGCCGGCTTGGCACCAGACGAATCCATTGACCTCACTTCCGACGACATCCCTGACCTGATGATCACGAGCGAGAACAGTCCGTTCCATGCGACCACACCCATGGGCACCTACCACAGGGGACTACGCATGACGCCCGAAGCCGCCCTGCTGATGGAAAAACAGCCGGACGGACAATTCGCACCCTTCCGGTTGAAATACGATGAGGAGCTGACCCCTGATCGGTTGAACACGGATCTACAGCTTGATCGGTTCCGCTGGGCCAGGCCACCCGAGTGGCCTGCCTTCATCTACGTTCTGGAACAACGCTACGGGGCGATCCGCACACCCGACGAGGAGATCGGCTGGCTTCCATCCGCGGACGTGATGGAGGGGCTTTTTGTTTTTCGCGCTGCTCAATACGGAAGACCCGTGGTCGGCGCCTTTGAGATCGAGTATGAAACACCCGGCGGCCAAGTCGGTGTCCGCATGCAAGGCCTTGCCGAGGAAGGTGACGTCCTCAACGTCCGTTGAACACGCCCACCGGGTTTTGAACGTACTAGCGCATCTTCGCATCCGCGATGACCGACCTTGAACTGACACGGAGCCTGCGAACCCTGCGCAGAACGGTGTTGATGCTCCAGACCGAACTGCGCAACGACCACATGGATGAAGGCTTGATCGCCGACATCGACCGGCAGATGGCGAATGGCATCGGCACGGACCAGCGCTGCGATGGGCTGCGCGTTCTGGTGGACGCGTTGCGTGAAAGCACGCTCACTCCACGAGCCGAACTCTACCGTGATACCATCCGGGCCTGTGTAGAGCTCACCGATGCGATCGAGGACGTGACCAGCAGGATCGGATGAGTTCCAGGGGTCAATCGATCCAAGCGAAATCGTCCGTCGTTCCCACCCGTTGAATGGCTTCGATGACCGGCTGCGGTGGAGCCGCCACCTTGCGTGCGCGCGCATCAAACCAGGCCCCTTCAACGCGCAGGATGGCGCACACTTCTTCGCCTCGCAGGAAGCGCTGCTGGAAGCCGAATTTGCGGTAGTCCCTGCTCAACTGCGTAACACACGCCTCCAACTCCATGGTATCTTCCATGCGGATCTCGCGCAGGAACCGACACTCTTCTCGGAAAAGCACCGGTGCGAATCCTCCTTTCTGCATGTCGCGCATGTGTATGCCGAGTGAAGCGAGCATCTCCGTGCGATGGGCCGCCCCCAGATCGTAGTACACCGAATGGCGGAGGTGGAAATTGGCATCGATGTCCGCCCAGCGCAGGGTGATGCGCGAGCGGAAGGTTCCGGTCTGACTTGTCATCGTTGCAAAGCTAGGTGCCATGTACGGACACGAACTATCTTCCGCTCATGCTCCGCACGATCCTGTCCACGGCCCTGCTGATCTCGGGCAGTTGTCTTCTCGCCCAGGCGCGCATGAACGAAGCGGCCGCGAAAGAAGCCGTGTACCGTGTCGTGCGCCACAGCGGCCTGCTCCCCAACTTCACGGTGCGCGAAGATGAGCAGGTACGCACCGCAGTAGCCTACATCAAAGGGCATGAACGTATCATCGCCTACGATCCTGCTTTCATCTCCTCCATTCTCGACTCAGCGCGCACCGACCTCGCCGCCGTGAGCATCATGGCGCATGAGATCGCGCATCACCTACTGGGCCATACGCTGGAGCCCGATGCGGTACGCCCGGGTGACGAGCTCGCCTGTGATCGCTATTCCGGATTCATCCTGCAACGGATGGGCGCCACCTTGGACGCCACGCTCGCTGCCATGAAGATCGCCGGCGATGTGCACGGTACCGAACGACACCCGCCTCGCCATGCCCGATTGGAGGCCATCGAACAAGGATGGAGCGAAGCGTTGCATCTCGCACGGGGCGACGATCCGGTGGATTACCGTGTGGAACGTGACTTCGAGCATGTGGTGCGGATGGCCGGGGATGCCAACACCTACTATGTGGATGCGGAAGGCAAGCTGGTCTGGTTCAACGCCCATGCGCAGCCCATCGAATTCGGCACATGCATCGCGCAAACGAACGGTGAATTCCGCTACCAGCTTACCTGGCAGGGCCACCGTTTCAATGTGGACTCGCGCAACGCCATCTGGCGACAGGCCGAACACGGAATGCCCTTGCAGGTTGGGCGCATGGAGCCCTATGGCAGCGGCCAGCACTGATCCGCGTTGCGCTGGAACTAGTTTCGCCAGGCCATGATGGACCCGAAAGAGGCTTACGACAGCTGGAGCGCGCAGTACGACAAGGACCACAACCGTACACGCGATATGGAAGCACAAGTGCTGCGCTCAACACTTGCGCCATTGACCTTCCACCGTGTACTGGAGATCGGTTGTGGCACGGGCAAGAACACCGCATGGTTGGTGGGATCGGCCCAACACATCACCGCCATCGACCTTTCTGAAGGCATGCTGGATGTGGCCCGCGACAAGATCCGTTCAGCCAGGGTATGCTTCAGGCAAGCTGATGTGCTCCAGCCGTGGGACTTCGTTGAAGGCACTTATGACCTTATCACCTTCTGTCTCACGCTTGAACACATCGAACATCTCGCTCCCGTTCTTCTGGCTGCCGCCACGGTGCTGGATGCACGCGGCCATCTGTACATCGGCGAACTGCATCCTTTCAAACAATACAGTGGTTCGAAAGCGCGGTTCGTGACCGAGAATGGAACACAAGTGGTGCGCTGCCATGACCATCACGTATCCGACTTCCTTTCCGCAGCATCTGCGGCCGGTCTTGAACTGATCAGTCTGGGGGAACACTTCGATAACGACGACCGAGAGACCACGCCCCGCATCTTGAGCCTGCTGTTCCGGAAGCGATGAAGATCACAACGGCTCAACAGGTGATCGCTCCGCACGCATGGCCTCCTTGCGTACCATGGCCTCCAGTATATGGAGCGCACCGATGGTGAGCACCAGCATCGCGGTGAAGACATACCAGGTGACCGTGTAGTCGAAGGTGGCCACCAGGTTCAACCCGAACGTATGTCCCACGATATGCGCTACGCTCCAAGCGATGGTGAAGAGCGCCATGTAGGCACCGGGTCTCCCACGCTCCGCACGTTCGTACGCGAAACGGTTCATGAACGGGAAGTTCAACATCTCACCCACGGTGGCCAGGAACATGCCCACCCACAGGAAAACCACGCTGGGAAAGAGGTTCAGCACCAGGAAGCTGAGCGCGAAAAGCAACACGCTGAAGCGCAGCAGACCGTAAAGACCGAACCGGCGTGTTTCGCAATACTTGACCAGGGGCATTTCCAGAAGGAAGATGAGCAAGCCGTTCATGCCCAACAGCAGGCCGATGTAAGCCTCGCTGCGATGATGTACTTCGCTGTAGAACAACGGCACCGAACTGAAGTACTGAAGGAATGGGATGCTGATGAGCGCCACCGTGATAACGAAGAACAGGAATGGACGGTCAGCATACGGGGAGCCGTTCGCGGTAGACCGCGCTGCATCACCGTCCATGATCGCTCGTGCGCGTGGCAACCCCACCAGCATCAGTGCCATCGCCGCAAGGCAGGTGACCCCATCCATCCAGAACAGACCGGCATATCCCCAGCCAGCGATGATGACACCACCGATCGCAGGTCCTAGACTGAAGCCCAGGTTGATGGCCAAACGGATCAAGGTGACCGCTCGCGTCCTGCTTTCGGGCTTGGCATAGCTGCGGATGGCAACGAACATGGCCGGACGGAACGCATCGGACAATACCAGCAGGAAAAAGACGGCCGCACAGAACGGAACGAATCCTGTGATCCATTGCAGCCCGATGAACGCCAGGCCGGAGGTGAGCAGCGCACCGATCATGACATCGTAGAAGCCGATCTTGTCCGTGAGCTTACCTCCGATCCAGGACCCCACTACGGAACCAGCGCCGAATGCGCTCATCACCCATCCCACCTGCTTCAACGAAAGGCCCATGTCCTTGGTGAGATACAGCGACATGAACGGCACCACCATCGTTCCCGCCCGGTTGATGAACGTGACCAACGTAAGCAGCCAGATCTCCCGACTGAAGCCACGGAAGGAATCGATGTAGAAACGAAAAGCCCGTGCGAGCATGGCGCAAACCTACCCGCCGATGCCGCAACATCGGCGCTGGTGTCCCACATCGCACGAGAAGATCTTCCACCGTAAAGCCATCTTATCGCATGCGTTGAGAGAACTGAATTCGCCGCATGAGAGAACAGCGTTCGAGGGCGACCCAATTACATGATAACCAATGACTTTCGTACCTCCAACCAACTTAAATCCAGTTCATGGGCTTGCAGTCATCACTTCCAAAAGGTTACGCTGCACGAGGCCAACCTGGCACAGGATCCGACGTATAGAGGGTATGGCGTTCACCTTCCACTTCAAAGCGGGTGCAGCACAGTCCCGCGAGGCCGGGCGGTATTTCAGCTCCGTAGGGAACGAGGTACTCGGATCCGGCATCGAGGGGCTTGAACCACGGCAATTGGTGCTGACCGAAGATGGTCATGAACCGATGCCGTTGCGCATTTGGAGCGCCAATGAGCCCACGAGCACGGAATTAACCGCCCTTGTCCCATGGCTTCGAACGGTGCGTGGCGAAATGGGCCAGATGGCCAAGCGCGATGCCGACCTTACCGACGTGCCAGTGATAGTGACCCGCTGGACAGATACCGCACATGGTGTACAGACCTTCTTCGCCGAACTCCTGGACCCGGCTCATGCTTTCACCGACGACGAGGACAACACGCTTTCCGTAGGGGTCGTGGCTGGACGAACCGTCATGCTCTCTGCGAGGAACGTCATCTTCATGAAGTTGGATCCTGAACGTTTCGGCCTGGCCATCGCCAACAAAGGCAGCTTTCTTATCGAAAGCGTGGCCGAGCAGATGCACGCTCAAGCGCGACGAGCGTAGTCCTGTAACTTGACAGGACCGACTTACGCGGTCGGCGTGGTCAACGAGAGACCCTCCGTGCGCTGTGGGTCCTGCATCAGGTCGTGCTGTGCACGTTCATCCGCGAAAAGTGCCTCCAAGCGCTCTGCCAGTTCCACTTCGCCGAGCTTTCGTGCGAGTTGAACCCCTTCGTCCAGACGAGCCACCACCAACCGTCGCAATAGGGTGATCACTTCATGTACCCTGCGTTCCATCGTATGCGTGGTACCCCGGGCCACGAGGGCGTGGTGCAGTTCATTCAACAGTTCATCGACCTCCGAGCATGCGCACGGACGAAGGCGTTGATCCCATTCCTTCACCACGTTCTGCAATGCCGTGTGGTGATCGCGAACCGTATCCACCTGTTCTTTGAAGAACGAACCCCAACGCTGCACCGTGGTGGCTACACCAGCACGCTCCAAGGCTGCGGGGAGCCGCTTGTAAACGAAGTTCACCTCGTACAGATAACCGCGCAGCATGTTGGTGATCAACAAGGGTTGCATGGGAAGACGTGCCATAAGTGTGCAGGTTTGAGCGGTTCCTAGTACTGGACAAAACTGCCCCTACAACGGTTGCGCATGGGCATGCACGGAACGCAGGTTTTCGACAAGGGTTCCGGCGATCAGATGAGAAGCTGTCAACGATCGACGAGCATGTACTTCCTGTCCACCACCGGCCGTATTTTCTTCTCTCTTGGGAAGAGAAGGATCCGTGCTCTGTTGCATTTCGACCTGCTGCAGAACATGGAGAACGGTACGGAACGCATAGGCCGCACTCGGGGGTGCACTGGACTACATTCCGCTTCCACGGAGGTACTCCTCCACAGCCGCTACCACCGCTCGCACGTGAGGTTCGCGTAGTATGGTCAAGTGCTCACCAGGTAGCACACGTGTGTGCACATCGCCGAGCAGCAGGTTCTGCCACCCGGCCGGTTCGTTCGCACGCTGCCTGCTCCGCACCAGCAGCACCTTGCCGCTATACGGCTTGGGTTGGTACCGTTCCAGCGCCCTGCGATACGTATTGATGATATAGAAATTGCGCAGTTTGAACGGGATGGGTTGACCGCGATCGAGGTAACGATCACAGCGGGGGCGCAGGAGATCGCCTCGTAGGTCGGCCAATTTGGTGCGCGGTGCATAGCGCCACCAGTTAAAATCAGGTCCTCGCGCATCCAACAGCACGAGCAGTGGAACCTCCTTGCCCAAGGACACCAACCTGCGCGCCATCTCAAAAGCGATGACGCCGCCCATGCTGAAACCGGATAGGATGTACGGACCATCGGGGCGGGCATCCAACAGTTCGTTCGCGTAATGACGTGCGATGGACCTGATGGTCTGGTGCTTCATGCCCAGACCGTCCTCGCCTTGGTGCATGAAGCCGAGGAAAGGACGATCCTCGTTCAACAAGCGCGGGATGTTGTAGTTGCCTTCGTCCCCGTGAACGCAAACGAAAGGCAGCCGCGATCCGGTCGATCGTATGGGAGCCAGGTTGGTCCATCGACGGGTGGTTTCCGTGCGACCGAGCTCCACGGCGAAGTCCTTCAGTTTCGGGTTGCGGAAGAGATCCACCAGTTTCACCTGGCAGCCGAGCATGTCGCACAACCGGCCACAGATACGCACCCCCGACAGGCTGTCGCCGCCCAGCAGGAAGAAGTCATCGGTGAGCAGCACCCGCTCAAGACCCAGTTCCTGTCCCCAGACCAACGCAACTGTGCGTTGCACATAGTCGGCAGGCAGCACTTCGGGGTCCACTCCCAGCAGCGGACCAGCGGCCAAGGCCTGTGCCACGGCCCGCTCATAGGGCTCCATGGTGGTAGCACCGTTCGCTTCGGCGATCTCGATCGGCGAACCATCGTTCAAGAGACCAGCCAACGCATAGCGCTTCACCTTCCCAGTGGCGGTGGTCGGTAGCTCGTCCACTACGAAGTACTTCTTCGGGGCCTTGAAAGCAGCGATGCGACCGAGCATCCAGCGTCGCAACTCCTCAGAACCTACCGGAGCCCCCACGGGCACGTAAGCCAAAGCCACTTCATCTCCCAACGTCGGGTGAGGTACAGCGAACGCAGCGGCGACCTTCACTCCCGGGTGACCGGCAAGCGCCGCTTCCACTTCATACGGACTGATCTTCTCTCCACCTCGGTTGATCTCTTCCTTGGACCGCCCAGTGATGTAGATGCGCCCGTCATCATCCCGATATCCCAGATCGCCGGTCCGGAAATGATCACCGAACCACGCCTTGGCGTTCAGTTCGGGTGTTTCCGCATAAGCCTCGATGACACCCGGACCTTTCAGCGTGATCTCGCCAACCTCTCCATTCAGCACCTCCCTTCCCTCCTGATCCATGATGCGCACCTCGGTGCGGTAAGCTTTGCCGATGGACCCCAGCTTGCGCGAACCGGGAGGCGGATGATTGGCGATAACGGGCGACAATGCCTCCGTAAGGCCATACTGCTCCACCAAGGGTGCTACCGTAGCGCGTTCGATCTCCTCGGCCAGACCGAACGGGATGGCCGCCGAAAGGGACCGTATGAAGCGATAGGGCGCTTCTTCCTTCAGCAGCGGATCCTGCCGATGTGCACGTGTTATGTCGTGCAGGATGGTGGGGGACGCCGAGAACCACGTGGGCTTGTGGGTGCGGACCCATTCCGCATAATGCTTTCCGTCGTGGCCAGGTGTGCATATCACCGTACCACCGCTCCACAATGTTCCGCTCAAACAGCCGAAACCATGCATGTGGAAAATAGGCATCACGTTCACGATGCGATCCTGATCGGTCAGGTTCAAACTATCGGCCGTGTTGCGCGCCTGTATGCCGATGTTGTTGGCGCGCAGCGGAACGCGCTTCGATGTACCTGTGGTGCCCGATGTACGATGGAGGAGAAGGACGTGATCCGGGGTGGGGGCGATGAATCCACCGTTCGCACCACCGGATAACGTACCGAGGTCTCCACTCCCCTGGAACGGAGGAATGAACAAGGGAACACCCAACTCAGCCGCAAGCGCGCTCAATCGCCCGGCGTGCGCAACATCCGTGAGGATCCCTTTGGCACCTACCTGCTCCAGCATGGACCTGATCTCAGCAGGCCCCAGATCGGGATCCAATGGGGACAATGTGGCGTGCAATGATGCGCCCAGCAAAGTCAGGACGGCATCGGCACCGTTCGACATGGCAACGGCCAGCACCTGACCGTAAGGAACCCCGACGCCAGCGACCCAACGCTGAACAGCCCCGAGCCGATGAGGAAGCTCCCCATACGATATAGCCCGGCCGTCCAGCGCTCGCAAAGCTTCCTTGCCCGGGCGTTGTTCCGCATGTCGAAGCAGGGTATCGTGCAGCATCACATCATTGCCAGACTTACCGTTCCGGTGTTGCCTGACAAAGTTGACGGGCCAATAGTTGCTTTCGTCGACCGCTTTCTTCGACTTATCCACGAACTACGTTGATCTCCAGGGAGAATTGGAGAGTCGGATTTGTACGGCGCAAGAACTGTTAAGGATGCACATCAAGGCTCCAATGCCCCTGTAGAACGCTCCGAAGACCGTCCGCTACGCACCATCCTCTATTTGAACAGGTTACCCAAGAGGCCTTTCGCCATACCGGCAATGCCACCACCGCCCAAGAGACCTTGCAGGTTCTTTGCATCACCACCAACATGCTTGGACACCAGTTCCGTGAGCATGGGTAACAACATCGCGGTCACGCCACTCGCCTTGCTGGCATCGAGACCCACCTGTCCGGTGAGTTTGCTCTGCAATAGTCCTCCGATATTACCAAGGATGGCATTCGCACCGGAGGTGTTCTTCGCACTGCTGAAAAGGTTCAGGGCATCATCGATCCCGAAGCCATCCCCTCCGCCGATCACCTCCTTCACGCTGTCCGCAGCTGCGCTGATGGAACCGCCCGCCTGCTTCTGGTCAAGGCCGAACTGGCTCATGAGCTGGGGTACCGCCTGCTGCTGAAGGGTTGAGAGCAATTGATCCAACATGTCCGGTCGTTTTAAGGTTAGGTGCTTTGGACGAATGAGGCCCACAAGGTCACACGCGTTCCGCATCTTTGACACCGAACCGATCGAATTGTTCGCACCATGAGCGACGGCTATGTAAAGAACGAGGTGATCAACGGTATCGCCACCGTCACCTTCCACCACCCGAAGAGCAACAGCCTCCCAGGCCATATCCTGCGCGGCATGGCCGATGCCATCGCCGCGTGCGGCAAGGACCCTTCCGTGCGGGTGATCGTGCTGCGGAGCGATGGCGACAAGGCATTCTGCGCCGGAGCAAGCTTCGATGAACTCGTCTCCATCGATGACGCGAAGACCGGACTGGAGTTTTTCAGCGGGTTCGCCCATGTGATCAACGCCATCCGCAAGGCGCCCGTGCTGGTGATCGGCCGCATCCATGCGCATACCGTGGGTGGTGGTGTGGGCCTGGCCTGCGCCGTGGACATCGCTTACGCACACGAGAAATCCAGTGCGCGCCTGAGCGAACTGGCCATCGGCATCGGGCCGTTCGTGGTGGGCCCGGCCGTGGAACGCAAAGTGGGCACCGGCACCTTCGGCTTGCTCAGTGCTTCCCCCGCCCTGCGCCGCGAAGCCGACTGGTGCGTGCAACGCGGTATGTATGCGGAGATCTTCCCGACCATCGAGGCACTGGATGCGCGCATCGAAGCACACACCACCGAACTCGCCGCCTACAGCCCCGAAGCCATGGCCGAACTGAAAGCCGTGATGTGGAAAGGCACCGAGGATTGGGACCAACTCCTGATCGAACGTGCCAAGATCAGCGGGCGTTTGGTGCTGAGCGACTTCACGCGCGAAGCGATCGCGAAGTTCAAGGCGGCGGTGGCGAAGGGGTGAGCGCTCAGCGGAGCGTCTTCATTCGCTCCATAGCGACGTTCAAGAAGGTCATGCTCGTCCGCTCGACCGTGCCAGTGGTTCGATATATCCTGTAGCCCTCGGAGTCTACCGTGATGACAACCGGGCCGTAGGGTACGCGTATGATAAACTGACCATCGAAATCGGTCATGCCTTCCCAAAGTTCTGGCCCACAAAGCACTTGGACCTTAGCGAACGGTAGTACTTCCCTGCTGACGGCATCTTTGATTTCACCTCGCAACCAGCCCAGATCCGTGCCTTGCGCCATGGCACCGCTCAACCTACAAACCAAAGTGAAGACCAGTATTAGACGCATTCACACGCTACTCTCTTCCGATTATGTACGAACCTACCTACCGCAACCGATCAGCGCTGCGCACCAGTTCTTCATCGGCTTTGATGGCCCTTTCCGCAAGGAAGGAGAACAGTAGCGTACCAAGAGGCAGGAAGAACGACGTACCGTAGTGGCTCACCACCGCTCCGCTCGGCTCCAGATATGTCTGTATGGAGTTATCGGTGATGAAGAGGAAGGCGATGGTGGCCAGGGTGAGGAGGTAGGTGCCGCGCACGAACCGGATCTGGCGAGGGCGGTCGCTGTAGAAAAAGACGAAGGCCAGCAGCGCCGCACCGATGAGGGTAAGCACGATGTGGAAGGGAACCTTCAGGCCGACTTCATTCATGGCCGATCCGGCACTATCGTAAAGCCCTGTGGTACGGAACACATAACTGGACTGCGCCTGTTCATACGAGGCCACCGGAAAAGCCCAAGTGGCGAAGGCCAACAGGGCGGCTACGACAAGGAATACGGTCTGTTTACGCTGCCACATGATCCAACGAAGCCCATTTCCCGGGCGGTGCGAAACTAGCTCCTGAAGGAGCTTGCGCATTGAACGGATCGGCTTAACATTGCACCGCATTCCCGGGGACCGGGGCTTGGCCGGATCGGCAGTTAGCTCGTCCCAACTCCCACTCGACTTTCTCTACTGTACTGAGCACTGAAGCCCAAGGGCTTTCCACAGGACCTCAAGGTCCATCCCGCAACCTCATCACACCGTCGCATGTACGACCAGACCGCACTCAGCGGCATGAAACTCTCCGAACTGAAGGAGATCGCCCGCGAGTTGAATTTGAAGAAGGCCGATACGCTCAAGAAGCAGGACCTCATCGCCAAGATCCTGGAAGCCCAGGTCGCGAAAGGCGATAAGCCCAAGCAGATAGGTCCCAGCTTCGTTGGAGATGACAAGGACATCGCCGCGATGGCCACGGCAGACGAAGTGGTACCCGTGGAAGATCCGGAACCCGTTCCAGCCGAAGACGATGATGAGGAGGACGACGAGGAGGATGACGACGCGGATGATGGTGACGACGAGGAAGGTGATGATGCACCGGAAGAGCCGGTGAAGTCAGCCGAAATGCCACCACCAGCACAGAGGGAACAGCGACAACACGAGCGCCCTCGCCGTGAGCGACTCCCGGCAGATGGTCAGCGCGACCAGACTCGCGACCAGCCGCGTGGCGAACATGGACAGCGCAACGACCAGGACCGCCGTGAGCAGCGCAACGAACGCAATGATCAGGATCGCCGTGACCAACCGCGCGACCAGCGTGACCGCCAGCAGCAACAGCGTGATGGCCGTGATCAACAGCGCGATCAGCGGGAACGTCCACAAGAGCAGCGCCCGGAGCGGGACCAGCAACGTGGTGATCGCGAGCAACGCAACGACCGCGATCAGCAGCAACGTCAGGACCGCGAGCCACGCAATGATCAGCAACGCAATGACCGTGATCAACAACGTGGTGATCGCGACCAGCGCAACGATCAACAACGTAACGACCAGCGCCAACAACAGCAGCCGCAGCGCGAGCAGTTCAACTTCGAAGCCTTCGTAGAGACCGAGGGTGTTCTGGAAGTGATGCCCGAAGGCTACGGCTTCCTGCGCAGCAGTGATTACAACTACCTCGCTTCGCCGGATGACGTGTACGTGACCCAGCAACAGATCAAGCAGTACGGCTTGAAGCTCGGCGATACGGTACACGGCTATGTACGCCCACCGCGCGAAGGCGACAAGTACTTCCCCCTCTTCAAGGTGGAATCCATCAACGGCCGTGATCCGGAATGGGTGCGCGATCGTGTTCCCTTCAAGTTCCTCACGCCGTTGTTCCCCGACGAGAAGTTCAACCTCGCCGGCAAGGACACGAACATCAGCATGCGCGTGCTGGACCTCTTCTCGCCCATCGGCAAAGGCCAGCGCGGGTTGATCGTGGCACAACCGAAGACCGGCAAAACGGTGTTGCTGAAGGATGTGGCCAACGCCATCGCCGCGAACCACCCGGAGGTTTACCTGATCGTATTGCTGATCGATGAACGTCCGGAGGAGGTGACTGACATGGCCCGCAGTGTGAACGCGGAAGTGATCGCCAGCACGTTCGATGAGCCTGCTTCCCGTCACGTGGCGGTAGCCGGTATCGTTCTGGAGAAAGCGAAAGCCCTCACCGAGTGCGGACACGATGTGGTGATCCTGCTCGACTCGATCACGCGTCTTGCTCGTGCTTACAACACGGTACAACCTGCCAGCGGAAAGATCCTCAGCGGTGGTGTGGATGCCAACGCACTGCAGAAACCAAAACGCTTCTTCGGTGCCGCACGGAAGATCGAGAACGGCGGATCGCTCACCATCCTTGCCACGGCACTCGTGGATACCGGCAGCAAGATGGACGAGGTGATCTTCGAGGAATTCAAAGGCACCGGTAACATGGAACTGCAGTTGGATCGGAAGATCAGCAACCGCCGCATCTTCCCCGCCATCGATATCATGAGCAGCGGCACCCGCCGTGACGATCTGCTCCACCACAAGGATGTGCTGCAACGCACCTGGATCCTGCGCAAACACCTGGCCGACATGAACAGTGTGGAGGCCATGGAGTTCGTGAAGAAGCACATGGAAGGCACGAAGAGCAACGAGGAGTTCCTCGTTTCGATGAACGGCTGATGAAGTTGTCGTTGATCGGCGTAGCAGGTGTGATCGCGCTTCGCCTGGGATTGTTCTATGCCGGACGTCCGCCGGTTGGCACGGACTTCATGCTCGTTCATTTCCTGGCCATCGTCACCATCGTGTTCTTCGTGGGGCATGGCATGCTCTCCAAGGATGCACGCACCTCCTTCCCACATCTGATGCGCGAAGGGTTCAAGAGCGCAGCGGTGTACGCGTTGATCTACGGCATCTTCATCCTGATCTACTACCGCGTTGTAGAGCCCATGCACTTCGCTGAACGCGTGAACGAGATGGTGCAACGCGGTGTTGACCAAGGGCAGCCTGAAGATGTGATCCGGCCACGGATGGAGCAGTTCTTCACGCCTTTCAACTATGCGAGCATGACCTTCTTCGCCTTGCTCGCCGTAGGTGGTTTCAACGCACTGGTCGTCGGCCTGCTGCACCACAAGGTGCTACGCCGCTTCAGGCGATGAACGCTTCGCTCAGGGCTTGAAGGTCGAGCCCGCCGAAGTTGCCGCTGCTCATCATCAAGAGTACGGCCTCCTCCTTGCGATCCGCGCGAACGGCTCCGATCACGGCAATGGGGTCGTTCATCACCTGCACATCCGGACGAGCGAACGCGCGCTGGATGCGTTCCGGTGGAATGGGTGGCAGACGTTTCAGTTGCACCGCGTGCGGATCGTAGAAGACGATGGCGCGATCCGCCTCATCCATGCAACCGGCATATTGGTCCAGGAAGTTCTCGCTGAGGCTGCTATAGGTGTGCAGTTCCATGCAAGCGATCAACTGGCGACCCGGGAACTGCTCGCGCACCGCTTGAACGGTCGCTTTCAGTTTGCTCGGTGAGTGCGCGAAATCCTTGAAGACCATGCGTTGGTCGTTGCCGCCGATCCGTTCCAAACGCTTGGCCGCACCCGTAAAACTCGCGATGGCCCCGTTGAACTCCGCGTCGCCGATGCCCAACATGTGACACACATGCCGCGCACCTTCGAGGTTCTGTAGGTTATGCTTGCCGAAGACCTGCAAGGGCACATCGCCTGCTGAAGTCTCCAGGATGGTCATACCGTTCTCGATGCGATGCTTCGGAATGCCGTATCCAACGCGCTGAGCGGTCACTGACTTGTCCTCCGAGATGGCCTTCACTTCCGCATCCTCCTTGCAATAGACCAGCTTGCCACCGGGTTCGATCGCCGCGATGAACAAGCGGAACTGATCCACGTAGCTATCGAAGGTCTTGAACACGTTGATGTGATCCCACGCGATCCCGCTGATCAACGCGATGTCCGGTTTGTACAGGTGGAACTTCGGCACAGGCTCCAAGGCTGAAGCGAGATACTCGTCGCCTTCGATGATGGCGACCTTGCTCCTGTCGCTCAGCTTCACCATGCAATCGAAGCCTTCGAGCTGCGCGCCCACGAGATAGTCGAAGTCCACGCCCACTTTGCGCAGCACGTGCACGATCATGCTGGTGATGGTGGTCTTCCCATGACTTCCACCGATGACCACGCGCGTCTTGTCCTTCGTGCGTTCGTAGAAGTAAGATGGGTAGCTGAAGACCGGAATACCCAGTTCCTGTGCGCGCTTCAGTTCGGGATTGTCCAGTCGCGCATGCATACCAAGGATCACAGCGGAAAGCCCCGAATGGATGCGGAACGGATCCCAGCCGAGCTTATCCGGCATCAAGCCAAGGCGCTCCAGACGGCTGCGGCTCGGCTCGAAGATCTCGTCATCGCTGCCCGTCACATCGAAACCCTGCTGGTGCAAGGCGATGGCGAGGTTGTGCATGGCGCTGCCGCCGATGGCGATGAAATGAACCTGTGAGGACATGTGCGCATGTGGTCATGTGCTCATGTGCCCATGACCGTACAAAGCTCAGCGGCCATGGCCAACGTCTCTGCACAACTGCGCACAATGGATCAACCGGGGATCGTGGGCAGCGTTGTTAAGATGAGAACTAGCGGGGTCAAAATCGCTTGGGTCGCGCGCCGTTTATCGCACTCTTTAACAACCCGACCTACACCGATCCCCGATATTCGTACCATGCAGCTCCACGTGATCGATACCGGCTTCTTCAAGCTCGACGGCGGTGCCATGTTCGGTGTGGTACCCAAGACCTTGTGGAGCAAGAACCACCCGCCCGATGCGAACAACCTCTGCACCTGGGCCATGCGCTGCCTCTTGGTGGAAGAGGGTGACCGCTTGATCTTGATCGATAACGGCATCGGCGACAAACAGGATGCGAAGTTCTTCGGGCACTATGACCTTCATGGTGATGACACGCTGGATGGCTCGCTGAAGAAGGCTGGCTTCTCGCGCGATGATGTGACCGATGTCTTCCTCACCCACCTGCATTTCGATCATTGCGGTGGAAGCATCGTTCGTAAAGAGGATGACTTCGCTCCGGCCTTCAAGAACGCCACCTACTGGAGCAACGAGCACCATTGGAAGTGGGCCACCAAGCCGAACGCGCGGGAGAAAGCCAGCTTCCTTACCGAGAACATCCTGCCCATCCAGGAAAGTGGGCAGTTGAAGTTCGTGAACATCGGTCGGCGCAGTGCGGAGGAGAACGTCTACCTCCACGGCATACTCCCGAACATGGACGCCTTCATCGTGAACGGCCATACCGATGCGATGATGATCCCGCATATCCACTACAAAGGCCATACAGTGGCCTTCATGGCGGACTTGCTGCCCAGCATCCACCATATTCCACTGCCTTGGGTGATGGCCTACGATACACGTCCGTTGCTCACCCTGGCCGAGAAGAAGGACTTCCTAGGCATGGCCGCCGATGAGAACATCGTGCTGTTCTTCGAGCACGATGCACACCACCAATGTGCTACGGTGGAGCGCACCGAAAAGGGCATCCGGCTGAAGGAGACCTTCCCGCTTAGCGCGCTCTAAGCCGCGCCTCCCTCTAGAACGAAGGCTCCCTGCTCGCGCACATCGTGGCAAGGGATGTTGCGCACATCGCACCACTGCTGAACGAACGAACGGAGCTTCCACGGCAGACCACCCGCCAGTACGACATGCCCTGTCTGACCGACCAGTTGCGTCAGTTCCTCTTCGCTGAGGTAGCGCATCTCGTGCAGAACGATCACATCGGTTCTCAGGCCCGTTGGAACTTCGTCATCGGCGCCGTGGAAATACACCTCCATGCCGGCCGCGCACCATCGTCCGGCGCCGAACAGTGTCTGGCCCTGCTCGACCACAGCGGTATCTGCCGACCCTCCCTGACGGATCAAGAAGGTCCTGTCCAAACCCAAGGCACGTGAATGACGCTCGGCTTTCTGAACGAGCCATTCCGATAGCGCGCTATCACCTTCGGGTATCAACATCGTAAGGTCTCGACCGGTGACCATGCCTGCCTGTAACGTGCGTCTGTCATCATAAACAGTGAACGTGACCCGGTCCTGCGCCACGCGTGCGCGGTAACCCCACGAGGCTAGCAACAGTGCGCCCACAGCAAGTGAAGAGCGCAACGCAGGCCTCCAGTTCCACATCAACCGGATCGCGATGAGGGCAGTGATGGCGTAGAGCAACACCATATCCGTGAAGGATGCCCGGATCGCTGGATAGGCGAACGGCAGTTCGGCGAAGAAAGCCGTAACGCGATCAACGATGGTGAGCAACAGGGTGAGCAGGAACACGAGCAACGGACCCAGGTAGGGCACGCGGTACAGGACCAACAGGGCTACCGCACCATAGACCGCTATGCCAGCCGCAGTGACCACGATCAGGTTGGCCGGAAGGAACCACACGGGGAAAGCTTGGAACAGGTAAAGGGACAGCGGTGTTGTGAGCGTTTGTGCCGCCAATGACATCACCGTAAGCGACCAAAGTTGACCTGCGAACCAACTATCCGGCATCCAGGTACGCTGGAGCGGTGCATAGAACAGGATTATGCCCAACACGGCCAGGAAGGAAAGCTGGAAACCGATCTCGATGATCATATGTGGATCCCACAAGAGAAGCACCATGGCCGCCGCAAAAAGACTGTTCAACGGATCGGCTCTACGTGCGCTCATCCCAGCCAGCGTGAAAAGGCTGAACATGAAGGTGGCCCGTAGAACACTTGGACAAGCCCCAGTGAGCCCCGCGTAACCCCACAGCGCAAGTAGTATGAAGACACCACGGACGATACGCGCCTTCGCTCCACCGCCCCACCAACCGAACATGAACAACAGCATGGCATAAATGAAACCCACATGCGTACCGGATACGGCGAGCACGTGAATGGTGCCGCTCTTCACGAACGAATCCTTCTGTTCGTGGTCCAATTCATCACGTAATCCTAGAACGAGCGCCTTCACCAGCGCACGCTCACGAAATGGCAGACCGCTTTCGGCCAACCATTGCGCAATGCGTTGCCGCGTGGGCTCGAAAAGGTCGGTCCACCGCCAGACATGTCCCACGATGACCCACTCCTCAGGTCCAGCGAACGTCTCGTGGTACATGCCGCGTGAAGCTGCCCAGGATCTGCGGTCGAATCCGCCGGGATCAGGGATGCGCGTGATCGAAGACACGCGACTGCGGACCACCAGTTCATCGCCCGCTATCGGATCAGCGTTGCCGGGCTGCCGCATCAAGGTGAGCATCATGCTACCGCTGCGGGTTTGGACAACACCCGACGAACGAACGGCCAAGGCACGTCCATCCGCGCGTACGACCTTATCACTGATGCCGTTCACGGCCGTGATGCGGACCACGCGCTCCAAGGCATCAGCGCCATCGACGGAAAGATGTGTTGGCCGCACGAGCGGGTCGCGTACCACTTGATAGCACATGCCGAAGACCAAGAACCACAGTTGGACGGATATCCCCCGGACCCAGCGATGCTCAAAAGCCGCCCTGCGAAGAAGGGACACGGCCAAGAGCAGCGTACAGATGAGCAGCGCCACGATCGACCCTTCAATGGGCAATGGCCACCAGATGGAGAGGACGATACCAGCTACGAACGGCAGCGCCATACGCAGCATCGGTGCTCGCGAAATGGCACCGAAGAAATGTGCTCCCCCTGGACTCATGCGCTTTGGACGATGCGTTGAGTGAAGGTAACACCCGACAGGGAGAACAGGCGGTATCCCGGACCTGCCCGCATGGATAGGCTTAGCGGGAAGCGCTCAACGGTACCTACGCGTGCCCGATCAGAGCACCTCCAACATCAAGCACTTCAGGTAGTGCGTTTCCGGCACACCCCAAAGGATCGGATGGTCCGGAGGCTGTGCTCCGTAATACACTTCGCGCACCCTACGGCCCGCGTCACGCGCAGCTTCGGCCACCATTTTGCGGAACAGGTCCGGCGTCATGTGCTGCGAGCAGGAGCATGTGACCAGAAAGCCGCCGTTGGGTATGCACTTCAGCGCGCGCAGATTGATCTCCTTGTAGCCACGATACGCATTGTCCATGGCACCGCGGTTCTTGGCGAACGCGGGCGGATCCAGCACGATGACATCCCATTGCTCGCCAGTTCGGCTCATCTCGGTGAGGTGATCGAAAACGTTAGCCACCTTGAAACGACAATCCTTCAAGGCATTGGCGGCCGCGTTGCGCGTCGCCTGTGACACGGCTTCGTCACTGATGTCCAGCCCCAGTACTTCCTTCGCCCCATAGTGCGCAGCATGCAGGCCGAACCCGCCGGTGTGCGTGAAGCAGTCCAGCACTCGCCGTCCCTTGCTGATACGGGCCATCTCCGCGTGGTTCTGTACTTGATCCAGGAAGTGACCGGTCTTCTGGCCTTGTGCCACATCCACGTGCAGCTTCAACCCGTTCTCATCGATGAGCAGGTCGGTCTTGAAGGGTTTACCATGAAAACCCTTGTCCAGTGCCAATCCTTCCTTCTCCCGGATGAGCACATCGTTGCGCAGGTAGATGCCTTCCGGCTTGATGACCTCCTGCAGCGCGCCAAGCACCACGTCTTTCCAACGTTCCATACCGAGCGTCAGGAACTGCACGGAAAGGATATCGTTGAACTTGTCCACCACCAAGCCCGGCAGGAGATCGGCATCACCGAACACCACGCGGCACGAACCTGTATAGCCCATGCGTTGGCGGTACTTCCACGCGCGTTCGATCCGACCTGCGATGAACTCCTTGTTCACGCGCTCCTCCACATGTTCGGTGAGCATGCGCACGCGGATCAGTGAGGCCGGGTTGATATAGCCCTGACCGAGCGCACGACGACGCGCATCATAGACCTGCACCACATCCCCGGGCTCGTAGCTCCCCTCCTCCTTCACGATCTGGTTGGCGAAGATCCACGGATGACCGCGGAGTATGCGGTCCTGTGTGTCGTTCACCGAAATGCGCGCCTGTGCCATGCCGCGAAGGTAGATGTATCGGAAGTGGGGATCATTTCACCGTGAATGGACGGGAATGAACGAAAATGAATACACGCTCAGCTTGGAATTCCCCAGTGCTGCGGGGCCTATTCACGTTCATGCACGTCCATTCACGGTTACACATCAAGCTCGGCTACTTTCGCAGCATGAGCCCGGCCAGCACGAACGACCCGCACGAGCGTGCCACGTTGCTGCGTTTCCTGGGAAAACTCGGCCAGGCGGAGCTGAACGCAGGCAACGCCGTGTCCTTGGTGGAACGGGACCTGGCGATGATCGCACGTGCCAATGGTGAACCCGATGTGCAGGTCTTCGTGCTACCCACCGTGCTCTTCCTGAAATGGGAGAAGGGCGACGAGCACCAGGTGGACATGGCCCATGGCGCCTATCGTGTGGGGCCCTTGCGGTTCGACCAGATCGAGGAAGTGCTAACCATCGCACGATCCGCGCGCAAAGGGGAACTTACCCCGCAGGAAGGCCTTGACCGGTTGAGCGAGATGTGGCGCACACCGCACTACTATGGCGACGTTGGTTACGTGTGCGGCTACCTGATGACCACGCTCGGTGTGGCGATCATGTTACGCCCGTCCTGGAAAGGCCTGCTCATCACCGGCCTCATGGCTTTCGTTTGTGCGCTTATCCTGGTAGTCGCCCGGCGCAGACCGTCGTGGTCGGTGGTATTGCCAGTTGTGGTGTCCTTCGTACTCAGTGCAGGCGTGGCACTCGGCTATCGTTATGGCCTGAAGGAGCCTGCGCTCAACATCCTGATCCCACCGTTGATCACCTTCCTACCCGGCATGATGCTCACCGTTAGCGTGATCGAACTGGCGTACAACAGCATCATTTCCGGTGCCAGCCGAATGGTGGCGGGCTTCACACGGTTGGTATTGCTGGCTTTCGGCATCATCGGTGGTTTCAAAACCTTTGATGATGGGAGCACCCACTTCGCCACGCAGTTCACCGATCGGATACCGACCTTCTGGCCCTGGTTGGGCGTGGTCCTGTTCGCATTCGGCCTGCACATCTATCAGAGCAGCAAGCGCCGTTCGTTCATCTTCATGCTCATCACCGCCTTCATGGCCTATGGCGGACAGACGCTTTCCGGCCTGTTCATCAATGGCGCTTCCACGGCGTTCTTCGGCGCAGCGTTGATGACGATGACCGCCCTCGTGATCGAATTCCGTTTCAACGGCCCGCCCGCCATCGTCACCTTCCTTCCCGGTTTCTGGCTGCTTACGCCGGGCTCCTTCGGTCTGATGAGCGTAACGGGCATCGCCAGCGGGCTGGATACGGGTGGTAGTGTGCTGGCCCTGCTATTCGCACTTTCGGGCATCGCTACCGGTTGTTTGATCGGGGCCTTCGTCTACAATGCCCTGCTCCACCCGCGCAAAGCCAGTTGGTGGCGCGTACAGGATGCGTGATCAGCGCTGGGGTCCGGCGATCCCGGTGGAACGCTCCTCGTCGCGGAAGAAGTCCAGCGTGTTCACGTCAACGAGGTGAACATCCGTATAGTAGTGGCGCAGGATATCAGTGTAACCTTGGCCCTGCCTCGCCATATGCATGGCACCTTCCTGACACAGACCTACGCCGTGGCCAAAGCCGCGACCGCTCAGTACGACTTGGTCGCCGTTGGTGGTCACCGTGAAATACGTACTGTTCAACTTCAGGTCCTCTCGCACATGCTTCAGCGGCACCAGCGGATAGGCGTTGCCCAAATAGAGGTCGCGGCATGTAGGCTCATAATTGAGCATGGCCTCCAAACCGCTCTTATTCGCTGACTTCACACCGAAACGACGCTCCAGATAGCCGAGCCACTCCTTGCGGGTGAGCGTGCGTTGCCAGTTGGCGTGCGGTTCCGTACGACAGAACGTGTCGATGGTGGAGCGCAGGTATGGCTCTCGCTTGGTCCACAGATCCTCTGCGTTCATGGTCTCGCCGCCGCAGTTACTGTGGAACAACGCATGGATCAGCTTGATGTCCGCATCCACCATCACCATGCCCTTCGTAGCCTCAACGGCCAGCTTGATGCTGTCCTGCTTGCACGCTCCGTGGTACACCTGACAATGCACCGCATCGCACAGTTCGAAGCCATCGGGAGCATGTTTGCGGACGTTGCACAGCGCGTAGGTACGGCAGCTCACGCTCTGCAACTTGTAATACTCGCCCCGGTGTTCCTTGCCAGCTTCCGCTTGCACAACGCCCGCTGTGTAGGCTTCGATGGGGACCGCGTTGGTCAACTTGATAACGCCGCCTTCCGCAGTGATGCTGATGCTCCCCGGGTAGGTGCGCTCAGCCATCTTGCTTTCCGGTAGGCGCAAGCGCAGTCCGCTCGTGCCTACCCGTGGCACAAGTTCGATGCGCTCCTTGGCGGTGAATGCAAGGCCCAGCGACTTGGCGGTGAGGGTGCGGCCTGAGATGTCGACCCGGAGACCGTCGTTCACCTGGATCTCTCCCTTGCGTTCACCGTCAGCGAACACCGCACAGGTCCCTTTCGCGCTCATCACCAGCACACTGCGGAAGGTGCGCTCGCGCAGGATACCGATACGCAATGTGCGCTCCTGAGCCCATAGACACAGGGAAAGCAATAGGGAGAGACCGAGCGTGATAGAACGCATTCCGAGGCCGAAAGTACCGGGACCCCGAAAGGCCCTCAGTCCATCGGGTGCAGACTTTTCCACACCGCCATGGCGACCTTCGCTGAAGCGCCCGGCCCGCCTAGCTTTTGACGCAGCTGCTCCAGGTCCTTTTCCATGGTACTGCGCTCCACACCGGGTGACATGATGCGCTCCAGTTCTGCGGAAAGGCTATCGGCTGTTAGCTCCTGCTGGATCAACTCGCGCACCACCTCCCGGCCCATGATAAGGTTGACCAGACTGATGAATTCGATGTCCACCAGCCTCTTGGCGATCCACACGTTAAGCGCACTGCCGCTGTAGCACACCACTTCAGGCACCCCGAATAGCGCCGTTTCCAATGTGGCCGTACCGCTGGTGACCAAGGCTCCCTGGGCATGGCGCAGCACGTCGTAGGTGCGGCCCTTCACCAAGGTGATGGCGGTGCCTTTGAGTCCTGCTTTGTACGTGGCATCGGGTACGGAGGGTGCTGCGGCCATGACGAACCGATAGGCCGGATAGCGTCTTGCGACCTCGGCCATCAGCGGCAGCATCCGTGCGATCTCCTGCTTGCGGCTGCCCGGCAGCAAAGCCACCAGTGGACGGTCATCAGCACCGGGCAGGGGGGCGAGCGGTGTCTTGCCTTCCTGTTCGATAGCGTCCAGCAACGGATGACCCACGAACTCCACATCGTAGCCGTAGCGTGCGTACCAGTCCTTCTCGAAGGGAAGGATCACGTACATGCGATCAACGACGTTCTTGATGGTGCGTACCCTGCCCTTCTTCCACGCCCACACTTGCGGACTGATGTAATAGTGCACCGGTATGCCCTTGGCGTGCGCCCACTCAGCGATGCGCAGGTTGAAACCGGGATAGTCGACAAGGATGAGCATATCGGGCCTGAACGCTTCGATGTCTTTCTTGCACGTGTCGATGTTGCGCAGGATGGTGCGCAGATTCATCACCACCTGGGTGAAGCCCATGAAGGCTAGGTCGCGATAGTGCTTCACCACCTCGGCACCGGCAGCTGCCATGCGCTCTCCGCCCCAAGCGCGAACGTGCAGTTCCCCTGATCCCGCTAGGTTGAACAACTCCCGCACGAGATTCCCCCCGTGCAGGTCACCGCTGGCTTCTCCTGCGATGATGTAGATGCGTTCGCCCATGTCAGATCCAGCCCAGCTTCACGAGTTCATCGTATACGATGGCCGGTACGATGTATAGTCCGTAGGCCAGCATGGCCAGGATGACACCGCGCATGGCCTTGTGCCGATCCATACGGTCGAAGAGGAAAAAGAGGAAGGCATCGGCAACAAGACTGATGCTCACGATGCGCGTGCGGAATTCAGGCGTGCCCAGAAAGAGGTCGTTCACGAACCAGCTGATGTCGTACCACGGCTTGATGGCGGTGACATACATGCCGCCGTATGCGAAAAAGCCCAGCACCGGAGCCAGTGCACCGAGTACGAAGCCCGCCGGAACACTATCCCAGCGCATGGCCCCAGGTGTTGAGCGTGGCGATGGAATGATGCGCGGTCATATCGAATTGGGTGGGCACCAGGCTCACGTACCTGTTTTCAACGGCCCACACGTCAGTGTCCTCCCCCTGCTCTTCGCTCTCGAAGGCACCGCGCATCCAATAGTATTCCTTGTTCCCGGGATCCAGACGCGTTTCGAATTCGTCCTTGTAGTTGGCCTTTGCCTGGCGGCATACACGGATACCCTTCAGTTCCGCTCCATCATTGCGCGGCACGTTCACATTGAGGCAGGTACCTGGCGTGATCCCGTGTTTCAATGTATTGGACACCACGCTGCGGATCACCGGACGTACCTGCGCGAAGTCCGCTTCAATGGCGTGGTCCATCAAGCTGAACCCGATGCTGGGAATGCCTTCCATGGCCCCTTCCACCGCAGCGCTCATGGTTCCGCTGTAGAGTACGTTGATGCTGATGTTCGCGCCGTGGTTCACACCGCTCACCAGCAGGTCGGGTTTGTTGCCACCGAGCAGCTTGTAGATGGCCAGCTTCACACAATCCACCGGCGTGCCACTGCAACTCCATGCCTCGATGCCGTCCATCAGGTGCACACTCTGCAGGCGCAGGAAGCTGTGGATGGTGATGGCATGCCCCATGGCGCTCTGCGGTTTGTCCGGAGCCACCACCATCACCCGTCCGAAGGCCTTCATCTCTTCGGCCAGCGTGCGGATGCCCGGCGCGAAGATGCCATCATCGTTGGTGACCAGGATAAGAGGCTGTTGTTCCATGGGGGCGCAAAGCTATCATGACAGGTGCCCATGTGGGCATGTGCGCATATGCTCATGGAATGCGGGGACATGTGCGCGTGGCGACGTGCTCACGTGAATATGGAATGCAGGTTACGGTGATCGGCGAGAAGGTCGATCGCGCCGGTTCGCTGATGGTAACGCAACTTCGCGGCACGACCTACCGGCCAAGAGCACGCGCACACGGTCACATACGCACATGAAACAAGCGATCCATCCGCCCAACGCCGCGAAGCCGCTGGCACCCTACACCCCTGCCATCCAGACCGGCAACACCCTTTACCTCAGCGGCCAGATCGCCATCGACAGCGACGGTACGCTGCACACGGGCGACATCGCGACCGAAACGCGCAAGGTGATGGAGAACGTGGGAACACTGTTGAGAGCCGCTGGCCTCGGATACGAGCATCTGGTGAAAGTCACCATCTTCATGAGCGACATGGCCCACTACGCCGCAGTGAACGAGGTTTACGGCACCTACTTCAACGAGGCGCCACCCGCTCGCGAAGCGGTCGCGGTGAAGGGGCTGCCCCGTGGCGTGAACGTGGAGATCAGCGGTATCGCTGTAGGCTAGACCTCAAGTTCACGTTACTCGACCGTCCTTGGTGCATTCGGGTTGAAAAACACCTCGTGCACCCATTCGCCCTGATCATGGCCGCTTCCGTCCTCGCCGCGGGGATGGACTATCCCACCTTGAAGCAGCGCATCGAAGAGAAACGGCAGGCCTTCGCCACAGCTTACGCACAAAGCGATAGCGCCCAACGCCACCACCTCATCGACAGTGCGCGCACCTACCTTTTCGACCGCATAACGCTGGACATACTTCCCGCTTGGCATGGCACTGCATGGGACTTCAATGGTACTACGCGCGTTCCCCGAACGGGTAAGATCGCTTGTGGCTATTTCGTGAACACGGTGTTGCAGGATGCAGGCTTCAGGTTGCCTCGCATCAAGTGGTCGCAGATGGCGGCGGAACCCATCACCGTGAAGCTCAGCCACACGATCGCACGTTTCCGGGACAGGCCGGTGAACGACGTGGCGGCCTACATTCAAGCACAGGGTGATGGCCTGTACAAAGTGGGGCTGGACAACCACGTGGGGTTCATCGTGTGTCGGAACGGTGTGGTGCGTTTCGTGCACAGCAACTACTATCAGCGCGAAGTGGGCGTGATGAGCGAGCCGTTGGATGGCAACAACCCGCTGGCTCATTCGCACTACCGCATCATCGGCGGTCTATTGGGCGACGAAATGATGAAGGCGTGGATCCGCGGTGCCGACCTCGACAAAGCGCCCTGAACAGCAGCATCCGCCGGATCCGAACCGCTCACTTTCCCGCCCTCCAGCGCACCGCATCCAATACCGCCCGGTGGAGGATGTTGGCGTGGTCGTGGTCCTTCAACTGGTCGAAGCCGACCTGCACGTGCGCCTTCTTGGCCAGTGCGGCCAGCTTCTTCGATCCGCCCACCATGACTTTGCCCTCCTGGCCCACGGCGATGTAAACGGAGGCAACGCCGATATCGGGGGCGCTGAGGCTATCCGTAGGTATCGCCAACACGGAACCATTGTCCCACCACAAACTGGGGCTTACGATGATGTAATGGTTGAACAGGTAAGGCTTGCGCAACAACACCTCCGTGGCGAAGAGCCCACCAAGGGATTGACCGATGAGGGTGCGATCCGGAAAGGTCCGGTAACTGGCCTCAACGAAAGGGATCACTTCCTTCTGCAGGAACGTCATGAAGGCCACAGACCCACCAGTGGTCGGGAACTCGGCTTTGTCGGAGGCGATGGAAGTGGGGTGCGTTAGGTCGCGTTGCCGGTCAACATTGGCAATGCCGACGATGATGCTCGGCTGCATCCAAGCGATCCACTCGAAGGCAGCGAACTGGGCCAGCCCGGCGATGTGGATGAAGTCCTCGTCGGCGCCTCCGTCAAGGAGGTAGACTACGGGGTAGCGCGCGGCACTGTCGGGGTGATAGCCCAGCGGAAGGGCGATGTTCAGGACCCGGTCTTCGCCCAAGGTGACGGAATGGATGCGCTCGGTACTGCCAAGCGTAAATGGCGCGGCAGGTCCGGTGCGTTGTGCGAACGAAACGCACGCCATGAACAACGACCAAACGAACAGGACCGAGCGCATCATCAGTTCAAGCGCTTCAGCTGGCTGCCATAGGTCGCGGTAACGGCCACCGTCATCAGCGGGCCGAAGACCCCCAGCAAAGACCACGGCAGGAAAATGTGCGGTGCGAAGAGGCCTACCAACTGTGCACCGGCGTAGAGATAGAACCCGCTCTTCCGACCACGCCAGATGCCGATGGCGCCCACGAGGCGCAACAGGCTGCGCAGGAGATAAACGAGCATGAGGGCAACACCACTGCTGTGCATGACGTGCGCGATCTCATCAAGCATGAACATCTGCTCCTCTTGCATGTATTTGCCCGCCCCGTCGTGCAAGAGTTGCATGAACTCATCCATGGGCATCTGTTGCACGGCCATCATGCCGAACATGCCGATGAGGTAGATCAGACTGAAGAAGCCGGTATTGATGAACGTGAGCAGGCCCAGCACGGAGATAACATCCGGGCGTTTGGTGCTGCCGCTCTCATCGGGCAGGAATGCGGAGGTCATGGATCTTGGCGGTGAAATGGTCGGTGGCGAAGGTATCCTTCGTTCGGGAGCGTTCAGCGCATGTGCTTCAGGTTGACCGCATACAGGATGATGAATGCCACCGAGAACAAGCCACCGATACCCATGGCGAACATGGTGGCCACCCCAGCGCCGAGCAACCAAATGGGGATGGCCAGGCCCGCGATGGATGATGTGAGGTATACCCAGAACCCGATCCGCCGCAGCCGCCACATGAGCAGAACGCCAGCAAGGCTCACCAGCGAAAGCGCCATGGCCGAATAACCAAGTGGTTCGGCATGGATCGCTGACCGCTCGGCCATCACCACCGCCGATTGCAGGATACGCACCACTCCGCCCAAACGCACATCCTTGTTCATCTGTGCGATGGATGCATCCAGCTTCTCCCGCGCCATCCGTACCTGAAGTTCGGGGTCCTTGGTGAAAGCACTTCGAACGCCCCCGGCGAAGTTCCAGATGCTGAAAACGATGCTGAGGCCGCAGAGGATCGTCAGCAACAAAGGCCGCTGTACCGTGACTGGCGGGGTGGTCTGGTCCATGGAGTGTGGTGAGTGCCGAATGTAGTGCTCGCCAGCATCCGTACGCCGGTGCCAGCGAACTGGACCAGCCTGTTACCTTCGCCCCCTCAACCAGCTACCCTCCAGCATGAGCTATGATGTGATCGTTCTCGGCAGTGGCCCCGGTGGCTACGTGGCCGCCATCCGCGCCAGCCAACTCGGCCTCAAAACGGCCATCGTCGAAAAGGAATCCCTCGGCGGCATCTGCCTCAATTGGGGCTGCATCCCCACCAAGGCCCTCCTGAAGAGCGCCCAGGTGTTCGAGTACCTCCAGCACGCCAAGGACTACGGCATCAGTGTAACGGGCGGAAGCACGGACATGAAGGCCATCGTGGCGCGCAGCCGCGCCGTGGCCGATGGCATGAGCAAGGGTGTCACCTTCCTCATGAAGAAGAACAAGATCGATGTGATCATGGGCAGCGGCAAACTGCAGCCCGGCAAGAAGATCGAGGTGACCGCTGCCGATGGCAAGAAGCAGGTGGTGGAAGGCAAGCACATCATCGTGGCCACCGGTGCCCGCAGCCGTGCACTGCCCAATCTGCCGCAGGATGGCAAGAAGATCATCGGTTACCGCGAAGCCATGGTGCTCGCCGAGCAGCCCAAGAGCATGGTGGTGGTGGGCAGCGGTGCCATCGGCAGCGAGTTCGCCTACTTCTACAACGCCATCGGAACCAAGGTGACCTTGGTCGAGTTCATGCCGAACATCGTTCCCGTGGAAGATGAAGAGGTGAGCAAGACCTTGGAGAAAGCCTTCAAGAAACAAGGCATCGAGGTGATGGTCTCTTCCGAAGTGACCAACGTGGACACCAAAGGCAAAGGCTGCGTGGTGACCGTGAAGAACGCCACCGGCGAGAAGACGATCGAGGCGGACATCGTGCTGAGCGCGGTGGGCATCGCCACCAACCTCGAAGGCATCGGCCTGGAAGAAGTGGGCATCGTAACGGACAAGGGCAAGGTGAAGGTGAACGAGTTCTACGCCACGAACATCCCCGGCTACTACGCCATCGGCGATATCGTACCCGGTCCAGCACTGGCGCACCTGGCCAGCGCGGAAGGCATCACCTGTGTGGAAGCCATCGCCGGGCAGAATCCGCACCCGATCGACTATGGCAACATCCCCGGCTGCACCTATTGCAGCCCCGAGGTGGCCAGCGTGGGCATCACGGAGAAAGCCGCCAAGGAGAAAGGCATCGAGATCAAGGTGGGCAAGTTCCCCTTCAGCGCGAGCGGCAAGGCCAGCGCGGCCGGGGCCAAGGACGGTTTCGTGAAGCTGATCTTCGATGCCAAGTACGGCGAGCTGCTGGGCGCGCACATGATCGGTTACAACGTCACCGAGCTGATCGCCGAGTGCGTCAGCATCCGCAAGCTGGAGACAACTGGCCACGAGATCATCAAGACCGTGCACCCGCACCCAACGATGAGCGAAGCCATCATGGAAGCCGCGGCCGCAGCATACGGGGAGGTGATCCACCTGTAGAAAGAAGAGGTTCGAGGGCGGAGGTGTGAAGTGTGAGGTGGCACACCTTCACACCTCCGCCCTCGAACCCGATACCTCACAACTTCCTCTTCATGTGCGGCATCGCCGGTAGTTTCCAGATAGACCCTTCGCGCCCCGCAACGGGTGACCGTATGAATGCGGCCCTGCAGTGCATCGCACACCGCGGTCCGGATGATGAGGGCATCTACCAGAACGGCAGTGCCATCCTTGGTCACCGCCGCCTGAGCATAATCGATACGAGCAGCAACGGCCACCAACCCTTCGCGGATGATGGCGGACGCTACACCATCGTCTTCAACGGCGAAGTCTTCAACTTCCAAGCGCTTCGCGCGGATCTTGAAGCCAAGGGGCACACCTTCCGCAGTACCAGCGATACGGAAGTGGTACTGCGGCTCTTCACACTGAAGGGTCCCGCCTTCCTGCACGACCTCAACGGCTTCTTCGCCCTGGCCATCCACGATGCCGAGAGCGATACGCTATTCCTGGCCCGCGACCGTTTCGGTGTGAAGCCACTGGTGTGGAGCGAAATGGATGGCCGTTTCCTCTTTGCCAGTGAACTGCGCGCGTTGATCGCCCTTGGCGCCGGACGTGAACAGGACACGCTCTCCGCACAGCAGTATTTCGCGTACTACTACATACCAGCGCCATACACGGTCTTCAACGGATCGCAGAAGTTGCTCCCCGGCCATTGCATCCATGTGGACCGATCAGGCGTGAAGGTGGAACGTTGGTACGATGTGGTGGCCGCGAGCCGGAACGTGCCAACGAGCAGCGACCCGAAGCGGACGCTGTTCGAACTGATGGACGATGCCGTGCGCCTGCGCCTGATAGCGGATGTGCCCGTAGGCGCCTTCCTGAGCGGTGGTGTGGACAGTAGCATCGTTAGCGCGTTGGCAGCACGCCACCATAAGCACCTGCACACCTTCAGCATCGGCTTCGCGGACGACCCCTTCTTCGACGAAAGCCGCTATGCAGAAGAAGTGGCCCGCCACATCAAGAGCGAGCACAGCACCTTCAAACTTTCGCGCGAGGAGATGGCAGACACCTATGGCCGCCTGCTCGCCGCCACCGACGAACCATTCGCCGATAGTAGCGCTCTGCCCTCGTACATGCTATGCGAACGCACCCGCAAGCAGGTGACCGTTGCCGTAAGCGGCGATGGTGCTGATGAGGTCTTCGGCGGCTACACGAAGCACCAGGCCGAATTGCGGTGGCGCACCCCCGGAGCACAGGAGCAGGCCGTGCGCCTCCTCGCCCCGCTCTGGCGTGCCTTGCCACGGTCGCGGAACGGCAAGTGGGAGAACCGCTTCCGCCAGTACGACCGGTTCGCGCGGCTCGCCAACACCCCGGAGGATCGTCGCTTCCAGGAACTGGCGGCCTTCACCCCGCACGAAGAGGCGGACGCCATGGTGGCCAACCCGGCCGATGCCAGCGCCATGGCCCAACGCGACAACGCCTTCACCGATGCCTTCCAGCGGATGCAGGGCATGAACAGCGCGCTGCTCGCCGATGTGCTCTCCACCCTGCCCAACGACATGTTGCACAAGGTGGACCTGACCAGCATGGCCCATGCACTGGAGGTGCGCACGCCCTTCCTGGACAAGCGTGTGGTGGAGTTCGCCTTCAGCCTTCCGGCAGAAGCCAAGCTGATCAAAGGCAGCAGCAAACACATCCTGCGCGAGACCTTCGGCCACCTGCTGCCACCCGTGGTGATGACCCGGAGCAAGAAAGGCTTCGAAGCTCCGCTGCTCGACCTGTTGCGCGGACCCATGGCGGCCTTCGTGGACGCCACCTGCACCAAGGAACTGGCCGAAAGCGCAGGTCTCCACTGGCCTGCCGTACGGGCCCAAGTGCGACAGCTCCGCTCCTCGGACCCCGGCAACGCGCAGGCAACCGTGCACGCTTTGCTCGTCTACTTGTCGTGGTGGAAAACCCACGCCCGATAAGGCCTTGAGCCCTCCTTACCGGGGTATCTTCGCAGCCCGTCATGCCACGCGTCCTCCGCATCATCAACCGCTTCAACCTCGGCGGCCCCACGCACAACGCGGCCTACCTGACGCGGTACCTCCCCGGCGATTACGAGACGCTGCTCGTGGGCGGTAGCCAGGAAGCTTCGGAAGAAGGCAGCCATCACATCCTGAGCAACCTCGGCTTGGAACCGGTGATCCTGCCGGAACTACAGCGTGAAGTGGCTCCCTGGCGCGACCGCGGTGCCTACACGCGCATCAAGAAACTGATCAAGGAATTCCAGCCTGACATCGTGCATACGCACGCCGCCAAAGCCGGGGCCGTGGGACGCATGGCGGCAGCCGACCTGGGAGTGAAAGCCATCGTGCACACCTTCCACGGCCACGTGTTCCATAGCTATTTCGGCCCGGTGCGCACGGCACTGTACAAGAACATCGAGCGTTTCCTCGCACGCCGGTCGTCCAAGATCGTCGCCATCAGCGAGAAGCAGAAGAGCGAACTGGTGGACGAGCACCGCATCGCCAGCGCGGACAAGGTGCACGTGATCCCCTTGGGATTCGACCTGACCCGCTTCCAGGCCGACCAGGCCAGCAAGCGCGCATTGTTCCGCAAGGTCTACGGTGTGGCCGATGATGAGATCGCCATCGGCATCGTAGGTCGTCTGGTCCCCATCAAGAACCATGACCTTTTCCTGGACGTGATCGCACGCGTGAGCAGGAACACCGGTCGGCGGATCAGGGCCTTCATCGTAGGTGATGGTGAAGAACGGGAGCGCTTGCAGGAGCGCGTGAACGAGTTGGGCATGAGCCAGGTCATCGGTCCCTACTTCAACGGACACGGCTTCGGGCACGGGGTGAATGGGAAGCCCATGGTGGAACGCGCCACGATCACCTTCACCAGTTGGATCAAGGAAGTGGATATCGTGAACGCCGGTGTGGACATCGTGATGCTCACCAGCCTGAACGAGGGCACACCGGTGAGCCTGATCGAAGCGCAAGCCGCCAACCGCCCCATCGTGACCACTCGCGTGGGGGGCATTGAGAACGTAGTGGTGCCCGGCCGAACGGCCCTCCTGAGCGAGAGCGGTGACCTTCAAGGCCTGGAGGCGCACCTGACACGTCTGGTGGAGGACGAAGCCCTGCGCCAAGCCATGAGCCTGGGTGGCTGGGACCATGTACGGGAGCGCTACCACTACACCCGGCTGGTGCAGGACACCGATGCGATGTATCGCGGCCTGCTGAACTGACCATGCCCGGGATGGATCGCTACTTTTGCGCGCACATGACGCGGACACTCCTTCGCTACGGGCTCTTCAGCCTGCTTCTGGCCCTCCTGTTCAGCGGCTGTACCATCAACCGGGATATCATGTTCCGCACATCGACCGATTACCAGTTCGATGTGTTCAATGATTCGGTAGTGGGCAACCTGCGGCTGCAACGCAACGACCAGATCCAGTTCCGGCTTTTCGCGAACGACGGATTCAAGATGATCGACCTTGTTTCGGAGACCGGCGCACGTGATGCCAACTGGTTGCAGCGCACGGTGTTCAACTACACCATCGAGAACGATGGCCTGGTGAAGCTGCCCCTGCTGGGACGGGTCAAGGTGACCGGTCTTACCCAACGTGAGGCCGAAGCATTCCTGGAAGAGAAGTACTCCGCTTTCTACATCAAGCCGTACGTGCAGCTGGTGGTTACCAACCGCAAGGTGGTGGTATTCCCCGGCGGTGGTGGCGATGCCCGGATCGTGGACCTCCAGAACAACAACACCACCCTGCTGGAAGTGATCGGCGAAGCAGGCGGACTATCCGATCGAGGCAACGCCAAGAAGGTGAAAGTGTTCCGCTACAACGATGAAGGCAAGCGACTGGTGTATCAGTTCGACCTTAGCGACATCTCCGGACTGAAGTATGCGGACATGGTGATGCAGGGCGATGATGTGGTCTACGTACAACCGAACGCCGAGCTGGCCCGTGAGGCCATCGCGGACCTCACCCCCATCATCACTCTGCTATCCAGCGTTCTCCTGGTCATCGCCGTGACACGAAACTTCCAGTAGGCGTGCATGCTGAACGAGGAGACGAATAGCAGTTCGGCCAGTTTCGACAGCTACAAGGAGCGGATCACGAACTTCAGCCAGGAGTTCGACCTGGGCCTCTTCGTCTTCATCCTGAAGCGGAGCCTGATCTGGATAGCCCTGTGCGTCCTGACCGCACTTGCGTCCGCTCTGATCTACCTGCGCTACACCGCTCCGACCTACGAAGCTCGGGCGATGCTACAGCTGAGCGAGAGCAACACCGCCCAGCAGGTGCTGAGCATGAACTCCTTCGTGCAGGACAACAACCCGATAGACGTGCATGTGGAACTCCTGCGGTCCAAGTACTTCCTCGGCAGGGTCATCGAGGGACTTCCATTGCAGGTGAGCTATTTCAACCGGGGCCAGATCCTTACGGAAGAGTACTACACGCTCTCGTTCTTCCGGCTTGAGGAGTTGGTGGTCCTGGATTCCGCGGTGCTCGATCTGCCCATCGACCTGGACATCACCGATGACCGTCGTGCGGCGATCGCCTACACGGCCAATGGAAAACGATTCGAGGGCTCATTCGGCAAAGGTGAACCCATTCGTACTCCGCATTTCACCGCACGGCTCGTCCTGGACGATCATCCGTTGTTGAACGACCCCGATGTGGCATTGAACCTCTTCTTCCGGATCAATTCGAACGAGAGCCTCATCCGCCGCTTCTCCCAGAACGTGGTGGTGGACGTGGCGGATTATACCGCGCGCACCATTACCATAACCTACCGCGACGAGAACGCCACACTGGCGCATGATGTATCCAAGGCGATGGCCGAGTTCTTCATCAAATACGATGTACAGCGCCGGAGCGAAAGTGCAGAGAGCGTCATCCGCTTCATCCGGTCGCAAAAAGATACGGTGTACTCCCAACTGCGTGACTCGGAGTACCGATTGCAGAACATACGCATGGATAATGGGGTGGCCAACCTGGACGACCTTACCCCGATCATGCTGGAGCGTTCGGAGAACTACGAGGATGAGCGCGTTAAGCTCACCTTGGAGATCGAACTGCTAAGGGCCATGGCGAAAGCCACGGACAAACCCATGCCGGAGATCAACAGCTACGACCTGCTGCCCATGCTCACCGGTACGGAGTACGAGAACGTACTATCGAAGACGATCGGCATCCTGCTGGACCTGCTCCGCGAACGTGAGGAACTCTACATTGACGCCACGGACAGGAATATCGCCATCCGTTCGCTGGAACATCAAGTGGATGTGCAAAAGCGCGTTGTGCTGGAGAGCATCCGCGAACTGCTCCAGCGCGCAGAACGTCGACGCGAAGACCTGGACGCGGTGCAACGCGAGTTCGAAAGCCGTTACCGCTCACTGCCCGAGAAGGAACTGGAATACGGCCGCATCGAGCGTGTCTTCTCCATCAATGAGAAATACTACACCCTGCTGTTGGAGAAGGACATCGAATACAACATCAGCAAGGCCGGTTTCGTGCCCGAGAACCGGATCCTGGAAACACCGGGCATCCCAGAGGTCCCCATCTTCCCGAAGAAGAACCTCATCCTGACCTACTACCTCGCCACGGGGCTGATCCTGAGCTTCGTTATCGTGCTGGTGCGCTACATCCTGCACGATAACATCACCTCGCTGCACGACATCTCGAAGCTCTCGCACGCAAGCATCTCCATTCTCGGCATGGTGCCGAAGTACAAGAAGGAGATACCGATCTCCCAACTGCTCATCGACAAGAATCCCAAATCGCTTATCGCCGAGGCTTTCCGCAGCATACGGACCAACCTCCAGTTCGTGGATAACAGCACGGGAGCCAAGATCGTGGCCATCACCAGCACCATCTCCGGTGAGGGTAAGACATTCGTTGCCATCAACCTCGCCGGTATCATCTCCTTCAGCGGCAAGCGGGTGATCATCCTGGACCTTGATATGCGCAAACCGAAGATCCACTTGGGCTTCGGCGTGGAGAACATCAAAGGGATGAGCACCCTGCTCATCGGAAAGGATACCCTGGAAGGTTGCATCCAGCACAGTTCACTACAGGGGCTGGACTTCATCACGGCGGGCCCCATCCCACCGAACCCCTCGGAGCTCATCATCAGTGCACGCATGAGCTCGCTGGTGGAGGAGTTGAAACAGCTCTATGATGTGGTGCTGATCGACAACCCGCCCGTTGGCCTGGTGACGGATGGTATACCGGTGATCCAACGTGCCGACTACCCGATCTATATCTTCCGCGCTGATTACAGCAAGAAACAGTTCGTGCAGAACGTGGACCGCCTGATCAACGAGAATAACATCCGGCGCCTCAGCACCATTCTGAACGGTGTTGACGTGGAACGTAACAAGTACGGCTACAACTACGGTTATGGCTACGGTTACGGCTACGGTTATGGGCAGGGCTACGGTGGTGGTTACTACGAGGAGCGATCAGGCAAGAAGGTGGGCTTCTTCAAATGGATATTCGGCCGCGGATGATGGAACGCGTTCTTACACCGCTGGATGGATTGTTACTGTTGAAGCCCCGCATCTTCAGCGATGATCGCGGAGCGTTCCTGGAGACCTTCAACCAGCGGCATTTCGAGGAAGTGGTCGGCGGACCGGTGAACTTCGTCCAGGATAATGAAAGCCTTTCGGCCAAGGGCGTGCTCCGTGGTCTGCACTACCAAATGGCACCGCACGCACAAGGCAAGCTGGTGCACGTGATCCATGGCGCTGTCCTGGATGTGTGCGTTGATATACGGCCACGGAGCTCTACATACGGTGAACATTTCACGGCACGCCTTGATGGGCATGCCAAGCACATGCTCTGGATCCCATCCGGATTCGCGCATGGATTCGTCGCTTTGGAGGAAGGAACGCTCTTCGCCTACAAATGCACCGCTTACTATCACCCGGCATCCGAGCGTACGCTCACCTGGAACGATCCGGCCCTGGGGATCGACTGGGGCGTGATGCACCCGCTGGTGAGCCCGAAGGATGCCCAAGGCCATGGGTTCCATGAGCTGGAGGCCTTGAACCGTTGAGCCATGTACAGTTCCACCCAACTGTTCCTGATCTATTCCGGGCTCTTCTTCGCAGCCTTGGTGTTCAGCCTGCTGATCAACTCGGTTTTCATGCGCTTCGCCCGCACACTGGGCATGCGTGACGAACAGCAGACCCTTATCCGGTGGAGCAGTACCGCGAAGCCATCCCTTGGAGGCATCTGTTTCTACATCCTGTTCCTGGCCTGTTTCTCGCTCTATGGCGTGCTCTTCCCCGGCCTCAGCGCCGAAGCACTACGGCCCGATCTGCTCGGCCTGCTGGCCGCCACGTCGCTGGGTTTCCTCATGGGGTTGGCCGATGATGCGTACAATACCCGCCCACTTCTCAAACTGGTCGTTCAACTCTCCTGCGGTGGCATCCTCATCGCCTCCGGCTCCTGCATCGACCTGTTCGAGCAGCAGTGGGCCAACGTGGCGTTGACCCTGCTTTGGGTGGTTGGCATGATGAACTCCATCAACATGCTGGACAACATGGATGGTATAACCACATCCGTCTCCATCGCCATTCTCGTGGCCGGTCTGATGTCCATGCTGGTGATCGGTCCGGTGGACCCCGTTTACATGGTTCTCCTTGTCGGCACCATGGCAAGCCTGACCGGGTTCCTCTTCTTCAACTGGAACCCTTCGCGCATGTTCATGGGTGATACGGGAAGTCAGTTCCTCGGGGTGTTCCTCGCTTTCGTAGGCATCCGATTCTTCTGGAACGCACCAAGCATAGAAGGGCACTGGGAACCAGCCCGGCAGGCCATCAGCGCGGTCACGGTTTTTCTGCTGCCCATCATCGATACGACAGTGGTCACGATCTCGCGCATGGCCAAGGGGAGGTCTCCTTTCGTTGGCGGCCGCGACCACACCACCCACCACCTCAGCTATGCCGGTTACAGCGATGGTCAGGTGGCGCTCATCTTCATCGGTCTCTCCCTCCTACATGTGTTCCTTACCTTCGTGATGTGCAGGTACATCCCCGTGTGGACGAACCTTCACTCGGTGATCTTCGTTTCTTACGCGTTCGTGCTGTTCCTAACGTTGTTCATCCTGACACGTCGAACCCATCCGCCTGCGAAACCATGAACGAACCATCCAAGCTCTTGCGGACCGCACTCCGCACCGCCTTGTGGACGCTGTTGCTGCTGGGTGGCTCCCTCGCGATGCACCTGTTCACCTACAGTACGTTCGTGGTGGACAATGACCTTGACCACCAGCGTAATTTCAACGACGGGTACAAGGTGTTCTCCCTCACCCTGCCCAATGAGCTCAGCTTCTGCGAAGAGAACGTGCCTCTGGAGCGATTGGACGTGCGCGAGCGTCTGGACCGCGAGCTCCTGGTGAATACCTATTGGCAGAGCAATACGCTGTTGGCTCACAAACGCGCCGCACGTTGGTTCCCGCTCATCGAACAGGTATTGGAACGCGAAGGCGTACCGGACGACCTGAAGTATATCGCGTTGATCGAAAGCGGCTTGACCAATGTGGTCTCCCCAGCGGGCGCCACAGGCTACTGGCAGTTCATGAAAGAGACCGGACAACGACACGGGCTGGAAGTGAACGCCGAAGTGGACGAGCGCTACCACGTGGAGAAAAGTTCCGTGGCTGCATGCCGGTACTTAAAGGCCAGCTACGCCAAGTACGGCAACTGGGCATTGGCCGCTGCTTCTTACAATCTGGGGCAGGGTGGCGTGGATAAGCAACTCGGCCGCCAGAAACGGGACAACTATTTCGACCTGCTATTGAACGAGGAGACCGCGCGCTACGTGTATCGCGTTCTGGCCATGAAAGAGATCATCCGCGATCCGGAGCGCTACGGTTTCCACCTCCGGAAGAAAGACCTTTACGCTCCCTACCGCACGCGCGAGATCACCATCAGCGGACCGGTCGCCGACCTGGCCGATTGGGCCATCGCCAATGGAACGGACTATAAGACACTGAAACTGCTCAATCCCTGGTTGCGAGACAACCAACTGACCAACCGCGAGAACCGCACCTACACCGTGCTGCTCCCCGCAGAAGGCTTCGACTCCGCCCCTGCGGAGGACTGAGCCAGCCGACGAGAACGACCTTGAAGACGGACGCCAAGAAGAAAGGGAAGACCGCTGCAAAAGTGGTTCCTGCCGACATACCGTTGATGGACGAAGACCACATCGAGGTGCTCGGTGCGCGTGTCCACAACCTGAAGAACATCGATGTGCGCATTCCGCGCGACAAGCTGGTGGTGATCACCGGCCTGAGCGGGAGTGGCAAAAGCTCGCTGGCTTTCGACACCATCCACGCCGAAGGACAGCGACGGTACATCGAGACCTTCAACGCCTACGCCCGGCAGTTCCTCGGCGGCATCGAAAGGCCTGATGTGGACCTGATCACCGGTCTGAGCCCGGTGATCGCCATCGAGCAGAAGACCATCAGCAGGAATCCGAGGAGCACCGTGGGCACCATCACGGAGATCTACGACCTGCTCCGCCTGTTGTACGCGCGCGTGGCCGATGCCTACAGCTACGTGACCGGTGAGCCCATGGTGCGCTACACCGAGAAACAGATCGTGGACCTGGTGATGAATGAGTACGACGGAAAGGACGTGCTCATCCTGGCTCCCATCATCCGGGGCCGTAAAGGTCATTATCGCGAACTCTTCGAACAATTCCTACGCCAGGGCTTCCTGCGTGCGCGGGTGGATGGCAAGGTCGTCGATCTCACGACCCGCCCGCGACTGGATCGCTACAAGGTGCACGATATCGAACTGGTCATAGACAGGCTGAAGGTGAAAGAGGCCGATCGCAAACGCCTGACCGAGACCTGCGCAACGGCGGTGAAATACGGCAAGGGCAACCTGATGGTAGTGGACACCAAGGCCGATCAGGCACGCTACCTGAGCCGTAACCTGATGTGCCCCACAAGCGGCATCGCCTACGAAGAACCCGAACCGAATCTCTTCAGCTTCAACTCCCCCTATGGAGCCTGCCCACGATGCAGTGGACTGGGGCAGGTCACCGAGGTCGCCTTGGACAAGATCATCCCTGACCGTAGCAAAAGCGTGAAGCGCGGAGGCATCGTTCCGCTGGGGGCCTACAAGAACACCTGGGTTTTCAAGCAGATCGAAGCGGCGCTCGGAGCGCACGGCCACGACCTGAACACCCCATTGGAAGAGATCGATGAAGCCGTGCTGATGTCGTTGCTCAACGGCATGGACGAGCCGCTGAAGGTGACCAGCAATATCGGTCTTAGCGACCGCACGGTGCAATTCGAAGGCATCATCCCGTTCATCCTGGCTCAAGCAGAGGAAGGCCCGAAGACCGCACAGAAATGGGCGCAGAGCTTCACCCATATGGTGACGTGCCCGGAATGCAAGGGCAGCAGACTGAAGAAGACCGCCCTCTTCTTCCGGCTGGACGGGCGCAACATACACGAGCTGGCGTTCATGAGCATAGCTGAGCTGCATACGTTCATGAGCGGCTTGTTGGAACGCTTGGACGAGAAGAAAGCACTGATCGCGCGCGAAGCCGTGAAGGAGATCACCGCTCGCAGTGGGTTCCTGCTGGATGTAGGTTTGGACTACCTGATGCTCGACCGCAGTGCCCGCACGTTGAGCGGTGGTGAAGCACAACGCATCCGACTGGCCACACAGATCGGCAGCCAACTCACCGGTGTGCTCTACATCCTGGACGAACCGAGCATCGGCCTTCATCAACGGGATGACAAACGTTTGATCAGCAGCCTGCGCAACCTGCGCGATGGTGGCAACAGCGTGCTGGTGGTGGAGCACGACAAGGAGATGATGCTCAGCGCCGATCACTTGATCGACATCGGCCCGGGCGCCGGTGTACATGGCGGACGCATCGTGGCGCAGGGACATCCGAAAGAGCTCGCCGCAGGTGATAGCACCACGGCGAAGTACCTGCGCAACGAGCTGCGCATCGCCGTTCCAAAGCAACGTCGCAAAGGCACAGGAGAACGACTGTTCCTCTATGGGGCTTCGGGTAACAACCTCAAGAACGTTGACGTGGACTTCCCCCTGGGCAAGTTCATCTGCGTGACGGGTGTCAGTGGTAGCGGAAAGAGCACCCTCATCGGCGACACGCTCTACCCCATCCTCAGCAAGCATTTCTACCGCAGTGATGCCCACCCGCTCCCCTACACGTCCATCAAGGGACTGGAGCACATCGATAAGGTCATCGAGGTGGACCAGAGCCCGATCGGTCGCACACCACGCAGCAATCCGGCGACCTACACCGGCTTGTTCGACCATATCCGTGAACTCTACGCCCAACTCCCCAGTGCGAAGATCCGTGGTTACAAAGCAGGACGCTTCAGTTTCAACACCCCGGGTGGTCGCTGCGAAACCTGCAAGGGAGCAGGTGTGCGGGTCATCGAAATGAACTTCCTCCCCGACGTAAGCGTGCCTTGCGAGACATGCCGGGGCAAACGGTTCGATCGTGAAACACTGGAAGTGCGCTACAAAGGCAAGAGCATCGCCGACACATTGGCCATGCCGGTAGAGGAGGCCATGCTCCATTTCGCTGACATCCCGTTCATCGCCATCAAGCTCAAAACATTGCTGGACGTGGGACTGGGTTACGTGACCCTTGGACAGAGCAGCACCACGTTGAGCGGCGGAGAGGCACAGCGCATCAAACTGGCCACCGAATTGAGCAAACGCGACACCGGCAGCACGTTCTACATCCTGGATGAACCCACCACGGGACTGCACTTCGAGGACGTGCAGCAGTTGATCAATGTGCTGGACAGGCTCGTTGACCACGGCAACACGGTCCTCGTGATCGAGCACAACCTGGATATGGTGAAAGTGGCCGACCACGTGATCGATATGGGGCCTGAAGGTGGAGGAGGCGGAGGACAGGTGGTGGCACGCGGAACACCGGAGGATGTCGTGCTCATGGGCCGGGGACATACCTTCCCCTACCTGCAACAAGAACTGAACTGATCCCAGGGAAGCGTATCCCGAAAACGAATCATTGCCAACATGGCCAGAACTCCACAAGCGGACAACGAAAGCGAACGTCGCATCAAGAAAGCCTTCAAACGCAAGGGTTGGAGCGAGGTGAAGGCCAACGACAGTTGGGCCATCTTCAAGATCATGAGCGAATTCGTCGAAGGCTTCGAGGCCATGCAACGGATACGCCCCTGTGTGAGCATCTTCGGCAGTGCACGTACGAAACCCGAAGCTCCTGAATACCGACTCGCCGAGGAGATCGCCTTCCTACTCACCGGCAACGGTTACGGCGTCATCACCGGCGGTGGACCCGGCATCATGGAAGCCGCCAACAAAGGTGCGCAACGCGGTGGCGGCACCAGCGTAGGCCTCAACATCGAACTACCTTTTGAACAGCAGCCCAATCCTTATATCGACAAGGAGAAGAGCATCAACTTCGATTACTTCTTCGTGCGAAAGGTGATGTTCATCAAATACAGCCAGGGCTTCATCGTATTACCCGGGGGCTTTGGCACGCTTGACGAGTTGTTCGAGGCGCTCACACTGATCCAGACGCAGAAGATCGGACGTTTCCCCATCATCCTAGTGGGCAAGAAGTATTGGCAGGGATTGATGGACTGGGTCAAGAGCACCATGGGCGATCAATACGCCTATATCAATCCGACCGACCTGGAACTCATCAGCATCGTGGACAAACCGGAGGAAGCAGTGGCTGCCATCAATAGCTTCTACAGCAAGTATATGCTGAAGCCGAACTTCTGATCAGGGCACCCGCAGCACCGGCCACTTCGGCCACACGAAGAACATGTGGGCCACCATGTTACGCGGAAGTGTGAGAAGGTCGGATCTGATCACTGTCGCTGCGGCCGTGCTGCTCATACTACCGTTCTACTTGAAGGGGATCGTGAGCGCCTATGGAACCGCGCGCCCCACCGACCCCGATCTCCTACGCGATGTAGGGTCGGCTCAGGCCATCATCGATGGTCAGTACAGCGAAGATCCCATCTACATCGGTGAGAAAGCGTGGTACCCGCCCCTGGTCTCATCCTTCGTGGCAGGACTTAGCACGGTCACCGGCCTACCGGTAATGACCGTCGCGACCCGTGCTGGCATTCATCTCGCCCTTCTTCCCGTGCTCGCGCTTTTCGGCATGCTGTGGTGCATCTTCGGTCGTATTGCTGCACTCGGTGGCTTGGCCGGATATCTCCTGCTGGTGAACAGCGGTCTTCCCCTGTGGTGCGATGTTGGCCTGAGCCCCCACCTTTTCGCCATCTGTTCCCTGCATGGCGCCTTCTCCCTCGGGCTGCTGCTCGCTTGGCGCATTCTTCGAGACCCTTCGCTGCGATGGACCAATTGGGCGGGAGCCGGGGCACTAACGGGGATCACCTTTCTTGGACACCCTTCCACCGCCCTCATACTCATCATCCTATTCGGCAGTATCGCCTTGTCGGACATCATTCATGCCCTTCGCGCACATGGAGCGATAGGCCCTTGTATAAGGAATGGACTTGTCTATTCGCTTCCAACGGCCAGTGCGTTGATCTTCCTTCTTGCTCCACTTGTCAAAGCGTATGGCATGCACAGCCAGAACCCCTACTCCACTACATGGCAATTCGCACCGATCCTCTTCGAGAATGTTCTCCATACGCTCTCGAAGAGTATGCCCGCGTTGGTCGTTTCCGGCCTGGGGGGCGCCATACTGCTTCTTCGAAGGGACCGTACAGCAACGATCTTCCTATATGCTTTCAGCGTTGTCCTGGCCATGTTCGTCTGGTCCAGCATAAGCAGCACCCTCGCACAAAGCGCCGGACGCCTCGTCATCCCCTCCTTCGTTCCGGCCTATCACTTCTTCTTCTACTTGAAATTGATGTGCTGCATGTTCTTCGGCATCGCCGTGGCGTGGATGGGAACGCTGGTCTACGTGCGTTTCTCCCGTATGCCCATGTGGCGGTCTCTTCGCCTCGATGCTGGTGTACCTATTGGCCATATCCTGATCGGATCGGGCGTGTGCGCCATTGCGATCACCGTGGTGCTCTGTACACCGATCTTCCATTCCAAGGTCGAGGAGATCCGGCAACGAGCTGCCCTGTCCTCCCGAACGGATGCTCATTCGGCGTACCTATACGTGTTGCATAACACGAGGCCACAGGAGGTATTCCTTACCACGGACCGTGTGGCGATGGATGTGGTCTCGCCTGCTGCGCGCAAACTGGTGGCGACGGACCTCTACTTCTCGAATCCTTACGTTGACCCTGCGCCCAGAAGAGCGGATCGGGACGCGATGTTCGGTCTCCTGGCCAAAGGTCAGGTCGATGAATTCCTGGTATCCGCGAAGCGCTATAGGGTGACACATATCATTCCAGCATCTACTCTTCCACCGGTTTGGGACAAGTGGCTCTCCCCTGTGTTCAGCCATGGGGATATCAGTATCTACAGGCTTCGTTATTGAGTCGCAGCGCGCGATCAACGCCCATTCAAGCCTGCACTTTCCACGCATGCCCTCCCCGTCAACAGGTTTCTGTTGGTATCGCTAAGTTCGCAGTCGCTTCTCTCCGGGGGGCTCCAGATACTTTTGGAGGCATCACGGGGGTAGGCGCACCCTAGCGAACGAACGACCATGAACCAACTGGTACTGCTGATCAACTTCATCGGGCTCCTGCTTATCGACCCCTTGTTCCTTGCTGACATCAGCATTACCCAGAACATACCGAGCACCATGGCCCCTGGGACCGAGGTGCGGGTGACCGTTACGGTGAACAAGGCAGAACTCAGCGGTTTCGCCAAGCTTCAATTGGATCTGCCCCAAGGCCTCACTGCTACGGCCATCGAAACGAAAGGCGCCTCCTTCACCTTCGCGGACCAAAAAGCGAAGTTCATTTGGATGGCCTTGCCGAGCACACCCACCTTCAAAGTGACCTACACCCTCACAGCGGATGCATCCGTGAGCGGTAACCTTGCCATTCAGGGTCGTCTTTCCTACATCGAGGACAACGAGCGCAAAACCTTCGACCTGCCAACGTCCACGGTCGATTTCGGTTCCGGAGGGGCCGTTCAAGTGGCTGAAGTGACCACTACGGAAGAGCCCTCAGCGCAGGATCTGGTGTCCGCCGGGGCGGGTGCGCCGGCAGGTAGCACCGTTCTCGCGGTGATCGATAATGCCAGTGGCGTTGCCCCCATTCAAGGAGCTGGTGGTGTTACGGCGACACGTACCATCACCCCCGTTACTGAAAAGGAAATGCTGGTGGAGGTGATCGTGAAAAAGGGTGATATCCGTGGCTTCGGCAAACTTCAGGAGACCATTCCGGATGGATTCACCGCACTGGAGAAGACCAGCAGCGAAGCCATCTTCACCGCCCAGGACCGCATCGCGAAATTCGTTTGGCTCAATCTTCCTGCCAGCCAGGAGATCAAAGTGGTCTACAAGCTGCGGGCGAACGAACGGCCGGAAGGAGAGTACAGCATCAACGGAGAGTTCGGGTACCTTTTGAACGATGAGACCCAGAAAGCCGTGCTCGGGACCTCGAAGTTCTTCGTAGGCCCCAAGGCACTTGAAGTGTTGGCCAACCAGAACAGCAACATGGAACTGGTGGCGAACCCCGATGCGGACCTGGCCAAGCGTCAGGCGGAGGAGCAGGCCAAGCGTGACGCTGGATTGGCCGCCAAAGAAACGGCCGCCAGGGAGCAGGCCGAAGCCGCTCGTCGTGCGTCTGAACAGACCATTGCAGCCAAGCAGCCAACGAAACCCACCGAGCAGCCGAAGAAGGTGACCTCCATTCCGGCGCCGGAGAATGGCGTGGTGTATAAAGTCCAGATCTGCGCAGGACATCGCGAGGTCGGCAAAAGCTACTTCAGCAACCGCCATCGTTACAGCGGTGCGTTCAGCGTAGAGCGTCACCAAGGGTGGATCAAATACGTAACTGGCCGCTTTGGATCGTACGCAGAAGCGCGTGATCAGCGCATCGCCTACAATACGGCGGGGCACAACTTCCCAGGCCCGTTCGTAACGGCGTATAACAACGGTGACCGTATCACCGTACAAGAGGCGCTTTTGTTGAGCAACCAGAAGTGGGTGCAATAGTGCGCCCCTGAACCAGAACGGAAAGCATGCCCGATAACAACGGCTTCGGAACCCGCGCACTCCGTTCTCTTTCGGGCATTGCCTTCAGTGGCTTGCTGGCACTTTCGTCCTTCTCCCAAGCGGACACCACCTCCCTTCCTGCAGGTATCAACGCGCCGACCGTGGAGGAAGCTGCGGTACGGTTGAAGCCAACCTTCGGTATAGGGCCAGGGATGTTCGCTTTCTACGGGGATGTGGGAACTCGACATGGCACCTACAGCCCTCTCGTCACCCGGGTCGGGTATGAGTTAAGGGCCACGACACCCATCACTCCCTGGCTGGAAGTAGGAGCCTATGCCCTGCATGGACGTCTAGGGGTGAACGAACGCAGCCTGACGCGCAACCTCAACTTCGAATCGCGTATCACCACGGGCGGTATTCAGTTCCGTTACAATTTCCTCCAACTCCTGAACCCGAAGCGGGTGGTGGAACCATACATCATGGCCGGTTTCGAATCAGTGGAATTCCTGACCAAGACCGACCTGCGCGATGCCAGCGGTCGTGCCTACCATTACTGGAGCGATGGGACGATCCGCGACATCGATGAGAACGCTGCGAACGCTGGAGACGCCGTGGAACTGCAACGCGACTACTCCTACGAAAGTGATGTGCGCGAATCCAACCTGGACGGCTTCGGCAAATACCTCGAACGTACCTGGGCCGTACCCGTGGGCATCGGTGCTCGCATGGACATCGGCAATGGCTTCGATTTCCGCATGGGGACCACCATGCACTTCACGCTGACCGATCTGGTCGATGGCGTTACGGATGGAAGCCGCGACAGTCGGGCCGGTGATGCACGCAACGATCGTTTCCTCTTCTCCTCGTTCTCCATCGGTTACACCCTGCCGATGAAGCCTGCGCAGAAGAAGGCGAAGATGACACCGCTCAACAGTGAGCAGATCGATCAGCTCGCCTGGATGGGTGATGAGGACGGTGATGGCGTTCAGGACATCAACGACAAGTGCCCCTACACGCCAAACGGTGCGAAAGTGGACGCGTTCGGGTGCCCGTTGGACGGTGATGGTGACGGTGTTCCTGACCACGCCGATGATGAACTGAATTCAGCCCAGGGCGCGACCGTTGATCCGCGAGGAGTGACGATAACCGACGAGGAACTGCTGAAAGCATGGCTGGCCTACAAGGATTCCGGCAACGTGAACATGGTCACCTCTCGTGTGGAATCGTTCGGCCCGATGAAGCCTGCGGTGCAGAAAGTGAAGCGTGTATATGTGGTGAAGGTGGGCGAACAAGTGGAGAGCATCAGTGAAGAACTCATCCAGAAGTTGCTGAGCATCCCGGATATCCGTGCCGTGGAACAGGGGGACACCACCTTCTACGTCGTGGGCAGCTACGAGTCCATCCCCGAAGCCCTCCGCCGTGAACTGGAGTTGAAGGGCATCAAGGTGGAAGGTCGCGTAATGGCGGAGGAGAATGGCCGCCTGATCGACGTCACGGATGAGATCAACGCTGAACGTGCGAAGTTGACCGGAGGTGCCGGTGAGACGCCGGAAGTGCCGAAGGGAGAGGTCATCGTACGTGTGCAACTCGGAGCTTTCCGTCACCCACTATCAAAGAACATCTTCGAGGGCATCGATGATCTGGTGGTCATCAAGGGCGACGATGGGCTGACACGCTACTACACGGGTTCGTTCAAAGAGGTGAACCCTGCCGCCGCACACAAGGTGCAGATGCTCCTCCGAGGCTTCCAAGGAGCTTTCCTTGTCGCATTCCGTGATGGTAAACGCATCAGCATGAAGGATGCCGGTGCCAAGCTCACCGGACCCGAGACCATGAGCAATGCACCGAGCGGTGCCATCGACAAGAACAAACTGCGCTACCGTGTTCAAGTGGGCACCTTCGTGGGCAACATTCCCATGGAAACCATGGGGAAACTGATCGAGATGGGTGACATCAGACCCATCACCAGTCCGGACGCTGTTCGCTACTACTACGGCCAGTTCAAGAGCCGCAAAGAGGCTGACGATTCGAAAGTGGCGATCGTGAAGAAAGGCTTCACTGATGCGTTCGTCGTGGGCGACATGAACGGCTACATCATCCCCGCGGATGAGGCCGATCAGCTGATGAAGCAGCGCTGAACGTTCCTCGAACGCTGGCTTTTCCCCCCATACTTCGCGGTCCGATCTCCTTCATCGTTCACCTTCCGATCGTTACGGAATGGCAGGATGGTCGCTAACAGGAGTTGAACCCACAGGATCAACCTGTTCCATCGAGCACGGTTCTTCGATCCGACCTTGAGCTTAGCCGCAATACGCGGCCGCGGTTCGACGTTCGCCATCCGTCCACCTACCTTTCCCGTCCGTTCCCAACCACCATGTACCGCTTGCCCCGTCGTGCGCGTGTGATGCTTCACGCCGCATTGGTCGCGTTGATCCTACTTGCCGGTTGCCGCTCGCAGGATGCGTCCTTTACCCCCGACACGGCCTTCACTCCCTACATCCCGGCATTCACCGCAGGACATATCAGCGCTCGTGCGTCCATCCTCGTGCGCATCGCCGACGGGCAGCAATGGAAGGACTCTAGCAACGCCGCCATCCAGGATCTGTTCGACATGGACCCGGATGTAGAAGGTACCGTCCACTGGCACGATCAAGGCACATTGGCCTTCCAGCCGAGCGAACGATTGGAGCAGGAGAAGACTTACACAGTCAATTTCAAGCTGGGGCAACTGATCAGCGTACCCAGCGGACTGGAGAACTTCAAATTCCAAGTGACCACTGTGCGTCAAGGCATCGATGCTCGTGTTAGCGACATGCGATCACTGTCGCCCACCGACCTCACCTGGCAACGCCTCGTCGTGGATGTACAGACCGGCGACGATGCCACAGGGCAGGATCTGGAAGGCTGCTTCCAGGCCTCACAGCAAGGCCGCAAGCTCTCAACTACCTGGGAACATGAGCCTAATGGGATGTACCATCGCTTCACCGTGGACAGCGTCCTGCGTGGAGCATCCGCCTCCACCGTGGACATCCAATGGGACGGCGATCGCATCGGTTCCGAGGATTCAGGTACACTTCCATTCAACGTACCTGCTATCGGTGATCTGACGCTGATCTCCTCCACGACGGATTCGGAAGGCGAACAAAGCGCGACCCTTCTCTTCAGTGATCCGCTGGACGCCGACCAGGACATGAGCGGGCTGGTGGGGATCATGGGTTCGGAAAATGTGCGTGTGTCCGTGGAGAGCAACAAGCTGATCCTCTACCCTTCGGATCGCCTGAGCGGCGACCACCAGGCCTATGTGGCTGCGGCGGTGCGCAACGTGAACGAGCATCCCTTAGGCCACGACATCACCGTAGACCTCACCTTCGAAGAACTGAAACCAGCGATCCGCATGGTCGGCAAGGGGTCCATCCTTCCCTCTTCCGATGGTCTGGTAATGCCTTTCGAAGCGGTCAATCTGAAGGCCGTGGACGTGCGAGTGGTGAAGATCCATGAAAGCAATGTCTCGCAGTTCCTCCAGGTCAATGCGCTGGATGGTGAACGTGAACTGGCGCGTGTGGGTCGGTTGATCACCAAAAAGACGATCCCGCTGAAGACGGCAGACGCACCGGATCTGGGCCGTTGGAACCGCTTCTATCTGGACCTCGAGCAGCACATCAAAGCAGAACCTGGTGCCATTTACCGCGTTGAGTTATCCTTCTCGCGCAAGTACTCGGTCTATCCCTGCAACAACGAAGGGGCCGCTGAGGAGCCCGAACCCGAGAGCACTTGGGAGGAGGAACAAGCGCAGTACGATCAATACCAGGATAACTGGTACTACGATGACTACTACTACGATGACTATGAGCAAGAAGAGCGCGAGGATCCGTGCTCACCGTCGTACTACATGCGTAACACTTCCGTCGCGCGCAATATCCTCGCTTCCGACCTGGGCTTGATCGTCAAGGGCGGCAACGATGGCTCACTCTTCATCGCCGTGAGCGACCTGCGCACGACAGAGCCGATGTCAGGGGTGAAGCTTGATGTGCTCGACCTCCAGCGCAAAAGCCTTGGTTCCGTTGTAACGAACGGCGAAGGCCTTGCCACACTGCCAGCCAGCAAGCACAGACCTTTCCTGCTCGTTGCCTCCAAAGGTGAACAGCGCGGCTACCTGCCGTTGGGAGATGGATCCTCGCTCTCGGTAAGCGAATTCGATGTGCAGGGGGACGCCATCGAACGAGGTTTGAAGGGCTTCCTTTACGGCGAACGCGGTGTATGGCGGCCGGGTGACTCACTGTACCTCGCCTTCATGCTTCAGGATGCACAGCATAAGCTGCCCAAGGATCATCCTGTAATACTGGAACTGACCGATCCGCGTGGCCGACTGGATCAGAAACACGTACGCACAACGTCAGTGAACGGTGTGTATGCCTTCCGCTGTGCCACCGCTACCGATGCCCCCACCGGTTTCTGGAACGCCCGTGTGGTGGTCGGTGGAACGTCCTTCCACAAGACGATCCGCATCGAAACGGTGAAGCCGAACCGGTTGAAGATCCAATACGATATCGGTGAACGCATCAGCGGTGGCGGCACACAGACGATCAATTTGCGTTCGAACTGGCTGCATGGCGCCCCTGCTCGTGGGTTGAAGGCACGTGTGACCGTGACCATGGACGAAGGCGCTGCGAGCTTCAAGGGTCATGAGAACTATCATTTCGACGACCTCCGAACGTTCGTTCCGGAAGAGGAACAGGTCGCCTTCGAGGGTAACCTGAACGAAGAGGGCGAGACCAGCTTCCCCTTGGAACTACAGGCAGGGCGCAGTGCCCCCGCCATGGTGCGCACGAACATCGTTACGCGCGTGTTCGAGGCGGGTGGTGACGCCAGCATGGATCGCACTACCGTGGACTACTACCCGTACAAGAGCTATGCGGGCTTGCGCCCACCGGGGTCGTTCAACGCTTGGGGTGGACTGGTGACGGACACCACCTACTCACTTTCGGTAGTAGCACTGGACGCGAGCGGAAAGCCCTTGGCAGGTCATGCGCTGAAAGGCCAGGTCTACAAAATGCAGCGGAACTGGTGGTGGGATGGTGACATGGACGGAGATGCGAATTACATCAGTTCTCCCAGCGTGGAGCTACGCGAAGACTTCGAATTGAAGACCGATGCCAAAGGCCGTACGACACTGAAGTTCCGCATCAACCGCCCGGATTGGGGGCGATTCACCGTGCGTGTGACCGATCCGATGAGCGGCCATAGTAGTGCGCTTCAATTCTACATGGACTGGCCTGGATGGGAAGGTCGATCTCGTCGCGAAGAACCTGAACAAGCCGCGATGTTGACCTTCAACAGCGACAAGAACACCTACAATGTCGGCGAAGAGGCCACCCTGATCATCCCCAGCGCTGGAACAGGCCGTGCATTGGTGAGCCTGGAGACCGGCAGCCGCACGTTGGATGCGGTATGGGTGGATCTTAAGGCCAAGGAAACACGCTACACCTTCCCCATCACCGAGGACATGGCGCCGAACGTCTACGCGCATGTCACCGTTGTACAACCGCATGCAAGAACATTGAACGATCTGCCGATCCGGCTCTATGGGGTGATCCCCATCATGGTGGAGGATGCGCAGACGCATCTTCAGCCCATGATCACCATGGCGAAGGAGATCAAGACCGATGCGGAATTCGAGGTGGAGGTGAATGAAAAGGACGGTGATGCCATGACCTACACCTTGGCCATCGTGGATGAAGGACTGCTGGACCTCACGCGATTCAGGACACCGGACCCATGGAAGCACCTCTATGCGCGCGAGGCACTGGGTGTGCGTACATGGGATGTCTACGACCAGGTGATCGGTGCGTTCGGTCGGCAGATCGCGCGCGTGCTCGCCCTTGGCGGCAGCGACGATGCCGGGCCTGCGGAGAACGCGAAAGCGAACCGTTTCAAGCCCGTGGTCAAGTACGTAGGTCCGTTCAAGCTGGAGCCGGGCAAGAAAGCACGGCATCGGTTCACCATCAGCAACTACGTAGGCTCGGTGCGCGTGATGGTCGTGGCCACGGATGGAGAGAAAGCTTACGGGAGCGCGGAGAAAGCCGTGCCAGTGAAGAAACCGTTGATGGTGCTCGCCTCCCTGCCCCGCGTGCTCGCTCCCGGTGAACGCGCGGATCTACCGGTCACCGTATTCGCCATGGACCCGAAAGTGAAGGATGTGAAGGTGACACTGGAGCCCAACAGCTTCCTCATTCCAGACGGCCCTGCGGAAAAGACGATCCACTTCAACAGCACAGGTGACCAAGTGGTACGCTTCGCAGTACGCGTGAAGGAAGCCATCGGTGTGGCCAAGGTGAAGGTGCGCGTGAGCGGTGCCGGTGAAAGCGCGTCCGAATCCATCGAGCTGCAGGTGCGCCAACCCAACTTGCCCGTGACAGAAACAGTGGAAGCCTACCTTGAACCGGGCAAGAGCTGGCAGGAAACACCACAACCCATCGGCGTGGCAGGAACGAACAGCGCTTATGTTGAAGTGAGCACCATTCCTCCTGTCGACTTCGGTCGTCGTTTGCAGTACTTGATAGACTATCCGCACGGTTGCCTGGAGCAGACCACTTCGAAAGCCTTCCCGCAACTGTTCATCGCCAAGGTGATGGACCTGCCCACCCGCACCGAGCAGAGCATGCGGGCGAACGTGGAGGCGGGGCTGCACAAGATGAGCCAGTTCCAACGCGCGGATGGTGGATTCAATTACTGGCCGGGAGGAGGCGACCATTATGACGATTGGACCTCGATCTACGCCGGCCACTTCATGGTCGAAGCGCAACGCGAAGGGTTCAAACCAGTGGGCAGCACCTTATCGAACTGGCTCTCCTTCCAGCGCAAGGCCGCACGTGAATGGCAAGGCACGGTGCCCACCGGATGGTCACGCGAGGCCACACAGCTCACCCAGGCCTATCGCCTGTACACATTGGCCTTGGCGAAACATCCGGAGCTGGCTGCCATGAACCGCTTGCGCGAACAACGCGACCTGTCGATCATGGGCCGCTGGATGCTGGCCGCCAGCTATGCACACGTCGGTCAGAAAGAAGCTGCGAAGAAGCTTGTGGACGGTGTGCCCGATGCGATCCAGGCATATGCGCAACAAGGGTTCACCTACGGTAGCGACCTGCGCGATGAAGCCATGATCGCTGAAGCGTTGATGAACATGGGGGAGACCGCCAAGGCCGCAGGGGTGATCCAACGCATAGCCAAGCAGCTGAGCAGTGATGGCTGGTACAGCACGCAGACCACCGCTTTCGGGTTGATGGCCACCGGACACTTCGCCCAGCAGAGCACGTTCGGGAAGGCGCTCAGCTACAAGCTGATCTTGGACGGAAAGGCTACCGACAAATTCACGGAGAAGGCCATCAGCAGGCTGGATCTACAGACGCCGAATGGTAAAGCCAGTGCCGCGATCACGAACACGGGAAAGACCGGCATCTACGTGCGTTATGTACGTATCGGTGTTCCGCTCGCAGGCCAAGAGAAAGCCATTGCCAGTGGATTGAGCATGAGCGTGGAGTACACGGGAATGGACGGCAAGCCGATCGACCCGAGCCGCATTGAACAAGGCATGGACTTCGTGGCCGTGGTGAAACTCGTCCATCCCGGTGTTGTCGATGGCTACCAACAACTCGCGTTGACACAGGTCTTCCCTTCTGGCTGGGAGATCCGCAACAACCGTTTGGAAGGAAGTGAGGGCGCCGTGGTCATGTCAGGCTTCACCTACCAGGATGTTCGCGATGATCGTGTGATGACCTACTTCGACCTCTGGCGTGGGAACATGGTCACCTACAAAGTAATGCTCAACGCCGCGTACACGGGCCGGTACTACCTCCCGGGCGCATCGTGCGAAGCGATGTACGATCATACCGTGAATGCACGTAGTGTGGGCCGTTGGGTGGATGTGGTCCCGGCAGGCGGATCGGATATGGCCACGAAGTGAACGGAACGCGATCGGTATGGAACGGTGGCGCAAACGGCTGCTGATCGGGCTGGCGATTCTCGCGACCCTGTTCGCATGGGCCCGATGGGGGCCGATGGATGCCTTGTTCACGGCGCCGCGTAGTACCGTGCTGCTTGCTCGAGATGGCACCACATTGGGGGCATCCGTAGCCTTGGACGGTCAATGGCGGATGCCTGCTGGAGACTCGATACCCGCTCGTTTCGAGCGCTGTTTGATCGCTTTCGAGGACCGGCATTTCCGTTCGCACTTCGGCGTACACGTTCCATCGTTGGCTCGCGCTGTGAGACAGAACAAAAGAGCCGGACGTGTGGTGAGCGGTGGTAGTACCATCACCATGCAGGTAGCACGGATGGCTCTTGGCGATCGTCCGCGCACGTGGTGGAATAAGCTGGTTGAAGTGGTCATGGCTTTACGGCTTGAAGTGCGCCACTCGAAGAACGAGATACTTGCGCTCTACACCGCTAATGCCCCCTTTGGCGGGAACGTGGTGGGATTGGAAGCTGCCTCATGGCGCTGGTTCGGAAGAGCCCCTCATCAACTAGGCTGGGCCGAGAGCGCAACGCTGGCCGTGCTGCCGAACGCACCAGGGCGTATCCATCCAGGCGAACAGCGCGATGCCCTATGGCACAAACGCAACAGGCTCCTCGCCTATCTGCGCAGCGTTGGTACACTGGACAGTCTCTCCGCCGAGTTGGCCATGTCCGAACCATTGCCGGACCGACCGTTGGCTCTTCCACGCCTGGCGCCACACCTGCTCACCACACTGAATGAACAAGGCCTCGGAGGCACGCGCGTACGCACCACCTTGGACGCTGGGCTGCAACAACGTGTAACCGCCATAGCTGAACGCCATGCGATGACCCTGCGCGCGAACGAGGTCTACAATGCGGCGGTCCTCGTGCTCGATACACGGAGCGGCGAGGTCCTGGCCTATGTCGGGAACTTGTCTTCCACCGATGCACAGCATGCCAGTGCCGTGGATATCGTGCAGGCCCGAAGGAGCACAGGTAGCTTGCTCAAACCTTTCCTGTACGCGGACATGTTGCAAAGCAGCGAGTTGATGCCCGACCAGCTCGTTGCCGACCTTCCCACGCACTATGAGGGTTTTTCGCCGGAAAACTTCGATGAAAGCTACGATGGGGCCGTACCGGCATCCCAGGCTCTTGCTCGTTCGCTCAACATCCCGGCGGTTCGCGCACTGCATCAACATGGTATTGAACGCACCTTGCGAACACTTCGGGCCATGGGCCTGGCGCACATCGACCGCACTGCGGACGACTATGGCCTTTCGTTGATCGTTGGTGGCGCCGAAAGCACCTTGTGGGAACTCACCGGGGCATACGCATCCATGGCGCGTATCGCACTGCGAACGCCACGGACCGTGCACCCTCCGATCGTTCGCTCGCCGCTAGAGGAACCTTCACGCGAAGAACAGCGCACGCCTCTATCCCCGGCCGCGGTTCACCATGCATTGATCGCGCTTCAGCAGGTGAATCGCCCGGAAATGGAAGCAGGCTGGCAGTACTTCGCAGGCGAAAAACGCATCGCATGGAAGACCGGTACGAGTTTCGGTCATCGCGATGCATGGGCCATCGGCACTACCGAGCGATATACCGTGGGCGTATGGACCGGCAACGCGGACGGCGAAGGACGACCGGGGCTTACGGGAACGCTCGCCGCCGCGCCCATGCTTTTCGAGATCTTCGGACTACTCCCCGATGGTCGTGGATATGACCCGCCGTTCGATGATCTCGAACCCATGGCCGTATGCCGAAGCAGCGGTTTCCGAGCAGGTCAGGATTGTGTTCCCGTGGATACGCTACCCACGATCCGTGCAGCGCTGCGCACCGTGCCCTGCCCCTATCACCAGAGGGTGTTCGTGAACGCCGCCGAAGACGAACAAGTCGACCCCGGTGGCGACGGTCATTGGGTGAATTGGTTCGTACTGCCTCCAGCGATGGAGCATTACTATGCAGCCTCGCACCCCAACTATCGCTCCATGCCAGCCTCCGCTTTCGGGACCGAGGACCCGCCAATGGCACTGGTCTACCCGGAGTCCGGAGCGCGACTCTTCGTTCCCATGCAACTCGATGGGTCAACTGCTCGGGTCGTATTGCACGCCGTGCATCGTGATCCGCGCGCGCTCCTGAATTGGGATCTGAATGGCAGCTTCATCGGCAGAACTTCCGGAGACCATCGCCTCACCGTGGATGTTCAGCAGGGCGCACACCAGCTAACTTTGACCGACCAGCAAGGCCGAACGTTGACCTCGCGCTTCCAATGCACGCGTGGCAGTGGTGCCCTCTAGATTGAATGAAGTCCCTATTCGTCGCGGTTCCGCTCCTGCTTCACACCGCGCTCTTCGCACAACCGGATACACTCTGGGTGCCCACGAACGGGGTCGTCGTTCCGCATCCGGTGGTGTATGAACCCGTGCGCATGGATGCACAGTACAAGCGTATCGGCAAATTCGCCAGCGATACCGGCAAGGTGGCCGTTAGCATGGACTATAAGCGCGGCCATGCTTCAGGCGTGTATCGTGCGTATTACCCGGATGGCCGACCGCTCGTGTTCGCGGTCTACGGATGGGATCGTCCGCATGGAGATTGGACGGAGTACGATGAGCTAGGTGAAATCGCCTTGAAAGGACAGTACCGCAGTGGGCTGCGCGATGGAACATGGTCGTTCCGTAAGGAGGGCGTCATCGGCCAATACAGAAAGGGGGCGAAACACGGGAAGTGGAAGTATTACGAAGGCGACATCCCCGTACGGACCGAGAAATACAAGAAGGACAAGCTCACCAGGACCAGGATCCTGGGTGAGCGTTAACGAACTTTTACTCCTCTGAGGGCAACCCGGCACACCTTTGGCGCGTTCCACGCCACGATAACCCATGTACTTGCGTCTCCCCACCATCGCCCTGCTCGCGCTATCCGCCGCCTTCTCCACTGTGCAGGCCCAGCAGGACAACGACCCCCTTACAACGGGTAAGCTCGGTTCGCTGCTCTATCACATCGACCGCATGTACGTGGATGATGTTGACAAGAACAAGCTCGTGGATGCTGCGATCGTCAGTATGCTGGAGGAACTCGACCCGCACTCCATCTACATCCCCAAAGAGGACCTGGAAGAAGTGAATGAACCGTTGAAGGGCAACTTCGAAGGTGTCGGTATTCAATTCAACATCGTACGGGATACCATCTACGTGGTAGATGCCATTCCGGGAGGCCCCTCGGAGAGGATCGGCATCCGCGCCGGAGACCGTATCCTGAGCATTGACAAGGAGAATGTCGCCGGTGTGAACTTCAAGAACAACGATGTGATGAAGCGCCTGCGCGGCAAAAAAGGCACCAAGGTGGATGTTGCGATCCTGCGCAAGGGAGAAACAGAAGCGCTGGACTTCACGATCACGCGCGACAAGATCCCGATCTACAGCGTGGAGGCCAGTTACATCGCCGAGCCGGGCGTCGGGTACATCAAGGTGAGTCGTTTCAGCGCCACGACCATGAAGGAGTTCAGGGAAAAACTGACCGAATTGAAGAACGCGGGGATGAAGGACCTGATCCTGGATCTTCAAGGCAACGGTGGTGGATATCTGCGCACGGCCATCGAAATGGCCGATGAGTTCCTTGGTGATCGCAAACTCGTGGTGTACACGGAAGGGCGCACTTCACCGCGTGAGGACACGTACTCCACGAAGGAGGGTCTCTTCGAAAAGGGTCGCCTCGTGGTCCTGGTCGATGAAGGGTCCGCCAGCGCGAGCGAGATCGTAAGCGGCGCCATACAGGACTGGGACCGCGGATTGATCGTCGGTCGACGGAGCTTCGGCAAGGGCCTAGTACAGCGTCCTGTGATGCTAAGTGATGGATCCGCAGTACGCCTCACGGTCTCCCGCTATTACACCCCTTCCGGACGCTCCATCCAAAAGTCGTACGAGGATGGTATCGAGGCCTACCAACGCGAGAAATCCGAGCGACTGGTGAAAGGCGAGCTCACCACGGCGGATAGCATACACGCTGCTGATACCGTGAAATTCTTCACCATGAATAAACGTGTGGTGTACGGCGGAGGCGGGATCATGCCCGATGTTTTCGTACCGATCGATACCGCACAGAGCAGCGCTTACTTCGGTCAGCTGGTGCGCAAAGGGATCTTGAACACATTCGCCCTGGCCTATGTGGACGAGCACCGATCGGAACTGGTGGCGGCCTACGACGGACCGGCAGCGTTCAATTCCAGGTTCGTGATCACGGATGCCCTGAGGAACGGATTGCGGAACGCAGCTATGGAAGAAGGTGTTGAAGAGGATCCTCAGGGAATGGAACGATCCAAAGAGTTGATCGACCTGCGGCTCAAAGCGCTCATTGCGCGCGATGTCTGGAACACCTCTGCCTACTGGCAGGTCATCAACTCCGGGAACCCGGTTGACCGTAGCTTCCAGCGCGCGCTCGAAAGTCTGAACAATGACACTTTCCAGCGTTTGGGCATGGCCCGGTAGCGGCCCCAGCCGACCAAGCCCCTGTTAATGCGCTGTTAACAGGTCGAATTGGCGGCGCGTTCCCCTAAATTCGCGCCACTAATCGACCCGAAAACCGATGAAAGACAAGATCCAGATCGCGTTGCTCAGTGTGATCGCCATAGCCTTGGTGGCACTGGCCGTATCCCAGTTCAGTGGAAAGAGCGACACTGCGAACAACACCGTAGCCGCCAACAACACCGTGGCTGCGACCATTGACCCAGCGAAACCCGCAGATACGTTCGACCCGATGGCCAACGCGGCTCCGGTGGACAATACACCGAAGACGACGGTGAATTTCGGCGAGTACGAGCATGATTTCGGGAACATCAAGCAAGACAGTGAGAACAAACACGTTTTCAAGTTCACCAACACGGGAACCGAACCGCTGATCATCGAAACGGCCAACGGATCTTGTGGGTGCACCGTACCGAACTATCCCAAGGCTCCCATCCCTCCCGGAGGTACCGGTGAGATCGAAGTGGAGTACAAGCCTGGCAAGCAGGAGAACGCACAGACCAAGACCGTGACCGTTATCGCCAACACGGAGCCCAAGGAGACCACCTTGCGCATTACCGCAAACGTGCAAAAGGTCGGATAAGCCTGGTCTTTCACCCCCTTCGGAAAGCCGCCCTTGTAAAGGGCGGCTTTCTCTTTTCGGAACCATCGGGTCGGATCCTTCTTCTCCGGGCAACCGAAAGATCCGAAGGGCGTCATCCCAATGCCCACTGAACCTTCTTCAGCTTCACTCATGAATACATCACCTTGGGCGCGTCTCATCCTCGGCCTGTCCTTGGGCTTGGCGATGGGTGACCGAAGCACCGCACAGGTGATCCCTTTCACGAGCGGCCCGATACCGTTGTGCGATTCCACCACCTTCACAGCGAATGTCAGCGGCATCGGATGGCTGGGATCGCCGTGGAACCCATGGTCATCCTGGTTGGAAGCGCTCACCATCGATATCACTTCCGATCATCCGCAGACACTGAGCATCTCTCTCACTTCCCCTTCAGGCACGACATTGCTTCTTTCCCAGTTCAACGGTGCTGGTGGGCAGAACTATACGGGAACGACTTTCACCTATGGGGGATGGAACGCCATCTCCTCCGGTACCGCGCCGTTCACAGGCTCCAACTGGGCTGCGCAAGGCGGATCGTTCGCAGCGTTCGACAACGAATTCGCTGACGGTACCTGGACCATCTCCGTTGTTGATACCGCATGCGCCAATGGAGGCATCGGTCCTGGAGGTACATGGACACCCGGCTGGTTCAATGGAGGTGGATCCGGCGGTTTCTCCTTCGGGTTCTCCGGACCACCACCATGCATGGGAGGGATCCCTTGGGGACAGCAAACCATTTGCCCCGGAGAGACCGTGGACATACTTGCTTACTACACCGAGCAAATACCCTGGTACAGCTACACGATCACATCTTGGAGTGTGCCCATCTCCGATCCCACGGCAGTGGACCAACCCGGGGTCTATTCCATAGACGCTACTGACCCTTGGGACGGCTGTTGGTACTCGGCAACCTTCGAGATCATCGCCGCTGTGGTAGTGGACCTTGGACCCGACCAGGAGATCGTGCGTTGTAGCGATCAAGGTCCCATGGACTTGAACGACCTCTTCCCGGCGTCCGGCGGCAATGCAGCTTGGTGGCATGATGGTACCCCGATCAGTTCAAGCGCTGCCAGCGCTGTTGCGCTACCTGGTGAATACAGGATCGTCGCTGGCTCAAGCGCTGCTTGTAACGATACCGCATTCGTCCACTTAACAGTGTCAAGCGCTCCGGATCTCGGGCCTGACCAAGACCTGACGATCTGTGCCGGGACCTCTGTAGACCTGACCACGGCCTTCAATACCGCCGGTCTTACCTCTCAATGGGTCCAAACCGGTGTACCGATCCCAGAACCGACCGCTGCTTCGGCGCCTGGTTCATACGGTATCGTAGCCACTTCTGCGGATGGATGCGTGAACGAAGCTCTGGTGACGTTGAACATTGGACCGCAGCCTGACCTGGGACCGGATCGAACCGAGACCTTGTGTGAGGGTAGCGCCATCGATCTGACCGAACTTTTCGATCCCATGGGTTTCTCCACTACATGGTACTTGGAGAATGCCGTTATCCCCTCACCCACCGCTGTCACGGATGCAGGAACCTATATGGTGATCGCTGGTGACCCTGCCACGTGCTCCGATGTGGCGCAAGTGACGCTCAATATAGGCGCACAGCCCACCTTGGGTGCTGACGTGACGGCGAACGTTTGTTCAGGTAGTACGGTGGATCTGACCTCCTTCTATTTCACCTCCGGACTTTTGGCGACGTGGTGGTACGAGGGGATGGTGATGGCAACACCGACCAGTGCTTCCGAAGCTGGCACATATCTTCTTGTGGCGAGCAATGCGGCCGGTTGCTCCGATAGTGCCCAGGTTCAAGTGGCCAATGATGCTCAACCGGATCTGGGCGCGGATGCCGCCATCACGTTCTGCGGGAACACCACGTTCGACCTTAACACCTTGTACGCCACCGCAGGGTTGACCACCGAATGGACGAGACTGGGAGCCATTGTCAACGATCCATCGGCCATCACGAACGCAGGCTTGTACCGATTGGTCGCTTCGTATGGAACAGCTTGCATGGACACGGTCCATGTGGATGCCGTGGTGAACTTGAGCCCCGTCCTGGCCCCGGACATGTTCGCATCGGTCTGCGAAGGCGACGCTGAAGACCTTGTGAGTTACTTCAACCTATCGAACCTTGTCGCGGAATGGACGCTCTCCGGCGAACCGGTTCCAGATGCAGGCGCTGCTACACAAGAAGGATCCTACCGAATCGTCGCGATGAACGTTGAAGGGTGTTCTGATACGGCCTATGTTCAACTGACCGTCGACCAGACTCCCAGCTTGGGCGAGGATCAGACACTAACGCTATGTGACGGCTTACATATCGATCTCGACGGTTTGGTGCAAACGGGTTCGAACCAGAATGTCTGGAGTTCGGATGGCCAGATCGTTGGCGATCCTGAACACGTGAGCCAGCCGGGCTTGTATCAACTCACAAGCACGAACGACGCTGGTTGTTCGGCCATGGCCATGGTCTCCATAAGCCTTTTGGCGTCACCCATTTTGGGAGAGGATCTGGCTGTACAGGTGTGCGATGGCGCCTTGTTCGACCTATCCGAACTCTACGATACCTCTGCGTTGAACACGCTATGGTCGATGAGCGGCATGCCGGTGAACGCACCAAGCACCGTTGTTGCCGCTGGCTCCTACATGCTCGTGGTCACGAACGCCTCGGAGTGCCGGGATACGGCGGTCGTGCACTTGGGTACCATCGCGCCACCGGACCTTGGCGATGACCTTTCGTTCATCCTGTGCCCATGGGAGACGGTTGATCTCAGCTCCACTTTCCACGTACCCGGCGCCACATTGTCCTTCATATTGAACGGGAACGAAGTACTTGATCCATACAACGCAGGCGAAGCCGGCACGTACCAGATCGTCGCACGGAATACCTACGGTTGTTCTGATACGGCCATCGCACTGGTGGATACGATAGCCTGTGCATGTATGGCCGATTTCACACACGACGCGCAGTGCGCCCAAGATCCGGTTCAGTTCACTTTGATCACGGACCGAGAAGTACTCGGTGCACATTGGACGTTCGGTGACGCGGCCCTTCCGTCGCATGTGCTGCATCCTTCCGTGGCCTTCGCTTCCGCCGGAAGTGTGCCCGTCCTATTGCAGGTCGAACTCGCTTGTGGCAGCTTCGCAGTGGAACATGTCCTTGAACTGGAGGATTGTTCGCAACGGTGTCATGTGTGGGTCCCTTCTGCCTTTACACCGAACGGAGATGGGTGGAATGAAGCGTGGACTTGGGAGGGCGATTGCAGACCCGCGAAATTCTCCATGAACATTTTCGACCGGTTCGGTGAGGTTATCTACAGCACCACCGACCCTTCCCTGTCCTGGGACGGCACGTATGCTGGCAAGCCTACTCCACCTGGTGTTTACGCCTATCGTCTCGGCTATACACTGCCGTACCAGGAACACCACGAGGTAATGGGATCCATCACCCTGGTGCGTTGATCAGGGTATCAGGAGCCGGTCGATAGCCGCTGCCAGTTCGTGATCCTTCGCCGTTACCGTTCCACCTGCATCATGTGTGCTCAGTGCGATGTGCACCGTGCCATAGGCATTCGACCAATCCGGGTGATGGTCCCGCTTTTCCGCAAGCATGGCCACACGCGCCATGAAGGCGAAGGCCGCACTGAAGTCCTTGAACTTGAATGTGCGGCAAAGTGCACCGTTATCGATGACCCAACCGTTGTCGCTCATCGGTGAATGGGGAGTTGGATCATCGTTGGTTCCGCAGCTCGCACCAACTCCATCTCAGCGAGTAGATGCCCGGCCCCGGCGAACTTGTCTATGATGAACAACAGATAGCGCGCATCCACGCAGATGTTCCGGCATTTATCAGGGTCGAATTGGATATCGCTCATCGTGCTCTCCCATGTGCGGTCGAAGTTCAACCCGATGAGCTCTCCACGTCCATTCAACACCGGACTGCCACTGTTCCCACCCGTGGTGTGCAGGGAGGATGTGAAACAAACAGGCATTGTACCGTTCACACCATACTCGCCATAGTCCTTCGCAGCGTGCAACTCTAACAAACGCTGCGGAACATCGAACTCAACATCAGCAGGAACGTATTTCTCCAGGACCCCATCCAACGTACTGAAAGCGTTGTACACCACACCATCGTGCGGCAGACTTCCCTCCACCTTCCCATACGAAAGACGCAGCGTGCTGTTCGCATCCGGCCAGAAGGTACGCGCCGGGTCCATGTCCATCATGCCCTTGACGTACGTGCGCATGTTGGTCTCGATACGGTCGCTCAAAGCACCATGCTCCGGGCGCACCTGTTCCAGGAAAGTCTTGAAAAAGCTCCGCGAAGCACGATAGGCCGGATCGTTGCTCATCACCTTCAGATACTTCTTGGGCTTTAGTCCCAAGGTTGCGGTCGATCGGCTTTGGTCCCCCAGAACGCTGTGCGCATAAAGATGATCCACCCAAGCGTTCATATCGCCCTTGAACTTGGTATCGATCTCCCGCAAGATATCGGGCTGTGCGCTGGGCGGAACGCTGGCTCGGTAGATGGGCAACAACGCTTTGAAGACGCGCTTGTCAACCTCCACGTCGTAATCCTTGAAATATCCTGGTAGTAAGCCGATCCGTTCTTCGGCCTTGGCAGTGAACTTATTCTCCGCAACAAGACGCTGATGCTCTTCAGTGAGTTCACGGAACCCGTCCGCAAAGCGCAGGATCTCCGGACCATAATAGACCATTTCAACGAACAGGTCGCGTGCCGTGGCGAGCGGAACGTATTGAGCGTACAGGTCCTTCATGGCCGGTAGGACAGCTTCCATGTCGGACCGACCGAGCTCCCGGGCTTTCAGTTGATAGACCTCCTCCTGCTCGCGTTTCCTTTCCAGCGTTCTAAGCTCTTTCAATCCGCGTACCTCGCCGATCCATTTCTTGTAAGCGTTGCTGATGCTGGACTGCTTGTCCGCATATTGGATCCGGGTCTTGTCACTCCCGCGCATGGCAGCATCTATCACGCCAAGGCTCGCAGAACGCATCTTGATCCGCAAAGGATCGGCCGTGTTCATCACATAGTCCACCGCATACGAACTCAGATAGCGCTGTGTGCTGCCGGGGAATCCGAAGATCATGGCGAAGTCGCCTTCCTTGACGCCTTCCATGCTGATGGGCAGGGAGTGACGCGGAACGAAAGGAACATTCGCTTCGGAGGCCTCTGCTGGTTCATTATCCGCACCGGCATAGATCCGGAACAGACTGAAGTCCGCGTTGTGTCTTGGCCACATCCAATTGTCCGTATCGCCTCCGAACTTACCGATGCTGCTGGGCGGTGCACCCACCAACCGCACATCCCGGAAAGTCTCGGTGACGATCAGGTAGTAGGAATTACCGAAGTTGAATGGACGTACCACGGCTTGGTAGTGTGTGCCAACCACGGCCTCCTTGGCGATGATCTCTCCCAATTTCCCGACCAGTTCACGGCGCTGACCTTCGTTGATGCTCGCCTCCGGAGTTATCTTCGAAAGGACCTGCTCGGTCACATCCTCCATACGAATGATGAACGTCGCGGTGAGACCAGCGTTCTTCAATTCCGACGAACGGTCCCTGGCCCAGAAACCATCCTTGAGGTAGTCATGCTCCAGGCTGCTTTGTTCCTGTATGGCGCTGAAGCCGCAATGATGGTTGGTCAGGATCAGACCCTCCCGGCTGATGACCTCTGCCGTGCAGCCGCCACCGAATAGCACGATGGCATCCTTGATGCTGCCGTTGTTGATGCTATAGATATCCTCGGCGCTGAGCTTCAGACCTGCGCTTTGCATATCGCCCTCTATGCTCTTGAGAAGCGTTGGCACCCACATGCCCTCATGGGCACGTACATGGAAACTGAAAAGTACGAGCAGCGAAAGGACTGAACGCATGGTCTTTGATTTACACAAAGATGTGGCAATGAACGGAGCGCGGCCCACTAACAGAAGCCCGATGCACCTCCTACCTCGGCGGGGGGGCGCCTTCTGTTCCTCCGGATGGTTCGGCAGGCTGACGGTCTTCGGCCAGTTCGCTCATGAAAATGGCGAATAGGACGATGAGCACCAGTAAGAGGAACGCCTTAGGATCCTTGTACAAAGGACGCTTGGGGCGCTGTACGGCCTTGGTGTAATTATAGATCAGTCGCTTCGGATCACGGTACCGCGCGATCTCCGCATCGGTAGGCTCCTGTCCGGCCCCCTCCGGCGTTATGCGATACCTACGTTTCATGACCGCGGAACAAGGTAGGTCCGTAATAGGCCCAATACCCGATGGGTGCGCATCTTGGCCGCATCCTCCCCTACGCCGAGCACTTGTCCCAACTCAGCAAAGCTCAATCCATCCATGTAGCGTAGTTCGATCAGTCTGGCACGTTCTTCATCCAACCGGCTCAACGCGACCGAGAGCCTCTGCATCTCGGTCTCATCCATCTGGAGCCCCATTTCTTCGGTCATCCCACGCACTTCGGCATAGCTCATGTCGATGAGCACCTCCTTCTTCTTTCGCCAGTGCATTCGCAACTCGTTCAGGGCTATTCGATAAAGCCAAGCCCTGAATGGAAGACCACGTGGCTCGTAGCGTTCCAACCCTAGCATCGCCTTCAGGAAAGATTGTTGGGTAAGGTCCGCGGTAAGATCCCGATCGGAAGTACGCCGGTCTATGAACCGGAAAATATCGCCGAAATACCGCTCATAGAGCGGCGCGAAGCACGCCGGGTCCGTTTTCGCGGCGGCGATATCGTGGTGGTCCTTTTCGGCCGGGTTCATTCCTTGGATGGCATCGTTCAAATGCCCACCCGCGATGAAAGTAACGGTAGGATCCCAAAATCGATTTTTGCCGATTCCGTGAAAATGGTCCAAAGGGGTGGTATAAAGTACTAATGCCTACCTCTTGGAGATAGCCTGAGCAAGGCCCGACCTTCGAAGAGCCGAGAAACCTCCCTTCTCATGCTCAACGAACGTCCACCCTTTACACGGCGCCTGAACGCGCTGTTCCGTCTTCCGCTGATGCTCTTCCTTGCCCCGGCCTTTCCTTCTATGGGTCAAGGGACTACGGACCACATTCCAGGCAAGGTCTACGTGATCCGAGTAGGCCCTTTGGTGCAAGAGAAGCTTCATCTGGACCAGGTCATGAAGGATAAGGTAGAACCCACGCTGTCCAATGCACAAGGCATGTTCGGGCACATGCAAGGGCACTTCTATGGCATGCAAACCGCAGCGAGCGGGCAGTGGTTCATCGGATACTTCCATCCTGAACGTCAGGAGAAAATGGAGTTGATGCGCGATTGTGACCTCCTCATTTGGCTGTTCCATGGACACGATGTGCAGATCATACCACTAGAAGCTACCCGCAGCCCGATGAGCGACTTACTGGTGACGCCAAAACCGCGCTAACGACACGTTCGTCGACGATAATGACCCGTTCATAAGGACAATATCCCTCCCTCTAGGAACTTAACGCGTGGCACACCCGTACAAACCGGACTCCAGATCCGGCTTTGAACCAAGACACGCAAGATCGTAGCAGGCAGGCACCCGTACAGGTGGTGTTGGCATGGGCCTTCGCGGTCCTGTTCGGCGTTGGCCACGATCTGAACGCTCAAACTCACACTTGGAATTGGTCATACGGGCTCAATTCAAGTGACCCCGAGCGATTCAACTCGCTTGCCGTGGACGAGGCCGATGCCTCGATCTATGCAGTTGGCGATGCCGAGAACACCAATCTGACCATTGGCCCCCTCAATCTGCTGGATGAGGACCAAGGACTCATCGTGAAGTATGACAGCTGGGGCAATACACTGTGGTACGTCCCGATCGGCGGCTCTGATCAGGAGACCGCTGAGAATATCGCTGTAGGTCCCAATGGGAACGTTTACGTATCGGGAGCGTTCGAGGGCGCGTGCTACTTCTACAATGCGGGCAGTTCCGTTTCCGCTGGTTCACTGGTCTCATTCAGCGGATCCAAGGACATCTACCTGGCTGCGTTCAACTCCAGTGGCCAGTTCCTCTGGGCTCAGCAGTTCGGCAACGGGAATGATGAATCGATGCCGGACATCGCCGTGGATGCCACGGGCATCGCTTTGGTAGCCCGATACCTAGGGACGTTCACGATGGGCTCGTCCACCTCGGCGTCGACGCTCTCTTCAAGTGTCTATCATGTTGCACTTGCACACTTCGACCTGAACGGCACATTTCAATGGATGGTGACCGGTGGTAGCTCACAGGAAGATTTCGTTTCGTCCGTTGCCAGCGACGGTTCAAGGATCTATGTCGGCCTGATCCACGGCAATTCGCTCTTCCGTTGGTTCAACTCGGCCAATACCGTTATCGCCACGCATAATCTTTCACGCAACGATCACCAGTACGCTGCATTCTCCACCACCGGAGCGTGGCTGTGGTCAACGGGTATCACGGACCCTTCCAGCAATCTTGCCGGATACCCCAATGTAGCTGTTGGGTGCGGCGGTTTGTACATCTCCGGCGCGCTGAACTCCGGAAGCTCGTTCCCGAACGGCATCACCGCTACAGGATCCAGCGGCAACCAATATTTCTATGCTGCACGGTTGAGTACGACCACAGGTTCCACCGAATGGGCGAAAGTTGGCGGAACGTTAAGTGGAGGAGACGAATTCAACGGCAGAGATATCTCCATTGGGAAGTATGGCACGGTACATATCGGTGGCACGTACAAAGGGACGGCCACATTCGGCACGAGTTCGATGACCTCCTCGAACGGCACGGACATGTTCGTCATGGCCCTGCGCCCCGATGGTACCCTGAACACGCTACTGCCGATCAACAGCACCTCGAACGAATACCTCAGCAGCATAGCGGCGGACGCGTTCGGGGGTGTTGTGATAGCGGGTTCCTACCAGACCTCCTTGAACATCCCCGGGTTCCCACTTACCGGCGCAGGGAATGACAACGGTTTCGTCGCCTTCTCGCAGTACGGAACACGCGAAGGTGAACTACGTGCTCCGTCCAATTTCAATCCGCCCGCTTCCATCTGTGCCGCATCCGGCATGGTGGACCTGACGACATGGATGACGGCGGTCTCTCGGGGAGCTGCCACAGCCGTCATCACCGCGACCGCTTCGTTGAACACCTCCAGTGCGCTTGGCCTGCCAGACAACGTGGCATCAACGCTCACCGGTGGTACAGGTGCGCTTACACTCGACCTTGGAACGACCGTCTCGGCGGGAGAATTCCTACGACTACGCTGGCGTAGGAACACAGCGGCCGCCAACACACCGACGCTCACCATACAGACCTCGCCGGACAATAGTGCGTGGACCACCCTGACGACCAGTATCAGTGCATCAAGAAGCAGTTACCTGCTCAGTTCGCTCACCACGACCGCAGCCACACGTTATGTACGCATACAAGCCACCTCCGCGGGCGGAACGGTGGACATCGATGCACTCCAATACTTGCAAGGGACGTTGAATGGTGGTTCCTGGAGCGGGGCTGGCGTTACCGGCACATCGTTCAACCCATCTGCGCTGAGCGGATCCACCAGCATCACATATACGGTCGGTAATGCCCCATGCACCTACACCACGACCAAGAACATCAACATCGTAGCAGCACCACAGGGCGGCACGCTCAGCGGAGGAGGAACGTACTGCCCGGGGTCCACAGGAACCTTGTCCTTGAGCGGCCATTCGGGAACCATCGTGCAATGGGAACGTAGTTCGGATGGTATCAACTGGTCCAACTTCGCTAACAACGCGTCCACCTTCACCTGGAGCGGACTAACGTCCACCAACCATTTCAGGGTGGTACTCCGCAACGGGCCTTGTGCTGACGCGATCAGCACGGTAGCACTTGTGAACGTGAAGGACGTGACGTCTCCTGTGATAACCAACTGCCCAGGCGATCGTACGCTTTTCGTTCAATTGGGGCGCTGTGCGGCTGAATGGACCGTTCCCGCCTTGAGCTATTCGGACAATTGTTCCATAACACCAGTGGTAGCAGTAGCTCCGAACATCGTTGCCATTCCAATTAGCAGCGCTGGGACTTCGATCGTACGATTACCACCCGGAACGACCGCAGAACTGGCTCCCGGTCAATATCAATTCGTGGATACCGTGTTCGATGCGGCTCATAACAAGGCCGTGTGTTCTTATCGCATCACGGTGCGAGATACCATCGTGCCCAGGATCAACTGTCCGGCGAACATGGTCGTCCCGACGGACGCAACCTCCTGCGGATCGGTGGTGAACTATCCTGAGCCGACGATCACTGATGAATGCGATGTGTGCCACACTCACCCGGGCCTTGCCAGCCATCATTCGCTCGGTGCCTGGAAGGGACACACCTACTACGCATCCAGTTCTCCTGTCACCTATGACGAAGCCCGAACCGCTGCGGCGAACATGGGATATCGATTAGCGATCGTGAATTCGGCTCAAGAGAATCTGAATCTGTCACAACTTCTGGCCTCGAACGGGATCACCGATGCCTGGATCGGATTGAGCGACGAAATTGCTGAAGGCGATTTCGTTTGGTCCGATGGGTCCACCCTCACGACGACTTCTTGGGCACCATCCCAACCGGACAATGGCGGGGATCAGGATGCGGTCCGTCTTTCTTCCGATGGCCTCTGGCACGATGAATCCGTTGGGTCTCAGGCGCTGTACATCATCGAAGTACCCTGCGGCCCGTTGAGCCCGACTTTGACCGCCGGTCCTGCGAGCGGTGCTTGGTTCCCTGCGGGCAATAGCACCATCCAGTTCCAAACCTCGGATGCTTTCGGTAATAGTTCCTCCTGCGCCTTCGTCATTTCCGTGATCGATCAGAGCGGTCCGGTCTTCATCAATTGCCCCGATACGGTGCGCATGGCCTTGGAGGCGACCGACTGCTCTATCGCCTACGTTCTACCCCTGCTCAATTCGACCGATGATTGCGACCCGGATACGGAAGAAGGCAGTCGTATCAGTTTCCTGGGTTCCGATAGTCTGCAACGCACGGATATCACGGGATGGAATAACCTGACACTGGGCAAGGGCATCCATCACTTCACCGATGAACGTACTGATGATGCAGGGAATGTGAGTTCCTGCTCATGGGTCGTGATCGTAGCGGATACTTCTGCCCCCAGCTTCACCTGTCCGCTGTATGATGATTACCCGCTCCGCTTGGACGGGACCTGCCGCCTCTCCTTCCCGGATCTGCGCGATTCGGTCACCGTGACGGATTGCAGCCCATGGAGCAATTCCATGACACCTGCCCCGAACAGCACATTCCAAAGTGATACTGCCTTAGTCATGCGCATGTGGATCGCGGATGCGCTTGGCAACGGACGATGGAACGAACACTCCATCCGCGTTGTGGATATGGACCCACCCACCTTTACCGCTCCTTCCTCAAGGAACGCGATATGGGACAGTTCATCTTGCACCGGGCTGGTCCCGGACCTCGTCGCGTTGATCACGGACGCCTCCGATAACTGCTGCACGCCACATCTGCAGCAGACACCGGCTGCAGGTGAGATCATCATAAGCGACACCACGGTCACCATAAGTGCGGTCGATAGCTCAGGTAATATCACCACGCACATCGTAGACATCCATCTCGCCCCTCCTCCCCCGAGCGTAGTCTGCCCAACGTCCATCTCTGCGAGCACGAGCAGCGGTACGTGCACGGCCGTCATCAACAGGCCCGGACTGGATGCGACCAGTGGACTCGGTGCATGTGAAAGCTGGAGTGAGACCGCCGGGCCCACTGCCTGGAACTCCGTGCCGTTGGGAACTACGGAAGTGACCTATCTGATCCGGACACCCGATGATTCCACCACCTGCATCTTCGATCTGATCGTGGTGGACGGCACCGCCCCCACGATACTTTGCCCAAGTGACACCATCATTTCATTACTTCCTGGGGAATGCTCCAGGAACGTAGCCTTCGCAGCATCCGCTGACGATGAATGCACCTTCCCGACGATCACCTACTCCGCTCCACCGAATTCCCTTTTCCCAGAAGGGGTGAACACCGTTTCCTGTGCAGCGAGCGACGGTGTGCACAGCACCGGATGTTCGTTCACTATCGAGGTGATCGGCACAGCACCTGTCCTGAGCTATTCGAACAGCACGCTGTGCGGATCTTCGCCTCTTACACACCCTTCTCAGCCATCCTCTCCGACCGGGACATTCAGTTCTTCAGCGGGCCTCATGATCGATGCTTCCTCTGGAGCCATCGATCCGCAAGCATCATCTCCGGGTACTTATACCGTCGTTTACACCACTCCGGGAACTTGTAATAACACGGCGAGCACCTCGGTGACGATAACACCTGCCCAGACGGCGAACATCTCCTACCCCGATAGTCCATTCTGTACGGACATGGGCCAACGGTCGGTGGTGATGACCGGAACGAATGGCGGTACGTTCAGCGGTACATCCGGTCTTTCCGTTGACCCATCCACAGGGGTAGTTGACCCGGCATTGAGCACGCCAGGTAACCATGCCGTCACCTATGTCATCGCAGCTAGCGGTGGTTGCGCGCTGTTCCAAACAACGGCTCCGGTCACCATTACCGGTGCTCCTTCCGCGAGCATCTCGTATAGCGGATCACCATACTGCGGAAATGCGGGTACTGCGACCAGTACCCTTACAGGAACGGTCGGCGGCACCTACAACGCTCCAGCAGGGCTGTCGCTCAATGCCAGCACCGGAACAGTTGATCTGGCGTCGAGCGTTCCGGGTACTTATACCGTCACGTATACGCTCGCCGCCACGGCTGGATGCGCCCAATTCCAAACCACGGCATCCATCACAGTGTCACCGGCACCGATCGCCACTATCGCCTATACAGGCTCTCCATACTGTTCAGTTCCAGGCAGTGCATTAGTCAACAGGTCCGGTCTCGCTGGAGGGTTCTACAGTTCTACCGCAGGTCTTACCATAAATGGTTCGAACGGAACCGTAGCTCTCGGAACTAGCACACCAGGGACCTATACAGTTACCTACACCATTCCAGCCAATGGCGGTTGTGGACTTTACACGAGAACCACATCGATCACGATCAACGCACACGCCAACGCTGGAGCGGACTCTTCCTTGACCATCTGTTCGAACATCACCTCGTTCAACCTGGCCACACTGGAACGGAACGCTGACAGTGGAGGTATTTGGAAGAAAGGGACCAATACGATCTTCAGTGGCATTGTTGACCCCAGCTACTACGGAACCGGAACGTTCGTCTATCGCTATGTCGTGGCAAGTCCGTCGCCCTGCCCAGCTGATAGCGCGCTTTTCACAGTGAGCTACGTCTCGGCGCCCACCACTGGCACATCGTCTCCCATGACGGTCTGCAATGGAACGGGCGTCATGCTTACCGATCTACTTAGCGGCGAAACACCGGGAGGTACCTGGCGTAATTCAGCCGATCAAGTAATTAGCGGAACTGTCTTCCCGACCAGCGACCAGGCATATAACTACTCCGTAACCGGTCACGCAGCATGCCCTGGAGCCACGGACACGGTGAACGTCACCGTAGCGCAACCAGCGAATGCAGGCAATGATGGAGCACTGACCATCTGTGAACTCAGCAACGCTACCTCCCTCTTCGCATATCTCACAGGTTCACCTTCCACAGGAGGCACTTGGAACGGCCCATCATCACTTGCAGGTGGGAACTACGACCCATCAATCAATGCTCCAGGAGATTACACCTACACGATCGCAGCGACCAGCCCTTGTGCGGCAGGATCAGCCACCGTTCATGTGAGCGAGACCCCAGCGCTCTCTTGGTACGCTGATATCGATGGCGACGATGTCGGATCCGGTAGCGCGATGATGAGTTGCTCACAACCGGCCGGGTATGTGCTGTCTTCACACGATCAATGTCCCACCGATCCCAACAAGATCGATCCTGGGATGTGCGGATGTGGATTACCTGAGGCCGACTCCGACGGAGACGGTGTGCCTGATTGTATCGATCCGTGCCCCATCGTGCCGGACGCGGCAGCTGGCGATCCTTGCGACGATGGTGACCCGACAACCGGCAATGACGCTTACAACGGCACGTGCCAGTGCGTCGGACAACCTCTCGACTGTGCAGGTGTGGTCAACGGGACGGCCACCATCGACGCTTGCGGAACCTGCACGGGTGGAACAACGGGCATCACACCCAACGCCACCTGCACCGATTGCGCAGGTGTGGTCAATGGAACGGCCACCATCGACGCTTGCGGAACTTGCGCGGGCGGTACAACGGGCATCACACCGAATGCCGCCTGCACAGATTGCGCGGGGGTGGTCAATGGAACGGCCACCATCGACGCTTGCGGAACCTGCGCGGGTGGAACAACGGGCATCACACCCAACGCCACCTGCACCGATTGCGCGGGGGTGGTCAACGGAACAGCCACCATCGACGCTTGCGGAACCTGCGTAGGTGGAACAACGGGCATCACGCCTAACGCCACCTGCACCGATTGCGCAGGTGTCGTTAATGGAACAGCTAGCATCGACGCTTGCGGGACCTGCACGGGCGGAACTACCGGCATCACACCTAACGCCACCTGCACCGATTGCGCAGGTGTGGTCAACGGAACGGCCACCATCGACGCTTGCGGAACCTGCGCGGGGGGAACAACGGGTATCACGCCTAACGCCACCTGCACCGATTGCGCGGGTGTCGTTAATGGAACAGCTAGCATCGACGCTTGCGGAACCTGCACGGGCGGAACTACCGGCATCACGCCCAATAGCACTTGCCTCGACTGTGCTGGTATACCCAACGGAACAAGCCTGCCAGGCACCGCCTGCGACGACAACAACGCCAACACCACCGGTGATACCTGGACCAACGACTGCAACTGCGTTGGAACAACCGTGAGCTTCGACTGTGCGGGTGTACCCAACGGAACAAGCCTGCCGGGGACAGCCTGTGACGATAACAACGCCAACACCACCGGTGATACCTGGACCAACGACTGCAACTGCGTTGGAACAACCGTGAGCTTCGACTGTGCTGGTGTACCCAACGGAACAAGCCTGCCAGGCACCGCCTGCGACGACAACAACGCCAACACCACCGGTGACACCTGGACCAACGACTGCAACTGCGTTGGAACGGTAATGACGTGCTCTAGCGACGCTGGTCCAGACCAGACACTTTGCTCGCCACACACAACGTTGGCGGCATCGGGAACAGGGAGCTGGAGTGGTCCTACCGAAGTGGTGTTCTCCTCCTCGAATTCACCGAATTCTTCGATCGACATTGCTGCACCAGGGTCATATGAACTGGCTTGGACCGTGACCATTCCGGGATGCACCTCAACCGATATGGTGACCATCGTGTTGAACGAACAGCATGATGCTTCCTTCACCTACCCCGCTTCCGCCTTCTGTCAGGATCATGAAAGCGTGGAACCGGTCGCAGCTTCCTCCATGGGAACGTTCACATCGGCGACCGGAATTTCCGTAGCCCCGACCACCGGAACCATCACTCCGGGAAGCAGCATACCAGGAAGTCACGTCATCACGCACACCATCAGTGGTGCATGCCCTACGAGTTCTGATCTCACCATTGTCATCGCTCCTTCACCGAACGCCGCTTGGAACGCGCCTGCGACGGTATGTTCCAACGATGAGCTTATGGATCTGAGCGGTTCGGTAACCGGCGATCCGAATGGGACTTGGAGTGGTGATGGCGTCACCGGCACCGTGTTCGACCCGAGTGTCGTATCCGGATCCACTCTCATCACACGCTCCATCACATGGGGGGCATGCACGAGCTCTGCTCCTGCTACGATCATGGTGCAAGAAGCTCCGATCGCCAATGCCGGACCGGATGTCGCCGTATGCGGATACGAGACCATGATGGCCGCTGAGCTTACCAGCGGCCAGGGAAGCTGGACCATTGCGCCGCTTTTGACTACAGCACAACCGAACCTCCCCAACGCCTTGGTATCGGGCACGGTGGCTGGTAGCTATGGACTTGTCTGGATGGTCAGTGACGAGGGATGTTCTGCAACGGACACCGCACAACTGATCCTACATGACCCTGCCGATGCGTTGGAACTATGGGCCGGTGTGGATCAACTCTTGGAAGTCGTCACGAACACCGAGGTCAGCGCCCAGGCCTCTCCAGGTGCTACGGTGGAATGGAGCTTGGTTTCCGGCTCCGGCCAGATCGCGGAACCCCATCAACCATTCACCTCGGTGACGGGGTTGGAACTGGGGACCAACACGCTCGTCGCCACGGTATCACTTGGGCAGTGCATCGGTACTTCGGACACGCTGCGCATCGTGGTCGAAGACCTCTTCATCCCACAAGGATTCTCTCCGAACGGCGATGGAGATAATGACCGTTTCGAGGTGACCGGCATGCTGGCATACCCCGGAAGTCAGCTTAGCGTCTTCAACCGTTGGGGCCAGAAGGTGTATGAGAATGACTCGTACATGAACGACTGGGAAGGACGGTCCCACTCGGGTCAAGAGCTACCCAACGACACGTACTTCTTCGTGTTGAACTTATCCGGGGACCGTGCGTACAACGGTTTCGTCGTGATCAAACGGTGAGTAGCGTTCGATATACCCTGTTACTTTCAGCCTTCTTCTCTGCGTTCTGCGCTCAGGGGCAGCATACGCCGTTGACCAGCCAGTACCTCTTCAATGGCCTGGTCATCAATCCGGCCTACGCGGGCAGTAGGGATGCGTTGGCGGCGAATCTCACCTATCGGCATCAATGGGTCGGTTTCGATGGAGCTCCAGTTACCCAGATGCTGAGCGTACATGCCCCCATGGGTCGAAGGAAACTCGGACTGGGTTTGCTCGTATACAACGACCGCATCGGCGTAAGCCAGGAAACCGGACTCTTCAGCAACTATGCGTACCGCATACGCTTTCGTAAGGGAAAGCTCGCTTTCGGCATCGGCGCGGGCTTTACCATGCTACGCAGCCAATGGAGTTCGGTGGCACTGCAGCAGTCCAACGACCAGTCCTTTGCCGCGGACACGCGTAGCGCCTTTCGCCCCAACTTCAGTTCAGGGGTCTTCTACCACCACAAGAAGTGGTTCGCAGGGATCTCCACACCCTTCCTCATCCTGCACCGGTACACCGTGGGGAATGAGGGGTGGAACATCTCGCAAAGCAAAGGCGACCTGCAACCGATGGTCACTGGCGGCTATGTGTTCGAACTCACGCGGGATGCCAAACTGAAACCTTCCACGTTGATCCGTTACCGCACATCCAATGGGGTTCAGGCTGACATCAGTACGAACTTGATCCTGAAGGACAGGATCTGGGTCGGTGCATCGTACCGCACGGGTGATGCATTCATCGCCTCGTTGGAAGTACTACCCACCGCGCAATGGCGTATCGGCTACGCGTATGACCTTGGGCTCTCCCGCCTCGCAGCCTACCACCAAGGCTCGCACGGCATCATGGTGCAATACGAATTCGGCTACAGGATCCGTGTGAAGGATCCACGCTACTTCTAATGACCCGCGTCCCGTTCATAGCTCTCCCGCTCGCACTGTCGCAACTCTGCACGGCTCAAAGCATCGTGGAGATCGAACCGTTGGAACTGGGCACCTTGACGGAGGACTATGCGCCCGTGCTTTTGGATTCGGGACTTGTGATGTGTTCCATCCGTGAGACCAACGCAACGATCGCCTTCAAGGATGCCGAGACCGGAAAGCCGCTCACGGACCTGTATTGGGTGCCGCTAAAGAACGGGCAGACTGGAACGGCCGTGTTGTTCAGCCAAAACTTGACTACGCCGGTGAATGAAGGTCCCGCAGCCTTCAGTAAGGACGGCCGCACCATCTACTTCACGCGCAATCAGGTATTGCCGAAGAAACTCGCCAACCTGCGGGCCTCCAATGGACAGCTGGGGTTGTTCGTTTCACGACTTGAGAACGGGGTCTGGTCTCAACCTCTACCCTTCGCGCACAACTCTCCGAAGTATTCGATCATGCACCCGGCGCTAAGCGCTGATGGTAGTACACTGATCTTCGCCAGCGACATGGATGGTGGGCAAGGCGGTGTTGATCTCTACCGGTGCGAACGGACGAGCACTGGCTGGAGCATGCCGATCAACCTGGGAGCGAACATCAATGGCACTGGAAACGATGCTTTCCCTTCCTTCGGACCGGATGACGCCCTCTACTTCTCCAGTGATCGCGACGGTGGTGCCGGTGCACTGGACATCTACAGAGCTTCGCCGAGCGCATCGGGCTGGAACGACGCTGAAGCCCTGCCAGAACCGTTCAATTCCACAGGAAGGGACATGGGCATCACGTTCAGTGCCACCGGACGCCAGGGCTACTTCAGCAGTGATCGCACCGGCACGGATCGGATCTTCTCATTCAAGCATACGGTTCCCAAGTTCAGGGATTGCAGTCCACAGCAGTTGAACAACTACTGCTATTCGTTCAAGGCGAAGCCGCATGCCGCCACGAGTTCCCTACCACTGGACCATGTTTGGGAGTTGGGCGATGGTACGCGTGTGACCAGCTTGAAAGTGGACCACTGCTACCAGCGACCGGGTACGTTCACCGTTCGCTCCCTTCTTGTGGACCGAAAGACGGGGGCCATTTTCCACACGTTGCGCTCGCATGACCTGGTGGTGGAAGATGTCCATCAAGCATGGATCTCTGCGCCAGACACCGTTCGAACCGGGAGAACCATGGCGCTGGACGCGAAGAGCAGCTACCTGCCTGAGTTCGCGGCTGCGGAGTTCCACTGGGACATGGGTGATGGCACGAGTTTCACCGGTGACAAGGTCCTGCACGCGTTCAAGGTCCCAGGAGAATATGAAGTCAAACTCGATATCCTGGCCGTACCCGATGCGAACGGCGTGATCAACAACAAGTGCAATAGCCGCAAAGTGATCGTTATCGATCGCTTCCGGGACCACGAAGACCTTACCGTTGTGGCCGTGTATCAGGATGCCTTGGGTAAAACGCACAGCTTCGAATTCCAGGAACTGCCTTTCGACCAATTGGCGATGTCATCCGACGACATGTCCGACGTGGCATTCGCCGTGGAACTCTTCGCCTCCAAGGACCGTGTAAGCCTGGACGATCCGAAGTTCACCGAGATCAAGAAGCACTACCGGGTGGTTGAACGCTTCGATCCAGAGCGTGGCGTGTACACCTACTCGGTGGGCGAAGCCAAGAACATGGAGGAGCTGTACGAGGTCTTCAAGAAGGTGAAAGAACTTCAGTTCCTGGACGCGGAAGTGCTTATGCTCCAGATCGAGAAGCTCATGGACCTGAGCAAACTGGACTTCGCGTCCATTCAGGAATTGAACCATGCCAAGCTGCGGACGAACGCCATACACTTCGCCTTCAAGAGCGCTGATATGGGCGAAGGTTCGGAACCCGTGCTGGAACAGATCCTTGGCCTCTTGCGCCAGCACCCTGAAGTGCAGCTGGTGATAGAAGCACATACGGATGATATCGGAAGTCGCGACTACAACATCGACCTTTCCCAGCAACGTGCGCAAAGCGTACAGGCCTATCTCCTGCAGAACGGCATCGCTTCCGAACGGTTGATCCCCGTGGGCCACGGCAAGAACCAGCCCATCGCCAGCAACAAGACCGAAGAAGGTCGCAGCCAGAACCGTCGCGTGGAATTCCGCATGACGGTGAGGGGGGAACAGCAGGCTTTCGAAAAGACGCGCTGACCGGCGAAGCCCTGAGCTTCCTTGAACGGTTCGAGCTGAGGCTCGTGCGCATCACCCTGTTGCGGTACATTCGTCTCCATGCGCGCGCTGCGGTGGACCGTTATCCTCTTCGTCACTTGCCTTTCACGATCCTTCGTTCAGGCGCAGACAGGTGCATCCTTCATCCAGAACCGGGGCCAATGGCCTGCCACAGTTACACATCGCGCGGAACTGGCCGGAGCCACCGTATGGATCGAGCGTGGCGCCATCCTGATAGACCGCTATGATGGTAGTGCCGTTGATGCACTGATACATGCGCATATCCACCCGGGTGAACGGTTCCCTGAGAAGAACATCCGACATCACGCGCTGCGCTTGCGTTTCGTTGGCGTGAACGAATCCCCCTCCATCGAACACATCGGTGTTCGACCAGGTGCTTACAACTTCCTGCTCGGCAATGACCCTGCCCGTTGGGGAAGGAACTGCCACGGATTCTCCGCCGTATCGCAACGGGACATATACCCCGGTATCGACCTACGCACACGCGCTGGAGCGAATGGGGTGAAGTATGACGTGATCGTCGCAGCGGGAGCCGACCCGTCCAACGTGATCTTCTCCTACGAGGGAAGCGAAGACATCCTGTTCGACCCAAGGATCATCAGGATCGGAACATCACTCGGCGAGATCACCGAGAGCATTCCACTCGCCTACCAGGAAAAGGATGGTCAACGCCTTATCGTAGAATGTCATTATCGACAAGTGGGTGAGGGCTACGGTTTCGATGTAGGCGACTACGACCACACCCTGCCGCTGATCATCGACCCGACACTGGTATTCAGTACCTATTCGGGTTCGTTCGCGAACAACTTCGGTTACACGGCATCGTTCGACCGTGACGGCTTCCTGTACAGCGGAAGCTCGGCCTTCGGCCAAGGCTATCCGACGACACCCGGAGCCTACCAGACCACACACGCCGGCGGTGATGGCTCAGGTTCGGGGATCGATATGGCACTTACCAAGTATGATACCACCGGGACCTTCCTGGTCTGGAGCACGTTCCTCGGCGGTAGCAGCGACGAGCTTCCGCATAGTTTGATCGTGAACGCCAACGACGAGCTCTTCGTCTACGGCACCACGAGTTCGGCCGATTTCCCAACGACGGCGAACGCCTTCGACATCAGCTTCAATGGAGGTCCCGCTTTGAACCTCACCAACGGGCTGGGCGCGAACTTCCCCAACGGAACGGACATCATTGTGGCCCGGCTGAACGCCGATGGAGATGATCTTCTCGCATCGACCTTCTTCGGAGGAACGGGGAATGATGGATTGAATACCGCCCCCGGCTTGAAATTCAACTATGCCGACGAGATCCGAGGGGAAGTGCTTATCGATGCGAATGACAATGTCTATGTGGCCAGCAGCACGGCGAGTGCCGACCTCCCACTGACGGCGCTCGCCGCGCAAGGTTCATACGGAGGCGGGTTACAGGATGGGGTGCTGCTCAAAATGGATGCATCGCTGACCACCCTGATCTGGAGTACCTATTTCGGCGGGTCGCAAGCCGATGCCGTCTACAATATCGAACTTGATGATGACGGTGGCATCTACATCGCCGGTGGAACGCGCAGCACGGACCTGCCCGTGAGCGCGAACGCATTGCATGCCACCTTCCAAGGGGGGCTTGCAGATGGCTTCGTGGCGGACATCAGCAATGACGGCAACGATATCATCGCGTGTACCTACTTCGGCAGCTCAGCCTACGACCAGTGCTACTTCGCCGATCTGGACCAAGCCGGTGACATCTATGTGTTCGGCCAGACACAAGACCCCACCGATGCATTGATCGTGAACGCACCTTACAACGTTCCGAATGCCGGACAATTCATCACCAAGGTCGACCCCGACCTGAGCACCATCCTCGTGAGCACACGATTCGGTCAGGGCGATGGGCAACCCGACATCTCACCCACTGCCTTCCTCGTGGACTATTGCAACAAGGTCTACGTGAGCGGTTGGGGTGGGGCGACCGGAGGAGGACTGAGCACCACCGGGTTGGCTGTTACACCGGATGCCTACCAAGGCACCACCACAGGCGGTGATTTCTACCTGGCCGTGTTCGACCTGGATTTCACCGATCTCTACTACGCCACTTTCTTCGGCGGGGACATCAGTAACGAGCACGTGGACGGCGGCACAAGTCGATTCGACCGACGCGGACGGATCTACCAAAGCGTTTGTGCTGGATGCCAGGGTAATTCCGACTTCCCCATCCTCCCGAGCGATGCGGTCAGTGCAACGAACAATAGTGGCCTATGCAATAATGCGGTGTTCAAGTTCGACATGAACTTCCCGATCGTGGTGGCCGACTTCAACAGCACCGTGAACTGTCTCCCTGACCCAGTGGACTTCACGAATATGAGCTACGGCGCAACAGCATACGCTTGGTCTTTCGGGGACAATACCAGCAGTACTGCAACTTCACCCAGCCACACTTACTCCGCGCCCGGCATCTATACGGTCCGACTAGTGGCCAGCAATCCGGTCACCTGCAACGTGAACGACACCACATATCGGCAAGTGGTGGTGCTCGGCATCGGCTCTTACGACTTACCTGATACGAGCCTCTGCGTGGGATCGAGCGCACAGATCGGCTTGTTACCGATCGCAGCGCCCAACATCACCTACCAATGGGCGCCGCCCCAAGGGTTGAGCAGTACGCAGGTCCCCAACCCCATCGCCTCCCCTGCCAGCAGTATCACCTACACGCTCACCATCAGCAACGGGGTGTGTAGCACCACCGCCGAGCAGGTGGTCGTCGTCAACTCCGCCGTCATCGATGCAGGTCCCGGCCAAGCCCTCTGCGGTCCCAATGCGACCGCACAAGTGGTCGCCACAGGCTTTGGCGCGATCACCGATTTCCAATGGTCGACATCACTCGCTTTCACCGACATGCTGAATGCGGCTCCGCAGGATAGCACGGCAAGTGTGCAACTCATCACCGATGCCTGGCTCTTCGTGCGGCAGACGGATAATGCTTGCATAGCCATCGACAGCGTCTTCATTGAGGTATCTAACGGTGGCATCGCTCTGGACCCTGTGGAAGCGATCTGCACGGGTGATACGGGTATCATTCACGTCTCAGGCGCCGACCCTGGATCAACGTTCTACTGGTATCCCGAAGAATTCATCACGTCCGGTCAGGGCACGTTCCGGATCTTCACACGGGCGCCTACGAGCATGACCTATACCGTGGAGGTGACCTCTCCTTCCGGGTGTACCTGGAGCGGCTCGGCACAGCAAGTGGTATCCCCGCTCACCGCTGCCAGCATACAGGCTAGCGCCAACCCACCCCTGCTCATTTCCGGAGGCACCGCACAGCTTCAGGCCTTCCCCAATGGCCTCTCCTATTCCTGGACGCCACAGCAGCCTTTGAACGACCCGAACATCGACTCACCGATCGCCACGATCAGCGCGACGACCCTGTTCACCGTTCGTGTTTCCGACGGCATCTGTGCAAAGGATGCCAGTGTACTGGTGGAGGTGCGCGAGTTGCTCTGTGAAGGGCCGGACATCTTCGTACCCAACACCTTCACCCCGAACGGCGATGGGCAGAACGACGTGCTCTACGTGCGTGGCCGCAATGTGAGCACCTTGGAATTCTTGGTCTTCGATCGCTGGGGAGAGAAAGTGTTCGAGACGACGAACATCAACCATGGATGGGATGGTACCTACAAGGGCGAACCCGTGGACCCTGCCGTCTTCGTATATCATCTCACGGCGGATTGCGTGGATGGTCAGCGCTACTTCACGAAGGGTAATGTGACCGTTGTACGATGAGATCCGGTAGTGAGTATCGAGCAGCGCTGGTCTTCCTACTTCTGATGACCTGTGTCCGCGGTACGACCCAGGACATCCACTTCTCGCAGTTCTTCAATGCACCGCTGGCTTCGGGACCAGGAACGATCGGCGCGTTCGATGGGGACTACCGTTTCAACGGCATATTCAGGCAACAGTGGCGTGCGGTCACCATCCCCTATCGAACCTTCGCTTTCGGCGGTGAAGCAGCACACGTTGGCGGTGTGCAAGGACTGAGCCTCGGCGCCTGGATCTTCAACGACAAGGCCGGGGATAGCCGTTTGAACCAGTTCCACCTCAGCCTTGGGGCAAGTTGGACCGGACGTTTCGGTGCATCGAACGACCATGCGCTTACGGGTGGTGTTCAGTTCGGTTTCACATCACTCTCGCTGGATCCGGGCGCACTATCCTTCGACAACCAGTACAACGGATACTACTACGACCCGAACCTGGCCACCGGTGAACAGTTCGCGCGCAACGCCACAACCCATCCGGACATCCACCTGGGCGCTACTTACCGCTACCAAGCCGATGACCGGACGAGGCTGCAAGTGGGCATCGGGATCTTCAACCTCACCCGGCCGGAGATCGATTTCCTCGGAGGCCCGGTGACAGCATTGGACCTGCGCACCAGCAGCCATGTGATGGTGCAGTTCCCCGTTGCGGAAAAACTGGATCTGCTTCCCATGGTGCAGTTCATGGCGCAAGGCGAATTCCAGGAACTGGACCTTGGCAGCAACGTGCGCTACATCCTACTGGACCGGTATGGGCTGAAGCGTGCGCTTCTCTTCGGCGCACACTACCGCGCTGCCGATGCGGGCTACCTCTACGCCGGGCTTGAGCATGATGACTGGACCTTCGGAATGAGCTACGACATCAACACCAGCGATCTTGTTCCCGCCAGTCGTAACCGTGGTGCCATCGAACTGACAGCCATCCGCATCCTTCGCAAGCGACCTGCTATACCCGTCCACTTCAAAGCCTGCCCGGCGCAGATCTGAACATGCTTCGCGCTATCCGGCATATCGTCCTGCTCATCACGTTGTGCAGCGTTGTTGATAGCACTGCGCAATCCTTAGAACAATGGACTGCGTGGGGCGATGCGGCATTCGCAAACGAAGAATACTACGGTGCCTCGCGGTTCTACGCAGGTGCACTGGCCCTAGAACCCGGCCGCATGAGCCTGCAATGGAAACAGGCCGAAGCATACCGACTGAGCAACCAATACCCGCAGGCGATCGACCTCTACGAACGTGTGTACCACAAGGATGCCGGACGTACTTACCGTGATGCGCTGCGATGGCTCGGCGAGATGCAGTTGTGCGATGGCCGATACAACGATGCCCGGACCACCTGGAACAAGGTGCTCCAAAAAGAAAAGGACAAGAGTTCCGCTACCGCGCTTCGTGCGCACAACGCGATCGCGGGGTGCTCTCTTGCCGGGGAAGAGAGGACGAGCGAATTCGAAGTGGCACACCTCCCCGGACCGGTCAACACCAACGACAGCGAGTTCGGCGCGCGCACCGGGCCCGACAGCCTGCTCTGGTTCACCAGCTTGCGTGGGGAGTTGAACGATGACGATGAAGTGCAGGACACTTCCTCTTATCGCGTCGGTATCTACAGCAGCCGACCGGCACCGCAAGGTTGGAACGAGCCAATGGCCGAAGAAGCACAGCCAGATGCCATGGGGCATTCCAACGCGAACCTGATGTGGACCGAAGAGGGTGATCGGATGTACTTCACCATGATCGATGCGGATGGCACCAAACACATCGCGACGCGCACACCGAACAGCCCTGCACAACTATTGACCGGTCTGGAAGCACACCCCGACGCGACACAACCCTGGGGCACCGTGATCAATGGCAACGCCATGCTTTTGTTCGCAGCCAGCGGTGGTGAAGGCGGCAGCGACCTCTGGTACGGCGACCTGAACGGGGAGGCAGTATCCAACATCCAGAATGCAGGTCAATTCGTCAATTCGCCGGGCAATGAAGTCTCCCCTTCTTACGACCCCACTACGGGCATGCTTTGGTTCAGCAGTGACTTCCATGCGGGGCTGGGTGGGTACGACGTGTTCCGTGTCGATTGGAAGAACGATCCCGATGGTATCGAGAACGTTCGTGCACTGAACTCCCCGGCCAACGACCTCTACCCGGTCTACGATGCAGCGACCGGCAAAGGTTGGTTCACCAGCAACCGCAAAGGTTCGTTCGCGGCGAAAGGTGAAACGTGCTGCAACGACATCTACCGTTTGCAAGGCATTCCAACGCAGCCGACCAAGGATACCGCGATCGTGGTGGTTGTGGACAGCCTGCCCATAACAAGCCATGATCCGTCGGCTTTGTTGATGCGCATGCGCGCCGATTTCCCGCTGAAGCTCTATTTCCACAACGACGAGCCCGAGCCTCGAACGCGGCTTACGAGCACACCGAAAACCTACGGAACCACATACGATGCATACAAAGCGCTGTTCCCCACCTACCACGACGAGAACAGCGACACTGCGGCCATCGATGCGTTCTTTCGAGATGAAGCGGAGAAGGGCCGAATGAAACTGGACGCGCTTGTTCAGGCGCTGATCCCGGCTTTGGAAAGTGGTGAACGCATCACGCTCGATGTGCGCGGCCATGCCAGTCCGCTCGCGGTGAATGATTACAACCAGCACCTGAGCATGCGCCGTATCGAGAGCCTGCGCAACCACCTGCGGACCGCCGAGAACGGGAAATTGCGTAACTACATGGACAGCACGGCCACCAATGGCGGCTTGCTTCGCTTGCGCGTTCTGCCCTTCGGCGAAGAGCGTTCTGCCAACGGTGTGAGCGACGACATCAAAGACCTGAAGCGTTCGGTATATAGCGCAGAAGCCGCGCGCGAACGCCGTATCGAAGTGGAGCGCTTCCACGTGGAAGAGGCCGCGATCCCCTTGGGCCGCACGATGACATTTTCCATCGGAACCGTGCGGCAAGGCATACCCCAGGACTTCGAAATAGCCTTAGCGAACACGGGCACGATCCCACTGGAGATCATCCGTGGCCTCTCATCATGCGATTGTGTTCAGGTGGAACGCGTTCCAGAAGCGATACCGCCCGGAGGAACAGGCACCATGCTTCTCCACTATTCCGGCCGCTCTCGCCCCGGACCACTCGAACGGGTTATCCAACTGGAGATCAATGGTGCATCTTCGCCTTTCGAATTGACCATCCACGGTGATGTGATCGAATGACCATGGAACTCCTGCTCCTTTCCAACTCCACCCTGCCCGGCGAGCCGTTCTTCCAATGGCCGAAGCCGCATGTCGCCCCGTTCCTTCAAGGGAAGAAGCGCATGGCCTTCGTGCCTTTCGCCGCGACGGAGGACTACCTGGACACCTACGTGGAGCGCGTTACGCCCATCTTCGGTGAAATGGGTTGCGAGGTCGTGAGCCTTCACAAGGAAAGTGACCCGGCACTGGCACTTGCTTCTTGCGATGTGGTGGCGATCGGTGGCGGCAATTCGTTCCTGCTGCTCCGCTCGCTCTACCGCACAGGCCTGATCAAAGCGATCGCCAACCGCGTGAAGGACGGCATGCCCTACCTCGGCTGGAGCGCAGGCAGCAACGTGACCTGCCCCACGATCATGACCACGAATGATATGCCCATCGTGGAGCCGCCCTCAATGAAGGCCATGCACCTGATCCCGTTCCAGATCAATCCGCATTATACGGAGGCCACCATTCCCGGCCACGGCGGTGAAAGCCGCGATCAGCGTATCGCTGAATACCTCGCGCTGAACCCGCAGATGAAGGTGGTGGGCCTGCGCGAAGGTTCGCTGCTGCATTTGCGCGATGGCCAACTCGCTCTGCGTGGCAAGGACATGAAGTTGTTCCGGGCCGGTACCGAAGCGGAAGTGGTGGCGGACGGGACCATGCTCCGATCGGACCTAAGGTCGGTCAACGCGCACTGACAGTCGGCCCTTCACAACTCGCATTCCCGGCCCTGATCCGCGCCTGTACGGCTTCGGATCTTTGTGGTGTTCGTGCTTCGGCACGAGGTGAAGAGCCATGCCTGCCACACCCGTAGAAGAAACCGGAGCCTTCGTATCGTTCCTGCGCGTGCTCGGCATGGACCTGTTGATCCTGCTGAAGATTTGCGCGATCATTGCGGCAGCCTGGTTGGTGGAGCGCATCATCTACCTGATCCTGCGTCGCGGCTACGCGCGGCGCAAGGCGAAGGGGCGCGATGAATTCACGCAGTACCGCTTTCTGCGGAATGCCGTGCGCACCGTGGTTGTGGTTTGCGCCTTCTTCGCGGTGGTCTATGCCATCCCTTCGCTGCGCTCCTTCGCGTTCACCTTGTTCGCGGGTGCCGGCCTGTTGGTAGCCATCCTCGGCTTTGCGGCACAGAAAGCGTTCAGCGACATCATCAGTGGCATCTTCATCGTTGCCTTCAAACCGTTCCGCGTGGGCGACGTGATCCAGGTGGGACAGCAGGGCCTCTTCGGTACGGTGGAAGACATCAACCTGCGCCACACCACCATCCTCACCTTCGAGAACCGTCGTGTCGTGATCCCCAACTCCATCATAGGCGAAGAGCGGATCGTGAACAGCAGCATCAAAGAGGAAGCCACTTGCCAGTATGTGGAGATCCCGGTTGCCGTGGATGCCGACATCAGCAAGGCGAGAAAGATCATGCAGCAGGAGTGCAAGGACCATCCCGCGCAGTTCGATAAACGCACCACCGAGGAAAAAGCCGCCGGTGAACCGGAAGTACCCGTGCGCCTCGTGGATATCCGAGATGGCATGGTGACCCTGCGTGCCTACGTATGGGCTGCGGATCCCGTGAATGCCCGCTTGATGCGCTACGATCTGTATGAACGGATCCTCCGCCAGTTCGTGAAGGAACACATCCCGGTGGCGGTGCCCATGCGTCACTTCGTGCAACAGAACCCCTACCGTACCACGCTCGCTGAACAGGTCTCCACCTCCGCGGACTGACCGAGCACCCCTTCAACACACGGCACGCCATGAAGAAAGTCCGCACACGCTCCGCCAAGGCCGGGTTGCCGCCGGGTTCGTTCGTTGGTGTTGATGACAGCTCCGGTGCGAGCACGACCATTCGCCTCTTCGAATACAACACTGAACGTGTGGTGGAACGCCAGTTGACCTCCATCAACGAATACATCGAGAACCAGAGTGGTTGCGAGAATGCCTGGATCGACATCGATGGGTTGAACAATGAAAAGGTACTGCTCTCGATCGGCGAGCGCTTCAACCTGCACCCGCTGCTGATGGAGGACGTGCTGAACACCGATCACCGCCCCAAGGTGGAGGAATACCAGGACACGCTCTTCGTAGTGGCCAAGATGCTCGGTCTGGATGAAGAGACCGGTGGCATCCATAGTGAGCAGATCTGTTTCGTGCTACGCAAAGGCCTTGTGATCTCCTTTCAGGAACGCCCAGGAGATGTGCTCGATCCGATCCGTGAACGACTACGCAAGGACACGGGTCGTGTGCGTAGAGCCGGTGCGGATTACCTGCTCTACGCGCTCCTGGATGTGATCGTGGACAACTACTTCCTGATCGTGGAGGATCTGGGCGAACGCATCGAAGCACTCGAGCGCAAGATCATGCTGAAGCCCGGCAACGAGGACCTGCTCACCATCCAGGAACTGCGCAGCCTGCTCATTGGCGTGAACCGGTATGTGACACCGACACGCGAACTCGCCGGTCGCTTGAACACCCTGCAAAGCGTACTCATCGACAAGAGCACACGACGCTACATCAACGACCTGCAGGACCACACGGTGTACATCGCCGAAACGATCAACACCGACCGAGAGATCCTCACCAGTTTGGAGAACACCTACCACGCCGGCCAGAACGCGCGCATGACGCAGGTGATGAAACTCCTCACCGTGATCAGCACCATCTTCATCCCGCTCACCTTCATCGTGGGTGTGTTCGGCATGAACTTCGACAACATGCCGGAGCTCCGCTGGAAGTACGGCTACTTCATGGTGATGGGCTCCATGGCCGTGATCGCATTGATCATGCTGATCTGGTTCCGCCGGAAACGGTGGATCTAGGTCCGTTCGCCCAAGGTGGCGAACTCATGGTTTTCCAGTATTGTAGCTTCACTCTGCATGCAGGCATTTTTGCCACCGATGGACCAACCACCGTATTCCCTGCTTCTCGTTGACGACCAGACCATCTTCCTGGATGGTATCGAAAGCCTCCTGGAACGCATGCCCGAAGTCTGCGTGGTAGGCAAGGCGCACAACGGGCAGGACGCCGTGCGGCTGGCCTCTGAATTGAAACCCAATCTGGTGCTCATGGACATCAATATGCCGCACATGGACGGCATCGAGGCCTGTAAGCGGATCCGCAAGACCTGTCCCGGAACCCGTGTGATCGTGTTGAGCATGTACGGTCATCGCGAATTCGTGCTCGAACTTCTGGACGGCGGGGTGGGTGGCTATTTGTTGAAATCGACCGGCAAGAACGAATTGACCGAAGCCCTGATCACCGTTGCCAGAGGCGGACAGTACATCGCACAGGAGCTCCGCGATCTTGCCGCCATCAGCGACAAGCACACGGACCGTGAAGGCGAGCTGAGCTACGGCGCACTCACCAAGCGGGAAGTACAGGTGGTGAAATTGATCATGCAGGAACGCACCACCCAGGAGATCGCCGACCAGCTCTTCCTGAGCATCGCCACGGTGGAGACACACCGCCGGAACATTATGCATAAACTAGACGTGCGCAACACCGCCGGCCTCGTGAAGTACGCGATGGAACGGGGATGGGGCGCATAACCACCAACACACAACCAAATGTCAGTATTTGCTGAAGTCGTCGACCCCGGAAATGGCAACCCTGTAACCATCGAGTATACTTGGCAAGAGGGATTCATCTTGGTCGATTCGCACATGGACACTGATTGGAACAGATTCCATATCGCGTTCTTCGTGGCATCTCCGGGCGCAAAAGCCGGCACCCGCTCGTTCGACTCACCCACCGATCCGAAGGGTTACGGAGAACATTCGTTGATCGCTATCGCGGTCATTGGCAACAAGGTCGTTCATAAAGACCGCAAACTGGTGAAGGACCTTGTCGGTGAAGGGATGAATTGAACGTTCCAACTTGGACATCGCGGACCGTTACACCATATTCCTCGTTAGGATCACGATCAACGTGGTCCTAACCAGATGCCGTATCGGACTTTTCGTGCTTCTAGGTTTGCACACCTGCGAAGCTGTTGCCCAATCAACCGCGTTGCAGAGGACCTACGCGCGTTCCACGGATCTGGTGGAGCGCAACGACAAGGTGGCCATGGGCACCTTTCTGGACAGTCTGCGCAACTACCGTGACCGTTCCGAGACCGACAGGGTGCTCTTCCACCTGCTGGATGCCCGCTGGATGCGACATACAGGGCGCAACCTGGATGCACATCACCTGTTCGACACCATTGCCGTCGACACACTGCGGCTCCCGCTCTTCCTCATCTATCTGCGGCACTACCAGCATGCGAAAACGTTGAAGGCGATGGAAGTCTTCGACATGGCCCGTGTTGAAGCGCAGAAGGCCAGGCGTGCGGCCGAAGGAATGAAGATGCTGGATGAGGCGTTGGAGATGGACCTGTTGATCAGCGAGATCGACCTGCACAACGACGAGTTCGAACGGGCCTTGCACGGATTCGACCGGCTTCTCGAACGTGCCACCGCACTTCACCACACCGAGGGCATCTGTCGCGCGCTCACAGGTATGGGCAATACATACTACCATCAGGAACAGGACTCCATAGCGCTGGGCTTTTACCAGCGAACGCTCGATACCGCCCAAGCCCATTCCGAGCCGGAACTAATGATCGGCGCCATTCACAACATCGGCGCGGCGCTTACATACACCCAGGGATCCGAAGCTGCGATCGCGCTCTACCGCGCCGTATTGGATACCGCTGGCCCAGGCATGCATACTTCACTGCGAGCCGATCTGCTGACCAACCTGGCCAGCATGTACAGTGATATCGATGAACATGCACAAGCCAACGCCGTGATCGACGAAGCCCTCGCCATCTATGCCGGAAAGCACGACACAGCGAGCATGGCCGGAGCCAATCTCTTCAAGGCCACCGCGCTCTGGGAGCTCGGACTTAGGGATCAAGCCTTGGAACAAGTGATGCTAGCTCGATCCCGAACAGCGGAAACACATCTTCAAGCACGCGCCGCGCAAAAAGCAGCACGGTACCTACAAGCCATGGGGCGCCCGGCTGAAGCGTATGGAATGCTGGCCGAACATTCCCAATTGGCCGACAGCCTGGCTCGACGCAAGTACAGCGATGGAGTAGGCAAGGCACAAGTGCGCTTCGAAACGGCCGAGAAGGAACGTCGCATCGTCCAGCAACAACAAGCCTTGGAGCGAACACGGGCGGAAGGCGAACGACGTGCATTGCAGCGGAACATCCTCATCGGTTCCACACTTCTACTCGGGATCATCGCCCTGTTGCTCACAAGAACGATCAGGTCACGGCAACGTCTTGCCCAAAAAGAAACCGAACTCCACCACGAACAGGTCGATCAACTTCTCAGCCAGCAGGAGATCAAGAGCATCAACGCCATGCTCGAAGGCCAGGAAAAAGAACGTGACCGTATGTCCAAAGACCTGCACGACAGGCTTGGTAGCATGCTCGGTGGCATCAAAGCCAACATGGCCGCATTGGAGGATCGCGTGGAGGAGATGCGCCAGGACCAGCAATACCAGAAGGTGAACCGCCTGCTGGATCACGCCGTTGGTGAACTGCGCCAGATCAGCCACGACATGGCGGCCGCCACACTGAACCGCTTCGGTCTTGAGAAAGCGTTGAAGGACCTGCGCGAGACCTTGCACATCAATGGCCGATTGAACGTGGAACTGAACACCTTCGGTCTGGATGATCGGCTTGAACGATCCGTTGAACTCGCCTTGTACCGTATGGTGCAGGAACTGGTGAGCAACGTGCTGAAACACGCCAAGGCACGTGAACTGTCGATCGCGGTGACACGCAGCCCGGGTCGATTAAGTCTCGTGGTGGCCGATGATGGCATAGGCTTCGACACCTCGGTGCCGAACGAAGGCATTGGGCTGAGCAACGTACGTTCGCGCGCTGCTGCCTTGAGCGCTTCTGTACATGTGGACAGCACACCCGGTAAAGGCACCACGGTAAGTATTGAATGTCCGGTGGTGGAATGAGCATTGGTCCAAGGACCTCAGCTAATTCAAGGTTTTCCAGTATTGTACACGGTGTTGGATGGTCGCTGCTTCGCATCACCGGTAATGTCCCGGCTAAACCCCACACCATGCGATCCCAGACACTTGCCTTGCTACTGCTCGCCGCCCTCCAAAGTTGTTGCCCGGATCCCTGCTCGAACTGTACTAGCACCGCCCCGCCATCGCGCTGCCACGTATCCGAGCGAACACCCGACCTTACCAGCCTTGTGGACGTCGTAGAACCTCCTGATTCGGTGAAGCCTTCCGTTGCTGACCTCGGCATCTACTTGCCAAAGACCAACGTGGAGGAAAGAACCGACTCGCTCATCCTTCACACCTACATCTGCAACGCTACCGGGAACAACTGCTCCGACAGCAGCAATACGAAAGCGATCATCTCCCTGCCGCAGAACAGCATCGTTAAGAGCGTGCATGCTACCGACCCCGATGATCGCGCACTTTCGTGGACCCAGTGCAACGCGAACATCGAGGTCAAGCTTTCCTGGCTTTGTCCCGATACGACAAGCATTCCCACTCGCTGCGATCGTATCGTGGTGGTCGTTGAGCGCTCGAAATTCCCTCATCCGCGCTGCCAGGCGGCCTTCGGCGTTTTCGTGACAAGCGGCATGCCTGATCCCCTGCCGAACAACAACCATTGGTGGTGGCGAACCGAATGTGATAGCCTGAACGCTCCGAAGCCTGCCATCACGAGGGTCGATGGATAGGCGGCACACGAACGTGGAGAACTATCGGCGTCTTGCGGCTCATTCAATGTAACACTACGGAACGTACCTTGGATCACCACTTTGCCCTACCCACCGGCAGTCATTAGCTGATGTTCAACATGACCAACAGAAAGACCGGCTCGCACACCGTGACCTGGTCATCCGCAACATGACCAGCAAACGTTTCATAGCCACGGCAGTACGTGCGTGCGCCGCGAAGAAGCCCATAGACCTGGGTCGAGATCGTGCCGATGGTGCCTATCCGGTCAATGTCACCGGAGGCGGCAGGATCAACACCGAACGATCGATGATACATCAGTGATCGCCCAATAGAGCTGAAAAGAGCGGCGTCCGAGGTGGGCGCCGTTCTTCCTTGAATGTGGCAACGAACTGACCAGCAACAGCCGGATCGGACTTTTGCACGCGTCGATCACTCGATCCTTCCAGATCCTACTTTTGACCTCGTCAGGATGAACGCTCAGTTCCACCTCCCTCAAATGCACGCTCGTCGGAGTGGCATGCGTCGCGTTCGTACCTACCCACCCCCATTCCGTTGATGAACGTGCGTGCCCTATCCGTGAATCGGCTTAATTCAGCCACCCACGCGCAAGGGTTTCCGCTCTTTTCCGTCCGAACGGTCTGTACCAAGCAACTGGCAATAGGCCATGGAACTCCTATCCCATTGCTGCGGACTGTAGGCTGCCAACCGCCCATTACCATCTCCCGGCTTCTTACCAAGCAATGAAGACACGCTACGTCGACCTGATCGAGCAAACGTTCGACTTTCCGAAGGACGAGTTCAAACTGGATGATGACCAGTTACTCTGGAACGACCTGCCGCTGACGGAACTGCTCCAGAAACACGGCACCCCGCTCCGCATCAGTTACCTGCCCAAGATCGGCGAGAAGATCGAGATGGCCCGCAACAGCTTCGCAAAGGCTTTCGAGACGCATGGTTACACAGGCAGCTACGAGTACTTCTACTGTACGAAGAGCAACCACTTCCATTACGTGATCGACAAGGTGCTGGATAAGGGGGTCAACTTGGAAACCAGTAGCGCATATGATCTGGAGATGATCGAGCTCCTGATCGAGCGTGGCCGCATCACGAAGGACAGCACCATCCTGTGCAACGGGTTCAAGGATGAGCGCTACATCAAAGGCATCGGCCGACTGGCCAACCGCGGCTTCAACGTGGTGCCCATCATCGATAACATGGCCGAGATCTACCATCTCGACGAGGTGATCGAGGGCAACTGCGACATCGGTATCCGCATCGCGGCGGAGGAAGCACCCAAGTTCGAGTTCTACACCAGCCGCCTGGGCATCGGCTACAAGGACATCATCCCGTTCTACATGCGCAACATCAGCAAACAGAAGAAATTCCGCTTGAAGCTGATGCACTTCTTCATCAATACCGGTATCACCGATACGGCCTATTACTGGAACGAATTGGGCAAGTGCGTGAACGTGTACTGTGACCTGTGGAAACTCTGCCGCACGCTGGACACGCTGGACATCGGCGGTGGCCTACCCATCAAGAACAGCCTCAACTTCAGCTTCGATACGGACTACATGATCAGCGAGATCGTGGGCCGCATCAAGGACATCTGCGAGGAGAACAAAGTGCACGAGCCGCACATCTTCTCGGAGTTCGGCAGCTTCACCGTGAGCGACAGCGGGGCCACCTTCTTCAGCATCGTATACCAGAAAAAGCAGAACGAGAAGGAGCGCTGGAACATGATCGACGGGAGCTTCATGACCACGCTGCCTGATACCTGGGCCATCAGCAAACGCTTCATCATGCTCCCGGTGAACAACTGGACGGATGAGTACGAACGCGTTTTCCTGGGCGGCATGACCTGCGACAGCGACGACTACTACAACAGCGAACAGCATATCAACGCCATCTACCTGCCCAAATACCGCGATGACCGCAAGCAGTACATCGGCTACTTCAACACCGGCGCCTACCAGGACACATTGGGCGGCTTCGGCGGGATCCAGCATTGCCTGATCCCGAAACCCAAGCACGTGCTCATCGATCGCCTGCCCGACGGCACCCTCACGGACAAGGTCTTCGCCGAACAGCAAAGCGCCGAACGCATGCTGCAGCTGCTGGGTTATCTCCCGATGGAAGAACCCGTGAGCAAGTGAATGGCGAGCGGCCAGTGGCGAGTTACAAGTGAACAGGACCAGGCGTTCGACTTGCCGCCTGCAACTTGGGACCCGTCACTGGCATTTGTTCCGTGCCTCTATCTTTCGCCCCCGTTAGCAGAGCAATGAGCAATCGACCGATCAGCAGCTTCCTCGAGAAGCATTACCTGCACTTCAACGCCGCCGCCTTGGTGGATGCCGCGAAGGGTTATAAGGAACACCTGGGCAAAGGCCGTAAGATGATGGTGACCCTCGCCGGCGCCATGAGCACGGCCGAACTGGGCAAGATCTTCGCGGAGATGATCCGCCAGGGCAAGGTGGACATCATCAGCTGCACCGGCGCGAACTTGGAGGAGGATGTGATGAACCTGGTGGCGCACGACCACTACGAACGCGTGCCCAACTACCGTGACCTCACCCCGCAACAAGAGCGCGAGCTGCTGGACCGCGGGATGAACCGCGTGACGGACACCTGCATACCCGAGCACGAGGCCTTCCGCCGATTGGAGAAGCACGTGACCGACCTGTGGACGGCCGACGACAAGAGCGGCAACCGGCGCTTCCCGCACGAATACTTCTACGAGATGATCCGGAGCGGTGTGCTGGAGCAGTACTACCAGATCGACCCGAAGGACAGCTGGATGGTGGCTGCTGCCGAGCGCAACCTGCCCATCATCTGTCCCGGTTGGGAGGACAGCACCCTCGGCAACATCTTTGCCGGCCACTGCATCAGTGGAGACTGCAAGCCCGGCATGATGAAGAGCGGCATCGAGTACATGATCTTCCTGGCCGATTGGTATACGAAGAACAGCGGTACGGACGGTATCGGGTTCTTCCAGATCGGTGGCGGCATCGCGGGCGATTTCCCCATCTGTGTGGTGCCCATGCTACACCAGGACCTGCAGCGCGACAGCATACCCTTCTGGAGCTACTTCTGCCAGATCAGCGATAGCACCACCAGCTACGGCAGTTATAGCGGTGCCGTGCCGAACGAGAAGATCACCTGGGGAAAACTCGACATCGATACCCCTAAGTTCATCATCGAAAGTGATGCTACTATTGTAGCGCCCCTCATCTTTGCCTACGTCCTCGATATGTGATCGCAACGCCCTGAAGCAATGCAACGCCTGATCCGCTCGTTCAACACCCTTACCGACGAACTGAAGGAAACCCTTCAGGAACAGTATCCCGATGGTATCGACACCACGCACATCAAAGCCATACCCACCGCCAAAGGGGATATGCTGCGCGTGATCGAGCTCCGCACGCCGGATGCGCTCTACCTGATCAAGATCAACCCGGAAAGCCGCGAGGAGATCGAGCAGTTCCTCGACCAGGAGGAAGGGGGATCCACCCCAGGTGAGGATGGCGAAGATGCGCCCGAGTTGGAAGGCGCCGAAGGCGGTGATGATGAGGACACCGATGACGCGGACGACGCCGATGATGATGGTGGCGACGACGATGACACGGACGACGCAGGCGGTGATGACGACGGTGGGGATGATGACGAAGACTAGATGAACATATGGACATGTGACCATTTGCACATGTGACCCTGAATACCTGAATGAACGAACGCCTCCGGAACTTCCGGGGGCGTTCTTATTTTCGGCTTACCACAATACCAACCCGATGAACGGCACCTTTCACCTCGCCTTCGCCACCACGGACCTGAAACGCATCAAGGCGTTCTACGGCAAGTTCCTCGGATGCAAGGAAGGCCGAAGCGCTGAGACCTGGGTGGACTTCGACTTCTTCGGCCACCAACTCACCATACAGGAAGTGCCGGTGACCTACAAGACTGCGCGCATCTACAACCCCAAAAGCAGCGTGCCCAGCGACCATTGGGGTATCGTGCTGAGCATGGACGACTGGACCAAGCTCCGCGACAAGCTGATGAAAGTGGGCTACACCTTCTTCATCGAACCGCAAACGGTGATGAAAGGCCAGGTGGGCGAACAGGTGAGCATGTTCATCGAGGATCCTGATGGGCATGCCATCGAATTCAAGGCGTTCGAGAACGGAAGTGATCTGTTCAGAACAGCATGAGAACACGCTACGCCTTGATCCTTCTCGCGCTCGGCATGTGTCTCAGTTTCTTGGGAGGGCTTTTCAAGATCCAACATTGGCCTGGAGCCAGCGCACTTTTCGTGTTCGGGCTTCCACTAGAGGCGCTTGGCTTCTTTCTACTGCTCTACAAGATCCTGCGCTATCCCGGCTTCAAGGACTTCCTCGATAGCTGAAGTTCGTGGAACGTTAAGCCCGCTCAATACGTGCGATGCGCCACCAAGGCCCCATCCGCATCCTGCTGCTCACCGCGCGACAATCTTCCTGCGGCATAAGTGAGCCTGCCCATGGGTGAATCCGCGTCGTTGCGGAACTCCCACACACCTTGACGTTCGCCGTTGCGAAAACCGGCACGGGCCAGCAACACACCGGTATCGTTGTACTGCTTCCACACGCCATCTCGACGGCCATGCAAGAAGCTGCCCAGCTCTTTTACCCGACCATTCTCATGGTACGTGATGAAATGTATCCTTCCGCCCTCAGTGTAGCGCGTCGCTCGCAAAGTGCCATCCGGCCAGTGTTCCTGGCTGATCAACTCTTGTGCAGCAAGGTCACACACACTGACACCGATGACCAGTGCGAAAAGAAAGGTGATGCTTAGGCCGCGCATGAACTGAATGCTCAAATATAGCATCCATTTCACATCTTCTTTACATTGAATTAACACTGCACCGACACCGGATCGGTGACCGTTCTATCCCGAATGGCACTCGCAAGGCGTCAAAGGCGCTTCGTGGCGTCTGGGTACATTAGCCGCCTTCACCGCACAATGGTATTCTCCTCGCCGGTCTTCCTGTTCCTTTTCCTGCCAGTAGTGCTGCTACTGGTCATTTGCGTTGGATCGTTGAAAGCGAGGAACACGGTGCTGACCATAGCAAGCCTATTTTTCTACGCATGGGGGGAGGTGCTTTATGCATGGGTGATGTTGGCCAGCATCCTCCTCAACTATGGGATGGGGCGCTGGCTGGAAGGCGCTCGCACAACTGCCCGAAGGAAGTTGGTAATGGCCATTGCCGTCATTGCGAACTTGGGCATGCTCGGTTGGTTCAAGTACGCCAACTTCATCGGAGAGAACCTTGATCTCTTCTTCCACGGCTTCGGTATGGATTTAATCTCATTCGATCCCGTGCATCTTCCCATCGGCATTTCCTTCTTCACATTCCAAGGATTGAGTTATGTTATCGATGTCTATCGACGCGAGGTGCCTGCTCAACGCAAGCCAGGGCACATCGCGCTCTACATCGCACTTTTCCCCCAACTCATAGCGGGTCCCATCGTCCGTTACCAGGACGTAGCGGCAGAGATCGATCGACGCACCATGGATCCCAGCGCTTTCGCCGCCGGAATCCGTCGCTTCATCATCGGTTTGGGAAAGAAGCTCTTGATCGCGGATAGCTGCGCGCGTGTCGCTGATGCCGCTTTCGCCGTACCCGATGCATCCATGCCCGCCAGCCTAGCGTGGCTCGGCGTGATTGCATACTCAATTCAGATCTACTTCGATTTCTCCGGCTACAGCGACATGGCCATCGGAATGGGCCGCATGTTCGGTTTCCACTTTTTAGAGAACTTCAACTTCCCGTACATCGCCAGGAGTGTGAGAGAACTCTGGCAGCGCTGGCATATAAGCCTCACAACATGGTTCCGTGACTATGTGTACATCCCACTTGGCGGTAGCCGAGGGAATACAGTCAGCACCTACCGCAATTTGTTGATCGTCTTCCTACTTACCGGTCTCTGGCATGGGGCGAGTTGGAACTTCATCTTATGGGGTGTTTTCCATGGCTTATTCCTTGTTCTGGAACGACTCGGCCTGGAAAAAGTACTGAGGCGCCTACCTTATTTGTTCGGTGTTGTCTACACCTTGTTCATCTGGAATCTGTCCTGGGCATTGTTCCATACCGACACGCTCGAACTCGCATGGAATTTCACCCGCAGTTTGTTCGGACAAAGCAGCTACATCGGGCACTTGTACGCCTCGGTATACCTGAGCAATGATGTGCTGTGTGCGCTTGTCATCGGCGCCTTTGCGAGCACACCCTTGTTGCGAACGGCGCTCACCTGGCTCCGGGCCAAAGCCAACAGCTGGAATGTCCGCACCCGTTCATTCGCAAGCGGTGCATACGGCCTCGCCGATGTCTCTGCACACATCGGCATCCTGTTGCTCTGTGTGATGCACATGGCGAGCAGCACGTACGACCCCTTCATCTACTTCCGCTTCTGACCATGAACAGCGTGAAGCGCGTTGTCCCTTGGATCGCAGGTCTGTTCTGTTTCGGTCTAGCGTGGCAATGGACCCGTATGCCGGCAGAGGGTCGTGAAGGTGTGCGCGTGACGCTCTCGGTCACCACGTCCATGAGCGGTCAGTACCAGCTCTTCTACGACACCGTGGGACAGGGCTTCGCACCACCGTGCGTTGCCACCGCTACTGTACACCCCGGTCTTGCAGCGCAGGAAGTGCGTTTCGAATTGCCCGCTCTTCCGCGCATCCATGGGCTGCGGCTCGATCCCGGGGATCATCGAACGAGTATTCTTCTTCATCACCTGCGCCTCGATGGACCGTTCCGCAGCATACAATGGAACGCACAGGATGTTGCGACCCACTTCACCATACTCCACGATCTGGATAGCCTGCGTACGATACCGCATGAAAGCAGTCTCGTCCTAAGGTGCACTGGCACGGACCCTTTCCTTGCATCCAGTACGGATCTTGCACCACTCCTACGCGAGGCGCTCGACCCTTTACGACCTGTGATGATGCCCTTCTTGTGGGCCGTGTTCATCGCGCTCGTGTCCGGCCTGCTCGTGCGTAGTATCCTGCGTATCCGCATACCGGACTTACGGTGGAGACCGAGGCGCGTCCCCATGTTCGGGGCACTGATGAGCCTCCTCGCCGCGTTGGCCATCTTCTACTTCGCACGATCCTTGCTGGATCATATCCGTTTCGAGGAACATACCTCTTCTGTAGCCATCGCAGGCAGCTTTCCGGAGAACGACGATGTGCAGGTGTTCCATGCCGAAAAAGCGAACGGATTCACGCGCGATGCGCTGGTCCAATTCCCGATAGCCGGGAACACCTACCCGCAATTGGCAAGCTTCGCACTCCCACCCCGCACGGATCCACGTTACCTCCGATTCGACCCGGGAATGTTCCAGGACACGCTCTGGTTGGACAGTCTACTTCTGTGCGTAGGCAGCGAACATCTAACATGGGACGCGGACTCCCTTCTCCATCGGTTCGTGCCGAACGACCATGTCGCTTCCATGGATACGATCAACGGCCGCCTGCGGATCATAACCCGTGGCAACGACCCCTTCTTCACCGTGGATGAGGACCTCTCCCCCGTCTTCGCCGCGATGCGCCATCGCTCCGGTAATGGCCCCCTGCCTACGCTCATCGCCTTCATTCTCGCCGTGTTCTTCCTGCTTGGAAGCGCTCGCGCCTTCAGTTCCTGGATCGAACGACCGGACATGCCTGCGCGAGACAAGGTTCTGATCATCGCTTTCGTCTCCATCGTGGTGGCTCCTCTCCTTACGGCGACCACTGGAACCGAGCCCGTTCTGAAGAACACCGAAAAACGTGCACTGGCCGAACGACCTGTCTATGAATTGGAACGCACCCTTGCCTATCCCACGGAGTTCACGACCTACTACGAGGAGAATTTCGGATTGCGAAAGCTCTTCTTCCGATGGAACTCATTCTTCATCTCTAAGGCGCTCAACACATCTCCGCTCCCGGAAAGGAACATCTTCGGAAAGGACGGCTGGATGTTCTACATGCGCGAGGATGCCATACCTCGCTATGAAGGTATTTGCACACTGACCGAAGCACAACTCATCGCCATAACGGATCGTCTGGAAGTTCGGCGGCGCTGGTTGGCCGCTCAAGGGATCGAGTACGTGCTCATGATCCCGCCCGAGAAATCCGCGATCTATCCTGATAAACTGCCTTCGCGCATCCAGCGCTTGAACGAGCCTTCCTGCCTCGATCAGTTCATCAGCCTGCTCACCGAACGCACGCAGGTCCCTATGGTGGACGTGCGCAGGGAACTGAAGGATGCACGCGCGTTCGGCGATGTCTACTACACGACCGATACGCATTGGAACCCGGTCGGGGCCTGGTATGGGTACGCGGCGCTGATCAACGCCATCCGGGAACGAACACCCGATGTGTCTCCACCCGTGCCCTTCCAGCGCTACGACATGCATGTTGACACCAACGACCAGGGCGACTTGAGCACCTTGATCGGGTTGAACGATGTGTACACGCGTGTGACCCCCTTGCTCGTGCCGCACGATTCCCTTCGTGCGGAGGAAGCGCAGCCTGGTTCGTACGCAAGTAGCGGCTTCCTGAAATACCCACCGGTGGTAAAGGAAGTACAGGGCAGCAAAGCCCCGCGTCTCCTCATGTTCAGGGATTCTTTCGGCGTGTACATGATCCCCTCATTGAGCGAGCATTTCAGCCGGAGCGCTTACGTATGGACGCCCGTGTTCATCCCCCAGATAGTGGCCGAAGAAAGACCGGACATCGTCGTTCACGAGGTGATGGAATTCTACCTGTCCGACCTGCTGCAAGATGACCTCCCTCTACCTCCGCTGCCGACAGCACCCTAGGTCGCAAGCTGCCAATCGTGCACTCCCCTTGACAAATTGGGGTTGTAGCACGGATCGTCCTCGATGTATCCGGCCCAGCGCTCCTTGAATAGTCCCACCTCGCGAAGGTGTCGCTCGTAGCTTTCCTTGGTCATGTGCGGATGCCCGCGCGTGAGGGATTCGAAATGGTACAAGGTGACATCGGGTACGTAAACGTTATTGAATCCCGCTTCGCGCAAACGCAGACAGAGGTCCACATCGTTGTATTCCACGGTGAACAGTTCCTCCCATCCACCGATACGCTCCAACTTGGTCCGCTCCACCATCATACATGCCGCGGTCACAGCGCTGTTGTTGTTCACGGTGTTCACATAGTTGAAGTATCCCGGACCATCCTTGTGGTAGCCCACGAACGTATGGCCCGCAACGCCGCCCAGACCGATGACGACGCCCGCATGCTGAATGGTGTCGTTGTGATAGAGCAGCTTAACACCGACCGCTCCGATGCTCGGGCGCTGTGACCAACCGTGCATGATCCGCATCCAGTCTCCGTGAATGACCTCGGTGTCGTTGTTGAGGAACAGGATGTGTGCGCCTGTCGCCTTCCCCGCACCGAAGTTCATGAGCGCGCTGAAGTTGAACGGCTCGTTGTTCTCGTACCATCGGAACCGTTCGGGTTGCAAGCGCTCCATCTCCTTCATGAAGGCGAAGAAAGCCGGCTCTTTGCTGTTGTTGCTCACCACGATCACCTCAAAGTCCGGATGGTCGGTCTTGTTGAAGATGGAATGCACGCACGTGGCCAGTACTTCCGTCTTGTCCTTGGTCGGGATCACCACGCTCACTTTGCCACGCAGCGGTGCTTTGAAGGCGATGCGATAGCCACGATGACCGTGTAGGAAATCCACGTTTGCAGGTTCATGGCGGCGTTCCAAGGCCTCGGTCAGCGCTGTGCGCGCCGCCACGTAGGCATACGGCTTCACATCCTCGCTCAACGCCGCGCTCGCCGCATGGATCCGCCAATGGTAAAGAACCCGAGGAATGTGCTCGATCCGGTCGGTCCGCTCCACGGCCCGCAGCATCAGGTCATAGTCCTGACTACCCTCGAAACCTTCGCGGAAACCACCGACCGCGTGCACGAGCGTGGTCCGCATGACCACCAGATGGCCGAAGTAGTTACGCGAAAGCAGGTGGTCCGGGCACCACTGTGGCTTGAAGTGCGCGTCAGCGTGCTTGCCTTGCTCGTCTATCTTATCCTCATCGGTATACAGAATGTCCGCTTCCGGTTTCAAGTTGATGCGCGTGACGACATGGTATAACGCATCAGGTGAAAGCAGGTCATCATGATCCATGAAGGCGACCAGATCACCGGAGACGAGTTCCAAGGCACTGTTACTGGCCTTGCTGATGTGCCCATTCTCCTTGCGGAAGACCACCTTGATACGTTCATCGAGTTTCATCCACCGTTCCAGGCATTCGCGCACCTCCCTCCCGGGCGATAGGTCGTCGGCGATACAGAGCTCCCAGTTACCGTAGGACTGGTCCACCACGGATCGGATGGCCGCATCCAGGAGATGGATAGGCGGTGCATAGACCGGCATCACCACGCTCACCAGGGGACGGTGCTTGAACAAAGCGATCCGCTCACGCTGGTCGGCGATGTCGGAAGCCCTTGGGAAGTGACGCATCATCCATTGATGGTACGGATCATCATGATGGACCATGGCGTCTTGCAGCTGCTCATCGCCCACGAGGATGCGCACGGGCTGCTCTTCGGCCATCAGGTATAGTGCCCTGAACACTTTGGCCAGGAACTTCCGCACGATCCGTCGTCCTTTCTGCGACACGAGGAACATGATGCGTTTGACCCAGCGGAAACCGGCACGCGAGGACCCGCTTGATGTCCGAAGCAAGGCTCGCATCTTGTTGTAGCCCTTTCGCAGGCGCCACAGTTTGCTGCTTTCAATGGCTTCGATACGCTCCTCGTACTGACCGATCAGCGCCTGTAGCCCGCGGGCGTGCTCACGGTGAACGTTCAGGGCCTGCATCAGCTTATCCGCTTCGCCAACGAGCCTGTGCGCTTCCGCGGAGAGCGTTCGTTTCTCCTTGTCCAGCTCAACTACGCGCTTACGAGCCGCCTCGACCTCCCTGTGGCTGAAGTCCAGATCATCCAACGCCTTCGTCCAACGTTGATGCATCTCACGCAACCCTCGCTGCTGTTCATTGCGTTCCGCTTCGTGGGCGCGCAGCAATGCGGTGCGCTGTGCTTCGCGCTCCAGTAGCTCGGCCTCGGCCGCTTTCAAATCCGTATCGGCGACATGGAGCAGGCGTGTGGTCTCGGCCAGTGCCCGTTGTTCCTGTTCCACGCGCACCAGATCATTCGCTTGGATCCGGTGCAGTTCGGCGATCACATCCGGCCAGTGCTCGGCATAGGTCTCGCGGTGCCGAGCGACGATGTGGCGCACGATGCGTTCCCGCACGCGTTCATCGACCGCACGGCTCACCAACGACCCTTCGCGCACGCGATAGTGGAAGGACACCTCCGGTATGTGCAGGAACCGATGCCCGGCGATCATCAACCGTAGCCACAATTCCCAGTCCTCGTAACCATCCCGCATGGCTTCATCGTAGCCCCCAACCTCCTCCAACACGGTTCGGCGCACCACCGCACATGCATCGATACGGTTCCCCACAAGTTCATCCAACAGATCCGGCGGTGGTTGTCGCACTACGCCTTCACGCAATCCGAACTCCGCTCGATCCCCATAGACCACGGCCACTTGTCCGTCCTGTAGGAGTGCATCGACCGCTTTCCGCGCGAAGTCCGGTTCGAGGCGATTGTCGGCATCCAGAAAGAGCACATGTGTCGCTATCGATGCCCGCCAGCCGGAATTACGGGCTGCTCCAAGGCCCTGGTTCGGTGTATCCAATACACGCAACCCACGTTCGCGCAAGGATGAGAGCACGTTCAATGTCCGGACATCCGTAGAGCCATCGTTCACCACGATGATCCCCGCGACACGGGTATCTACGCTTGCGACGGCCTCCTCGAGGTACACCCCATCGTTGAAACAGGGGATGATGACGTCCAGTGTAGGCTCGCGCTTCATGCGGATATGCCCAGAATGCCGTGATAATACAGTCCGACCTCGTGCGTTGACCCGACCTTAACGATGGTGCCCAGTTCCATGCACGCCGCGCGGTCGCAGATCCGCTGGATCTCACTGAGGAAATGGGTGACGAAGATGATGGTGCATCCATTGCGCTTCAATTCACCGATGCGCTCGTAGCATTTCTGTTGGAAAGCGACATCACCCACTGCAAGCACCTCATCGATCAAGAGGACCTCGGGGTCGGTGGCCGTGGCGATGGCGAAACCCAAGCGAGCCATCATGCCCGTGGAATACCGCTTTACCTGCATGGCGAGTTCTTCATCGGAAAGACCCGAGAAGGAACGCACGTAAGCCTTCACACGGGGTTGCGAACTTGCATCGTGCCCCATCAACAAACGGCATAGGTGCACATTCTCCCAGCCGCTCAGTTCAGGTTCCAGGCCCACGCCCAATGCAAGCATCGGTGCCACGCGGCCCCTTATGTCAGCGGTGCCCTCCGTTGGCTCCAGTATCCCTGCAAGCAGCCGTAGCAACGTACTCTTCCCCGAACCGTTGCGACCGATGATCCCGAAACACTCACCTCGCCCGATGGACAGGTCTATATCATGCAGGATCCTCTTGCGTTCCAGCAGGCGCTTGGACCCGAAGGAGGTGATGTACGATTTGATGGATCGGAACCCGTGGCGTTGCACGAAGTAATCCACCGCTACGCCCTTCAGTTCGATCATCGGCCCAATGGATCCCATGCTTCAATAATTCGCGATGAATCCCGGACGCAACATCCTGTAAAGCCATGAACCGAGCAAGCTGGCCAGCACCGCCAGCCCGAGCAACACCAGCCACGCTTCCGATCGCGGCATCATACCTTCCACCAACACCGTTCTGAACGCTGCTATGAAGTGATAGAGCGGGTTCAACTCCACGATCCAGCGCAGACGATCAGGTATAAGATCAGCAGGATAAGCGATGGGGGTGACATAGAAGAAAGCCGGTAGCAGAGCGTTCCACAGGATACCGATGTCGCGGAAATAAACGTTCAAGGCGGCCAGTGCCACCGAGATGCCCATGACGAACGCCGCATAACAAAGAACGACGGGGATCACGAGAAGATCCGTGATGTGCGGCTCACGACCGAACAGGTGCAGGATGAGCGCGAACGGGATGAAGGACATGCACAGGTTGAAGAGCCCAGCCAGCAACTGCCCGAGCGGAAATACCATCGGTGGTACGGCCAGCGAACGCAACACAGCTGAATTCTCCACCAAAGCCCCCATGATGTGCGCACTGGTGGTGGCGAAGAACGACCAGAAGATGAGCCCGCTAAGGGCGAATACCGGATAGTTCGGTACCTGGGGGAAGGCTTCACTGAAGATCAGCAGGAAGATCAGCAGGAACAACAATGGGTTCAACAGGGTCCATACGAAGCCTAGCAACGAGCTTTTGTAACGCAGCCGCACATTCCGCCAGGCTACGGCACGCACCACCGGCCAGTTGGCCTTGGTAAGACGGGTACTTGCGATCGGGAGGGCGGACCGTGTCATCACGAATGGCGGCAAGTTAGCGGCGGCCGTCCGGTTAACTTGCGCCGGTGGCGCTCCTGATCAACGGCCGATACCTGACCCGACCGGTCACCGGCGTGGAACGCTATAGTGATATGCTGGTTCGGGTGGTGGCCCGCGAATGGCCCGATTCCCGGATCCTGGTCCCAAGGAACCTAAAAGACTTCTCTCATATCCACGGTCTTGAAGTAGTGCCCACGGGTATGTTCCGCGGGCACATGTGGGAACAACTCTCACTACCCCGAGCGGTCGGGCCTAGCGATGTTCTGATCTGCCCCGCCAACACCGGACCACTTCGGGTTAAACGTCAGGCCGTAGTGATCCACGACCTGGCGGTGATCCATCACCCCGAGTGGTTCGACCGCCGGTTCGCGGCTTGGTATCGGTTCCTGCTGCCGAGGTTGGCCCATAACGCAGCACGAGTGATCACGGTTTCATCGACCTCTGCCGAGGATATCATGAACACCTTGAAGATGCCTGGATCCAAGGTCGTCGTTGTTCCGCCCTTCGCCATCGAACGAACGCCGCTTCCGCATTCCCCTATCGATGGACCGTTCGTCCTGGTCGTAGCGGGCCGTGATCCGCGGAAAGGACTGAACCAGATCGTCGCTTGGTATGCGTCTTTGAAGAACCCCGACTTCAAACTGGTCGTTGTCGGACGCAGTCAGGGTCCGTTCCCTGCGTTCCCCATTTCCCGTCCTGCCGCCCCCAAGTATCGTGGTATCGTATACCGCACCGATGCCGATGACGAAGACCTTCACGCCCTGTACAGCCATGCCATCGCGTTGGTCAACCTTTCGCGCATGGAAGGTTTCGGTCTGCCGATCCTGGAGGCATTGGAATGGGGTTGCCCGGTGATCGCCTCCGACCTGCCCGTATTCAAGAAGAACTTCGGGGGCTCGCTATTCTATCTGTCGGGCATGAATTCCGATGGCCTATCCGCATACATGGACGGTCTACGCGTTCCGAACCGCCGCGCACATTTCGCCATGCGCGGAAAGCTTCGGGCCGCCCAATTCACCCAGGAGCGGATGGCCATAGCGTTGCATCAAGCCCTTGACCCACTGTTGAACCCGTGATGCGCGTCGCCTTCGTACACGATTGGCTGGTGGTAAGCGGCGGTGCCGAGAAGGTGACGCGCGAGATCCTCAGAACCTTCGATGCGGACGTATTCTCCATCATCGACTTCCTGAGCGACGAGGACCGTGCGTTCATCCTGGGAGGGAAAAGAGCGAAAACGACCTTCATCCAACACCTCCCGTTCGCTCGTAAGCACTACCGCTATTTCCTGCCCCTTTTCCCGTTGGCCATCGAACGATTGGACCTGAGCGGATACGACCTCATCATCTCCGCCTCTTATGCCGTGGCCAAGGGTGTGCGAAAACATCCCGGACAGGTCCACGTCTGTTACATACACACACCCATGCGCTATGCCTGGGTCCGTGAGGATGACTATCTGAAGGACCATCAGATGTCCGGCTTCAAGGCCTGGGCGATACGGCGTGTCTTGCAGCGCTTGCGCACCTGGGACTTGAAAACGAACAGCAGCGTCGATCGCTTTGTAGCGAACAGTGCCAACGTCGCACAACGCGTGAAGCGGATCTATGACAGGGATTCGGATGTGCTTTTACCACCGGTGGATACTGCGCTCTTCACGCTGCACGAAGGCGAGCGCAAGCACTACGTTTCCGCTTCGCGCCTTGTTCCCTACAAGCGTGTCGACCATGTGATCGAAGCGTTCCGATCCATGCCGGACAAGCGACTTCTGATCGCCGGCGATGGCCCGGACCGGGAACGGCTGGAGCGCTCGGCGCCTTCCAATGTGCATTTCTTGGGACATTCGTCCCTTGCTGATCACGTGCGCGTACTACAAACCTCCAAAGCCCTGATCGTAGCGGCAGATGAGGACCTCGGCCTGACCCCACTGGAGGCTCAGGCTTGTGGGACGCCCACGCTAGCATTGCGTAAGGGAGGCTATCTGGAAACGGTGACCGAAGGCTTCAGCGGTCACTTCTTCAACACGGATGAACCTTCTGCGATCGCAGCGGCAGTGCGGCGATTCGAAGAAGGTGCGGCACTGGCGGCGCCGAACGAACTTCGTGCGGAAATGATGAGATACGACAGTACGCTGTTCCGCGCGCGCATGAGGTCGATCATTGAACGTGTCATCCTGGAGCATGCGCGGTAGTTGGTCCACGCGCGTGATGCTGGCATCGTATTTCGCTACGATCGCCCTTGGAGTGATGCCACTACTGGATCCGCGACCGATGGTCTGGGTCATTCTTGCGTGGCTCCTCACCGCTCTTTTGCACTTTCTTCTGCGCCCTGCACCGCGCATCGTCCATACCAAGGAGGCACTCATCCTTTCCGCTCCCATCCTCTTGATGCTCGCGGATCTTCTACGCGGCCCCATGGACCAAGGGGCCTGGCGCTTGGTGGAACGTAGTTCGGCGCTTCTCGTTCTCCCGCTGGGTTTTCTCGTCCTTGGCGCTCCGAGCGGTGCAACGGTTCGGGACCGTATCACACAGGTATTCCTGGTCTCTTCGGCACTGTTCGCAAGTATCGTGAACGTCGGCATCCTTGACCGTGTTCGTGTCGGAATACAAGACGGCGATCCGTTCGATGTGATCTACCGCAGCGCGTTCGCTTCATTCTCCGGCGTTCATCCCCCCTATGCAGCTTACTGGTTCTTCACAGCCGCGTTGTTCGGTATGCATCAATGGTTCGCTGGTGATCTAAGGGCCAAGACGGTAGCGTCGCGCTGGACATGGATCATCGGTTCGGTGATATGTTCACTCGCTGGCACCGTGATCGGATCACGTATGCCTTTGCTCGCATTCGGGCTCGCATTGACGGCTCTGCTTTTCGGACTGCTGAAGCGACAGCGCGCGATCGGCTATGCGTTCGTGGCCTGCTTCGTCATCCTGGGGCTTGCGTTCTTCGCACCGGGTATCAGCCAGCGCGTGCAAGAGATCCGTTCTGCCGGATCGGGACAGGAGACTTCCAGTGATGTGAATTCAGTCACCGTTCGCGCGCCGATCATGCACTGCTCCTTCAGCCTGCTGGAGCAGCAGTGGCTTCTGGGCGCAGGACAACACGGCGTGCAACCGATATTGGATGCATGCTATACCGAACTGGGACATCCCAACATGGCGAACGCCGGGTACGGGCCACACGACCAGGTCATCCACTGGTGGCTTTGCTTCGGCGTGGCCGGGCTTGGCGCCTTCGTGCTGCTTTTCGGCTGGAGCATGCGCGAAGCCTGGCTGCATAAGGATCATCTACACTTCGCCTTCCTGCTGTTCATGTTGGCGTGCAGTTGTACCGAGGACCTATTGACGCGTCAATGGGGCGTTGTGCTTTTCGCGTGCTTCAACACGTTGTTCATCGCTTCGCAGCGACGCAAGGAACACGCATGACCACGACCAACTAGAACGACAACCTTCCTTGCTGCTCCATCGCCAGTCGTAGCTGGCCCACTTCCTTGCGGAGGTCCATCACGCTGCGAGCCAGTTCGTCACGCGTAAGATTGGGCTCTGGCAGTTCGGCGCTGATGAAATGCACGAACTTCCAGATCTCGAGCACGTTGGCCACCTGCACTTCGTAAGGCGAATAGATCGGGTTCGTACTGCACAGTAGCAAGGTGCCTTTATCCTTCACCTGGCTGTACACCACTTTAAACACGATGCCATCATCCTTGGTGACCACGATGTACGGCTGCCCATCGCGGATGGTCTGCCAGTTCTGTACATATTCACCCGTCACCCATGATCCATCGTTCACCGGTGGCATACTGTCGCCACTGATCTGGAACGTTCGGTACTTGCGGTCCCGCGCCAGGAAAGGCATCTGGAACGTAGGCAGTATGCTGATGTACTCTGGATCGGCGTAACCCAGTGCATAACCTGCCTTGGCCTTCTCGGGCACCAATTCCACGTTCTCGCGGTCCTCACGATCAACGGTGGTGGCGAGCACGCGCAATCGGCGGCCGCTGAGGTCGATGTCGCCACCGCGCTCCAGGATGCCGAGCTGGTTATCGCTAAGCGCCGTGAGGTCATCGCGCAGCAACTTGTCAATGCTAAGCTTGAAGTACTCGCTCATGCGCACGAGCAGGTCGAAAGAGGGTTCGGCACTGCCGTTCTCGTAGCCGCTGTAGCTGGAACGTTTCACTTCGAGAGCGATGGCCGTTTCTTCCTGCGAGCGGCCTCGGCGCGTACGCAGCAGCTTGATGTTCGATCCGAATACGGGGTTTGCCATGGCGAGGGAGTTTCAAAAAAGTGTCTGGTCCAAGTACCGAATGTCCAGTCTCAACGACGACGCTGAGCACTCAATTCTCGATGGTGGGTGGGGCGAAGAGCTGATCAAGGTCGTGAAGCGTGGATGCGATGTCGTCCCGGTTGCCGGTGGCGCGTTGGTCCAGCCTCTCCAGACGCAGCAGTAGATCCTGATCGTTGATGAGCAGACGGCGCATGCGCACGAAGAGTTCCATGATGCGGACGCTGGTAGTGATGGCCTGTTCGCTACCGAGGATGCAAGCGAGCATGAGAACGCCGGGAGCCGTAAAGGCACGCGGCGAAGCACTGACCATACCTCGCACGGTGGTTGGTAACTGTTCCAACTCTTCCGCGGAAAGCGTAAAGAGCAGGTGATCCGGGAAACGTGCCATGTGCAGATCGGCTTGGTTGCCGAGTTGTGCGGATGTTACACCGTAGAGTTCGGCGAGATCGTTCTCCAACACCACGAACTGTCCGCGCAGCACATGGGCCTTGCGCACCAAGCGTTCATCAGGGAAAGGCGAAGCTTCATAGCCGGAAGGCGGCTCCAGCACCAAGGCTGGCGAACGGTCGAGTATGGATGTGGCGGCGTACATGGAACGTAAGGTTAATGATCAGTGGGTGGAGGGTTTGAAGCCTATAGGCTTGCTTTGACGATCAGCCGGAGACACCAAGGCCGTGAGATGATCGAAGATGGCCTGGATCTCTTCGTCGTGCGTGGACAGGCGGCCTTCCAGCTCCTCCAACTTCTGAAGCACCTCGTGGTGGGCAAGAAGCACTTCGCGCATACGGGTGAACACGCGGATGATGTGGATATTGACCAGGACGGCCTGCTCGCTGTTCAGTACGCTGGAGAGCATGGCCACGCCCTGCTCGGTGAAGGCCATGGGGAGGTACTTGATGTTCTCCCCCTGTTTCAAGGTGCCAATTTGGCTCCTTGAAAGCTCGGCCTCCTCCAACGTGAGATCGAACATGAAGTCTTCGGGGAAGCGCCCCAGATTCCTTCGCACCTGCCGCTTAAGCTGTTTGGTCTCCACACCGTAGAGTTCGGCGAGGTCACGGTCCAACAGAACACGCCGCCCACGGACTTGGTGGATGCGACCGGTGATGGCCGCATCGGGCGGAGCGATGGGCGTGTAACGGGCTGGCGGCTCGTTCACGATGCGGGTAAGCGGTTCCAACACCGGCTTGTCCCGGCCAGCGAACTGCTGTATTGACAAAGTTCCCATCAGCACATAGATCAAATTTCCGACGGCGCAAACATAATGACTAAATTACCGGACACAATATGACAGTTTATTTGTCAACAAGAATTTGTGGGCCGGACGCGGACCCGCGCCAGGGATGGAAGCGGCAGCTCCCGTTTGGCCGGGCCTGCGGAGGCGTGCAACGAGGAGGCGCCGAGGAACGAGGGGACCCCGCAGTGCCGCCACCGCTGGCATGGCCAAACGGGACTATAGCGGACAGCCCGTTAAGGCGCCCTCCTGCCCTTGCTCCTGCTCCTGCCTCCTGAACGCCATGAAACGGACCATCCAACACCTTGACCTGAACACCTTCTTCGTAAGCGTGGAACGACTGGACAACCCCTCGCTGATCGGCAAGCCGGTGCTGATCGGTGCCGATAGCGACCGCGGCGTGGTGGCCAGTTGCAGCTACGAGGCCCGCACGATGGGTGTGCGCAGTGCGATGCCCATGCGCATGGCGAAGCAGTTGTGCCCGGAGGCCATCATCATACGCGGCAACAGCGGAGCGTACATGAAAAAGAGCGATGAGGTGACGGAGATCATCCGCGCGCATGTACCGCTGTTCGAGAAAAGCAGCGTGGACGAGTTCTACGTGGACTTCAGCGGCACGGAGAAGTTCTTCGGCGCCTGGAAGCTGGCTAAGGAACTGCGCCAACGTATCCTGAAAGAGACAGGGCTACCCAACAGTTTCGGCCTTAGCGTGAACAAGACCGTGAGCAAGGTGGCCACCGGCGAGGCCAAGAACGGCATCGGCGAACTACAGGTGGAAAACGGCACGGAGAAACCCTTCCTCGCGCCCATGCCCATTGAGCGTATACCCGGAGTGGGCGAGAAAACGGCGCACCTCCTGCGCAGCATGGGCGTGGCGAAGATCCATACCATGCAGGAGTTGCCGATCGAACTGATGCAACGCGCACTGGGCGAGCACGGCCCCGTTCTTTGGCGAAAGGCGAACGGGATCGATGACAGCCCCGTGATGGCCTGGCACGAACGCAAGAGCGTAAGCACCGAACGCACCTTCAGCCGCGACACCATCGATGTGGTGATGTTGAAGGGCATGCTCACCGCCATGGCCGAGAGCCTCGCTTTCCAACTGCGCAAGGGCGGCAAACTGACCAGTTGCGTAGCTGTGAAGATCCGCTATACCGACTTCGACACGCACACCCAGCAACAACGGATCGGCTACACGGCCTGCGACCACATCATATTACCCATCATACACGACCTCTTCCGCAAGCTGTACGATCGTCGGCAACGCATCCGACTGATCGGTGTACGTTTCTCGCATCTCGTAGGCGGCGGCCATCAAATGGATGCCTTCACCGATACGGAAGAGGCCATGGATCTCTACCAAGCCATGGACAAGATCCGCAAACGCTTCGGCGACCGCACCGTGATGCGGGCAGCAGGTATGGACGCGCACAGCATCGGACGAATGGACAACCCTTTCGATGGGCAGGCACCGTTGCTGCTGGCGAACAGGAGAAGCTGAAAAAGCTTCGACCACCGTCATGCAGTGCGATGGCGCCTTATGGGTGTGCCAGAGCGAACGGAACCCCACACGTATGACGGAGCATTCGCCCGGAACACCATGATGATCGCTCGCGCGGTGTTCCCGAACGATGCCTTAGCTTGCCCTTGTGTGGCGCTGGTGCGGTCCATTCCTGTTCCTTTTGCTGGCTTGCCCCCGTTCACAGGGACAAGGCCTCGCTTCGTTCCGATCACCCCTGTTGGACCATGTGCAGGCCCGGTTGAGGCCAACGTTCTACGAGGCCAACCTGATCACCATCGATAGTGCCTTGCGAAAGGTGTATGCCGATGCCGACCCTAGACCGACCTATTTCCTTCGGCGTATACGCTGCGAACAACTCTATTACCAAGGCTTGTACGATGCGTCCCTGGTGGAGGCCGAAAAGGCACGGCGCATCGCTGAACGCATCGGTGACAGCCTGCTCATCTCTTCTTCCCTGAACCAGGTCGCCGTTCTCCGCGAAGAGCAGGGCGGTGACAGTGCGGCCATGATACTGCTACGCCAGGCACTGGACCACTTCCCCTCCGATGCACGTTGCATCTACCCCATCGCCAATCTCTACAAGATACATGGCAACATGGGGTTGTGTTGGGCCGGTCTTGGGCAGAAGGATAGTGCGCGCTGGCACCTGCAACGATCCATCACACTTGCCCGGTCCTACGGCTCAGCCCGGGGAGAAGCCTTGGCGCTCTTCCAAATGGGGCAGCTCGGAAGAGACGAGGACATCGCTTTCCTGGACAGTGCACTGGACGTGGTGGAACGCAACGATATCATGGATGTCGCGCTGGACATCATCCCTGCGAAAGTGGAAGACCTGTTCAAGAAAGGTGGATACGCCGAGGGACTCGCATTGCTGAAGCGGGGCGAAGAGATGATGAAGTCACGCTCGGACATAGCTCCCCGAAGCATCATCCGTTTCCATGCCAGTTCGGCCAACATACTGGCCGAGCATGGACGGTCGAACGAAGCACTGAAGGCGTTCCTTCGTTGGCACGAACTGGACAGCGTACTGCGCAAGAAAGAGGCCCGCACCGCCCAGGACATCCTTCGCACCAAGAACGCTACCGATGCTGCCTTGGAAGCTGAACGGGACACCCGCATGCTAACCGATGCGCAAGTACTCGCTGAACGACGTTCTCGAGCGATCGTACTATACGGGGGCGGCACAGGCCTGTTGCTGCTATCGGGGTCCATCGGACTCTATCTCAGCCGCGCCCGGCGACGTGACCACATCACGGCGATGAACCTTGCCAACGCGAAAAATGAACGTCAGCTCGCTGAACTGCGCGTGCGCCAACAGGTCAGCGCGGACCTGCACGACGACCTGGGGGCCGGTCTGTCCGCGCTGAAACTCGAGAGCGAACTGGTCGCCGGGACGGAGACCCGACCGGAAGCGCGAGAACGTGCCTTGCATATCGCGACCCTTGCCAGCGATCTGGTAGCAAGCATGCGCCATATCCTCTGGACACTGGAACACAACGACGCGTCCTTGGAACAATTGGTGACCTATACATCCGATAAAGCCCGCGCCTTCTGTGCTGAACATGACATATCCCTCGAACTGAAGGTGGCCGATGACCTCCCTGAGCGGAAAGCCGATGCTGAACTCCGGAGGAACGTGTGGGCCGTGCTACGCGACGCCCTTCGCGCACTGGCGCCCTTGCAGCGCGGCGGCCGCATCCACGTTCGTTTCAATTGGGATAAGGGTTTGGTGACGACCATCCACGGCGATGTGCCTATGAGCAAGAGCCAGCAAGCACTACTGGCCAACCAAATGCTGCCTCTCCAGGCCCGGATAGCCCCTGACGGAGGAGCGCTACGTCAGACCTTCAACGGAGGGCATATGATCCGCATATCCCTTCCAGATAACAGTGTGGCGGCATCCGCACCATCGTCGTCCATCAGGGCCATGGCCTTACCGCTGGCACTATTCTGCACAGCGAACGGTTCCTTCGCACAAGCGCCACTTTACCATCACCCGCTGCTGGACAGTGTCATGCACAATACGAGCGGAACGACCAACACGGCGGCCAACATCCAGGTCATCGACCATGCCCTCACCAGGACGAAGGGTGATACGGACCTGGTGCTCGTCAGCCAACTGCTCATGTCACGCGCCAACCAGTTCTACTACCGCGGGCTCTACGATCGCGGTATAGTCGACGCCACCGAAGCACTGCGCCTCGCACAAAAGGCACAAGACAGCCTGCTGATCGCAACAGCGTACAACATGATCGGATTGTTGCACGAGAACATCCACGATGATGAAGCCGCTCTTCCTTGGTTCCGCACCGCTTCACGCTGGCTTCCATTGGACACACGTTCCAACTACCCGCTACTTAAGGTTCACCATGTGCATGGCAACCTTGCGCTATGCCTCTTCAACCTCGGTCGCACGGACAGCGCTGCACACCACTACGAACGATCGCTGATCGCCGCACGTGATGCGGGCAACCAGCGAGCTTCCGCCTTAGCTCATCTCGGCCTTGCACGTGTCGCGCTCATCAACGGCCAGAATGCAAAGGCCCAAGCCCATCTCGATACGGCCGACGTCCATGCTCGACGCCACGGGAGCATGGACGTCGCCTTATCCGTTCTTGCAGAGCGCGCAAGAGGACTTTCCGGAACACCGAACGCGCAGGTGCGCATCAACCGACTTCTACTCGCTCACCATGAATTGATCGGTGACACGACCATCAGTCCGAGCAGCCGACGTGGATTCCAACGGACCCTGGCGGGACTTTTCACCGTTCTGGGCGACGAGAAGAACGCTGTGGAAGCATGGCACGAATGGTTGGAACTGGACCATTCCATCCGCGAACAGGATGATCGCGCCACGCTGATGACCTTACAAGCGGCATTGAACGACGATCAACGGCTGCAAGAGGAACGCGTCGCGAACGAACGTCTTCGCCTTCAACTCGAACTCGATCGCGGTCAACGCTATTTGCTCGCGATCATCATCGCATCGCTCGTTGTGCTCTTGTCCGGCCTGGTCATCGGCATCATGGCCCGGCGACGTGACATGACGATCATCTCAGAACTCGATCTTGAACGCTCCATCGCCGACAAGGAAGTGAACGAACTGCGCGCACGGCAGCGAATAAGCGATGAGATGCATGAAGACCTCGGAGCCGGCCTGACCGCCTTGAAGCTTCGGACCGAAGTGGCCCTTCAAGCGGAGACGGATGCGACAAAGCATGACCGGCTTCAACGTCGCGCGCTATTGTGCAGAGAACTCATCTCCACACTTCACCATATCGTATGGGCACTCGACGCCGGGCGCTCCTCCTTGGCGGATAGCATGGCCTATGTGGCCGGTCATGCTCGTACATACCTCGCGGAACATAACATCGCATTGACGATCACCATGGACGCCGATTGGCCCGAGTGGCAATTGACGATGGAGCAACGCCGCAATCTCTTCCTGGTGGTGAAGGAGGGGCTGCACAATACCGTCAAACATGCGAACGCCACCCATGTCGCGCTTTCCCTGAGGTGGGAGCATGGACTCCAACTTATCCTCAGGGACAATGGCCGAGGATTCGATGGCACCACAGGACACTTCGGAGGGAATGGCCTACGGAACATGCAGAAACGCATAGCGACCCTCGGCGGATCGTTTCAAATGACACGCACCCAGGGCACGACGATAATCGTGCATCTAGCCGAAGAAATGATCAGAGGTGACGAACGTTCCATGAACACCTCCGCCGCCTGAACCATGTTATGTTGCGGCATGCCACGCTGGATCAAGACGCTATCGATCATGATGCTCGTTGTGCTGCCCGGAGCGATCAGCGCGCAATGGTATCCCATCGATTCCGACTCCATAGATGATGTGCTCGCCACTTCATTGGACGATCGCTCCAGGCTGCAGGCGATCGATGTGATCGCTGGTGCCTGGTTCATGTCAGACCGCGCACTTCCCTACCTCGAGCAAGGGGATGTGCTCACCCGTCGCTTAATGGAACATCCCGATGAGCGCCTGCACGAAGAAGCCATGCGCATTCGCGCCACATTGCTCTACAACCGCGGCTACCACGCCAAATTCCACCGCGAAATGCTGGCTGCACAACGCGACTTCCGAGAGGCGTTCGAGTTGGGCTCTGCGCTAGGCGATACGATGCGGATGGCCACCTGCCTGGACGCACTGGGCGTGACCTACCTCGCCCTTGGGCTACCGCAAAAAGCACTGGACCTCTTCATCGATGAGATATACCTTCTGCGCTCCTTGTCCTTGCCACCCCGGTGCGACCTCGCCCGAGGCCTGCAGCACCGCGCCCGCGCCCTCCTCATGCAGCGTCGCTATGCCGAAGCCAGCAACAGCCTGTCACAATGCGACACCACGGAGAAGAGCTGCCATGCGCTGACGTTGATGGTCGCAGCGGAGATCGAAGAAGCGCAAGGTGACCATCCGGCGGCGCTGGGTCTCATGCTGCGTGCGCGTGAACTGGTACGATCGGATAGACCGCACTGGGATGCGTTGACCGTGCTAGAACCACTATCCTCCTTCCTACTGCGGAGCGGGCGGCTGGAAGCAGCGGCTCTTGCCGCACATGAATGCGCCGGCATAGCATCACATATCCGCGATGATGCTGCATGGTGCGGCTGCAGGGCGATCGAGGGCGAAGCCCTGGCGGGAATAGGACACCCGACAGCCGCACGCGAAGCGTTGCAACAGGCACTGGACACGGCCGCCAGGTGGGGATATGTCGGCCTGGCACGCGAAACCGGTGACGAAGGCAGCATGGTACACGCGGCCAGACTGCTCGCTGATCTATACAAACGGGAAGGGAATACCGAAAAGGCACTTGGCATGACGGAACGCTGGGCCGATTGGAAGGATTCCGTCCAGCGGATGGAGGCACGAGATGCCATCCTCCGACACGACCTTCGAATAGCCGAATTCACCGATAGCATCGCCGACGCTGAACGTACCGAACAAGCCACTATCGAGACCAGCACGGCTTTGCAGCATGAACGTGGCCGTGGAAGGATCCTTCTCCTTTTCGTGGTCATCACGGCCCTGCTCACCGGATCACTAGCCTGGTACTTCGCGCAAAGACGCATCCGGGAACGCGTTACAGCCCGGTTCGAACTTCAGCGCGTTCAACATGAACACATGATCCGTGAGCTACGTATGCGCGATCAGGTGAGCCATGATCTTCATGAAGATCTTGGTGCAGGATTAAGCGCCCTGAAACTGTGGAGCGATATGGCGGCCGAAGGAGAAACGGACCCGTGGAAGAGAAAACAACTCTTGCAACGGAGCACCATGGCCGATGACCTGATCGCGAACCTGCGCCAGATCATCTGGACACTGAACAGTTCGGCAACACGACTGGACCAGCTCGTCACCTACATCACGGACTACACGCTTCTGTACTGTGCACAGCACGAACTAACCCCCATCATCGAAGACAACGGTCATTGGCCTGAACTCCAACTGACGACCGGGCAGCGGCGAGAAACTTTCCTTATCATGAAAGAAGCATTGCAGAACGTTGCCGTGCATGCGAACGCCTCCACCTTGCGCCTGAATCTGGCCTGGCAGATGGGTCTGCTGCTTGTCCTTCACGATGACGGCACCGGCATTCCCGATGGACCCACCGCCACCACGGGCAACGGCATCCGTAGCATGCAACGGCGGGCTGCGAGCCTCGGTGCCAAGCTCAGCATCGATGGAAGCTCGGGTACGCGGGTCACCCTTTTCGTGCCCTTGGCTAACGAAAGTTCCAACCCCGGGAACAGTGATCGCACGACCTTAGCGGTATGATGATCACCACGCCACAAGTGGGCCTTGTTGAAGATGATGCCCGCATCCGTGAAGTGCTTGATGCCGTGCTGGCGTCCGCAAAGGACATGGTGCGGGCGCAGGCTTGGTCCAATGCCGAGGATGCGATCCAGGGGTGGACGGAAGGATGTCCGGATGTAGTGATCATGGACATCAACCTGCCTGGCGCCAGTGGCATCGATTGTGTGCGTGAACTGGCCCGACGCTGGCCGGCAACACAGTTCCTCATGTACACCATGCACGACGACGATCAACGCGTTTTCGATGCGTTGAAGGCCGGTGCCAACGGGTATCTCTTGAAAAGCGCCAAACCGCTCGAGATCATCGACGCCATAAGGGACCTCATCCAAGGCGGCAGTCCCATGAGCGCATCCATAGCACGCCGCGTGGTGGCTCAGCTAAGGCCCACCGCTTCCGGAACGAGCGTGTCGGAGGCAAAGCTCACCGATCGTGAGCACGACATCCTGAAGCATCTTGCCGAGGGCCTGCTTTACAAGGAGATCAGCCTACGCATGGGGATCAGCGAAGCGGCCATCAAGCAACACATCCACCGGATGTACGCCAAGCTGCACGTGCAGAACCGCACCGAGGCGGTGAACCGCTTCTTCGGGCGCTGAGCACCTCCCTCTTTGTAGGTACACGTAACTAAGGTTACCCCTCTTGACACGCGCTGCGATCCAGGGATCCGGCAACTTGGTCGCATGGGCCGAAATGCCCGCACCACCATGTTCCGCAAGCCGCTCCTCCTGCTCGTATCCATCCTCTTGCTCACATCTGCCTTCGCACAGCTTTCCTGGCGACCGGGTGAAGTGTTGCTCTTGCTGAAGAAGGATGCCACCCAGAAAGACGTGCTCCGCGAGATCACGAACGCCCTGCCAGCAGGAGCATCGTTGAGCAAGGCACGAACGCTGGGCAAGAAGACGCGTTACGTTCACTGCGCCTTTGCCGTGTCGAGCATGAGCGATGCGGATCTTGAAAAGCTCGTAGCGCGCGTGCCCGGCGTAGAGGCCACCTCGCTCAACTACAAGCTGGAACATCTCATCGAGCCCAACGACACGCAGTACGACGGCCAATGGAACATCGAGGATAGCGGGGTCGAATCCGTGTGGGACCACACCACAGGTGGCACCATGGCCAACGGGGTGCGCATCGGGGTAGGCATCTCCGATCTAGCCATTCAAACCAGCCACCCCGATCTGCAAGGGAATATCTGGGAAGGTTCGCCAGCCATGGGAGCGGGTGCGGATCACGGCACTGAAGTAGCCAGTGTGCTGGGTGCCGTCGGCAACAACGGCATCGGCATAGCCGGCGTGAACTGGGACGTGGAGATCGTGTCCAGTGGCCAGACCGATGACCTTTCCGACGCGATCGAACAGTTCGAATTCGCCCTTGAATTGCGCGAGGAGTTCAACGCATCGAACGGACTGGATGGACTGCTCGTGGTAAGTATCACCGCATCGTGGGGCTCCCCGGGTTCATCTCCATGCAACGGTTTCGCATTCCCTTTGTTCAGCGATATGGCGGATGCGGGGATCATCCTCGTGGCCAGCGGGCCGAACGATGATGTGAGCATTGAAGACGGAAGCGACTTCCCGGCGAACTGCGCCCTGGCCGAACACCTAGTAGTGACCAGCTACGGCCCGAACAACGAAACACCCTTCGCATTCGGCCCGAACACTGTACATCTGCTTGCGCCGGGGCTACAGATCCATGTGGCCACTGTTACAAGCACATACACCGTATCGCAAGGCAACTCGTTCGCCATACCCATGGTGGCCGGTGCGGTGGCGCTGTTGTACTCCATCCCCTGCCCCTCCTTCGCCGCCTTGGTGATGAACGATCCGCAGGCCGCCCGCACGATGGTGAAGAACGCCATCCTTAACAATACCACGCCCTTCCCGGGAGGCAGTGCGCTCACCATCACTGGAGGTAAGCTCAACGTACAGGCCGCCTATGATGCCCTGATGGCACAATGCGTCCCCACTTGCCGTGAGATCACCGTGACCTTCTCCAGCAGCGGCAACGCACCAGCGGTTTCGAGCATCATCGACTGGACCGCTACGAGCGTTGCAACAGGCAGCAGTGGCACGCTTTCGACCTGCATCGACGATGGTTGCTACACGGCGATCTTCACGGACATCAATGGAGACCCGATCGCCGGCACCTACGAAGTGACGGATGCGGACGAGAACATCCTTGCCGATGGTGCCTCACCTGATGGAACAGTGGCGTTCAGCCATGGGAACATCGTGGCCGGTTGCACAACACCGACCGCCGGGAATTTTAACCCGTTCGCCAATTGCGATGATGGCTCTTGCGGTGGCTCTTCTTGTATCCCCATTCAGTTCCAGATCGCTTCGGCAGACTTCCTCAGCGAGGGCATTGCTGAAGTGCTGATCATATCCAACGGAGCGGTCGTCTTCGATGGACCGGTGGACATCTCGTTCGATCCGGATAACGGGGCAAGCTTGGCCGCCGTCGAGCTCTGTGCTGATCCAGGTTGTCTCTCATTCACCATCGAAAGCAGCACGGTCGCCATCTACCCCGATGGCGCATTCATCATCGACGGCAACGACAATGAAGCGACCTTCTTCTCCACTGCACAGCCGTTCCATACAGCGATCGGTGGAAGCTCGAACGAGATCTGCGATGGTGCGGACAACGACTGCGACGGCCTTATTGATGAAGATTTCATCTGGTACGCGGATAACGACGGCGATGGCTTCGGTGTCACCGGGACCGGAGCTGTGTTCTGCACCGAACCCATCGGCATGGTGCAAGCCGATGGTGATTGCGACGATACGAACGATGCGCTCTTCCCCGGCGCTGCAGATGAGTGCATGAACGCTGATGGGCTGGACAACGACTGCGATGGTGATACGGATGAGGATGGCCTTACAACCTGGTTCCTCGACCAGGACCTGGACGGCTTTGGTGTAGGCGAGACCACCTTGGTGGCCTGTGAACAGCCGGCAGGATATGCATCGGTGGAGGGTGATTGCGACGACAACAACGACACCGTATTCCCGGATGCACCCGAATTGTGCGATGGCCTCGACAACGATTGTGACGGAGACTCGGATGAGGACTTCATCTGGTATGCCGATGCCGATGGTGATGGTTTCGGCGATGATGCCACCCAGCAGGTCTCGTGCGCACCATTGCCCGATGGGGTACGGATCGGCGGGGATTGCAACGATGCGGATGAAGACATCACCACCGTGGGGTCCGCCTGCGACGATGGCAATGCCGATACGAACAACGACGTGGTACGCTCCAACTGCCTGTGCCTCGGCTTCGAACCGGGCGAATGCCCGCCAGGGGAGATCACCGATTGCAACGGGAACTGCGCCCCCATCGAATGGATCGGCGATGGCATTTGCGACGATGGGTCCGCAGAGTGGAGCGGTGTGCCCATCTTCTTCAACTGCGCGGAATTCAACCACGACAATGGCGATTGCGACCCCAACTGTGTAGCCGAAGTCTGCGATGGTCTGGACAACGATTGCGATGGTGATGTGGATGAGGACTTCACGTGGTTCACCGATGCGGATGGTGATGAATACGGGGCCATCGGCAGCGCCGTGATCCTTTGCGATGGGCCCACCGAGCCCGGCATGGTGCAGCAAGGCGGTGACTGTGACGATACGGACCAGCTCGTCAACCCTGCACAGAACGAAGCCTGCGGCGATGGTATTGACAACAACTGCGATGGTTTCACCGATGGCACCACCGCCAACTTCCAAAGCGGATGCACAAACCCGCTCGCCTGCAACTACGACCCGAACGCGCTGTGCGATGATGGAAGTTGTGACCTGGACACACAGCCAGCAGGCAACGAGGCATACGCGGAGGACTGGACCCTCACCGACACCGAAGGCAACACCATTGAGCTCTATGCCCTATTGGAGCAAGGCCACACCGTAGTCCTGGACCTCTTCACCACCTGGTGCCCACCTAGCCAGGCCATGTTGACGAATGGTTACCTCGAAGCCTGGAATCAGCACCTGGGCCCGAACGGCCTCGATCACATCCGCATGATCAGCATCGAGATGGAGGATACCGCCACCAGCTCCTTGCAGCCTTTCAATGCACTCTCCAGCTGGCCGGTCATCGCTCGAGGTGGTAACGCCATCAAGGAACACTTCACCAACATCGGCCTCGGCGTTCAGGGATTCCCGACCATCTACATGATCTGCCCGGATCGGAGTGTAAGGAAGCTTTATGGCCTTGGTGTGGACGAGCTGCCGGGGGACATCTTCCAATACGACCAGCAGGATGCCATCGCCCTGTTGAATGAAGCGTGCGGTTGCCATAGCGCACCCTGCACCGGCCTGGCGGGATGCACCGACCCCGCAGCCTGCAACTACGATCCGGATGCTACTTGCTCCGACGGCTCATGCCTGGCCAGCCCCATCTGGTATTTCGATCAGGATGGTGACGGCTTCGGCTCGGCCTATTCCGCTGAGATCGCTTGTGCGCAGCCAAGCGGTTACGTCATGACCAATGGTGACTGCAACGTACAGGACCCGAACAGCTACCCCGGTGCGACCGAATTATGTGACGGACTGGACAACAACTGCAACGGCACGATCGACGAGGGGCTTGCACCCATTATCGATTGCCCTGGCGATCTCACCTTCCCAGCCACAGAAGCGGACTGTAGCGCATTCCCTTCCTTTCAATACCCCGAGCTAACATGTGGCACCGGCGCAATGGTGCAACTCGCTGGACCTTCCAGTGGCTCCTCCTTGCCGCTGGGTAACACCTCGGTCACCTTCGGCGCGTTCCACTATCCGCCCATAACCACGCTCTTCAGCGAAGACTTCTCTGACAATAGCGCAGGCTGGATCGTGGGTCCAGAATGGCAGATCGGGGCTGCTGCCGCAAGCACCACTTGCGTGTGCGACCAACAACCAAGCGACGACCCAGCCGAGGACCACAGCCCTACGACCGATAATGGCATCGCCGGAATGACCATTGGCGCATGTGTGGATACAGAACCGCACTTCCTGTATTACCTAACCAGCCCGACCGTTGATGTGAGCGCCTTGCAAGGACCGCTCGTGCTGGAGTTCTGGCGTCACCTCCATGCAGACTACTCACCCTATATGGAGCACGTGATCGAGGCGTTCGATGGGATCAGTTGGGTGGTCGTCTGGTCCAATCAGAATGAAGCCTGCATCAACGACGCCGTGTGGAACCTGCAACAGGTTGATGTGACCGACCACAAGAATGCCGAATTCCGCGTGCGCTTCGGTCAAGCCGTAGGCGATCCTGAAGCATTCTCCACGGGAGGATGGTCGATCGACGATGTGCGCTTCCTGGGCGATGCTGCCCCTGCCTCCACGTGCAGTTTTGATATGATCGTAGAACTAGCCACCTGGTATGCCGATGCCGATGAGGATGGCTTCGGCGATGCGAATACCTCCGTGACCCAGTGCGAGGCCCCGAACGGCTACGTGACCGACAATACCGATTGCAACGATGCGAACGCGAACATCGCACCCGATGCGAACGAAGTCTGCGATGGTTCGGACAATGATTGCGACGGCGAAGTGGATGAAGGCTTCCCGCAGGAATACGCGGACGGCGACGGTGATGGCTTCGGCGATCCGCTACAACCATTGCCATGCGACACCCCGGGGGTAGCCAACAACCTCGACTGCAACGATAACGACCCCGGTGTGAACCCGGACGAGGGATGCAGCAGTTGCTCGCTAGCTGATCGGATCTGGATCACGCAGAACCAAAGCACCATCGAAGAACTCGTTGGCACCAACCTGAACGCATGCATTGGCAGCGCGAACCTGGTGGCATGCCTTACGGACCTCATCGTGCAGGAGACACCTCTGCCAGAAGCCTGTGCCACCTGCATCGCCCAACGCTATGCTTGCATCCTGAGCACGTGTCTCGTTCCCTGTCTGGGCGGCTTTGAAACGCCTGGCTGCCAGAGTTGCGTGCAAAGCAGTTGCAATGCAGCCTACTTCGCCTGCGCGGGCTTCACCGATGTTGATGGTGATGGGGTGGTGGCCGAGGAGGATTGCAATGACAACAACGCTGCCATCTACCCGGGCGCGGCGGAGATCTGCGATGGACTGGACAACGATTGCGATGGCTCCACCGATGAAGGCGTTGTGGTAACCTGGTACACGGATGCTGACTTCGATGGCTATGGAGATGATACGACCGCGTTGACCGGCGATTGCGACCAGCCACCCGGCATGGTGACCAACGGAGGAGATTGTGATGATACCGACCAAGCGATCTTCCCCGGTGCCCCAGAGCTCTGCGACAACATCGACAATGATTGCGATGGCGCCGTGGACAACAACGCCGGTACCGCCTACTACACCGATGCCGACAACGACACCTTCGGCGATGATGCCAGCGAGACCTTCTCGTGTACGCCCATCCCTGGCATGATCACACAAGGCGGTGATTGCGATGACTCCAACTCGGATGTCCATCCTGGCGCATCGGACCCGTGTGATGATCTGGATCAGAACTGCGATGGCGGTCCCTACATCACCACTTGGTACCAGGATAGCGATGGCGATACGTACGGCAACGATGCCGTATTCACCCAGGATTGCACCCAACCGCCGGGCTTCGTCACGACCAACGGCGATTGTGACGACACCAACGCGAACGTGTTCGCCGGACAAGGTTGCGGGAACTGCTCCAACACCGATCAACAATGGCTTGCCACGCACCAGCAAGACCTCATCAACGCCATGGGGGCTTGCGCAGGCCAGTGCTTTGATGATGCGAACTGTCTGGTGGTCTGCATGCAGGAACAAGGCATCCCGCTTAGCGCCCTCTGCCTCTCGTGCGTACCCGGATACGTCAGCTGTCTCTTCGACAATTGCACATTCGCCTGCCTCAATTCTCCGGAAGAATGTCTGGCCTGCCAGGTCCAGTCGGGTTGCGTAGCACAACTCAGCACTTGCATGGGTATGACCGATGCGGACGGCGACGGCTGGTGGACGGGCAGCGACTGCAACGATGGCAACGTTACCATCTATCCGGGCGCTCCCGAGATCTGCGATGGGCTGGACAACGATTGCGATGGCAGCATCGATGAAGGATTGACCTTCACCTATTACACGGATACGGACGGTGACGGCTTCGGGCAGGATGGAACCGGCGTTCAAGGCGACTGTGACCAGCCACCCGGTACGGCCTTGCAAGACGGTGATTGCGACGACACGAACAATACCGTGTTCCCCGGGGCCGGTGAACTCTGTGACAACATCGACAACGATTGTGATGGTGAAGTGGACGATGAAGCGGGAGAACTCTACTACACCGACGCCGATGGAGATGGTTATGGCGATGAAACGAGCGCGGTCCTCTCATGCACACCAGTTCCCAATACCATCCTACAAGGTGGCGACTGCAATGATGGTGATGCATCCATCAACCCTGGCGCGGCCGATCCGTGCGATAGCATAGACCAGGACTGCAGCGGCGGCCCTGTGCTCACAACCTGGTACCAGGACCTGGACGCGGACGACTTCGGCAATGCCGATGTGACGCTGTTCGACTGCACGCAGCCCAGTGGCTATGTAGCGCAATTCGGCGATTGCGACGACACTGATGCCGACCTCTTCCCCGGTAATGGTTGCGGCAACTGCCTGCCTACGGAGCAACTCTGGTCCACAACGAACCAAGAGGAATTGCTCAGTGCCATGGGGACCTGTATGGCGCAATGCCTGGGTGACCCGCAGTGCATCTCCAGTTGCATGCAAACGGAAGGGATCCCGTTGGGAGCCGTATGCTTGACCTGTGTGGAAGAGCACGTGGAGTGCATCTTCCAGGAGTGCCTTGTCCAATGCCTCGATTCACCCGAAGCCTGCAACGAGTGCCAGGTGCAGGCTGGGTGCATCGGCGCACTCGCAACGTGCATGGGCCAGACCGATGCCGACGGAGACGGCTGGTGGGCCGGCAGTGATTGCGACGATGCGAATGCGCTGATCAACCCTTGGGCCCTGGAGATCTGCGATGGCGTGGACAATGATTGCGACGGAGCGACGGACGAGAACGCAGGCGAAGCCTACTACCCCGATGCCGACGGCGATGGCTATGGCGATGACAACGCCATGGTGCTCTCCTGCACCGCTATCCCCGGCATGCTCACAACGGGCGGCGACTGCGACGATACCGACCCGCTGGTGAATCCCCTCGGAACGGAAGTTTGCAACGACCGCGATGACAACTGTGACGGACAGATCGACGAAGGCCTGCAAACGTTCTGGTATGTCGATCTCGATGGCGATGGGTACGGTGACCCTTCCACGGAGATCTTCGTCTGCGATGCGCCATCGGGGTATGTTCAACAGGCCGGCGATTGCCACGATGGCCTCGCATCCGTGTATCCCGGAGCTCCCGAACTGTGCGACGGCATCGACAACGATTGTGACGGCAGCCCGGAGAGCTTGACAGATTCCGACGGTGACACGATCCTCGACTGCGAGGACGGTTGTCCATTCCTTTCAGGGGATGTCGGTTCGCCCTGCCCGCTCAGCGCCGATCCGCTGGTTCCCCTTGGCATCATCAACGAGACCTGCACGTGTACAGTAGCCTGTACCCAGAACATCGTTGTGGATCTCCGTACCGATATCAACAGCCAGGAAGCTTCGTTCATCATCCGCGACGAGATCACCTCACAAGTGCGTTGTCAGGGTAGCGGCTACTTCCCAGGCATCACCTCTCCCATCGTGGTGGATTGCTGTCTGCCGGAAGGCTGCTTCAAACTGGAGGTCTACGATAGCGGTGGTGATGGTTTCGTTACCGGTGGTTATCAGGTGCGCGAAGTCGGTGCGACGGGTAGAAGGATCATCGACAACTTCGGGAACTTCACCACAGGGGGCTACAGTGGCATCGGTGCACCGCATTCCTTCTGCCTACCGATGGGCAACGACAAACTGACCTACGGGACTTGCGACAAGCTCACCTGGGTGAATAGCCAGTACGTGGTCGCACATGAGAACAGCACGGTGAGCGCAGAGTGGATACCCAGTGGACCCAACAACGTTCAAGACGGCAACAGCGGCTATGAATTCTGGATCTTCGACCCCAACGGAACCTACAGCTTCAGGCGCTTCAGGGCGCACAATACGGGCGACGGATACTCACCGGCCAATGAACGCCGTGCATGCCACATGCAACTGAACGGCTGGACCAATACCGCTTCGACCCCGCATGTACCGGTCAACGTCTTGATGAACGTTCGCATCCGCGGGCGGGTCAACGGCGTCAACCTTGGAGAGTTCGGACCGGCATGCCGCTTGAAGATAGACCCTGTGGCAGCCGCATGCCCTCCGATCTGGTTACAGGACGACCCATCCAACACCACCGACTTCAGCTGCGGCGTGATGCGCAACTGGGGTGGCTCCAACAGCAGTGCGAACAAACTCGTCGCACGTCCACCCCAATTCGTGCCGAACAGCATCCCAGGGCCTGTACGTTATCAATTCCGGTTCCGCATATCGGGAGAAGGGATCTGTATCACACGTCCGCCGCAGAGTAGTCCAACGCTCTACCTCAACTGGAACAATGGAGCACCGCTGCAGTGCAGCCGGACGTATGAAGTGGATGTGCGTGCAAGCAAGGATGGCGGAGTGACCTGGTGTACCGATGTTCCCTCACCGGCATGTTATCCTGCAACGGTACAGTCATGGGGCCGCTTCTGTACGGTGACCATCAATCCATGCGCAACCGGAGGAGGTGTGGTTCAAATGGATGAACAGCCGCGCAACGGTCGGTTGTTGTTGTTCCCCAATCCCAACAATGGCCAGCGCATCCATGTTGCCACGGATGTGCCGTTCACCGGAGACCCGATCGAGATCACGTTCCATGCGATGAACGGAACGCTCATACGGAAGCTTCCGGTCAGTACGGCACCGGGTTCAACTTCATTCAACCTCGAACTGAACGACGCTCTAGCCTCCGGCATCTACATCGTAACGCTCACCTCCAACGATCGCACCTTCACCGAGCGGTTGGTGATACAGGATTGATCAGAACATGAACGCCCGTTCCACTGGAACGGGCGTTCATGTCTGGCGAGGCGCATCACTCCTTCACGAAGCGCAATGTCCGCCCATCGTTGAGGCGCAGCATATACAATCCGGTCGACAGTAATGACGCGTCGATGCTCGATGACCATGGGGATACAGGGAATCGCATCACCTGTTGACCGGTTGCGTTCAACACTTCGGCGGACGAACCCGTTGCTGCCCCGGCAATGACGAAACCGCTCTGGACCGGATTCGGGGTCAGCAGCAGCGACGAGCCTCGCGCCTCACGAGGAATAAAGGTCGGCAGGCCGGAAAGCTCGGCGAAGGCTGCCGCTTGCATGCTTGCTTCGCCCGTTGTGTGCGAGCCGAACGTGAACGGATCACGGATGTGCAAGGCGATGTGTATAGAGCCCGGCTCAGCCATGGCGGTAACGGTGCGGGCCTCGCCCCAACCGGGGTTCACTTCGCTATCGGCAGACCATAAAGCGCTCCCATCCGCACCGAACGCCACTACGGCCAGCACATGATCCGTGGGTGTGCCGGTGCCCGTTACCACACCGTTGCCCCAATCCGTGGTGCCGCGTGCATCGCCGATCAGGTACAGGACATCCTCGCCATCCAGCGCGATGCATGGACCTTCTCCACGCGACATTCCGCCGGTGATCGGCATCGGTTCCAGTGGTGCGCTCTCAACAGCCCAGAGGAATTGCCCCATACTGTCCAGCCTCGTCAAGAAGATCTCTCCCGACCAGTTCGGGCCATGAAGCTCCACATCGCCCCACTGCGTCGCTTCGAAAAGCCCCCCAGCCAGGTAAGCATGACCATCGGAAGAGGCTACCACGGTCGGGTTCTGGAAGGTGATGTCATCCGCGAATTCCGCGAAACCCGCCGTGCCATCGGGCTTGAACCGTAGCACGAACATGGAATATCCCGTAGTGCCCGTATTGGTGAAAGTCTGACCGCCGAAAGCGAAGCCGTTATTATCGCAACCACCGCTCATGTACAACCCACCCCATGGATCGAAGCTGATGGTACCCAAGGTGCGCACCCCATCCACTATGCGCGTTTCCACATCTGCGCCACCCTCGTCCACACGCACAGCCTTACCCACGCCCCATTCCGAAACGGCGTACCACAGACGCCCTTGCGGATCCAACGCCAGTGATGGCACGCTCAGCGCTTGATCGTGTACGAAGGAGAGGTTGCGCGTCCATTCCACCAGTCCGGTGTTCAAGTTCACCGCCAGCAGGAAAAGGTTCTCGTTCCATGCACCTTGGCCGGGGATGCCACCCAGCACCGAACCGTCGCATAGTTGCATGGCACCCATGAAACTCCCTGCGAAGAACGCACGTCCATCCGCAGCAACGACAGCGCTCTTCACATGCACCGAGTCGCTCAGCGCACAGGACCAGGAGGGTAGCCCATCAAGGTCCAGCGCTTCCAGCATGGCGTTCCCATAGAGCGTCTGCCCGTAAACGAAATCCCCGGTCGAGCTGCGCCCGACCACCAACCGGCCAGGGGCCGATGCCATGACCTCGTTCGGCATGGACGGGTTCATGTCATACTCGATGGGAACACTGGTGAGCCATTGACAGTCCTGGGCATGCGACCAGGCCGCCAAGGCGACAACGGAGAGGGTGATGTACGAACGCATCGTGTTTCTATTAGCGGAGTGACAGGAGGCCTGTGCGACGCGTTGCCCCATGCGTGAGCGTTCCAGACCGAACGGGAAGATAGGGCGATGAAAAGGACACCGACCGACGAAGGCCACGGAAGACGAGAACGCGGCGACCGGTAGCGGGCCTTGCAGCCTGAACGTGAAGCTGGTGACCTCCTTTGAGCAGCGCATCCGACCGCTCATGTATGGAACCCACCGCACCAAAGCGCCAATGCGCATCTTCGACCACTGAACCCCATCCAACCATGGACCTGATCATCACCGGCCTGAGCAAGACCTACGGCAATGGCGTGAAAGCGCTGGACAATGTGAGCCTCACCATACCCAAAGGCATGTTCGGCCTGCTAGGCCCCAACGGCGCCGGGAAGAGTACGCTCATGCGGATCCTCGCCACCCTTCAAGAGGCCGATGCCGGAACGGTGAGGCTGGGGGACTTGGACGTGCTGAACGACAAGGAAGGCGTCCGCAAGGTCCTCGGCTACCTGCCACAGGAATTCGGTGTCTACCCGCGCGTCAGCGCGTACCAGATGCTGGACCACATCGCCTTGCTCAAAGGTGTGGTGAATGGCGGCGAGCGCAAGGCACTGGTGGAGGCCCTTCTCCAGAAGGTCAACCTGTGGGAACACCGCAAACGCCGCATAGCCGGGTTCAGCGGTGGTATGAAGCAACGTTTCGGGATAGCGCAATCATTGATCGGTGAACCCAAACTGATCATCGTGGATGAACCGACCGCTGGCCTCGACCCCGGCGAGCGCAACCGTTTCTACAACCTCTTGATGGAGATCGGCGAGAACGTGGTGGTGATCCTGAGCACGCACATCGTGCAGGACGTGCAGGAGCTGTGCAGCAACATGGCCATCATCAACAAAGGGAAATTGCTCTACGCCGGTTCGCCCAACAACGCGTTACGTGGGATCGACGGTCGCGTTTGGGAGAAGTCTATCACGAAAGCGGAACTGGAACGTTACGCCACCGGTCATCGCTTGATCAGCAATAAGCTCGTGGCCGGTCGCCCTGTGATCCACGTGCTCGGCGACGAACGACCAGAGGATGGTTTCGTGCGCACCGAGCCCACGTTGGAGGATGTGTTCTTCAGCACGATCACCGGTGATACCGCCGCCAACACCGCTCGCGCATGATCGGCCGGATCTTCCTCTTCGAGGTACGCTACTGGCTCAGGCAGCCGATGGTGTACATCTTCCTGCTGATCATTGGCTTGATGGTCTTCGGCGCGGTGAGCACCGAGAACATCCAGATCGGCGGCAGCATCGGCAGCGTATACCGCAATGCGCCGGAGGTGATCTACAACTTCTACGGCCTGATGTCCTTCATCGGTCTCTTGATGGTCACTGCTTTCGTGAACGGTACCGCGATCCGGGACTTCGCGAGCAACACATCGCAGATCGTCTTCAGTACACCGATCACGAAGTCGCAGTACCTGATCGGCAAGTTCCTGGGGAGCACGTTCATCGCACTAATCCCGATGATCGGCATCAGTGTCGGGATCGTCCTCGGCAGCTGGATGCCGTGGCAGGACCCTGTCCGCATCGGGGCGAACCTCCTTGGACCGCACTTGCAAGGGTTCTTCCTACTCGCCTTCCCGAATGTGCTGTTCACTTCGGCGGTCATCTTCTCGGTAGCGATCCTGGCCCGCAATACCATCGCGGCGTTCATCACCGCCATCGTGCTGATGGTGGGCTACCTGATCGCACAAAGCCTGATGGGAGACTTGGACAACGAGTTCATCGGTGCCATGCTGGATCCCTTCGGGCTGAACGCGCTCGATCAATCCACCAAATACTGGACGGTGAGCGAGAAGAACAGCATGTCGCTGCCGACGAACGGTGTGCTGCTTTGGAACCGCATCCTCTGGATCGGGGTCTCCATCGCGGTCTTCATCTTCGGGTATCTGCGCTTCAGTTTCTCCGATCGCAAGCAGAAGGCCGTCGCTATCGCCGAAGACAACAGCCTGTTCTCGGCAAAGGCGCAAGAACTGCCACAGGTATCACGCACATACGGTGCCGCTGCCATGTGGAAACAGTTGCGCCACACGATCCGCATGGACTTGAAGAGCATCTTCACCGGACCCGTCTTCATCATCGTGATGCTGCTGGGTGCCGCACAATTGCTCTCCTCGCTCTCGTTCGTCACCGACCTCTACGAGAACACCACCTATCCGGTGACCTACAACGTGGTGAACGTGATCGAAGGATCGCTCTTCCTCTACGTGATCATCATCGTCACATTCTACTCCGGCATGTTGATCTGGAAGGACCGTGAGGCGGGCATCAACGACATCAAGGACGCGCTGCCTACCCCGAGCTGGCTTCCATTGATGGCCAAGTTCGCAACGATGATGGTGTTGTTGCTCATCATCCTGCTACTCTCCACAGGTGCGGGCATGATCACCCAATTGCTGAACGGCTACACGAACCTGGAGCCTTCGGTCTATTTCTTCTACTTGATCGGTCCGGCCCTCTTGAGCTTCGGTTTCCTTTCCATGCTGGCCTTGTTCATCCACACCCTGGTGAACAACAAGTACCTGGGGTACTTCGCCTTCATCATCGTCATCGTGCTGAACATCTTCATGTGGAGCGGCCTCGATGTGAACAGCAACTTGGTGCAACTGAACGGCTCGCCAGGACTTCGATATTCGGACATGGCGCACTTCGGCCCATTCGTGAAAGCCTGGGTGTTCTTCAAGACCTACTGGTGGGTGTTCGGTGCGATGTTGCTCTTCGCCGCTTTCCTCTTCTTGGTGCGCGGCCGTGAGACCGGTGCGAAGTGGCGCTTGCATACCGCGGGCATCCGCCTGAAGAGCAATTGGAGACTCGCCTTGCCGTTGCTGGCCGCGTGGGTACTGCTCGGGGCTTGGGGCTACTACAATACCAAGGTGCTGAACAGCTACACCACGAGCGACGACTATGAGGAGCTCGCCGTACGTTACGAGAAGGACTACAAGCGCTTCGAGAACATCCCGCAACCCCATTACACGGACCTGGAATTCACGATCGACCTGGATCCCGCGGCGCGTTCGCTGAACTACGACGCGAAGATGATCGCGCGCAACGTCCACGCCGTATCGATCGACAGCCTGCACTTCAACATGCCGGGCACTCCGGACATCACCCTGGATATCCCCGGCGCGGAACTGGTGAAGAACGACTCCGCATTGGATTACCGCATCTATCGCCTGGATCCACCGCTGGCCCCTGGTACCGATCTGCACTTCACGGTGAAAGGAAATTACACGGCCAAGGGTTTTGAGAACTCGGTCTCCTTCCAGCAGCTCACCGGCAATGGCACGTTCTTCAACAATATGGACCTGATCCCCGTGATCGGCTATTCCAGTGATGGTGAGGTGGGTGACCGCAACGACCGCCGCCAGCACGACCTGCCGCCCAAGGAACCGATGCAGGCGCTGAGCGACGATCCCGCGAAGCGGATGAACACCTATCTCTTCCACAACAGCGACTGGGTGAATGTGCGTACCGTCATCAGCACCACCCCGGACCAGATCGCCATTGCACCGGGTTCATTGAAGAAGGAATGGACGGCCGACGGAAAGCGCTACTTCCGGTACGAACTGGACCACCAAGCCATGAACTTCTACTCGTTCATGAGCGCCCGATACGAAGTGGCTCGTGAGAAGTGGACACCTTCCAACGGCGGTCAGCCGATCGATGTGGAGGTCTATTACCACAAAGCCCACGCCGTGAACGTGCCCCGCATGTTGAACAGCATGAAGAAAGCGCTGGATTATTACACCAAGAACTTCGGCCCGTACATGCACAAGCAGGTGCGCATCATCGAGTTCAGCAATTTCCAGGGCACGTTCGCCCAAGCCTTCCCGGGTACGATGCCGTACAGCGAGAGCATCGGCTTCATCACCGACCTCAGCGCCCAGGAGGACATCGACATGGTGTTCTACGTGGTCGCACACGAAATGGGGCATCAATACTGGGCGCACCAGGTGATCGGTGCAGACATGCAAGGCGGCACCTTGCTGAGCGAAAGCATGGCCCAATACAGTGCGTTGATGGTGATGGAGAAGGAATACGGCCGCACGCACATGCGGAAATTCCTGAAGCTGGAGAGCGACAAGTACCAGCGCGCACGAGGCAGCGAAACACAGCGTGAACAGCCGATCATGAACGTGGAGAACCAAGGATACATCCACTACAACAAAGGCAGCGTGGTGTTGTATTGCATGCGTGAATTCCTCGGCGAGGACACCTTGAACAGCGCGTTCAAAGCACTGGTGGATTCGTTCGCGTATGGGGCTCCACCCTACCCCACGTCGTTGGACATGTACCGCGAATTGGACCGGGTGACGCCCGACAGCCTCACGTACTTGCTGGAGGACAACTTCAAGTACATCACGCTGTACAACAACCGCCTGCTCAGCGCCAAAGGCACCATGGCCAAGGACAGCTCGTGGACCGTAACCGTGGAATTGACCGCTGAAAAGAACCACGCCGACACCCTGGGCCGCGAAACGCCGATCCCGATGAACGACTGGATCGACATAGGCTTCCTCTCCGAACCGGCCGATGACAAGGAGGATGGCGAGCTGATCACCAAGACGCGCGAACGCCTGAAGACCGGCAAGAACATCTTCACCTATACGCTACCTAAAAAGCCGTACCAAGCGGCGATCGACCCGGATCACCTGTTCTTCGACCGCGTGCCGGACGACAATTTGAAGAAGGTGGAATGATGCGAATAGGGTCGATCCATGCGTCGACCCTATTTCTCCCCATACCGCGGATCAGGCTTCCATGCCAGCTTCTTGAAGATCTGGGTCCGCAGTGATACGTGGCCGAACTCCTCCTCCACCACGCCGATGAACTGATATACACCACGTCCGCTGAACGCGAAGCGGGCCGCAACATCGGGGAACTGCGTGCTATCCCAGAAATCGCCCGCCGTGTCGATGAAGGAACCGAAGGTCATGCGTTGGCCGTAGTGCGTATCGGTGGTCTTCACGTGGATCAGGTAACCGTACATGCTCACGCGCTTGCCGACATATTGGAGCATATCGCGCTTGAGGATGAAAGGCGGGACGTTGTGCATAACACGCTCCGATCCCTTTTCATCACCACCGTACTCGACCAGCGTGAACGGATCGCATAGCGGATAGCCCAACAGATCAAGTTCATCGTAGGCATCGGCCAGGGGATAATGATCGAGGTCGGGAAGCTTCGGTTCCTCCACGCGCGTGATGAAGAGATCACCAGTGGTGTTCACCACAGCTGGTCGATGTAGCAACACGAGGTCCCACAACAACTCCGGCTTGCTGCGACCGGTGAAACGCAACGCCCCTACACGCACCAGTATCCGCGCCTGCTCCAGGCCTATGGGCACGCGCTTGAGCAGGTCATGAAGGTCGGTGAACGGTCCATGACGTACACGTTCATGCAGGATGAGCTGTACCAGTTCCGTATTGAGGCTCTTCACGTTATCCAGGCCCAATACGATATGCGCCTTCGGCTTCCGACCATCGCCCATTGACCGCTCAGTGCATTGGCCGGAAGCCAGCAGCCATTGGCCAGGGGCCAGCAACGAGCACAGCTCCTCACTCCGGTTCACACATGGCGCTTCGATCACCGCTCCGGCTCGTTTCGCCTCGTGCAGGTAGAACTCGGTGTTGTAAAAGCCGCCGAAGTTGTTCGCCACGCCGACGAGGAACTCCAATGGGTGATGGGCTTTCAAGTAGAGGCTCTGATAGCTCTCCACCGCATAACTGGCACTGTGACCTTTAGCGAAACTGAAGCTGGCGAAGCTGAGAATCTGGCGCCACACCTCGTTAACCTCGTCTTCCGGACACCCACGTTCCCGACAATTGTCGAAGAATCTCCGCTCCACGAGCTTGAATTCCGGACGGTCGCGATAACGGATGTTCATGCCTCTTCGAACATGGTCGGCTTCTGCGGTATCAAGTCCACCATACTGCATCACCACTTTCATCACATCTTCCTGATAGACCATCACACCGTAGGTATCCTCCATGATATCCCACAACTCCTTTATGCCCCTGCGCTCGCTCGTTGCCCGCTGATGATGCCGTAACAGATACTCACGCATCATCCCACTCTCCGCCACGCCGGGCCTGATGATGCTGCTGGCCGCCACCAGTCCGAGGTAATCGTCCACTTCCAGCTTCTTCAACAACATGCGCATGGCTGGGCTTTCCACGTAGAAACAGCCGATGGTATTGCCGGTGCGGATCAACTCCTTGATGGCGGGATCTTGTTTGAAACGGGCGATGTCGTGGATGTCCACCGCTTCGCGGAATGTAGAATGATCAATGGAAAATGTAGAATGCAGAATGCCTTCCGAACTCGTTCCGAGCTCTGCGGCTCTACATTTTCCATTCTTCATTCCATGATCCTCATTCACCGATTCCACCGCATCCCGGATATGCCCCAGCCCGCGCTGGCTCAGCAGGTCGAACTTGTGCAGGCCGAGATCCTCCGCTTCCAGCATGCTGAACTGCGTGACCGGAAAACCTTTCGGCGGACGGTGCAACGCGGTGAAATGCGTGACCGGTTTCTCCGTGATGACGATGCCGCCCGCATGAATACCCAGATGATGCGGCATGCCCAACAGCTGCCCACCGTACTTGATGACCGCTTGCGACACCTTGTCCAGTTCACCTTTCGCGCCATCGGGTAGCCGCCATTGATCGCGGTAGTAGTTGCTTTCGCCCTGGCCCAACGCGTCGATCTCGTTCGGCGGCAATCCCATGGCCTTGCCCAGTTCACGGATCGCGCCGCGCCATTTGAACGTGGTGTATGTGGCGATCTGTGCCGCGTGGATGTTCCGCGCATCCTTCCCGTTGTACTTATCGAACACATAGTTGAAGATCTCGTCGCGGTCCTTCCAACTGAAGTCGATGTCGAAGTCGGGTGGTTTCTTGCGTGCCGGATTGATGAACCGTTCGAAGTAGAGGTCCAGCTCCATCGGATCCACATCGGTGATGCGCAGGCAATAGGCCACCAGGCTGTTCGCCCCACTGCCACGTCCCACATGGAAGAACCCACGGCTCCGCGCATAGTTCACGATGTCCTGGTTGATGCGGAAGTAACTGATGAAGCCCATATCCTCGATCACCTTCAACTCGTGTTTCATACGATCGATCACCTTGGCGTCCGCATTCCCGTAGCGGTATCGAAGACCTTCCATCGTATCGAGGTGAAGCCGCTCACGATCCTCCCGCGCATCAGCACCGAACGTCTTTCGGGTCTTGTCGCTTGCGTCGAACGCGATGCTGCATTGTTCGAGCAACCGCTCAGCGTTGGTCACCAACATCGGGAAGTCCCAGTAGATCGTGTGCACCTCTTCCGGCTTGCGGAACACTTCATCCGGTTGGGCGAGCTCCTCCGCCGGTAACATGCTCACGATGGTGTTCTTCGCCACGGTGCGCAGGAGCCGATGCGTGTTGAAGTCCCGCCTATTACGGACGGTGACCGGCAACAAGGCCACCAGTTCATTCGTGCGCCGCGCCCACGGACTGAAGGGCAATCGGGTGAGATCCGATGGCTTGATGCCCACACGTTCATTCGCGCGCAGCTGTTGCGGCGCGTGCGCGAACGGATAGATGAAGAAAACATCGTCCATTTCCGGAGCACGTTCGGGAATGGCTTCGGCGTCCAAGAGATGCGGGCTCAGCAATTCGTTCAACCGCTGGAAGCCTTCGTTGTTCTTCGCTAAGCCGATGTAGAGCAGGCGCGGTCCTTGGCGGAACTCGATGCCCGCGACCGGCCGTACACCGAAACGTTCCTCTGCGTCGCGAACAAAGTCCGGGATACCGGCCGTGCAATGGATGTCCGTTAGCGCGAGTGTTCGTACACCTGCCTTCGCCGCTTCCTCCAGCAGCGCATCGGGCTTCATTACCCCGTACTTGAAACTGAACCAGCTGTGCGCGTTGAGATACATCCGAACGCCGGAGATCGACGGCTAATGCGTCGATCAAGCGTCCTATAATGTAGCGAACAACGGTCTCAGTTGAACGGCTCCCACCAGCGCTCCGAGCGCGACAGGTCGGCATCCACCACGATCGCGCCGATGCGGGGCGTCAACAATGGCAAGCCCAGTTCCTTCGCCTTCACCGTGAGCCGCTCGATCGGCTCTTTCCACGGATGCAACGCCAGGCTGAATTTGCCCCAGTGGATCGGCATCAGCACGCGGGCCTTCACGTCCATCGCGGCTTGGGCGGTCTCTTCGGGCATCATATGGATGTTGGCCCAGCGTTCATTGTAGGCACCGCATTCCAACAGTGCCAGATCGAACGGACCGAAACGCTCGCCCACTTCCTTGAAGGTGGGTGAGTAGCCGGAATCCGCACCGAAGTAGATCTTCTTGCCGCCGCTCTCCATCACCCACGAACCCCACAGCGTGCTGAACCGATTGGTCATGCCGCGACCGGAGAAGTGACGCGATGGTGCGAGCGTGAGCTTCACCTTGCCGAGATCAACGCTCTCCCACCAATCCTTCTCGGTGATCGCGTTGGCCGGGATGCCCCACTTCTCCAAGTGTACGCCTACACCGAGCGGTGCCACGAAACGTTTGTCCTTCAATTGAAGCATCGTCTCGTAGTCGAGATGGTCGTAGTGGTCGTGCGAGAGCAGCACCACATCCACGGCAGGCAACAGATTCACGCGCATGTGCTGGCGGAAGTTGAAGCGCTTGGGGCCGGCGAAGGAGAAGGTCGATGCACGCTCACCGAACACCGGATCGATCAGGAAGGTGGTGCCACCGATCTTGATGAGCAACGAGGAATGCCCGAACCACGCCACCGCGAACGAGCTGTCCGGCACGGCCCTCCATGCGGCGAGGTCCAAGTCCACCGTCGGCAACGTATCCTTGGGTTCGCGCGCATCACCACCACGCAGCATCTCCCACATCACCTTCGCCATCACCGCGGCCGGCATGTCCATATTGGTCTCCACCACGTTGTGGAATTTGCCGTCCTTATAGTTCGGCGATGCTTCGATGCGTTGCTGTCGTTCGCCGGAAGGATCGCCACCGATGCGAGGCGAGAACTGGAAGTAACCGAACAACCAAACCACGAGCACCACGATGATGCCGAGGATCCAGAGCAGTGCCATGCGGAAGCGTTTCATAGGGAAGGGTACAAAGGTGCGTGGCCTGCCGCAGCCTCCCACCGCTCGTCATCCAGCCCGGCAACCGTTCGTGTAGAGCGCAGAAAGCCGCACGGACGCCTAACGGTCCATGCGGCCTCCGCAAGTCGGGCGCACCACTTACGCCCGACGAACGCTCTAGTTGCGGTACTTCACCGCGCCCTGTGCCAGCAGATGCTCGATGTCGTTGTTGACGCTAAGGATGAGCAGTGACGTGGCCGTGCAGAACACCGGGCTGGTGATGCAGTGGTGACCGTTCCAACTACCGTCCTGGTTCTGGATGTCCACGAGGCGACCGGTTGTCTGGCCGTACCAATTCTTCCAACTGTTGTCCTTGGCGATCACCAGCGATTCACCGGTCTGAAGGAAACTGAGGAATTCCTCACCACCGTTGTTGCCGAAGCCGCTCACCACGTTATCGGCTTGCGCCTGGGTCTTGGCCGCATTGTAGACCTGGTAAGCAGTGTTCATCTTCTCGGCCTCCACAGGTGAGTAGCCTGCATCCTCCAGGGTCTTGCTATCCATGGGGGCATCGGCGGCCACCTTGCCTTCTTTCTTCGCCTTGGCCACCACCTCGGTCACTTCACGCGCTTGCACCGCACTGTTACGCGTACTGCCGCTCACCGCATAGAGCGTGACACCTGCAGCGCGATCCGTGGCCACACTGCCCGTGTTCGCATCGAAGTTGGCCTTCTGGTAGTCGCGGGCCAGATCAAGCGACTCTTCATTCACTTCTGCGCCTACATTCTTCGCGCTTTCCAAGGCACTGGCCGCAAAAGAGGATTGCAGCACACCGGCCCAGCCATCCCCTTGCACGCTGCCATCGGCGTTCTGCGAGCGTTGGATCATGCTCACGCAGGTGTTCAGCGCACGCTTCGCACGCAGGTAGGTGCCGTGCTGTTCGCCGATCTTGGCAACGAGGTTCGAGAGGAACTGGGTGGTCAACGCCACGTCGATGTTCGCGCCCAGTTTGCTCTGGATCTGCGTCCCGGTCAATTGTGTGATGTTCACCGCACCCTTCGGGGCTTGCTCCACTTGGGCGAGCAGGTATTCCGTTGCCTTCTTCAAGTTCGTCGCATGCAGGCCCTTGTCCAAGGTGTTGCCCATGCGCATCAACGCCATGCCCACCATCGCTGTTGTTGCCGGGTCGGTGCTCACGGCATGTGGATCAATGATGTCCTGGCGGGCATGACTGCCGCAGCCGAAACCACCGTCATTCGCCTGCGCTTTGATCAACCACTCCAAGCCACGCTGCTCCGAGCGCACCACATTGTCCGGCGTGACCAGCACGAAGGAAGGATCCAACCCTTCGCCTTCGTAAACGGTCTTGAACACACAGCCCTTGGCAGGCTCTTTCACATCAACGGTCAACACAGGGTCGGCAGCGGGGACATGGCAGAGAGGTACATCCGCCGATGTAGCCTGGCGGAAGGATACCAGCACCAGAGCGGCGCCGGTCGCAACGAAGAAGGCAAGCAGAAGGAACAGGTACTTTCTCATGGTCGTTGGGGTGTTGTGGCCCTTGGAAGGATGCTCCGCAAGAACCGTTTGCACAACGCGGTACACACGGCTTGATAACAGGTTCGATCCGCGCTGAACTAATTTCAAGGTCGCCATGCGCAATACCATCTCCCTGCTTTGCGTTGCCGCTGCCCTTTCGGTGAACGCGCAACGTGTCCTGCACTTCACGGCCACCTCCGGCTATGACCATGGCACACGCGATGCCTCGTTCGCAATGTTCACGTCCATCGGGAATGAGCTAGGTATTGAAGTGGTGAACGATGCAACGGGCACGACCTTCTCGGATGCAACTGTCCTGGCCGGGTTCGACGCGATCATCTTCAGCAACACCAGCGGCAACAACATCCTGGATGCCACACAGCGCGCCAACTTCGAGGCCTGGGTGAGCGCTGGTGGTCATGTGCTCGGCATTCATGCGGCGAGCGATACCTACCGCCACAACACCGCGAACGGGAACAACACGGGCACTTGGGACTATTTCGCCGAACTGATCGGTGCCAGCGTGCAGGAGGACCCGAATCATGTGGACGGCACACCAACCTATACCATGCAACGCGTGGGCGCTCACCCTGCCACGTACAACGTGCCCGATGAGTGGGAAAAAGCCGAAGAGTATTACTACTGGGAGAACGGCTTCTTCGCCGAACTGAACACGCCGATGCTGATCGTGGAGGAGACCGTGGGGCCGAACGGCGAAGTGAACAGTTACGATGCGCCGCGCCCCATGAGCTGGTACCGCACGCCGGGTAATTCACGCGTGGTCTACACCGCACTGGGCCACGCGGCTTCCAACTTCACCGATGACCTGATCTTCCGCGCACATGTACGGGATGCGCTAGCGTGGATGCTGGAGGGCACCACCGGTATGGATGAGCAAGATGCGATGGAAGCGTTCCTTTTCCCGAACCCGTCCACTGATCAGGTCCAACTGCATGCTCGTGGAACCGGACCGAATAGCGTTGTATCCGTGATCGATGTCGGTGGGCGCACTGTGATCCGTGAGCCTTTGACGACAGAACGCATGACGCTCTTCATCGCCATGCTTCAGGCCGGATGCTACACCGTGGTCCTGGACAACGGCACACGTGCGCCTCTGATGATCGTTCATTAGGCTGAGCGGATCCAGGATCGCACCCGCCGCTGGTCCCCATGCAGAACGCCGACCTTTTGGGGTCGGCGTTCTTGTGTTCAATAGCGAAGGTCTAGCTGTACGCCTCGATGGACTTACCCGCCTTCTTGCGATCGTTCTCGTCCAACAGGATCTTGCGGATGCGCAGGTTCTTCGGCGTCACCTCCAGGTATTCGTCATTGGTGATGTACTCCATGCACTCTTCCAAGCTGAACTTCACGGCAGGAGCGATGTTCTCCTTGTTGTCCGTGCCGCTCGCACGCATGTTGGTGAGCTGTTTTCCTTTCAGCACGTTCACCACGAGGTCGTCCGTTTTCGGGTTCTCGCCGATGACTTGACCGCCGTAGACCTCTTCTCCTGGATCCACGAAGAACTTACCACGATCCTGCAGCTTGTTGATGCTGAAGGCCACAGCTGTACCGGTGCCCTGGCTGATGATGCTGGCCGCACGACGCACACCCAGTTCACCTTTGTAAGGCTCGTAGCCTTTGAAACGGTGCGCGATGATGGCTTCACCCTCCGTTGCGGTGAGCAAGGGGTTGCGCAGGCCGATGATGCCGCGCGCCGGGATGTTGAACTCGATGTTCAAACGATCACCTTTCATTTCCACGCTGAGCAATTCGCCTTTGCGACGGCTCACGAGGTCGATCACCTTGCTGCTGAACGGCTCGGGAACCTGAACGGTGAGCACTTCGATCGGTTCGCAGCGCACGCCATCGATCTCCTTGAAGATCACCTGGGGCTGGCCCAGTTGGAACTCGTAGCCTTCGCGGCGCATGGTTTCCACCAGGATGCCGATGTGCAGGATACCGCGGCCATACACCAACAATTTGTCGGGGCTGCCGGTCTCTTCCACGCGCATGGCCAGGTTCTTCTCGATCTCCTTGAACAGGCGATCGCGCAGGTGGCGGCTCGTTACGAAATCACCTTCCCTGCCGAAGAACGGCGAGGTATTGATGGTGAAGAGCATGCTCATCGTAGGCTCGTCCACCTTGAAACCGGGCAGACCTTCGGGTGTCTCGAAGTCGGCGATGGTGTCACCGATGTCGAAACCTTCCAGACCCATGATCGCGCACAACTCGCCGCTGTAGAGCTCGCGGTCCTTCACCTTCTCCTTGCCCAGACCTTCGAACACCATCAACTCGGCCACCTTGCCTTTGGTGATGCGGCCATCGTTCTTCACGAGGCTCACGTTCTGGCCAGCCTTGATGGAACCACGACGTACGCGGCCCACGGCGATACGGCCTTGGAAGCTGCTGTAGTCCAGGCTGGTGATGCGCATCTGCAAACTGCCGTCCTCCTTCTTAGGCGCTGGGATGTGCTCCAGGATCATGTCGAGCAGGTAGCTCACATCTTCCGTAGGCGTCTTGTAGTCCGGGCCCATCCAGCCTTGTTTGCTGCTGCCGTAGACCACGGGGAAATCCAACTGGTTCTCGTTGGCCTCCAGTGTGAACATGAGATCGAACACCTGCTCGTGCACCTCTTCGGGTGTGCAGTTCGGCTTGTCCACCTTGTTGATGACCACGATCGGCTTGAGTCCCAATTGCAGGGCCTTGCCCAGCACGAAACGCGTCTGCGGCATGGCGCCTTCAAAGGCATCCACCAGCAGGAGCACGCCATCGGCCATGTTCAACACGCGCTCCACCTCACCGCCGAAGTCACTGTGGCCCGGAGTGTCGATCACGTTGATCTTAACGCCCTTGTAGCGCACGCTCACGTTCTTGGAGAGGATGGTGATGCCCCGCTCGCGCTCCAGGTCGTTGTTGTCCAACAACAGGTCTGCATGCTCCTGGTTCTCCCGGAAGAGCTGACACTGGTGCAGGATCTTATCAACCAGGGTCGTTTTGCCGTGGTCAACGTGGGCGATGATGGCGATGTTACGCAGCTCGGTCATAGGCAGGGCCATAAAAAGGCCCGCAAAGGTAGCCTTTCCTCAGGGATTACCGACCCGAGACTATCTTTGCCGCCGCTTGACCAGCCGGTGAAGCGAACCGGCCCCGTAGTTCAATTGGATAGAATGACAGATTCCGGTTCTGTTGGTTGGGGGTTCGAATCCCTCCGGGGTCACTGAAGGGGGCGACATACGTGTCGCCCTCTGCTTTTCCAGATGCGCATCGACAAATACCTCTGGTGCGTTCGCCTCTTCAAAACGCGCAGCCTCGCCACCGATGCCATACGCCGCGAACAGGTGAGGGTGGGCGACCGGATCGTGAAGGCTTCCGCCGAAGTGAAGCCCGGTGACGTCTTCGCACTGCGCGAGCCTCCGATCTGGCGCAGTTGGGAGGTGCTTGCGATACCGGCTTCACGTGTTGGCGCCAAACTCGTACCCGGACTGATCGCTGAGCGCACCTCATTCGAGGATCTGGAGAAGCTGGAGCTTACCCGCCTGGCCAAGGCAGAGCACCGCGACCCCGGTGAAGGCCGCCCGACCAAGCGCGACAGGCGCGATATGGACCGGTTCACGGAAGGTTGAACCGCTCGTCACCCGCTTAACACTTCTTCGCTTTCCTGAACGCTTGGTCGTGGAAAAGGCTGGATAGTTTCGGGCATCCAACCACTAGCGTCATGTACAAGACATTCCTCTTCATGCCACTGGCCGCCGTGTTCCAAGGCGGCACCGCACCACAAGCGATCGCACAGGAACAGGAGAAGGAGCGAAAGGTGCGTATCGAGATCGTGACCACCGAGAACGGGGAGACCAAACGCGTGACCCACGAGTTCGACGCCGCCAACGAGGATGCGATGCACGATGCCATGCGCGAGCTCGGTATCATGGACCACTTCACCCTGAACGGCGACGACCGCGACATGGAGATCGACATACGCCGTTTCGGAGGACCCGATGACCTGGACGAGCTCAACATGCTCTTCGCGCCCGTCGCCCCGGATGCGCCTGATGCGCCGTTGCCTCCCCTACCTCCGATGTGCGAACCGAAGGGATACCTCGGTGTATCCAGTTCATCGCTCTCCAAGGAACAGGCAAAAGAGAGCAAGGCTCCCGGCGGAAAAGGCGCGTACGTGACCGAGGTGATCGACGACACGCCGGCCCAAAAGCTCGGATTGAAGCAAGGAGACGTGATCACGCAAGTGGGCGACAAGTCCGTGAGCGATCCCGAGACCTTGAGCGAGGCCGTCGGCAGCAATGATCCCGGCGAAAAGGTGAAAGTGACATGGTATCGCTCGGGCAAGAAGATGAACGGCACGGCGGAGCTCGCTGAGTCGCAGTCTTCCTCGTATTCGTACTCCTTCGACTCCGATCATGGCAGCGAGGACTGGGACTGGGAGAACTACCTCGGCGATGGGGTGGATATGGAGCCTCGTGCCTTCCTGGGTGTGACACCCGGCGAGGGAGATGGCGATGGTGCGCATGTCGGTAGCGTGGAAGAAGGAACCGCCGCCGAGCAGATGGGCATTGTTAAAGGCGATGTGATCACGAAGGTGAACGAGGTCGCGATCAGCGATTTCAGCACGCTTTCGAAGACCATCCGTGCGATGAAGCCGGAGGAAGCGGTGAGAGTCACGGTGAACCGCGACGGCAAGGAGATGGTACTGAACGGAGCTTTAGGGAAACGCGATTTCGACCATGTGATCACGATGAATCCTTCGCGCGAGTTCAGGTTCGAGGGCCTCGCCCCTGAAGACCGTGACGAGATGCGCCGCGAAATGGATGAGCTGCGCCGCGAGATGGATCAGATGCGCCGCGACTTCCGCCAGGATATGCGCGTGGAGACCCGCATCCGCATCGAGCGCAAACAGCTCACCGATGAAGAGAAGGCCTTGTTGAAGAACAAAGGCGTGACCACGCTGGACAACGAGTTGAAGCTCGGCGATATGAACGTGTTCCCCAATCCGAGCAACGGTTTCTTCCGCCTACAGTTCGATGTGGCAGAGAAAGGCGATCTCTTCGTGAACGTGCATGACGCTAAGGGCGAGAAGGTCTATGAAGAGCGCATCTCCGGTTTCAAAGGCCGCTACGAGCGCACCTTGGACTTGACGGACAAAGCGACCGGCACCTACTACCTCGTTGTTGAACAAGGAGGAAAGTCCGTGGCCGAGAAGCTGGTGAAGGAATAGACGAGGAAGGTGAAAGGAGTGCGTTGGGCGTTCACCGCTCGGCGCACTCCTTCCCTTTTCACACCTTTACCACGCCATGAACATCCTGATCCGCTTGATCATCTCGGCCATCGCCGTGCTGGTGACCGACCTTCTCCTTCCCGGCGTAAGCCTTGGCGACATGAGCCAGACGAACGGATTGCTCACCGCTGTGCTCGTCGCTGCGGTGCTCGGTCTGCTCAACGCATTGCTGAAGCCCGTGCTCATCCTGCTCACGCTGCCGGTGACCGTTGTTACGCTCGGCCTGTTCCTGCTGGTCATCAACGCGGTCATCGTGCTCATCGCCGCGAACCTGATCGAAGGCTTCACGCTCCAAGCACCGCGCTTTTGGTGGGCGCTCGGCTTCAGCCTGCTGCTCTCGCTCGTTACGAGCGTCCTCAGTTCGTTCGACAAGGCGCCTAAGCGCCACGAAGATTGATGCCAAGGGGCGCGCATCCAGCGGCGAATAGGCAACTTGCCACGCGCCACTGAATACGCGCGTACCTCCTAGTTATCGCCGTCCAGTAATCGGCCCAAACCGCCAAGCAAGCTTCCTTCTTCTTTACCGCGGCCACCGGCCTTGGGCGATGCTGCGATGATGTTATCGGCCAGGCGACTGAAGGGCAGGCTCTGGATCCAAACGTGACCTGGACCGCGCAGCTGTGCGAAGAAGAGACCCTCGCCACCGAACAAGGTGTTCTTGATGCCACCCACGAACTGGATGTCGTAGTCCACGGTCTGTGTCATCGCCACCAAGCAACCCGTGTCCACACGCAGCATCTCACCGGGAGCGAGTTCGCGTTGCACCGTGGTACCACCCGCATGGATGTACACCTGGCCGTCGCCTTCCAGCTTCTGCATGATGAAGCCTTCACCGCCGAAAAGACCCGCACCCAGGCGCTTCTGGAACGCGATGCCGATGCTCACTCCCTTCGCCGCAGCGAGGAAGCTATCCTTCTGGCAGATCAGCTTGCCGTTGTAGTTGAGCAGATCCAGCGGCATGATCTTGCCGGGATAGGCCGCCGCGAACCACACTGTGCGCCGAACACTGGACATGTTGGTGTACGTGGTCATGAACAAGCTTTCACCCGTGAGCACACGCTTACCCGCGCTGAACATCTTGTCCATGAAGCTCTGCTCCTTGCCATCGCCGCTTCCGAAGATGGTCTTCATCTCGATGCCTTCGTCCATCATCATCATCGTGCCGGCTTCCGCGATGACGGTCTCCATGGGGTCGAGGGTGATCTCAACACATTGCATATCGTCACCAACGATGCGGTGATCGAGTTCGTGGGCTGTGCGTGCCATTTTGATCGGTACTTGGTTGGTACAAAGGAAAAGCCCTGCGGCGATCAACCGAGCGGATCCGGATGATGCTGCACCCTACCCTTTGGCAACGGTCGCCCGTGCGGATGAGCGGAAAGAGCTGCGCGACAGACCGTACCTTGCTCCACCTTTCCAAGCACGCCGCATGTCGCTCCTCGCCTTCAAGAAAGACGTCCATTCTGCTCGCATCCCGGACCAGGATACCCTGCTGAAAGCCTGGGACCTGATGTGTACGGCCAAGGCGATGACGGAACTGTACGAGGAGAACTTCAAGGTCACCAGCAAGTACGTGCACGCCACGAGCCGGGGCCATGAGGCCATCCAGCTCGCGCTCGGTCTTCAATTGAAGCCACAGGACTTCGTTGCACCCTACTACCGCGACGACAGCATCCTGCTCGGCATCGGCATGCAGCCGTACGAATTGATGCTCCAACTGCTGGCCAAACGTGATGATCCCTTCAGCGGTGGCCGCACCTACTATGGGCATCCCAGTTTGAAGCGGGACAACATGCCGACGATCCCTCACCAGAGCAGCGCGACCGGCATGCAGGCCATCCCGACCACAGGCATCGCGCTCGGACTGTGGTACAAGGAACAGGCGGGCATCGGGCATGACCTTCCTCCGGGAGCGGCCGTAAAAGAAGACCCCGTAGTGGTCTGTTCATTGGGCGATGCGTCGATCACCGAAGGCGAAGTGGCCGAAGCCTTCCAGATGGCGGTGCTGAAGAAGCTGCCGATCATCTACCTGGTGCAGGACAACGAGTGGGATATCAGCGCCAGTGCCGATGAGATCCGGGCGGGTGATGCGAGCGAGTACGCCAGAGGCTTCAAGGGTCTTGAGGTCCGCCAGGTTGACGGCTCGGACTTCCTTGCCTGCCATGCGTTACTGCACGAAGTGATCGGCTTGGTCCGCAAAGAGCGACGTCCGTTCCTGATCCACGCGAAGGTGCCGCTGCTCAACCACCACACCAGTGGCGTACGCATGGAGTTCTACCGCACACCGGAGAACTTGGCAGAACACCGTAAGCGCGACCCTTTCCCGCGCTTCATCCAACAATTGCTCGATCTACGCTTCCAATTGGATGGCTTGAAGCAGATCGAACAGAAGGCCATTGCCAAGGTGAAAGGCGATTTCGAGAAAGCGTGTGCCGCTGAGGACCCTACTCCCGAGGACCTGACTACGCACATGTTCGCTCCCACACCGGTAACGGAAGAGAAGGGAGAACGCGCACCCGCCGACCGTGAACCCACGGTGATGGTGGACAGCGCTCTTTTCGCGATCCGCGAGTTGATGCACGAGGACCCGCGTTGTTTGTTGTACGGGCAGGATGTAGGAGCTCGTCTCGGTGGTGTGTTCCGTGAGGCAGCAACCCTGGCTCGTGACTTCGGTGGTCACCGTGTCTTCAACACACCGATCCAGGAAGCGTTCATCATCGGCAGTACCGTGGGCATGAGCGCCGCCGGTCTGAAGCCTATCGTGGAAGTGCAGTTCGCCGATTACATCTGGCCGGGCCTGAACCAACTGTTCACCGAAGTAGCACGTAGCTGCTACCTCACCGTGGGCAAGTTCCCGGTGAGCTGCATCCTCCGCGTGCCCATCGGTGCTTATGGCAGCGGCGGTCCCTACCACAGCAGCAGCGTGGAGAGCGTGTTGTGCAACATCAAAGGGATCAAGATCGCGTACCCCAGTACCGGCGCTGATCTGAAAGGATTGATGAAAGCCGCGTACCACGACCCGAACCCCGTGGTGATGTTGGAACACAAGGGGCTCTACTGGAGCAAGATCAAGGGCACGGAAGAGGCCAAGACCATAGAGCCTTCCGCGGATTACATCATCCCGTTCGGCAAGGCGCGCATGGTGCTCGAAGCCGATGCACAGAGCGTAGCCAAAGGAGAAGCGGCCGTCGTAGTCACCTACGGCATGGGCGTGTATTGGGCGAAGGCCGCTGCGAAGAACTTCCAAGGTCGCATCACCATCATCGATCTGCGCACGTTGGTTCCCCTGGATGAAGAGACCGTGATGAACTCCGTGCGCAGCCATGGACGGTGCCTCGTGCTGACCGAGGAGCAACTCACCAATTCATTCGCGCAAGCGCTCGCTTCACGTATCGGCGATACCTGCTTCCAGGACCTTGACGCCCCGGTGCGCACCCTCGGCTCGGTCGACATGCCTGCGATACCGCTCAACAGCACGCTCGAAGCCGCGATGATCCCGAGCGCGGAGAAGGTCGCAACGGCGCTTGAACGACTTTTAGCCTACTAACAGTGGAAGAGCGCCACATCCGCGTACAGCGAACGGCGCGATACCACACGCTCGGTGATCCGCGTACAGCGCGGTCGCTCTGGATCGTGGTGCATGGCTACGGACAACTCGCGCGTTTCTTCCTCAATGCTTTCGAAGAACAGGCCGACACCAACTTCATCACCGCACCGGAAGGTCTTTCACGCTACTATACCGATGCTACCCATCAACGCGTCGGCGCCACTTGGATGACACGCGAGGATCGAGAGAACGAGATCCAAGACCATGTCGACTATCTGGACGCGCTGTACGCTTCGTTGCGGCTCGAAACGGGCGATATACCCTTGCGTGTGTTCGGTTTCTCACAAGGAGTCGCCACGGTGTCACGCTGGTTGGTACACCGTGGGCCCAACGCGGTGCAGGCAGTTCTTTGGGGCGGGTCATTGCCACCGGAACTGACGGTGGAGCAACTGAAGCGGGGGTTCCACTCCCGTACCGTGGACCTCGTGCATGGCGCGCTGGACCAGCTGGTACCGGAGGCTACTTTCCGCTCCAACAGTGAGCGACTACAGCGCGCGGGGGTCGTTGTTCGCCCTCACCTCTTTCCCGGTGGCCACAACCTGGACCCCGTGATCATGGACCGCTGCTTCGGACCGCCCCTTTGATCGGATCAGCCGACCGACCACGTCCCCGGCAGCGACTAGCTTCGTCCTTCATCCACCACTATGAAGACGATCATACTCTCCCTGTGCTTGATCCATGCCTGGACTTCAAGGGCCCAGGTGACGACCTATCCGATCGGCAGTACGGTGAACAACTTCATCACCTTGGACACGGAAGGGAACTTCCACGAACTGTACGCCTACACAGCAGCGGGCAAGACGGTCATGCTGGATTTCTTCTTCTATGATTGTGTGCCATGCCAGGATTACGCCCCTGACTTCAGCGAGCTCTACTCCACCTACGGATGCAATCAAGGAGGTATCGTTTGTTTCCATGTGAACAGTGGTGTGGATAGCGAAGCACAGGCGGATCAGTTCGTGATCGACTTCGGTGGCGAAGGGCAACATCCGCCTGTGATCACACCGTTCAACGGTGGTCTCCTGGTCGATCAATTCGGTGTCGGAGCGTTCCCGACGTTGTGCGTGATAGCACCGGACAACACCATGTGGAACAACGATGTATGGCCGATCAGCCTGGCCAGCATGGAATTCAACTTTCCCGAAGGCGCGGTGATCAAGCCGATGAGCTGCTCTGTCGATGTAGCGGAAACGGCGACCGATGGACCCTTGACCTTCAACATCATCAACTCAGCGGACTTGCCTTTGGTACTACTGGACCTGCCGGCTTCAACACCAGCTACGCTGCACGTAGCGGATCAAATGGGCAGGTGTATAGTTGACCGGGATCTTGGGACCCTGCCCGTCGGAAGCAGTTCCTATGCGCTGAACGATATCCCCGCACACGGTACGTACATCGTGCGGCTGATCACGTCGGGAGGCCTCTACGTGCAGCGCTTCTTCCGGTGATACCTCAGAAGTTCACCGGAGGGTGAGTGTCCTTCCATGCCAGCAGTTCGTCTATGGTATGGACCGCAACGGAATGATAGTTCGGACGGGCGGTGCCGTAGATCGTTCGTGCCATGATGCGGCCCTTCTCCGTATCCAGCATGGCCGTGTAGAGCGGCACCAGGAACTTGCGGCGCCCAACGGTATTCAGGAAATCATCCAGCCGGGCGTAGGCAGCATCATGATCGTTGCGGATGCATTGCTCGAACCAGGCGGCCAATACTTCAGCATTACCGCTTCGGGTGAAGGCGAAAGCTGCGTCCAACTCATCCATGCGCGCTTCCGTCAACGGTTGAGGAAGATGCCGCAGGAAGTGCATCCACTCGAACGTGCTCCACCCGGATGTCGCCAACTCCCTGGCGGGAACTCCTTCGACCCAACGCTGTATCTCATGATCCACCTTGTCGAACCGATCACTTATCGGGGTGGGCGCGTTGGATGGAAGCCCGACACCATCGACCCATTGCGCCACATCGATGACCACATGGTTCGGCGTTAGCAGATGCTCCTGTAGATGCCCCAGGAACTTGTCGGTGGTCATGCTTTGGAACGCGAACCGATCGAAATAATCACGGATGAACGCGTCGAACTTCGGACGCCCTACTTCGGCCTCCAACAGGCGGAGAAAAGCGGCTCCTTTCTCGTAGGCCACTTCGGTCATACCATCGTCAGGGTTCCTTCCTTCAAGGTCCAACCGCAATTTGCTGTCCTCCGGGTGCTTGCTTCTGGCGATGTCCACCAACGTGTTCAACAGATCCTGCCGGCCCAATTGCTGTAGCATGCCAGCGTAATCAGGACCATGTATGGCTTCGGAGATCCGACTTTCGAAATACACCGTGAATCCTTCGTTCAACCAGAAGTCGTTCCATGTGGCGTTCGTGACCAAGTTGCCGCTCCAGCTATGCGCCAATTCATGCGCCACCAGAGCCGTAAGGGATCGGTCCCCTGCAAGGATCGTGGGGGTGGCAAAGGTCAGACACGGATTCTCCATGCCGCCGAACGGAAAGCTGGGCGGCAGCACGATCACATCGTAACGGCTCCAGCGATAAGGACCGTAAAGCCCTTCGGCCGTCTTCAGCATCGTACCCATATCAGCGAACTCCCATGCCGCCTTCTCCACCACGCTGCGTTCCGCGTAGACACCGGTTCGTTCATCAACGGACTTGAAGGCCAGGTCGCCAACGGCCAGAGCGATGAGGTAAGCCGGTATCGGTTGTTCCTGCTTGAAGCGGTACACGCCGTCAACAGCATGTTGCTGGGGGTTCGTGGCGCTCATCACGGCCATCAGACCAGCGGGGACCTTCACCTTGGCGTTGTAAGTGAAGCGGATGCCCGGACTATCCTGCACGGGGATCCAGGAACGCGTTAGGATGGCCTGACCCTGAGTGAAGAGGAACGGATGCTGCTTGTCGGCCGTCTGCTGAGGGGCCAGCCACTGCAGGGCTTTAGCCCCTTTGCCGGTGTGGTAGGCGATGCGGACGCGCTTCGTGGGAGTGGGAAGCATCACCTTTAACGCCCTGCCGAGGAATGTGCTATCACCCAACTCGAACTCCAGTGGCGCACCGTTCGCATCGGTCACTTCATCGATGAACAAGCCATCCGTATCCAGAACGATACTGCGCGTATCCTCCGCTTGGATATCATATGTCGCTGTTCCACGGACTTCCTCTTCGTCCATATCAACTTCGACGTCCAGATCGAGGTGAGTGATCACGGCCTCATTGGGCCGCGAATGGCTGTGATGGTCCATAGTGTAGGTAGGCCTTGCACCGTCTTGATCGGTGTCGTTCTCCACGACCGGAGAGGAACAGGACAGTAATGAGATCAGGATGGTGCCGTGGAAGAGCGAGCGTGCAGCGAACATGGTGGGTACCCGCTGGGGGTGGGCAAATGTAGAAGAGTGCGGCAGCCGGTTCCACGAATGGAACGAACGGTTCGAAAAGCCCACGGAAATGTTGGCCGTTGGGGTGCCGCATGCATGGATCTTGACAACCGCCCTCCGTTGTGCGGCCGCGCGAACGCTCGGTCGAATCCTGTTCGTATGCCCGAAGTGATAACGGTCCAGTAACGGCGAGTGAAGAACCTACGACCAACCCCGTGAATGACAAAAGGCCACCTCCGGTGGGAGATGGCCTTGTACTTCAGTCGGGGTGACTGGATTCGAACCAGCGACCCTCCCGCCTCACGGCGGGATGCGCTGCCGGGCCGCGACAAGTTCCTCTATCCGCGACCGACGCTTCCAGCTCTTCACCTCCAATTCCCGGCGATACGCCTCACTCTTCGAATTGTACGCCTCATGGTGTACGATACGCCAGTCCTTGGCTCGCGCTGTCCAACCATCATGGCCACTGAGGTGCTTGCGCAAGCGCTCGGTCAACTCCTCGGTCGTGTGGCCCACGTAGTAGCGGTCCAATATGGGTGAATAGAGAATATAGAATGAAGCCATGGGCATGACAAAAGGCCACCTCCGGTGGGAGATGGCCTTGTACTTCAGTCGGGGTGACTGGATTCGAACCAGCGACCCCTTGCACCCCATGCAAGTGCGCTACCGGGCTGCGCTACACCCCGAGGAAATGTCCCGCATTGGGGAAGCGGCTTTCGCCACCACCGACGGCTGCGTTAGACCGACGGGGGCGCAAATGTAACGATCCCGTGAAAATGGAACACCGTTGATCAACGACCGGCGAACGTGCAGATCAAGGCGAACATGAGGATACCGGCGTAGATCGCGGCGGTCATCAGCCCTGGGCTGTACTTGCGTAGAATGGCTTGCATGGCTTGGTAAGAGTTGCCGCAAAGCTCCGATCCACGGGCTAAGACAAGATGTCGCCAAAGCGAATTCCAGCCCCATTGCGCGAACAATACGATGTGAATAGCGGTTGCTGTGACCAATGGTGGCAAATACGGACGACCGGTCCTGGTACGTTGGTATGCCCTGATAATTTCGCGCCGTCAACGCCACCAAACCGCTCCATGCGTTCGCTCATCCTTCTGCTTTTCCTCACTTCCGGCCTGGTCTCACTCGCCCAAGGATCGTTCACCATCAGTGGCTACGTGAAAGATGCAGCCACCGGCGAGACCCTTATCGGCGCCAATGTCTACGCCAAGGAGACCATGACCGGTACCACCACCAACACCTACGGCTACTACGTGCTCAACCTACCGGCAGGCACGTACACCGTGGTAATGAGCTACGTGGGATTCGAGGAGACTAGCCAGACGGTGGACCTCTCCGCGGATGTGAAACTGAACATCGACGCCCGGACCAAAGCCATTGCCACCAAGGAATTCGAGGTGGTGGGTGAAAAGGTGGACAACACCGAGAGCACCCAGATGGGCACGGTGGACATCGACGTGCAGAAGCTGAGCACGCTGCCCGCGCTATTGGGTGAGGTCGATATCCTGAAGACGATACAATACCTGCCAGGCGTAAAAAGCAACGGCGAAGGGAACAGTGGTTTCTACGTGCGCGGTGGTGGCCCCGACCAGAACCTGATCCTGCTGGACAACGCAACGGTGTACAATGCCAGCCACCTCTTCGGCTTCTTCAGTGTGTTCAATGCCGATGCGGTGAAGAACATCGAATTGATCAAAGGAGGCATGCCCGCGAATTACGGTGGCCGCACCAGCAGCGTGCTGGACATCACCATGAAGGATGGTAACGACAAAGGCTTTCACGGGCAAGGAGGGATCGGCCTCATCAGTAGTCGGCTCACCCTGGAAGGACCGATCGTGAAGGACAAGAGCTCCTTCATCGTGAGCGGGCGTCGCACCTACATCGATGTCCTCGCCAAACCGTTCATGAACCCCGAAGGCGCTTTCGCAGGCAGTGGCTACTACTTCTACGACCTCAACGCCAAAGCCAACTACCGCCTTAGCGACAAGGATCGCTTCTTCCTCAGTGGCTACTTCGGACGCGATGTCTTCGAACTTAAAGGCAGCGAACCCGGCAGCCCTGACTTCCGCATCCCCTGGGGTAACGCGACGTTCAGCGGGCGATGGAACCATGTCTTCGGACCCAAGCTTTTCCTCAACACCACGGCCATCTTCAGCGACTACCAGTTCAGCTTCAAAGGGGGCCAGGATGATTTCTCCTTCGGCCTCAGCAGCGGTATCAAGGACTACGGATTGAAACTGGACTTCAACCAATACCCTTCCGTGCGGCACAGCTTGAAATACGGCGTGAACTACACCTACCATATCTACACGCCCAGTACGGTGGACGTGGCCAGCGGTGACACGGAATTCCAGATCGATACGCCTTCAAAGTTGAAGGCCCACGAAGCGGCCGCTTACATCCAGGACGACTACGATGTGACCGACCTACTGCGCGTGAATGCTGGTGTACGCCTCTCCTACTTCGCCCACGTCGGCGACTTCAAGGAATACATCCTGGACGAAGGCGGGAACACCTCCGGTATCCGTAACTATTCACCGGGCGAGACCATCAAAGCCTATTACGGGCTGGAGCCACGCCTTTCCATGCGCTACACCACCGGCCCAAGCAGCAGCGTGAAAGCCAGCTTCAACCGAAACCTTCAGTATGTGCATCTGGCCAGCTTCAGCAGCATCGGGCTCCCCACCGATGTATGGATCCCCAGTGGAAAGAACGTGAAGCCACAAGTGGCCTACCAATATGCAGCCGGGTACTTCCGCGATCTGTGGGACCGCAAGTATGAAGCGAGCGTGGAGGTGTATTACAAGGACATGTTCAACCAGATCGAATACCGCGAAGGCGCACAACCGCAGGACGGGGGTAACACGAACTACGATGCGCTGCTCGTCTTCGGGAAAGGGTGGAGCTATGGTGCTGAGTTCTTCCTGAAACGCCGCTTGGGCAAATTCACCGGATGGGCCGGGTACACGTGGAGCAAGACCATGCGCCGGTTCGATGCGATAGACAACGGCGATCCGTTCCCCAGCCGTTGGGACCGGCGTCACGACATCAGCCTGGTGGTCGGCTACGAGTTGAACGAACGCTGGAGCTTCGGGAGCACCTTCGTCTACAGCACTGGCCAGGCTACCACCCTGCCCGTGCAGCGCTACTTCATCGAGGGCCGTGTAGTGAGCCAGTTCAGCGAACGCAATGGCTTCCGCATGGCGCCCTACCACCGCCTTGACTTCGCCGCCACGCTGAAGAACAAACCCACGAAGGAGGTGAAGGACAAGACCACCGGCGAGGTGACCACGATCCAGCGCAAATACCGCAGCAGCTGGACCTTCTCGGTGTACAACGCCTACAATCGCGCCAACCCATACTTCTACTACTTCACCACGGAAGGCACCTCGGCCAACAATGATCTGCGCCCCGTGGCGAAACAGGTCTCGCTATTCAGCATCCTGCCGTCCGTAACCTGGAACTTCCATTTCTGATGAAACGCGCCCACTTCCTGTTGATGCTGCCCGTTGTGGCGCTGCTCGTCGGTTGCGAAAAGGAGATCACCGTGGAACTGCCCGAGACACCGGAGCAGTTCGTGGTGGAAGGCGTGATCGAACCCGGCCTGCCGCCTTACGTCATCCTTACCCGTACCCAGAGCTATTTCGACCCCATCGACCAGAACGCCCTCGCCAACAGCTATGTGCGCGGTGCTTTGGTGACGGTCGATAACGGCGATGGTCCCGTGGTGCTCGACCAGTTGTGCAGCACTTCGCTAACGGATGAACAGCGTGCGTTGTTCGCGGAGGTCACCGGCATTGACCCTGCATTGCTCAGCAGCGTTGATATCTGTGTGTATTCAACCGCCAACACCGCAATCTTCGGCGAAGTGGGCCGCACCTACCGCCTGCGTGTGGAAGCGGAGGGCAAGGTGCTTACAAGTGTGACCAAGATCAACAACCCTGTTGCCTTGGATTCGGTGTGGTTCCAACTGGCCCTGCAACGGCCCGATGACGATTCCCTGGGTTATGCCTGGGGTACCTTGACCGATCCGGATACCACGGGCAATTGCTACCGCTGGATGGCACGCCGCATCAGCCGTGACGAGGATGGTAATGTAGAGGACCCCACCTTCATCTCGCCACTGGGGAACACCTTCGAGGACAAGTACGTGAATGGGCTGACCTTCGACTTCAGCTTCATCCGTGGCCGTCAATTCTACAGCGACCAACCCGAGGACAGCAACGAAGAAGCCGGATTCTACAAAGTGGGCGATACCATCGCGGTGAAATTCGTGAGCATCGGTTTCAACGAGCACGAATTCTACACCAGCTACGACGAGAATGTCGGCTCGCAGGGCGATCTTTTCGGAACACCGGTGAACGCCAGATCCAACATCGAGGGCGGCCTCGGCATCTGGGCCGGCTGGGGCGTGTACGCCGATACGATCATCTGTCAATAGATCGTTGGAAAGCCGTCCGGCGGACGTCAGGTCACCGGCAAGGCAGCGACCTATGCGCTGCGGTACATTTGCGCCCATTCTCATGAGCACCACGCCCGAACACGTCAAATGCCTGATCATCGGATCGGGCCCCGCAGGTTTCTCAGCGGCCATCTACGCTGCACGTGCAGACCTCAAACCGTTGATGATCGAAGGCCCGCTGCCCGGCGGCCAACTGACGCAGACCACCGAGGTGGACAACTACCCTGGCTACCCCAAAGGCCGCACCGGTCCGGAGATGATGAACGACCTGCGCGAGCAGGCGCTCCGTTTCGACACCGTGATCCGCAACGGCTGGGTGAACAAGGTGGACTTCACCGGACCCGTCCATAAAGTGTGGGTGGATGAGAAGACCGAGATCCACGCCGATACGGTGATCATCAGCACAGGGGCCAGCGCGAAGTGGTTGGGGCTACCCAACGAGATCCGCCTACGCGATATCGGTGGTGGTGTTACCGCCTGCGCGGTCTGCGATGGTTTCTTCTACAAAGGCCAGAACGTGGTGCTCGTCGGCGCCGGTGATTCAGCCTGTGAGGAAGCGACCTACCTGGCCAAGCTCTGCCCCAAGGTGTACATGCTCGTGCGCAAAGGCGAATTCCGCGCCAGCAAAGCCATGGTGCACCGCGTGGAGAATACGCCGAACATCGAGGTGCTCTTCCACACCGAGGTGAAGGACGTGCTCGGCGAACATGCCGTTGATGGTGTTCTTGTGGTGAACAACGCGACCGGCGAAGAACGCAAGCTGGACGTGACCGGTCTCTTCATCGCCATTGGACACACGCCTGCAACGGAGATCTTCAAAGGCTGGTTGGACATGGATGAAGCCGGTTACCTGAAACACGATGCCGACCGCACCAGCACCCGGATCCCCGGCGTTTTCGTAGCCGGTGATGCAGCCGACAAGGTGTATCGCCAAGCCGTGACCAGCGCGGGTAGCGGTTGCATGGCGGCCTTGGATGCCGAGCGGTGGCTGGCAGCCCAGGGTAAGCACTGACTCTGATGGACCTGAAAAAGGAGAAGGCGGCCAGCGGGCCGCCTTCTCCTTTTTCATCCCTTCAGTGTCACACGAGATCCAGCTCCATCACCTTCACCCAGGCTTTGGCGAAGTCCTTCACGAACTTCTCTTTAGCATCGTTCTGGGCATAGAGCTCAGCAATGGCACGCAGTTGTGAGTTGCTGCCGAAGATGAGGTCGACACGTGTTCCTGTCCATTTCCGGTCGCCGTTCTTGCGATCGTGGCTGCCGTAGATGCCCTCTTCGCTCGCTTTCGGTGCCCAAGCGTGGCCCATGTCCAGCAAATTCACGAAGAAGTCGTTCGTCAGTTGTCCCACACGATCGGTGAATACACCATGCTTACTGCCCCCGGTGTTAGCACCGAGAACACGCAGGCCGCCGACGAGCACCGTCATCTCCGGAGCACTTAGCGTGAGCAGCTGCGCACGATCAACGAGCAGTTCTTCTGGCGGCACACGGAAACTCTTCTTCTGGTAGTTGCGGAAACCGTCCACAAGTGGTTCCATCACGGCGAAGCTCTCCACGTCGGTCTGCTCTTCCGTGGCATCACCCCGGCCGCTGGTGAACGGCACGTTGATGGCGACCCCTGCATCCTTAGCGGCTTTCTCCACCGCCGCGGTGCCGCCAAGAACGATGAGATCGGCCAGGGAGACCTTCTTGCCGCCTGCTTGGTATTCCTTCTGGATGTTCTCCAACGCACCGAGCACCTTGCTCAATTGCGCGGGGTCGTTCACCGCCCAGAAACGCTGTGGAGCCAGACGGACGCGAGCACCATTGGCGCCACCGCGTTTATCGCTACCACGGTAAGTGGATGCGGAAGCCCAAGCCGTTGCAACGAGCTCGCCGACACTGAGACCGGAATCGAGGATCCTGCTCTTCAACGTTGCTACATCAGCCGCATCGATCACGGTCCCTACCGGGATCGGATCCTGCCAGATCAATTCCTCCTTCGGCACTTCAGGCCCGAGATAGAGGCTCTTGGGCCCCATGTCGCGATGCGTGAGTTTGAACCAGGCACGCGCGAAGGCATCGGCAAAGGCTTTCGGATCCTGGTGGAAGCGCTTGGAGATGGGTCCATAGATCGGATCGAAACGCATCGCCATGTCGGCCGTCGTCATCATCGGCGGATGCTTCACGCCAGGCACGTGCGCATCGGGGATCATGTGCTCAGGCTTCACGTTCTTGGCCACCCATTGTTTCGCGCCGGCGGGGCTCTTCGTCAATTCCCACTCGTAACCGAAGAGCATGTCGAAGTAGCCGTTGTCCCACTTCGTGGGGTTCGGCTTCCACGCACCTTCAATGCCGCTGGTGATGGCGTGCGCTCCCTTTCCGCTTTCGAACTTGCTGAGCCAACCGAATCCTTGCGCCTCGATCGCTCCTCCTTCGGGTTCAACACCCACGAGCTTCGCATCCCCTGCACCGTGCGCCTTGCCGAAGGTGTGACCGCCAGCGGTAAGCGCCACGGTCTCCTCATCATTCATGGCCATGCGCTTGAAGGTCTCCCGGATATCGCGGCCGCTGGCCACCGGGTCCGGGTTGCCGTCCGGGCCTTCGGGGTTCACGTAGATCAGGCCCATTTGCACAGCGGCCAATGGGTTCTCGAGGTCGCGATCACCGCTGTAACGGCTGTTCAGCTTATCGCTGGTAGCGAGCCATTCCACCTCAGCGCCCCAGTAGATATCTTCTTCGGGCTGCCAGATATCCGCACGACCACCACCGAATCCGAAGGTCCTGAAGCCCATCGATTCCAACGCGACATTGCCTGCGAGGATATACAGATCGGCCCAACTGATGCTGTTGCCGTACTTCTGCTTGATGGGCCATAGCAGGCGCCGCGCCTTGTCCAGGTTGCCATTGTCCGGCCAGCTGTTCAACGGTGCGAACCGCTGATTGCCGGTGCTGGCGCCACCCCGACCATCAGCCGTGCGGTAGGTGCCCGCTGCGTGCCAAGCCATGCGGATCATCAAGCCACCATAGTGACCCCAGTCCGCTGGCCACCAGTCCTGCGAGTCCGTCATCAACTTGGTCAGATCGGCTTTCAGCGCTGCATAGTCCAGTTTCTTGAAGGCCTCCGAATAGTTGAAATCCGCACCCATGGGGTCGCTCGCGGGAGCATGCTGGTGCAGGATGGAGAGGTTCAACGCGTTGGGCCACCAGTCACGGTTGCGTGTGCCGCGACCAGCAACAGGGTTGCGTTGTGCGCCATGGATCACGGGACATTTCGCCGTGGTCTTGTTCAGGTCTTCCAGTTCGGTGTGACCGTTCGTTTCGTTCGCCATTGTTCTTCGCGGTGTGAGATGCATCCATACGCGGATGCACGAATGTGAATCGTGGACGCCGAAGGTATCCTGACATCCATCATTGACCTAATCGATAGTTTCGATGCCGCTATCGACACTGTCGAATGACGCTCCAGCAACTCCACTATATCGTGTCCGTGGCCGAGACCGGTCAGTTCAGCAAGGCAGCACGTCAATGTCATGTCACCCAGCCCACGCTTACCATGATGGTACGCAAGCTGGAGGATGAACTCGGGGTCACGATCTTCCAACGTGGTTCCCAACCTGCCCGACCGACCATTGAAGGCGAAGCACTGATCGTCCAAGCCCGGGTGGTGTTGCGCGAAGCCGGCCAACTGAAGGACCTCGTGACTGAACTCCGGACGGGAACAGCCGGGACATACCGGCTGGGGATCATCCCTACGCTTGCCCCTTACCTGCTGCCGCTCTTCCTCGCACGCTTCGCGGACGAGCACCCGCAGGCCAGACTGGTGATCGACGAACGCCAGACGAGCAGCATACTTGATGCGCTGCGCAAAGGCCAGTTGGATGTGGGCATACTGGCCGGACCGATCGTGGATGACGATCTCGAAGTCCTGACCTTATTCCACGAACCCTTCCTCGCCTACTTCCCACCAGACCACCCGTTGCTCGAACAGCAGCGTATTTCACGCGACGACCTCCACGAGGTGCAGCTATGGGTGTTGAGTGAAGGCCATTGCCTGCGCGAACAGGCACTGAGCGTATGCCAGCACCCCAGTTCCGCCGGACATGACAACATCCTGTACAGCACAGGAAGCATCGAAACGCTAAAGCGCCTGGTGGACAGCGGTAGCGGCATCACACTGGTCCCAGAACTATCCGTGAACGCGGATGAGAAGAACGTTCGCCGCTTCATCACTCCGGAGCCCGTTCGCGAAGTGGTGCTGGTGGTGCGCAAACCGTTCGTGCGGCGGAAGGCGGTGGATGCGTTCGTGGCGGCGATAAGAGCGGCGGTGCCGCAGGAATTCCTAGTCCTGGATAAGATGGTCGTGCCGGTGGAGCTTTGAAAAGGAACGAAGCCTCACTCGATGATCCTCCAACCCGAGTAATTCAGCGCGAATCGCACGAGTTCCCGCCGCTTCATCGGGATATCCCAATCACCGTCATAGTCCACGTCGGTGGGTACTAGCGCGCCGTCGATGATGGCGGTCTCCACGCGGATCTTGATGTCGAAGTCGAGGATGACCGAGCTGTGGGCGATGCGGTACTGGCGCGCGATGACGTTGTTGGAGACGTGATCGAACCAGGTATCCATGGTCTTGATCACCGTGCGGCCATCGCGGAATTCGGGCTTGGCTTCGGCGCTGAATACCCAGCATTGGTGGCCGTTGCGCTCTCCGGCGGTGATCTTGAAGTCGTAAAACGGCGCCATGTGCTCATTGAACAACGCGAGCTTGTGGCCGATGAAGGGTACGCTGCCGATCTCGCTTCCGGGGTCGAACATGAATTTCTTCAGCTCGCTCTTGTAGCGCTCGATCTTGCTGCCGCTCTCCAGTTGCAGCTTCCGTGAGGCGACGGTGTTGTCCGCGGTGATCTCGCCTTTCGGAAAGAAGACATCGTCGTACATCTCCGCCGTGAGGTAGCGGAACGTGCTGTCGCGGTTGCGAAGCTTACCGGATTCGTGTACGGTATCCAGTTCCAGCCAGACCTTGTCGCCATTGCGGTGTAGAAAGCCCGTGCGGTAGAGCGAGGCGGTCTCCTGCTCATCCTTCGCACGCACGTTCAATACGCTGCGTAAGCGATGCGGGTGGTAGCGCGTATTGAGAAATGCCTTGTGAAAAGTGGTGTCCTCCATTACCTGACGGATGAAAGTCTCCACGTTGAAGCCTTCCTGCTGCGCAGTGATGACCACCTCGTCCAGTTCTACCTCGGCCGCTATTCGTTCGACCTGACCGAACGTCGCGCTCACCGCCAGACCGATCGTGAACACGGCGATGACACGGGCTGAGAACATGTTCAGTGCCTGCGCGTGGGGCCCAGACTGGAATACAATTCGTACTTCCGCTTGATGTACACGAGGAACTCGTACTGGGTCAACCCCTTGATCACATCATCTGGCACACTGCAGAACTCGATGAAGTCGTCGAATGCTTCAGGGTTCAGGTTGATGATATCGTACTCCACGTACTTCTGAAGCAGCTCCTGCAGGATCGCGCGCTTCTTATCCTCGTTCACCATTTGCGCCACCAGCCGCTTGCTGCGTTCTCGACGGCTGAATTCCTGGTAGAGCGCTGTGATCGGGCTTTCCAACGCGTTCACCGTGGTGAGCTTGTAGTCCGACGGCTTGTAACCTAGTTTATCGATGTCCGCCTGGATCTCTTTCAATGTGCGCTCCGGAAGGATCTCGACTTCGGCGAGTTGCACCTGCAAGGGTATCAGGCGGATCTTCACCTCGTAGACGCCACGCTCCACGCTATCGGCCAGGCACAGGATCCCCGTACGATGACCGATAGACCCGATCATCAGCGTGTCCGTCCGCAGGGCCTGAACCGTAAAAGAGCCATCCGCGTTACCGAACGTTCCCGATCGCGTGCGCTTGTTCACGATCATCAGGTCATAGTACGTGTGCTGATCGGTGGTGGTGATCACCTTGCCATGGATGGTGACGGGATCCTGCGCAGCCGCAGTGAAGGTGCCCGCGATGAACAGGAGAAGAAGAGTGATGCGTGTCACGGGGACGAAGTTACCCTGCAACGGAGCGAACACCGCGCGATCAATGGGACGGTTTCATGCCGTCCAATGCTTCGAGCATGATGCGCGCAAGGCGCCGTTGACCGGCATCGCTCGGGTGGATGTTGTCACGGAGCTCGTCGATCCGTGCACCATGATCCAGGTCCCGGATCAGGGGAATGCCGTTCTGCTCGGCGAATGCGATGATCTCCTGCCCCTGTTCATTGTAAGCGGCTTTCTTTATCTCCGATCGCTCCGCGTGCAGGTAGACCATGAACGGTATTCGATGTCGTTCGGCATACGCCTTCAAAGCAGCGAATCCGCTGTTGAAGGTGAGGCCGCCCTTATTGATACCCAACTCCTCATCAGAAGTGCCGGGTGCCGTATGGAAGCGCGGTATCACATACCTATCCAACAGTTCGAGGATGGCACTCGGATATTGTTCCGATGGGAAGTGCTTCTTCACCCCCACCACACCACTGAAGGTCATATTGTCCCGTGCATCGTGCGAACTGGCGAATAGGACAAGAGCGCTCGCCTTGGGCAATGGTGTATTCCGAAGGTAGGCCGCACAATTGTCCGGTCCCCAGCTTCCGGTGCCGATGTTGAGGAATTGAACCTTGCGCCCCCATTTCGCCGTTAGCTCTGCTGAGAGGATGGTCGTCGCCAACGAATCGTTCTCCGTCAACGTGCCGCCGTTTATCACGGAATCACCACAACCCAGGATGATGATCGCGTTGCTATCCGGCTCCTCACTGCGCATGGAGAGGGAATTGAATACGATGTGCCTGCCGAACCGGTGCCGATCCTGCGAGGCCTGTGCGATGTACTCGTAGTTGGGGTCGGGCCGCAACAATACGGCATCGCAGAAGCCGAAACCCAGGCGTAGCACACATTCCGTGACCAACACCGAACCGAGGAAGAGGATGGGCCAACGCCACCTTCGCCGAACGCTCCGCTTCGTAGGATGATCACCCATCGGCGCCGAAGGTAGCGGCGCACGACCGGCCGGGAAAGGCGAAGGGCCTCTCCACCGTCCGGCGGAAAGGCCCTTCATTCAAGTTCCTGTGCATCTGTAAGCCGGGTTCTGTACCACCTCGCGGCAGCCTCCACCATCTATCTAGGTCCCGCTTCACAGCGGGACTCCATCGACCTACCCTCCGCGCTCCAACATGCGTTGGAAGGACGGGCTTTCCTCGCTCCGGCACTACGGAACGCACGGTATACATGGTCTTTCAGCGCGTGAGGTTTACCAAGCTGCCCTGTCGCCAGGAACACTGGTGCGCTCTTACCGCACCTTTTCATCCTTACCCACCTTGCGATGGGCGGTTTCCCTTTCTGCGGCACTTTCTGTGGACCACCCGTTCCCAAGTGGCCCCCTTCCCGTTAGGAAGCACGCTGCCCTACGCTGCCCGGACTTTCCTCCCTCCACCTTGCGGCGGACGGCGGTGGAGCGATGCACAGGATGCCAAAGAACAAGGCCGTTGATCGACCTGTTCGAACTCATCTAATGACGCAGGATCTCAACCTCCGTAGCGCCCGATCCATAGCGGGACATGTTGGCGTCGTGGAAACGCACCCCATCATAGAACAACAAGATGCGCCGCACTTCTTCGCGCAATACACCTTCGCCCACGCCATGTATCACGATCAATTTGCGCTTGCCGTCTCGGATCGCCGCTTCCAAAGCACGCTCGAAATAGGCCAGCTGATACTTCAACTTCTCGCCCTGGTTAAGCCGTGTTTCGTCCTCCACCAGCTCGTGCAGGTGCAGATCCACTTCGGCCACGCTCTGGTCCTCTGGCTTTCGCGCTGTCTTGCCTGGCCGGGAGTCGCCTTTGCGTCGTTGGCGCTTTTCCTCCAATATATCATTCGCGGCCACCATGCCTGCCTGATGATCGCTGATGCGGTACGCCTGCTTCACGTACTCCGGATCGTAAGGCACCAATTCCTTGCCCGATCGCACCAGGATGAAGCCCTCATCGGTGCGTACCTTCACTTTGCCCGGTGCAGGAACATCGAGCACCACGCCGCCGCCGACCTCGTCGACGAACGCCACGCGATCCCCTTTCTTGAATACCCGCCCGGCCATGCCGCGAAGGTACCGGTATCTTCACCGCCATGGAAGAACGCGGCCCATGGAAGACCATCAGCGTGGAAGAGCGCTACAGTACACCTTGGATCTCGGTGAGCCATCATGATGTGATCGACCCGAGTGGCCAGCCTGGCATCTATGGCGTGATCCATTTCAAGAATCTCGCCGTGGGTATCGTTGCGCTGGATGAAGAACTGAACACCTGGATCGTGGGCCAGTACCGGTACCCCCTCGGTGTCTACAGTTGGGAGATCCCCGAAGGTGGTGGCCGACGCGACCGGCCCGCTATCGACAGCGCCAAACGCGAGTTGCGTGAGGAGGTCGGCATCGAAGCTGGGCGCTGGACGGAGATCATGCAGATGGACCTGAGCAATTCCGCCAGCGATGAAGAAGCGATCCTCTATGTGGCACAGGACCTGACCTTCTTCGAACCGGAGCCTGACCACAATGAAGAACTGGCCATGCGCAAACTCCCTTTCGATGAGCTGTACGGCATGGTGCAACGCGGCGAGATACGGGACAGTCTTACCGTAGCTGCTGTGATGAGGGTGAAACTGATGTTGCTGGAAGGCGGCCTTTCCACCTAGAACACCACGCCGTGGAAAAGCACGCGGCCATTCGACCTCACTTCCATCCCCGGTAGTGGCACTTTTATCCCGTTCAGTACGAAAAGCACGGTGCGCATCAATTTGGAGCCTGACTTGATGCGCGTGAGGTCAACGTCCGGCGCGATGTAGATCTGACGTGCACGTTCGTCACCATCAGCAGGGAAGGCGGAGAGCATATCCTCTGCGCCATAGCCCATCGCCACGTTCAACCAATCCGGAAAGCGAGTGTCACCGAACGCATTGATGTTGGCGCTAAGCCAGATCGTCTGGCCATTGTAGTCCTTCAGGATACGTTCACCAAGACCCTCGCCCAGTAGGTCGGGCCGTTGTGAGGCGAACGGGGTCGTGCGCGCCGAGAATTTCGCCGTGATCCGCTGCTCTCGCCACAAGGCCTGCTGCCCCATGAACAGGCCGGCACCCAGCGTATTGGCGGCCATGTCGCTCCAAGAGAACCCCCAACCCGAAGAGGTGCCATCCAACACCTCCACGCCGGAAAGGAAGACCAATCCCAGACTGCCGCCGAGCAAGATGGACCTTCGTTCAGAGCTGCCGCATCGTGCCAACGCGCGATGACCCCAGCGTCCCAGCGTGTAAGCGCTGAAGAAATGCCCGGCCTTGTCCATCTGTGCCCACTCCCCGGCATCATCGAAGGTGTGGAACGGTGAGCGGTCGTACTGCGTATACCACGCTTCATTCAACAGGGTCAGACTTCCGACCATGAGAATCCCCGTGGCTGTAGCTGTTCGCACAAGGCATCCATTCGAACCTTGCCGTTCGATGTGGATGGACGCAGTGGTATCCGCTTGGGCACTTATCCGATCGGCGTGCGTAACAACTGCCAGTGACAAGAGGAAAAACCTACAGGAACAACCTATTACGCCCTCCAACGTCATACGCACTAAAGGTAACGTCAAAGTGATCCTTGCAGCATTTACCATGTTGGCCAGCCGCCTATATTTGCTGACATAACTCTCACATTTTCAGCGAATAAAGCTCCCTTTTGCGAAACCTGAGCGCGTCCCTATTGTGCTTTCTGTCGATCAGCGTTGCTGCCATCGAAGGGAACAGCGTCCTGCCCGGAGCGCCAGGATTTCTTCATGACCGGGACCACGGACGTTCATCTGCTTGGATCGGGCATCTGGACATGGTCGCCTCCGTGGATTCCCGTGGCTTCAGTATCAGCGGCCCCATCCAAAGCCCGGAATGGCACACGCGCTTCGATGTAAAGGGAATACGTCGCGGGGCCGTGGGCTGTGGACCCGCGCAGTATGCCGAAGCCACTATGCGAAGTGACACGGTTGAATGGCGCAGCGGTGATGATGTGGCCCAATACGTTGTCAATGGCGAGGGCCTTCGGCAGAATTTCATCCTCCAAGATCGCCCGTTAGGACAAGGAAATGTTTCCGTGGACCTAGCGGTGACCAGCACATTGTGCGCTGAATTGGAAGGCTCCACCGGATGTATCTTCCGTTCGGCGGATGGTCGCATGCGTCTGGCCTATCGCGACCTGCGCGCTTGGGATGCATGCGGTGCAACGCTTGGTGCTCAAATGCACTGGAACGCGCTTACCGCTGTACTCTCCATCGTGGTGGATGACGAGGGCGCTACCTATCCCATCACCATCGACCCCGTGAGCACGACGGCCGATCGCATCCTGACCCCCCCTGCCGGTGGTCAATTCGGGTTCTCAACGGCCAATGCAGGTGACCTGAACGGCGACGGATACAGTGATGTGGTCGTGGGGGCCTATACCGCTTCTTCCGGAGAGGCGGGGGAAGGCCTTGCGTATGTATACTACGGTAGCGCAACGGGTATTCCTGCGACACCTTCTGTCACGCTACAGGTCAATCAGGCCGCAGCGAATTTCGGCCACAGCGTTGATGGTGCCGGCGATGTGAACGGAGACGGGTTCAGCGACCTGATCATCGGGGCCAACGTTTGGGAAAGCTCCCCGGCGGAGGACAAGGAAGGCGCCGCCTTCATCTTCCACGGATCCGCAGCTGGCATCAATACCATACCTGCGCAGATCCTCCAGCCCAACGGTGTCAATAAATACATGGGCTACAGTGTCGCTGGACTTGGTGACATAAATGGGGATGGATACAGTGACGTCGGCACCGGTGGGCACCTCGCCAATTATCCATCCGATACAGGGAATGAGGGTATCGCCTGGATCTTCTTGGGATCGGCGACAGGGATCAATCCTGTTTACAGGCACCGGTTGGACCGAGACCAAGGTGCGGCCCAATTCGGTTCGGCCATTGCCCCGGCAGGTGATGTTAACGGGGATGGCTACAACGATGTGGTCATCGGTGCTTTCAAGTATGATCTGGCCTGTTCCGGATGCGACAATGGAGCGGTATTCATCTACCACGGTAGTGCAAACGCGCTGGGCGCTGGTGCCAATCCGGCTCCTACGACGATGTTCAATACGAGCGGATATAGCCTCCGCACCGGTGCGGCGGTCTCAACAGCTGGCGATGTGAACGCGGACGGTTACAGCGACATCATCATCGGTGACTGGCGCGACAGCATCGGCACAGGATATTACGAAGGGACCGCCTTCATCTACCACGGTTCGGCCACCGGGATCAATACCGTTCCGGCCACCATCCTTCAGTCCAACTTCCACTATGCCTATTTCGGGCAAAGCGTTTCCACAGCCGGGGATGTGAACGGTGACGGGTATGCTGACGTGATCGTTGGATCCATCTGGTATGAGAACGGGCAGTTGCACGAAGGCGCCGCCTTCCTATACCTCGGCTCGTCGACCGGCATCCCTTCTTCCGCCTTCGCAAGGTTCGAGCACAATGTCGTGAACGGTGAAATGGGGGCATCCGTGTCCACAGCAGGTGATGTGAACGGCGACGGGTATAGCGACATGATCGCCGGCATACCCGTGCAGAACGCCGTCCACATCTACCATGGTGGGCCCTCGCCCATGAACAATACGCCTTCCTATGTGCGGGATGGTGCCGCAGCGAATTCCGCTTTGGGCAGGGCCGTTGCGAACGCCGGCGATGTGAACGGCGATGGGTACTCGGACGCACTGCTCGCAGCTCCCACGGCCAGTAGCGGGCAGGCCAACGAGGGCGTGGTGCACGTGCACCATGGCAGCATCAGCGGGCTTTCCCCTTTTCCTGCTTCAACATTGCAAGCCGATATCGCCAATGCGGCCTTCGGCACCAGCGTGGCCAGCGCAGGCGATGTGGACGGTGACGGCTATTCCGAAGTGATCGTAGGGGCCCCTCTCTCGGGCGGCACGGGGGTCGCATACCTCTACGCCGGTGGCCCGGGCGGCCTTTCCGCAGTGCCCAACTTGACGCTGAGCGGAACCGCTGGCTCGCAGTTCGGTGCGTCGGTTTTCAAAGCAGGTGACGTGAACGCCGATGGTTATGGAGATGTCATCATCGGGGCGCCCGGTATCGAGACAGCGTACATCTATTGGGGAAGTCCATCCGGTCTCGAAGCCACCCCGAGCACGACGCTGTTCGCACCTTTTCCAGGCGGGGCCTTCGGTAGTGCCGTTGGTACCGCTGGTGACGTGAACGGTGATGGCTTTTCAGACGTCGTGATCGGTGCACCGGACCTTACGCACGGGCACAATTTCGAAGGCGCCATCTACATCTATCACGGTGATCTCTTCACCATCGGGCCCAACCCTGTTTTCACCTTTGAGAGCAATAGCAATGACCGCCGACTAGGAAGCAGCGTGGCTGGGCTGGGTGACGTGAACGGCGATGGCTTTTACGAAGTAGGGGCCGGCGCACCCACCACCAGTGCGCCTGAGGTCAACGAAGGGGCCGTATACATGCTCTTCGGTACTGCTGCCGGAACCACATCCGTCGGTCATCTTGTTCTTGGGGCCAATTTGGCAGCCGCTGAGCTGGGTACAAGCATCGCCGAAGCCGGTGATGTGAACGGCGATGGATATGCCGACTTCATCGGTGGTGCACCAGGTAGTACGAATGGACAAACGAATGAAGGCCGGGCTTGGGTGTTCCTTGGGTCACCGGCTGGAGTTGGATCCTCCCTCACCCTGGAACCCAACATCGCGAGTGAGCGCTTCGGAACAGGTGTGGCCGGTGGCGGTGATGTGGACGGCGATGGGTATTCCGACGTGATCTGTGGGTCTCCGAACGCCTCTCCTTCAGTGGCCAACGAAGGCCGTGTTCGCCTCTATCGAGGGAACAATGCGCTCAGCGTGAACCGCCTAACCCGCCAATACCAAACGGACCTGGTGAGCCCCTTGGCGACGAATAGCGCCGATTGGACGGATGAATTCTTCTTCGGCATCGGTCACCGCGCACGCAGCCCGATACAACGCACAACTGCGAAACTGAGGTGGGAAGTGGTGCACGAAGGACAGCCATTCTCCGGTGTCCCCATCACGAACTCCGTGGGCTACCTGGCCAATAGCGCCACTTGGTCCGATCTGGGCCTGGCCGGGCTCGAACTGAAAGAACTCGTGGCCAAGGCACCCAGCTATTTCCGCCACAAGTGGAGAGTACGTGTGGAGTATCCCGTGCACAAGATGATCGACGGCCAACGCTTCAGTCGCTGGTTCTACGGATATGCCTCGGCCGTCGGCGATATCGGTGTGCTTCCCGTGGAGTTGTTGGAATTCACGGGCAAAGGGACCAGCGAAGGGAATCAGCTGAACTGGGCCACGGGTTCAGAACAACGGAGTGCATACTTCCTGGTGGAACGAAGTCGTGACGGAACGGCTTTCTCACCGATCGGCACCGTGACGGCTTCTGGAGAAAGCAGTTCGCGCAGGGATTATGCCTTCTTGGACCAGGAAGCACCTGCCGGGTTGAGCTACTATCGCCTGCAAATGGTGGACCTGGATGGCTCCGAACAAGCTTCGTCCATCATAGCGATCATCCGAGATGCCGAAGCGATCACCATATTCCCCGTTCCAGTCGAGGATCTTATCCAATGGACCACGACGGAAGGCGTCATAAGTAGCGTGATCATTCGCGACGCTTTGGGACGTATCGTCGTGCAAGCGAATGCCACGGGCAATGCCGTGCAAGGCAGGCTTGTTCAACAGCTGGCCACCGGCACCTACACGATCCTGTTACTGGACACAAGCGGAGTTATCACCGCTCGCTCCCGCTTCCTGAAACGTTAGGCACCGATCGCCGTGCGCGTCGCCGTCAGGATCTTGCGCGCGTTGTCCAACGTGTCGGATTCAGCATAGCACCGGAGCACTGGCTCGGTCCCGCTCGCGCGTATCATCATCCACTGGTCCTTGTCCATGTGGAACTTGAACCCGTCGATCGTCTCCACGCTCTTCACCGCGTAGTCGCCGAACGCCTTGTACGTACCGTCCGTGCAGTTCTTCAGCACCTGTTGCTTCAACGCTTCGCTGATGTGCAGATCGTTGCGTTCGTACTTGAAGGGGCCAACGATGGCATACACCTCGTCGATCAGGTCGTCGAGGCTCTTGCCGCTCTTCGCCATGAATTCCCAAATGGTGAGACCCATCCAGATGCCATCGCGCTCGGGAATGTGGCCTTTGATGGCGATGCCACCGCTCTCTTCACCGCCCAGCAGCACGTCCTCGTTGATCATGATGCCGCAGATCCACTTGAAGCCGATCTTGGTCACCTGGTAGTCCAGGCCGTAGTGTGCGCAGAGCTTCTTCACCTTCGGTGTGGTGCTCACCGCCACCACCACCTTGCCGGTGAACTTCTTGTACTTCACCAGGTAGTGGATCAGCAGCAGGATGATGTGGTGTGAGTCGATGAACTCGCCTTTGCCATTGTATAGACCGATACGATCCGCGTCTCCGTCGGTGGCCAGGCCACAATCGATGCCGCCCTTCTTGATCAGCTCACTGAACTCGATCAGGTTCTTGTGGATCGGCTCAGGAGCCTGACCCATGAACGATGGGTTATAGTCGCAATGCAGCTTCACGGCATCGGGCAGGATCCGCTTGATCACGTTCTGTCCGGCGCCATACATGGCATCGTAGCCCCAACGCAGGCCGCTCTCGCGAATGGCCTTCATATCGAAGTTGGCTTCCACATGCTTCACGTACATCGTCTCCAGGTCGATGTCCTTGATCAAGCCATCCGCCTTGGCCTTCTTCAGATCGATGTTGGCGAGGTCCAAGCCATGGGCTGCGGGGATGATGTCCTCCACCTCCTGAACATGCTCGGGGATCAACGGACCACCATAGATGCCCTTCAGCTTGTATCCGTTGTAGCTCGGTGGGTTGTGGCTGGCCGTGAGGATCACGCCCATTGCGCTCTTCGTATTGAAGGCACCTAGGCTCACCATCGGCGTGCTCACGAAGCCTTTCGCGAGGTGTACGGTGATGCCATTGCTGACGAACACTTTCGTGGCGGTCTCAGCGAACAGTTCACCGGCGAAGCGGCAGTCGTGACCCACCACGATACTGGGGGAATTCGGGAAATTCCTCTTCACCCATTGGGCCACGGCCACGCTTACACGCGCCACATTGTCCACGGTGAAATCATCGGCGATGATCGCGCGCCAGCCGTCGGTACCGAACTTGATCTTGGTCATGTCTTCAAAATGAAGCCGCGAAAATAGGATCCGAGACCAATGCCTTCGGTAGAAGAACCGCCACGAACGGTCAACACCTACCGGTAGATACCGCGTGCGTTCAGCGCCCGCTGGTACTTCCGGGCATTCACCAGGTGCTGATCATAGCTCTTCGCGAAGTCCGAAAAGCCGCTCAGGTCTGCCCGGGCACAGAAGTAGAGGTAGTCGTGTTTCTCCGCGTTCAGCACCGCATCGATCATGCTCGTCTCGGGCATGTTGATGGGTCCCGGCGGAAGACCGGTGTTCTTGTAGGTATTGTAAGGCGAAACCACCTCCATGTCCTGCTGCAGCACCCGGCTGATGCTATCCATGCCCAGCGCGAACTTCAGCGTTGGGTCCGCTTGAAGAGGCATACCGATGCGCAGGCGGTTGAGGTAGACGCCCGCGATCTTCGGCGCATCCGCACGCTTCACCGTTTCGGCCTGTACGATGGATGCCAGCGTCGCCACTTCCACAGAAGAGAGTTTCAGCTTGTCCGCTTTTGCCTTTCGTTCGGCGGTCCAGAACGCATCGTGCTCCTTCTCCATACGTTCGATGAACTGCTCCGGCGTGGTTGTCCACCAGAACTCGTAGGTGTTCGGCACGAAGGCGGCGATGAAGGTCTCGGCGGAATAACCTGCTTCCCGTTGGGCATCACCATCCATCAGCACGTGCAGGAATGCTAGTGAATCCGGCTCCAGCACACGACCCAGTTTACCAGCGAGCTCGGGTAGTCGTCGAATGCCGTTGAATGTGACACGCACAGGCTCCTGTTCACCGGAGCGCAACATGTTCACCAACGCGTTCATGCTCGTCCCGTTCGGGATCCGGTAGCGCCCAGGCTTCACCTTCGATGTGTACTTCTTCTGCTCACACAACCACCGGAACGCCGTCTCATCCTGGATCGCGCCGATCGCGTTCAGGCTATCCACCACCACATCCAGATCGGCGCCACGCGGGATCAGCAACACTTTGCTCTCCTCCTGGAACTTCGCAGACGGCCCGGTGATCTTCGTCCAGGCCCAGTAGGCACCTAGGCCACCGATCACGAGCAATACGAGAACGGCACTTCCAGCAATGCGACCACGTTTGGCCATGGGTCAGATCGAAATGGAACCGTTGAAGACGAACGCCACCGGACCGATGAGTTGCACGGCAGAAGCGCCGCCGTTGCTCAAGACCGCTTCAACAACAAGCCTACCGCCAGGTGCTCGTACGGCCACAGGCGCTTGCACAAGGCCACGACCCAACGCGCTCAACGCCGCAGCCACCACACCGGTACCGCAGCTGAGCGTTTCGGCTTCCACGCCACGCTCGTACGTGCGCATGTCCACTACACCGTCCTGTACACGCAGGAAATTCACGTTGGTGCCACCGGGTGCATGGGCGGGTGCATAGCGCCGCTTCGGCCCTTCCTCCATGATCTCCACGGCAGCGGGATCATCGACCCAAACCAGTTCATGCGGCGAGCCATTGTGGATGAAATCGACATCAGTACCTTGGGATCCACGCTTCATCAGTGTCACATCGCGAAGCGACACGGCCACTTCGCCATCGCGCCACGTTCCGGTGTGCTCGCCGTCGATCGCCGTGAAGCGAGCTGTTCGTGCAGCATGGTTCAACCCGCTCCAGAACGCGAACGCACACCGGCTACCGTTGCCACAAAAGCTCTTGCTCGCATCGGGGTTAAAGAACTCCATATGGAAGTCCGTACCGGGCTCGCGTGGTGCTTGGATCAGGATCAATCCATCGCTACCAATGCCGAAATGGCGGTCGCACAAGCGTTGCACGAGATCATCCGATACAGGGAAAGTAGCAGCCCCATCATCGATCACGATGAAGTCGTTCCCCGTTCCATGCCACTTGGCGAAGCGCAGCTCCATCGTTGGCAAATATCGGGAATGCGTTCACCGCCAAGGCGCAGAGATCGCGGAGAAAGCCACTATTCATCTCCTCCTGCATCCTGGCTTTGCGCCTTCTGCTCTTTGCGGTGAACCTCCTCTTCACCCGATCAACATTTCTTAACGCGACAACGCGACACGAAAGGCCTGTCAAAGCGTTCAGAAGACATCGCCGGTACGAACTTTGATCCCGGGACGACACAACATCCCAACGAACATGAAACGTGCATTCGGATACTTCGCAATGGGCCTCGCTGGAGCGCTGCTCGCGCTCGGAGGCCATGACATGCTTTCTTCCAAGAACGAGTCCACCGCGTCTACCGCCATGGCGCCGGCCCCGGCGCGCTTCGTGAACCTTCCACGGCCCAACGGCACATCCACCACCGCATTGGATTTCACCTATGCCGCTGAACAGACCGTGAACGCCGTGGTGCACGTGACCACAGAAACTGCGGTGAACGTTCGCGACCCCTTCGCGGATTTCTTCTGGGGCTACCGAGCGCCCCAGCAACAACAACTCCGTCAAGGCGCTGGCAGTGGCGTGATTGTGAGCACGGACGGATATATCATGACCAACAACCATGTGGTGGAAGGTGCCGATAAGATCCAGGTACACCTCAACGACAACCGCCAGTTCGAAGGCACGGTGATCGGTCGTGACCCCAGCACCGACCTTGCCCTTTTGAAGATCGACGCCAAGGACCTGGCCACCGTGCCCTATGGCAACAGCGACGATGTGCGCGTGGGTGAATGGGTGCTCGCCGTGGGCAACCCGATGAACCTGACCAGCACCGTGACCGCCGGTATCGTCAGCGCCAAGGCCCGCAACATCAACCTGCTCCAGTATGATGCAGCCCGCGACATCATCCCGCTGGAATCCTTCATCCAGACCGATGCCGCCGTGAACCCAGGCAACAGTGGTGGTGCCCTGGTGGACGCCAATGGCCGACTGGTGGGCATCAACAGCGCCATCGCCAGTACTACGGGGGCGTATTCGGGTTACAGCTTCGCCATCCCGGTGAACATCGTTCAGAAAGTGGCCAATGACCTGCTCGAGTTCGGTAGTGTTCAACGTGCCTACATCGGTGTGAGCATCCGGGACATGGACCAGAAACTCGCCGATGAGACGGGACTGGGCCGCATCAAAGGCGTGTACGTCAACGGTATCACCGATGGGGGTGCAGCACAGAAAGCGGGCATGGAAGCCGGTGATGTGATCGTGAAAGTGGGCGCCATCGATGTGAACAACGTACCGCAGCTCCAGGAGCAGGTCGGCAAATTCCGCCCGGGCAACAAGGTGCCGGTCACGGTCTTCCGCAAAGGCGAAGAGCAGGTCTTCGATATGACCCTCCGTGGTAAGGAAGGTACAGCCGTAGCCGCCGTGGATACCCGAAGCGTGGGTTCATCCTCACTGGGCGCGGAGTTCGGTGCGGCCAGTGTTTCGGAACTGAAGTCCCTCGGTTTGGAGCACGGTGTGAAGGTGACCACCATCAACGGTGGGAAGTTCCGCAGCAGCGGTATTAAGGAGGGCTTTATCATCACCCGGATCGATCAGGAAGCGATCAAGGATCCTGCTCAACTAGCCAAACTGTTGGAGAATAAACGTGGCGGGGTTCTTGTGGAAGGCGTGTATCCGAACGGAACGCGCGCCTATTACGGTCTGGGCCTCTGATCGGAACCCGCGCCCATCCAAGGAATTGCACACTGATCGACCCCTCGTTGGTATTCCGGCTTGTCCCGTACCAACGGGGGGTCGTACCTTCGCAGCCCGACCGGGAAGTGACCTCGGCCTGTTCGGATCGTCAACTCTACTCGGACACACCTAATAAGACTCTTCACGCATGGCATCTAGGATGCGTCAGCTTAAGATCACCAAGTCGATCACCAACCGGGAAAGCCAGTCGCTGGACAAATACCTGCAGGAGATCGGCAAGGAAGGCCTCATCACCGCCGATATGGAGGTGGAACTGGCCCGACGCATCAAGGAAGGCGATGGTCTGGCACTGGAAAAACTGGTGAAGGCCAACCTGCGTTTCGTGGTGTCGGTAGCCAAACAGTACCAGAACCAAGGCCTCAGCCTGCCCGATCTGATCAACGAGGGCAACCTCGGCCTGATCAAGGCGGCCCAGCGTTTCGATGAGACCCGCGGTTTCAAGTTCATCTCCTACGCCGTGTGGTGGATCCGCCAGAGCATCCTTCAGGCATTGGCCGAACAGAGCCGTATCGTGCGCCTGCCCCTGAACCAGGTGGGCAGCCTCAACAAGATCAACAAGGCCTTCGCCAAGCTGGAGCAGGAGTACGAGCGTCCGCCCAGCGCCGACGAACTCGCTGTCTTCCTTGACCTGCCTGCCGAAAAAGTGAGCGACACCATGAAGGTGAGCGGTCGCCACATCAGCATGGACGCGCCTTTCGTGGAAGGTGAGAGCAACAGCTTGCTGGATGTGCTGCCGAACAACGACAGCGCCCCAGCCGACCGCCTGCTGCTGAACGAGTCGCTGGCCAAGGAGATTGAGCGCGCCCTGAGCACCCTTACCGAACGCGAACGCGACGTGGTGAAGCTGTTCTTCGGCATCGGCATCAACCACGGCCTCACCCTGGAAGAGATCGGCGCCAAGTTCGACCTCACCCGTGAGCGCGTGCGTCAGATCAAGGAGAAGGCCATTCGACGACTACGACACACTAGCCGAAGCAAGCTTCTGAAAGCTTATCTCGGTTGATCGAACAAGGGGGCTTCACGGCCCCCTTTTGTTTTCTGCGAACCTCAATCCCCCATCAAAAACCGATAATGGAGACAGTAGCAAAAGCCGGTTACGAAGCCGGTCTGCAACAGTATGTGGATCGTGAACGCGCCGCCGTGGACCTGATCAATTCAGTTGGTCGGCTCATGTATGACCGTGGTGTTGAACTGGTGTTCTTCCGTAATCACCTCACCGATATCGGCATCTCGGAGGTGATCAAGCTCTTCAAGTACGCAGAAGAGGTGGTGAAGAAGCCCATCGACGTGACCACCACCGCCGACGTGGCCCGTGGCCTGCTCGACCTCGACCTGGCTCCCAGCAAGATCGACATCGGCAAGCTCAGCCACGAGTTCTCCTCCAGCGGCAACAAGTCCATCAGCGACTTCCTGAAAAACCACCTCAGCGGCTTCATCGGCCAGGACAAGCACAACTTCCAGCCACAGGATGTGGTGCTGTACGGCTTCGGTCGTATCGGCCGTATCGCTGCGCGCGAATTGGTGAAACAAGCCGGTAAAGGCCAGCAGCTCCGCCTCCGCGCCATCGTCACACGCACCCTGACGGATGCCGAGATCGTGAAGCGCGCCGCGCTGCTCCGCAACGACAGTGTACACGGCTCTTTCAAAGGCACCGTGATCGAGGATGTGCCGAACAAGCAGATCATCATCAACGGCCAGCAGGTGCAGCTCATCGCCGCCGCCAACCCGGAGGACATCGACTACACGCAGTACGGCATCAACAACGCCCTCGTGATCGATAACACCGGTGCCTTCACCAAGCGTGCCGATCTGGAGCGCCACCTGAAGAGCAAGGGCGTGGCCAAAGTGTTGCTCACCGCTCCTGGCAAGGAGGTGCCGAACATCGTCTACGGCATCAACCACAAGGACGTGGACATCGACAACGAGAAGGTGTTCAGTGCGGCAAGCTGCACCACCAATGCAATCTGCCCCGTGCTGAAAGTGGTTGAGGACAACCTGGGCATCGAGAAAGGCCACATCGAGACCGTTCACGCCTACACCAACGACCAGAACCTGCTGGATAACTACCACAAGGGTCCGCGTCGTGGCCGTAGCGCTGCCATCAACATGGTGATCACCAGCACCGGTGCCGGTACCGCTGTTTCCAAAGCGATCCCCAGCCTGAAGGACAAGCTGACCGCCAACGCCGTGCGTGTGCCTACGCCCAACGGTTCACTGGCCATCATGAACCTGACGCTGAAGAAGCCGATCGCTGATCTGGCCGCCATGAACGACATGATCCGCAACGCCGCGCTCGTTGGCGAACTGGTGAACCAGATCCACTACCAAGTGGACCCCGAGCTGGTGAGCAGCGACATCATCGGCGATACCTGCTGCAGCGTGTTCGATAGCAACGCCACCATCGTTGCCCCCGACGGCAAGAGCGTGGTGCTCTACGCCTGGTACGACAACGAGTTCGGCTACACCAAACAGGTGATCCGTCTGGCCAAGCATGTGACGAAAGTGCGTCGCTTGGTGTACTACTGAGATCCAGTCTCATTCATGGAAAGCCCTCCCTATATGGAGGGCTTTCCTCTTTCAAGTGGATCCAAAACATGCTCTTCCCATGAGCATTCGGACTTAGGTGCTGTGCTCAGGAACCATGACCGAACAATCCATACAAAAGCAGCAGCAGTGTGCAACACGCGATCAATAGGGCGAATTTGGACAAGAACTCGTCGTGCCCATTGGCTTTACTCATGCTCTTCATGACGATTCATTGACCTGACGAAATTGGGCTCCTATTTGGCCCGCTGCAATACCCACTTGTCGGTACAAAAAGGTGGTAATTGAAGAAGCCGCCCTTACCAGGGCGGCTTCTTCAAAGAACGGACCGGCTATCAGCGTTGAATGATGATCCGCTCTGTCCATACATTCTCACCTGCAGCGACACGCATCAGATAAACACCGCTTCCAACAACACCCTCCAAGCCCAGCGTGCCACGTCCTGCACCGGCCTGAACACTGAGTTTGTCGTTGAAGATCCGCTTACCGGTCAGATCGAAAAGTTCGACGTCGACACGCTCAATGTCATCGGCCAGACCGGTCATCTCCACGAACAGACGATCTCCGCCATTCGGGTTCGGCCAAGAGACGAGCGAAGGCGTAGGGAACATGGTCGTGTGATCCGTCACATCGTCGGTAACTGCCATTCCGGAGTTGACCGGGTTGTTGATCGTGACGTAGCAGACATCACCCCACGTGCACCACGACACACCTTGATCCTTGCTGATCCGGACGCGCACGTTATAAGTGACTCCGTTCTGCAGGGGATCAACCGCCCAGTTGAGCACGATCTGGTTGTTCGTACTGGTAACCACCTTGATGAAGTTGCCCTCTCCCGGAATGGTGAACTCGAACTGATAGCGAGTGGCTCCAGGACGCGACCAAGCATACAGCCTGGAGTTTCCACCGAACTGTTTCACAACACCGCACGAATACTCGACCGTACCCGGAGTGTTCACCAACGCCGTTGGTGGACAGAGTGCAAGAACGGGATCGATCTTGAACCTGCATGCTGGACCGAAAGCGAAGTTCTGGCCAGCTACCCGACCACGTACACGGACGTTCATCAGCACATTGGCCGGAATATGCGGTGTAGTTACCGTGTTAGCCCAGCTATTGATCTGCATGTGGCAGGCTCGGATAGCGGAAGCCGTACCAAAGCCATCACCGGCATTGTGGGCACGGAAACGGCGGAAGCTATAGGTCCCATCAGGATCGAAGACCCAGAACTCGTAGCCACTGTTGTTCGGTTGAACATTGTTCGCTCCGCCCACGACCCATGTAGCTGAAACCGCCGGATTCTCCGTGGCAACAGCGAATTGATTCGGCGTCCAGAACAAGCGGTCGCAGTTCGAGAAGATCAACCGATCGTTGCCCAATGGCACGCAGAAACCTTGTCCTCCTGCGATCTGGCTCACTGCGCCGAACACGCCATCAGCCGTGTTGTCGATAATGCGACGACCATTCGCGCCTCCTTCCTTCAGCACATAACCTCCGGTGGTCAAACCATCGCCAGCGCTGTCCAGCACACGAAGAACGTAACAGCCATTGGCCAGGCAACACGATTCACCTATCGTCTGGTTGTTCACACCAGGATACGGACCGCCCGCGCAGACCGATGCACCACCGCCTTCAGGAAGGATCTGCCAGGTCGTCTGACCTGCGTTCGCATCCGTCGTGATCACCAGATTCACCTGCTGATCACAAGCCACCGGTGTGCCTACACACTGGCAACTGGAATTCAAGCGATCATCGGTCGTGCCGGGGTTATTGTCATTACAGGTTGAACCGACCTGACCTTGAACGGTCGGACAATCATCTTGTGCGTTACATACGCCATCATTGTCGGTATCTCCGCTCGGTGTTCCGGCGCAACCACAATTCGCGGTTATGACATCGTTGATGGTGCAGGGATCATTGTCATTGCAAGACTGACCCGGAGCCACATTCGCCAGCGCAGGGCAAGGGTCGTTCGCATCGCAAACACCATCGCCGTCACCATCTTGGAACGTGTGGCTGACAATACCATTGGTGCAGGCGTCCAAGGTGCACGGGTTACCATCATCGACGGTAACCTGGGCGCAGGAACAGCCCTGAGCGTTCACACCTGCGCCGGTAGCCGTACCGGGGCAAGCATCGTTCGCATCACAGACACCATCAACGTCAGCATCGGCCAAGGTTCCTGCACAGTTGCAATCCGCACCGTAAACGTCGTTGGTCGTACATGCGTTGTTGTCGTTGCAGCTGGTACCAGGTTGCGCTGGACCTCCGGGAACACCGTTGCAATCCTCATCCAAGGTCCCGGCGCAAACGCAGCCGGAGGTCACAACATCATCCACCGTATCCGGGTCGCCATCATCGCAGGAATCTCCAGGGTTCAGGTTCGCCAGCAATGGGCAAGGGTCGTTCGCATCGCAAACACCATCGCCGTCACCATCTTGGAACGTGTGGCTGACAATACCATTGGTGCAGGCGTCCAAGGTGCATGGGTTACCATCATCGACGGTAACCTGGGCGCAAGAACAGCCCTGAGCGTTCACACCTGCGCCGGTAGCCGTACCGGGGCAACCATCGTTCGCATCGCAGACACCATCAACGTCAGCATCCTGCGGGGTGTGTGTCACAACACCATTGGTACAGGCGTCCAAGGTGCATGGGTTACCATCATCGACGGTAACCTGGGCGCAGGAACAGCCCTGAGCGTTCACACCTGCGCCGGTAGCCGTACCGGGGCAAGCATCGTTCGCATCGCAGACACCATCAACGTCAGCATCCTGCGGCGTGTGTGTCACAACACCATTGGTACAGGCGTCCAGCGTACATGGGTTACCATCATCGACGGTAACCTGAGCGCAGGAACAGCCCTGAGCGTTCACACCTGCGCCATTGGCAGTGCCCGGACATGCATCATTATTGTTGTCTACGAACCCTTGTGGCTGGCTGCAGGACTGAGTGCTATTGCCGGGCTCCCCGTAACCATCTCCATCAGTATCAGCGAACCAAGTGGTCGAAGTACTCTCGCTTACCACTACTTGAGCGCTGGCATCTGAACATCCGCCAGTGCCGGTGACCGTATATGTATACGTACCGGCGCTCATACTGACCGGATCGTACGTATCGTTCAAAACCGTGCTCGGTCCGGACCATGTGCCACCAGTCTGCGGGCTTCCATTCAATTGATTGCGCAAGTTCACGCTGGCTCCGGTCGCACATATCGTGAGCGTGCTACTCGCACCTGCATTGGGCGGAGCACTCACCGCGACCGTGCGCGTGGCAACAGCGTTGCTGCAACCGCCCGTACCCGTGACCGTGTAGCGGATCGTGGTGGTACCAGCGTTCTCACCGGTCACCAGGCCGCTCGCGTTCACCGTAGCGGTGGTCGTGTTGTCAGAGCTCCAGCTTCCGCCGCTGCCCGTGGTGCTGAACTGCGTGGTGCTACCGTCGCAAACAGTTTGGGTACCGCTGAGCGTACCGGCGTTCGGAGCGGCTGTGACCGTGACCGTGCGCGTGGCAACAGCGTTGCTGCAACCGCCCGTACCCGTGACCGTGTAGCGGATCGTGGTGGTACCAGCGTTCTCGCCAGTCACCAAGCCGCTTGCGTTCACCGTAGCGGTGGTCGTGTTGTCAGAGCTCCAGCTTCCGCCGCTGCCCGTGGTGCTGAACTGTGTGGTGCTACCGTCGCAAACCGCTTGGGTACCGCTGAGCGTACCGGCGTTCGGAGCGGCTGTGACCGTGACCGTGCGCGTGGCGACAGCGTTGCTGCAACCGCCCGTACCCGTGACCGTGTAGCGGATCGTGGTGGTACCAGCATTCTCGCCGGTCACCAGGCCGCTTGCGTTCACCGTAGCGGTGGTCGTGTTGTCAGAGCTCCAGCTTCCGCCGCTGCCCGTGGTGCTGAACTGTGTGGTGCTACCGTCGCAAACCGCTTGGGTACCGCTGAGCGTACCGGCGTTCGGAG
>JAEUTA010000025.1 GCA_016788205.1 Flavobacteriales bacterium | reverse complement strand
AAAGTCTCCGAGGGCAAACACAAGATGTCCGTGCTCAATGCCATCCGAAACAAGATCATCCACCGGATCTTCGCCGTGATCGACCGGGGGACACCCTATGTCAAATGCACTCTTGCACATGTCATAGAATAAGTCCTCGGCCTAAAGACAGGCCTGCGGGCTTTCCGCTTCAATCCGTCACGCGGGTCATATCGTCCTTCGCCGCATGGCCATCCTGTTGGAAAACCAGCCCTAGTACCCCCTTTCACCCGGGAGTGCGTTGCAAGCGACCATCGCGCAGCACCAGTTCCTCGTGGTCGGTGTCCATCGTCGGGAAGAGCAGCAGGTGCTTCTCCATCAGGTGCAGTGCCAGCTTCTCGGCGGCTTCAACAGTGCGGGTTTGTATGGTGAGGTGGATCATGGTTGCTCGTGTTCATCAACGCCAAGCGCGCCAAAGCGTTCCCGCTTCGTGGTCCAGGCTGAAGTAGGCTTTCCGCAATCGCGCCTCCAAGTCCACTTGCCGTATCCGCGCATCGATCAGCGGCACTTCGCGCGCGTTCACCAGGAAGAGCGAACTCTCACCAGCGCTGAAGCGCTGGTTCTCTCCACCGAGCAAGCGCTCATTGTTCACCACCATGTCCGCGCCCAAACGCACCTGTTCGGCGAACACCCCGATGTCGTTCACCCGCTCATTGATCCGGTTCCGAATGCGCAAGCGGTCGCGCTCAAGACCCAGGGAGGCATCGGTCACGCGCAACATTGCCAGTGAAAGTTCACCGCGCTCCTTGCGCAGGAAGAGCGGGACTTGAAAGCCCACACCGAATTGATGGCCTTGGCCAAGCATTGCACCACCTCCTTCACTGTTCACCGTGGCGCCATCGCCGAGCCACTGGTACTTGAGTCCGAGCTGGGGCTTGATGAGTTCACCGCGCAAGCGGCGGTCAATGTCCAGCTGATCGATCCGCGCATCAAGTTGCGCGAGCAAGGGATGATCGGCCACGGCGTTGGCGATCGCTGTATCCGCCAGTTGGAAAGTCGCGGGGGAGGCAAGGTCCGCCGGTTCAGGGATCACATTGGGCTGCAGTTCGAGCGGCTGTTGCGCGGCGTTCCACAAATGGTTGCTCAGGCGCAAACTGGCATTGCGGAAATTGAGCCCGGCCTGCTGTTGCCGCATCTGGCGGTCCTGTAGCTGAAGGAAGGCTTCCAGCGTGTCGATCGCCGGCCGATCGCCGCCGCGCCAACTGCCGCGCACGGCATCGAGGCGGATGCTCGCGAGATCCACCGCCGCATCGGCTACTTCCAACGCGCGGTACGCGGCCACCCAGTCGGTATGATCGTTCAGCGCTTGCAGCAGCAGATCGTTCAGCATCTGCTCCTGTTCGGCCAACGTTGCGCGCAAATACGCCTGTGACCTCCGCAGCGTGGCGCGCCGTTCATCCATGAAAAGCCCTGCGCCGATGTTGATTTGCCCGCCCACTTTCAGCAACCCATCGTCCGGTGTGCTGGCTTGCGGGTTAAGGAACTCCCCACTGTTCTCCTGGAAACCAGCAAACAGTTCCACGCCGTACCAGGTGGGCACCTTCAAGCCCGCATCGAAGAGCTGGAAATAGTTCGTCTCATCGAACACTTTCTCATCGTAGCTGGCCATAGCTACCGGATCGAAGCCACCGCGTGCGCTGCGCACCGTCGCCGCACCTTGCTCGGGCCGCAACGCCGCCTGCCGCGCCGTCGGGTGGTTCTCCAGCACCATGCGCACGAAGGCTGCGCGCGTAAGCACGGGAGGTACTTGCGCGTTCGCGCCCAAGGGACCAGCGATCATGCAGCAACCCACCAGCCGTGCCACCCATGCGGGCATTGCATTTTCTGATCTTCTGATCATCTGATCTTCTGATCGGTTTCCGTGCCTTCGGCTTTCCCGTCCATGTACAGGTCCGGTGGGAACCCGTTGATCTGCCGCCACAGCTCGTACCAGATCGGCACATCGCTCATCAGTGCGAAGCCCACCGCGCCGCCACCGACGCGAAGCGCTGTCGGCCAAGTCTGGTCCTTCTTGTCCGGACCAACGAGGATCCTGTACTTGCCATTCGGGCTGATGAAATTGTCGATCGCCACCACCTCACCACCGAAGGTGCCGTAGCTGCTGTTGGGCCAGCCGCTGAAGACGATGCTCGGCCAGCCGTCGAACATGAAGCGCACCTTCTGCCCTTTGTTGATCAACGGCATGTCCATGGGGCGCACGTACAGTTCCACGGCCATGTCCATGGCTGCGGGCATCACGCTCACCAAGGGGTCGCCTTCCTTCACCGTTTCTCCCACACCCGTTACAATGGCCTTGGTGATGTAGCCGTCCTGCGGTGCTGTAACGATGTAGTTCCCCGCGCGCACCGTGTAGTTGGCCAGGTCCACTTGCATCTTGCTCACCTCCCCTTCGGTGGTGTACATCTGGCTCATGCTGCTGAATTTCTCGCTCTCGGCCTTGCTCAACTTGTCGCGGTAGTCGTTGCGGATGCCGTTGATGTCGAGTTCCGCGTTCAGCAGTTCGTTGCGCGCATCGAGCAATTTGTTGCGCGCGTCGATCAGCGTGGCATTGGCCCTTTGCTGCGCCACTTGGCGGCGTTCCAGTTCCACCTTGCTGATCAACCCTTCCTTGAACTGCTGCTCGCCACGGGCGTACTGATCATCGGCCACCTTTATCTCCGTGGTCGCGGCTACCACGCGTATGCTATCGCTCTGTAGCTTGTAACGTGCCTGCTGGATCTTGTTCTGCGCCTGCTCCAGCTTGATACGCAGCCCCCCAGTGAGCGCGTCTATCTGTGCGTCCAGGGAATGAACTTTCTCTTCGTAGCTCTTGCCGGTGAGTTCCTTCGCGGTGATCTGCTGCTGCGTCCTGTCGAGCAGTTGGGGATCGAAGTACTCAGCTTTCACTTCGCTCAGCCGCAGGATTGTATCGCCCTTTTGAACGAGTTGGCCTTCCTGCACGAACCACTCTTCCAAGCGACCGGGAATGATCGCATGGATCGTCTGCGGTCGCAGGTTCGGGGAAAGACTGGTCACGGTGCCGCGTGCGCGGATGTTCTGTGTCCATGGCAGGAAGAGCGCAAGGATCATCACCACGGAAATGATCTTCACCCACAATGCGAATAGCTTGCTCGTGCTCGCCACGCCGATCGTGCGGAATGCCTTAAAGCTCGCGCGTTCGAGCGCGGGCACCGGACTGTTCGGGCTCAGGTCCAGCATGGCTCAGGCGGTGGTGAGTTTTCCGTCGCGCAAGTGTACCGTGCGGGCGCACCGCTGCTGTAGCCAGGGATCGTTGCTCACGGCCAGCAGCGTCCAAGGCCGCTCGGGCGCGCTTATCCAGCCCAACAGTTCCTCGCGGTCCTTTTGGTCCCAGTTCTGCAAGCTGTCCTCCAAAAGGATCAGCCGGGGCACACCCGCGATGCAGCGGGCTTGGATGATGCGCTTCACCAAACTTTTGGGCAGGCGTGAGCCTTGCGGATCGAGTTCCGTGAGCAGCCCATCCGGGTACTGCGCGAGCTGATCGAAGAGGCCGGTCACCCGGCAAGCCTCCATCACATCACCCTCCTTCACCCACGCGCGGCCCACCTCGATATTCTCCATCACGGTGCCCGCGAACACATCCTCCTCGTTCAAGCTGTCACCAATCACCGAACGCGCGGCGTCCAGGTCCAGGCTGTTCATAGGGTGGCCGTCCAATTGCACGGTGCCTTCATGCGGGGTCACCGCCCCACCAAGTATCCGCAGCAGTGTCGTTTTGCCCGAACCGTTGGGTCCGCTGAGGCAGACCTTTTCACCGGGCTTCAGATGCAGATCGATATTCTCCAATACCGGTCGTCCGTGGAAGTGTGATCGGTAGCCGAGCTTGTTGATGCGAACGTCCAAACCTTGGGCGGGGTCGCGGCTCACGGTGCTCAATCCTTCCGCACGTTCCAATGGAAGGTCGGTAACGCCGCCCACTTTCTCCATCGCGGTCAGCACGTCATAAACCGTTTCGATGCGCAGGATGATCTTCTCCACCGCGTTCATCAGCAGCAGGATCACGATCTCGGCCGCTACGAACTGGCCGATGTTCATTTGCTCCTTCATCACCAGCATGCCACCCAGCGCGAGAAGGCTCAGTGTGACAACGACTTTGAACCCCACCATCGCAGTGTATTGCCCAAGCAGCACCCGGAAGTGGGCCTTGCGTGCGGTCACGTAGCCGTTCACGAGTTCGTCGGTCCGGCCCATTGGCAAACTGGTTTCGCCGATGAGCTTGAAGGTGCCCATGCTGCGGCCTAACTCTTCCAGCCAATGCGCCACCTCGTACTTGTAATTGCTTTCGGTGAGGCTGGTTTCCAGCCCGCGCTTCGCGCTGAGCCGGAAGATGAAGTAGAGCAGGATGACGAGCAAGGCACCGAAGGCGATGAAGAATGGATGGTAGAGCGCCAGCAGGATCAGGCAGAGGATGATCTGCATCAACGCCAGGGGCACATCCAGCAACAGCTTGCTCAAACCCTTCTGGATCGTCGTGGTATCGAAGAAGCGGTTCACCAGCTCGGGCAGGTACTTCCCGCTCACGGCCTCGGCCTTGATCCGTGGTATGCGATAAGCGAACTCGAAGGCACTGCGAGCAAAAAGCCGCTGCTGGATGTTCTCGGCCAGGGCCAGTTGCATCACTTGCAAGGCTCCGGTGAAGCCCACCCCGATGGTGACGAACGCGATGAGCACCCCCCAGCTGGTCGCCACCTGTCCGCCACTGATCAGGTTGATGATCGCCTGCACACCCAGCGGCACGCTCAGGCTGATGGCCCCGCCCACCAACGCGTACAGGTAGATATGGCCGATCTCGCGCTTGTCCACGCGGAGCAGGCGCATGAGCCGTTGCCAGGGGGTAATGGGGTCCATTGCGGGTGCAAGTATAGTAATACTATAAACATATGAAGTCATGCCATAACAAACTATTGTATTGCTACCTTTGGCCGCTCGCACGCCTCACACCCATGCCGCGCTACCTCATCGAACCCCTCCCCGGCTTGGCCCTTCGCGATACCGCCAGCCCCATGGGCGGCCGTATCCTTTCCGAAGGCCTTGCCCTCATGAACGAGATAGGCCTGGAGACCTTCACCTTCAAGAAGCTCGCGGAGCACATCGGCAGCACTGAGGTCACCGTGTACCACTACTTCGCCAACAAGCAGCGCCTGCTGCAGTACTACTTCCAGGTGTATTGGCTGTGGCTCGCAACGCACTGCCAGCAGGAGGGCAAGGGCCTCAAAGATCCCATGCAGCGTTTGCAGGGCGACATCAAGGCCATCTGTGGTCTATGGCCCGCCGATTCACTGGCAGGCCAGTTCAACCCGGCCGATCTACGCGAGCTGGTCATCAACGAAGGGTCGAAATCCTTCATGCACAAGAACGTCGATTCGGATAACAAGCTGAAACTCTTCAAACCGTACAAGGATCTGTGCGCCCACATCGCCACGGAGGTGAAGGCCTGCGCGCCGCGCATGAAGCAGTCACGATCGTTCGCCACCACCTTGGTAGAAATGGCGCATTCGCTGGAGTTCGCCATGGAGCACTTGCCAGCGCTCACCGAACTGAGCGAGAAGAAGGAACGAAAGCAGCTCGCGGCGTTCTTGATCGACCTCGCCGAGCGCTACGTGGCAGTGAAAGGAGCATGAGCGGTTTGGGGCGTTTCGCTGGGCGAGTGCTTGGCGTGGCCACCATCCACGGCAAGGAGCGCGTGATCGGCCCACCGCTGATGAAGGTATTGCCGCTTGCTGGCTTCACCGCCGTCGAAGGTGTCGATACCGATCGCTTCGGTGCCTTCAGCGGTGAAGTGCAACGCAAGCTAGACCCGATGGAAACATGCAAGGCCAAAGCGAAGCACGGCGCTGTAGCCAGCGGTCTGGACCTGATTATCGCCAGCGAAGGTTCTTTCGGTCCGTATCCCCCCGCGCCGTTCATATCGTGTGATGAAGAGATACTCGTGCTCTACGATGCGCGGGATGGGAGTTTCTTCCATTACTGCCATGTCTCCTTGCAGACGGTATTCGGCGGCGAAGCGTGCGCCACATGGACACAGGTCCGGGCATTCGCCGAACGCATGAAGTTCCCCGATCACGGCTTGGTGATCAGGAGCAAGGAGAAGTGGGCGACCGGCGATGCCATGAAGAAGGGCATCACCGAAGAAGGAGTTCTCCGGCAATGCGCCATGCAACTGATGGATCAATACGGCTCTTGTTGGGTGGAAACGGACATGCGTGCCATGATGAACCCAACTCGCATGCAAGTCATCGCAGAGTCGGCGGAGCGCTTCGCGCAGGAACTGGCATCATGTTGTCCGCAATGCGATGCCATCTGGTTCCACATCACCCAAGCGCTGCCCGGACTACCGTGTGAGCTTTGTGGTTGGCCCACCGAGAGCGTGCGGGCTTATCGTCGTTCGTGTCGCTCTTGCAACCACTCAGCGGATGTCCCCCGGCCGGATGGCAAGCCTAAGGAGGATCCGCAATACTGCGCCCAATGCAATCCATGAGCGAGCAGGCCCATGCTTTCAATCGGCCGAACCTGAACCTCCGCTTTCCTCTCGTAGTGGACCCTCCGAAATCTTAGGCGAAGCACTTTTCTCCCCGCCCCGACAAGTCGGGATGAAACACATGCGTTGGGCCACACCGATCCTCCTGCTGCTGGCGGCCTGCACAGCCAAGCCCCAGGCAACGGAACCTGCCCCCGTTGTTGAAACGGTCCATTCCAACCTGCTCACCGTGGCCGACATCCGCATCGCGGCCGGGGTGGATACCACGCACGCGGCCACCTTGGACGCGATCAACTGCCTTCGGCGCTTCCTCACCCGCAAGATGGATCCCGAGGCACCGAGCGATTACTGGTACGCGCCGGACATGGAGGACTACGGCGGGCCCTACGCCGAATTGCTTTACGCGGAGTTCGACTCCGTGGGACGCTACCGCCCCACCGTATTGGAAGCGCGGCCTGCCGGGGAAGGAGACCCCGCTGCCCTCGCACCCATAGCCGTGAGCACCGCCACGTTGCCAATTGTCCAAGCTGTCATATTGCCACGATTCGCTGCCATGGCGACATGTTTGGACGTCCACCGCGATAGAATTGGAGGGCAAGTACGACATCACTCGAGGGCAAGTACGACATCACTTGAGGACAAGTACGACATCACTTGAGGACAAGTACGACATCACTTGAGGGCAAGTACGACATCACTTGAGGACAAGTACGACATCACTCGAGGGCAAGTACGACATCACTTGAGGACAAGTACGACATCACTTGAGGGCAAGTACGACATCACTCGAGGGCAAGTACGACATCACTCGAGGACAAGTACGACATCACTCGAGGGCAAGTACAACATCACTTGAGGGCAAGTACGACATCACTTGAGGGCAAGTACGACATCACTCGAGGGCAAGTACGACATCACTCGAGGACAAGTACGCCATCACTTGAGGGCAAGTACGACATCACTTGAGGGCAAGTACGACATCACTCGAGGGCGAGTACGCCATCACTTGAGGGCAAGTACGACATCACTTGACCGTCCATTCCCTGTGGCTTGACCTCCAAGCAAACATGGCCCTTGAACGCTCGTAGCATCGCCTGGGCGATACGAAGCCTGTTCAACGCCGGGCTTCAACCCACACGTTGCCTGAACCCACCCCTCCCCAAGATCCCAACAGCGCGTTCACATCACCCCGACTCCTCCGACCGGCGCGTCTACATTTGTTAAGCGCACATCCACCCAACCAACACCGCGTACCATGCGAACACCCTACCCCTTCAAAGCCTTGCTTTTCGCCGCTTGTGCATTCCCGGTCGCTGGCTTGGCGCAAATGGACTATTGGGTCGCCAGCTCGTTCGGCAGCCGGTTCAACGATGTGAACGACAACGGCACGGCCATCAGCGGTGGTGCCTATTTCGACTTCGCTACCGAGACCTGGACCTTCATGGAAGAGGAGGCCACCGAAATGGTCTCCATCAACAATAACGGCGATGTGGCGGGTTCCATGTATCTGGACGAGCCGAATTTCATCCTGCAACCGGCGTACAAGCGCAACGGCACTTGGAGCCCCATCGGCTGGTTCCCTGCGTCCAACCCACAGGAGTCCTCCTTCACCACGTACAGCATTTCGCCGAACGGGATCTGGGTCACCGGCCAGATGTCCATCGGCTGCTGCGATTTCGGGACCTTCAAGTACAACACGGAAACGAACGTGCTCACCGAGGTGTTCAGCCCGGACTACGCGGCCGTGGCCGGCTATGTGATCACCAACGACGGCACCATCGGTGGCTGGGCCGATGATGAAGGCCTGAACGGCGGTACGCGCCGTATCCCCGTGTACATCACGCCGGAATTGGAGATCGTACAGGTGAGTCCGGTACTCCCCGAATTCGGGGTTAACGCCGTGAACGACATCAACGCATCATCCTTGATGGTGGGCGACCTGGACGGTCATGCGTTCGTCTTTGATGGTTCTACGGAGACCTTCACCACCTTCGATATTCCGGCGGACTACGAGACGGCAACGTTCACCAGCGTCTCCAACAACGGCGTTGCGGTGGGTTACGCGCAGCGTTTCGGCGAGTTCGGCAGCCTGTTGCGCGATGCCATCGTGTATCATCCGAGCCTCGGTGCACAACCGGTGTTCCTGAAGGACATCCTCTTGGAGAACGGTGTGGACATCGCGGCACCTACCGGGCGCATGGGCACGGCTTACGCCATTTCGCCGAACGGCGATTACGTGGCCGGTTGGGATGATCAGGCCCCGTTCTCCGCCAACGGCTGGGTGGTGTATTTCGATGGTCTGCTGATCAGCACCGGTATCGCGACCAACGCGGACCAGGGACCGATCGTCTCGGTCTTCCCGAACCCGACGGAAGAGTTCCTCACCATCTCCTCCCCCACGGATATCGAGCGGATCATGCTCTTCAATGCCCAAGGCCAAATGGTGGCCCAACAGGCACTGCGGATGCGTACCGGAACGATGGACCTGAAGCGATTCGCCAGCGGCCTGTACACACTGCGCGCTACCACGGCACAGGGTACGTACGAGCGCAACGTGGTGAAGCGATAAGCTACATAAGTGTGTGCGGGAGGCCGGTCGTCACCGGGGCATGACGCGTATGCCCGTATGTGGGGCGTGCCGTTTTGAACGTCTCGGCGGGCCGTGTGTACCGCGTGTACCCTGCACACCATGAAGCAAGCTGTTCTCCTCCTCTTGTTGTTGCCGTTGTACGCGGAAGCACAGGAGCCCATCGGTCCGTCGTTGAACGCGCAACACCACTTCGGTCCGCCGGTGTTCGAGAGCGCGGCGGATAGCGCCGACTTCATGCGCTTCCGGTCCGGCATCCGTGCGGAAGACCTGATGACCGCGGAAGCAACGCCGGATATCGTCTATCGCCTCGTGTGGCAGGAAGCGGAGCACGGTGGCCGCTGGTCGGTGACGCGCGGCGATGGCACCCCTCCGCCGAAGCGGGACCGGAATACGAGGCTCGGTGCGCTCGAATACGGTCTCCCCTTCCGCACGGCCGAGGGCGAACGTGGGCTGCTGATCTCTTCTGAATACCCCTGCGCCATGATCTGCCGTTCCGCCTGGTACTACGTGGAAGAATAACGTACGGTGCCCGCGGTGCGGCGATCTTTGCGCACATGCACATCGTCGCCTACGAAGCACGTTATCAAGCCGACTGGAAACGCATCAATGTGGCGTGGATAGCCAAGGACTTCGTGGTGGAAGAGGTGGACCTGGAGGTGTTGGACAAGCCGCAGGAGAACATCATCGACCGGGGTGGCTGCATACTGTTGGCCATGCAGGGCGATACCGTGGTGGGTACCTGCGCGTTGCTGTTGGCGGCACCCGGTGTATACCAGATGGTGAAGATGGCCGTAGACGAAGCCTGGCGGGGCCATGGCATAGGCCGGGCATTGGGCCTTGCCATCGTGGAGAAGGCGCGTGCACTGGGCGGCCACCGGCTGATGCTGTATTCCAACCGGAAGGGTTCGTCCGCAGCGGTGGCCCTGTATCGCACGCTGGGGTTCAGCGAGCTGCCCTTGCCCACCCAAGCGTACGCCCGGGCCGATATCTACATGGAGATGGCCTTGTAGCTGGCCGGAACGCGCGGACCTGTTGCCCGAAATGAAGAAAGCCACCCGGTGGGGTGGCTTCTTCGCGGCGATGCACCCGGTTACGGGTTCATGCTCGTGCGCGTGTCGCAACGACGCTCCCATACGGCCAGCTGTGCCGGGGTCAGTATCGTGCGAAGTTCCGTATCCACGGCGGAATACGTCAGTTCCATCATCGCTTCCGGGGCCGCTGCGGAAACATCGCCTGCTTCGGTGGTTGCGGCTTGCGCCACGGACTGGTCACCAACGGGCTCGGCGGTCTCGCTCTTCATCGTTGGTTCTGCGACCACCGCCTCGTTCGCAACCACGGGTGCCGCCGTTTTCGCAGGTTCGGTGGTCACGGCTTTCTTCGAACCACCTTTCTTGGCAGCGGCTTTCGCTTCGGCCTCCGCTTGTTCCTTGGCCGCCTTGGCGCTGGCCCTATAGCGGTTCTGCAGGTCGGTGACGCGGGCTACCTGGTCCGCGTCCAAATGCAGCGCTTCCCAAGATTGCGCACCAGCCACCATGAGGCATTCGTCGTAGATGCTTTGCTCGAACGGTGCGGGCTCGGACTGGACGGGCACGACATCGTTCTGGGCGTTCACCGCCATGCCGGTGCATAGCGCGAGGGATGTGATGATCGTTTTCATGTTCCTTGGTTTTGCCGGACCGATGCGAACACCGTTCCCCGGACGGCTGGAGAGGTGCAGCCCCCTCTACCTCAAGCCGATACACGAAGCAGGTCGCGCACATCCTGTGGCAGAATGCGAAGGAAAAGCCCCGTATCGTCGCGCGAATGCCCCAGACGGCCCCTAGGGTGCCAACCGACCGTAGTGTACCGAGTCATGGAAGCTTCCGTTCCAGAAGATATCCTCGCGCCGAAGGGCTTCCCGCGTGAACCCGTTCTTCTCCAGCACGCGCATGGATGCGGTGTTCGCCGGGCGGGTGATGGCCTCTACACGGTGCAGGCCCATGGTGCCGAACCCGAAGTTCACCACGGTGTCGATGGCCTCGCTCGCATACCCCTGCCCCCACGCCTCCTGCATCAACGTATAGCCCAGTTCGGCGCAGTGATGCTCCTTCACGATGCGCCAGAATCCGATGAGGCCGATGAAGGTGTCTTCGCCCTTGCGGGTGAGCGCCCAATGCACGGCTTCGTTGGCCGCTATGTTGGTATTGATCCGCTCGATCAACGCGGTCGCATCCGCGATGGAGGTGGCCATGGGGCGGTTCACATGGCGCATCACTGCCGCATCGGAACGCATGGCGAACATCCGCTCCGCATCGCTACCGCGCAACTGGCGCAGCACCAAGCGCTCGGTGGTAAGCACCGGGAAGCGGTGTAGGTCCAGCGTGATCATGGCCGTGTGCCAAATGTCCGTTACTTCGGCGTATGCCTGCAACGAAGCGCAGCCCGGCTAAGAAAGCCGCGAAGGAACCCACCGCCAAGACCGCGACGCGCAAGGCCCCTGCGCAGGTGAAACTGCTGGCGGGCGGCAATCCCCAGATCGCCAAAGGCTACGGAGAGGCGCCGGTGCAGGCGTACCTCAACGCCATTCCGGATTGGAAACGCGCCGTGGCCATCCGGTTGGATGCGCTGATCACACGCACGCTGCCCAAGGTGCAGAAAGCCGTGAAGTGGAACACACCGATGTACGGCACCGATGAGAAGAACTTCTTCATGGGTTTCCACATGATCACCAAGTACGTGAAGGTGGCCTTCTTCCAAGGCGCGTTGCTGAAGCCGTTGCCGCCCGACGCCAGCACCCAGAAGAAGGTGCGCTACCTGCACATCCATGAGAACGATGCCATCGATGAGAAGCAGTTCATCGCGTGGGTGAAGCAGGCGGCGAAGTTGCCCGGGGAGAAGATGTGAAACACAGTGGCCGTGACGATGAGCACCATGAATCCGAAGGTCGATTGGTTCTTTGAGAAGGAGACGCCGTGGAAACAGGCGTTCGCCGTGCTACGAGACATCGCGCTGGACAGTGGCCTTACCGAGGAGTTGAAGTGGGGCCACCCCTGCTACACGCTCAAGGGCAAGAACGTGTTCCTCATGCACGGCTTCAACGACTACTGTGCGCTGCTCTTCCACAAAGGGGCTTTGCTCAAGGATGACCATCAACTCCTGGTGCAGCAGACCGAGAACGTGCAGAGCGCAAGACAGATCCGCTTTACCAGCACGAAGGAGATCACCAAGTTGAAACCCGTGCTGCGCACCTACATCCAGCAGGCCATCGCTGTGGAGAAGGCCGGCACCAAGGTGCCCCTGAAGAAGACCGCCGAATTCGCCATGCCGGACGAGTTCAAGGTGGCGCTGAAGGAGATGCCCGAATTGAAGAAGGCGTTCAACGCGCTCACACCCGGTCGCCAGCGCGGCTACCTGCTGTTCTTCTCTGCGGCCAAACAGGCCAAGACAAGGGAAGCACGGATCACCAAGAACGTGGACCGCATCCTCGCTGGAAAAGGCCTGGATGACTGAACCGACCGGAACATGAGCGCGCGGAACCGCCGTACCATCCTGATCATCGGTATCGTGCTCATCCTGGTCTGCTGCACGGTCTCGGCCATCTTCGGCCTGCGTGCAGGGCACACCGCGCGCGCTGCTTCCACCTTCTTCGCCGGGGTCGCTTTCTCCGCGCTGTTCTTCTCCCTGCTGCCACCAAGGAAGTAGCCACGGCCACCAGCGTTCGGTTCTCGGTCGTCGTGGAGCCAGAACCCCGGCCATCACATTATCCGGATACGTAGGCGCTATGGCCAGCACCTTCGTGCACGACGCGACCATCCGCGTCACGCGCCATGCTCAACGCCGTTAACCCCAAACTGCCCATGCGCGACAAGGAGGTCACCAGGGCCTACTACGTGGATCAGCTGGGCTTTCACCTCGTGGGCGACTACGACGACTACCTGATGGTGCAACGGGACAACGTGGAGATCCACTTCTTCCTCTTCGCCGACCTGGACCCCAGGACGAACTACGGGCAGGTGTACATCCGCAGTACGCGTATCGATGCGCTCTACGAAGGGTGGGTGGCGAGCGGCATCGCCGTGCACCCCAATGGTCCGTTGCGCACCAAGCCGTGGGGCCAACGGGAGTTCGCCCTGCTGGATCCGGACAATAACCTGCTCACGTTCGGACAAGCGGTGTGAGCCTTCGGATGGCGCTCCGATCCCGGCGGAGTACCTTGGCCGCATGTTCCGCATGGGTCGTATCCAAGAGTTAGGCATCCTGCGTCGCACTGCGGAGAAGCTGATCCTGGGCGATGATGACGATGCGGAGCTTGAACTCCCTGCCTCGGCGGACCCCACGGGAAGTGCCGAAGTGCTCCGCGTGTTCGTATACCAGGACGGAGAAGGCAGGCCGGTCGCCACCACTGCGCTGCCCAAGGCCGAAGTGGGCCGTTTCGCCAACATGCGCGTGCACGCCATCCGTGGTGCAGGCGCGCGTATGGACTGGGGATTGGACCCGCTGCTCCTGGTGCCGCACGACGAACAGAAGAGGCCATTGGAAGAGCGTCGCTGGTACGTGGTGCGCGTGTACGTGGACGAAGAGACGGGCCATGTGCAGGGCAGCACGCGCATCGAGGATTTCCTGGACAACGAGACCCTTACCGTGCAGAAGGGGGAAGCCGTGGAGGCGCTGGTGTACAGCCGCAGCGAAATGGGCTTTTCCGTGGTGGTGAACGACCTGCACCACGGCATGGTCTACGCCAATGAGGTGTTCAAGCCGGTCTCCGTGGGCGATAGGCTCACCGCGTACGTGAAGACCGTGCGCGAAGACAACAAGCTGGACCTCGCTCTGCAGCCCATCGGCTACCGCCAGTACATCGACGCGCACACGGCCATGGTCGCCGAGCGTATCCAAGCGAAGAACGGTTACCTCGAACTCGGCGACAAGAGCTCTGCGGAGGACATCCACGCTGAATTCGGCATCAGCAAGAAGGCCTTCAAGAAGGCACTGGGTGCGCTCTACCGCGAACGCCTCGTGCGCATCGAGGATGAAGGCGTGGTCTGGATCGGCCGGTGATGACCGCAGCTCCGCACGAGCACGTGCTGCACGGCCTTGCGACACCTGAAGCAGGATAGCGACAGCTACGCGACGCGTTGCAGGTGGCAGTTTCCCTGAGCGAAGCGCGCGCCCGGTAACGCTATCAAGACCCTCCTCGGTACGTTGGTCAAACGCTCAACGGATCCTTCGGCCCCCGCGCCTTCGCCAGGATCTGGCGGATGGCGCCCAAATGGTAGGCGGTGTGCGCCACACTGCCGATCATCCCGCTGAGCTCGACCTCCTGCACGTCGCGGGGCTGTTGCAGCGCCTCTTCCCACCGTGCTACTTCATGCCGCAGTGCGGCACGCAGCTGGTCCCAGTGCGCATCGTTCACCGCGGTGATGGTCCACGCATCCTGCCAGCGCGCTCCGGCGAACGGGTTGCCGCCTTCGGTGGCCCAGCGGTTCATCAACGAAAGGCCGAAGCTGACATGTGCCGTATGTGCAGCGATACAACCGCCGCCCTGCACGGCTGTGGAAGCATCGGTCGCGCTCAGCGCATCCAGCGAGGCCAACATGCCCCTGTCACCACTGTTCAGAACGAAGCCGCCTGTTGCGGGTGTACCCTTGGTGAGCTCTGCGAAAAGTTTCGCCAGAACGGAGCTGAACGTGCTTGTGTCCATGCCCCCGAATTAAACGCTTACGGACGTACGAAGCGCAGGGTATGGACCGCCCGTTCGTTCCCCACGCGGATGGTATAAGCGCCAGTGGGAAGCTCGTTCACGGAAAGGTCCATGCGGATTCCGTTCATCCTCCCCTGTTGCACCGTACGACCAGTGGCATCCAGCACGTCCACCCAGCCGTGGAACGCGTCCTGGGCCTGAAGGGTGACCACGTCCGTGGCCGGGTTCGGGAAGAGCTGCAACGATACGGCCCGCTCCTCTCCCATGCCGGTGACCAACCCGTCGGTGACGAGCGGCTTCCAATGTGCGCAAGCGTAGCCGTGCGCGTTATCGAAGAAATAGAGGTCGTAGATGCGGCGTGCACCGTTCATGCCGGCCGTGGAATAATTGAACGCCCAGTTGGCCCCGGCATCGTTGCTGCTCAAGATGATGCCCTCCGTACCATCCGTGCGGTAGGCGCTGGCGAAGCCGAGACCATCAGCACGGAAGACCACGCTCGTGAGCACGTAACTACCGGATAGCGTTACGGAGGCCGGTTCCCAGGTGTCTCCGCCGTCGGTCGTGCGCAAGATGGCGCCATCGTTGCGGGTGGCGACCCCGACTTGGGCGTTCCGGAATTCAACGTCCGAGAAGCCGGTCACGTTGCTTACGTGTACCGCGGCCCAGTTGAATCCACCGTCGGTGGTGCGGTAGATGGCTCCGCTGGCCGGCAGTGAAACACCGTTGTTCAACAGCCGAGCGTATCCGCCGGTGGTGGCGAAACCGATCAGGTCGTTCACGAAGTGCAACCGCGAAACAGGTTGGCCGGGCAGCACGGCGACGTTCGTCCAGGTGCTGCCTGTATCGGTGCTCATGTCGATGATGCCATCACCTGCGGCGTTACCACCGGCAGCGAAGGCCACCAGGTCGTTGCGCATACGAACGGCCCGGTAGTAGCGTCCACTACCGGTGCGAACGCTATCGAACTGCAGCTGGTTGGGGCTTCCCGGCGTTTTCCGCACGGCCAGGCTGTAGTTGTACAGTTCGTGCCCCACGGCGATGTACCACGGCTTGCCACCGGCCATCTTCACGTCGATATCCTCCAGGAAGGTGGATGGCTCGTACCAGATGTACCCACCACCGCCCGACGCGCCATCCGTGGTGCGTAAGATGCCTCCCTCCGTGGCGGAAGGCGACGGCCCCGGGTTGTTGGAGCCATAGACGAAGAGGCCGGTATCCACCTGATGGAACGCACAGGCGCTGTAATGGCTCGTGATGGAGAGTATGCCACCGGCTTCCCATTGCGCGGGAACGGTACTGGCGGCGAAGAGCGCAAGGCAGAGCAGGGAATGGCGTGTCATGGATCGGTCGGCTTACGGGGTATTTACCTACGGTACACGCAGGTTCATGCGTTCGGGTTGGGTCACGAACCGCAGTTCGGACGAGAACCCGTGCTTTTCAGGCCTTCTTCACGAATTCGCTCTTCAGGGCCATGGCCCCGAAGCCCTCGATGCGGCAATCGATGTTGTGGTCGCCATCCACGAGCTTGATGCTACGGACCTTGGCACCGGCCTTCAAGGCCTTGGGCGCGCCTTTCACGGCGAGGTCTTTCACCATCACCACATCATCGCCATCCTTCAGAATGGTGCCGTTGGCATCCTTCACCACCTGGCCCGCTTCTTCGACCACCTCTTCCGGGTTCCATTCATGCCCGCATTCAGCGCACATCTGCGAAGTGCCGGTGGGATAGGTTATCGCGGAACGGCATTCGGGGCATGCTGGGGTATCGCTCATGGCTCGGTGGATGGGGCCGCTAAGCTACCGGAGGCCGACCAGTGCAGGAGTATCATGGCGCTGACCGGTCAGGAATGAACGGAAGCCCTTCATTGTTTAGCTTCACGGGACAGAACACCACCATGCACCCCATCGTTCGCAACATCCTCGCAGTCCTCGCCGGTCTATTGGTCGGCGGCCTCGTTAACATGGCGTTGATCGTCTTGAGCGGCTCGCTGTTCCCACCGCCTCCGGGTGTGGACGTGAATGACATCGCGAGCATCAATGCGCACATCGGTGAGTACAGTGTGGCACAACTGCTGGCGCCCTTCTTCGCACACGCGCTGGGCGCGCTGGTGGGCGGTTTCGTGGCCGCTAAGCTCGCCGTGGGCAGCGGTATGCCGCAAGCGCTCATCGTGGGTGCCTTCAACCTGGTCGGTGGCATCATGGCGGTGAGCATGATCCCGGACGCCCCGATGTGGTTCAATGTGCTGGACCTCGTTGTGGCCTACATGCCCATGGCATGGCTGGGCGCGCGCCTGGCTCACCGGTGATAGGCGAGCTACGTGCGCAGGGTTCCTCAGTGGCACGCCTTCCCGTGCTTCTTCAGCTGGTAGTAGTTGTACGGCAGCGGCACAAGGAAACCCGCCAGTGCCGATGGGACGAAGGCCAGCCAATACCGCGGGTCTGCAAGTGCGAGGCGCCCACCGGTGATCATGAAGTCGGTGAGGTTCATCGCCACCTCCATGGATACCATGCTGACGAACGACATCGACAGGGCCATGCGCAAGGCAAGTCCCCACGTCAACCGTTCGCGCTTGCGCATGAGCACCGTTTCCAACGCCACGGAAGTCGCCAGTCCCGCAAGGATGGCAAGTACCATTTGCACCGCCATGGAAGTGCCGGGGTGGAACGCCTGCAGGTAGATGATCATGCCGAAGTCGCCGATGGAACAGCCGAGCAGGCAACTCAACGTATTGAACGCAGCACGGCTCCAGAGCGGGCGCTCGGACCAGAAGCCATTGCCCGTGGTGGCGCCACCGGCTTCACGCACCACGTGATAACCAACGCTGTTCAGGTGGTGCTCGATGTCCTTCGCCGAGAGCTCACCACTGACCGTTACCGGATGCCCCGGCTGCTGCAGGTCCACCGACCACTGGTGCACCCTACGGTCACCGTCCAGAACGGGCTTCAGTTTGGCGACGCAATTGCCGCAGTGCAGATCGGTGGCGAGTCGAATGGTCTTCATGGGACGTAGTGCGCCACAAAGGTCGATGGACTAGCAAGCGGACGCTTTACATCCTGATGGGAACCTTGTACATCACACCTTGTCCAACGGCGTCCGGCGTGCAGCACCGATACGTTTGAAGTGGGAAGGTGTGGAACCGGTGAATTTGGTGAACTGCGCGCTGAGATGATGCACACTGCTGTACCCGAGTTCATCGGCGATCTGGCTCAGGCTTAGCTCATCGTAAACGAGCAGCTCTTTGGCACGCTCCAACCGCTGGAGGATGTGGTAGCGTTCCAGGGTGATGCCTTCGACCGTGCTGAACAACTCGCTCAACCCGGAGTATTCCATGCCCAGCTCCTTGGCAAGGTGCACGGAAAGGCGTTCCCTCCCCGGCTTGCGCACGGCCTGCCGGATCAAGGTCTTGGCCTTCTCGATGATGCGTGAGCGCTTGTCATCGATCAGTTCGAAACCCAAGGCGGACAGGTGATCGGCCAGTGCAACGCGCTGATCCTTTTCCAGTGGATCCACAAGGTCGACCTCTCCCATCAGCACATCATGGAACGCCACACCCTGCCGATCCAGAAGGCCGCGTACCGCTGCGATGCAACGGTCGCATACCATGTTACGGATGTGGATCCTGCTGGGCACGGTGCAAGGTAGCCTCTTCGATGGTCGGTGCCGAACGAGCGATCTTCGCGGCATGCCTGTGATGTCCGTTCCGCGCATAGCCTCCTCCACCCTGGCCTTCCTGGCCGATCTGGAGCGACACAATGAGCGACCTTGGTTCGAGGCGAACAAAGAGCGATACCTGGTGGCGAAGTCCGATATGGAAGCCTTTGCGGATGCCTTGCTTGAACGGATGCTGCGGCATGATAGGATCGCCACCACCTCAGGGAAAAGGACGTTGCTGCGCATCTACAACGATCAGCGCTTCCACAAGGACCGTCCGCCTTACGCGCCTCGCTTCGCAGGCTACTTCGCACGCGTGAAACCCCAGCTGCGCGGCGGGTATTTCTTCCACGTACAGCCGGGCGATCGCTCGCACATCACCTGTGGGTTCACGGGGCCTGTGGCCGAGGACCTGAAACTGATCCGGCAGGACATCGCCTACGATCCGGAGCAGTGGTCCAAGCTGCTGCGCCACAAGAGCCTGACGCGGAACTTCGGTCCCTTGTCAGGGGCCCGGTTGCGCACCGCACCGCGCGGGTTCCCGAAGGATCACCCGGCCATCGATCTCCTGTGCCATACACAATTCCTGTTCAGACATCCGTTCACCGATGCACAAGTGCTTTCTCCGCACTTCGCCGATGAGATGAACGCTGTCTTCAAGGGGATACGCCCGTTCTTCGACCACATGAGCGAGGTGCTGATCGCGGATGCGAATGGTGCTTAGGCCACTGGCCGACACGACCATGCCATGGCCATGTTCCAAAGGCTGCTCCGCAGCAGGCGGTCGGGTACCGGCGGTCCACAGGACGAACCGACACGGGCGGATCCGGTGGAGATGTCCCACCTCCCAGTTGGATGCACATTCCGGCTTCACCGCGCAACGCACGCACGTTCAGGCATCGTTCCTGCCGATCCTGACGTCTTCACCCGTTACCCATCCCACATGAAACGACTTTCCTCCCTGCTGCTGCCCTGCCTTTCCACGTTGGCCATCGCGCAATGCCCCTTCACACCCACGATCACGCCGGACGGCATCATCCTCTGTCCAGGGGAGACCGTGCAGCTGAGCACCGAAGCGTATGACAGCTACCAATGGTACGTGGATGGAACCGAGGTCGAGGAGGCAACGGCCCAGAACTTCATCGCACAATCGTATGCTGAAGTGACCGTGGAGGCCACGCTGGACGGTTGCACCGAGATGTCGGCTCCGGTGATCGTGGATGGTTGGGTATTCCTGCTGCCGTTCGTGGCGCACGCCGGCGCTGAACCCCTGTTCGTGGATGGTAACGGTGTGCCCCACCACTGCTCCGGAGATACCGTGCTGCTGATCTTCAGTTACAGCGAGAACGTGCAGTGGACGGATGGCGGTGTTGACATACCGAACGCCACCAACGATACCCTGATGGTCATGACGAGCGGGGCGTACAGCGCTACAGGCGCACCGCAGACGTGCCCCAACTACATCCAACCCTTGGGACTGGATGTGAATCTCGTCTTCGAACAGACCGTGCAACCGGAGATCATCGTGGATGGAGATGAGCTTTGTGCTTCGCCACAAGGTGACTCGTACCAGTGGTACCTGAACGGCAGCCCCCTGGCCGGTGGAACGGCGTGCATCACCGCCGCCAGCGAAGGCAGCTACACGGTGGATGTGAGCTACGAAGGAACGTGCAGTATGACGTCACTGCCGTACGTGGCTACCAGTGTTACGGAGAACGGCGCCGCAGGCACGGTGCGCCTTTTTCCGGTACCAGCGCGTGATGCGGTGAACATCCAGTGGCCAGCACAGGCCACGAGCACTTCCTGGGAACTGGTCGATGGTCTGGGGCGCGTCGTGCTTCGCGGCAGCAAGGGGTCCGGCACGTTCCAGCGGGTGGACATTTCCTCCCTGGAGCAGGGGCGCTACTGGTTGCGCACCGATGGCCGCGTGCCGCAGGTGTTGCAAGTCGTGCGCTGAGCCACCGGCATGGAGGCTCCGATCATTCCGGTGCACCACTTGCCGGTGCGGTCGCGCATCCCTACGCGGGTGGAGCATATCCGCCCGGGCGGGCAGGTGGTGCGGAGCGGTGTGCATCGCCATGATTTCCACGAACTGTTCTTTTTCGCCCAGGGCACGGGGCTGCATATGATCGACCTCCAGCAACACGAGGTGGTGAGCCCCAGTGTCCACTTGGTCGCACCAGGCCAGGTGCATGGGCTTGACCGATCGGCGGATATGGAAGGTCTGGTGGTGATGTTCGCCGCAGATGCCCAACTCGGCAGTGGTCGTGCGGCGATGTCAGAACTGTTCGCGCACGCGGATAACCCTGCGACCTTCCGGATCGATAGCGTACAGCTTATCGAAGCGCAGGGCCTCATTCGTTCCATGGAGCTTGAACTCGCACGCATGGATGGCCCGGTGGCCGATGTGGTGGAGGGCTATTTGGGCATTCTGCTGCTCAAATGCGCCCATTGGGCCCGCAGTGCACGCGGGGCTGCGAACCAACGGATCGACATCAATGATCCTGTGAAACGTTTCTCGGAGCTTGTGGAAAGGGACTTCAAGGAACACCGCTCGGTTGCGGGCTACGCAGATCAGATGGCCATAAGTCCGGGGCATTTGAACGAATTGGTGAAGAAACGCCTCGGTCGTAACGCCAGCGACGTGATCCACGAGCGCGTTCTATTGGAAGCGAAACGGCTGCTGCTCCACGCCGATCTTACCGTGAAGGAGGTGAGCCATGCCTTGAGCATGGACGACCCCGCTTACTTCAACCGCATGTTCAAGAAGGCAACGGGGCAGACACCACTGGAATACCGCTCCAGCATCCGGGAGAAGTACGGGCGCTGAACGGTCACGCAGAACGAACCTCTGAAAGCCGTGAACGCGAAGAGCGTGATATACGGCAGGCCCCCGAAAAACCGTCTATCCGAGGATCCTCCGTTGTGGACGCACGGCCTATTGCACGGCACCGTTCAGTCGCACCATCTCGTCATAGGCCAGCTTGGAGACGTTCGCCAACACCGCGGGCAGTGCTTCCATGCGTGGCCCCTGCGTCATCACCGTTATCAAATAGGGATCGGCCCCGATGTAGATCAACGCGGTCTCGTGCAATTGCCAGTCCTGCCCGCCGAAGGACTCCCCGAACTTGTGCGCTATGCGGGTGCCGGGGGGCAAACCCGCTTTCAATCCTTGGCCGAATTCGGAAGCCATGAGCAGCGACACGGCGAGTTCTGAATCGTCCAAGCTCAAGTACGTGCCATTGTAAATGGCTTTCATGAACACGGAGAACGCCTTCGGGCTCAACGGGTATCGGGTATCACTCCCCTTCATGTCCGGTAGGCCCAGCTCGGTGAACGTCCGGTGCAGCATCGTAATGTCGATGTTCTTCAGGAGCACGTTCACCGCTTGGTTGTCGGAGTGGATGATCGCGAGCTTCAAAAGCTCGGCCACGGAATAGGGCTTATCCGGCTCCATGCTCGACGTAGGCGGGAAGTGCACGGCCTTGGGTTCCGGCGTACCGGCTGGCATCCGGTAGCTCCTCGCCATGACCGTGGGGTCCTTCTCGGCCATGCGGAGGTAGGTCATGAGAAAAGGGACCTTCATGAGCGAGCCCGGTTCGAATTGCACATCACCGTTGTACATCGTCCACTCCGCTTTCCGGAAATCACGCAGGTAGAAACCGGCCTCACTGATCGTTCCACTGTTCTTCTCCTGTTCCAGATAAGAGCCTATCGCATGCTTCAGCCCGGCATAGCGCTCCGATTCACATTCGTGCTCGGTGGATAGCAATGGCTTGATGCTATTGTAACCCCGCACGCGCTGGTAGGTGACATCGCACACACGCGCAGAATGTGTGGTGGTGGGTTGTTCCTTCTCTTTACCAACGAACCCCAACGCCAACATGGCTCCAGAGCCCAGGAGCAAACTGATGAGTGGTACGTAGGCAGGTACTTTGGTCCTAAGCATCGCTTCTTCGCTGTTCGTTCTTCACCGTAAGGATGACGAAAGGTCGATATCGGGTGGTGTACGTTCCGTGTTGGATTAGCCGAACCTCGAATTCGTGGTGATGGGCGTACCGCCGTGATCGACAACGAAAAGGAACCGGCGATCAGTGCAGGAACTGAAGCACTTTGCTCAATAGCTTTCTTGTGACGAGCAGTTTGGGCGGTCGCGATCCGTTGAGTATCCACGACCGCCGAACCTCCTTGTTCGCCTCCAGGATGTGGCGTATGCTGCCATTGCTCATCCCTCCCAGACGGAAGCGCACGAGCAGTAAGGGGATATGCGCCGCTGAGACATGTTCCTTGTACAGGAACCGGTGCAATATCTCGTAGTCCGCTGCAATGCGAAGGTCATCTCGAAAGTGACCGAACCTGTCGTAGACGGAACGTTTGATGAAGGTGGCCACATGCGGTGGCATCCATCCCTTGCGGAAGTTCGAACGATCGTACGGCCCACTGAGCCACGTACGCTTCACCTTTTCCAGGTCCACGGCATCCACCATGATGATGTCGCCATACACGGCCTCCGCGCCGGTGCGTTGAAAGGCTTCGTCGAGTTGCGCGATCACCTGCGGCGTCATGAGCAGATCACCGGCGTTGACGAAACCGATGATATCCCCTGTAGCTGCACGGAGGCCTTTGTTCATGGCGTCGTAAATGCCTTTGTCAGGCTCGCTCACGAAATGCCGGATGCGATCGGCGAAGCCTCGTACGATCTCCACCGTGCCATCGGTACTGGCACCGTCAATGACGATGACCTCGATGTCGGCATGCGTCTGGTGAAGCACGCTCTCCAACGTACCGGCGATGACCGGCGCAGCGTTGCGACAAACGGTGATCAAGCTGAACTTCACGCCGATTCGATGATGCGTTCGCGAACGGGAGTGGCCGGTACACCTTGGTAGACGGTGTACGCTTCTAGGTCTTTGGTGGCCACGCTACCGGCAGCAAGTACGGCATGGGACCGTAACGTGACACCCAAGGTGACGATCGCTCCCGCCCCTACCCAACTGCCATCTTCCAGAACGACCGGCCGGGTATATGTGGGATAGTCCACCTTCTTGTAGTCGTGACTGCCCTGGATGATCATGGCGCCCTGACTGATCACCACGTTGTTGCCTATCGTGAGCTGGTCCAGATTGTCCAACCACGTGCGCTGACCGATCCAACTGTGGTCACCGATGGTGAGCCGCCAGGGGAATTTGATATTGACGGAGGGGTGTATGACCACCCCCTTCCCAACGCGCGCTCCGAAAAGGCGCAGCAGCCAGGGTTTCGGCGAACGGAAAGGGAAAGCGGGGTTCTGGAAGACCAATGCGTTCACGAAGAACCAGGCCGTGCGCTTCACAAGACCCGCACCCGGGTGGAAGGAGGTCGAATTGTTGAACCGACTGAGGTCCACGTGTGGTCTGGTAGCGCTCATCGGCCAAGCATCTTCAACGTGTTCGCAACGGTATCGGGGCTATTCACCTGTGCCATGCCCATCGCATACGCGCCAGCGCTCAATGCATCGAACCGGTTTTGGTCCATGTCCACCAGCTCCTGCACGGCAGCGGTGAATCCCGCTGTTCCATTCAACGGGATATCCCAGCCGGCCTGGCGTTGCACCAAACCACGCCAGGGCGACCGGTCGCTGATCAACAGCGGCAGTCCAGCGCACATCGCCTCTACCATGGTGTGGCCGAAGTTATCGCCCTCGTTCGGCATGAACAGTGCGTGGTATTCGCCCGAGAGCACCTGTGGCACCTGCTCCGAAGCGACCGGACCGTGGTAGTTGAACTTGATGTTCGCTGGAAGTTGGGCGATGGCGAGTTCGCACTGTTCCCAATACGCTTCGTGGTACACCGGCCCGTACAGGTCGAACACCACCTCACCTTTCACCTCCATCAGACTCTGTATGATGAGATGGATGTTCTTCTCCGTAGCGATCCGTACGACGTTCACCAACCGGGCGCTGCCTTTCTCCTTGTGCCGAGCCGGCCGGCCGGCGGTGCCCATCTTACGCGGCAAATTGGTCACCTCGTGTATCACCGCCCTGCTGCCGATGTGCCGCTGCACGCTGATCACCTCGTCGCTACTGGTGGCCTGGAATTCCACGCCCCGGTAAAGACCGAAAGCCTTGGCGAGTGCAAGGAAGAGCCGCTTCTTCAACGCTCCTTGGCCCATGGGCCCAGGCAACAACATGCCCCGTGCCACCACGATACGTCGCTTTCCGGATCTCCGGGACAGCCACAGTGGCATGATGGAATACCACAGCGAGAACATGCCATTGATGTACACGGCATCCCATTCGCGTTCCAGCAGCACCGACCTCCAATGGTTCGCATTCCGGCCGGAACGGGAAGCGTAGCGAACACGTTCTCCGCTGGGTAGTTCGGTCCACTGGTCCGGCACCACACCTTGGTACGGGGCACTACTGGCGTAGTCCGTATCTCCGGTAACGATGTGGAAGCGCACCTCGTGGGCCAGGTGATCCACCATGTTGATCATGCTCCGAACGGGCCCTCCGCCGCGATAGCCTGGCTTGTACCAGTCCACGAACACGAGTACATCAAGCTTGGCCACGCTGCTGTTGGATCATGTTCACCACTACACCAGCCCAATCCGAAGGGCTCCATGTGGCCCCCAAGGCACGGCTCGCTCTTCCCTGTTCCGCAAGTACATCGTCGGGCATGGCCACGAATTTGCACAATGCTTCTTTCAACCGTTGCTTGTCATTCGCGGGGAACGATAGACCGTTCCGGCCTTCGATCAGGAAACGCTCGCCCGCACGTACCTCCTGGCTTAGCGCGAGCGGGAGCCCCGCGCACGCCTGTTCCTGCACCACCACGCCCCAAGGCTCGTAGGCGCTGGGAAGTACGAAAACGCCCGCTGAGCGCATGGCACTGCGCATGGCCTCGCCTTGTACGAATCCCAGGTGCTTGATACGCGGGTGGCTCCCGGAAGCTGAACCGGACACCGCTCCGTGCAACTCCCCGGTACCCGCGAACCAGAGTTGCCAATCCCCGGCATGACCCTCTTCGCACAGTTCGGCGAACGCGTCACAAAGGAGCTGATGGTTCTTGACCGCGATGTAACGCGCTACACAGAGGAAAACATGCGGCCATGCGTTCTGGCGTTCAGCCAGTAGTGTCCCTCCCAACGCCAGGAAATGGTCGGTGTCCGCGGCGTAGAACCCCTTGCTGACCCGGCCTGCGGCGAAACCCAGTTTGCGGGCGTACAAGGCTTGTCGTTCACCCGTAACCCATGCCGCGCTGAACGTACGCTGTAAGATGAGCCTACCCGCAAGTGCGGCCACCCATTGGCGGGGCTTGCCTTGCCAAGCGGTATCGCTGCACATCACCGTATGGCCGCCCAGCTTGCGCAGGCTGCGACAGGCGGCGAGGTAGCCCTTGTCTATCCAGCCGCTGCACAAGGTCACATCCGGGTTCAGTTCAATGGCCAGGCGCTGAAGAGCTGCATCATCCAGGTCTTTCCGCTCATACAGGTGCAAGCCTTCGGTCGATAGGGCGAAGGGAGCCTCGCTGTTCACCGGCCAACGGACCACGTGCACCTCCACACCCCGCTGTGCCAGCGCGCGCAGACAGGTGAGCACATAAGGGGCCAACTCCGTGTAGAGGACCAACACACGGGGCGTTCGGGCAGGGATATTCACCGCTGGTGACAAGGGCGCCAAATGTACCGTTCCCCCCTCGGCTGTCGGCCCGGGTGGGTTGCGGAGGCTTGTCTCACTTGATGCGCGTCTCCACCACGTCGCGGGCCCGCTTGCCGCGAGCGAACTTCTTCCGATAGTAAGCCACCCAGAGTGCGATGAGCGGAGCGCCGAGCAAGGTGGGCCACAACCACTGGAGCCATACCGGCTTGATGAACTCCATGTTGACCGCGCTGAAGGCCGATACCGTGGCGATGTACCCACCAAGGAAACCCGTCATGTGCGCGAAAAGCCACTCGTGCTTATCGTGACTGTGTTTGTAGAACCGCTGGATGTTACGCCAGACCATGAGGATGCCGATAAGGCCGAAAACAAGGAAAATGATGGAAGGCCCGCCCCTGTTCCCGAGCACCATATTGGTGAACCCCCAGATGAACAGACCGCCATTGATCACACCGGCCGTGGCCTGTAGCACGATATCCAACGCTGCCGGCTTCTGCCCTTCGTGCAATCGTTTGTGGTACAACGCGCGATAGCCCGAAGCGATCATATGGAAACTGAACACCGCCACCATGGTCAGGAAGATGTTCGGGCGAGCGATACCTAGAATGATGGCCGTGACCGCAACAACCGCCATGCAGTAGAAGAAGATCTTGCCCCAAAGGCGATGTGCATCACCACCTTTTCGCACCACCATGGCGATGGGTGCGACCACCAACGCCGTGAAGCCAGCGGCGATGTGCATCCACCGCAATACGTTGATCAGTTGGTCATCCATCAGCGCTACTCCTCTACTCCTGGGTTGAAAGTACACCGTAAGGCCCCTTCGGTAGACGGAAGTAGGACGTTCCGTTGCCGCAAACGTCACCGGCCTCGATCAAGCCGGAGAAGTCCGCCCCATCGGTGGATGGTGGACAAGCGTCATGGCTGACCACCGTGACGCCGTTCTCCGGACCCCGAAGTGAGCTGAGCAACAGCGTTTCGAACGGTAAGGCCCAATGGATGTTCAACCCTTCCCTATCCAGCATTTCCGGACTGGTACACGCCTTTTTGATACCGCTCCTCTGGCAGGACAAGACCAACTGTTCAATACGCGCCAGCCGTTCCCGGGCAGGGCGCGCGGCGAATGAAATGCCCCGGAATTGAATGAAGAACACCACCACGAACGCGGCGAACACCCCCCATTGCCCAGGTGCCGTCATTCGGCCCATCTCCAACATCAAGGGCAGGCCCACGAGAACCGCTAAGGGCAGGAAATTCTTCTCCATCATCATGGCCGTCTCTCCCTGGTGATAGGTGAACACGTTCAACGATACGTAGCCCACCAAGGCGCACAGGCAAACCACAAGCTGCTTCCAAGACCGACGGCGGACCAGGATGATGAGGAGGGCCAGTAGACCCGACCACAGGATGAGGTAATGGGTGGTAGCCTGCCAGGTGTGTTGCATCAAAAAGCGCCAGGCCGGTAGTTCAGCGATGCGGGGCGCGGCGTGCAGCCCTTCGGAGGTGGCCGTGTACAGCCCGGCCTCGTAACCCGTCGGTGGGAAAACGGCACGGCTGATAAGAGGCCACAGGACGCAGAGCAGGGCCAACCCGTATATCAGCGAACGCGAAGCCGTGGAACGCGCCCAGTGCAGGAGCAGGACGAAGAGCGCCATGATACAACCTACCGGATGGGCGAACAGGACCAGCAACAGGGAGATCAGTACCATAAGGAGCACCAGCGGCGTCCGGGATCGGCTCAATGGACCATCCAGCATGGCCGCGAAAAGAATGGGGTAGCACAACAGGTAGTTCACTTCCAGCACGATGCCATAGAACGTTAGCCGCGTGCAAAGCACCTGTGCCAGTGCGACAGCTAGGGCATGCCAGGGAAGGCGCAGAACGTGGGCGATAACGACGAAGATGACGTATGGTACCAGTACGTGCGCCACGGAAGCGATCACCACCAACCCCTGAAGCCGTATCCCGAACTGCGTGGCCAGCTTCACCAGTAGTTGCGGAAAGATGGCGGAGAACCTGTGCGCTTCAACTCCGATACCCTCGCCATGGATCCACTTGAACACCTGGAAAGCGGAGTCCACGTGCACCACCCGCGGCACGGCATGGATGTAAGCGAGGGTGAAAAGTGCAAGGAAGAGGATGTGGCCGAGGGCGAGATGCCACCGTTCCGCCTGGTGGAGCTTGAGCCCGTTCATGGCGACGTGATGACGAGGTCACCTCTCCACCGTGCACCGGCCTGTGAACGAATTTCCAGGATATATCGGCCTGTACCCACAGCCAGCCCTACGGATGTGGCGGTGCCGGACCAAAGTCCGCGCCCGAGCTCACGTCCGCACATGTCCAGGACCCGCCATTCGCCTTTACCCCCGATGGTGCCGATGGTGAAAACACCCGTTGAAGGATTCGGCGAGATATCCAGCCGCTCGGAAGCGACCTGGTCGATGCTCAACGGGTCGAAGACATCTTCAACGATCTGACTGGCCGTGGTGCCCTCTTCGTCCGTACGGACCACGAACACATCCCGGGCACCAGCGCCGAACGAGGTCGTCCATCCCGCGCAGAGGAATCCCGCGCTGGACGCATCGAGACCGTATCCGGCGTCATCATCGATGCCACCGAACGTCCTTCCGAAGAGGAAATCGCCACTCGACGAACTCTTCTGAAGGAACATGTCCATCCCCCCTCCTCCGGAAGTCTTCGTGTAACCCGCGATCAAGAATTCGCCGTTCTCCAATTCGAGGTGCTCATAGGCACCTTGATCATTGATCTGGCCCCAGTTTCGCGACCATTGTTCGTTCCCGGCGGCATCGACCTTCACATGGTACGCTTCTTCCCATTGCGAAGAACTTCGGGTGATGCCTACGAAAGAGGTTCCGCCATCCAGCGTTGCCACGACATCATGGGCTACATCACTGGAATCGCCGCCGTAAGTCCTGGACCACACTTGTTCGCCTTCAGCATCAACATGGATCAGAAGGGCATCGGTTCCATCATCGATGCCGGTGGACCCGGCCAGCATGAATCCATCCGTTGAACCGCAGATGGCGTAACAGTTCTCCTCGCCGTCCGCGCCATACGTGTGCTCTTCCTGAAGCTCACCGGTTTCATCTACGCGAACCAGCCAAGCCTGCCCGCCATGACCATGACTGTAGGTCTGGCCTACCAATAGGATATCCCCATTGGCAGCTGGCAGGATATCGCGGATGAAGTCCCAGTCCGCACCACCGTAGGTGCGTTGCCACAGCACGTTCCCGTCCGGATCGGTCTTCACCAGGAGCCCATCGTAACCGGCATCCCCACCATTCGAAAAACCGCCGATCAGAATGCTCTCGTCGTCCAACACAGCCATGCAGGAGGCCTGGTCCACCCCCTGCCCGCCGATCGTTCGGCTCCATTGGAACGAACCATCCCCATCCACCGCGAAGAGGTAGATATCAGAGGACCCGTTGCCGAAGCTTCCCGTGGAACCGGCAACTACGATCCGGTCATCGTTCACCCAACGCACGGCCACGGCTTCATCCGGACCGTAGGCACCATAGGCCGCCCTCCACGTTTGAGCGGAAGCGGTGGTGCCCACGAGGCAGGTCATTACCAGGAAGGAGGAACGGATCATACAGTGGATTGCTCTGTTAATTTGATCGAGGGCGGTACCATGCGTTGTTGGTCGGCCTAGTTTCGGTCCATGTCCCCAAAGGCGCTTCGCAACTTCTTCATCTTCTTCGTTGTACTGGTGCTCATCGATGTTTACGCCTACAAAGGTGTGAATACGGCGTTCGCCAACCATTCGCTCGTCCTACGACGGATCATCCGGTTCGTGTATTGGATCATTTCCATCGGCATCCTTGGCGTATTGGTCTGGACGGTGTTCAACATGCAAGGGCAGCAGAATCGACGCGATCATAGCTACGTGTTCTCCCTTGTCGCCCTGTTCCTCTTGTTCTTCCTTCCCAAGCTGGTCATCGTCATTTTCCATGGGTTGGACGACCTACTGCACCTTGGACGCTTGCTCTGGCATAAACTGCTGCCTGGATCCTCCTCGGGAACTGGAGAAACATTGGACCGTGCGAACTTCCTGAGCCAGTTGGGCCTGATCGTTGCGGCCGTGCCGTTCGCCGGAGTTCTGTATGGGGTTACAAAAGGACGACGCAGCTTCAACGTGTCCCGCACCGCCATTCGTTCGAGCAACCTTCCCGAAGCGTTCAACGGCTTGCGCATCATCCAGATCAGCGATATGCATCTCGGGAGCTACGGCGACGACCTCAGCATCGTGCAACGTGGCGTGGAGCTGATCAATGCCGAAGAACCGGACCTGATCCTGTTCACCGGTGACATGGTGAACGACTACGCCGACGAGGCCGAACGTTTCGTGCCGATACTGGCCGGGTTGAAGGCCCGCTCGGGCAAGTTCAGCATTCTAGGCAATCACGACTACAGCGACTATGTGCAGTGGGATAGTCCGCAGGAGAAATCCGCGAACTTGGAAAAGCTGAAGTCCATCCATAAGGAGATGGGCTTCCGGTTGCTGTTGGACGAACACCTGTCCATTGAGCGCGAAGGACAGCACATCGGCCTGCTCGGTGTGCAGAACTGGGGGCGTCGTTTCCAGCAGTACGGCGACCTTGGAAAGGCGATACGCGGTACGGAAGTGTTCCCCTTCCGGATCCTGATGAGCCATGACCCTACACACTGGGAAGAACAGGTTCTGGGCACGGGTGTGGACCTCACACTCAGCGGACACACGCACGGAGCGCAACTCGGCGTGAAGATCAATGGTGAAGAATACAGCCCCGCCCAATGGGTGTACAAACATTGGGCAGGGCTGTACAACGAAGGGTCGCAGAACCTTTATGTGAACCGCGGCTTCGGCTTCATCGGTTTCCCTGGTCGCGTGGGAATGCCACCGGAAATATCCGTGCTGGAGTTAGAGCGAGCCTGAGTTCATCGCAGTACCTGCAATGGCAGGCGATGGAGGTTGCCATGGTTCTCGGTGGCGCAGAACACGTAATGCCCTTGGGCAAGTGTAGCCACCTCCATACGCAGCGTGGTCGAACCCGTGAGCTTCCCTTGGCGAACGATGCGCCCACTTGCATCAAGCAGGCACCACGAGCCTTGCAGGGGCACACCGCTGGACCATTGGATGCTCACTTCATCCGCTGCCGGTATGGGGTATACCGTGAAATGCGTGTCGTACCGATCACCCATCCCCGTGGCAAGGAATGGTTCCGAGGGGATCTCGCAGGGGCCGTTCTGGTCCACTAGCACCGTGTAGGAACCTTCAGCTTCTGGGGCTATGCACGCCGCTGTTGCATCAGGCAATTCCACTCCGTTCAAATACCAGGTGTAGGCCAAGCCTTCGGGTTGTGCACAAAGCAGATCACCGTCCTGAACGATGCCCGCTTGTTCGCTTGCGGTGAAGGAAATAGGCACTTGCACACCTACGCCCATATGTACGTCCTGGCAAACGCCCAAAGCCACGATGGCCGAGTACGCCCCACTGCTGGTGACACGCAATGTGTCGTCGCTCTCGTTCGGAATAGGGACGTCATTGTTCGTCCAGTTCACCAGAACGTACGGGCCTCCGATGACGAGGAGCGATGTATCGCCTTGGCAGAAATACGACCCGGTACCGTCCACCTGATACGGTTCATCACCACCGGAGATCAAGAACGGCAACAGTCCCATCCAGGCATCCACGAGTACGGAAGCGGATGTGTCCGTGCAACCGTCCAAAGTAGCCTCAACAGTGAAGGTCCATCCGGCATCGGATTGATCGACGGTGAGCGTTTGTGCCGTAGCACCAGGGATGGCCACCCCACTTCGGTACCATTGGTAGGCATCGTACGCACCGGTGGAAAGCTCCGCCTCGTCGTCCGGGCAATAGAACATTACCGCGTTGGGCGTGATCGTGGGAACGAATGGGCATTGGGCCCGGGAGGATAGCGCAGGAACGATGAGCAGGAATAGTCCAAGTGTCCGCATGTGGTTCGGTGTTTCAAAGCAGACGAGGCCATCGGCGCACGTGCTGCTCACCACCGATAACCACTTGTCACTTGGTCACGGGAACACGCTAGCGGAGCGTCGCACGGAGGACATCAGAGCGCTCATATCAAGTCCTGTGCGCACGCCACGCGATCCCAAAAGCTCAACGAACAGTTCCGTCTGCAGATTGCCAACGAGTTCGTCCTCGGCCATGGGGCAACCACCAAAACCTTTTATGGCGCCATCGAAACGGCGGCAACCGGCGTCCCAAGCAGCTTGGGTCTTGCAAGGCCAGTTATCCGGGGTGCAATGCAGGTGTGCGCCGAATTCAACATGTGGAAGCGACGGGATCAGTGCTGAGAACATGGTCCTGATGTCGTCCGGACCGGCCACGCCGACCGTGTCGCTGAGAGCGATGATCCGTACGCCCAGCTCGTTCACCAAGCGGTCGGTCCAATACAGGGCCACATCGCCGTTCCATGGATCACCGTAAGGATTACCGAACGCCATGCTGATGTACACCACCAGCTCCTTCCCTGCAGCCTGAGCGATCTCCGCGATGCGGGCGATGCGGTGCCATGAGCCTTCGATGCTCGTATTCGTGTTGCGTTGTTGGAAGGTCTCGCTTATGCTGAACGGATAGCCGATGTAGGTAACGTTGGGCTGCTGCGCCGCCTGTTCCGCGCCGCGTTCATTGGCAACGATGACGAGCAACTTCGAACGCGAACCATGTAGGTCGATACGGCCCAGCACTTCAGCCGTATCCGCCAATTGGGGAATGGCTTTCGGACTTACGAAGCTGCCGATGTCGATGGTGTGGAAACCCACGCGTAGAAGCTCGTTCAGGTATTCAACCTTCACCGCTGTGGGAATGAAGGGAACGATGCCTTGCATGGCATCGCGCGGGCATTCGATCAGCTTGACCTCCAGTCCGTCCATTGGATGTATTGTTCGTTGAGGCGCGTCACCAGCGCCGGGCCTTCGTAGACCAGCCCGGTGTAAATCTGCACCAGGTCAGCTCCGGCATCGAGCATGGAGAGCAACGCGGCTTCACCATCGATGCCCCCTACTCCGATGATCACGATGGGATGTGCCAAGCGTTCGCGCAGGTAACTCACCACCTCCCAACTCCGATGGCGCAACGGCGCTCCGCTGACGCCGCCAGCTCCGATCGCTTCCACCTCGTGCTTCGGTGTCCTTAATGCTTCGCGAGAAATGGTGGTATTGGTGGCGATCACCCCTGCGATCCCGCTCTCGCGCACCACCGAAACGATGTCATCCAGTTGTTCGTTGGTCAGGTCCGGCGCGATCTTCAAGAGTATCGGACGATGCACATCAAGGCTGGCGTCCCGGGTGCGCAGCTCGTTCAGGATCGTCAGCAGTGGACCTTTCTCCTGCAAGGCGCGTAGCCCGGGCGTGTTGGGGCTGCTCACGTTCACCACGAAGTAGTCCACCACGGGGTGAAGCGCTTCGAAGCATATGACATAATCGTTCAGGGCCTCTTCGTTCGGCGTGTTCTTGTTCTTGCCGATGTTGCCGCCAACGATGATGCCGGGTGTGCGACGGCGCAGACGTTCCACGGCGGCCTGCACGCCACCGTTGTTGAAGCCCATGCGGTTGATCAAGGCGCGATCCTGCTTCAACCGGAACAGGCGCGGACGGTCATTCCCAGGCTGCGCAACGGGTGTGAGCGTGCCGATCTCCACGAAACCGAAACCGATAGCGGCCATGGCTTCCACGTGTGCGGCATCCTTATCCATTCCTGCGGCAAGACCCACCGGCGAAGGGAACGTCAAGCCCATCACCTCCACGCTGGCAGCCACGTCGGGCTTCTTCGCACCGAACAGGCGAAGAATTCCCGGTATCCGATAGGTAGCCTCCAAGAGCTGGAAGGTGACGGCATGTGCGCGCTCCGGCGAAAGACGGAAGAGCAAGGGCCGGAGCAGTGCATACATGGTGGCGCGAAATTACACCAGTGCATGCAGGCTCCATGACGATATTTAGGCTTGTCTAATCCACGAACTACCTTCGTCCCCATCTTTCCATGCTCACCCGTAGCGAAGAGGACCACCTGAAGGCCGTTTACACGCTGCTCCAGGAAGGCGATAGCGCATCGACGAAGGACATCGCGCATCGGCTTCGTACCAAGGCCAGTAGCGTCACCGACATGCTGAAGAAGCTGGCTGAAAAGGGCTTGCTGAAGCATGAGCCGTACTATGGCGTGAAGCTGACCGCCAAAGGACGCAGCCATGCACTCCAGTTGGTCCGCAGGCACCGCTTGTGGGAGACTTTCCTGGTGCAGCGCCTGGGCTTCGGATGGGATGAGGTGCATGAGGTGGCGGAACAACTGGAGCACGTCGCCTACGACAAACTCACGGACCGTCTGGACGAGTATCTCGGCAAACCGGGCTTCGACCCCCATGGTGATCCCATCCCCGACCGCCACGGGCGCATCCGCGAACGAAAGACCCACCGGCTCAGCGCCTGTGCCACCGGCGAAGTGGTGCGGATAGCCGCGGTGAGCGAGACCACCGATGGGCTCCTTCGCCTGCTCGACGCCAAGGGCCTGCGCATCGGTTCGCAGCTCACCGTGCAGGAAGTGCACGCTTTCGATGGGAGCATGGACATCAAGCCGAAGAACGGCTCGGCTTTCAGCGTGAGCAAGGAGGTGAGCCATCACTTACAAGTGGAACCTGCATAGCCATGGACCCGTTCAGCGCCCTAGAGCGGTTCCTCGCTGGCATCGACCCGATCCTCGCGGCATTCCTGGCAACGACGTTCACCTGGCTGGTCACTGCGGCGGGGGCCAGTTTGGTGTTCTTCTTCGGGAACGCTTCGCGCAAGTGGTTGGATGGTATGCTCGGCTTCACCGGTGGCGTGATGGTGGCCGCCAGTTTCTGGAGCCTGCTGACGCCCAGTATCGATATGAGCGAACGAATGGGTAACATACCCTGGCTGGCGCCGGCCATCGGCTTTGCGGCCGGTGCGTTGTTCCTCTTCGCGCTGGACAAGCTACTACCACACCTGCACATCAACTTCGACACCAGTCGCACGGAAGGTCCTTCCACGAAATGGCATAAGACCACCCTGCTCGTGCTTGCGATCACGCTGCACAACATACCCGAAGGCCTGGCCGTGGGCGTACTGTTCGGAGGTGTAGCGGCCGGTATGCCCGAAGCGAGCATCGGTGGTGCTTTGGCGCTGGCCATCGGCATCGGGTTGCAGAATTTCCCGGAAGGCTTCGCGGTGAGCATGCCGTTGCGCAGGCAGGGATTGAGCAAATTCCGGAGTTTCTGGTACGGCCAGCTCAGCGCCATCGTCGAACCCATCGCCGGGGTGATCGGCGCCGTGGCGGTCATCCACATGCAGAGCTTCCTCCCCTACGCGCTTGCCTTCGCAGCCGGTGCTATGATCTATGTGGTGGTGGAAGAGGTGATACCCGAAACGCAGCAGGACAAGTACACGGACATCGCCACGCTCGGATTCATCGGCGGCTTCATCGTGATGATGATACTGGACGTAGCGCTGGGCTGAACCCTTCCGGGCCGCACGGTCGCCGTAGTTTCGCGCTCCATGTCAGCTTCCATCGAGGTCAAGAACCGCAAAGCCGGATACGAGTACCACCTGCTCGATAGCTTCGAATGCGGCATGGTGCTGATGGGATCGGAGATCAAGAGCATACGGAACAACGGCGCCACCATCGGTGAGGCGTATTGTGCCTTCATCGGTGACGACTTGATGGTACGAGGGATGCAGATAAACCCTTGGGGAACGAACCCGCATTATGTGCATGAGCCGAAGCGCGACAGGAAGCTCTTGTTACACCACAAGGAACTCGATAAGCTGAAGCGGAAACTGCGTGACGCGGGTATGACCATCGTACCGGTGCGTCTCTTCATTGCACCCAATGGCTTCGCCAAGCTGGAGATCGCACTGGCCAAGGGCAAGAAGACCTACGATAAACGGGATAGTTTGAAGGCCAAGGACGTGCAGCGCGACCTGGACCGGCACGAGTGAACCATGGGTTGGCGTCACCATATCGCCCGCTATGGTGAGCGTTGGTTCCCAGGCGAGCCGTGGGTGCGGTGGACATTCCTAGCCCTTTTCGCTGTTGGAGCGGTGTTGCGTTCCTGGCATCTGACCAGCCTGCCCTTCACGCACGACGAGCTCAGCGCCTTGGTGCGCATCTACCCTACGTTGGGTGAGACCATCCAACGCGGCGTTATCGAACTGGATACGCACCCTCCCGGCGTACAGGTGTTCGAATGGCTCTGGACAAGGTTGTTCGGTATGAGCTCATTCGCCGTGAAACTGCCCTTTGTCCTCATGTCGCTGGCCGCGCTCTTCCTGGTGTACCGTTCTGCACTGGCCTGGACTTCCGCCGCGACAGCACTGCTTTCCACGGCCTTGCTAGCCACGCTGCAATTCAGCGTTCTCTACGGACAGATCGCCAGGCCTTATGCTGCGGGCCTCTTCACCACCGCGCTGCTGGCGGATCAACTCACCCGCTTCCTCGCTTTCGGTGGTAGGCGGTATCTCGTCGGTCTAGCTACCGGAGCGGTGCTCAGCGCGTACACCCACCACTTCACATTGATGCTGGCCATCATCATGGTCGCTACCGGACTGGTGCTGGTGAAAGCGGAGCAACGCAAGGGATACCTCGCGGTATGTGCCATCGCCGTGCTCGCCTATCTGCCCAACATCCCGATCTTCTTGAAACAACTCAGCCTCGGGGGATTGAGCGGCTGGTTGGTGGTGCCTGGACCCTATTGGCTGGTGGAGCATGTTCAGTGGCTCGTTCAGTATTCCGTTCCGCTGGGGGTCTTTCTTGCAGCCCTCATCGCACTGTCCTTGTTCGGGAGTTCGCGGGTGCCTTCGGATGCCGGACCCGCACGATGGTTCCTGCCACTGTGGGGGTTGATGCCGCTGTTCGTGGGCTACGCTTACAGCACCTGGAAGTCCCCGGTACTGCAGTACTCCATGCTGCTGTTCAGCTTTCCATACGTGCTCATCGCCCTGTTCGCCGGGTTACGTGTGATGACACGCCAACTCACCATCATCTTGTGCGCAGTGACCGTGGTGCTGGTGACCACATCGCTCATTTTCGACAGGCATCACTACGACGTGTTCTACACGTCCCGCTACGAGGCCATGTTCGATAAAGCGGAGGAGACGATACTTGCACAAGGCTATGACCGCACGTTGGTCCTCTTCGACGCCCCGCATCCCCAGCTGGAATTCTACAGGAAGCAGCGTGGTGTACGGTCACGGTTCGTGCATTTCGAAGTGCGTGGCATGAGCGCTGGTGCATTGGATAGCCTGATCGAAGCCGTGGAGCCAGCGGTCGTGGTACTGGGTATCAGCAATGGTGCGGCGCAGGAAGATGCTGCGCGTGTTCAAGCTCACTTGCCGTTCCTCTGGGAAAGGACGGATCATGTCGAAGGGCAGGTTCTTGTCTTCGGCACCGAGCACAGGGATCCGTTGGTTCGGGATCGCACCCTGTTGGCCGAGGCGAGACCCGGTGTGTACCCCCTGGGGCCTTGGGTCGTGAATGAGCATCTGCCGATGGAGCGAGACACGACGGGCAAGCCGTGGTGGCGCTTCGAGGAACATCAGTTCGGTGTGGAATGCAGTCTTCCGATCCCGACCGCTCCGGCGAATGAAGGCGACGCCTATGAAGTGGTGGCCGAAGTGGATGCGCGAAAGCCCAACACGGACTTCGCCATCGTGTTGGAGTTCATCTGCAACGGGCAAAGCGTGCTGTACAGGAACTCGGGATCGGGTTCCTTCTCCAGGACCGGAACCACTACGTTGGTGGTGGCGGCATCACCATCCTGGGTGCTTCATCCCCCGTGCGAGATCATGCTGAAGGCTTATGTCTTCGATCCGCACAAGAGCGGCGTTCGTTTAGGTCGTGTGGCCGTGTATCGCAGGCAGATGAACCCCGTGCAGAACGCCTTGCTGGCTCCGGTATACGATCTGGGTTACCGTACCAACTAGAAGGGCCGCATCACTGCGGCCCTTCCGGTCGTACTCTTCGCCTATCAGAGCTTGAAGCTGAGCCCGATGCCGAGTGTCTCCTTGAACTGTGTGGCAGGTCCGAGGTACGGAATGCCCTCAGCGTCGGTCTTGGGCAGGTTGGTATCGTGGTCGTAGATCAACATGGTGTTGAGCGTTGCCGCGAACCACTCGTTCACCTTGAAGGTCCATAAGGTCTCCCAGGTCACATCGATGTTCTGTGGATTGCGCAAGTAGTTGCTGAAGAGATCACCGCGGGTGAGGAACGTGATGTTCTTCGCCAGTTCACGCTTGTACTGCAACCGGAGGTAGCCGCCCAGTTCCAATTCGCTGGTGTTGCCGTTCTTCACGCCGTATACGCGATCATCGGGTCCGAGCCCTTCGAACAGCAGATCATCGTTGACAACGACCATGCGAGCTGTGGCCGGTGAAAAGAACACGGTGAAATTGTCGTTCGGGCGATAGTCCAGACCGACGCCGAGCAATGCGTAGCCCGGTGCCATGAAGTTGGATATCCGCTGGCCTTCGGCGTTGAAACCCTCCGTGAACTGCGTCTTGAACTGGAACACGCCAGCCAGGTACAGGTGTTTCTTCAACTCGTAACCGTACTTGCTGTTCAACTCGATGCGGTCGTCCGTCTTCTGCGGGCTCAGGTTGGCCACCTGTTGTCCACCGAAAGCCAGTACCAGGCTGTTATCCCAAGCCTTGCGACCTTTCTTCCAATTGGCTGTTCCGTTGAACATGGCGATACCACTGACGGTGTTGAAACCGCCCGCCGCCCAGTTGGTAAGGTTCACCTGGGTCATGTTCACGTTGATGATGCCGCTCTTCTTCCATCCATCGGGCAGTGTGTCGGCTGGAGCGCCGGTCTGCATGGTGGCCGCGGAGGCATCGCGCGCGCCTTTATCCACATCGTTCTGGCCTATTACGGGCAGTACCGATGCGAGGGAGAGTAAAAGGGGTAACGTTCGTTTCATCTGTGGTTCGTGGTTTATCGGTTGGTGATGGTCATGCTCGGCTTCGGTCCGCTGATCCCTGCCGCCTGCACGGCTTGGATCCCTTTCTCAAGAGTTCCGAAGTATACGGTCCAATAATCTTTCGGGTCGCACCAGGGGCGAACGGCCAGTTCAATGCCCTCGAGGTTCAGTTTGCTGACGGTAACGCTCGGCCCAGGGTCCTGCAGTACCAAGGCATCGTTCTTCATGACCTGCTCCAATACCGAACGCACTTTGTCCAAGGGCTCGCCATAGGCCACCCCGAACGTGAGGTCCACGCGCATCTTTCCATCGGCGCTGTAGTTGATGATGTTGCCATTGGCCATGGCCCCGTTGGGGATGATCGCGGTCTTGTTCTCCGGCGTGAGCAAGATGGTGGTGAAGATCTGGATCTCCTTCACATTGCCCAGTACGCCCTGCGCCTCGATGAGGTCGCCCAGCTTATAGGGCTTGAACAGGAGAATGAGCGTTCCTCCGGCGAAGTTGGCGAGCGTGCCTTGCAGAGCCAGTCCCACAGCCAAGCCAGCGGCGCCTACGATGGCTACGAAACTGGTCGTGGCGACACCCATCATCTGGATCACCGTGAGGAACAGCAATACACGCAAAGAGATGGTGACCAGGCTGTGCAGGAAACGTTTCAGCGTGGGCTCCACACCGCGACGATCCAATACGCGGTTCAACAACTTCGCGACCATGCGGATCAGCATGCTGCCGATCCAGAGGACCACGAGCGCCATAAGTACCTTGGGAGCGTACTCCAGCACGAGTGCCCAGCCCTTCTCGCTCCAGGCGCTTAACTGTCCAACAGGCTGCATTACATCTTGAGTGTCCATCGTTACGGGTGGTTTTGGTGGTCGAATGGAAAAGTGCGATCAAGCGAAAGGCGCCTTATGCTTCTCGCTCGTGGCTTGTTCCGCGGCTTGGACCGTGCTGCGATCGGGCTCCCCGATCACCTCGATGCGCTCGGTCACCAAGCGGCTGCTGGGTATCATCACCAGCCGATCGGGTTTGCGAAGGGTCATGCTTACGCTGTCGATGCGTTCGATCACCCCCTCATCTTCTCCTACCCTTACACGCATACCTGGCTTGAAACGCTCGTTACCGTAATAGCTGCCCAGGATGTTGGACAGTACGTCGCGCGCCGCGAAACCGTACGCTACCGCGAAGGCGAGCAACAGTCCGGCCAGGATGATCTGGATGTTGGCCGTGATGAGGCTTGTATCAACACCCGCCACATTGAGCGCGGTAATGGAGGCGAAGACCACCGTGATGACCCCGAGGATGCGGCCTACGATACGACCGGCGGAAAGCTCCACAACGTTGCTCAATTGGGAGATTATCCGACTCACCTTGTCCGCTCCCCATATGCCCAGCACGAAAATGGCCAGCGCAGTGAAGAGCGTAGGCATGAAGCCGAACGCACGCTGGACGGCCAGGCTCACCAGGTCCATGCCCATGATGTCCGCGGCCGCTAGAACGAATACCAGCATCACGAACCACCAACTGATGGCGGCCAACAACTTAGACGGGGTGAAGCCGCCAAACCGGGCGATCGCACGGTCCATTCCCGAGCGCTGGGCCAATGGATCCAGGGTGCGTTCACCGATCCGCTCAACGAGCCAGCGGATCAAGCGAGCGATGAGCCAGCCAAGAAGCAACACCACGAGGCCGGTGGCCACGGCAGGAAGTTGGTCGATGAACGCCCCCGCATAGGTATTGAAGGCGGAGGAAACACGCAGGAAGAAATGGTCCATATCCATGGGTCAAGAACGGGTTGGTGGGAGGTCGGTGGGGGGCTTGGTGGTATCGTCCGTCCGTGAAGTTCCGGAACCTCCGACGATGCGCACCTTCTCGAAAAGGGCCGCGCTGGGGTCGGCCACGAACAGTTGCAACACGCGCATCAGCATAATCACGAATTTGACGCTGCCGATCACCTCGCTTCGCAGGTGCTCAGGCGGTTGGTCCGTGGAGCGGATGATCTTGAACGGATTCTCGCTCATGGCTCTTCCCGGTAGAGTTGGTGATACTTCGCCAATGCGCGCTCACGGGCCCTCATGGACCTCATCTTCACTGCACTTTCGGTAAGTCCGAGCACATCCATCATGTCGCGCACGGATAGCTCGTCCTGGTATTTCATCAACAAGATCGCCCGGTCCCCTGGTTCCAGCGCTTCCAGTACAGGCGCCAAACGGTCTGAACGGACGGACAGGAGTTCAGCCTCGTACCGTTCGTCCGCACCATCCTCCAGCAGATCATCATCCAGATCGCTCGTTCGCTGACGCTGGTTCTTGCGCAGATGATCCAGACAATAGTTGTACGTGATACTGTAGAGCCACGTACCGAACTTGCTCCGGTGGTCGAACTTGGGCAGGTTCACGAACGCCTTCAAGAAGATATCGTGGACCAGGTCCTGCGAAATGTCCTTGTTCCGCGTCATGCCCATGCATTTCTGGTAGACCTTGGCCGAATAGCGATCATAAAGCACACCGAACCGGTCAGCGTCCATGGCGCGCTGAAGCTCAGCCACGAGTTCCTCGTCGCTAAGCTGGATGACCGGCTTGGCCTTCTTCCTGAACAACACGGGGGAGAGCGAATTCGCCGTTGAGACGCGTTAGGCCCTGGAGGTCACTTTCCCCAACGCAAAAGATCCATGTCCAGACCGCCGGAGGCGGAGATACGTTCCGTTCATAGGGCTTATCAGCGTCATCAACGGCCGCCTGGGAGAGGGAGCCGGCGCTGGGTGGTACCTAAATGCCGTTGACGACGGCGGTTCGTTGAAATTCCGTGGGCGATGCCGGATTCGAACCAGCGACCCCTACCTTGTCGAGGTAGTGCTCTGAACCAGCTGAGCTAATCGCCCATATTCCTCTCGGAAGCGGGCGGCAAATGTAGCGATCACCCGCGAACTATGCCTTCGTTGTTGAAGACCTGACCGGCGTCAGTCACTTTCTGCCGCTCCGGTCCATACTTTCGCGCCGCGTTCACCCCCCAAATGTCCACTGCAAAAGCCACCAGCGGCCGAATTTTCCAGAGTCCTGTCCTGGAAGCCCTCACGAAGACGCACATCGCCGTCCCTCTGGTCATTTTCTATGGGCTTGGCGCGGTTTCGGGCTACGCTTCCGTTCACATCCTGGGCCTTGGTGTGTTGAGCACGCTTTCCTTGTATACGGCAGGTATGGTGTTCTTCACGTTCATCGAGTACATCGCACACCGCAACCTCTATCACATGGGCACGGCGGGCAGCGCGCGCAAAGTGCGGTTGCAGTACGTCATGCACGGTGTTCACCACGATCATCCGCGCGATAAGAAACGGCTGGCCCTTCCCCCACTGGTATCCGTGGTACTCGCCGCGGCGTTCATGGGCCTCTTCCGGCTGGTGCTAGGGCCCAGCGGTATCGCTTTCGGCGGGGGCTTCATGACAGGGTATGCCACGTACCTCATGGTCCATTATGCTGTGCATACCATGAATCCGCCAAAGAACTTGTTCGGTGTGCTTTGGAAACACCACAACATGCACCACTACGTGGGGGACAAAGGGGCTTTCGGGGTGAGTTCCCCGCTGTGGGACCATCTCTTCGGCACGATGCCCGAGGACCCCAAGGCCAAGCGCAAGACCACCTTGGCGTAGTACTTCGGCGACGAACTACCTTCACGGCCTTATGCGTAACGTCATCTTCGCATTCGGTATCTGTGCCGCCACCGCCTCCTGCAAGAAGCCGGAAGTGAAAGAGTACACGGCGAATTTGAAAGCGACGTGCTACGACTGCATCGTGCAGTACGCCGCCGGACCGGCTCGGGGGGTGTATGACACATTGAGCGGCACCGTTGAAGGCACGGACACGCTTCGCCAGACGGGTACGTACACCATGACGATGAAGGAGGGAGATGCGCTCTTCTTCCGGGCGTGTCGGATCGATACCGATACCGCTTTCGGCGCGATCGATCTGGAGGTGACCGGTGATCTGGATGCACTGAGCATCACCGAGGATCGCAATATGGATTGTGCTGTTCTGAACCAGAACGTGCGGTTCAGGGATTGAGGCGGCTACGAAGTCCGGCCGACCACCTGTGTCCACCAATGTGAAAAGCCGCCGCAGGGGCCATTACGGCTCTACGAGCGGCTTCTCTTCTCGATAACCTGCGACGGACCCTCCTGAACCTCTCGTGTCAGGTTCCTTCCGTGCAAGTACTTGCAGGTGCGTGGCCTACTATCGGGCCTCTCGTATTCACGCTCTCACCCGTGCTCACTCCCGACCTCGTGCCACGCGCAGCGAAAGTACCAAGCCCTTCAGGCATTGATCGTCACCGGATCGCATATAGTGTGTGAAATGATGCGGATGGTGCGGATCACTCGTGATCGCGGCCATACCCCTTGCGATTCTGCTCGAACAATTCCTGCTCCGCTCGCAGCACCGCTTTCAACGAGTCGCTCACGTCCTTCTGTTCCAAACGGTCCAGATCGGGCTGTCCGGCCACGACCCAGGCGCTGTACCAAAGGTTCCCGAGCGTGAGGATGGAGGCGTTCATCCTCCGCTCCACCATGCCCAACATGGCGTCTTCGTAGGCTTTGGCGAAGTCGCGGGAATACATGCGCATCGCTCCTCTGCCCCGGTCTTCGAACACGTATTTCTGATCCTCCGGGAATGATGCGCTCAACCGCTTCTCTATCCCGAGCACACTGTCCAGGAGCATATGGCTTTCATGAACGGCGGACCAGGCCACATCGAGTACGCGGTCCACATAGGCGGCTCTCCCCACGAGGTGATCGTAGTTCTCCGCGCTCAGTTCTGGGATCCGACTTTCCCAGAACGCATGGATGCCGTACTGGTCGGTCAGTTGCCCGTTGTAGTTCTCCGTAGTGTGCAACGGCACGTGGGCGTCTCCGACATAATGGCCCAGTTCAGCGCTGTTGACCAGGATGCGGTCCACATCGCCGCGTTGGAAAGCGTTCACCAGTCTGGCGTACATGACCTCGATGTGCCACGGTACGATGCCGTAGGCTTGCAGCGTGTCTTCGCTGAATTTGGAAACGGCGTCGCTCCACCTGTGCGGTACGAGCTCGAAGGGGTCCACACCTCCGTGTGCATAGTGGTCTATATCTATGTAATGGCGCTGCGCCTCTCCCACCACCGCGTATCGGCGTTTATCAGGATCCACAGCATGATCGGTGATGAAATCGATGTGCCGCTTGTAGAACCCGACCATCTCCGGGGGAAGGGTGAAACAGGCCATCCGGTTGATGCGCTTGTGCCCATAGAATCCCCATGCATAGGCGGGTTCAACTACACGCGATGGCAACAGTACAAGCACTGCTACGGACAGGACCAGCACGAATAGTAGCGTCTTGCGGATCATGCCTTCTTCCCGGTGTCCAACAACACGAGCTCTCCATCACGCAACACGGGGATCTTGGTGCTTTGGTCCGGTGTGAGGCAGTACTTCACATCGGGCAGTAGCTGCAGTTGTTCGATGCGCCGGCGACGTGGAGCTGCTTTCAGGATCCCCATGTAGTTATCCCGCGCACTCATGAACATGTACTTCGCGGCTATGCTGCTGTCTTCTTCAACCCCGAACTTGCCGCTTTCCAGCAACCGTTCCATAACGGCTCCAGCGAACACGCTATCCTCCAGGTTGAACTTGTCCTTCCAGCCGGAACAGAGCAATAGGATGTTGTCGTTCTGCTTCACCAGCCATTCACTGAGCGCAGTGAGGTTGAGGAAAGAACCGATCACCAATTGACGCGCGTCCTTGGCCAGGTTGATCGCCTTGGTGCCGTTGGTGGTGGTCATAACGATGGTCTGGCCGCGGAGATCCTGACCCACATAAGCAAGTGGTGAGTTCCCGTAAGCGAACCCCTGCACCACCTCTCCGTTCCGTTCCGCTGCGGCGATATACCCGGTGCGTCCGATGTATTGGGCAGCTTCTTCGATGGTGGACACGGGGATGATGCGCTCGATGCCGTTCTCGAAAGCGGCCACCATGGCGCTCGTGGCGCGCAGTACATCGATGACGACAACGATACCCATGTCCTGTGCATACAACGGGTACTGCCCCGGCATGAAGCAGACCTCCACGCGGTACTGGTATTCGCTATTGCGGATCTGCTCCATCTACGGCTTGCTCAGGAAAGGTAGCTTGACGACGACACCTTTCAAAGCTTTGCCGCGGATATCCACCCAGATGTGGCTGCCTTCCTTGGCCATGGCAGTGGGAACGTAGGCCATGCCGATGGGCTTCTGCAGCGTGGGGCTCTGGGTCCCGCTGGTCACTTTGCCCACCACGTTACCGGCCTCGTCCAGCACGGGATGGTCGTGACGCGGGATACCGCGGTCGACCAGTTCGAAGCCCACCAGTTTGCGGCTGGTCCCGTTCTCTTTCTGGGCTTTCAGCAAGGGCGCGTCAACGAAGTCCTTGGTGAATTTCGTGATCCAGCCCAGACCGGCCTCCAGGGGCGAAGTGGTGTCGTCGATGTCGTTGCCGTAAAGGCAGAAGCCCATTTCCAAGCGCAACGTGTCGCGCGCAGCCAGGCCGGCCGGTTTTATGTCGTAGGGCGCACCGGCTGCGAAAACGGCTTTCCATGCGGCCTCGGCTAGCGGGTTGGGTACATAGATCTCGTAACCGCCAGCGCCGGTGTAGCCGGTGGTGCTTATGAGCACCAGACCCACTCCTTTCATCTCGGCGTACATGGCGGTGTAATAGGGCATCGCACCGATATCCTCCTGAAATAGCCCCTTCAGTGTCTCTGTCGCCTTGGGGCCTTGTACCGCGAGCAGTGACATGTGGTCGCTGATGTCCTCCAACTGAGCGTCGAAAGTGTTGTTCTTCTGGATCCAGTCCCAGTCCTTCTGCATGTTGCTCGCGTTCACTACGAGTACGTAGTGGTCATCGTCCTTGTGCTGCATGCGGTAAACGAGCAGGTCGTCCACGATGCCACCCTTCCCGTTAGGCATACAGCTGTACTGCACCTTGCCCACGGTGAGTTTACTGGCATCATTGCTGGTGATCCTTTGGATCAGGTCCAAAGCTCCAGGCCCGCGGACGAGGAATTCGCCCATGTGGCTAACATCGAACACGCCAACTCCGTTGCGCACGTTATGGTGCTCATCGTTAACGCCGGTATACTGCACCGGCATAAGATACCCGGCGAATGGTACCATCTTGGCCCCCAAGGCTTCGTGGATGTGGCAGAGAGCGGTGCGTTTCAGTTCAGTGGTCGTTTCCATGGATATGCTGAATGGTTGCAGCGGCCGGCTGTAGGCGCTGGATAAGAGCGTTGAAATGGCGCAGGTAAGCATCCTGCCAGGCGTTCACCGAATAGTGGTCCTCCACCGTGCGGCGCGCTGCCGCCCCGATGCGTCGGCGAAGTTCCGGATCTTCTACCAAGCGAGAGACCTTCTCCACCCATTCGGCCGTGTCGGTGGCCAGGAACCCGTTCTCGCCGTCGTTGATAATGGTGCTGTTAACGCCCACGGGGCTCATGATGGCGGGTATGCCGAGGCCCATGTACTGCAATCCCTTGAGACCGCATTTGCCACGTGCCCACTCATCATCCGGCAGCGGCATGATGCCGATGTCGAACGCGCAAAGGTCCTCGATCTCCGTTCGTTTCCTCCAAGGCTGACCTTTTACGCCAATGGAGGGTTCTTCGTAGCTGCCGTCGCCGATGACGTGGATGGCGATCCGGTCACCATATTTCTCCTTCAGGATACGCAGCGAAGGGATCGCGTACTGGAAATGCTGGATCGTGGTGATGCTTCCGCTCCAGCCGATCCGCACGGCAGCGTCGCGCTCCACCGGAACAGGCCGATATTCTTCCGTGTCGATCGTGGTGGGGACCACCTCCACACGCGCGTTGAAACCACGTGCATAGGCTGCCAGGTAGTCGTTGCCGGCGAATACAAGGTCAGCGAGGCCGATGAGCTTGCTCGTCTTGCTGGCATCCTTCACCCACGCCCACATGCGGTTTGCGTCGCTCACGTTCTGCAACCAGATGGAGTCGTCGAAGTCGAAGATGACTTTCGCCTTGCTACGCTTGAAAGCCCGCTCGAAATGGGTACTGCGGGTCATCAGGGCTTCGCGGCAAACGAAGATGATGTCGAAGTCGTTCATACGAGCCACATCGGCGCGCCGCCGAGCGATGCTGCGCCGGACGAACCGGAGCTTCTTCAAGAAGTTGCCCGGACGATAGAAGTACTTGTCGTCCTCTTCATCCACCAAGTGGCTTATGGTGCATGCGAAGCCGTTCCGCTCCAAATGCGGGATATACTGCTCGAAGCGGAACCGCTGGTTCGGGCTACGACCCGGACGGTGACTGGCGATGAACAGGACCTTCGGCATGCGCGGCCGAAGATAGCAGTGTGTGCGTAGGTGGCACGGCGCCCACCCTCAGGCCTCCTTCCAACTGGGTGGAAGGCCCCGTTCGATCTCGATGTTGCCGAAATGGCCGCTCTTACGCGCGCCTACGGCCTTGGCCCATGGAGCCATGCGCGCGAGGCCTTCCTGCAGGGTGGTCTCGCGCTGCTTTCCGAAGACACGCTCAACCTTGCTGTGGTCGCTGAAGGCGAAGACGACCTCGTTCCGCGCTGGCAGGTTCCGCACCATTCCGCTCAGCCCCATCGCCTCCTGCACGGCCGTGGCCAGCTCGTTCACCGTGTAGGGGGTGTCCGCGCCTACGTTGAAGACCTGCCCATAAGCCGCTGGTGTCTCCGCTGCGCGTGCCATGATCGGGGCGATATCGCCGATGTAGCTGAAAGCCCGTTGCTGCTGTCCATCACCGAATACGCTCAGTGGCTGCCCTTGCATCAACTGGTTCATGAAGATACCCACCACATTACGGTATCTATCGCCGATGTTCTGGTATTCGCCGTAGACGTTGTGCGGGCGGAACACCACGTAGTTCAAGCCGAACATGTGGCGCGCGGCCTCAAGGTCCATCTCCACGGCGAGCTTGGCCACACCGTACGGGTCCTCGGGCATGGGTCGCATATCCTCACGCATGGGTGGCGGTAGCGCACCGTAGACCGCTATGCTGCTGGTGAACACGAAGCATTTCACCTCGTGGCGCACGCTGGCGTTGATCAGGTTGATGCTCCCGATCAGGTTGTTCTGGTAGTTGAACCGCCGGATGAAATGGCTGAGCCCTTCCGCAGCGTAGGCGGCCAGGTGATACACATGATCGAAGCGGTGCTCGGCAAAAAGGCGATCGACCAGCGCATGGTCGTTGATGGAGCCTTGTATGAAGGTGGCTCGTGGATCCACCTGATCGGCGAAGCCTCCGCTCAGGTCGTCCAGCGCGATGACGGTGTGGCCTTTGGCAAGGAGTTCCTTCACCATATGGGCGCCCATGAATCCGGCACCACCGGTGACAAGCGAAGTTGGCATGCGTTGTTTTCGGTCTGTCACGTTCAAGCTGGGCCGAACGCGGGGTGGCAAATATGCGCATTGAAGACGCAGCGCAAAGCTCATGGATGCCGGGTACCCGGACTATCTTGCGCCGTCTAGTTCATGGCCGCACCACGCTTGTTCCCGCGATGGGGCATCCTCCTGATCGATGGGGTGCTGAGCCTGCTGGCGTTGACGGCGGCCTACCTCCTGCGCTTCAATTTTCATGTGCCGGCCGTGGAGGTGGACCTGTTGCTGCCCGTACTGCCAATCTACCTGGGCGTACGCTTGGGGTCTTACCTCATCGCTGGTCTGCCGCGCATGATGGTGCGGCACACGAATACCGATGATGCCAAACGCATCTTCCTTACCGCGCTCGGTGGTACGTTGACTTTCCTGGTCATCGGTGGCTTGCGGTACTCCCTATTCGATGGCTACTATTTCCTACCGACTTCCGTGATCGTGATCGACTTCATGGCCACCGCCATGGCGCTGATCGTGGTACGTATCGGTTTCAAATTGCTGCATCTGCGTTCGCGAGGGGCTGGCAAGGACGTGGTGAACGTGGTGATCCATGGCGCCGGTGAAGCCGGGTTGATCACCAAGCGTACGTTGGAACGCGAGGGTAGCTCGAAGTACCATGTCGAAGCCTTCGTGGATGATGATCCGGGCAAGGCTGGCAAGCGCTTGGAAGGAAGCCTGGTGATATCCACGGCCAAGCTACCTGAACTGCTGGCTGAAGGCGATGTGGACCAGGTGATCATCGCCATCCAACGGCCCGATCCGGAGAACCGCCGCCGCGTGGTGGATGCTGCGATGGCTGCGAAGGTGCGCGTGCTCACCATACCGCCGGTGAACGACTGGATCAACGGGCAATTGAGCGCCGGGCAGATCCAGGAAGTCCGCATCGAGGACCTGTTGGGGCGACCGGTGATCAAGCTGGAGGATGCGCAACTGCGTTCTCGCTTCGATGGAAAGCGCGTGCTGGTGACCGGCGCCGCTGGATCCATCGGAAGTGAACTTTGTCGGCAACTCGTTCAACTTGGCGTGAAGCAGCTCGTGTTGGTGGACATCGCTGAATCCGGGTTGTACGACATCGAGATCGAACTGAAGTCCGCGAGCGACCGACCGGTCGTAGCCCGCATCGCCGATGTGCGCGACCCGCATGCCCTGGGAGCGGTGTTCACGGAATTCAAGCCGGAAGTGGTATTCCATGCGGCAGCCTACAAGCATGTGCCGTTGATGGAAGCGCAGCCCGCTGAAGCCTGGCACACCAATGTGCTGGGCTCTCGCAACGTGGCCACGTTGGCGATCGAGCATGGTGCGGAACAGTTCATCTTGATTAGTACCGATAAGGCAGTGAACCCGACAAGCGCGATGGGCGCCAGCAAACGGGTGGCCGAAATGGTGGTGAACGGCCTGGCCAAAGCCGAAGGGAACCGCACCCAATTCACAACCACGCGTTTCGGCAATGTGCTCGGCAGCAGCGGCTCGGTGATCCCCCTGTTCCGTAAGCAGATCGCGGCTGGTGGGCCAGTGACCGTGACAGACCCGGATGTGACACGCTTCTTCATGACCATCCCTGAAGCCTGTCGATTGGTGTTGGAAGCCGCCACCATGGGCAAAGGCGGCGAGATCTTCGTCTTCGACATGGGCCAACCGATGCGCATCGCGGACCTCGCCGAGAAGATGATCCGCCTCAGCGGCTTCGAACCGGGTGCTGACATCAAGATCATCTACACCGGTCTTCGCCCTGGCGAGAAGCTCTACGAGGAACTCCTTGCTACAGCAGAGAACACGCTACCCACGCACCATCCACGCATCCTCATAGGCAAAGTGCGCGAGGATGATCCGATGATGGTCGGACAGGCCGTGGAGAAGGGCGAAGCACGCTCCAACGAAGACGCCGTTCGCCTGATGAAACAGCTGGTGCCCGAATACCGGAGCCACAACTCGGTGTACAGTAGTTTTGACGCCCAGTAGGAACAGCACATGACAAGGGACAAGAACCTCGAGATCGCACGTTTCCAGAAGGAGATCGCTGACCATATCGGCATTGGTCCGGATAGCTTGGTGTTCAACTTCGATGAGGGCGGTGCCACGACGAAGCTCACCGTCATCACCCTGAACCCCCGCCACAACCAGAGCTTCCTTTTTCACCAGACCACGGGTAGCGATAAGGTGGACGCCCTGCGCGCGATGCTGGATTATGTGAAGACCTACAAGGAGCGGACGGGCAGCTATACCATCCAATGGAGCGCGCGCGGTGAGGGCAGTTTGCACACCTCCTACTTCCGGGCGAAGAACATCATGGAGGCGCTGGACAAGCTCTTCTACGATCGAGACCCGAACAGCATCACGGTGTTCAGTGTGATGCTGAATCCCATTTCCTAGGTCTCGGTGCATGGAGATCAAGCGTCTACCCATCCAGATCCGTTTCGCCGATGTGGATATGGCGCGGCATGTGCACAATGGGGTGTACCTGCATTGGTTCGAACTAGCGCGCATTGGGCTGCTCCAGCAATTCATCGCACCGGACCACGATTGGCGTACAGAAGGCTTGATCCTCGCCCGCAATGAGGTGGACTACCGGATGCCCATTCACCTCACCGATCGTATCGAAGCCGAAGCGTGGTGCGGTACGATCGGTAACAAGAGCTTCGACCTGGTCTATGCCATCCATCGTGTTGGCGGCGAGCGGCCAGGGATCTGCGCTGAGGGCCGCAGCGTGATGGTGTGCTTCGACTACACCACGAACAAGTCCATCGCGTTGCCCGGTGCCTGGCGCATGGCCTTGGAACAACTCATCCGCGAATGAAGAAGACGGTCCTCGTCCTTACGGTCATCTCCCTCCTCTCCTGCTCGCCGCAGGATATGCAGAACGTATTGAACTCCATCCCGAGCAGCGCGCCACTGAGCAACGATGAAGTGATCTCCGGCCTGAAGGAAGCCCTTCGCCTAGGCACCGAACGCAGCGTGGAGAAAGCCAGCATCGCCGATGGTTTCTGGAACGATGCCCGCATCAAGATCCCATTTCCGGCTGAAGCGATCAAGGTGAAGAACACGCTCACCGACCTGGGCATCAAGAAGCCCGTTGAGGACTTCGAACGCACCTTGAACAAAGCCGCCAGTGAAGCAGCCAAGGAAGCCGTGCCGGTCTTCGTGGATGCCATCACGAGCATGAGCATCCAGGACGGGTTCGATCTGCTACGCGGCGGAGAGAACGCCGCCACGAACTTTCTGCGGGAGAAGACCAGCGTGGCGCTTCGGGCCAAGTTCACGCCGGTGGTGGAGAAGGCCACACAACAGGTCGCGCTGACGAGCTATTGGACACCGGTCGCCAACGCTTACAACGCGGCATCCATCCTCACCGGCGGCAAAGCCGTGGACCCCGACCTGAACGCTTACGTGACCACCAAAGCCATGGATGGCCTCTTCCTGCTTCTCGCAGATGAGGAAAAGAAGATCCGCCAGGACCCCGCTGCCCGCGCCACTGCGTTGTTGCAAAAGGTCTTTTCCCAGCAGTAGCGCGGACCATCAGGTCGAAGCCCGACCGCCACTAGCTAGAAGCCAGAGGCCGGCAGCCTGTGGCTGCATTCGCATTCTCTCCTTCCTTTGCACCCATGCATCCGATCACGCTCACGCCTCCCGGCACCGTCATCCCCCCCAGCGAACTGATCCTGAACCCCGACGGTTCGGTCTACCACATCGCGCTGCGTCCCGAGCAGTTGGGTGATGTCGTCCTCGTTGTTGGTGATCAAGGGCGTGTGGAGCTGATCAGTCGCCACTTCTCACGCATCGAGCACAAGGTGCAGAACCGCGAGTTCGTGGGCCATACGGGCGAATTCAATGGAGTTCGCATCACCGCATTGAGCACGGGCATCGGTACGGACAACATCGACATCGTGGTGAACGAGTTGGATGCGCTCGTGAACATCGACCTGCAAACGCGCAGCCCGAAGGAGAAGACGCGCTCGTTGAAGATCATCCGTCTAGGAACCTGCGGCGCGCTCCAGGAGGACATCCCTGTGGATACGCGCATCGTGAGCGCCTACGGGGTTGGGCTGGACAACGTGCTGCACTACTACGCCTACGAGAACACCGATGCCGAGCTGCGCATGTTGAACGCACTGCTTCAACAGACCGAATGGCCGGACAACCTCCCTGTACCCTACGTCGCCGCTGGTGACAAGGAACTGGTGACGCTTCTTGGCCATAACAACGTGGTGGGTGTCACCTTCACTTCCGGCGGATTCTATGCCCCACAGGGCCGTCAACTACGCGGTGTGCCCAGCGTTGATGGGTTGAACGAACGTTTCACGGCTTTTGCGCATGATGGCCTGCGCGGCACCAACTTCGAGATGGAGACCAGCGCACTCTACGGCTTGGGCAGTTTGCTAGGTCATCGTACGGCTACCGTTTGCACCGTTGTGGCCAACCGCCTGCGGAAAGAGTACAGCAAGGATCACCACGGTGCCATCGACCGCATGATCGCGGAGGTGCTGGAGCGGGTGACGACGGTGTGAGGGTATTCCACTACCGCGAGATGCGGAACCGAACTGGTATCGCGTAATTCACTCTAACGGCTTTCCCACTCAGCTTTCCCGGAGCCCACGGTGGCATTCCCTGAACTACTCGAACGGCCTCATTGCCGAGTACAGATGGTACACTGTTAAGCGTGCGAACATTCGTCAGGCGACCATCTGGTTCCACGGTGAACCCGACAAATGCAGTTCCCTCCCATTCACCACATTGTGGATACTTCAAATTCTTGGCGAGGTAAGTCATCATTGCCCTTTCTCCTCCTGGGAATTCAGGTGGTACCTCAGGGTTGAAGATTTCGTAGACCTCCCCGTCTGAAGGTCGCGCACCATCCGTCTGCGAACAGAGAACCATCGGTAAAAACACCGCCGCAAGAGCTAGTGCAGTTCTACCGAGGTTCCTGAACATCTTGTTCAATTATTGCAGCACGAAGTTCACCGGCAGGTTGTACTGCACACAGCACACCTTGCCCATGTTCTTGCCTGGTTTCCACAGCGGCATGGACTTCGCGACCCGCATGGCTTCACGATCCAAGGATGGATGCACTCCACGGATCACGCGCACGTCGCGCAACGAACCATCCTCCTGCACCACGAAGCTGAGGAACACCTTGCCTTGGATGCCATCCTCCTTGGCGATCTCCGGGTACTGCAAGTGGCTTGACATGTACTTCATCAGCGCCTGCTGCCCACCGGGGAACTCGGGCATCTCTTCCACCATCGTGAACACTTGCGGGGCCTTTTCATCGATCCCGATCACGGCCGGTCCTTCCACCGGCGGAGGTGGCGCTTCATCGCTCCGCACCTGCGCGGCAAGCATGAGGGGTGTGGATGCCAGGAGGACCATCAGGCATCGAGCGGCGTTAGGGAAGTTCATGGAATGAAGATAGGGAGCGTGCCGCAAGCCAAGATCATGCCGCGCACGGACGACGGTCGTTTCCACACGGCTTTGTTAGTTGGCCTTCAACCCATGCCGGTTGAAACAAGGCTGGAACAGCGCCACTGAACAGGACCATGGCCGGGTACTTTCGGACCCGGCCACCGTGTTGAAGGATGGTAACTCCCCATGAGCGAGACCGAGATCCGTGCGCTGATCACCTTGATCGATGACCCCGACGAAGGGGTCTACAACCAGGTCCGCGACCGCATCGTTTCCCTCGGTGACCATGTGGTACCGGTGTTGGAACGCGCCTGGGAGATCGATGATCTAGGTGACCTCTTCCGCAAGCGGATCGAAGACATCCTGCAGACCATACACCTGGGTGCAGTGACCGATCGCATGAAGGCTTGGAAAGAGTCTGGAGGAGAGGATCTGTTGGAAGGTGCGCTCATCATCAGCCGCTACCGCTACCCGGACATGGACGAGCAGAAGGTGAAGGCCCGACTTGCATCCATCCGCCAGGATATCTGGTTGGAACTCAATGATCACCTTACCGCCTTCGAGAAGGTGCGCGTGTTCAACCACATCTTCTTCCAGGTCCACGGTTTCAAGGGCAACAAGCGCAATTATCACGCGCCGCAGAACAGCTATATCAATGAGGTGCTGGACAGTCGAACGGGTAATCCGCTCTCGCTGGCCATCATCTATCAAGTGCTGGCCGAGGATCTGGACCTGCCTTTACGCGGGGTCAATCTGCCCAATCACTTCGTTCTGGCCTATCTGGACGAAGAGAGTATCGGCGGAGCGGATAGCGGCCAGCAGGGCGAAGAGAGCGTGCTGTTCTACGTGAACGCATTCAGTCAGGGCGACATCCTTGGCCGTAACGAGATCAATGAATTCCTGGAGAAGCTCAAGATCGAGCCACGCCCTTCGTTCTACACACCATGTACCAACATGGACATCATTCGCAGGCAGCTGAACAACCTGGCCAACAGCTATGAGAAGCTGGGCGATAGCGAGCGTAGCAAGGAATTGGAGAAACTGCGCGATCTGCTGGGGCCGACCGATCAGGGGACTTCGTCAACGGAATAGTCCGGTGATCGTGCGCGATATGATCGACAGGTCGCGAAGGAAGCCCCGCTCCTTCACATATTCCAGATCCAGCGCCAGTTTCGCGGGCATCACTTCCTCGATGTAAGTGCGGTCCGGGTCCGTGCTTTTCCCAAGTATCTCGTTCTCGTCCATGTACGCGATGCTGGCTGCGCTGGTGATACCCGGACGAACGCTGAGCACCTTGCGCTGTTCCGGGGTGTAGAGCGCCACATACTTCGGCACTTCCGGGCGGGGGCCCACGATGCTCATCTCCCCCAAGGAAACATTGATCAGCTGCGGAAGCTCATCCAGCTTGCTCTTACGCAGGAAATATCCGATGCCGGTGATCCGGGGATCGCGGCCACCCACCGTGATCTGGCCTTTCGCCTCGCTGCCCGGTCGCATGGTGCGGAACTTCAACAACCTGAATTCGTCCCCTCCCCGTCCTACCCGGACCTGCCTGAAGAATGCACCTCCCGGGGAACTCAATGCCACGGCCAGAACAAGGAAAAGGAACACCGGCAAGAGCAAGAGCAAGCCTGTGGCCGAAACGACGATGTCGAAGGCGCGCTTCACCATGCCTTTCACCCCATCACTTCGTTCACCGCGGCCTTCACCGCAGCGGTCACCTGGTCCACCTGGGCATCGGTAAGATCGTAATACACGGGCAGGCTGATCTCCGTGCTGTACAGCTTGTACGTGTTCGGATGATCGGCCATGCGATAGCCCTGGCCCTCGTAGAAACTCAGCTTCGGCAACGGGATGAAGTGCACATTCACGCTGACATCGCGCTTGGCGATGGCGGTGATGATGGCATCGCGCTGCTCTTCGCTGGCCTTCGGGATGCGCAACATGTAGAGGTGATAGCAGCTTTCGCGATCGCCGGTCCTGAAGGTCGGCGTGGTGAAACGTCCATCACCTGCGAAAGCCGCATCGTATCGCTCGCATATGGTCTTGCGACGTGGCGTGGTATCGCTGTCGAAGCGATCCAGTTCCACCAGGCCGATGGCTGCCTGGATGTCCGTCATGTTGCACTTCCAACCGGGAAAGGCCACATCGTATCGCCAGGCGCCCGGCTGATTCTTCGCCAGCGCGTCCTTACTTTGGCCGTGCAGGCTCATGGTATTGAAGTAACGATAGAGTTCCTCGTGCTGGAACGGCTCGGGGAGGTTCAAGGCCAGTGCTCCACCTTCAGCGGTGGTCAGGTTCTTCACCGCGTGGAAGCTGAAACCGGTGATGTCCGCCTGTGCCCCTACTTTCTTGCCTCCTATGCTGGCACCGAATGAATGCGCGCCATCGCTGATGACCAATGCACGCCCCAGACGCATTTGTGGGTTGCTGCCATCCACGCGCAGGTTCACTTTCGGTGTGAAGAGGTTGCAGCCTTCTTCGGCCACGCGCATGATGGCCTTGATGTTGGCCGGAAGACCACCGATATCGACCGGAATGATGGCTTTCGTTCGGTTGGTGAGTACGCGTTTCACCGCGAGCGGGTCCATGGTGAAATCGTCCAGCACATCCACCAGCACGGGCTTCGCACCCACGTGCATCACGATATTGGCGGTGGCGCAGTAGGTGTACGCCGGTACGATCACCTCATCGCCTGGTCCAACGCCAAACCAGCGCAAGACGAGTTCGCAAGCGTTCGTCCAGCTATTCAGGGCGATCACCTTGTCCACCCCGCAGTATGCAGCAAGGCGTTTTTCGAACTCCTTCGTTCGCGGTCCCGTTGTGATCCAGCCGCTGCGCAAGGCCTCTTCCACGGCCTTTATGGTACGGTCGTCTATGCGCGGCGGGCTGAACGGGATCATGTTTGGGCCTTGGGTTCGGTCGGGTACGAAGTTCGGTGCTGGGCCAGCAAACCGAGCACGATGCCAACGAGCACCACCCCGGCCTGGACTTCCAGTACGGATTCCACCGCTGCGTTGATGATGAAGAGACCAGCGAACATGCCAAGAAGAAGGTGGTTCCGCTTGCACGCCACCCACAGGGGTACCATTCCGATCAACAGCGCCATGATCAGGCCCGGCCAACCCAGAGCCACGCCGCCCTGCAGGAACTGACTGTGGGCGTTCAGCCGCTTTTCAGCTGCGGCTCTTGCCCCTTTCGCTTCATAGCAGCCCACAAGGGCGTGCTTCACATCTCCCGTACCACTGCCCAGTGGTGCACTGGGCAACAATTCGGCGCTGCATTGCCACGCAACCAACCGCATCTCACTCCCACCCTCCGATGCATAGAGGGCTGGGTCGCCGCGCTGGGCCGTTCCCAACGCATCGAATGCTACGCGCACGCGATCCACCACCCGACCACCGCCGAGAAGCACGAGCGCTACGAGAACAACGGTCCCAGCACCGACAGCGATCAGCCAATGTCGAGGGGACGAACGCTTCATCCACGTGATGATGATGACACCCACGACCAAGAACAAGCCGATGAGCCCGCTCTTGCTCGCCAGCATGATGATGAACACGGACAACCCGAGCACGATGATCATCGGCACCACAGCCAGGCGCACACTTCCGCTCCTTACCGCGCGAAGGCCCCAATACGCCAGTGCCCAACACGCATACCAGGCCGCGTAGCTCGGATGCAGGTCATACGAGAATGTGCTCTGGGAGAAACAACCGGGATCGCCAGCGGTCCGGTAACAGAGCGTAGCCTTCCAAACGCTTAAGACAATGGCAACGCCGGTGCCTGCGGTGAAGGCTAGCATGCTGCGATGCAAGCCATCCGGATACAGCGCCGTGAACGCGCAGGCCGCGAGTGGCAATAACACCAGCCCCAGTTTCACCTGTAGGTCGAAAAGCCCGAAGCTGATGTCCGTGGACCACAGCATGCCGACCACGTGCAGGAGGTAGAAAGCCGCCAAGGGCCAGAGCAAGCGCACGTAGGGCAGTGGTCTGCGTTGCATGAGAACGACCAACAGCAGCACGATGGACAGTGTCATTGGCACGGGCATCAGCCGACCACTGATCGGTGCCAATGCACAGACGAGCAACCAGACCCACGAGGCCACGCGCTCGAAAGGCGTCAACCGTGCAATGGACGGAGCGACCTGGTCACCCATCGGACCGGTCGGGGTTGTGCATGAACGGCATGTGGCGAAAATAGCCCGTCCGCCTGATGCTTGTGTCTTTCAAATGCTGCGATCACCCGCGAAGGTGTAGCGCCATAACCTCTTCCACGCATGGCGGTAAGCTTGCGCGCGAGGTTCATTCCTGAACAGAGATACGATGCCGAAAGCGATGGCCCTGCTTACGATGTGCAACGCGATCACCACCGTCAACAGCGTCGTTGTCATCCATGTAGCATGCACGCGGCTCAATTTGATCCGGCTGATGAGCTGGTTGCTGATGACGCGATCCATGTTCTTCTGCGAGCTCTGACCGCCGATGTGCACGATGGTCGGACCATGGATGAACCAGCACTCACCACCACCCTCCTTCACACGCAGGCAAAAGTCCACATCCTCGCACCAGAACATATGTGGATCCAGTCCGCCTAGCCGTTCATGGACCTTTCGGTGGAACAGCATCGCAGCACCAGAAACGAATCCGGGTTGGTGATCGGTCGTGAACGCCGAAGCCGGATAGCCACCGGACCCGAACAGGCGATGGAGGTAGAACAGTTCCAATACGGCACGTCCAAGACCAGGAACTTTCCAGGCAGAAGGCTGCAAGGTTCCATCCACATTCAACAATCGTGGTCCGGATATTCCGGCACCCCTCACTTCGTGCTGCCCGAGCCAGACGCTCAATGCAGCAGGCTGAAGCACCGTATCGGGATTCAATAACAACATGTACGAGCCCTTTGCCCGTTGAAGACCGATGTTGTTCGCCGGGGAAAAGCCGATGTTGCCGCCACTGCGGATCAGCTGAACGCCCGAGAATTCTCGTTCCACCATCTCCGCTGATCCGTCGGGCGAGCTATTGTCCACGACGATCACTTCGTGCGGTACATCGGCTTCGCGTTGGATGGACACCAGGCAATCGCGCAGGATGTCCCGCGTAGCGTAGCTGACGATGATGATGCTGATGATCGGACCGTTGCTCATCATCTTCAGGCTGACAGCAGGATGCGGAAGCGATACAACGGCCAGAACGGCAGCAAAAAGACCGTAAAGAGCACCAACACGACGAGGAATACTGCGCGACCATCAGGGATGATGATCACACGTCCCTTCCCCAGAATGCATCGGTCGATCATGAAAAAGACGTAACGCACCAAGAGTCCGAACCGGTTCTTGAGCGACAGTCGACCATGGACCCAAAGGTGTTGCAGTACGGGCAGATAGTGATCGCTCATCGCGCGCTTGTCCGAGCTCAGACTATCCGGATTGGAGCGCACACCGGAGATCGTGTTCCGGTCGGCAACGAAACGGAACGATGCCCCCTTGGCAGCCAACCTCAGCCAGAAGTCCCAATCCTCCACGTAGCGAAAACCTTCCCTGAAACCACCGACATCATTCAACGAACGCTTGCGCAGTAGCACGGTGTTCAAACGGAAGATGTTGCTGCGCAGCAGCCGGGCCACGATAGCATCTCCACTTCCATCGACCTGTTCATCCGGACGATAGGCACCCCGAGACGCGAAGTCCGCTATTCCGCGGAACGCGAAGTAGTCACCATAGAGCACGTCAATATCCTGGTGACCATCCATCCATGTTACCTGCGCTTCCAGCTTTCCCGGCGCGATCACATCATCCGCATCGAGCATCTGGATGAACTCTCCCCTCGCCTCAGCGAACGCCCTGTTGCGGGCGGCAGAAACGCCACTGTTGCGTTCCAAGCGGATGTAGTTGAACCGTTCGTCGGCACGGACGAATTCCCGGGCGATCGCTGCAGTACCGTCCGTTGAAGCGTCGTCCACTACTATGCACTCCCAGTCGGTGAACGTCTGCGCAAGGACCGAGCGCAATGCATCACCGATAAAGGCAGCGTAGTTGTGCGTAGGCACGATAACGGTGACGCGCGGTGCTGTGTTCATCGGCCGATCAAGCGATTGAAGCCAGCATATCCGTGATAGACGAAGTACCACCACTGCGGAGCGAACGCGCGCTGGATGGCCTTGCGCTCAGCGGCAGCGCGCTGTTTCTGCTCCGGCGCGGAACTGAACCCCGTCGTATCGAACGCGCTGATCACGAAACCCGCGTGACGAAGTCGGAGGTGCGTCTCCCAGAAAAGCTGTGCAAAGAAGGCATAATCCGCAGCGATCGGGTACCGGAGGTCGTAGCCTTCAACTTTCTCCAAGAGCGAACGCCGGATGAACTGCGATTGGTGGGCCACGACCTCCTTCATCAGCCATGCGCTCGTGATGCGCTGTGGGTGCGTCTTCATCGCAAAGCACCCACGTTGGTCCATGAGCTGTGCGTCTCCGTATACGATATCCACTGCATCGGTAAGCATCGGAATCGTGCGTTCCAAGACGTCAGCAGAAGCGAATACATCGCCAGCGTTCAGGAACAGGACGAAGGGTGCGTTCGCGGTGTACCAGCCTTTGTTCTGGGCATCGTAGATACCTGCATCCTTTTCCGAGGTCCACGTCGTGATCCGGGCCGCGTTGGCCTTGATCAAGTCCACGCTTCCATCCGTGCTTCCACCGTCAACCACGATGTACTCGATGTCGCGGCAACTCTGTCCAAAGACGCTGGCGAACGTGCGCGAAAGCCCTTCGCGGTCATTGTAACAGATGGTGATGATCGCCAGACGCGCCATGGATCATTGCGGATAGAGCTGGCGATAGTATCGAGCAACGTGCCTGCGATCGTAGCGCTCAGCGGCTTTGACTGCAATGGCCGGGTGATCCCAAGTACCGGCAAGCACATCGCGCATGGCGTTGACCAATCCTTGTAGATCCTTCAATTCCGCGAGCCTGCCATTGGTCTCATCGACCTGCTCCGGTATGCCCCCGACACGGAATGCCACCACCGGGGTGCCGCACAGATGCGCTTCGGCGATCGTGTTCGGAAGGTTCTCGGCAAGCGAAGGAAGCACGAACAGGTCAGCGGCGGCGTAGGTGAGGGCGAGCTTGGCGGAGTCGGTCACATAGCCCAGGTCGATCGCATTCAGGTCCGACGGCAGGGTGCTGCCCTTCCCGCCAACGCACACGAGTTGAACGCCGCTTTCGGCAAGTATGCGCATCGCTGGGACGAGGAACTGCATCCCTTTCCGTGGATTGTCCACATCGAGCGCGTTGAAGAGGACGATGCGCTTGTCGAGCGGAAGACCCCAAAGCTCTTTCGCGGCTCGGCGGTCTTGCAGTTTGAAGACCGCCGTATCGAACCCGTTGCCGATCACAATGCAATCACGCCCACGGAACATGGCACTTTCCCTTGCATGGTGCGCGAGCCAATTCGATGGTGATACCAAATGCAGCCGTTCGTTGGGCACCTTCATCATTGCCTCATACTTGTAGCGCCAGTATCTTTTGGCCATATGGGGTCGGCGCAACTGGGGTGATCGATCAGGGCCCTGCCGGAACGAAAGGTCATCATCCGTGTGGTGACTGCCCGCCGTGAATGGGTTCATGTCATGCAAGGTCCATACCAGCGGCTTGGCGACCCTTCCGAAGAAGCGGCGATGGTCGATCAACCCGTAGCCCACCCAGTGAAGATGGATCACATCCGCGCTCGCGACCAGCGGGTGCTTCAGCACATCGAACCAAGAATAGGGCAAGGTGAAGATTTCGTGACCATCCCTCGCGCTTCGAATTTCCCGATTCAGCGGCGTGTTGCTCCGGTCCTCAACAAGGCCGGAAACCTCCAGCGCACGACGCACCTTGTAACGCAAGCGATCCCACCCTGGCCTGCCGTTCAAACCGAAAGGGTCGATGACCGTATGCTTTGGCACATCGTTACGGGTGCGGTTGAGCGTGAGCAGATGCGAATCAACGCCCTGTTCCAGCAACGCGACATGGAGGTTGATCGCGGCCATGGCAGCACCGCCGAAATCACTGGTATTGAGATGTACCACCTTCATCCGCGACGGAAGGTATCCAACTGACGACGGAACTCGGGGCCATCCCAATCGCGCACCAGGAAGCGTGGAAAATGATGCCGGGGCGAGCGGGCGTGCACCACACCAGGGTAGTTGGCAGCCGTATGCAGGAAGCCCGTTTCGCGAGATATCCGTTCGGTGGTCGCGTTGAAGTCGGCTCCCGTGCCGAACGGATATGAAAAGTACTTGACTTCTCTTCCCAGCAAGTGCTCCAGATCCTCCTTCGACCTGGTGATCTCCGCTCGTTGCTCAGGTTCATCCACCTGCGCCAACGAAGGGTGCCATTGCGTATGTGCGCCGACCACGACGGAGGGTGATCCAGCGAAGGCCTTGAACTCCTCAACGCCCATGGGCAGATGCGTATGGCGATGAACGACAGATCCCAGCTGCACACGCAGTTCCTCAAGGATCGCATCCCTCTTCCCCGACGGAAGAGCCCGCATGATCAGTAGTTGGTTGGCGTAGGCTATTCGTGCATGCTCGGTCGCAGTGGTACCATCTGAAGACCAACTCATCCGAACGCGATCCTCGGCGAACGCGAACCGCTGCGGCAAGGCGTTGTTCACAAGCAGCAACCGCTCCAATTCGTCCCACCAATACTCGCGCCCACTGCCGATGTAGCCTGATGCGATGTAGAACAACGCCTGCATGCCGTGCTTCTCCAGTAATGGCCGCGCTTCGGTGTGGTTGTCCGCGTAGCCATCATCGAACGTGAGGAGTACCGAACCTTTCGGAAATCGTTCGCGACGCAGCAGGTGATGGTCGAACTCCTCCACGCTTAGCACACTGAAACGTTCCTTCAAGAGCCTCATGTGGGCATCGAAATGCACGGGCTTCACCGCTAGTAGCTGGGGATCAGTGGGAATATCGACCACCCGGTGATATAACAGCACCATGCATTCACCGTAGAGCGCGGTGTTCCAGCGATGCCTGGCCCGATGCACCCAGGGACGCAGAACGCTCTTCAGATCAGACCCGGACGGCATGGATGTCCAGTTGCAGGTCCATGTCCGCTTGCACCAACTCGGAGAACGGATGCTTGTGGTGCACACCGATCCGTTCGATGTAGTAACGGAACCCGTTCGCGCTCAACAACGCCAGCAATTCATGCAGACGTTGCGGTCGGTCAGGGAAGGAATGGTACTCCACGTAGAGGTTGCGCACGCGACCCAAGGCCGAACCGCAATCCAGCAGCACCTCGGTCTCCGCACCTTCGATATCCACTTTCAGCAGATCGATGGACTCGTGCTCCATCAACACATCGCGCAGGCGTACCGATGGAAGGAGACTGCTGTTCTTGGTACGCAGAACGGAACCGCCATCGGCCCCTTCACTGCCGAACGAAACACCATCCGCATGCACCCAGACCACCTCTTTGCGGCACTCGACACCGGTGACACCATTGGCCCGCATGTTCTGCTCGAGGCAGGCGAACACTTTCGCATCCGGCTCGAAACAGATCACGTGTGCGTGCGGCATGATGGCATGGTAGTACAGCAACGAAACGCCCACGTTCGCTCCACAGTCGATCACGAGCGGCCTTCTCGCAGCGGAGGTGAACTTCATCCGTTCATCGCCGAAGAACTCCTTGATCTGCCAAGCCACCGAAAGCATGTCGGTCACGGCGATGCGGTAGTCCCGGTAAACGATCGTAGTTGGCGTATAGCGCGGAAAGGACGAGGCCGTGGCGATCAACTTGCTCTCCTCGGTGGGTGGGCCGTGCAACACACGTCTGATCAACCGCTTCATGCCTTGCGTGCCTTGATGGTGATGACAACGGGATAGTCCGGATCCACGTCGAACAGCAGGTCCGCATCGCACTCTTCCACAGCGAAGCCCTTTTGCAAACAAGCCGCCGCGTAGGAGTTGCCATGCACATCAACCTGCACATTGTCCTTGCCGAATACCTCTGCGAAGAGGCGCTGTGCTCCTTGTGGGGTGAAGCGCCAGAAGTCACCCCAGCGGTCCGCGTCGTAGCGTGAGACCTGGACCAGGCCTGCGACGGTCACCAGAGCAACACCACCGGACTTCAATGTGCGATGCAGTCCTTGCACTGCAAGGCGCACATCGTAGATGAAATTCAGCGTTTGGGTGCAAATGAAGGCATCCACAATTGCATCCGGCAGGCTCTCGTGCCGGGTGAGATCGCCATTGATCACGTTCGTGGTGACAGGGCCGTCATAGCTAAGTACCAGCGACCGTTCAACCTGTTGCCCGAAGCGTTGGGTGTATGTTGATTCCCCTACTTCCATCACCGCACCGCGGATGGTGGAGCGTTCTTTTTCCAGGAAACGTTCGATGTAGGCACGGTCCACCGGTGTGCCACGTTCGATGCCGAAGACACGGGAAACGGGCGCGAACGCCAGTTGCGCTGGTGTATCGCCGCCTTCGCTGGTTCTGCGGCGCGTGTACCAGCGTCGCAGCCCTGTCGGGAGCGATCGCCATACGCGTGCCTTGAGTGAAGTATCCGCCGTCCCCATGAAATTGCGCCGGACGAACGAGCGCCAGTTCTCAAGTGCTTCAGCGGATTCCTCCACGGGGATGCTCTCCACAGGAACGGGTGCCGTCGCTAGTTGGAGTTCACGATTGTAGTCATCGCTACCGGTCTCGTGCGTGGCCTGTGCGCCGAAACCGATGTGTTTGGAGAGTGCCTGCCTGGGAAAGAGCGTTAGCGTATCGTTGAGCACATTGGTGGCCGTCCAACGGATCGCCCAGCTATCCACTTCACCGGCCACTTGACGATCCAGCATTTCGGGGAAGTACGAGACCTCTCCATCCAGATCGAAGGCGCGCATCCTATCCGTCCGCGAAAGAGCCTCTTTCAATGCCGTGCCATCCGCTTGGAACCTCCTCCACGACCTACGCCAGGTGGCCCACGCGATACTGTCGGGATAGCGCAGGAAGAAGTTCTCCTTGACAGGTGCCGTGAAGTAGGTCCAGGAGCCCACAGCAGCAACACGCTCTTCACTCCCGTAGGCTTCGAGCGCATCGTTCATGAAGCGGAGGAAATAGGGAGAAAGCTCCACGTCATCCTCCACGACGATGACACGGTCGTGCTTTTCAAGCATCGCTTCCACCCCGCCGATCACGGATCGCGCAAGCCCCTTGTTACTTTCAGCGCTGCTTACATGCACAGCGGCGAAACCGGTGGCCTCCCGGGCGATGCGCTGTACCTGCTCGATGTCGCGTCGTTCCTCGGCACTTGCGCCGTTCCGAGCACCATCGCAATGGATGTGTACCGCGCTATCACGTGCACCCTCGTTGGCCGCCAACGAACGCAGCGTGCGTTGCAGCAACGCTGGCCTGCGATAAGCGAGAACAAGGATCGGCGCCTTCATCGATCAACGTTTGCGATAGATGCGTGTTTCGGAAAGGTCGCGGTCGTAGATCACCGGTGCCATGCCGCTTAGCAGGATGGTGCACTTTGCAAGCACATCAGCGTTGCGGATGGTATAGTGCTCGCGCTCTGCGTTATCCAGAATGAGCAAGCCACCCTGCTTCAATTTCGGGATCGCGTGGCGCACGCAGGAGGTTCGCGCACGGCCATCGACCAGGACGATATCGAAGCTCTTGTCCGCATAGCGATCGATGCATTGCACGTAGTCCCGGAAGTGCTCACCGGCGTAGGCCGGGTCACTGGACGCGTAATGCGCGGGATCAGCAGGATCGGGTGAGGCCACCAACGTTCCGGACTGCGCGGCGATGTGGTGGCCAGTCCATGCCCCCTCGCGCTCAGCCGCCATCTTCTTCTCCAGCGCAACGAACCATTCGGGATGATGTTCCGCCGTAACGACCTCAGCGGCATGATCCATCCAATACAGTGTACTACCACCACCGCCATACTCGAACACGCGATCGGTCGGTTTTACCAGATCACCCAAAAGGTCGAGCGCGGGAAAGGTCAACCATGGCGATCGATCCGTCATGGAGGATGAGCCTTCCTGCAACCCACGCTTCCACCTCGGATAGTAACGGATATCCGACAGCCGCGCGCCTCGGGATCGGGCCCATTTCAATTGTCGCAGCAGGTAGAGGAAACCACTCATTTATCCAGTTTGAAGGAATGGTCCATGAAGAACGTCCCTTGATCCTCGGCCGGCGCACGCCCGGTGCCGAAGAAATCGCCCGACTCCACATGGAATCCACCGGCGTTCAAGAGGTAGTCGGCGATATCACCGTTCACCGTGGAGAACAGCGTGAAGGTGTAATTGCCGTTGCGAAGCGGACAGCGCGGTACACGGATGGAAAGGCGTGCATTGCCCGATGCGTTGTTCAATGCCTGACCCGAAACTTCGTTGCTGAGGTGGGTGATGCGTTGACCGTACTGATCGTCGATCCCCATGGCCACCTTCAGGTCACGCACATCCGCAGAACGCACGTCCATGTCGAAATTGAACACCACCGTTGAACCGGACTGCGCAGCAGCGAGTTCACGGCCACCCTCATCAGCAAGGTGGAAGCCTGTGAAACGGATGGCTCCATTCCCCTGCCGGTCCTGGCGTGCGCTGAGGTCGACACGAGCCGCTGCTCCTGTATCCTTCAAATAGGTCGAGAGCACCTGCGCGGTATCACCTTGCGTGACAAGACGACCCTGTTTCAAGTAGATGGCCGTGCTGCACAGGTTCTGGATCGCGGCCATGTTGTGTGAAACGAAAAGCACCGTACGTCCTCCTAACGACACTTCCTTCATCTTGCCCAGACACTTGCGCTGGAATTCCGCATCGCCAACGGCGAGTACTTCATCAACCACAAGGATCTCCGGCTCCAAATGCGCGGCTACAGCGAACGCCAGGCGAACGTACATGCCGCTGGAGTAGCGTTTCACCGGTGTATCCAGGAAGCGTTCCACATCAGCGAACGCTACGATCTCGTCGAACTTGGAGCTGATCTCCTTGCGGCTCATCCCTAGGATGGCACCGTTGAGGTAGATGTTCTCGCGACCGCTCAATTCAGGATGGAAGCCTGTCCCTACTTCAAGAAGTGAAGCCAACCGTCCTTCGATGGTGACACGGCCCGCCGTTGGATCCACAATGCGACTGAGCACCTTGAGCAGCGTGGATTTGCCTGCGCCATTGCGACCGATGATACCTACACGATCCCCCGGGCTGATGTCGAAGGAAAGATCTTTCAGCGCCCAGAATTCGGAAGTGACCGCTTGATCCTTGCTCGGTCGGAAGAGAGAACGTGCACGATCACTGAGCACGTCGCGCAACGCCGTATAACGCTCGCGCTGTTTGTGCTGCAGGGTGAAGCGCTTGCCCAAGCCTTCCACACGGATGATCGGTGCGCTCATGGATCAGATGGTATCAGCGAAGCCGCGCTCGGTGCGCCGGAAATAGGTGATGCCGATGATGAGCAGGACCAACGATATGCCGCTGGAGATGCAGAAACCAGTCCAATGGATCGGTTGCGAGGGGCCGAACAGCGAAAAACGGAACCCATCCACTGCCGCCACCATCGGGTTGCAGGCGTACAGGTATTTCAGCGCATCCGGGATCGCCGGGTTGTTGAACACGTCCTGGCTGGTGAAGGCGACTGGCGTGATGTACAGGCCGAACTGTACGATGAAGGGAACGAGGTAACGGAAGTCGCGATACTTGACGTTGAGCGCCGCGATGAGCAGTCCAGCGCCGAGCGAGCTGATCAACGTGAGCAGGATGAAGACCGGAAGAAGCACCACTTCAGGCCCCGGCACGTAGGCATACGCGACCATGAAGACGACCAGGATCAGGAACGCGACCAGGAAGTCGATGGCGCTTACCAGCACCGTGCTGAACGGAAGAATGAGGCGGGGGAAATAGACCTTGGTGAGCAGATTGGCGTTGCCGATGAGCGAATTGGCGGTCTCACTGAACGAGGTGGCGAAGAACTGCCAGGGCAAGGTGGCCGCACAAACGATCAGGATGCGGGGGGCTCCTTCTGGCACGTTGCTGCCGAAAAGCCACCCGATGAACCACATCGCGGCGATGGTGAGGAGTGGCCGCACCACCGCCCACAACACACCGATGGCGGTCTGCTTGTAGCGCACCGCCAGATCCCGCCAAGCCAGGAAAAGCAACAGCCCCCGGTACTGCCAGACATCACGCCAGTAGTGCTGGCTGCTCGATCCGGGAGCGATGACCACACGGTGTTTGGCCATCATCGCCGGGCGGGATACTGGAGAATTGCCCGGAAGGTGACGGCGGCGGCTGTTGTCATGCGGTTCGAGCGTGGTTCAACGGCCACCGGTAGGCGACCGGATGGCGACGGCCAAAAGTAACAAAGGCCGTGGGTGAGAACGCTTGCTAGCGGGTAAGCGCGTGGGCTTGGGAACGCGGCTCGCGGCGCAACACCAGGAAGTCCCAGATACCGTGCAAGTATCCGCCGCCGTACGCCGAGTGCAACAGGAGGAACGTCCACCATACGCCCGGTGCGTCGGCAGGAGTGGCTGCGGCGCGGAAAGCGCTTCCCACGGCTGCGGTCAGATACGATGCCAAGCCCGCGAGGTAGGGCCAGAGCAAAGGCGGCCATAACAGCGAGGCCGAACCACCCGCTACGACGAAAGCGACGAAAGCGGCCGGTACCAATTGACGAAGTGTAGTGATGCTGCCGTGGGATCTATTCACGTACACTTTCCAATAGCCATACTGCCGGTACTGACGGAATAAGCGTGAGTAGCTTGCTCGAACGTAGTACTTGCTCCTGATCCTCCGGTCCAGTATGATCTTCCAGCCGGACCGCAGCACTCGGTAATTGAACTCGTCATCCTGGTTGCGTACCAAGCGCTCATCGAAGTAGCCGATCCGCTCGAAGACCTGGCGGCGGTAAGCCCCGAACGCTACCGTGTCCACCTCTCCCTCTTTGGCTCCCGTTCGGAAATGTGCACTACCCACGCCGAAGGGATGGCCCATCGCCGCACCGATGCGACGGCTGGTAACATCGTCATACACGTTCTCGATGATGCCACCCACACAACCCGCTTCGGGATGTTCGGCCAAGGCACGGAGGTTCTCCCGGATGAAAGCCCGGTCCACTTCAGCATGCGCGCCCAGAATGACCCCAACATCGTAACCGGCCGGCTTCAGGCCCAGATTCATCGCATGCGGGGTGGTGCGGTCGGGATTGTCGACCCGCCTGATCCACCTATGGTCGGCACCGATACGATCGATGATATCCATGGTACCATCATCGCTCAGGCCATCGCACACCTGAACCTCCACATGGACCCCGTCTCGATCGGCATGGACCAAGGACATCAGACAGCGTTCGATGTACTTCGCTTCGTTCCGGCAGGGAATGACCACGCGAACGCGCATCGGGGATCCGGCAGGATGGGGCCCGTTCATCGTTGGTCAATGACTTGTTGCAGTACGGCCAACTGCAGATCGACACAGTGCGACCATGCATACTTTTCCTTCACCCACTGCGCGCCAGCTCGTCCGACGCGTTCGCGCAGTGCAGCGTCATCGACCAAGCGTAACAGGTGCTCCGCCGCCAGCCGCGCATCGCCACCGGGTACCACGAAACCCGTGATGCCGTGTTGGACGACCTCGGGCAAACCACCAGCATCGCTAACCACCACCGGCAATCCACATGCTGATGCTTCGATCACCGCAACGCCGAAGCTCTCTGAACGGCTCAGCGCAACGTACACGTCCAGGTGGTGTAGTTCATCGGCAACACCATCATGCGGCACGGCACCTACGAACGTTACCGATCCTTCAAGTGCCAAGGACCTGCTCTGACCTTGCAATGCAGCAAGTTCCGGCCCTTCGCCTACGATGCGCAATCGCGTTCCGGGTCGTTCCCGATGGACAATGCAGAAAGCTTCCACCAGCCGATCGATACCGTAAACGGGCTTCAGCGTCTTCACCGTACCGATGGTCGTGTCTTCGTGTACGATCCGCATGGGGCGGAACCTTGCCGTGTCCACACCGAACGGCACGATCGCAATGGCGGTATCCTCCCCCAATAACGCACGAACACGAGAAGCCATGGCTTCGCTCGTGGAAACAAGTTGACGAGCGCTGCGCAGATTGCGTTTGAGCCACCAGCGGTGGAGAACGCTCTTCTCCGGGAAGGAATACACATCGCTTCCCCAAACATTCAGTACGACATGCGCGTCACGCAGCCCTCCGGTAAGTGTACCGTAGCCGGAAGCGTAATGGGTGTTGACCACATCCGGCCTGATCTGCTGGACGAGGCGCCGCAGCGGGGTTCGGTTACGGAAATACCCCGCACCACCAGAATACGGGAGCCGGTGGATCCTCACCGAAGAAGAGAATCCGGGTAACGGGATATGCTGGGTGGCGAGATCGACCACTATGCCGCGGTCCACGAAGGCATTGGCCCAACGCACAACATGCACCGAATCGGCAGCGGCGACGAGCAGTACGTTCACACGTCGCCGGTTTTATGGAATGCCACGCTGCGCAGGTGGTCCAGGACGATCCCGGCCTCAACTTCCTGTGGACCGGTCCCGATGATGTGGGCCTCGCTCGTCCGCCACCATAGAAGATCGCGTACCCGCTCATCGGTGCAAATGATGCCCGCAGCGAAGAAGGCAGCGATCTGGGAGAAGAAGCCGCCAAGTCGCGAGCGCACTACGCCATTCACGCGGCTGCGATCAAGGTCATCGCCCATGAAGGTGACCATCACCGGGACCGAACTGGTGAGCACCGTGAACAGCGCTGCCACGGAGCCATAATGCACATGGACCACATCGGGCCGGACGACATGCAACAACTTCTTCAATTCGCGACGGGAACGCCACAACCGCATGGGCGATGTACGCGATGGCAAGTGGAATAACGTGACCTCCGCACCGTACCGCTTGAAGTAAGCAGCCTGGTCCCGCGAGTCCGTATACGTCTCTCCTTCCTCCTTATCGGGGATCACGACCACCACGCCGATGTGCGCCTCATCCCGTGTTGCCAATCGTTCCAGTTCCGAACGCACGAATGCCACATCTCGCCAGGTGGCATAGCCCAAATAGAACAAAGCCAGATCGAGCACTACGGCCATGGTGTACCAAGGTGTGGGCACGATAAGGTGGATCATGCTACCGACCAGCAGGATGAGGAACGAAGCCATCAGGTTCACTCCATTCCGTGGTGTGCGGAAATAGGCGTCCAACAAGCTACGCATACCGTTGAAGTATGCGAAGGGCAATGCCCCGATGAAGATGAGCCGCGACATGTCCACATATTCCCGACCGCTCGGACCGAGATAGATGTCCAGCACGGGAACGGCCAGTACTTCGAAACTCAACATCAACCCCACTGATGCCAGCAGGATCAAGCGTTCCATACCGCGGATACGGTGGGCAAGCCCCGCATGGTCCCCACCCGCCAGTTGTGCAGCGGCGGCAGGCAATAACAGCAGCGCAACGGGGGAGAACACGGCGGCAGCGATATTGAGCAAGGTGGCCCCGAAGCCGACCTCACCACTGGAATCGATGCCGTAGGTGCGCAACGCCACATACCCCGGCACGGTGAGCAGCGCACCCAAGGCCACATCCCCAGGTACCCGAGGCAGACCATAGCGCAGCAGCTCCGCTCCTTCCCGCCGATATGACCCTGTTGGCAGCAGCATGCTTCGGCTGATCGAGAACAGGGCGGATAGCACCCAGGAGATCCCGGTGAACCAAAGCACATGCACCATGTCATCGAACAGCACAAAGGCCAGGCACGGCGCTATGGCCAGCACGAAGAGTTGAAGCGCGTTGGCGATCAAGATGGCTCCACGCCCACGCAGATAACCATACGCCACGCCGTGCAGCGCTATGCCCAGCGTCATGGCACCCAGCGGCGGAATGAAGGGTATCCCAGCCTCGCTGCCGTAAATGAACCACGCCAAGGGACGGGCGAAAAGGAAGCAGAGCAACCAGATCACGAGGCCTAAAGGCAGCACCCAACTGAGCGCACCGCGCAGGTACCGCCGAGCCATTTCAGGTGTCGCGCTCATGGTGGTGAAGCGCGTAAGGCCGACCATGGCCCCCATCAACACCACGGGGAAAATGAAGGCGATGGTGCGCCGAGCGATGACGTAAAGGTCAAGGTCGGTCTTGCTCGAATAGGCTGCCAATCGGTACGTGAGCAACATGCCCAGCAGCGCTCCCGCCTCGGTGGCGTAGGTCACGAGCTGATCTCGCCCCTGAGCGGTACGGAAATGGGCGAGCACGCCAGCCTTCATGCGGTGCCGAAAGTAACCCCGGCGTTCCAAAGCGGGGACTTGCGCTCATCCCACACCGGTGCCGCTCATCCGATACCTCCGGAGTCAGGCTCTCCTTGCCGTCTATCTTGCGCCTTGTAAGCACGTTAGAACCATGGAATTCTTTCAATGGCATTGGTGGGCAGGGTTGGCTATCGTCCTGTTCATCCTGGAGATCTTCGTTCCGGGCTTCTTCCTCGTATGCCTCGGTATCGGTTGCGTGGGAGGAAGTATCGCTGCAGGGCTCGGGCTTGGCATGGGGCCGCAGCTGTTCGCCTTCAGTGCTTTCGCCCTGATCGCCTTCTTCACCATACGCCCCATACTCATGAAGCGCATGTGGAACGGTCCGGACGTGAAGATGAACATGGATGCCCTCGTTGGGCAACGCGGCCGGGTCACACAGGATTTCGACCCGGGATTGCGACTGGGACGCGTGAGTGCTGCTGGTGACGACTGGCGTGCCGAGTGCGTGAGCGACAAAGTCCTGCACGTTGGCGACCTTGTTGAGGTCGTGCGCGTGGAAAGCAATACACTGATCGTGAAACCACTGGAGGCCTGACCGACTTCACCTACGACTTTCAACACCCCTCAACCACCATGCAAGCAGGAACCATCATCCTCCTACTCTTCGCTGTCTTCGTCATCTTCCTGATCGCTAAAGGCGTGCGTATCATCCAACAGAGCGAAGCCATGGTCATCGAGCGCTTCGGTAAATACCGCACCACGCTCGTTGCCGGTTTCAACATCATCATCCCGGTATTCGACAAGCCGCGCGAGATCATCTTCCGCTTCACCCGCGACCTGCCCGATGGCAACAAGTACGTGCAGTTCGTGAAGAAGGAGCGCATCGACCTGCGTGAGACCGTGTACGACTTCCCGCGCCAGAACGTGATCACGAAGGACAACGTGATGACCGAGATCAACGCGCTGCTCTACTTTCAGATCATGGATCCTGTGAAGGCCATGTACGAGATCGAGAACCTGCCGCTGGCCATCGAGAAGCTCACGCAGACTACGCTCCGTAACGTGATCGGCGAGCTGGACCTGGACGAGTGCCTCACCAGCCGCGACACCATCAACGCCAAGCTGCGCGCCATCCTGGATGAAGCCAGCAACAAGTGGGGCGTGAAGGTGAACCGGGTGGAATTGCAGGACATCAACCCACCCCGCGACATCCGCGAAGCGATGGAGAAGCAGATGCGCGCCGAACGCGACCGTCGTGCACAGATCATCGATGCGGAGGGAAGCAAGCGCGCTGCCGTGTTGCAGGCTGAAGGTGTGCAGCAGGCGGAGATCACCACCGCTGAAGGTCAGAAACAAGGCCAGATCCTGGAAGCGGAGGGCGATGCGCAAGCGCGTATCCGCCGCGCACAGGGTGAAGCCGAAGCCATCCGACTAGTGAGCGAAGCCATCAAAGGGACCAATGCCGATCCGGCCAACTACCTGATCGCCATGAAGTACCTGGAAACGCTGAAGGAGATGACCAGCGGCCAGAACAACAAGGTGATCTACATGCCGTACGAAGCCACAGGCGTGCTCAGCAGCGTGGGGGGCATCAAAGAGATGCTGGATGCGAACAAGGGCCTGAAGAACTGATCCTACTCCATTGTACAAAGCCCCGGCGAGAACGTCGGGGCTTTTACGTTAACGGCCTTACCTTCACCTCATGCCCGCCTACTCCACCCTCTCCGAAGCCGTGAACGACCTCCAGCGTCGCGGGTATACCGATGACCTCACCGCTGCGGAGAACTGCCTGATCTGCGATGCGCGCGGCATCAACTTGGATCCGGCCCAATTCGAGATCGATGAGTTCCACCGCTTCGAGGGCATGAGCGACCCAGAGGACCAGAGCATCGTTTATGCGATCAGCTCGAAGGACCACGAGATCAAAGGGATCCTCGTGAACGCATACGGCCCGGATGCTTCCAGCTTCACACAGGAGATGGTGAAGAAGCTGGCGACGCATTAACAGGGCTCGTTTAGCCGCCGAGGCAGATCGTCGCTTCCCCGCGGAGAACATCCTTCTATACTCTGTTCATCATTCGTAGCGTTGTTATTTCCCGACCGTCGTAATCACCATGCGCCTTTTCGCCGTACTTCTTTGCACCTTTTCCCTTGGGATGGGAGGAATCGCGGCGCAGTCATCATCAGCGAAAACACCTACTGTTCCAACCGACAGAGTGGAAAGGAGTTGCCGCAGGATAGTGCGCCAATGGTTGAATTCAATGGAGCAAGTGAACAGATTTAAGTATCAAGATGCTTCTCATCAGATGGACGAGTGGACCGAAATGATCGTGGACTCCATCACCGATTCTGGAGGACGGTTTGAAGATCATAACATCACTAATGAAGGGGTTTTCCATAGTCTGAGCTATGAAGTGGATAGCAGAGCGGGAGACATCAACGAACTGACAGTGTTCTTCAATGCAAAAGGCACTCCGATCTTCATCAAGACTGAATGTCCTTTTCGCTACGCATCAGACATTTCCTGGGAGAGTCGGCTTGAGTGGATTCCACTGACCTGTCCCAATGAAAGACGATCGAAGTGAATGGCCAAGTTCCGGTCGGTTCGGGCTTTCCCTGCTCGTTCGTATCCGTGGTCGGATCCTACCCCGCTGCGAACGCTACTCCCACGGCCTTTCCGAACCTTCCCGATCTTTACACGTATCTTTGCCCCGTTCGTCTACTTGATGAACAAGCCCCAAGCGCCCAGCTTTCGCTTCTAGCAACTGTCCAGGCGCAATCCCCAGCGGGATCCATTGCACGCCGGACACGATCACCGGGGCTTCCACAACAACACTTGAAAGGGTGTGTTCAGGGACAATGGCCTGAGCATGCTACACACATCCCGCGCAGGGATAGTTCTGCGCACCTACTTATGGAACGTACCACGTTCAACGACCTCGGGCTTATCGAGCCCATTCTGAAAGCCCTTACCGAAGAAGGCTACACCCACCCCACGCCGATCCAGGCACAAGCCATTCCGCACCTGATCAAGGGGCGCGACCTGCTCGGCTGCGCACAGACCGGCACGGGGAAAACGGCAGCTTTCGCCATCCCCATCCTGCAGGAACTGCACGCCAAAGGCCCGCAAGCGCCCAAGCGGAAGATCAAGAACTTGATCCTGACGCCAACGCGCGAGTTGGCCATCCAGATCGGTGAGAGCTTTACCGCATACGGCCGCAACCTGCAATTGAAACACACCGTGATCTTCGGTGGTGTGGGACAGAAACCACAGACCGATGCGCTTCAGCGCGGTGTCGACATCGTGGTGGCCACGCCCGGCCGCCTGTTGGATCTGATGCAGCAAGGCTTCGTTCACCTGAACGACCTGGAGATCTTCGTGCTCGACGAAGCCGACCGCATGCTGGACATGGGCTTCATCCACGACGTGAAGAAGGTGATCGCCAAGCTGCCGCAGAAGCGTCAGACATTGTTCTTCAGCGCCACCATGCCGCCGGAGATCGCGAAGCTGGCCAACAGCATCCTCACCGATCCCATCAAGGTGGAAGTGGCACCCGTGAGCAGCACGGCCGACACCATCGACCAGAGCATCTTCTTCGTGGACCGCACAGATAAGAACAAGCTCTTGCTGAGCCTGCTCGAAGGCGATACCATCCGCGAGGCATTGATCTTCACCCGCACCAAACACGGCGCGAACAAGGTGGCCAAAGTGCTTACGCAAGCCGGTCATGCTTCCGAAGCCATCCACGGCAACAAGAGCCAGAGCGCGCGCCAGAACGCCTTGAAAGGCTTCAAGGAAGGCAAGCTCCGTGCGCTTGTGGCCACGGACATCGCAGCGCGGGGCATCGACATCGACGGACTCACCCATGTGATCAACTTCGACCTGCCGAACGTGCCGGAGACCTACGTACACCGCATCGGTCGTACGGGTCGCGCCGGCGCTTCGGGCAAGGCCCTCTCCTTCTGCGATCACGAAGAGAAGGAGTACCTGCGCGACATCACGCGCTTGATCAAGCGCGACATCCCTGTTGTGGCCGAACATCCATTCGTGATGGTGGGTGGCCCGAAGAAGGCGGAACCTGAAGTACGCGAGCCACGGCAACCACGTGGTCCTGGCCGCGGTGGACGCCAAGGGCAAGGCCAACGTCCGGCTCGTGCGGAAGGCCAACGCAGCGAAGGTGGTCGCAACGGCCAGCGTCAAGTTGGCCCGCGCAATGAACCGCGCCGCGATGACCGCGCGCCACGCGAACAACGCCCGCACCAGCCACGCGCTGAACGGCCCGTGTCTGCTGATGGACAACGTAGCGAGCAACCCGCACGTCGCGAAGGCGGCCAGCGCAACGACCGTCGCCCGCAAGGCCAGCGCGACCAGCGCCCGCGCCAGGAGGGACAACGCGATGGTCGTCCGCAGGAACAGCGCCAGCCCCGCGAAGGCCAGCAAGCCCGCCCGCAAGGTGATCGCCAGCCCCAACGCGAAGGCGAACGTTCCAACGCACGCAACGATCGTGCACCGCGCCGGGAAGACAAACCCCGCGAGCCACGTCCGCAACAGGAGCGCAAGGCGAACCCGGCCAAACCGGACTACGCCGCCATGACGAAGGAACTTTTCGGTGAAGAAGCGGAACGCGAAGCCAGCAAGAGGAAAGAGGACGAGAACAAGAAGAAAGGGCTACTGGGCCGTTTGTTCGGGCGATAGACCGCATTATATGACCAACGAAGAAGGCCGGGTGTTACCCGGCCTTCTTCGTTCATTCAGCTAAATACGCTAGGCGCGCACGGCCTGCGGCTCCACCTCCACTGCTGTAGGAGCACCGAACTTCCCGCTCGCCCGCAGTTCTTCCTGAAGCTGTTGGCTCGTTTTGCCAGTACCATCATGGCGCCAGCCGGGAGGGCCGAAAATGTACATGAGCTTGGCCTTGAACGTGGGTGCCTGCTTCACATCGCGCCAGATCTCCTGGAACTCGAAGAGATTGTGCGTGATCGGGTTGTTGGTACCGGGGTCGTGGCTGATGCCGAACTTGGGAACGATGCCTTTGATCGGCTTCTGCCATGTGTTGTAAAGGCGGTCCCAGAAGGTGAAGATGCCGCCGTGGTTGCGGTCCAGGTATTCGGTGTTGCTGCTGTGGTGTACTACGTGCACGTAAGAGGAATTGAAGATGTTCTCGATCCAGCCGTACGATGGCATCAGTTGCGAATGCAGGGTGAATTGGTAGAATGCGTTCACGATCAAACACGTTGCGATCATGATGGGTTCGAAGCCCAGCAGCGGCATCCACAGCCAATAGATGGGCTTCACCAGGGTGATGAACCAGCCGTTGCGGATGCTGATGGTGAGGTTGTACATCTTGCCACTGTGGTGCGGCAGGTGGGCGGCCCAAAGCACCCGGACGTTGTGCGCCAGCCGGTGGTGCCAGTAGAAGTTATGGTCGTCCGCGATGGCGCAGATGAGCCAGATGTACCATGCGAAACCGAGCGTTGAATAGCCCAGGTACTGCTCGCGGAACGGTTCAGCCCAGGCGAAGAGGAACATGTACAGCGTGATCTCGAACACGTTGGTGATCACACGGATGATGGTAGCGCCGATGCCGATAACGAAACCTGACCAACTTTCCTTCAGGTCGAAGAGGTGCTTGGCGTTCACGTACTCCAGGACGATAAGGACCAGGAATACGGGATAGATGTACTTGATCCCGATGCCTTCAATGGCCAGTTCCGGGAGCTGTGTCTTCATCTCGAGCCAGGCGGCTATCGGGTTGAAACTCATGAGCATGATGCGCGGTCCGTTAAAAGGATCGCAAATGTATCTTAACAGTGGGATGATCGACCTTGACCGAAGTCCCGATCATCTTTGCGACATGTCACGGCTTCTCCCCTTCGCACTTTGCCTGGCCGGCCCTCTGGCTGCCCAACCCCTGATCAACGGGCCCATGGCCGGGCCGCCGGACCTTATGGAGATCACCATCTGGATGCAGTGCCATGAGGGATGCTCGGCCTGGCTAACGTACTGGCCTGTGAACGAACCCAAGCGGGCCGTTACCACTGAGCCCCAGCGCTCCTCCGCCGATCGCGCGCATTCCTTGGACTTCCGCCTGGGGCCGCTCCAGCCTGCCACGGAATACCGCTATACGGTGAGCGTGGACGGCGCGAAAGTCTCGTTGCCTGATACGCTCTCCTTCAAGACCCAGTCACTCTGGAAGTTCCGCACCGATCCCCCACCCTTCAAACTGGCACTCGGCAGCTGCACTTATGTCAACGAAACGGCCTACGACCGGCCGGGCCGCTCTTATGGCGGTGGGTACGAGATCTTCGATGCGATCGCGGTACAGCGACCGGATATCATGCTTTGGCTTGGCGACAATATTTACCTGCGCGAACCGGATTGGGGCAGTCGTAGCGGTTTCCTGCATCGTTACACGCACACCCGCTCAACACCGGAGTTGCAACGCTTGCTGCGTTCCACGAGCCATGCGGCCATATGGGATGACCACGACTTCGGTCCCAACGACGGTGATGCATCCTTCGTTGGCGCTGCCATGGCCCGGGAAGTCTTTGACATGTTCTGGCCCAACCCCACCAACGGTGTACCCGGCGTGGAAGGGAACACGACCATGTTCAGCTATTATGACGCTGACCTCTTCCTTCTGGATGACCGCACGTTCCGCGTGCCGGGTGACGCGAAGACCAGCGAACCCGCCATTCTGGGAGAGGCGCAGCTGGACTGGTTGGTGCGTGCGTTGAAGTACAGCGATGCTTCGTTCAAGCTCGTGGCCTTGGGCACCCAATTCCTCAATACCGGCGCAGTGTACGAGATACACAGCACGGTCCCGAAGGAGCGAGCCGAGCTTCTCCGCCGCATCGAAGAGGAAGGTATCCGTGGTGTGGTCTTCCTTACGGGTGATCGTCACTTCACTGAACTGAGCGCTTTGAAGTTGAAGGACGGGCGCACCATCTACGACCTGACCACTTCGCCGATCACCGCAGGGCCTTACGCGCCGAAGGAGACCAACGATCTTCGGGTTGAAGGCACCGTGGTGGACCAGCGCAATTTCAGCACGCTGGAATTCGCCGGTGCAAAAGGCGCACGAACGATGCTCATTCGCGTGTTCGATAGCACCGGTGATCTGTTGTGGGAACGATCCATCCCGCAGGAATAGGATCAGCCTTTGAATTCGCCGAAGAACACGAGTTCGTTCAGCGGGCGACGCGGACTTTGCTGAAGCTCGCGCTGGATAAGGTTCTCGGGAAGCTGTTGTGCATCACCAGGAAAGCCGAGCACGATCACGCTCACCAGATCGAAGTCCACCGGGATGTTGAACGCTTCCCGTGCAGCATCCGCCTGGAAGCCGCCAAGGATGTGCAAGCCCATGCCTAGCGCGGTGGCTTGTGCGGTGAGTTGTGCCGTGGCAAGCCCGAGGTCATGCCGGGCATGGAAATTCTCCATCCCATTCCGGCTCAGCGTGCGCTTCGCCAGGTTCAGGATCAACACGGGGGCCTTGTCCGCCCAAATGCGGTTGCTCGGGTTCAACGAAGCGAGCAGTTCGGCATGGCCTGTGGATCCACGGCGCGTGACCAGAAAACGCCACGGCTGCTCGTTCATACTGCTGGGGGCCCAACGGGCGGCCTCCAGAACGAGGTTCAATTCAGCATCGGTGACATCCCGTTCGCTGAACGCACGCGGGCTGTACCGCGCATTGAGAACCGGATGCAGGGGAAGTTCGCTCCGCCGGGGGCGCTCTTCGCTCATTTCGCGCTCACATCGAAAGTGAGTGAGACCTCATCAGCGATGACCTTGTCACCAAGATCCGGGATGAAGGTGCCGGAACGGTACTTGATCTCGTACTGCGTGCGGTCGAACGTGAGGCTGGCCGCAGCGCGCGCTGTGCCGTTGTCCATCCAGAACAGGCAATTGAACGTGTTCGGCTTGGTGATGCCTTTGATCGTGAGGTCCCCGGTCACTTTATAATTCGGCTTTCCTGGAGCAGCATTGGGAATGGGCTCGATGCTCTTGGTCACGAAGGTGGCCGTTGCGTGCTTTTCCACATCGAAGAAGTCGCCCCCTTTCAAATGCGCTACGAACTTGGCGTTGGCCCCCTCGTTGTCGATGTCCAGGCAGGTAACTCCCGTCATATCGATGACCACTTCGGCGGCCGTCAAGATGCCGTTCGTGGCGGTGATGGTCCCACTTTTCACAGGAACGCTACCAGTATGATCTCCGGTCACCTTTGTAGCCGTCCACATCACCTTGCTCGCCGCAGGATCGATGGTGGACTGCGCGCTCATGAGGGTCGTTGAGAAGAGGCAGAGGCTGAGAATGATGCTTTTCATTGAATGTAGTCGTTGCGGTCGATCCAACAGGTTCGGTCCGTTCATCCGCGCCAGGCGTCGAGCAGACGGTTCAGTTCACTGGCCTCTTTAAGGCTGAGGCGTTCGGTGGCACCATTTCCGGTAGCTCTGTTGCGCTCGTCGATCTGGTCCAGAATATCCAAGCCTTTCTTACTGATGCGGACGTACACCACCCTGCGATCGTCTTCGCATCGCTCGCGCTCCACAAGGCCTTTCGCGATCAACTTGTCGGTGAGGCGCGTTGCGTTCGGCGCCCGGTCGATCATGCGCTCCTTCACGCAGTGCATGTTGATGCGATCCCTGGCACCGCGCAGGATGCGTAGGATGTTGTATTGCTGCGGGCTTATCCCGAACGGCTTGAAGAGCTCAACCTGCTGCGTACGGAACCAACCCGCCGTGAACATCACGTTCAGCATCGCTTTGTGTTGTTCGCTCTCGAAACGGCTCTTCAGCTCTTCGTCGATCTTCGGCATGGTTCGGCCTGATTCCGGCGCAAAGGTAAAGCGCAATATTCGCCATGGAAAATTCCATGCTGTTCATACGCTTCCCGTTCTCGGTACTTTTGGCGCATTGAATCGAGCCATGCGCCTTACGCCTCTCTACTTCGCCGTGCTTCTTTTCGCGGCCTGTTCTTCGGGAACGCCTTCCACCGAAGTACCGGATACTCGCATCGCCCCCACGCCGGAGGCCAGCACTCCATCAACGTTCAGGGCACCCGAAACGGCCGAGCGCGATAGCTGGCAAAAGCCGCAAGAAGTGTTCCTGTTGATGGGGAACGACCTGCGCGACCGCACCATCGCGGATCTCGCAGCCGGGGACGGCTATTTCACGTTCAAGCTCATCGAGGTGGGTGCCAATGTGATCGCCATCAGCGATGACCCTGCGGAATTGGCGGCCATCGAAGCACGGAAGAAGGAGATGAAGCTGGGTGACGATCGATTGCGCACCAGACTGGCCACACCGAACGACCCCGGACTGGTGAAGGACGAGGTGGATGCCTGCCTCTTGGTTCACGCCTACACGCGCATCCCGGACAAGAAGGCTTACCTGACCAGGGTGTATGAAGGCACGAAGATGCCCAAGCCCCTGTTCATTCTTGAATGGCTGAACACGGAAACACCCATGGGGCCACCGATGACCGATCGTATCTCATCGGAGCGGGTGATGGACGACATCGGACTGGCCGGTTACACGGATGTTGGCACCTATTCTGCCAAGATCCCGCACCAGGCTTTCATATTCGCCTCACACCAAAGCGGGCTGGCCGATGATCAGCAAGGGATGGACCCCTCCCAACTGCTCCCGGGGAATTAGGGGAACGCCCTCAGCGGGCCACCCACTTCACGTCTTCTCCCGGAAGTAAGGCAACTCCTTTGTAGGGCACGAACAAATTGGCCCAAAGGATCTTCGACCAAGCGTAGACGACCGGGGCCAGCACCACCAGGGCGCCAAGTACCCAGAAGAGCTTCGTCGTCGGCGTAGTGCTGGGGAACAGCACGTCAATGGCCACATAGATCGCTACCGACTGTGCAACGGCCAGTCCGTAGGAAACATACATGCCGCCGTAGTAGAAACCAGGCTCCGGTTCGAATTTCCGGTGACACACGGAGCACCGTTCCTTCAGATCCCCGGTGTGCCGCAGATCATACGGGTTGCGGCTCACCATGAATTCGCCTTCGTGACAATGAGGGCACTTACGGTTGACGATACTGTACAGTTTGGTGCCCTTTTTCATGATCTCGCAAAAGTACCTCCAGCGGAACTCCGTTCAGTGACGATCGTCATTGTTCAGGGACCGATGTCACTCCAAGACAACTCATTTCAGCTTGTTCGCGAACACCTTGCGGAACTTGTCCAGCTTCGGACGGATAACCATCTGGCAATAGCCTTGTTCCCCATTGAGGGCGTAGTAATCCTGGTGGTAGTCCTCTGCCACGTAAAAGGTGGAAGCTGGAACTATCTCGGTAACGATGGGACCTCGAAAAGCGCCGCTCTCGTCCAGTTTCTTCTTGTAAGCTTCGGCGATGCGTTGTTGCCCTTCACTATGATAGAAGATGGCCGAACGGTACTGCGTGCCCACATCGGCACCTTGGCGGTTCAGCGTGGTGGGGTCATGTGTCTGCCAGAATACCTCGAGGATCTCGTCCATGCTCACCACGTTCGGGTCATATACGAGTCGAGCCACTTCAGCATGTCCCGTGGTGCCGTTGCATACCTCCCGATAGGTCGGGTCCTTCACGTGGCCACCCATGTAGCCACTGGTGACACTTTGTACGCCCTTCAGCTCGGTGAATACCGCTTCCACGCACCAGAAACAGCCAGCTCCAAGGGTGATCGTATCCAAACCTGCCGTGTTCGTCGTGTTCATCTTCGCTTCGTTCGTTACCAATTCAACGGCCCTGTCATCCTTGCCAGCACACCCGGTCAAAGCCGAGGCGAGCAACGGAAGTACAATGGAGGGCAGTGTCATCCAGCGGTTCATGTTGATCATATCCGGTTGAACAATACGCCTGCGGTCTTGTTCGGACCGAATGTCGCAGCACCGCTCCGTTCCTTACACGTCTTTGGTGATGGCTGCCGCCAGCGCTTTGCCGATACGCTCCACCACCCCCACCACCAGCGCATTACCCATGAAGAAAGCCCGCCAGGTGTCGCTCACACCTGCGGTATGTCCGTCCGGGAACATGTTCAGGCGCTCCAATTCAACGGGTGTCAAGCGGCGGTATCGTTTGCCATCCGTACTTACCACATGTTTGAAACGCGATGCCGATCGACCGCCTTCGCCGGTGATGATGGTACGCGATGGACGGTCCAGCGGATCGGGGAATACCATGGCACCTTCAGAGTACGCATACTTATGACCGTTCGCGGCGGAACGTGCCTCGCTCTTGGAGCCTTTGAGGTAGCGCCATGCAGGCATTTCCTTGCGCAGTATGAAATACTCCGCGGGTACCTGCTCGTTGGGTTGAAGGTGATCACCAAGCCGGGCGGACTCCCCGGGAAAAGAAGCATCCACGGCACCGGTGAAGACCACCCCACCCACCATGATGCCGGCGTTCTTGAATGGCGACCTCCCTTTGCGCTCCCCGAATGTCTTCGTCAGCTCATCCAGTTCGTTGGCGATGCTGAACTGCACCATGCCACTCGCACCCATCGCAGCAGGGAAAGCGTGCGCCAGCGTTCCGTCCACCGTTAGCCAATCCACTGGAATGGACTTCCGAAGGTGCTTGTAACGTCCCGTGCTTTTGTGGTAACCGAGGAGGAACACCCGGCGCCTGCGCTGTGGCATACCGTATTCCGCTGCGTTGATCACGCGCCACTCCACGGCATAACCCAGCTGATCCAGCGAACGCAACATCACCGCCAGATCACGGCCGCGTTGACCTACGGGCGAACCTAGTAGGCGGTCCACATTCTCCAGAAGAAGGTAAGATGGTTTGTGCTTCTTCTCGCTCAAGATGCGATGGATCTGCCACCACAGCACACCTTTCTTCCCCTGTAAGCCATGACTGTTCTTCAGCGTACTGGCCACTGAATAGTCCTGACAAGGGAAGCCACCGACGAGAAGGTCGTGATCGGCGATGTCTTTGGCCGCTACCGAGGCGATGTCCTGATTGCTGTGATGCTCCGCACCGAAACGCGCTACATAAACGTCCGATGCATGTTGTTTGCGGCGTGCCGGCTCCCATTGGTTGCTGAAGACCACTTCGAAACGCGCATCCTTTCCGGAAGCACGCTCCAGACCCAACCGGAAACCACCCACACCAGCGAATAGCTCCGCCACGCGGACAACCTGTTTCGCCTTGCCTTTCGCCATCGCGGGCCGAACTTAGTACCGTGCCGTGCTGGCCTTTCGAGCAGGAACACATGTGCGTCAACCATGCGATGTGGAGAGCGTCGCATACCTACTTTCGCACCGTTCTGCGGGAGTAGCTCAGTTGGTAGAGCGTCAGCTTCCCAAGCTGAATGTCGCGGGTTCGAGTCCCGTTTCCCGCTCTTTTGAAGGCGGCCTTCGGGTCGCTTTCTTCATTTCCTACGGGGTGATGTGGCCCCCGGAACCCCGCTCGGGCCTTAACCTATATTTGACCGACCCTTAACATCGGCTCGCCCAATGGAGCCGGACCTTTGCCCCCGAAACGATGAGCGAACACATGGCTGGAGCACTGGTGCAAAAGGTACTGTTGGTGGACGACGAACCAGATATCGTCGAACTGCTCCGCTACAACCTGGAGCGCGAAGGCTACGCGGTGCAGACCGCCCTCAATGGCAAAGACGCCCTCAAAGCGGCAAAAAGCGGTCGACCGGACCTGATCGTGCTCGACATCATGATGCCCGGCATGGATGGCGTTGAAGTGTGCACGCAATTGCGTCAGTTGCCCGAGTTCAAGAATACGGTCATCACCTTCCTTACCGCCCGCAACGAGGACTATTCGCAGATCGCAGGCTTCGATGCCGGTGCCGACGACTACATCACCAAGCCCGTACGCCCCAAAGTGTTCGTGAGCAAGGTGAAGGCCCTGCTCAAGCGCAGCGGCGGCGACCGTCCCGAAGGCCGCATCCTGGAATCGAACGGGGTGAAGGTGGACCTGGAGAAAGTGCTTGTCTATGTAGGCGACCAGGAACTCCAACTCCCCAAGAAGGAATTCGAACTACTCGTGCTCCTGATCGGCAAGCCCGGTAAGGTGTTCAAGCGTGACGAGATCTACAGCCAGATCTGGGGTAATGAGCTCTTCGTGGGCGACCGCACCATCGACGTGCACATCCGCAAGCTGCGTGAAAAGATCGGCGACGACCGCATCAAGACCATCAAAGGCATCGGCTACAAGTTCGACGCCTAGCCTGCGCATTCATTCTATATTTGCGGCCCTCGCAACGCATTCCCGAGTTGCTGGGTCGTATTGTTCGGGGTGTAGCGCAGCCCGGTTAGCGCGCGTCGTTCGGGACGACGAGGTCGGAGGTTCGAATCCTCTCACCCCGACCAGATAAAAGCCTTTGTGACGGATGTCGCAGGGGCTTTTTCAGTTTCCGACCGAGCCAAGCGTAACCTGAGCGACAGCTGAAACTGAAAAAGCTACAAGCCGTGAAGCGGCGACAGGCTTTCTCTGAAGCCCTCCAATGAAGGAAAGCACGCCTCGGGTAATCCATTCCTGATCCATGAATATTTCATTTTCAACACTTTATGCACCACCACCTCATCCGCTCTATCGTCCGTTCCCTCCCCCTTCCCGACCGCTTCCTGTGAAAGAATGTCAAACCATGGTCACAGAGGCATCCATCGGCGACCGACCCTCGTCTTTCAACCGGAACCCGATGTCACGCTCCTACAAAATATCCCTTATCCTCAAGAGTAAGAGCAGCCTGCCCGTCTATAAGGACTTGGCGAAACTGAGCGACCGCGAGTTGGACGAACAGGTGCGCGCGATGATCCAGCGCATGCGTTCCAATGAGAGCTCGGTGATTGCCCGCATGGTACTGCGCCAGCCTACGTTCAGCTTGAACTGAACTTAGGTTCTTACCCCTTGGGTGTTCGTTCTTGCGCTGAAGCAAGGAACTCGTGTTGCATTGGCCCTCTATATTTGCCTGCACAACAACCTGTCATGAGCGACCATCACTTCGAAGGCCATTTCCCAGAAGAAGCTGAACAGAACGAGATCGCTGGTCCTGTGCTGGTCGCTTTGGGCACACTGGCCATGATCGTGCTCCTCATCTGGGCCCTGGGCTAGGGCGCTAGTCCTTCTTCAGGTCACCTGCTCGACCCAGGTACTCGTCCCTTCGTACGAGCATGAACCAGTTCTCTCCGAGCTCCAAGTAGCCATGCTCGAAACAGAACACGTAATTGTTCCCTGCCTTGGTGCGGTGCGTATTGGTGTGATACGTGAAGCTGTACCCCTTTTCCAAGAGACGGTCCCGGTGCACCTTGGTCTTTCCGTCTGGTCCGTTATTGAGCTCGGATAGCACGCGTCGGTTGCGTTTCAAGGCATTCACCACGTTGCGCACGTAATTGATCGGCGCATTGTTCGTGTGGTAATGGTACAGGTTGCGGCAAGCATCCGAACAGAACCGTTTGTCCATACGGCCCAGGATCTTCTCCCCACACTCCAGGCAGACTTTCTCCGCAGCGACAGGCATACGCCGAATGTAAGCGCTCTTCTTGAACCCACGTGTCGAAGAACCTTCGGCCGACAGAAGTGTTATTCCGCCAACTACCTTGTCGGGACAGTCATGCCAAGTTTATTGTCATTCTCTCCCCAAGGCATCTACTGCGAGCAGGCCGGTGTCCACATCGATCCTTGGAAAGGCGTGGATCGTGCCGTCATCACACACGCGCACAGTGATCATGCACGCGCCGGTAGCAAGCACTACCTCGCCCACCCGACCACGAAACACCTGATGCACGCACGCATCGGAGCGGACCTGGACATCGAGACCTTATGGCCCGGTCAGGTCGGGACCATCAACGGCGTGAAGTTCTCCTTGCATCCTGCGGGACACATCCCCGGTAGTATGCAGGTGCGTGTGGAATACAAAGGAGAGGTGTGGGTGGCCAGCGGTGACTATAAGCGCCAACACGACGGCATAAGCGAGCCGTTCGAGCCGGTGAAGTGCCACACGTTCATCACCGAATGCACCTTCGGATTGCCCATCTATTCCTGGCAGGAACCATCGGTCGTCTTCAACGAGATCAACACCTGGTGGCGAAAGAACGCAGCCAACGGCCTATGCAGCGTGATCAGTGCCTACAGCTTGGGTAAAGCCCAACGCGTGATGAAGGGCGTGGATCGTTCCATCGGCCCGATCCTGGTGCATGGTGCGGTGGCGAACATGAACGGTGTACTGGAGAACTGTGGTGTGAAGCTTCCCACATGGGAACCGATCACCGCCGACACCCCGCGCGAACATTTCCGCAACGCGCTGGTGATCACGCCCGGTAGCGCCATCGGCACACCGTGGACGAACAAGATGAAACCCTATTCGAGCGCCATGGCCAGCGGTTGGATGCAGCTGCGCGGTTGGCGCCGACGTGGCAACTTGGACAAAGGATTCGTGCTGAGCGACCACGCCGACTGGCCCGCGTTGTTACAAGCCGTGAACGAGACCGGTGCGGAACGGATCATCGCCACGCACGGGTACACCGATGTATTCAGTCAATACCTGCGCAGTGTGGGGTTCGATGCCACAGCGGAATCGACGGAGTTCGGCAGTGAGGACGGTTCGGAACAACGTGCCGACATTCCTGATAGCACCCGCAGCGTCGATCCACCGGATCGACCCATGCCAACAGAAGAATGAAACGCGAAGCGCTGTTGTTCGACGAGCTCGATGCCACCACCAGCACCAACGCCAAGGTGGATGCACTGGCGCGCTATTTCGCAGAGGCTGATGATGTGGACAAGCTGTGGGTGATCGCACTCTTGAGCGGACGACGTCCAAAACGTCCTGTGACCAGCACACAGCTACGTAAGTGGGCCACGGAGCTTGGCGGCATCCCCGAATGGTTGTTCGAAGCGAGCTATCATGTGGTCGGCGACTTCGCGGAAACCGTGTCGCATCTATCGCGCCTAACCGAGCCCATGGACAAGAGCTTGACGCAGTGGGTGCGTTATGTGGAGGATCTTTGCGCCTGCGATGAAGAGCAGAAACAGAAGCGCGTGAAAGCCGCTTGGAGTGGCCTTGAGGGCATGGAACTCTTCGTATTCAACAAGATCATCACCGGTGGTTTCCGCATCGGCGTTAGCCAGAAGATCATGGTGAAGGGTTTGAGCAAAGCCACCAGCGTGGACGAGGATGTGCTCGCCCACCGGCTCATGGGCGATTGGGATCCGCATACCACCAACTACAGCCAGTTGATCCTGGAAGAGAACAGTGCCGACAACGATTCGCGACCCTATCCCTTCTATCTGGCCTACCCCATAGAAGGGCCTGAAGGCACGGCTGCTGGGGCGTTAGTCAACGATGTGGAAGCACTGGGCGATCCGAACGAGTGGCAGGCCGAACACAAATGGGACGGGATACGTGGGCAACTGATCGTGCGCAACGGCGGCCTCTACGTATGGAGCCGTGGTGAAGAACTGGTCACCGATAAATACCCCGAGTTCGAACCGCTGCGCGAAGCGTTGCCGAACGGTACCGTCCTCGATGGCGAGATCCTCGCGTGGAAGGACGGCGCTCCCCTACCCTTCGCGGAGATGCAGAAACGCATTGGCCGCAAGACCGTGGGCAAGAAGCTGCTTGCCGATGTGCCGGTGATCCTGATGGCCTATGACATCCTCGAGCACGAAGGCCGCGATATCCGCCAGCAGCCGATGGAAGCGCGCCGCCGTTCGTTGGAAGAAGTGGTTTCGAACGCCGCACATCCGGTCCTCACGCTTTCTCCTGTTCTCTCCTTAGCAAACTGGCAAGAATTGGTGGACCACCGCGAAGCTGCCCGCGTGACCAGCGTGGAAGGTATCATGCTGAAACGCAAGAGCAGCACCTACGAAGTGGGGCGCAAACGCGGCGATTGGTGGAAATGGAAAGTGGATCCGCTCAGTATCGATGCGGTGCTCACCTTCAGCATGCAGGGGCATGGCCGTCGCGCGGATCTGTACACCGACCACACCTTCGGTCTATGGCAGAACGGCGAGTTGGTCACGTTCGCCAAGGCATACAGCGGACTCACCGATGAGGAAATGAAACAGGTGGACACCTTCGTGAAGAAGAACACCGTAGAGCGCTTCGGTCCCGTGCGCAAGGTGGCACCGCAGTTGGTGTTCGAGATCGCCTTCGAGGGCATCAGCTTCAGTACCCGACACAAGAGCGGCGTGGCCGTGCGGTTCCCACGTATCGCGCGGTGGCGGCACGACAAGAGTATCGAAGATGCCAATACGCTGGATGATCTGAAGGCGATGATCAGATGAGCCCAACGCACTAGCTTTCGGTAATGAAGCGTCATCTTCTTATTCTCTTCATCGCATGGTCCTCGCTCTCCGTTCAAGGGCAGGTGTATGTCGGACATCGCGCAGGCATGAATTCATCCAATTGGGTGGTCTCTGACCGATCGCCTGCTCTGTCCAACACGTTCAAGGACATTCGCGCGGTGAGAGGCTTCTCATTCGAGGTGCCGCTCGAGGTCGACGTTCTCGGCAGAGGACGCGTGGCAACGGGGCTTGGCTTCACGCAGAAAGGTTGGGGATGGCCTAACTCGGATGTGTATCGGTGCAACTACATCCAACTTCCACTGTCGTTGGGCTATTCTGTTCCATTTGGCCGGTTCGCCGTTACCCCAACGGTCGGTGCGGTCGCAAGTGCGAACGTGCGCGGTCGTTACACTTGGGGTAACGACTTCACCACTCCCACTGGCCGCTGGACCGACGAAGGAACCTTCATCCGTTTGCCTGATGTCGAACTGGCACTGTTGGCGCGTACGCAATTCACCTACGCGATCGGACAGACGAGATTGGCTCTGGATGTAAGCTATCAGTACGGGCTGACGAATGGTATGTTCAACACCATTTTCACCGACGTTAACGGTGCTACGGTGCAGAGCCCGCGTGCCAGCCAGCGCACCTTCGCGGTACAACTCGGCTACACACTTCCGCTTTCGCGCGCTGAGCGCAAGCCCGAAGTCAAGCAACCCGGCCATGATAGTCTGGCTCATCAGGAAGATGAAAAAGCTTCACGTGGTATCTGGATCGGGCAACACGGTGGCCTAACGCGATCCACGATCGCTTTCTCCAGTTCCGCTGCCGAAGAGGATGCTCGCATCAACGGTGGTGCGGCACCTCTGCTTGGCGCCACCAGCGCTCTGGTCGTGCGTCTACCTCTTGGCGAGCACTTCGCTTTGCAACCCGAGCTCGCATTCAGCCAGAAAGGCTGGAATTGCCGGTGGTTCAGTAGGCCAACGTCAGCGAACGACCTGTTGCGCATGAACTACGTGGAACTACCCCTGCTCGCCTATCGGGACTTCGGAAACGGCCGCTTGAAGCCATACGCACTTGCAGGACCGACCATCGCCATGGGTATCGGTGGCAGGCACACTTATGGAGGCTTCGGCAATTACCCTGCACCGTACGCGAACTACCAAATGGATGCCGTGCTCTTCGATGATGTGCCGAGAGGAGGCTACTTCAACATGTGGGATCTCTCCGCACAGATCGGTGGTGGTGTGCAACTAGGTGATGACCGCCACGCGCTCTTTCTGGAGGTGCGGTACCAGCACAGTTTCACGGACTTCACTTCCGAGAAGGCGCCTTGGGTCGTCAGCGATCCGAAGTCATACCACCGCAACTGGATGGTGGACATGGGTTATCTGTTGAGGTGGAAAAGGTGAAGCGCTCGGGTAAAGCGAAGTCCACTCCGGTCGAAGCGTGGTTCGCCGCGCAAGGCTGGAAAGCACAACCCTTCCAACAGGAGGTGTGGGCGCACATGGTGACCGGTCGCAGCGGTTTGCTCAATGCGCCAACAGGGACCGGGAAGACGTACGGGGTATGGGGTGGCGTGGTGAACCACGCCCTGCATGACAGTGAACCAGGCCTGCGCGCCATCTGGATCACGCCGCTACGTGCTTTGGCCAACGAGATCGCCGACAGTGCCCAACGCATGTGCGATGGCGTGGGCCTTGGCTGGACCGTGGGCACCCGCACCGGCGACACCAGCACCAAGGAACGCGCGGCGCAGAAGAAGATGCTGCCACACCTGCTGGTGACCACGCCCGAAAGCCTGCACGTGATGCTCAGTAGCAAAGGCACCGCAGCGCTGTTCAGCAAGCTGGAATGGTTCGTCGCCGATGAGTGGCACGAGCTGCTCGGCAGCAAGCGCGGCGTGCAGGTGGAACTGGCCTTGTCGCGTTTGAAAGCGTTGCGCCCGCAATTGGGCATCTGGGGCATCAGCGCGACGATCGGGAACATCGAAGAGGCGATGGACGTGTTAATGGGGTTGGATCAACGCGCACACCTGGTGGACCGCACCCGTAGCGTCGACCCGCCGGGTCGACCTACGCCCGTATTGGTGCGGTCCAACATCCAGAAGCCGATCGAGATGCACACCATCCTGCCGAAGAAGGTGGAGCACTCCCCCTGGGCCGGGCACCTGGGCTTGCGGCTGGCGAAGTCGTTGTTACCGATCATCGAGCAGAGCACGAGCACGCTGATCTTCACCAACACACGTGGGCAGGCCGAGATATGGTACCATCACCTGCTGGACATCGCGCCGGAGCTGGCGGGCACCATGGCGCTGCACCACGGCTCGCTGGACCGCAACCTGCGCGAGTGGGTGGAGAAAGCGTTGGATGAAGGTCGCCTGAAAGCCGTGGTGTGTACGAGCAGCCTGGACCTTGGTGTGGATTTCCGCCCAGTAGAGACCGTGGTGCAGATCGGTGGGCCGAAGGGCGTGGCCCGATTCGCACAGCGCGCAGGACGCAGCGGTCACCGGCCGGATGCCGTGCCACGCATCTGGTTCCTGCCCACGCATGCGCTGGAACTGGTCGAGGCCGCCGCGCTGCGCCAAGCCGTGAACAGTGGCAACGTGGAAGCCCGCCAGCCCATGGTGCGCAGTTTCGATGTGCTCGTGCAATACCTCGTTACGCTGGCCGTGGGTGACGGCTTCGATCCGCGCACGCTGTACGATGAGGTGCGCTCCACCTTCTGCTTCAGCACCATCACGCCCGAGGAATGGGACTGGCTGCTCACCTTCATCACCACCGGCGGCAAGAGCCTGCTCGCTTACGACGAATTCCGCAAATGTGTGGTCGACAATGATGGCCTGGTGCGCGTGGATGATCGCCGCATCGCGACCCGCCACCGGTTGAGCATCGGCACCATCGTGAGCGAATCGTCGTTAGCCGTCAAGTACCTCAGCGGCGGGCATATCGGCACCATCGAGGAGTACTTCATCAACCAGATGCGGCCGGGCGATGTGTTCTGGTTCGCCGGTCGTTCACTGGAATTCGTGCGCGTAAAGGACCTCACGGCCTTCGTAGTGAAGAGCAAAGCCACGAAGGGCAAGATCCCTAGTTGGCAAGGCGGACGCATGCCGCTGAGTAGCTACATGGCGAAGGTGCTGCGCAGCCAGTTCACCATCACGCCGAACAACGTGAAGGAAAAGCGCAGCGCCCCCGAAATGACCGCCGTGCAACCCTTGCTTGACCGCCAGCGCGAAAGCAGCATCGTGTCTACGGAAGATGAACTGCTCATCGAGCGCTTCGAGAGCAAGGAAGGGCACCACATCGTCGTCTATCCTTTCGAAGGGCGACTGGTGCACGAAGCGCTGGGCTCCCTCCTCGCCTTCCGCATGAGCCTGTTGAAGCCCATCACCTTCAGCATCGCCATGAACGACTACGGCTTCGAGCTGCTGAGCGACGAGCCCATCCCCATCCAGGAAGCCATCGACAACGACTTCTTCAGCGAGAAGCACTTGCTGGACGACCTGCAACGCAGCCTGAACGCCACCGAACTCGCCCGCCGCAAGTTCCGCGACATCGCCAGCATTTCCGGACTGGTCTTCAAAGGCATGCCCGGCAAGCCGGTAAAGGAGCGCCACATGCGCGGCAACAGCTCGCTCTTCTTCGATGTGTTCACGGATCACGAGCCGGATCACCTGCTGCTGCGCCAGGCCTACGACGAAGCCTTCAACCTCCAGTTGGAATTGCCGCGCTTGCACGCCGTGCTGCAACGCATTGCCCGCATGCGCATCGTGCTGAAAGATCCCGGCAACTTCACACCCTTCGCCTTCCCCATCATCGTTGACCGGCTGCGCGAGAAGCTGACCAGCGAGCAGTTGGAGGATAGGATCAGGAAGATGACGGAGAGGTTGGAGAAGGGATAAGATGAAGCACCTCAAACTAAACCACATTTGTCCGGTCAACAAGAAATCCGATGATGTCATGCCCTTTCGACAGATGAATCCACCACCCTACGAATGGAATGTCAAAGTAGATGCCGTCTATCGTATCCTTGATAACAAGCGGTACCTCAATCAATTCTTCGCCGATGGTTCCATACTCGTCAGCACGCTGGAGCGGATGAAGAAATACGATAACGAAATGCGAGGCGACCCTGGGGAAGGCACTGGAATCCTTGGCACGCTGGACATCAAAGGTCCTAGCCATCTGTACCTGTACGACACAACAACTAACGCCTATGTGCTCTGCACAACTTCTGTGTTGAGCGAAGCAGTTATCAAAGATTTCAAAGGGGTTGGCGCAATCAAAATCAATGACCCAACGCATTTTGGCCTTTGCATAGCCGCCCGGCTACCAGAAGTCCTATCGGGCTGTGAGGGACATTGTGACTATGTTGAGCATAGGAACGACATGCTTGACCCGAACAGTCCAGCATCGCGCAGTTTGAGTACCGCACCATCCGATGAGTACAAGTCACTTCAACAAGAATTCCGGAGTATGACACCGGGAACAGAAGGATTCAGGAAACTCATGAAACATGCTCATCAGCGCGAGTACCGCTTCCTTTGGTTCACTTCTCGGGTGCAGCATGAAGCCCGGATCATCAGGTGCCCAGAAGCAATTGAGCATTGTACTCGGATTGACTGCTGAAGCCAGTGATGGCCTCGGTCGGAACGAGTCGGCCGCCAGGCCACATAACGCACGCAATTGCCGGCCCTTGACGCGCTGCTATCTCACCAACACCCTCACTGACGCCCCTCCTTCCACCTTCACGGTGTAAAGCCCTGCGGCCACACCAGCGAGCGGAATGGACACTACAGCCTTACCCACACGCGCATGATGCACCACACGCCCTTGCGCATCCATCAACTCCAGCAGACCGGTATTCGAGGAACGCACATTCAGCACCTCGGTGGCCGGTGATGGATAGGCGGTGATCGTTGCACGTGGTGAAGCTTCATGCACAGCCGTGTCATCCATCGGGGTAAGCATACGGATGCGGTGGTTGGCGGCGTCGGCGAAGAAGATGCGGCCTTGGGCGTCCATCACCATGCCACAGGGCGAGCTGAGACCTGCCGTGGTGGCGCTTATGTTGTCGCCGTTGTAGCCAGGCGTGCCCGTACCCGCGATGGTGGTGATCAGACCGGTAACGGCATCCACGCGACGGATGCGGTTGTGGTTGGCGTCGCTGATGTAGAGGTTGTCATCCGCATCCAATGCAATGCACAGGGGAAGACCGAGTGTTGCCTCAACCGCCGGGATGTCATCTCCGTTGTACGCGGCAGTTCCCGTTCCGATGCCCGCAACGGTGGTGATGGCGCCAGTGATGGCATCCACCTTCCGTATCGCCGCGTTGTTGACGTCGCAGATGTAGACATCGCCGTTGGAAGCCTCGGCGATGTCGTAAGGCTGGTTCATGGCTGCGGCCAAAGCAGGTCCACCATCACCGGAATAGGCCGGCGAACCGGTTCCAGCTAACGCATGGATATACAGGCTGTCCGCATCCACGTAGCGCACGTAGTTGTTGCCGATCACACTGAGCAGGACATCACCATTGGCCCGCACCCGCACGCCCATGGGTGCGTGCAGGTTGGCCGAGAGCGCGGGCACTTCGGTGTTGTTGCCTGGGCTCAGGTTGCCGGCGAATGTGGAAATAGTGCCATCCGCCGCACTGATCATGCGGATGCGGTAAGCGTCGCGTTCGGCGATGAGCAGGTCACCGTCCGCATTGAATGAAAGGCCGAAAGGGTAGGCTAATCCTGCCTCGCTTGCTGGTCCGCCATTGCCGTTGTAGCCGACCGTACCGATGCCTGCAACGTGCTCCATGTTGCCCGTGGTCGCATCGATCTTGCGGATCGTATGGTCCGCAGGCTGGCCGAAGTACAGGGAACCATCAGCCGATAGCGCCAGGCCTTGTGGATAGTACACCGTAGCGGCTGCGGCCGCAGAACCATTGCCCGTGCTGCCCGCTGTTCCGGTGCCCGCGATGGAAGTAATGGTATACTGCTGGGCGTTGACCGATGCGAGAACGGTAAGGAACCCTATGGGTAGCAGGATGTGGCGCATGTGCATGGATATTCCTGCAAATCTCCATGCGCTCCCCTGCGAATATCCTACCATCAAGATAGGAGGCGCGTATGGCACGCACCAGTAGTGCTTTGCCCAAGAACCAGACCCATGCGCAACCGCTCTCTTCGCCTCGGCATATCCCCCCTGCTCATCGCCTGCCTCAGCGCTTCCATGGCCCAAACGACGGTCAGCCATGCGCCAGGCCACCTGCCGACGCCAACCTCCAAAAGCGATGATCGTGTGACCTTGAACCAGTACTGCACGCCCAGTTATGTGGTGGGTCCGGCAGATGGCGACCTGATCGACGGCGTGCAATTCGGCGACATCAACCGCAATAACACCGGCGCGAACAACGGTTCGGGCTATTCAGATGCGAGTTATGAAGGTCAAGGGTATACCACGGAACTCACGGCTGGCGAAACTTATTCGCTCACGGTACAGAGCGGGCCGTACCAACCTCCCAGCGGTTCCTTCGAACACTACAAAGTGTGGATCGACTTCGATCGCGACTTGGAGTTCGAGGTGAACGAGGAGGTTTTCAACGCCCAGATGAACGTGCCGTACTTCGCCGTTAGTGCGGCCGTGACCATTCCGAACGACGCTACTGCGGGCTACACCGGCATGCGCGTGCGCAACGTGTACAACGATGGATCCTTTACACCGTGTTCCAGCCACAACTATGGCGAAACAGAGGACTACACGGTGCTGATCCACAACGGCCTGCCCTGCATTCCCTATTCATTGTACGGCGGGCACCTCGGCGATTTCATCTCCGGCATCACGCTCGGCGACCTGTCGTACCAGACGACTGCACCGCCCGTGCACGCCTACACCTCGCGCATGGACCTGGGCACGCACCTCGTTCGCGGAAGCTCGAACACCCTGCAAGTGGTGAGCGGCGACTATCCCCAAGACCACTACGGAGCGTGGATCGACTGGAACCACGATGGAGATCGGGATGACCCCGATGAGGAGATCGGCTTGGTCGAGATCGCACAACCGTTGACACCTCACGACTTCACCTTCACCGTACCGGACCATGCCAAGGTGGGCTATACGGTACTGCGGGTACGTTGCATGTATGACTCTCCGTTCGGCGATGCATGCAGTTTCGCTACGCACGGCGACGCACAGGACTTCACGGTGGGAGTCTCGGCCGAGTCGTATCCCTGCCTGCCTGTTTCCGGTGCCGGTACCGTTTTCGGCGATGGCTTCTCCACGTGCACCGTGCCGGGGACAGCGGTGTTCCTGGGCACCGAGGAATGGCCGTTCTACCAACTCTCCAGCGAGCCGATCCACTTCGCGCAGGGTGAAACAACGGTGCTCAACCTGATCACCGGTGCGTACGCTCCAGAGCGGTTCGTGGCTTCCATGGACATGAACGACGATGGCGACTTCGATGATGCGGGTGAAGAACTGGCCTCAGGACAAAGTGCGGTGGCGTTCGCCTCCTTGCAACTGTTCTATACTATTCCATTGGATTGCCCTCCCGGCCAGCATGTGTTGCGGTTGCGTGCCTTCGACCCCAACAACGGCCCGGCCTACCCGTGCGACATGGCCTACTACGGCGAGGTGCTGGACATTCCCATCGCCGTGAACGTTCCGAACGGCCCGTGCATGCCCTACACCGGCAACGTTGGCCTGTGGGGAACCATCAACACCTTCATCGATGGTGTGCAGTTGGGCGACATCAGCAACACCGGGAGCGGTGGTGCCTACACAGCGCCGTACAAGGACTACACGGCCATGAGCACCCTGCTCACGACCAACAACACGTACGCGCTAACGGTCACCTCGGGTGCAAGCCAGTTCGACGTGTTCACCGCGTGGATCGACTACAACGATGATGGTGATTGGGACGATGCCGGTGAGATGATCGACCACATCAGCACCATCCCCGGCAGTTTCACCGATAGCGTGATGACCTTCACGGTGCCCAGCGTGCCGTTGGGTGAAAAGGTGATGCGCATCCGTGCACGCGGCGGTGGAGCACCTTCGCCCTGCTCCGATGCACAGTTCGGCGAGACGGAGGACTACACCGTGTTCATCGAGACCAACACCGGCATCGCTTCACACGCGTCTTCCACCTGGAGCGCGCGCCCACTGTACGATGCGAGCGTGATCGAATTGACCGCCAGCAACCATGCCTCCGATGCGCGCTACCTACTTCTGGATGCCGTGGGCCGCGAGCTCGCTGCGGGCCGCGTGGTCGGAACATCGACGTTGATCAACGGTGGTGCACTGGCGACGGGCACTTACACCGTGGTAGTTCAACACGGCGACCACCGCGAGGCCTTGCGTTTCGTCTGGGTGCGCTGACGTTCTACTGATTGCCGGGATACACGCGCTTCACTGCCTCCGCGCGCGAGTGCACTTGCAGCTTGTCGTAGATGCTCCGGACGTGCGTGCGCACCGTGCTGATGTTCACACCGAGCTTGTCGGCGATCTCCTTGTACATGAGGCCGCTGGCGAGGCCGTCCACCACTTCGCGTTCCTTGGTAGTGAGTTGCTCCTCTTGGATAGGCTGCGACATCCCGCCCTGGAACGAGGCCACCACCGCGCGTGCGATGGCCGGGCTCATGGGTGATCCGCCCGCGTTGATGTCGTACACCGCAGCGATAAGGTCTTTGGCCGGCGCGCTCTTCACGATGTAGCCCGTAGCGCCGGCGCATAGCGCTTGGAAGATGTAGGCCGGGTTCTCGAACACGGTGCTCATCAGGAACTGCATCGCGGGTTTCCGCGGCTTGGCTTTCGCCACGCAATCGATGCCGCTGCTACCGGGCATGTTGATGTCCATCACCACCACGTCGGCATCCAGATCGGCGAGGGTTTCAAGGAAGCGATCACCGCTGGGGAACGTAGCGATGACGTGGATGCCCGCATCATTCTTCATGCCCGCCTGCAGCAGGTCACGGAAGTCGCGGTCGTCTTCCACGATGGCCACCTTGATACGCTTCATCGCTGCAAACTAAACGGATGCCAGCAAGCCGGTCGCTGACACCACGGTACCGTTGCCGTTGGTGGCGGGTTGAACGGTCAGCGTTCCGCCGTGTGTGGCGATGCGTTCGCGCATATTGACCAGCCCGTTGCCGCCGTCCACCGAGCTATGGCCCATGCCGCGCCCGTTGTCTGCCACGGTCAGGTGGAAACCATCCGCACGGATGTGGAAGCGCAATGCGATCACCGTGGGCCGCGCATGTTTCAATGCGTTGTTCAGTGCCTCCTTCACCACCATGGACAGGTCGCGCTTGAAGGCGGGACCCAAGAGTTGTCCGGGGTTATCGGCGTGGAGGTCCAGTTGCAGTTCAATGCCAGTGCCCTCAAGCAAACGATGCGCGCGGTCGGCCACGTGCTGCAGCAACGCACCGGCATGATCGCTGGAGGGATCAGCGGCCCACACCACATCGTTCAATGAGCCGCGCACCTGCCGCGCGTGGTCGGCGATGGAACGCAGCCGTTCACCGCTCTCCGCCGCCGCCGCATCCTGTTGCACGAGGTCGCTCAGCAGGGCGATCTTCGAGAGCGATCCACCCAGCTCGTCATGGATGTCGCGCGATACGTTCATGCGCACCCGTTCGGCTTCTCGCTGTTTCTCCATGCGCATCAACTCTTCCTGTGCAGCAGCCAGCCGTTGCGCGCTCCTGCGCCCTTGGTAGAAGAGCACGCCCAACAACAGCGCAACCAGCAAGCCGCCACCAGCCAATGCCCACGCGAACCAACGACCCTTGCGCAAGGCTTCGGCATTGGCTTCGGCCGTGGCGAGTTCCTTCTCCTGCTCCGCCTTGGCCTGTGCTGCGGAAACAGCGCGCACCTTCTCCAAGCCCATGTCCTCCTTCAGTTCGGCATCGGCCAGCTCGGCACGTTCGGTAGCGCGGTTCGGCTCGCCCACGGCGGCATAGGCCAGCGCCAATGCGCGGTTGATGTAGTGGCGCGAACGGTGGTCCTCGATCCCCACGGCGATGGTGTCGGCCTTCAGCAGGTGTGCTATCGCTTCGGTGGACCGCCCCTGCTCCAACTCTCGCTGGCCGAGCAGGTTGTAGTAGTGCATGTAGGAGCGCGGCTGATCCAGGTGTCGCACCAGCACGGCCACACGAGCCAGGTACACGTCCGCACTATCGCTCAAGCCTAGGTGCCGCAACGTTTCAATGGCGGAGAAGTAGGCCGCCGCGTGGTTATTGGGCCGGTCCAGCGTGCGGTGCAAGTCGAGGGCCTTGCGCATGTAGTGGAACGCGCTGTCGTGCTGGCCCATCTCGTCGAGGATGTTGCCCAGCCCAGTGTACGCATTGGCCAGGTCGATGCCACCGCCGATGCCGCGCATGGTCTCCATCGCCTTGCGCGACCATGCCAGCGCGCTCGGCAGGTCCTCCATCGCCGTGTAGCAATAACCCAAGTAGTTGTAGGCCGCACCGATCTCCTCGGGCAATTGGAGTTCTTCGGCCGTAGCGAGGTATGCCTTGACCGCGTCGATGCTCTCGGGGTAGCGATTGAGGAAGAAGAGCTGGCTCGCCAGAACGCGCTCAGCCGTCATACGATGGTGGAGCCAGTCTATGCGGTGCTGATGGTCCGCAACTCGTACGCCCGCTGTCGCTAGTGCCAGCCCTTCAACGGACTTCTGCAAAGCGCTGTCCAGCTGGCCCGCATACTGGTAAGCCAGCGAGAGGTCACGCGTCAGCACGACTCCGAGGCTGTCGTCCGCACGGTGATCCAAGCTTACCCACCGCTTCAGCGCTCGATGCAAACTGTCCACGTGCGGGTCTTGCGCATGGGCGGCTAAGCCGAAGAGAACGAAGACCGCAAGGAGCAAAAACGTCCTGGACATGCCCCAAAGATGAACGAGAGTTGCCCATCGTGTGATGAGCGATCGTGCTTCGCGACACCTTCTCGGCGATGAGCTTGACCCGACCTGTTACAACTGAGTGTGTGAAACCGCAGGATCGGGGAAGCAATTCCCCTCTCCCAGAAGGCGGTTGAGCTTGTGCATGCTTCATCCGGGATGACAGGCTGAATGGCACGCCATTCGCAAGCTTCTAGGTGTCATCGCTATCCCGGCGCTGAAGGAAAAGTTCACCAAAACCACTCCCCATGAACTTCCAGGAATTCGCACTACTCGACGGCACGGACCAACTGAAATTCGTAGGACAACGGGGCCAACTGATCTTGGAGCGTCATACACGCGATGCTCGATCCCTCTACTACCGCGTGCGTTCCTTTGTGGTGGAACTTCGTTTCCATGGCACGGATCAAGGGCATGTGGAGATCACGAGCTTCACCGCAGGTCACCCGCGCTTCTTACAACTCCTCTGCCTGCTACCCGCAGCATCGCTACGCTCCATTTCGGAGAAAGCACGCACGAGCCCCTTGTCGTTCGTGTGGAATTAATGGTTCGCTGCGGTTCGCCGGATCGTAAACAGTCCGCGATATGTTCATGAATCGTGGTGGAATGATGTTCGTTATCCAAGCATCCTTTCTTCTTGCGTTGGGGTTCGGCGGATAGCTTGGGAACTAACCACCTGTGCAGAGTTTCTCGTTCCCGGCGACCTTCACGCTGCAGCGGCGTGGTTCGAGTCGAGTCGAAGAGGTTCTTGCAAAGGATGCTTGGATCTCCAATTCGGCGCAAAACACTTCGGTAACCTTCCAACGTTTCGTGCGACTATACGTCCGTGGGCTATGCCTATCGTCCATGTTGCCATGCGGATCACGTTCGTCATCGCCTTCTGCGCGCCTCTGTTGCCCGCCTGTACTGCACCACCCGAACTGCTTAGCAGCCCGATCGCACCTAGGGATGGCGCACGGGTTGATATCACCCAGCGGACCTGCGCGCTCTACGTGGTGCTGCGCTCCGCTGCGTTGGGCACGGTACACTTCGGCCGGGATATGGACGATGATATGGTACGCTGGAACACTTGCTCCGGCGACGACCGGGTGGCCTGCGTCCAAGCCCGGACCATCAGTGACGATAGTGCGGGTACCGTCATCACTCCTTGAAGCCATCGTCATATACGCAGCATACCAACTCACGCTAGCCCAGGCATAGCAACAGCAGCCCGGCACCGGCCAGCAGCCCCACCCAGCCCCAGACCTTGGGCTGGGCGGCTTCGGTAGGCCGCAACTTATGCAGCAGCACCCACGCACCGGCCACGACCAGCAGCAGGCCGTTCACAAGGGCTAGCAGTATGGGGCTAACGGAATTCATGACACGTTCCGGTGGTGTACACGCAGACCATGGCATCCGGGTTGGGTGGTTCACGTAGCAGCGCTCATGCACATCGGGTGATGCACCTTTGCACCACTACCGCATGAGCAATTTCGAACGCATGATGCAGTTGGCCGAAGAGGTCTTCGCCATCCACGATGACCCGACCCAACTGCAAGTGGACCAGGATGTACTTGCACGCCTGCACCGCCTGCACCCCGCCACGCGCGGCGAGGTGGCCGATGCCGACGGGCCCATCGCATGGGTTCTGGTGATCCCCACGACCATGGCGCTGATGGAAGCTTTTCTCGCAGGAAAGCTCACCGAGCATGAACTGTACGAGCGAACGCCAGAAGATGCCGCTTACCAGGCCATCTATCTGTGCAGCGTTATGGTGTTGCCGGAGCACCAGCGCAAAGGCCTTGCGCGACAGGTAACGCGGGACTGTATCTCACGCATCCGCGAAGACCATCCGATAACAGCCCTGTTCTGCTGGCCCTTCACTACCGGTGGTAACGCTCTGGCGAAGGTGGTGGCGGCAGAAGCCGGGCTTCCGTTGCACATGCGCGAGCGCTGAGCATCGAGCGAGGCCGCATTACCTTACCGCCATGCTCTCCGCCGAAATAGACATCGCTGGCGAACGATTGGTACTTCACCCCCACCGTGCCATCTATTGGGAACGGCTGAGCTGGCTTATCGTGAGCGACCTCCACTTGGGCAAGGCAGCGCATTGCGCCAGCCGAGCGTCTGGTGGATATCCGAACGGTGGAGCTCGACCCCATCCTTCCCCATAAGCACATTGCACGTTCACATAAGTTCTGACCACCTGAGCAGCCATTCATCGCTTCGAAAAACGGTCTCTTGCCTCATCCTTGGTGTGATAGGTGGGAGTTCTATCGCTCAGATAAACGAGGTCGGCATTTCATCGGAACGGCTCTTAGTAGTTCGGTCCATGCCAACAGCAGGAGTAAAACTGTACAGCACTTCCCCTTCAGGTCTGACCATCTTCAACTTGGATCTTAGCGTCTATGCCAACATTCCATATCCGCCTCTGCCAGATGGATATGTCTATTTTGACGTACTGTACATCACGGAATCCACCTTTGACACCGACCCACTTAGCATCGAGTTGATGATGCTGACCCAGAGTCCGTCCTTCGGCTCTGGAACGCGCATTTTCCGTGACGACGGAACGATCCTTCTTGATGAACTAGGATACGGATTCAGCGGAACTGGAGGATATGATGATGTCAACGCAAAACCTCCGCTTTTTGCAGATGAGAATGGAGTTGCGCATCTAGTCCTCAGCACCTATCCCACTACCCCACCAACTTCATCCAAGCTCTTGCAACTGCCCGGCCAGGTTCCCTGTATGGACTGTGCCACAGGTAGTGGTGTTGGAATTCAACCGGGAGGCACAGTCATGGACCAAGGTTCCCTGACCATCTTTCCAAACCCTACCTCTGAGCTCTTGACCGTGGATGTCCTACTTCCTGTAGGTGTACATGCTGGTCGTTTGCTGGTGCATGATGCCGTGGGCAAGCTGGTCGCCAACCTGTCCGTACAAGGGTCCGGTCAGTTGGAGGTATCGGTGACAGGCCGTGCCAGCGGCATTTATACGTGCGTATTGATCGCAGACGGCGAACGACGCCAGGCGGAGCAGTTCGTAGTGGAAAGATGAAGCATCCTGCATGACGTTCTTCTCGTAGATAAGACCATAGGTTTGGAGCGATTACCTTACCCCCATGCTCTCCGCCGAAATAGACGTCGCTGGCGAACGATTGGTACTTCACCCCCACCGTGCCATCTATTGGGAACGGCTGAGCTGGCTTATCGTGAGCGACCTCCACTTGGGCAAGGCAGCGCATTTCCGCAAGGCGGGTGTACCATTGCCCGAGGGTCACGATACGGCCACCTTGCAACGGCTCGATTCGTTGCTTCACTTCTTCACCCCCGAGCGCCTACTGATCCTCGGTGACCTGTTTCACAGCAGCCACAATCGTAGCTGGGAGCTTTTCGAGGACTGGGCTTCGTGCCAACACGCTCGATTGCACCTTGTACAAGGCAACCACGATATTCTCGCGGACAGACGCTATGCGGATGCGGGCCTACAGGTGTGCCATGACACCTTGGAAGAAGGCCCATTCGTCTTCAGCCACGACCCGGTCGAGCGGCCGGGCTGTTATGTGATCGGCGGGCATGTCCACCCCGGTGTGGTCCTGACAGGTCAGGGCAGACAGAACCTGCGACTGCCGTGCTTCGCCTTTGGACCAGATCTGGGGTTACTACCTGCCTTCGGCACCAACACGGGCACCTTCACCATTGCGCCCGATGCCGCACAGCGTATTTACGCTACTACGGATCGCGCCGTGCTGGACGTCAGTGTGGCTTTCGCGGGCAGGCAGACCTCCCGGAAAGAGGACTAGCGGCGGCATCCACCGCAGCGGCACCGAGGCGATGTCGACAGCGCGCTCCGAGCGAACCCAGCAACGACCCCTGAGCGTGAATTCCGCTGTGAGCTACGTGCTTCTCGGGTAGAACGATTCCCCGGCCCGAAATTTGATCTTCGTTCCCGCGTTCCATTCCCACCACCATGCTTCGCTTCCTCCGCTGGGTACCGCTCGTGGTCCTGCCCCCCCTGCTCACCTATGCGGCATTGCGCGAAGAGATGCCGCCGTCGGTGGTGATCCCTTCCGTATTCCGCTGGCGTAATGCCTATTGGCTGGAGGGAGAAGAAGCGCAGGCCATCCAGCGCGACCAGATCCAGCGCGTGTACATGAAATTGTTGGACATCGACTGGAACTCGGCGCACGGGGCACATCCGGTTTCTTCGGTGAACGTGCCCTACCAATGGAAGAATTACTCCGACCTGGGCGGCGAATGGACCGACCGCGTGGAACTGGTGCCATGCATCTACATCACCAACAACACGTTCCTGAAGATCTCCGAGAAGGAGGTTGATGAACTTGCCGCTAACCTGTTGCGCAAGTTGCGGATGGAATGTCCGGTCAAGATCCACGGTGTGATGGTGGATTGCGACTGGAGCGCGAAGACCAAGGCAAAGTTCTTCCGCCTCACGCGCATCATGAACGACAGCCTCGATCTGCCTTTGACCGCCACGATCCGACTTCACCAATATGCACAACCGAAAAAGAGCGGCGTACCACCGGCAGATCGCGGCATGCTCATGCCGTACAACGTCGGTAACATCACGGCACCGGGGAACGTCAACTCCATTTTCGATCGCGCTACGGCCGAACCGTATTTCGCCAGCACGAAGCCCTACCCCTTGCCACTGGATATCGGCCTGCCTGCGTTCTCCTGGGGTGTGCAGTTCCGAAAGGGTGCGTTCGTGGGTATCCTGAAGCAAGAACAGGTGTATGATGCGATGAACGCCGGCCTCTTGAGCGGTGAGACACATGGCGTGCTCCAAGTGGTGAACGAGGACAACAAGGCCATGCCGGAGCTACATCTTGGCGATGAGATCCGCACGGAGACCATCACCCCCGAACTGATCGCGCAGGTGACAGAACTGGCTCGCACTGCGGTGAACAGCGACACACTGGCCGTGGCCTATTTCGAGGCTGGTGCCAGCACCTTCCAGCGCCTGGCCCCCGGCGATGTGAAGACGGGCTTCACAATGTTCGGCACGCTTCGATATAGCGGCTATTACACCAACGACACACCAATGGACGATTCAGCGCCTGTGACCGACACCGCTTGGATCGCGCCGGATACCGCTGTATTGTTCGTCCCGATCGACACCACCGAACGATGAAACGCCTGCTCCTCTTCGGCCTTTCGCTGGCGCTACAACCCGTTCGCTTGAACAGTTGCGGATGGGACTTCTATGCGGAAGAATACCGCTTCTGGCTGTTGCAGCCGGAACTGGCCGGGGCGCGTCCGTTGCATGCGTTCTACTTCACGACCGAGACCCTCAACGGGCCGGACTACGACGAGATCACGCAACTCCCCTATGCGGCGAACATCAAGGAATGGCAGGCGGTGATCGGCAACGATGTGCCTAGCGAACCCATGGAGCAAGTGCTTTATGGGCTGGATCTGGACTTCTTCGAGAAGCACGAGGACTCGCTCTTCCGCAGCAACCCCTTCCTGGTGCGATTGAAGGAAATGAAGAAGGGCTGGCCGGAGTACATCGGCTATGCCAAGCGCTGCGAGCAACTGGTGAACAGCGATGATCCGTGGGGCTTCATCGCGCACGACGGCAACGGCATACGCAAAGCTTGGGACGAAGGTGTGAAGCACTTGCGACGTGCCGACCATCCGCAGTTGCGTGCACGGCTCGCCTTCCAATTGGTACGACTGGCGCACTACGCGCATGATCCGGAACGGACCGACCTGCCGGTGCGGCCTATCTACGAGAAGTACCTCGCACCCTTGCGCGAGACCTCGTGGATGGAACCCACGGCAGCCTTCTATCTCGCCAACATGCTGCCCGACCCGCAGCGCTTCCTCGCCTTCGCCGATTGTTTCGACCGAGCCACGGATAAGCAGTTCCGCATGGTGCAGCTGTTCGCCGACCCAGAGATGGAGTGCTACAGGCTACGTGCCACGAACGACAAGCAACGCGCCGCCCTGTTGGTGATGCGTGACCTGCAACACCCCGGCCGGGCACTGGAGGATCTGGAACGCATTGCCACGCACGACCCCGGCAACGAGCACCTGCCGCTTCTGCTCACCCGCGAGGTGAATAAACTGGAGGATTGGCTGTTGACGCCGGAACTGACGGACTACAAGGCGGCGATCAAGCAATGGGGTGAAGAAGAAGAAGGTGTCTCCGCCGAGGATGTGTGGCGCGCGGACATGAACTATTTGAAAGAGGTTCAAGCGTTCATCCGCCGCATCGCACAACAAGCCACGCCCGATGACCGCCGCCTGCTGCGGCTGTTGGATGGTCACCTCAGCTACGTGTCGGGGGCGCATGGGGCCTGCCAGCATATGCTGACCACCTTGGCCGATGATACCAATGCGGCAGGCGCCATACGCGCCCAGGCACGGCTCGATGTGTTGCTCGCTGGCATCATGGCCACCGAACGGCTCACGGATCGGACACGAAATGACATCCTCGCGCTTGTTCAGCTCGTGAACACCGCACCAGAACTACAGGCCGAACGAAGCGACCTACTAGGCCAGCTCCACCTCTACCTGGGCAAGAAGCTCATCAGCCGAGGGCAAGGCACCGAGGGGCTATTCTTACTGGCCCGCACCAACCGCGCCTACGGGAGCATGGTGCCCGTGTACTGGAACAAGAACGCCCGGCACGTCGCTTTCGAACTGGCAACGCCGGACGACTACGACCGCCTGATCGCCCTACTGGACAAGCCCGACAAGACACTTTTCGAGCGCTATCTTACTGGCACCGATGAGCGTCCCGCTGACTGGGAACAAACCGAGGAATACTTCCGGCAGAACCGGCTGACGCGCGACCAGCTCTTGGACTACAAGGCGATGTGGTACGTGCGCGAGGACCGGCTGGAAGAAGCGGCTGCTACCTATCGCCAGGTGGCACCGACCTATTGGGAAGGCTATGAGCACGACCTATTCAAGGATGATGACCCTTTCGTGGTGAACATCGAGGATCCGCACAACTACAATAAGACCGACAGCGTGCGTTACACGCGCCGGAGCATCCTGGAACGTATGGTAGCACTGGAAAAGGAAGCCGCTCGCGACCCCAACAAGCGCGCGTTGAACAACTACCTCCTCGGTAATGCCTACTTCAGCATGAGCTGGTACGGGAAATATTGGGGCCTCTCCCGGATCGCTTGGAGCATACACGATATGAGCGGTTGGTACGAACCCGACCCGCAGTACAACACACCCGGGGACGATGACTATTTCGGCTGTGTACGAGCGAAGGAGCACTACCTGAAGGCCATGCAGGCGGCCAAGGACCCCGTGCTGAAAGCCATGGCCTGCATGATGGCCGAACAATGCGAATACAACTGGGGGGAATACCAGCACTTCGATGACCCCGTAGGCCCGGAGCCTCCTTACTTGGACCAGCTCACCGATGCGAAGAGCCAGCAGGCGTACCGGGACATCATCGAGTGCAGGCATTACTCGGACTATGTGAGGCGGTACAGGTAAGGCCCCAACCAGCAGATCGGCTGATCAGCTAAGTGCATGGCTGTCAACACCGGATCGTGAAGGGCATTCCGGGGATCCACTTGATCCCCGGATAACGCACCCGCACCTTTGTTCCACGTTCGCTGTTGACCGGCGATCGACCCCATGCGCCCCATCCGCATACTCGCCCAACCCGACGACAGCACCTGCGGCCCCACGGCCCTGCACGCGGTGTACACGTCCCTGGGCTTGAAGCTGCCGTTGGAGCAGGTGATCGAAGAGGTGCACTTCCTGAAGGATGGCGGCACGCTCGCTGTCTTCCTCGGCATACACGCGTTGAAGAACGGCTTCAATGTGCGCATCCACACCTACAACCTACGCGTTTTCGACCCTTCGTGGGATGGTCTTCCTCCCGATCAACTGCGCAAGAAGCTGCTGGCACAAACGAAGTTCAAGGACAGCAAGAAGCTGCACGCCACGTGCCTGGCCTATTCGCGTTTCATCAAGGAAGGCGGCGAGGTGCGCTTCGACGATCCGTCCCCTGCCCTGCTGCAGGACTACTTCGATCGCGACCTGCCCGTATTGACCGGCCTCAGCGCAACCTACCTGTACAAGAGTAAACGCGAGTACAGCGGTAGCAACGGCGAGAGCATCTACGACGACCTGCGCGGCAAACCGATGGGCCATTTCGTGGTGCTCTGCGGCATGGACCGCAAGCAGGTGATGGTGGCGGACCCTTACCAGGACAACCCCTATAGCAAGGACCTGTACTACCACGTTCCCGTCGGCCGCCTCATCAATGCGATCATGCTGGGTATCGTGACCTACGATGCCAACCTGCTGATCATTTCGAAGGACCCGTTATGAAGAAGATCATCGTCGTACGTGAGCCCAAGGAATGGAACCTGGGTGTGAAGGGCTTCGAAGTCGTGAGCTCGAAGGACTACCTCACGCATCCACGTTTCGCCGGTATGCGCAATGTGCGTGTGTTCAACCTGGCCCGCAGCTACAGCTACCAGAGCCGTGGTTACTACGTGAGCCTGCTCGCTGAGGCTCGTGGCCAGAAGGTGATCCCCAGTGCCAAGACCATCCTCGACCTGAAGTCGCCGAGCATCGTGAAAGTGCTCTCACGCGATCTGGATGATGTGATCCAAAGCAGCCTCGCGGAGAAGAACAAGCACGAGTTCATCTTCAGCATCTACTTCGGCCGCAACGTGAACCGGAAGTACGACAAGCTGGCGCATGAGCTGTACAAGGTCTTCCAAGCGCCGTTGCTGCGTGCGCGTTTCGTGAAGACCGAAAGTGGCAAGTGGGAATTGCGCTCCATCAAACCCATTCCCTACAACGATATCCCTGAAGAGCACTTGAACTACGTGAAGCGCTATGCGGCGGACTACTTCGCCAAGAAGCGCTATGACGGTGCACGCCTCGACCGGAGTATGTACGATCTGGCCATCCTGATCAATCCGGAGGACAAGGCATCGCCCTCGAACAAACGCGCCACAGTGAAGTTCCGTCAGATCGCTGAGCAGATGGGCTTCGATGTGGACATACTCGGACCGGAGGACATCGACCGCATCGCGGAATATGACGCATTGCTGATCCGCGAGAACACGCACGTGAACGATCATACCTACCGGTTCGCGCGCAAGGCCCAGAGCGAAGGACTGGCTGTTATCGATGCGCCGGACGCGATCCTGAAGTGCAACAACAAGGTCTTCCTTGCCGAAGTGATGGAAGCCGCCGACGTTCCCTCGCCGCGCACGTTGATCGTCCACAGTGAGAATCGGGATCAGGTGGCGAAACAATTCGGCCTCCCCGTGGTGTTGAAGCTGCCCGATAGCACCTTTAGCCGCGGCGTGGTGAAGGCGAAGACGCCGGAAGAGCTTGAGCAACATCTCGATGAGATACTGAAGGAGAGCGACCTCGCCATCGCCCAAGAGTACATGCCGAGCGACTTCGACTGGCGCATCGGGGTACTGGATGGCAAGCCCCTCTATGCTTGCAAATACTTCATGGCACGCGGCCACTGGCAGATCTACAACTGGGGCAGCGATACGAAGAAGGGTCAGGAAGGCGACTTCGCCACGATGCCCGTACACGAAGCACCGAAGTTCATCGTGGATGCTGCGGTGAAAGCCGTGCTTGCCATCGTGGGCGATCGTGGGCTCTTCGGTGTGGACGTGAAGGAGTTCGAAGGCAAACCTTATGTGATCGAGGTGAACGAATGCCCCAACATCGACTGCGGAGTTGAGGATGTGGTGCTCGGTGATGATCTCTACCGCGCCATCATCGGCTCATTGAAGAACTGTATCGAGGAGAAGCTCGGTATCCAACAAAATGCCACGGTAGCCGCGCGCTGACCGTTCACGCAATGACAACGCAAACCAAGAAGTTCAAGCTGTTCGAGGTCACCGGCATCGAACTGGAGTACATGGTCGTGGACCGCGATACGCTGAAGGTGCTGCCCATCGTGGACAAGCTTTTCGAGGACGTGACCGGCAAGATCACCAGCGATGTGGAGCGCGGTGACGTGGAATGGAGCAACGAGCTCGTGAGCCACGTGGTGGAACTAAAGACGGCCAAACCCACGAAGAAGATCCCCTCCTTCCGCAAGAAGTTCAGTGCGGACATCAAAGCCATCAACGCCGTGCTCGCGAAGCGAAATGCGATGTTGCTGCCCACCGCCGCGCATCCTTTCATGGATCCCTTCACCGAGACCGTGATCTGGCCGCATGAGTACAATGAAGTTTACGCGCTCTACAACCGCATCTTCGATTGCCGCGGCCATGGTTGGAGCAATCTGCAGAGCACGCACCTCAACCTGCCATTCGCCAACGACGAGGAGTTCAGCAAGCTGCATGCGGCCATCCGCTTGTTGCTGCCGATCATCCCTGCCCTCAGCGCCAGTTCACCGATCCTCGACGGCAAGGCCACTGGATTCCTCGACAGTCGTATGGAGGCGTATTTCCATCACCAGGAGAAACTGCCGGAGCTGATGGGCTCGCTGATCCCGGAGGCCGTGTTCTCGCAGGAGGATTATTACCGCGAGATCTTCAGCCCCATTGCGCAGGCCATGGCGCCCTATGATACCGAGAACGTGATGGACCACCACTTCGCGAACTCGCGCGGTGCCATCGCCCGCTTCGACCGTGGCGCCATCGAGATCCGCGTGATCGATATCCAGGAATGCCCCAGTGCCGACCTCGCCATCGCTGAGCTGATCGTGGCCGTATTGAAAGCCCTGACCAGCGGGCGTTGGGTGAGCAGCTACCTGCAGCGGGCCTGGAGCGAGCATGACCTGTTGCCGCTCTTCCTGCAAGTGATCCGCGACGCGGGCAACGCCAACATCGTGAACCGGGACTACTTGCTCATGTTCGGGCTGATGAAGCAGGAACAGATGAGCGCTCAAAAGCTGTGGCAGCACCTGTTCGTGGAACTCTATGGTGACCTGAGTGAAGGCTGCCGTCAGCACATCGCACACATACTCGAGCACGGTTGTCTGGCGCAGCGCATGCTGAAACACACCGGCAAGACACCTTCCATGGATAAGCTCAAATCCGTTTACAGCGAGCTGGCCGAATGCCTACAGGAGGATCGCGCCTTCGTGTGATCGGCGATCCGAAGAGGATGATGGATCGTTGTCGTTCGTGATCCGTCGAAATAGGGGAACTCCCCGAGGAATGCGGCGTAACGCCGGGAGAACCAACACCGTTGTCCCATGTGCGAACGTTATGCTCTTGCTCTGGTCGCTGGCTTGTTGTTCCCGTCTGCGGCCTTACCCCAAACGCCTGCCGTCTTCCACTGGAAGCTCGATGAATCGGAAGGCACCGTGGCACATTCCGAATATGGCGGACCTCCAGGTATTCTCCAGTATGGCGCCGTGTTCGAACCCAACACCGGTCACCACGATGGCGCTGTCCGTTTCGATGGTGTGAACGACCGGATCATCCTCGGTCCTTGCGATATAACCACCGGTGGTCCGGGCTTCAGCGTATCGGTATGGGCAAAGCCCGACTTCGTTACCGGCGCTGAACGCACACTGGTAGCGAAGGCCGTCGGTCCCGCCAATGAGGATCACATCTGGTCGCTCGGCTTCGTCAATGGCACTGCCTTGTGCTTCCGTTTGCGTACGGGAAGTGCCACCACGGAGCTCATCAGTGCGCCCGCATCGCTCTTCGCAGGTGCGTGGTATCATATCGCCGCCACCTACGAGGGCTCCTCCATGAAGATCCACGTGAACGGTTCGCTACTCGCTTCCACTACGGCGAGCGGGACGTACGGTTACCATCCCGAAGGACCGGCGAGCTTCGGCGCACGCAGCACCGGAGAGGCACCGTTCTCCGGCTGGTTGGACGACATACGCATCTATGACCTCGGACTCACAGATGAGGAGATCGTCGACATCCTTTTTGAGAATGAGGTGACCGTTGGACTATCCGATGACCCACCGAGGATGACGACAGTGGGAACGCTTCAATTGCCCCGCGGCGAATGGCGGTCGCTGACCATCACGGATCCTGCAGGCCGCATGATCCTGACCCAGCGTGTTGGCGCACAGGACAACAATACCATTAGCCCGCTTCCAACAGGCGTCTATCTGATCTCTCTTCATGGCGATGCGCTCAGACGCACATGGCCGGTCTTCATGCCGTAAGGGACCGCCTGTCCATGTGCGGGTTCAGCGCGTATGGAATACGCTGAAACGCCCTTGACGGAGGCGTTCCCCCGCATGCATGACCAGCACGTAGGTACCTGTTGCCAGATCGGCCACCGGTATGTGGTGAACGGGTGCCGCCACATCCCGGCCGGATAGCATCAAGCGACCGGTCATATCCAAGACCTCATAGCGAACGGCCCCTGCATCCCCTTCACCGCGGATGTGCAGCACGTCGTCAGCGGGTAGCGGCCACAACTGTTCCGGCGTGTTCGACATCTGGCAACGGATCCCACTGCTGATATCCACACCCCACAGTTCCAGATCATCCACAGCGGCTTCCACCAAACTCCCACCGCTGCCGTCCAGGCTCAGGTCCAAACTATCACTGGCCACATACTTCAACCGGATGCTGTTCGTCGCACCGAGCACATCCACTACACGGAACGCATGGCGGCGCCAGGCACGCTCACTGGTGCGCGTGGTCTCCACGGGGACCCATGATCCGCCACCATCGCCGCTGGCGAACACCTGCCAATAGTCCTCGCCCGGATTGGTGCCGGTGGGCGGCGCATTGGTATACCAACGCCAGTAGCTTATGGCCGGGTCCACCGCCGTGGAAACATCGATGACGGGGCTCAAAAGCGATGTGCTCCCTCCATCCACATCCTGCTCCCCCACCGGTGCTGTGGAACTGCTCGCATTGGCGGTGAACCAGCAGTTGACGCCGCCTACGGTGTGCTGTGTCGCAGGCTGGCACATGGTACCGGTATCGAAGCTATTGCTGTATGAGGGAACGCTGATACCGGATGCCCAAACACCACGGACGGCATTGTCACCCGGTAGACCCATGGTCCACGATCCGAAGTCATGTTGCGCATCAAGGTCCGCTGTACCCAGAGCCGTGCAGCCCACGAGGATGGTGTGGGGCAGGCGCGGGTCCGTCAAGTGTGCCCCAGCGGGTTCTACTCCCCCGACTTGACCATGGCTATCCAACACCATGATGTAATAGTGAACCAGCGTGCCCGCAGGTTGTGCTGGCAGCGACGCACTGTACGTATCGCCCTGCTGGGGGCTCATAGACGCTTCTTCCCAGTCCACGGATCCATTGGTCCGGTAGCGTAAGACCACTTCATCCGCATACGCTGAGGAGGGGAACGCTACCGGCACATCGGCGACCACCGTGATGGTACTATTGGCATCGTGCGCTAGTATCGGGTCGTGCTCCACCCGTACACCGCTGATCAGCGTGATACCATGCCGCGCGAACGCATCAACGATGGCTTCGCCATTCGGTGTACCGTTCGTGATGTCACTATCGTCATCATCCGCCTGCAACACATCCAGCAACACATCTCGGAAGGCCACGCCCTCGTTGCCGTTCGGTGCGGTGGCCTGCAGTCCTCCATACGCTTCCTTGAAGAGTTGCAGCAGAAGCGGCATGTCGTTGCCCAACGCTTGGTACAGGTCCATCCACGCACCGGCGATGATCTGCCCATCGTTGTGACGGTCGCCAAGCAGGTCCACGGGATAGACCTTCGGTTCACCATCGTATCGCCGCAAAGCGGAACCCGCGAAGTCGATATGGTAGCCTTCTCCCACGGCCAGGTCACCGGCAAGGCTCAGCGCCCACACATCGGCATACCCCTCGTCCATGGCCCCGTTGCTGAAGGTGCCGCCCTGCGCGCCATAGTACGTGGCATTGATGCCATGCGCATACTCGTGGAACACCACGTCGTCAATGGTGGCGAAGGACCGGCAGTTGTTCCCCTGTTCGTAGAAATTGATGGTACCGGCATCGTAGAACGCGTTGCAGTTGGGCGCGACCAGATCCACGCGAACAGGCATTTCGAAGTCCATACCGGTGAAGCCGGGCAGCACCGCATTCACGTGCTGATGCATCGCGTTCACATATCGGTAAGCCGAACGCTGTTGAATGGTGGAGGCGGCATTGAAGCTCACCGCGTTGGCTCCTTCGTTCAAGGTGGTGGTGAAGGACGGCGTCACGTTCAAGGTGCTCACGTTGGCCCAACTGCCGCGTAAGGAGAAGGTGGCGCTCACGGGACCGGTCTCGACCGTGTTGATGATGCCGTTGCCATCCGTGGTATGCGCAGTGCTACCTATGGTGGCGTGCAAGGCGGGCAACGGCAGCTCTTGGGCCGCCAGCAACGGACTTCCGGGATAGACCTGACCGCTCAACGAAACGGAGGCGCTTACCAATGGTGGACCGCAGCTGACTATGGCGTTCGTACGATAGAGCAGCTTACCGTTCACCGCATCCACCAGGCACTGGTACCGACCAGGACCTTCCCCTCCGTTCGTCCGTACGGTCACTACTTCTGCCTGCCTCACGGTGCGCTTATCATCCGTAGGCACCATCACCCATCGCGCACCAAGCCGTTCATGTCCGGTAACGCCCGAAAGACCTTGCCACGCGGTACTGACATCCGCAACCGGGGCCACTGGCGCTGGGAACTCGTCGACCAGCACCACGTCCGAACGGAAGGCGATGACGTGGCCCAAGGCATTGAATTTCACCATGGCATGGGAACCGAACACTTCCACCCCAGCGTGCACTTGGACGAAGTGAACATAAGTGACCTTCCCTTCGACGGTGGAGCGGTGCAGCAGATCTTCCACAGGCAACACGAAATCGTTCAAGACTTGTGCAAGGAAGGCCTTAGCCTTCTCCTCTGGCGTATGACCATCCACAGCGATGGGGTCGCCGAAACCCTGGTGTGTTAGCCCGGAGCGTGCATCGAACTCCATGGACCATCGGGGGTGCGCTTTCAAGAACGCCTCGTGGGCCCCGGACATCCGTAGCTGGTGTTGCCTGTCGCTTTCAGCGGCCAAGTCCACCGGTACATGGAAAGAGATATCCGCTTGGGCGCGAACGGCGGTGGTGTAGAGAGCAATGAGAAGCAGGACGTACGATCGCTGGGTCATGGTGCGCATCCCGGCCAAGTACATCCGACCGGGAACGGACCACAAGCTACGCCGTGGTGCTATGAACCACCAGCCCATCATAGGCGAGCTCAACCCCGGGTGGCAGCGTGGCACCCACTGTCCCATGTGCGCCCAACAAGTGGCTGATGTGGGTGAAGAACGCGCGTCTTGGCTTCAGGTCAGCCACGATATCCAGCGCTTCGGCCAGGTTCAGGTGAGACAGATGGGGCTTGATGCGCAACGCATTCAAGACAAGCACGTCGAGCCCTCGCAGCTTGTCGAGCTCTACTGGTGCGATGGTCTTTACGTCCGTCAAGTAGGCGAAGCCACCGATGCGGTAGCCCTGCACCGGCATCTGGTGGTGCATGACCTCGACGGGCAGCACCCCCACACCGGCCGCCTCGAAAGCCCGGTGGTCTATGGTGTGGAGGCGCAGCTCAGGAACACCCGGGTACTTCACGTCAGCGAAAGCGTAATGGAACATGCGGCGCACCGCGTGCAGGGTGGCTTCTGAACCATATAGGTCCATGGGGCGCTGCTGCACGAAGTTGAACGCCCGCAACTCATCGATACCCGCGATGTGGTCCATATGCTCGTGGGTGAGCAGTACGGCATGCACATCGCGGATGGAACTACGCAGGCACTGCTGCCGCAGATCGGGTCCGGCATCGATAAGTATCCGGCGCTCGCCAACCTCCACGCTCACGGATGTACGCAGGCGCTTATCCCGTGGGTCCATGCTACTGCACACGGCGCAATCGCAGGCCATCACCGGTATGCCCTGGCTGGTACCGGTGCCGAGGAATTCCACCCGAACTTCCATGCCGTGCAAATATCGCTGGTCAAACCTATGAGCACTACTTTCGCGCCCGCTCTACCGGGTACCACCCGTCCAAGGTACCAGGCGTTACGGAGAGGTGGCAGAGCGGTCGAATGCGGCGGTCTTGAAAACCGCTTTACCCGCAAGGGTAACGGGGGTTCGAATCCCTCCCTCTCCGCCGAACGAAGCCTGGCCACGATATGGCCGGGCTTTTTCACGTACCGCCGAGACCAGGACAGCTTGAAGGAACAGGCCTTCGCGGAAAGCCGGTGAGCGCTTCGAGCTGAACGGGCCATTGAGTACTTCGTCAGCGAGAGATCGCGTCTTTTCCTGACCCCTCCTTTGCACCAGAGCAGGATCCGGTGCTTACGGCAGCGATGTGGTCCTTTTCGCCTAAGCGATCGAGCATGCCGCTCCCTTAGCGCCCGGGCGGTATGCTGGACCTCTTCCAACGAAGAACGCTCCTTCTAGCGTCCATGTGAAGGGCCAGAAGATGTTGCGATGGTACAATACAGGTGCGCACCATTCCGAACGGTCGGTCTTGGAAATGGCGCACAATGACTTGTAACGCCCAGCGCACGGTATCCCTCGCACGACCATCGGTCACAGCGGCCCCTGTGGAGGGCTTAGCTTTGTGTGCATGAGAGCGATCTGGTACATCCTGCCACTGGTGTTCACCGCCTGGCCCTACCGCCCCGTGAAGGCTCAGGTGCAGGTGGTGGTGGAAAGCCGCACCTTCTACGCGGCCACGGGCCAGGCGCAGACGGAGGTGAACATGGCCTTCCTCGCCGGCACCATGGCGGCCAAGGCCAATGACAGGGGTTTCATGCAAGCCAAGGTGGAGGCGCTCACTTTGATCGAACAAGGTGGTGCGGTGAAAGCCTTCGCGAAGACCGAAGTTCTGGGGCCCGAGCGCTTGGACAGCGTGGAACAGGACCTTGTGCACCAGGAGTTCTTCGCGCTCGAACCGGGTGTGTACGACCTCAGCATCGAGGTGCGTGACCTGGTTTCCGGCGATACAGTGGTGACACGCTACGCGGCACCGCTGGCCGTGGGTACTGCACCTCCGGCGTTGGCCATATCCAACATCCTGCTCGCCGAACGCATCCAACCTTCGGTAGAGGGAGAACGCTCCAAGTATGGTTACACCGTGGTACCGCTCTTGACGGATCACCTGCCGAAGAGCGTGAACAAACTGAGCCTGTACGCCGAGGTTTACAACAGCGACCAGCAATTCGGAACGGATAGCCTGTACCTGCTCTCTTACCAGATAGAGGAACTGGAGAAGAAGCGGGTCTTCGGTCCTTACAAACGGAGTACCCGTGCCAAGGCACGACCTGTGGAGCCTGTGATGGCGGAGTTCGACATCGCACAGTTGCCATCGGGCAACTATGTGGCTTCGGTGGAGGTTAGGGACCGCACCGGCATGCTGCTGTCCCGTAGCGAGCAGTCCTTCCAACGCAACAATCCCATTTCCTACAACTACGACCTGCAGTCGCTGGACAGATTGGATCTGGAAGGCAAGTTCACCAGTGCCTTCGCGAACACGGATTCCCTGGCCGAGCACATCGCCAGCCTGCGCCCCATCGCCGACCCGCTGGAACGCAAGATCATCGACGACCGGTGGAAAGACCGTGATCTGGACCTGATGAAACGCTTCTTCTATACGTTCTGGGCCAACCGTGGACCGGAACCTGAAAAGGCGTGGCATGCATATCAACAGGAAGTCATCAAAGTGAACAAGATGTTCGGCTGCCGCTTGCTGAAGGGGTACGAAACGGACCGCGGCCGTGTGTACCTGAAGTACGGGCCGCCGAACACCATGATGGACCGTTTCAATGAAATGGGCACACTACCCTATTCCATCTGGCACTATTACAATGCAGGGCGTTTCGCCAACCGCCGCTTCGTATTCTACCAGCCCGACATGGCCATGACCTGTCTTCAACTGCTGCATAGCGAAGTCCCCGGCGAGCCGAACAATCCGCAATGGATGAACATCCTGCACGCGCGCAACAACGCGTTCCCCGGTGTACAATCCACGGACCCCGGTACGTTGGAAAGCGATCGCGTTCGCGAATTGTACAACGACCCACGCTGACCCAGAGCGGACGCGCCGCATCTTTGCCGCGCTCGTTCCGTATGCACACCGCCATCGTCATCCTCAACTGGAACGGCCGTTCGTGGTTGGAGGAATTCCTGCCCGGCGTGCTACAGCACAGTGCCGAGGCCGAAGTGATCATTGCGGACAATGCCTCCACGGACGATTCGCTCGTGTGGCTTGCCGCGGTGCACCCCAACGTGCGGGTGATCCGCATGGAATTGAACCGTGGCTTCGCCGGGGGCTACAATGCGGCACTGAAAGAAGTGAACGCCGACAGGTATCTTCTGCTCAACTCGGATGTACAGGTGACACCCGACTGGCTTACACGCCTCAACGCTTACATGGACCGCGATCCACGGATGGCGGCGTGCCAGCCCAAGGTGCTTTCCCAGCGCCAGCGGGAACGTTTCGAGCATGCGGGAGCGGCCGGTGGGTTCATAGACCGTAACGGCTATCCGTTCTGCCGGGGACGTATCTTCGAGATAACCGAAGAAGACAAGGGGCAATACAACGACGAGCAGGACGTATTCTGGGCTACCGGTGCCTGCCTGCTGATCCGTGCGGAGGCCTTCCGCGCAGCTGGTGGTTTCGATGCCGACCTTTTCGCGCATATGGAGGAGATCGACCTTTGCTGGCGGCTTCGGCGTATGGGTTGGCGCATCGGTTACACCAGTGCCGCGACCGTGTACCACGTTGGTGGCGGGTCTTTGGGCTATGGATCTCCGCAAAAGACCTACCTTAATTTCCGCAACAGCCTTATCGTCCTCACCAAGAACCTCCACAATGGCTGGTCTTGGTGGTGGCTGTTCCGGCGTTTGGTGTTGGACGGTTTCGCAGCCTGGAAATTCCTGTTCGAAGGCCATGGAGCACACACCTGGCAGGTGGCGCGTGCGCATTGGCACTATTTCGCACGGCTACCCAACGTGTTGCGCCAACGGCGTGAACTGATGGCGCAGGAGCGTGAACCCGATCTTACGGGCATGTACCAGCGCAGTATAGCCTACGACAGGTTCATCCTGCGGTGGAAGACGTTCAACGACCTGGACAAGACGGCTTTCTTTTAAGCCTCCTACCGTCCTATCGACGGCGCACCAAATGCTCGAGGGCCAGAGCGTATCCCTCAAGACCGAAGCCCGTTATCACACCTGCGCATACCCCGCCCGTCAGCGTATGACGCCTGAATTCCTCGCGTCCGTGGATATTGCTGATATGGACCTCCACCACGGGCTTGCCCAGTACCACGATGGTGTCTCGGATGGCCACGCTGGTGTGCGAGTAGCCCGCGGCGTTGAGCACGAAGCCGTCAACTTCCCTGGCCTTGGTCCGCAGCAGCTGCACGATCTCCCCCTCCACATTGCTCTGCACATGGTCCAACTCCACGGCAGGGAAGGCACCGCGCAGTTCCGTGAGGTACTCCTCGAAGGCGCGTTGGCCGTAAATGTGCGGCTCCCGGGTGCCAAGCAGGTCCAAATTGGGTCCGTTGATGATGAGGATGCGCATACGTGGCTCGCTAGCGTTGTAAGGTGAAGGAGCCGCGAAGTTGGTGAGTACACGTGAACATCCGGCGGTTCGCACTTCGTACGCGGCGGCCGCACAGACCGTCTGGACGCCTTCCCACCTTCGCCAGGTGACCTGGGACAACGCCCTTACCGACCTGCGGATGTACCTGAAGCTGGAGCGTTCGCTGAGCGACCGTACGGTGGAAGCCTACCTGCGCGACGTGGGTAAACTGCGCTCCTTCGCGGAGGAACAGACCCCTCCTCTTCCCCTGGAGAAGATCACGTTGGAGGACCTCCAGGTCTTCATCACACGGACGGTGAAGTCCGGTGCGAAGGCCACAAGCCAGGCGCGTTGCCTGAGCGCGCTCCGCGTCTTCTTCCGAAGCCTGTTGCGCGAGAAGAACATCACGCACGATCCAACGGAACTACTGGAGAGCCCAAGGCTCGCCCGGAAGCTACCGGTGTTCCTGACGCCACAGGAGATCAATGAAATGGTGAAAGCCATCGACCGGAGCCGTCCCTTGGCACTGCGTGACCTTGCCATGATCGAGACGTTGTACAGCTGTGGCCTCCGCGTGAGCGAGCTCTGCGGTCTTCGACGTTCATGGTTGCATTTCGAAGAAGGATTCATCCGGGTCATCGGCAAAGGCGATAAGGAAAGGCTGGTACCCATCGGGCCGGAGGCCATGCGCGTGGTCACGCTTTACATGGAAGAGGAGCGAGTTCATCTCCCGCGCCGAACGAAGTCAGAGGACATCGTCTTCCTCAATGCGCGCGGCGGACAATTCAGCCGAATGTCCGTCTTCAACCTGGTGAAGGAACTCGCACGAAAGGCGAATATCAGCAAGACCATCAGTCCGCACACGTTCCGCCATTCCTTCGCCACTCACTTGGTGGAAGGCGGCGCCGATCTGCGCGCCGTACAGGAAATGCTAGGTCATGCCAGCATCACCACCACGGAGATCTATACCCACCTGGACCGAGAGTACCTGAGGAGTAACATCCTCCAGTTCCACCCGCGTGCACAGAAGAAGAACGGGAGCGCCGCGTAACGGTCACTCCCGGTCCCAAGCTTGCTGCTATGGAGCTTAGAGCACCTGAATGCGCTTGCGTCCACCGATGTACATACCCGGCGCTGGCTGGCCTTTCACCGGACGACCGAGCACATCCACATACGTACCGGACTCTTCCAACTTGCGTTGGAAATCCTCTGCGATACCAACTTGGGCGTTGCACGGACTGGTGACGATGCGCATGGCATCCAACTGCCAGTTGCCCGCTTCACTGCCTTGATAGGCCTGCATGCGCAGGATGAAACCGCGGTAATCAGTGCCCTGCGTAACGGCGAGGCAACCAAGATCCGTGAAGATGGCCTCCTCGTACGTCTGCGTCACGTCCAGATCACCAATGACGGTGGGAACCTGCATGGCGTCGTTGCTGTACTGTACACGCAAGCGTTGCGGACCATCCGCACTGCGGCGGTGACGGATCACGATACTATCGATCTTGACGTCGGCCAACGTTACGGTGGACACGCCCACGTATACGGTGGGATCCACGGTGATGGGCCACGCCGTTGTGTAGACGGCATTGTTCGCGGTGGTGATGGGATGCGGACACACGTCCATACCCACCCACTGCACGCTGGTACCGAAGAAATTGGCTGGGGCGTCGCCTGGAAGATTGCAAGCTGAACAGCCATTGTCGCAGTTCAGATTGTCCGTGCATGGCATATTCAGCCATTCGTAGTCCAACGTTTGGGCTTGGAGGTTCGCACAGGCGAAGAAGGCCAGCACACCGGCGAGGGAGAGTGTAAGAGAGCGTCGCATTCAGCTTTGTCGGACGAGCGCATTTGCCCGTTCGTGGCGCTGATACGGCGTTCGTCGACCAGAGTTACAGGTTCGACCGTCCTGGCTCAGTCCCGTTCGAGCAAGTTGGCCATGTGGCGCTCCAGTATCTCGCCCATACTTCCGCAATGTGCGAACGCGGGATCCTGATGATACGCCGCCAGGTCGTGTGCCAGTGCGGCCGTGTGTTCCGCGGTGGACAACTCGTCACCCCGCATGACAGATAACAAGGGCAACAATTGATCCTTGGCGAGCTTCTGCCGTTTGCGCAAAAGCGCACGCTCCTCCGTGCGGTATTGCTCGGCGGTCTCCATTGAAATGACCTGCTGGGCATACCGCACGTACGGTAGGTTCTCCTTGTAGAACTGCGGCAGGTACATACGCGCCCTACCCTCGTAGGACTGCTGATCGAAGTCGATGCTGCGCAGCCTGTACTGAACCTGGTCCAGGTCGTGGATCACGTCCACCACGAAATTGTAGGCTCGCATATCGCCCAGGAGCCGTACGAAGCAGCGCTCGTTGAACTTGACGAACTCCTTGCTCAATCGTACTCCGTGCGAATCGCCACCGTAACGCGTCGGCTCGTTGATGAACGAATCGCCGGGCACGCCGATGATATGCTCCTCCACCAGGGTGCCCTCCTGGTAGTTGTAGTTGATCCGGTTCGGCGAAAGCAGATGCTCCAACTCCAACCCATAGATGCGGCTGGCATCGGCGCGCTTGATGTAGTAATAGTCGTGGTTATCGTTGATCTGATTGAGGATCTTGATCCGGAAGGGCTGCGAATTACCGTAAGCGCAGAAATCGATGCTCGCCACGCGCAGATGCTCGATGGGTTTGCCATCGGCGATCAACAATTGATAGGTCTGTACCAGTTGCTGGTGCAGCGGCTCGATCTCTCCATGGCGGTAGAGCGCGGTGTTCCACAGCGTTTGGCCCCCGCGAGCATCGAGCGCGGGCATCAACCCTTCGTACCTGCGCAGGTCGTCGTAACTGAGGGGCAGTTCCGCATAGCGTCCATGAGCCACGAGGTATTCGCGCAACGGGCCGCTCACCGCATAGAACGGTTTGCGCAGACCCATGGTATTGAAGGGCCCTTCCTCCAGTGGACCGATGGCCATGTTCAGCGAACAACTTCGAAACGGCGGTCCACGACCAGGCTGCCATGCGCTTCGCTCACACGGAGCACATAAGCACCGGAGGCTAGGCGAGAAACGTCGATCGTCCTACTGAATACTCCCGCGGCCGTGGCGATATCACGTTGAATGATGCGCCCATCGGCACCGAGGATGTCCCACACCAACTTCGCCGACCCATCGAGATCACCACTGACCATCAAGTGGTCCTGCGCTGGAACAGGTCCTAACGTGAGCTGTAACGGTGTTTCGGCCCCCTCCGCGATACCGATGAACTCCGTGGAGCGGCCGAAGGCGTACTGCCCTTTGAGCAGGCTATTGATCGCGATGGACCCGCTTCCGTTGGTGGAGTTACCCATGGAGATGGTCTGATCCGGATGAACGACCCAGGTATCCTGGGGTGTGGCACGGTAGAGTACGACCATGCCGGGCTCCACACCGCCCACGAGGTCGTAGTCCATGGATGTGGCTTGTTCCCCATCGTAGTAGATGCGGGCGTTGAAGTCCGTGCCCTCGGGCCAGAGACCGTCCACGTTCCAGTAATGAACATCGCTGATGGACTGCACATCGGCGGCCAGCGGGGCTTGGTCCGCACCGGACCAGATGTGTTCGATACGGACCAGTGCGGTGTCGACCAACGCGCCGGCGTACAGGCGAAAATCCACCCAAGGCAACACATTGGGGATCGTTCCGCCTGGTGCCACTTCGATCTCATACTCCATACGCGCCTGGTTCAATCGGTGCGCACGATCAAGGACGGTCATCATCGGTTGGAACGGAACCTGCAGGGCGACGCTGTTGGAGGGTCCACCCACGGTAATGCGTTGCTCATCCGTTGTACCGTCCGCAGCGATGAACGTGATATCCATGGGAACTTCACCATGCAAGACGGTCGCGCCGCGCAGTTTCTGACCCACTTCCACCTCTACGTTCCACGTGCCACCATTCTCGGCAGCCTCCACATCGCGCACCTCGAACACGGCGAACCCCGGGGCGAACACCCACGCCTCGAAGAACGGATCCAGGTCGAGACCGGAATGTTGCTCAAGAGCGGCCTTGAAACCGTCCGACGTCATGTTACCGTTACCCAGCGTTTGCTGCACACCGGTCATGGCTTGTTTGAAAAGTTCATCGCCCATGTAGCCGCGCAGGTTGTGCATAACGGAAGCACCCTTCTTGTAGGTGTGGGTACCGTAGATCACCGGGTCAGGCATGGGGGACATGGGCTGGAACCCATCATCGTCCAAATGTGCGGTGCGCAGTACGAGCAGGTGGTTATCCTTCACCGTCTTCAGGAATTCCTCACGGCCATAGATCCATTCATCCACCAGATGGCCGCTGTACTCAGCAGGTCCTTCCTTCAACCACATGTCGTTGTGGATGTGCGGTGTAACATGATCACCCCACCAGTGATGGCCCAGCTCGTGCGTGAACAACTGTCTGTTCTCAGGGATGGCCTGCCCGGTCATGAACTCGGGATAGGCGATGTTGGTGGCGATCTCCAAGGCACCATCCGTGGTAAGCACATAGCCAACACGATCGTACGGATAGGGTCCGTACCAATGTTCGCAAACGTCGATGGCCGATCCCAGTTGTTGGAAGCGGTCCACCATGGCGCTAAGATCCCCAGCTTTCGCGCTCAGCCTAACAGGGATGTCCCCATTGATGCCCGTATGTACATAATCGCTGTCCACATAGGCCGCCACGGCCACGGCGCTGATATGCGTCGGGATCTCCTGCGGCAATGAGAACGAGCGGACCACCGTGTCACCGGCCAATTGCGTCTCGCCCAGGAAGTCTCCCTGCCCATGCAGTCGATAAATGCCCTTGCTTTTCACATGGTAGGTATAGCTCGCGCGTTCCACGAAACTGTCGAAGCAGGGGTACCAGACTTTCCCGAAGTTGGGCGGTATGGTGGACAGTCCGATGCCCAGGTTGTACATGTAACCGCCCTCGTAGTAGAAACCACCCCAGTCCGGATCGCGATGGGGTGTTCCGTGGTAGTAAACGGTCAATGCCCGTTCTTCGCCAACAGCACCGGCCACACCCAGCTGCACGTCCAAGTATGAACCGTCATGCGCGAAAGCCAGCGGTCCATTGCCATCGCTTACCGAATCAACCGTAAGTGCAAAGAGGTCGAAACGGATATGGTCGAGGGCTGGCAGGCGCGGTGCGAAACTCACTTCGGTGACCGCTTTGAAGGCGTTCGCTTGGAACGCGGTGAGGTCCAGCGAGATGTCGTAGTGGAGGATATCGAAGGAATCGCTGCGGGCAATGGTCTCATCTATCTGCTCGCGCACCCCGGCACCGTACTGCAACGGTCCGGGCAGGTTGCGGAAGTAGTGGCAGCCGAACGCATGCGGCTGAGCCAAAGCCACCGTGCCCAGACCGAAGGTGGTGGCCGTAATGAGAACGCGAGGATACATGAGGGAGCGGAGCCGATGCGTCATAGGCCGAAACTACGTTTTCCCTCCGCTCTGCCCTCCGAATGATCTCCTCGAATGTCCGCGTTTCAGAAGCAACCCACCTTCACGCTGATACCGGCATTGAAACCGCGCAGTGCATCCTTGGGTGTCTCGGGCAGGCGTATATCGGTAGTGTAGCGGTACGAAGCGCCAACGCCGAGGCGAACGAGTTTGATCACATTGATCTCCAGTTCAATACCGGGTTCAACCACGAAGAAAGCCTGGCCATCACCCTGAGACTGGAATGGATCGATATCGTCTTGGACCGCTTGACGGGCGTAGGTCTGATATCCGCAACCTCCGGCACCAACGAGGATGGGCACACTGATGTGTACCGGGCTCATCGGCGCAATGATGGGTTCGATGAACAGACCACCGTAACCCATCCGGAATTGACTTCCGCGGCGTAGACTGTCGCCGAAAGCGAGGCGGTAGGAATCGTATTCCTTGTTCGGCATATCGGTGACCAGACCGTGGCCTGCTATGCCGATGGTGATACCATGATCGATGAGCCAGCCACCGCGGGCCCCTACCAGCAATGCTTCACGCCCCATGACCCTGGTGAAGTGCGTACTGGGGCCTCCCCAACCGCCGTGATCGATCTCCTGATCGCTACCGAACAGCGTGCGAGGTGTGCGGTCCGTTCCTTGTGCTTGCGTCATGGAGACCAAGGCAGCGATCGCAAAGCCCATGATCCATGTGCGCGGGGTGTTGAATGTCGTGTTCATGACCTTACGACAACGACGCCCACCTTAACCCCTATCCAGACGAAGAAAAAAGCCAGGCCATGTTCCCATGACCGGCCTTACGCGCCAAGAAGCTTCATTCTTTGCGGAATCGAAGCTCCACCGACGACCCGTTCAACAGCATTCCGGCAGAATACATCCCCGGGGCCAGATCGCCGATCGGCATGCTTCCGTCCATGACAAGGTGCTGCCCAACGACACGACCGGTCATGTCGGTGATACGCACGGCCATTCCCGACTTCACTTGAACGCCGGAGAAGGTGAGTCGATCGCTGCCAGGGTTCGGATATACGCCCAGGACGGGAACGTGCGGGCCATCGGAGACAGCCGTATTCACTGGCTCTGTGATGTGGACAACCTGATCGATGTAGGGTGTCTCCATCTCCTGCACGATACCCGACGGCCAACGCACGATGATGCGGTCGATCTGCGTATCGGGCCCTAGGCCGAAATGGGGCATCAAGCTGCTCATGTACTTGAAGCCTTCGCCACTGCGGACCTCACGGACCTGAGAGCCGAGCGCACTTTCCACGGTCACCCTTGCGCCGATACCATCTCGGTTGCTCACGGTACCGTGCAGTGCCACACGGGACCAATGGTTGCCATTCGGAACAGCGAACTGGACACCGGAATAGCCGAACACGTCAAGTGATCCGTCACCGTTCAGATCACCCACGCCGCCAACTCCGGGATACCACGAGTTCCAACCGAAACGCATCTCGCCCAGATTCACCAACAACGAGCCTGCACCGAGAATGTCGAGCCTTCCGTCGTTATTAAGATCGTGGGTGACCCACTCTATACCCTGCCCGAAGAACGCGTCGATACCGGACCCGGCTGTGATATCGGTGAAAATACCGTTGCCATCATTCCGCATGAGGTGATGCTGCGGGCTGGAACTGCCCCCGATCACCGCATCCATATCTCCATCATTGTCCAGATCGCCCCATGCGCTGCTCCAACTCTGGTGGTAGTCCACCGGACCCAATGGACCCGGAACCTGCATGAACTCACCGTTTCCATCGTTGCGCATGAGGACGTCGATCGGATCGCAACCGCACTTGGCGATGTAGAGGTCCATATCACCATCGTTGTCGTAGTCCATCCAGATGGACCCATAGTTCCCACAACTGTTGCCCAAGCCACCCTGTGCGAAGGTCAGCTGTCCATCGCTATTGTTCATGTAGAACACGTTCGGAGCGACATCGTGGCACACGAAGGCATCGAGGTTGCCATCGTTGTCGATATCCACCATGTTGGACCGTTGGCTGAACACATACTCCGGCGTGGACCTATGCTGGAAGCCCTGGCCGCCATCCACCGCATACATGAACGAGACGCCTGAACCGCCCCCATAGAGCAGATCTTTGTATCCGTTGCCGTCCAAGTCCCCTGCGCACAAGCTCCACGAAGCAGGATAGGAGGCATACTCGGTCGGATATCCGATCGGATCGAATCCGGCACCATCCGGTAATTGATAGTTGATGTGGATGAGCGTCTGTGTGACACCGATGGCATCATCCAGACCATCATTGTTCATATCCACCACTGCCAATGGTGCGCCTTGGATGTTCATGAACGTGCTTTGGAACTGTACGTAACTCTCCATGTTGGCAACGGAATAGAAGATCTCCTCCAACAGGAAACTGAACCCTGAAGCCGACCAACGATCGTCGAAAACGATGTAGTAGGTCTCTCCTTGGAGCGCCTCGAACGCGGCTCTTGAAGTGCCGTTGGCGCCTCCATTATCGTTCCCGACCACGCACTGGAGCGCATCACATCCGCCCGTGTACACATGGAAGCGTGTGTCCACCTGCGGTTGCCCGCTCACATCGGTCGTAATGTGTACGATCGTATCGTTGGTCGCCGTGAAGCTGAACCAAGCCGCATGTGACGCAGCGCCCTGATCATGGTTCGCACAGCGGGGCGCGTCGGGCACTGCACCGTCCACGGCAGCTACCTGATGCACACCCAGACCCACGGCCAGTGCCATGGAACAATCCTGTTGCGCAGTGGCTCGTGCAAGGAGTGCGAGGGTCGCGAGGGTGAGTAGGGCTGTCTTCATGGTCGGTAGTCGTGTTTTCGTGACGCCCGGCCTGTTCGCGGCGTTGCCCACCAGGTGGCACCGGCTAGAGGACATCTTGCCGGTGTAGGAGGATCCAACCCCGGCAGCGCGTCCATGGAAAAGGTTGTTGTCGTCGCACTCCGTGCTGCACCCACCATGTTCCACACTCGATCCCCTTCCAAGGGACTGTTCCCGCTGAGCCGCCATCGGACACCCTTGGGACGGTCGTCCAGCCCTGACCGATGAACGGTTCCAACCTTTGTGATGACCTTTCGTTGAAGGCTTCGTCTATAGAGCGTTGCATCCCACCCCGACCAGCATGTCCCAAGCCCCCTACCTGAAGTGGCTCCACGAAGTTGAACTCAGCGACATCCCCACCGTGGGCGGTAAGAACGCCAGCCTGGGGGAGATGATCCAGAACCTCGGGAAGCTCGGCGTGAAAGTGCCCGGCGGCTTCGTGGTCACCGTGGCGAGCTACGAGGCCTTCATCGCGCACAACGTCCTCGACCAGAAGATCCGCGACATCGTGGCGGGCCTGGATGTGGACGACGTGGAGAACATCCGCCGCACCGGTCTCGCCGTGCGCACGCTCATCAAGAACGGCAAGTTCCCCGAGGAGATCTGGAAGGGTATCCTCGCGCGCTACGACGAGATGAGCCAGCAATACGGCCAGGAAGCCACCGACGTGGCCGTGCGTTCCAGCGCTACAGCTGAAGACCTTCCGGACGCCTCGTTCGCCGGACAGCAGGAGACCTTCCTCAACATCCGTGGGCACCAGGACCTGATCAGTGCCGTGCGCAACTGCTTCGCCTCGCTTTTCACCGATCGTGCCATCGTGTACCGCGAAAGCCTCGGTTACGACCACTTCCAGGTGGGCCTCAGCGTGGGCATCCAGAAGATGGTGCGATCCGATGTGGGCAGCAGCGGCGTGGCCTTCTCACTCGATACCGAGAGCGGCTTCAAGGACGTGGTGCTCATAAACGGCAGCTACGGCCTGGGTGAAATGGTGGTGCAGGGCGCTGTGAGCCCGGACGAATTCCTGGTCTTCAAGCCCACGCTGGCCGAGGGCTTCAGCAGCATCATCGAGAAGAAGCTCGGCAACAAGGATCGCAAAATGGTCTATGGTGTGGAGCCCGGAAAGCCCACGTCCACCATCCCCATCGAACGTGCGCAACGCCATCGTTTCTGCATCAGCGACGACCAGGCGTTGGAGATCGCGCGCAGCGTGGCCGCCATCGAGAAGTATTATAGCGACAAGAAGGGCCACTGGTGCCCCATGGACGTGGAGTGGGCCGTGGACGGATTGAGCAAGCAGCTCTTCATCGTGCAGGCGCGCCCCGAGACCATCCACAGCCGCAAGGCCACGGACCGCGTGGTGGAATACAAGATCCTGAACCCTGACGCCGCGCTGCCGCCCACGGAGAAAAAGAAGCACCCGGTCATTACCACCGGCATCGCCATCGGCGACCGCATCGGTTCCGGAAAAGTGCGCATCCTCTTCAGCCTGGATGGCCGCGGCGGCGATACCGACGGCAAGGACTTCCAACAAGGTGATGTGCTCGTCACAGACATGACCGACCCGGATTGGGAGCCGATCATGAAGAAGGCCAGCGCCATCATCACCAACAAGGGTGGCCGCACCTGCCACGCGGCGATCGTCGCGCGTGAAATGGGTGTGCCGGCCATTGTCGGTTGCGGCAACGCCACCGACCTGCTTGATACCGGCATGGAGGTGACCGCCAGTTGCTGCGAGGGCGACACCGGCGTGATCTACAGCGGCATCATCCCCTTCCACAAGGAAGAGACGTTGCTCTCGGACATGCCGGACACGAAGACGCCCATCATGCTCAACGTGGCCAGCCCGGACCTCGCCTTCAAGTTCGCGCACCTGCCGAACGCCGGTGTGGGCCTCGCCCGCGAGGAGTTCATCATCAACAACTACATCCAGGCGCACCCGCTCGCGCTGTTGCAACACAAGGAGCTCGGCGACCACACGCTCAGCGGCAAGATCAGCTACCTGATCAATGGCTACGAGGACGAGGAGACCTTCTTTGTGAAGCGACTCAGCTACGGCATCGCCAAGATCGCGGCGGCCTTCTACCCCAACAAGGTGATCGTCCGCTTCAGCGACTTCAAGAGCAACGAGTACAAGAACCTGCTCGGCGGCGAGCACTTCGAGCCCGAGGAGGAGAACCCGATGATCGGCTGGCGCGGCGCTTCCCGCTACTACAGCGAAACGTACAAGGAGGCCTTCGGCCTGGAGTGCAAGGCCATCCGCCGCGTGCGTGAGAAGATGGGCCTGAAGAACGTGGTGGTGATGATCCCCTTCTGCCGCACCGTGGAAGAACTGAAGAAGGTGAAGGGCGTGATGGAGGAATACGGCCTGGTGCGCGGCAAGGAGGGCCTGGAGCTCTACCTCATGGCCGAGGTGCCCAGCAACATCATCCTCGCCGAGGAGTTCAGTCAGTACATCGATGGCTTCTCCATCGGCAGCAATGATCTCACGCAGCTCACCCTCGGCCTGGACCGCGACAGCGCGTTGGTGAGCCACATCTACGACGAACGCAACGAGGCCGTGAAAGGCATGCTGCGGATGTTGATCCAGACCGCCAAACGCACCAAGACCAAAGTCGGCATCTGCGGGCAAGGGCCGAGCGACTTCCCCGACTTCGCGCAGTTCCTGGTGGAACTCGGCATCGATACCATAAGCGTTACGCCGGATTCGTTGCTGAAAACGCGGAGGGCGATCGCGGAGGTGGAGAAGACGCTGGCGGGGAAGAATGGTATGAAGGTCTAGGTAAGACCAGCCTTCACCTCGTGCGCTGGCTGAGGCGTTGCACGTCTCCGCCCCAACGTTCCTCCAACTCCCGGAGGGTGCGCACCAACTCTACGCCAGCGGCTCCAGTGCCATGCGGAGCCACACTGTTCATGCTGATGAGGCTTCCGCTCCCGAGGGTGATGTACGCATAGCGCTCATCGCTCACGGTGATCACATCAACGATGCGCTGACCGCGTAGTTCGCTGATGTCCAATTCCGTCTTTTCCGTGAACGGGTTCCAGAACATCCAGCATCTTCGATAGCCGCGGCGCACGGCGCGTTGCGCGGGAAAGATCGATCCGGCTTCAGGAGGTATCGTCCGCACGTGCACCTCTCCTTCCAGTGCGAACGGCACGCCCACCACCGTGCCTCCATTCAAGGTGAGCCACACATCGCCTTCATCCAACCAACCTTCCATGGAGTTCATGGGCGCATGCTGGTGAACATCCATCACTGTCCGACCGATCAACTCGCTCACTTCCATGTGCCGTATTCGCTGCTGCAAAGCTCGCCTTCCAGCATGGATCCACCACCCCAGAGAATCATTGCAGAAGCTCCGCAAGCCCTTCCTGGTGAGTGAACGTTACAGGTTCTACTCGCTCGACCCGACCTTGACCCAAGGCGCAGCGCTGCGCTCCCCGTTCATGCGGGTGACCACCACGATGTAGCGACCGTCCGGCAGTGTTGACGCATCCAACGGCATCGCCTCGATACCGTTCATCGCTCGCTGCGCACGCAACGCGAGTCGACCCGTGGCATCCATGACCTCCACACTGAACACGCCCTCTTGAGCGAACGGCTTCACGTTCAGCATACCGCTGGACGGGTTCGGATAAGGTATCAACGCGCCTCTTGCATCGTACGGATCGAATTGCACGGCGACCATATCCGAGAAGGTGACGGACCCATCCAGATCGACCTGTTTCAGGCGGTAGTACGATGTGCCTTCGAATGGAAGTTCATCGCGCAGCGTGTAATTCAAGTTCGCCTGTGAGTAGCCTGCCGCCGCTACCCTTCCAACGGAACGGAAAATGGTCCCATCGCGCGTTACCTCCACTTCGAAATGGTCGCTATTCGACTCGGACGCCGTGCTCCACGCGATATCCACCACCGCATTTGCGGCCCAGGCGTTGAACGAAAGCTGTTCAACCGGCAACGGATTGGTACCTCCCGAGCTACCGAATGACAGGTTGCCGAAACTGGAGACCGCCGTCGTGCTGAGCACGCTGCCCGATGTGCCTCCAGTGGCACTGCCACCATGGTTCTCCCACTTGGTCGTGCTCGTGCGGAATTGTGCCACGCGCAGGTCCGAGTTGAGCGTTATGCCGCTGGCTGACGCCAGTTCCCAATACAAGCGTACCTGGGTACTGGCATCGTTGCCGGCGTCGAGCACACGATCCAACTTCCAGTACTCGATGTAGCTCACGTGATGGATACCTGTGCCGTAATAGGTCGGGCCATTGTTAGGCGAGGGCTGCTTCACGAACTCGGCCACCATCTCCGTGGTATTCCCGAAGGAATTCAGGTTCTCCATGCCCAGGCGTGCCCAGCGCCCACCATTCCCCAATGGGAATACGAACGCGTCGTTGCCGATCTTCTTCATCGGACCGTCGATGTAGCTGTTCACGTTCCCGCCGGTCGCCGTGGAGTTGTGCGCCATCACCACCATGCGGGCCGCCAGCGTGGACACGATGCCACGTGTGAGCGTGAGCGACTCGTTGATGGTGGTCACTCCTTCCGTGGTAAGCTGGGGCGAGGTACCGTACGTATTGTTCACCACTACACGGGTGAAGGTGAAACCATCCGTTCCACTTCCCGCATTCGCGGCCATCACCTGCGTATTCAGTGTGCCGTTGTATTCGAGCGTTGCGGCGTTCGTCATGGTCAGCGTTCCGAAACGACTGGGCGTGGCACTGCGCAGGAACGAACCAGCGATCCTCAAGTACGCCGAGTTGTTCATATCGATGAGGACTTCGCCGGATGCCGTCGCCGTCATCTGTATATCACCCAGAACGCGCGTAGTGCTTGCATTGTCCAGTTGCAGCTCTGTGATGGTGGAACCGCCCTGTGTATCCTGCATGATCAAACTCCCGTTCACCACCAGCAGCGCATTGTTGTTGTTCGTGGTGAAGAGGAAGTCATCACCGCCAGTGTGCTGGAACGTCATGTGCCCACCAACCGTCATGGAACTGTTGTTGTTCACACTTCCCGTGAAGTCGTCACCGCCGGTCTGTTGGTAGGTCGCGTTGCCACCGATCACAACGGTGCTGTTGTCCTCCACGCGCCAGTTATAGTCATCACCACCGGAGAATTGGAATGCAGCGCTGCCGTTGATATTCAGCGTGCTGGTATTGCGCAGCCGCATGTTGAAGTCACCAGAGGTACCCGAAGCGAGCCGGAAGGTGCCGCTCCCACCTACCGTAACGGTGCCACCCTGCTGGTCGAAGTCGAAGTCGTTGTTGCTGCCGCCGGAAAGTTGTTGCAACACCATGTTTGTGCCCACTTGCACCGTGTTCGCATCATTGCTGATAAGGAACCTGGCCTTGGCGTTGTTGGTGGCGTCCATGTCCCATGTCAGCGTTGTGCCTACCGACAGGGAACTGCCATTGTCGAGCTCGATGGTGGCATCCCCGGCCTGCGTCTCGTGATCTATCGTGAGCGAACCACCAACGGCCAGCGAGGCTCCGCTACCCGACCCTTCGTTCAAGTATAGGTAGCCGAGATCGCCACTGTTCAGGTCGAACATGAGGTTGCCTATGATCGTCATGGAGCTCGATCCGTTCAGGACCAGGTATGTATCGTCGCCCGTTCCACTGGTGAACGTGAAGTTGCCGCCGATGCTGGCCGTGCCGTTGCCCATGTTCCAGAAGATGTCATCTCCTGCCGTCCGGTTGTAAGAGACGTTGCCGCCCACGTTGACCGTACCGCTGTTCTGTTCGATGCCGATGCGGTCGTCGCTGTTCGGGTTACCACCGGTAAGGCTCATGGTGAGATCACGCGTCACCACCAAGGTGCTGGATCCATACATGCGCAGGATCATGCGATCACCGTTCTGTGCCGGGTTGTTCAGGATCATGTCCCGGCCTGTGGTAAGTCGCGACGAACCGTATTGTTCCACATCCACGTGGGTCGCGGCATTGGCGTGATTGATGGTGAAGTCCCGTCCCACGTTGAATTCAGCGGTGCTTCCGTTCGTAGCGTTCAGGAATAGGCGCATGGCACTGCCTCCCTGACCGATGGTCACATCGTTGTTCACATTGAAGCGCGCCGCGCCATCGAGCAGGATATCGAACCGATGGTTCACACCACTGCTTATCGTGTTGGTGAGGTTGCCGGTCACCGTGAAGGTGCCTCCGTTCATGTCAAGCACTTGGGTACGCGTAGCGCTTTCGGTGAAGGTCATCGGCATGTTGCCCGTCACGGTCACCGTACTATTCGTGTTCGTCTGGATCGTCTGATCGCCCCCGGACGTATGGTTCACAGTAAGGTTACCGGTAACATTGAGCACGGCCGCGGCGGCGGTCGAGTTCGCGTTCAGCATGAAGTCGAATGCACCGGTGCCGCCGGCTTGGTCCAGGGTCAATCCAGCATTGGCATTGATCGTCGCTCCATCGATCTCCGTATCGAAGACGCAGGCGTTGTTGGAGCCATTGGCGACCCGCAAGGTCATGAGGCCTGTGCTGGAGAACGTTCCACCATTCAGGTCCAGATTCATGTCGTCGCCGTCGGCACTGTTCACCGTCATGGTCGTGGTGCTACCCGCCGAGACCAAAGAGCTACCGTTCATCTGGAAGTTGAACTGGTCGTTACCCTGGCTGGAATTCCCCATGGCGATGCTGAACGCTCCCGTAACGTTGAGTTGAGCGCTGTCGTCCAGGCGGATCTCCTGCTCATTCTCGCCCCCGGACCTGTTGTAGGTATAGGTGAACGTACCGGTGACATTGACACGTGCCGTATTGCGCACATAGACCAGCATGCGTTTATCCCTTGCGTTGCTCGTGCCCCGGGTTACCGCGAAGTTGCCGTTCACCTGAAGTCTTGCGCTGCTGGAGACCTCAAGTTCCATGTGCTGGTCCAGGTTGTTGTCCAGCATGGTGAAGGCATTGCATGTGAGCACGACGCCAGCAGTGTTGATATCCAGCCGGGTGGTACCTGCTGCCCCCAGATGGTTCAGGGTAATGGACACCAGCGCATTGGCCGGTGTGGTGGTCACCGTTATCTGCCGCCCACCGATCAGTACTATATCACCCGGGGCTGACCCCGGAGTAGTGGCCGCAGCCGCGCCGGAGTAGCCGATGATGCTCCACGTACTTGCCACGTTCCAAGCGCCGTTGGCGCGCGCGTAGTAGGTCGCCGCGAACGAATCCTGCGCACAGACCACCACGAGAGAACACATGAAAAGCCTCAGCAACGCACACGTTTCTTTCATCACAAGAGAGCTTGAAGACCTGCGCCCGAGCAGGCAAGAGGGTCCTTTAACGGCCGTTCTACCGGAAGGGTTCTCGCTCGTAGGTCGGATGATCACGGCCTCATGCGCTGGCGCGATGTGCGAGTACATTGGCGCGTTCCGCATATACAAGCCTGACCTACCATCCCGTCCTTTGTACGGATGAAGACCAACAACGCCAAAGCCTACGCGGCACATTCTTCCACCACCTCCCTTACGTTCACGCCCATCCAACGCCGGGAACCGGGCGCGCATGACGTTGAGATGGAGATCCTCTATTGTGGTGTGTGTCACAGCGATATCCACACTGCACGCAGCGAATGGGGACCGGCCAAGTACCCCTGTGTCCCCGGTCACGAGATCGTGGGGCGCGTCACCCGCGTGGGTGCGGGCGTGACCAAGTTCAAGGTGGGCGACACGAGCGCGGTGGGCTGCATGGTGGATAGCTGCCGTACCTGCCCCAGCTGCCAGCAAGGTTTGGAGAACTACTGCACCAACGGTGCAACGTATACCTACAACAGCCTGGACGGACACCTGAACACGCACACCCTCGGCGGCTACAGCAGCAGCATCGTGGTGGATGAGGCGTTCGTGCTGCGCGTACCAGCGGGCCTTGACCTCGCCTCCGCCGCACCACTGCTGTGCGCCGGTATCACAACGTACTCACCACTGCGCCATTGGAAGGTGGGACCCGGTATGAAGGTGGGTATCGTTGGCCTCGGTGGCTTGGGGCATATGGGCGTGAAATTCGCCAGGGCGTTCGGTGCGCACGTGGTGCTATTCACCACTTCACCGAAGAAAGTCGCTGATGGCCTGAAGCTCGGCGCGAACGAAGTGGTGGTGAGCACCGATGCCGAGGCCATGAAGCAACACCGCAGCAGCTTCGACTTCATACTGGATTGCGTGTCCGCACAACACGACATCAACGCCTACCTGCAACTGATCAAGCTCAACGGCACGCTCACGCTCGTGGGTGCGCCCGAGCATCCGCTGCCCGTCAGCGCCTTCAGCCTGCTCGGTCAGCGCCGCAGCTTCGCGGGCTCGGGCATCGGCAGCATCGCCGAAACACAGGAGATGCTGGACTTCTGCGCTGAGCATGGCATCACCTCCGAGATCGAGATGATCCGCATGGATCAGATCAACGAGGCGTGGGAACGCATGATCAAGCAAGATGTACATTACCGGTTCGTCATTGACATGGCAACTTTGCAGGAATGACCGACCGCTTCCGCATCGGCAGTGAACTGGGCCGTCGACTGAAAGAACAGAGGATCGCGCTCGATCCGTTGCTCCGTCAGGCCGGTCTGTCCCCCAGCTTCTTCGAACAGGAGAAGATCACCGTCTCCACCGCCGAGCTCTTCGCACTGTGGCGGGCCGTTGGCGAGATCAGCGTTGACCCTTCCATCGGTATCACCATGGGATCCGACATGCGCGTGGAGCGCCTGCAACCCACCGCCATCGCCGCCGTGTGCAGCAGGACCTTCGGGGACGCCGTGGAACGCATGGGCCGTTACAAACAGCTCGTATGTCCGGAGCACATCCACCTGCATCGCGAAGGCGCGGACACCGCCGTGGAGTTCGTCTTCACCGAAGCCACCGAGAACGAGCCTGATGTGCTTGTGGACAATTGCCTCGCGTGGATCTTCGCCATCGGGCGCCGCGGTACCGAAGGGCGCCTCAGTGCCGTTCGCCTCGACCTGCGGCGCGGCATGAAACACCGCGACATGCTGGAGAAGCACTTCGGCTGCCGCGTGAAATTCAAAGCGGAACGCAATGCCCTCATCTTCCGCACGGTGGACCTGGCCCTGCCATTCACCACGCACAACGCGGAACTGCTCGCACTCGTCGGTGCGCAATTGGATTCTGAACTCGCCGCGAAGAAGCTACCCGTCGACATCGCCACGCGGGTTAAGCAGGTATTGCAACGCTCCCTCGCCGGCAAACGGCCCAGCCTGAAGGATGTCGCGGGCGAACTCGGACTCAGCCCGCGTTCCCTCCAGCGCAAACTCGCCGATGAGGAAATCACCTTCCAGTACGTGGTTGAGGGAACCCGACGTGAACTGGCGCACCACTACCTGAGCCAGGCCATGGAGTTGAACGAGACGGCCTACCTGCTCGGTTATGAGGATGCCAACTCCTTCTTCCGTGCGTTCAACAGCTGGGAAGGTGTTACGCCGGGGGAATGGCGCATGCAGCACCGTGCGGTCGCCTGAAGTGGCACCGTTCGATCGAACCGTGTGACGCGATCGCCCAAGGATGATGTGAGATCCCTTTCGATGCGCGGCGAAAGCACGCGTGGCGCGTCCGGCAAGTACAATGGCGCGTTACGCATGTGAGCTTTCCTCCTCACCCCGCTCTCTTTGCGGTCGAACAACCTTCCCCCATGCCTACGCAACGACCCATCATCCACATTCCCGCCAAGAACCCGAACAGCCCCTTCAGCAACCTACGCGGCGCACACGTCGCGGTGCGCGTACCCGACTTCGAAGCCAGCAAGCAGTGGTACGTGGAGAAGCTTGACTTCCGCGTGGTACACGAGTGGCCCTTTGGTGAGCTGCAACTCGCCTACCTCGCGCCACCGAACGACGACAACTTCTGGATCGAGCTGCTTGGCGGCGGCGATCCCGCTCTCGCACCCGACTACAAGGACCTGAACGAAAGCCTGCACCCGGCTGGGTACCACCACTTCTGCCTGGATGTGGCGAGCGTGGACGATACGCTCGCCGAACTGAAACGTCGGGGCGTTGATCCGGTCGGCGAAGCCTTCGACCTATCGGTCATCGGCAAACGCCTGGGTTTCTTCGCCGACCCCTGGGGGAACCTGATCGAATTGGCGGAGGTGCTCAAGTGAACGAGTCCGGCCTCCTGCGCAGCGAACACAGGCTCGCTGCGCCCTCCAGGAAGCATGTGATGTCTACACCAACCCTTCGCGCAGCGCCAGGCTCACCGCCGCCGTGGCCGAGTTCACCTTCAGCTTCTCGTAGATGTGGTTCACGTGCGTGTTCACCGTGGCGTAGCCGATATCGCATTTCGCGGCGATGCGCTTGTAGCTGTAGCCATCCACCAGCAGCTTCAAGATCTCGGTCTCCCGGTCCGTAAGCTTGAAGTCCTTCTCCTTCACCGAACCGCTGCGTTGGGCGAACAAGAGCAACACCTTCTTGGCGACGGCCGGTGTCATGGGCGCGCCGCCTTGCGTTACCTCGATGATGCCGTCCAGCAATTTCGTCGGCGAGGTCTGTTTCAGCAGATAGCCATCGGCACCAGCCAGGATGGAGGCGAAGATCTTCTCGTTGTCCTCGAACACCGTTTGCATCAGGATCTTCAGGTCCTTGAACTGCTTGCGAAGCAGGGTGACGCCCGCCACGCCGTCCACATGCGGCATGTCGATGTCCATGAGCACCACATCGGGTGTGCATTCGGCCACGTTGCGCAACACATCGCGGCAATCCGGGAAGGTGCCCACGCACTCCATCTCGTCGGATGAGTCGATGAGCATGCGAAGGCCGTCGCGTCGCTTGGCGTGATCATCGAAGACAGCTACCCGCACTGGCATGGTGTAAAACTAGCGGACATCGCCGCCGCTGTTCATCAATGGAACTCTTGATTTACCACTGGTGGCGTTGAAGCGGAGTTCCACCGTGGTGCCGCTCCCCGGTGCCGAACGGATCACGAGGATGCCATCCATCTCCGCGGCGCGGCGGCGCATGTTATCCAGTCCATTGCCACCCATGGCGTTCTCCTCAGCCACAGCATCGGGGTCGAATCCCTTGCCGTCGTCCATTACGCGCAGGAGGAACCCCGCTCCCGCTGCTTCGAGGTGGATGGTCAGCGTGTGGGGATCGGCATACTTCACCGCATTGTTCACCGCTTCCTTGAAGATGAGGTAGAGGTTCTTGCGCTGCGTCATGCCCAAGTGCTGGGTGGCAATGCCCTGCTGCACCTGGAACCCCAGTTCACAGTCCATGGCGTCGGTGTTCCGCATGGCATAGCTGTTCATGCGCTGTACCACCTGTGCCATGTTATCGTTCTCGGCGTTCACGGCCCACACGATATCGTTCATGGCCTCCAGCGCGGAGGTGGTCCCTTCAGTGATCTGACCCAGCAGTTCGGTAGTCTCCGGTGACCGATCCCTGCTTTTGCGTTGTGCCACGGCACTATAGAGTTGCACGCTACTGAGGGTGGACCCGATCTCGTCGTGCAGGTCGCGGGCGATGTTCTCGCGCACCCGCACCACCTTCATGGCCTGCATGAGGCGATAATGGTAGAACGCATACAGCGCACCGGCAAGCACGAGCGCAGCGATGATACGGAACCACCACGTACTCCACCACGGTGGTATGATGACGAGCGTGATGTGCGCGCCTTGCATGTCCCACACCCCCTCGCTGGTGCGCCCCTGCACCAGGAAGGTGTAGCGCCCAGGGTCCAAATTGGTGAAGGTGGCCTCGTGCGTTGCTCCCGCTTCGATCCAGTCGGTGTTGAACTCTTGCAGCTTGTACCGGAACGTATTGCGCTGCGGGGCGGTATGGTCCATGCAGGCGAACGTGAAGGTGATCATGCGTTCGCGGTACGGCACGCTGATGGTGGATGCGAACGCGATCGCCTCTGGCAGCAGGGATCCATCGGCACCGGGCAGTGCGAACGAACCCACGGCCACATCGCTGTTGGTCAGGCGCAGACCCGTGAGCACGGTGGCGGCCGGTGCCGTGCGGCTGTAGAACTCGGCGGGGCGGAACCAGGTGGTGCCCATGGGACCACCGAAGAACATGCGGCCATCGGCTGTTGCACCGGCGGCGCGCGCATTGAACTCGTTGCTGAGCAAGCCATCCTCAAAGGTGTAGCGTTGTAGTCCCTTGCTGCGTGGGTCCAGGCGGCACAGGCCCACATCGGTGCTGAACCACAGGTTGCGCCGTTCGTCCGGCATTATGCCATAGACCACGTTGTTCGGCAGTCCTTCCTTGGTGGTATAGCGCTCCACCACCCCACTACGCCGATCGTACTTCACGAGTCCGGAGCCAGCGGTGCCCACCCAGATCACGTTCACCGGGTCTTCCGGGTCAAAGCACATGGAGAGCAGGCGATCGCTGGGAAGAGAACTTGGATCGCCGTGATGGTGCCGGAGGATCTTCCACACACTGGTGATCGTATCCAATTGGTACAAGCCATCGCTGCAGACCAGCCACACGGTGCGGTCATCAGCCACGACCAAGGAGGTGATCTCGGACCAGATCCGCTCCTTGGAGGGGAACGGGAAACGGCCTAGTAGTCGTTCTGCTCGCGTATCAACGAGGAGCAACTCGGCCAGAAAGTGGGAGTCGTTGGCTGCGAGGATCCAGGCCTGATCGCCGAGGCCTGGAAAGACGCTGCGGCTGTAGAGACCGGCGGGAATGATGTCCGGAAAGGTGACCGTGCCGGACCGGTCTATCAGGCACAAGCGTGGCTTCTGCTTCCAGTCCGGTGCCGCACTGAGCCATCCCCGCCCCTGCGCATCCATGGTCCAGACGCCCGGTGTCATCAACAACTGCATGCGGTCCAAACTTTTGAACAGAACGCCATGGGTGATGTGGCCGGACGCGTCGGTCCAATGTTCATCATGGGTCTGGTTCAGCGCCAACGCACCGGTGGCGGAGCACCGGTAGATGCTATTCACATCCGGCAGGTGGCGAAAGCGTTGTCGGGTGCGCGTTACCTTGAGAACACCGTAACCATTGGTACCGGCCCAGATGTTCCCGGCGCGGTCCTGCATCCAACAGATCACGACGAGTTCCGGGTTGATGCGCTTGCCGTGTATCTCCGTAAAGCGGATCCGCTCGATCCGTCCGTCCGAATGGCGTATGCGGTAACTATTCGGTTCTTGCGCGACCCAGAGGTGGTCCTGCATCGTGCGAACACCGGCCGCGTTGGCTCCATCGCGCAAACTCTGCATGCGCGCCACTCCGCTTTTGAGTGCTGCGCTGTCGGGCAAGGCCTTGTGTGGCCAAGCGCTCCCTTCCAGTGTGCGCATCGTGCTGCCCTTCGTGGTGGCATCAAAGGTCATCACCGAATCAGCGGAGATACACCAGAGCATGCCGCTGGTGTCCACATCCGCCCCGGTGACATGCTCGGGCCAATGCACACCGGAGAACACGGTTCGCGGATCCTCGGCACGGGGCGGCCCCGATGGTTGATCGCCACGGATCACGCGCAACCCGGCATGGTGTGAGTACACCCAGATGTTGTGCTGACCATCCACACCGACGGAACGGATCTCCGGCCACTGGCCCGCAGGTGTACCGGGGTCACGGACGATGTGCTGGAATCGCTCGGTGCGCGGATCGTAGCGATCCACTTCGCCGGACTCCATGCCCAACCAGAGGTAGCCCGCGTGGTCCTCCAGCATCACACGAATGATGTTGGAACTGATGCTGGTGCTGTCATTCTCTTGGTGCTGGTAGGTGGTGAAGCCATAACCATCACTGCGCGCCAGTCCACCACGCGTGCCGAACCACAGATAGCCGGAGCGGTCCTGCAGCATGCATTGCACCATGCCCTGCGGCAGGCCATCCTCAACGGTGATCAGTTCGGCCAGGAGCGTTACGGTATCCACAGGAGAGGCGTGCTGTGCCACCAAGGGTAGCGCGGCGCCGAAGAGCATCGGCGTCAGCCACCGAAGCGCAACATGAAGGGAGGTGGAAAGATCCCGCATCGACCGGTGCTGCATGGGCCAGTGGCCACGAAGGAACAAAAGCGCTCGATCCGTCCGCATCAAGAGATCTAGGGATGTGACGGCGGCAACATCAAGAAGGCTCTCGATTGAAGTGCGCGCGGCGTTCCGGTTGGTTTGCAGTCAACAATTCGACCGAACTATACCACACCTGCCGATGACACATGTTACGCTCCGCGCCGCAGCCCTCGGCCTTGTTCTGGGCCTGTTGCATACGCTGGTACCAGGCCAGGTCCAGACCGGGGTGCCTTTCCAGAACTCCAACGCCTCGAGCTCGTTCTATGTGCACAGCGTTCGGATCTTGAGCTTCCAGCCGCCCAACACACCGTTCCCCTTCCAGTTCTCCAATCGGCAAGTGAGCGACCCCGTCGGGACCAGCTCAGGTGCGGTGACCTCCTTCGCTTCCATGCCTGATGGTATCGGCAACCACTCCATTGCGTTGGAGTTGATCTATGCCAAACCTGCTTTCTGGAACCCGGTCGCGTACGATTGGGACCTCTATATCAACGGGGCGGAATGTGCCGGATGCTCCCTGAGCGAATCCTTCATCGACAACCCCTTCCCTTCCTCCCCGAACTATGCTCGAACCATCCTCTACGTGTCATATCCTGCCGTTGATGATCCCTGGGATCAGCCCGACCAATCCTATGAATTCGCGTTCAGGCCTCGGGGTGGTGCGTTCGGGGAGTTCCGCTTCCAAGCGGTGATGGTGGGAGCCCGGTTATCGGAGACGCTGGGCCACTTCACGGCACCACAAACGCCAGCCTATATCCTGCGCGATCCACCGGGTGATATGAGCTACTCACAGATCCAGACCGGCAATACCTACTGCTACGGGGAGACCTTCAGCGTGGCTGATGCGGATGCGACCTCTGGCTACACGAGCGTGACGGTGGGTACATCGCAATCCGTGGGCTTCCTGGTGGAAACGGAGATCAGCGTGAGCCTTACCGGGGGCATCAGTTCCAGCCGTGAGGAGACCAGCGCCGAGAACAAGGAGTACATGACCTGCCTTACCACCACGGCCACCTACACCACACCGGGATCCGGACCGCGTGCCGATGACCTCTTCATCGGATCGGCCGTGCGCTACGCCTACGGCGTTGAGAAAATGATCGGGCGTGAGGTGGGTGGCGGCGTGTCGCGCAAGGCGCATCTGGGCATCACGCCCACGGCATCGAGCAGTTCGTTCGCCTACACGGAGAGCGACATCATCAACACGGCCATCCCCCAGGCGCAAGCTTTGGCGGATGCCTTGTCCGGTGACCCGAATAACGTGGCTTACAAACAGGCGGTGAACCAAGTGACCGCCTGGCAGAACGCGCTCCAGTTGAACGAAGACCTGAAGGCCGACGCCATCGCCAATACCACACCGAACTATCAACTCTTCAGCGGCGGTGGCGCCACCACCACGTTCGATGAATCCATCACCACATCCACCTCGCGTTCCATGGACATGCTGGTGGTACTGGAAGATGGTTTGAGCCTGGACTTCGCACTGGATGTGGGCGGATCGGGGATCGCGGCAGGTGGCGAGATCAGCGTACGACGCGAGGTGGGCCAGGGCGTGAGCGGTAGCAACGAGAGCACCACCACGCACACCATGTCCTTCGGTGATGAGAACAGCGAGGATCACTTCGAACTGGCCGTGTACAAGGACCAGGCGTTCGGAGCGCCCGTGTTCGGCGAGTTGGGGCTCAACTCGCTCACCAGCTGCCCCTACGAAGGCGGATACCAATTGGACCAGCCGCACCTTTCCGTGACCGACCATTTCCAGGAAAGCGAAGTTGCCGAGGAGATCACCATCGGATCCACCCACGACTTCCAGATCCTCATCCACAACCACAGCACCTACGAGCGCGAATACCTTTTGCGGGTGAACAACGCCAGCAACACGAACGGCGCAGTGCTCCAGGCTTTCGGCCAGAACTTCCCACCTGCGGGTATTCCGATCGACGTACCCGGTGATGGTTCCCTGGAGTCGGTGATCCTCTCGTTGACGCAACCGAACATCAACGTCCTGGACTTCGACAGCATCGAACTCGTGCTCTACTCCGAGTGCGACCCGGACATGAGTTCGAGTATCTTCTTGAGTGCACATTTCGGTGCCGATGATATCGGAATGGACGAGCACAAGACGCTAACGGTGCGTACGTATCCCTCCCCGGCGACCGACCAACTGAAGGTGGAACTCGGCACCGATGGCCGCTCCACCCTGCACATCCTTGATCTCTCCGGACGCATCCTCCGAGCGGTGCAAGTGACCGGGCCTACCACGGTGCTCGATGTGATGGACCTCGCCAACGGCGAATACATCCTGCGCACTGAGAGCGCTGGTAACACCGGTACCGGCCGGTTCAGCGTCATGCGCTAACAGGCCTATGCACCCTCGAACGGGAACCCCTCTTCGGAGGGGTTTCTAGTTGGGGTATGCACACGCTGTCCTGCATCATCCTCTTCATCGCACTGATCAAGTAAGCACAGCTCGATCGCTCCGCTGCTTAGTTTCAGCCGGTCAATCCCCGCCGATGTTCGTCCAGCGCATCATCCCTCCCCGCTTCATCCTATCCGTAACCTGGCGCCAAAGCTTGATCATGGCCGCTTGGTCGAGTTTCATCGTCTATCTGCGCCACGTCAGCGACCTCAAGTACGTGGGCATCCCCTTCCTGCCGGTGGGTATCATCGGCACGGCGGTGGCCTTCTATGTGGGTTTCAAGAACAACAGCAGCTACGACAGGCTCTGGGAGGCGCGCCGCATCTGGGGCGGTATCGTGAACATGAGCCGTAACTGGGCCGCCGGTGTGCTGGGCTTCGTGACCACCACGAACGCGACGTCGCCGGTATCGCCAGAGGAATTGACCTGCATCCAACGCGAATTGGTGATGCGGCACCTGGCCTGGATCCACGCGCTACGCCATGTATTGCTCCAACCGCGATCATGGGAGCACCGACGTCTCTTCGACACCAACGACCGCAGCGAGATCCTCCGCGACCTGAACGCACCACCCGTGGAGGTGGAACTCGCACGTTTCCTGGATACCGACGCCGTGCGCGAAGCCCTCGCCTTCCGCAACCCCGCCGTGCAGCTGATCACGGCGCAGACGAAGCACCTGAACGAACTGCACCGCGCGGGCCTCTTGAGTACCTATCACCACGTGGAGCTGCAACGCGTGATCACCGAACTGGTGAACGAGCAGGGCCGCGCGGAGCGCATCAAGAACTTCCCTTTCCCACGCCAGTACGGGGCCTTCAGCTCGGTGTTCGTGTTCATTTTCATCCTGCTGGTGCCCTTGGGCCTGGTGTTCGAGTTCAGTCGTGTGGATGCCGCTCTGGCCTGGGTCACCATCCCCATCAGCGTGCTGGTCAGCTGGGTCTTCGTCACCATGGAACTGATCGGCGACTACAGCGAGAACCCCTTCGAGGGTCTGATGAACGATGTGCCGATGTTCACCATGGCGCGTGGCATCGAGACCGACCTGCGCCAGATGATCGGTGATGTTGACCTGCCCGAAGCGCCGAAGCCGGTGGATGGGATCCTGATGTGAACGGGGCTCACGCCGTGAGCCGAGACGCACCCAACCGCTCCCGCACCTCCGCCGCGATGCGGACCGAACGCAAGCGCGCTTCCGGGTCGAAGAAGTGACCGCTCACCATCAATTCGTCCGGACGGAACTCATCGAGGAAGGCACGCAGCCCACGCTCCACGGTATCGGCACTGCCCACGAACGATCGGGCGAGCGACTTCTGCACCCAGGCCTTCTCCTCCGGGCGCCAGTAGGCTTCGATATCGTCCACCGGCGGCTGTACCTGTCCGGGCACGCCGCGGATGAGGTTGATGAACTGCACCTGCATACTGGTGAAGAGCCTACGTGCCTCGGCATCGGTATCGGCCGCGAAGACGTTCACCGTGAGCATGGCGTAGGGCTTGTCCAGCTGGTCGCTCGGTTGGAACCGTGAACGGTAGACCGCGATGGCCTGTGCCATGTGCTCCGGCGCGAAGTGCGAGGCGAAGGCGAACGGCAGGCCCAGGTGCGCGGCGAGCTGCGCGCTGAAGAGACTGCTGCCCAGCAACCAGAGCGGTACCTGCTGCCCGGCGGCCGGGTAAGCGATGATCTTCTGCCCCGGCTCCCCTGCGCGGAACCAATGTTGCAGTTCTTGGACATCGGCTGGGAAGCGTTCGGCGCTGGCTTGCAGGTCGCGCCGGAGGGCTTGTGCCGTGGCCTGGTCCGTTCCCGGTGCGCGGCCGAGACCCAGGTCGATACGACCGGGGAACATCGCGTTGAGCGTGCCGAATTGCTCGGCGATGATGTACGGCGCGTGGTTCGGCAACATGATGCCACCGCTGCCCACGCGGATGGTCTTGGTGGCACCTGCGATGTGACCGATCACCACCGCCGTTGCCGCACTGGCGATGCCCGCCATACCATGATGCTCGGCCAGCCACACGCGATGGAAGCCCAAGCGCTCGGCTTCCTGCGCCAATTCCACTGAATTGCGGAATGCTTGCGTGGCACTGCTGCCATGGGCTACCGGCGCGAGGTCGAGGATGGAGAAAGGGATCATGGGGCGCGAAGTTCCGATAGGCAAACGGCGAACCTGACAGACGTGGCGGTATACACGGGGATAGCACGTAGACCTGTTCCCAGCACGATCGTGCCAGAGCCTTATCGTGCGCAGGAAAGCTTGGCCCATGTGCCGACCTTCGCACCATGCCTGCCCGCCGGGAGTTGGATGCGAAGACGCTGCGTGTGCTGCCGTGGTTGGTGGCCGTGGGGCTCTTCATGGAGCACCTGGACATTAGCATCCTCAACACGGCGGTGCCGGTGATCGCCGAGGACCTGGGCACCAGCGCGCTCAGTTTGAAGGCGGTGTTGACCAGCTACACGCTGGCGCTGGCCATCTTCATCCCGGTGAGCGGCTGGGTGGCCGATCGTTACGGTACACGCCGTGTGTTCCGCATGGCGGTGGCGTTGTTCACCATCGGCTCGTTGTTGTGCGGCCTCAGCACCAACCTGCCGATGCTCATCGCTTCGCGTTTCCTGCAAGGTGTGGGCGGCAGCATGATGGTGCCCGTGGGCCGCATCGCGCTGATCCGGGCCTACCCGCGCTCGCAGATGCTGGCGATGATGAACTACGTGGTGATCCCCGCGCTGGTGGCACCGCTTGTGGGGCCCTTCATCGGCGGTGCATTGGTACACCTCTTCCCGTGGCGCAGCATCTTCCTGGTCAACATCCCCATCGGCATCGCGGGCTCGTGGATGATCCGCCGCTACATGCCCGACTTCCGCGATACCGACACCACGCCACTGGATACGCTGGGCATGCTGCTCTTCGGTACGGGCATCGCGCTGCTCTCCTACGTGCTGGAAGTCTTCGGTGAGCATAGCTGGCCGCTGAAGGAGATCGTGCTCATGTTCGCCGCATCCATCGTGCTGTTGATCGGCTACCAGTTGCATGCACGGCACACGGCACATCCGCTCCTCTACATGCGCCTCTTCGCTGTGCGCACATTCCGCATCCCGGTGGTCGGCGGGTTCATCACGCGGCTCGGTGTGGGTGGCATGCCTTTCCTGCTGCCCTTGCTGTATCAGATCGGCCTGGGCTATTCACCGCTGGAAGCAGGCCTGCTCACCACACCCCTCGCTGCGGCAGCCATCGGCATGAAGATCATGAGCCGCCGCCTGCTGGAACGCTTCGGGCATCGGCAGGTACTGCTGTGGAACACCTGGCTCCTGGGCGCCAACATCATGTGCTACACCTTCGTTGACATGTCTACGCCCGTCGTCTTCATCGTGCTGCTCAGCCTGGCACAGGGGCTCTTCTCCTCGTTGCAATTCACCTGCATGAATTCGCTCACCTACGCCGATGTGGACGATGACCGCGCCAGCGAGGCCAGCAGCATCGCCAGCACCGCGCAGCAACTGGCCCTCAGTTTCGGCGTGGCCTCCGCGTCTTTGGTGGCGGCCCTCTTCCTCTCGGACATCGCGCAGACGGACCATGTGGCCTACATCAACGGCCTGCACCACACCTTCCTCGTGCTCGGTGCCTTCACCATCATCTCCAGCCTCATCTTCCGCGGACTGCGCAAGGATGATGGCAGCACGGTAAGCCACTACATGTTGAGGAAGGAGGCGGTGGAGTGAGGGGCACCACCGGAAGCGAGCGGTTCAATACCGACATCCGACCGGTCGTATGCCACTTCTTGGAAAGCGGTGCGATCGCGACCAGAACACCACGATCTTCGCCACATGAATGAGAAGGCATTGAAGCAGGCGAGCAAGTTCCTTTCACTGGTGCTGCGGCATCAACCGGAGCTCATCGGCTTGCGCATGGATGAGAACGGGTGGGTGGATGTTGATCAGCTGATCAGCAAAGCCGCAGCACAGGGCATGACCTACACGCCCGAACTGATCGCACAACTGGTGCGCGAGAGTGACAAGCAACGCTTCGCACTTTCACGGGATGGCGAACGCATACGCGCCAACCAAGGCCATTCCGTGGAAGTAGACCTTGGTTACCAACCCACCGAGCCACCTGGCATCTTGTTCCACGGCACTGCAGCGCGCAATTGGCCGTCCATTCAGGAACAAGGTCTCCTGAAAGGAGAGCGCCATCATGTGCACCTTTCCGCCGAGCGCGAGACGGCACTGAAGGTGGGGCAACGACATGGAACGGCGGTTGTGCTTGTCGTGGACAGTGCCCGGATGCATCACGAGGGCTTCGTGTTCTTCCGCAGTACGAACGGCGTTTGGCTAACGGACGCGGTGCCTGCGCCGTATGTGAGCCAGGAATGACCGCACTTCCGCGGGCCGCACGTAGTTTCGGCGCATGTCCGCTTCCATCCCACCTCCCATCCACAGCGCCATTCTGAAGGCGCTCCACCGTGCAGAGGAGCAGCACCAAGTGAAGGTGCTGCTCGCCGTGGAGAGTGGTAGCCGGGCCTGGGGCTTTGCAAGCCCGGATAGCGACTGGGATGTGCGCTTCATCTATGTACACAAGCCCGAGTGGTACCTCAGCATCGACAGCAAGCGCGATGTGATCGAGGAGATGCTCCCCTTGGACATCGACCTCGCTGGCTGGGAACTCCGCAAAGCCTTGAAGCTCTTTCGCAAGAGCAACCCGCCCTTGCTGGAATGGCTACGCAGCCCGTTGCTCTACTTGGAACAGTATCACACGGCCGAGCGATTGCGCTTACTCTCCAACAGCTTCTTCAGTCCGGTCTCGGTGATGTACCACTACCTGAGCATGGCCAAGCGCAACCATGCACACTACCTGCAAGGTCCGGAGGTGCGACTAAAGAAGTACCTCTATGTGCTGCGGCCCTTGCTGGCCTGCGACTGGATCATGGCGACCGGGACCATGGCCCCCATGGAATTCCATCTGTTGGTGGAGCGCCTGCTACCCGATGGACCCGTGCGCACGTCCGTGGACCAATTGCTGCAGGATAAGATGAGTGGTGGGGAATTGGGCAAGGCCCCGCCTGTGGCTGTGCTGCACACCTGGATCGAAGGCCGTCTGGCGCACTACGAGGCCAACCCGCCACTGCCGAACGCCGCCACGGATGCGGACACCGAGAAGCTGGACCTTCTGCTACGCAGCACGCTCAACGACGTGTGGGCCTGAGTACCCGCGACCAGCCCATACCTTCCCCCCATGGACAGCCAACACCTGCGCGCAGTGGCGCTGGACATGCCCGGCACGGCGGTGAAGGAACATTTCGGACGGCCCAGCTACAGCGTGAAGAAGAAGATCTACCTCACCGTGTGGGACGAGGAACAACGCGCCGTGCTGAAGCTGACGCCCGCTCAACAGGCCGACTTCATGGAAGCACATCCCGACGCGTTCGCTGCCGTACCGCAGAAACTGGGCAAATACGGCTGGACGAGCGTGTTCCTCGCCCATGTGAATGTACGGCTCTTCCGTTATGCCATGGACCTCGCCTGGCGCAACGTGGCACCGAAGTGGCTGATCCTTACGCGCCCCTTTCCACCAAGACCCTAGAGGGCATCTCAAAAATGCCCTTCGGGCTACGCTCGGGTCTTTCACGTCCATGCTTCGTTGTCGGAAACCTCACAGAGCACCCGACTATGCTCGGTTCCGACGTCTCGCCTGGACGCGAAATACCTCTCGCTCGCTAGCGAAAGCAATCTTGAGAAACCCTCTAGCTTGCGTTCCATGCGAACCACTTTGCCACTGCTGCTCGGCGCCGTCATCCTGATCAACGCGTGTACCACCTCCGCCAAGGAGACCCGATACGCGGCCGATGATGCCCTGCTGGAACAGAGCCATACCGCCATGCAGCAACGCCTGGATACGGCCACAGCGCATTTCAACGCATTCGCCGAAAAGGTGAAGAAGGCCAAGCCGGATGATCCAGCACCACGCGAACTGGAGCGGACCTCCATCTGGCTGGGCGACCTGGAGTCCATCGTGGCCAGTGACGAGCGCTTCATGGCCGAGCGCGCCGCAGCCCTCAGTAACGATGCGACGGCGAGCGAAGAGGCCTTCACCATCCGCTACGACGAATTGATGCAAGGTCATGACTCCATGGTGGCCGAGTTCAATGCCATCGCGGACAGGCTGGAGCAGCGGATAGCCGGGTATTGAGCGGTCAATAGCACAGCGGCGCTAGGTCACACGGCAAGTATTCAGGGATCGCACAAAGCGATCATGCAATTCCACGGTGCGCCGCATCTAGAAGGTATGCAACGCCTGCTCCTGCTTCTTCTTTTCGCGGTGGTCGCCATGCCATGTCCTGCGCAGCTCATCGGCCTAAGCGGCGTGGTGGTTGATCACAGCACGAGCGAACCCGTTCCATTCGCCCATGTGTACCTGCACGACCGTTCACACGTAGCGGAAGCGGACCCGGATGGGCGCTTCACCCTCACCGGACTCGCACCCGGCACGTATACCTGCATCGTGGAGGCCATCGATTATGAGCGGGGCACCTTCCCCGGTGTGGAATTGAGCCACGATAAGCGTTGGGTGAGATTCGAACTGAACCAGGTGCAACTGATCGGTGGACCACCCGTCATCACCGTCAAACGAAGAGGGTGGCCGTGGCGCTGGTTCGTTCGGTAGGACGCTACGCGCTATTCTACCTCGGGCTAGCCGATCGTAGCCTCTGGGCGCTACCTAAACCGCAGGAACAGCGGATCGCGGTTGCACCACCTTGGCCGCATCGCTGCGCACCACACCGCCCAGTTCCTGCAGGCGACGCACGTGTGAGATCAAGGCTGCACGGAACGTAGGCTTCACGTTGTAGGGCAGGCCGTACTCCTCAGCTGTACGCTGCACGATGGCCGCGATGCGCGGGTAGTGCAGGTGTGAAACGGCCGGGAACAGGTGATGTTCCACTTGGAAGTTGAGTCCGCCGGTGTACCAGGTGAGCAGCTTGTTGTTCGGTGCGAAGTTGGCCGTGGTGAGGAGTTCGTGTACAGCCCAGTCATTGCCGATCACACCGTTCTCATCCGCCAAAGGTTGTTCGGCACCTTCCACGATGTGGGCCAGTTGGAACACCGTGCCCAGTATCACGCTACAGGTGAAATGCATCACCACGAAACCCAGCAGCACCTGCCACCAGGTGAAGGGTGTGAGCAGCAAGGGCAAGCCGATGAACAACAGTACGTGCGCTGACTTCACCAGCACCATCACGGCCAGATCAACGGGTAGGCTGCGGCCCTTGTAGCGCGCATCGCCGCTGCGGGCAACGCGCAGGAGGGAGAAGAAATCGTTTCCGAGCTTCACCAGGGTGAGCAGGCCATAGAAGAAGAAGGAATACACATGTTGGTAGCGGTGTACGCGCCACAACGGTGCATGCTCGCTGAAGCGCAGCAGATCAGGCGGGTCGATGTCCTGATCGATGCCGTCCACGTTGGTGTGCGTGTGGTGCGCGCCATTGTGCTGGATCTTCCAGGTGAAGGGGTCGCTGCCGAGCAGATACATGCTACCGCCAAGCATATCGTTCACCCAGGTACGGCGGGAGGTGGCGCCGTGCAGGGCATCGTGCATCACAGCCATACCTACACCCGCCATGCCCACACCCATGAGCAGCGCCAGCAGCAAACCCATCCAAGCCGGCATGGGTACCAGCAAGAGCACCACGAGCGGCGCGAAGAAGAGCACGAGCATCAGCCCGACTTTCATGGCGATGCCTTTGCCTGCCTTGGTGTGCATACCGGCCTCCTTGAACGAGGCGTTCACGCGGGAGCGTACCGTGCTGCCGAACGAACGTTCGTGATCCGGGCCGATGTATCGGGGTACGGTCGTAGCCATCTTTCCTCCTCGTGCGCGATCCACCCAAGCGGATCAACGCGCGTTTGTGTTCTTCCCGTAGAACGATCCGCTCTGCCACCACAATAGAAGCAAAGCCACTTCGGGATCACGATCGGAGGAACGCTGCGAAACGCAACTTCTTCGGAACTCCCGGCGAGTGAGACCGGGACTGGGCGAAAGGTAGGCCGCGCACCGGTGAAGCTGAGGACGACGGTCTTTTGAAGTGGTGCTGACCATCCACGAGACTTCTTCGCCTACTCAAGAGCTGAAAAGCGCCTGTTCCCGCCGCACGCCGATAGATGATCCCTTAGCGCACCGCCAACTCCTCGTTCGTCACCTTCTCTCCGTACAGCTTCTTGTACCACAACTTGCGGTCGATGGCTTCGATCACGGGTTCGAAGAAGTCCACGCCTTCAAGCTTGGAGATGTTGTGCAGGCCACCGGGGCTGAAGACGTTGATCTCCATCAGCTTGTCCCCCACGATGTCCAGGCCGGCGAGGAACATGCCGTCGGTGAGCAGCTTGGGTCGCACGGCTTCCACCAGGTGCCGCATGGCGGGCGTCACCTTCACGGCTGCGGGGGTGCCACCGGCCTTGATGTTGCTTCGCACATCGCCCTTCGCGGTCACACGGCGGAAGGCGGCGTAATGGCCATCGCGTTGCAGCGCGCTGCCGTTCATCACGAAGAGACGGATGTCGCCTTGCACGGCATCGGGCAGGTACTCCTGCGCGATCACGTAGCCATCGCGACCGATGGCATCCACGATCTGGCGCAAGTTGCCCAGATTCTGGTCGTTCACCTTGAAGACGTTACGGCCACCTGAGCCCTGTAATGGTTTCAAGATGATCTGCTCATCCTGCTCGGCGAAGAAGGTCTTGATCTGGTCCAGGTCGCGCGTGATGAGCGTGCGCGGACGAACGAGGGCCGGGAAGTGCTGGAAGTAGAGCTTGCTCGTGGCGCCCGCGAGGCCGAACGGATCGTTCAGCACCAGCACACCGTTGCGCGCGGCGAGCTGTCCGAAGATGATGCCCGCTCCCACCGCCCACGGACGGGTCACCAGATCATCCGACGGATCGTTGCGCAACATCAGCACCTCGATGTCGGTGGCCGTGATGTGCCGGGGCGCGCTCTTGCGCACCGCATCCATGAAGGTGGCCACAGTCTTGAAGGTCTTCTTCGGCGGACCATAGGCCGTTCCACCCATCTGTCCATCGGGGTCGTAGGAGAGTTTGCCTACTTCCAAGAAAAGTGGTTCGTGACCGAGCCGGTACGCGTGGTAGGCCAGGTGAACGGTGGTGTAGGAGTCCACCTCTTTGGCGAGCTCGTTGATGATGAAGGCGATGACCATGGGAGAGTCAGGTTAGTGGACGAAGGAGGGGCTCCAAGCCCTTGCTGTTCTGGAAGGCGGCGATGCGGTCGCGTGCTTGCTGGTCAAGGAAACGGGGCAGAACCGGAGTGCGCAACACTCCGCGTAGGTGCAGGTCCTCCATCAGCTTGATGTGGCGCACGGCGAACTTGCCCGCGTAGAGCAGGTCCAAATGTGCGGGCGTCTTGCGTAGGTGTTCTATGAGCATATCCAAGCCGAGGAGGTATGCGGCATCTTTTGCCAATCCCTTGCCACGGTACACCCGCGTGGTGATCATGAAGGCTTTCCGACCGCTGTAGTCCAGCTCCTTCATCAACATGCGATGGCAGTCAATGAAGCTGGCGCCCTTCACCATGGCATCCACGGCGATCACCCGTGCGGCAAGCAGTTTCAAGCGGCGCGGACCCAGATCGCCGCTCAGGTGTTCGGCCAGCACCGCAAGCCCTTCCTGCAAGGCATCGTAGCCGGCCAGGCCCACGCTCAGCAACTTCAGCGGTTGTTGGTGCCCGTTGCAGAAGGTGAGCACATGGGTTCCTACCTCGTGTTGCAACAGCGCATAGGCCCGCGTACGCGCCACGGTGAAGGTCTCCCCAATGTGCACCTGACCCTTGCTGACCAGTACGCCGTCCACATCGTTGCGCACGCGCACACCCAGCTTCAGGTGAGGAAAATGTGCGCGGTAGTGGTCCAATTCCTCCCGCACCAGCGCCTCGAATCCCCAGGCGTCGAGCTTCTCGCCCGAGGCTTCCGGCCATTGTGCAACGGCCTCTACCAGCTGGTGCGCCTTCTTCAACAACGACGCTTCCACCGCACCGTGCAGGCGCAGGCTGGAATAGATGAACTGTTTCGTGCCGCGATCGGTGAGCAGGGTGAGCTGCGTCTCCAATTCGTTGCGTTTGTCGCGGAAGATGAACTCCAGCGTATTGTCCTCCACCTCTCCGATGCGCAAGGCGAAGAGCTGCCGTTTGGCGATCTCCGGATCCACGGGGATCAAGCGGTAGTGGAAGTCCGGCGGCTTCTCCCCGCCCCCGCTCTCGAAGGCCTGCCACGCCTGTTCGGTGTTCACCGGCGATACGTTCAACAGCACATCGAACGAGGCACCGATGCGCGCCAGCCGATGGTCGATGTTGAGCGCTGAACGTGTGATGTTGGTGCGGCCCAGCGTGAGGTAGTGCGGGAAGTTGAGCGGCGTTTGTACACGGATGAAATCGAAGACCGTGCGTTGGATCACGTCCGTGAGGCGGCTGCGCACCGCGCGCATCGCTAGGCGGCTGTAATGGCCATCGGCGCTCCAGTACATCGGCGGCACCTCGATGCCGATGGTGATCACACCGAGCTTCTTCAGCTCGTCCGCGCTGAAGAGCGGTGGCAGGCCCGGTGGGTGGCGCAGCGCGGTGTCCACCACTTCAGCCGTTGCACCCTGCACATGGACGGCCAGTTCCTTCAAGCCCTGCTCCAGCACCGCCGCCGTGCTCGGCAGGTTGTTCGCCGGGCAGTATGCCTTGAAGGTGTTCGCGTTCGTTGACCTGTCAGCTGCCCACAGTTCGATAAGGAGGAAGGCCTTGCTCTTCTTGGTGACGGCAGCGGCCACCGTGGCCACTAGATCACGCAAGGCAGGCAGATCCGCCTCCGCACCCGAGCTGCGGATGTAGGCCGATTGTGCGCGAACAAGCTCTTCGATGCCGGGGTCGTTGGTGCCCGTGGAGCGGTAGATGCACAGGAACGGAAGCGGACGGTCCATCATGAAACGGCCGCCATCGGGCAGCAGGCGCATCACGCGCTTGCCACGCTCCAGCTTGCGGCGCACGGCACCGAGCAGGTCGCTCAGGTTATCCGCCCGTACATCAGGCATGTTGCATCAGCTTGGTGGCCTGCATCACCGGCGCGATGGTGCTGGTGAGCAAGGCATGGATGCGTGCGATGGCCTCCGCGTCCGGCTCACCCGTCCACTCGTTCATGAAATCCTTCCGGAATTCGATGGCCACCGGGCACACCCGTGCACCGAAGCGTTCGTTCAGCCAGCAGCCAAAGTGGCCGCCCTTGAACTTCACGTTCTCGCGCACATCGTACGAGCGGCCGTCGGGGCCTGTCAGCAGCGCGGCCGTCAGTACGTCCAGCACATCGCCCCAGGTATCATGGTCCACGTTCGCAGTGCCCAGGTTGATCTCCGGATTCAGCGCCGCATCATCCAGAAGACCCGGTCCACGACGTTGGTGGTTGTAGCTGTGCAGGTCGTAAACCATCAGTCGCTCGTGCATGCTCAAGAGGCGCTCCACCAGCGCACCCGTGCTTTCGTAGAAGGCATCGTAGGTGGCCAGGCTACGCTCCACCTCGATGGTGGGCATCGTGCCCTCCCACACATCCAGTCCCCAGCAGTCCGTAGGCATGCGGTACACCGCTTTCGCGCGCGGACGGTTCAGGTCCACCTCAAAACGCGAGCGTAGGCCAACGATGGTGTTTTCGGCGATGTCCGTCCAGCGGTCCGTGAACGGATCCTCTTCGCGCAGGCGCTCGACTTCGTCCAGCTTGCACAGCGCTTTCAACGAGGGGCGCATGGCCTTGCCGGCGTGGATCGCGGTGACCAGCAATGCGGAAGGGCCTTCGGTGTAGGTAGCGGCGGTGGTGCTTGTCATGTATTGTGGTAGGCCAAGAGCGCGCCACCGAAAGCAGGTTGCGCCGTTCGCGCTGTTCAGAACACCTCCGACCGTTCAGATGTGTAGCACGTTCCTCAATTCAGGGAAGGTTCACCCCGATCAATGCGCGCGGTGCACGACACGGCTCCCAATTCTGCACTTGCATCGATACCGCGCGTGCATGCATTGGTCATGAACATGGCATGGTGATCGACCTTTCCAGATCAACCCTGCGCTCATGCGAATCTTGCTTTTCACTTTTCTCTTTGCCGCTGTGGCGCCCGCCGTTGCCCAGCCGCCTCCAACGGCAGATGATCTGGTGCCCGAACTTCCCGAAGCGGGATCCACCCATATCGAAATGGTGCTTTACCCGAACCCGACGAGCGGCAGACTTCGCGTGCTTTGGGGTACGCGCTCCCTAGTTCGCATGCCGCTGGAAGTGCGTTCCATGGACGGCCGTCTTCTTCTACTGGACAGCCTTTCGCCCGAACACGAACTGGACGTGAGCCAATTGCAAGACGGCCTTTACCGACTGCTTTTGATGGACCTGAGCGGCGTGCGTGCGCAGGCGGTGTTCAAGGTGGTGCGGTAAGGTGCGTGCCCTTCCATATGCTCCAGTGCGCCACAAGGAGCGTAGCGGGGCAGTATTAAAGACGCGAACAGCCGCCACTTCACACAGGTATCAATGGTAGGTGATGAGCATGACCATCGTGCGCACCGTTCTGAGAAGCGAGCCGAAGATCCTCGTTCGCTGTCATGATCCGCTCTTGTACCCATTGCATAGCGGAAGCCATACTTCTATCCTATCCTACCCGCCGCGATCTTCTCCGAGACCTCTCGCTGCTCGGCCGCGGCTATCGGTAATTCCTCGCTAGGGTCATCTGGACGCAATACCACAGATAGGGACATGGGGAAGTGATCGGAACCCACCGTACGTTCAACCCGCATGTTCACCAGGCGGAACTGGCTGCTGACGAAGAAGTGGTCCAGTGGCCAGCGCAAGAACGGGTAGTGTGCGTGGAACGTATTGTACATGCCCCTGCCACGACGGGGGTCCAGCAGTCCTGAAGCTTTCAAGAAGAGCTCTGTTGTGCGCGACCACGCTACATCGTTGAGGTCACCCAGAACGATGCAGGGTCTGTCGTACGCTTTCGCCATTCTACCCACGAGCAATACCTCCGCATCACGTTCCGTGCTCGTCTCGTTCTCTTGCGGCACCGGTGGCGTAGGGTGCAGGATGAAAAGGCGCACGACGGTGCCTCGGTACAACACATCCGCGATGATGGATGGGATATCCTTCTCCACCAAGTACTTCACCTCGTGGTGTGCTAGCGGCAACCGGGCGTACAGCAGCATTCCGTACGTGTTCGCCAGCGGCACTTCAACCCGGTGTTCATAATCCTGCACGGCGTGTCGTATGCCCGCACGCCAACCTTCGTCCGTCTCCAGCAGCACCACCACATCGGGCTTCCGCTCAGCGATCAGGTGTGCCATGCTCGCGTGGTCCCGATTCGTTTGCAGCACATTGCACACCAGTAGTGTCAGGGGCTGTTCGTCGGCCAACGGTGTCACGCGCCGCACCATCCGGCGACCCAGCGGGGTGTATGGCACAATCACTTTCACCAAATACATGGTGCACAGACACAGCAGTACCAGGACCGCACCATCCAGCCAGTTCACACGATCCGCCAAGGCCCACCAGACCCCGATCATCACCAGCGACAGCACCAGCTTCTGGGTGCGTGGATAATCGAACACCCGGACCGTCCAGTGCGAACTGCGCACTAGGGGAAGAGCAATGAAAATGACAAGGGCCAGGGCGAGGATCAGGTATGCCGTGTGCATGCTAGGTGTTCGGGCTAATGCGCTAAGCTGGTCCTACATCATGCCACGTTGATCATGGAACGCTCACGGTCGTTACCTGGTTCAGCAAGTGTATCAACTTCTGCTCAACCGCCTTGGTCGGCATCAAGCGTTCATGTGCTCGATGAGCTTTGCGCGTTGAGCTCATCCTACTCTTCCGACCCCGAGACCATTCCATGGCGCCGATCGCCATGTGCACATTGGCCAGCGATCGACCGAAGACGCAGAACGTTGTAGAAAGGCCTCCATTGAGCTGGACCGTAACGGGCCGAGCCGCCCGCATCAAGAAGCATGTGTAGCTTCGGGTATCATGCTTTACGCACATCCTCCACCGTAGAGGTCTTTCCATTTGATACCATCGCCATACGTTTTGCGTTAGCGCCATGCCCCAGCGCCACCTGCGTGGCCCTCCATAGACATGTTCCGCACACTGTTCCGTTCCCTGTTCGCCATTTTGGCCTTGGTCGCCTGCGAGAAGGACATCACCGTGGAACTTCCCTTTACAGTCCCCCAGCTGGTAGTTGAGGGTTTCATTGAACCCGGACTCCCTCCGTTCGTGATCCTGACTCGTACCCAGGGCTATTTCGACCCATTGGATGCCGATGCTGTGGCGGCCGGGTTCGTGCGTGATGCGCTGGTGACGGTGGATGATGGCGACGGGCCCATCGCACTTGACCTATTGTGCACCACTACCTTGACCGAAGAGCAACGCGCGCTGCTCGCGGAGGTGACCGGCGTGGATCCAAACCTGATTGCCCAAGTGGAGCTTTGCATCTATTCCACCACGAACAACAGCATTCTCGGTGCGGTGGGCCGCACGTATCACCTACGCATCGAACAGGGTGCGGATGTGCTCACCAGCGTTAGCACCATCCCTCCGCCAGTGCCGCTGGACTCGCTGTGGTTCCAACCGCGCATGTTGACCGCGGATGACGACTCCGTCGGTTTCCTCTGGGGACGCATCGAGGACCCGGCCGGATCAGGCAACGCCTACCGCTGGTACGACAGGCGCATCTCCACCCGCTCGGGCGAGGACGACGAAGCGGTCTACCGCAGCGGCGCGAACAACACCTTCATCGATCGGTACTTCGACGGTGGCACCTACCGCTTCAACACGAACGGTTTCCGCTTCCCGGGAGATACGGTGGTCGTGCACTTCGTGAGCATCGGCGAGGCGGAATACCGCTTCTACCGCAGCTACGAAGCCAACGTGGCCAGTGGCGGCGACCTGTTGGGCACCCCACAGAACGCACAGTCCAACATCCAGGGTGGGTTGGGGATCTGGGCCGGGCGGGGCGTTCATACCGATACGGTGGTGTGCCAGTGAGCGCACTTCCTTTTTGAAGGAGTGGAACGGTGGTGGGCGACACCCACTGGAACCTGTGTGCCAGCTTCACTTGACCAGTCCGTCGGTAGGGTTTGAGGCATTCGTCCGTGCCACTTCCGCAAGGCACGCGCCGCAAAGGCAGGTACCATACCGCTCGGCAAGGTGTTGGCGCTGTACTTCATCCAACTGCACCGCTTGGCAATGGCACTCATGGATGCTCGCTGGCTTGCAAACGAACGGCCCGCCACAGCGGGCACACTGCTCCTGTGCATCATCAGACATGGCCGTGCGGTCAACGGAAAGAGAAGCCACCGGGTATGATGCCCACGTGGAATGAATTGAGCACCGCGCCATCCTGGGCATAGCGGTATACCACCCCACGTTGTACGTAGTCCACGGCATCTGCTGCGTACACCACGTCGCTCCCTGGGTCCACACCCAGGCCGTAGAAGTTGCGGCCGACCGCCGCGATGAAAGGCGCAGTGGGTAGCGCAACAGCGGTGATGGGCATGCGGTACACATCATTGTTCAGGAAGTAGAGCTGGTCGTGCCCCCCATTGATGCGCAAGCGCCACGGACTGTCGCTGCTGCTGGGGAAAGTGAACGAGGCTTCCACCTGCAACGAAGCCGGATCCACCCGATGCAGCACGGCATTGTTGCCTAGGCCCATGTAGCCGCTACACAGCACCCACAACTTGCCGTTGGCGTCCTGCACGAGGGAGTTGGCACCGCGCCCTACCGTGATGCTGTCCACGATGGCATCGGTCGCAGTGTCGATCACGTAGAGCTGCTCGCGGTCCGTATTGGTGACGAAGGCTTTCCCCACGGCGAGGACCAGTTCTTCGGTGGCACCCGGGCATGGTATTGTGCCTGTGATGGCGCGGCTGACCAGGTCCACCACAGCGATGGCATCACCCGCCAGGTCAGTGACGTAGGCTTTGGCATTGCTCACCGGTAGTAGGTAGCGCGGTGAAACGAAACCGGTGATCTCGCCTTGTTGCGCGAAGGTGTTCGGGTCCACCAGCACCACCTTGTCCGAATTGTTCACTACCAGATAGGCCGTTCCATTGAAAAGCGTCATGCTCTGGCACACATCGCCCAGCGCAGTGCCGTTGGCGGACTGGAAGAGGTCTTCAAAGACGCTGCCGCTGGCGTTGTCGTAGTAACTCACGCCGGAGTTACCCCATAGGAAATTGCCTTCGTTGGTGATGTACGCGCCACCCTGCTGCCCCAGTTGCACGGGGGCGGCCACCGGCGCTTCAGGCTTGTCTTTCCGGCAGGCAGCCACCACGACCATCAGCAGCAGTGCGCTGCACACCCCGTTCATCCGTTGGGTGAAGAACTTCCCTGATCTCTTCCTCATGTCCGATCCTTCGTCTTGACAGGCTTGGTGAATTGCAAACTGACGCCCGCCTGATAGTTACACATCGGCATCGGTCGATTGAGCATGATCTCGTAGTCCGCGTTGAACAGGTTGTTCGCAGAAACGAAAAGCACAGTGCTCCACCGCGCCTTCATCTGAAGCCGGTAGCTGGCATGGACATCCCAGATCCAATAGGGTTCCAGGAACTGCCTATTGTCCGAACTCGTGTAGCGGTAACCCGTGTAGGCCGCAGTGAAACGCACCGTCATGTTGCGCTGCTCCCACACGATCCGCGCATGGCCGCTGTACATGGGGACATAGATCAGCTGTTTATCCACCGAAGCATCGTTGATCCCGGTGGGTCGTTGGTTGGTGGAGACCACATGATCGGTAAGCAGTCCCAGCTTCCACGTGCTTCGTCCAGTGCGGCAGGCAAGTTCCGAGTCCGTTCCCAGGCCACGGCTCCATACCTGTAGCACGTTGTGCGGGCTCCAATACGCGGGACCAGGAAGCCAGATGATCCAGTTCTTGATGGAACGGCTGAAGATCGTACCCGTGCTCCGCACCTGGAAGGGGCCGCGCTCCAACTTCAGCTCCAGCCCGGCATCGCCACTGAAGCCACTTTCTGAGAGCAGGTCGGGGTCACCACCCGGCTGCCAGTACAATTCATTGAACGTCGGAACGCGATACACGCGTGCTCCCTGCCCTTTCAACTTGAGCCAAGGCCTGACGGCATGTTCCATCCCTGCGGAAGCGGTGAACGGCATCCACGCACCATCCAACAGTTCCTGCCGTGCCGAAACGGAACCGGTGGTACGCCCACCACTGCCCTGATAGCGGTAAGCGGCGAAGAGCGCGGCGCGGTCCTGCTCGGGCCGGTGGGGATAGCCATCAGTGGTGGCCTGCGCGTAAGTGTTGTTCAGTCCGATATCCAACGCGTGCAGCGCTGATAGCCGCAAACGCGCTTCTGCTTCGATGATGGCGGAACGTGAGCGGCTGACCACCACGGGGTCGTCATCGGCAGCGGTCCAATCCAATCGCTCATCGAAGAAGGCGCCGCGCACCGCAAGGTCCGTGTGGTGGCCCGTGCGTGACCATTCCGCCGTGGCACGCAACGTTCCATCCGCCTGGTGCGCGGTGCTCGTGGGCTGCACCCGTGTGGGGGGTACATGCCGCCCTGTGCGTTGCAGCCAGACGCGTGCACTCAGCTGCTGCCGTGCACGCAGGCGAAAGTGTTGCTCGGCGATGAGGCCCTGCTGTTGGAAACCCGCATTGATCTGTTCGCGCCGTTCGCTACGAGCCCCATCACCGATACGATAGTGGAAATCGTTGCGTGCATCGGCCTGGAAGAGCGTGATGTTGGTGTTACCATATGTGCCCGATACCTCCACGCGCGCCTGTTGCCGCAGATCTCCGTAACTGCCGAAGCCCGCGCCCACGTGCACTAGGAGGCCACGGCCGAAACGCGGGGGTGCGGATAGGTGTATCGCACCACCCAGCGCTCCGCTACCCCAAAGGGCACTGGTGCCACCATGCTGCAAACTCACCTCGCCGACAGCGGCCATGGGCAGCAACGACAGGTCGATCTGCCCGTTCATGGGACTGCCGATGTTGAAGCCGTTCCACAGGATGGCGGTGTGGTTGGCGCTCCCCCCGCGGAAACTGGTGGTAGCCAGACTTCCCAGGCCGTAGCTCTTCACGAACACGGCCGTCTCACCCGCCAAAGCCGTTCCAAGGTCCGCGAGCCTGTATCGCTCCAGGGTAGCACTGTCCAAACGCTGCACGGTGGTGCCCGCAGCGAACTGCTCGAGGCGTTGTGCCGACACCTCGAAGGGATGCAATTGCACGGTATCGGACAGCGTTTGTGCATGGGTTCCATCGCTCGCCAGGCACTGGATGAAGGCGATCGCGCAACACCGCCAGGCATACCCGACCTGTCGAGGGCGGTCATGCGTTCGCTTGGCGATCTTGGCGCGGCACATTCGCAAAGCGCTTACTGCACAACGATGGTGCGCTGCACGGCACCGGCTCGCAGCACGTAGAGGCCAGCGGACCAGGCGCTCACGTCGATGCTACGCGTACCCGTGCCGAACGGGATCTCTGAAACACGCTTCCCAGTAAGGTCATAGACCTGTATGCTACGCGTAGCCAGCCCCGTGTTCACATGCAAGATGTCCGTAGCTGGCTGCGGGAAGATGTTCAGTTCACCATGCTCGGCTTCGGTGATGGCGGTAGGCATGGCGGCTGCGGTGGGAGGCCCGGGCGCTATCATCGGGTCAAAATTCATGTAGCTACAGCCGAAGAACTCACCATCGTTCACAGCGGTGGCCGCACCCAGGTTGGACGTCCACGTAGCGATGTCCGTGGCGCTCCAGGTTCCCCAATAGTCGGGGCTGCCGCCGATGCCCGCATGGTCATTGTAGGTGATGTCGGAAAGGAAGCCACCGCTCCAAACGGTCGCCAAGTCGGCGTCCGCAGCATCGATGGCGTTCAGCATCGCTTCGCCGGTGGTTGTGCCATTGAAGCGGAAACCCCAAGCGTAGGACGATACAGCGGCACCGTCAAGGAAGTCGATGACCAGGATGGCGCTGTTGTCTCCAGTGCCCACCCAGAAATCCACATCGTCGGCCGTGAAGGTGGGCGCCGGGGCGGCCACAGGCTCCGTGGGCGGCAACGCAGGGTCGAAATCCGTGTACGAACAACCGAACCACAGTCCGTTCACCAAAGGCTCTGTCAGCCCATCGTTCATGGCCATGTCAGCGATGCTCGTGCCGGTCCAAGTGCTCCAATAGTCGGGCTCGCCACCAAGGCCTGCGTGGCTGCCATACGTAAGGTCGTTGAGGAAGCCGCTCACGAGCGATACGTCCAAGTCGCTGTCCGCAGCAACGACGGCACTAAGCATGTCTGCGGCAGTGCCACCGTCGTGCAGGTACCCCCATGCGAAAGCGGGTGCCGCCGCGCCGTCCTGGAAGTCGACCACCAGTATGGCGGTATCCTGGCCGCTACCCACCCAGTACTGGATGTCGGCCACGCCGAACTGGGCATGCAGCGATGCGGCGGTAAGGAACGAGAGAGCGAGAGCAGAGGTGGTACGTACGGGCATCCTGGGTCGGGTTTGGGGATCTAACACTGTTGCACACAGCTCCCAGAACGAGAAAAGCCACGGATGCGCAGAACTGCGCAGCACGGGGCTCGCCTTTGTCCTGAAAGCGAACTTCCTATCGTGCTGCTGACAGGTCTTCTGGCTCGTCTGCCTTCGCGGCGCCTTCCCATCCCGAAATGCGGGGCAGTGGCGTCGTGCCGGTCGGTTCTCAGACTTACAGCTTCAGGAAAAGCCCGGGATTCGCACCCGGTTCCCTTTTAACCCCGTTCGTTACGCGGAGATCAACAGCGGCGCGAATATAGCGGGTGCACACGCAACCATCGCCAGCCCATGGTTGTCCTTGCTGAAGAACCTCAGCGGACACTCTCACCGATGACCTTCACCCCTGCACCTGCACGCTTGGTCAAAGTGGACAAGAACGTGCTCGAACGCACCATCATACAAGACTTCGTGGAAAGCCGGTTCGCACCCGCATCGGGATCTTGGTTCGTGGACATCTTCGCCAATGGCGCTGTAATGCTCACCGATCCCTTCGCGCTTCCGGTCCCCGGTACACTTCCCTTACTTTCGGTGGAATGTAACGGTGCCTCCGACCCGCTAGCCAGCACGCCGTCGGCGATAGCGCCCTGGAGCAGGGAAGAGTTCGAAGAATGGGTGATCACACGCAACGACCTGTACCTGAACCCTGCCGTAGAGCAGCTGTTCCTGCGCGCCCATGCGCTGGGGATGGAACTCTTGCTCATCGTCCGATGATGGCCTTTCACGGGCCCATCCTTCACAATGCCCATCGCGCTCACGCTACCGCAGGTGTTCGAAGCTGATCACGATACCGTTCTCCACGGTGCCGTGCCGCAGGGTACGGGACAGCGTGCTGTGCAGTTGGACCCACGCGCAGCACAGGAGTTCGTGAGCCGTTCGGATGCTGCTCTGATAAAGCGTTGCCTGGAAGGCGACAGCGCCGCGTGCAGCCAGCTGTTCAAACGTTACTACGGACAGTTGATGCCCATCTGCATGCGTTACGCACGCAGCAACGATGAAGCGAAGGATATGATGCAGGACGGCTTCGCACGCATCTTCGCCAAACTGGGTACCTATTCCGGGAAGGGCCATTTCATCGGTTGGATGAAGCGCGTGATCCTCAACACGGCCATCAACCATTACAGGGCCGCAGCGGAGGACCGGTTGAACGTGCGACTGGATGATATCACGCACGGACCTGCTTTGGAAGCAGATGGCTCGGGCGAACTCGTCACCTCAGCGCTCGGCGTGAACGAGTTGTTGTCGCTCGTGCAGGAACTTCCTCCCGCTTACCGCATGGTCTTCAATCTACGGGTGATGGAAGGATGGACACATGAAGAGATCGCCGCCGAATTGGGGATCTCCGTCGGCACGTCCAAATCGAACCTGGCCCGGGCAAGGGCGAAACTCATGGAACAGGTGGTCGAACGCGATCCGTCCCTGGCCGCAAAACGAAAGCGCAATGCCCACTAATGATCCGCTCGACGAACTCTTCCGCGAGGCATTGCCCTCCGTGGACCTGCCGCCAGCGCCTGAGATGGACTGGAACGCGATGGCCAGTCTGGCCAAAGGGGGCGCCAGCACATCGCTATGGACCTCCGCTTGGGTGAAAGTCCTCGGTGGGGCGCTCGCCGTTCTCATAGCTGGATACGTTGTCGTTACGCCTTCGCTGAACGATGATAGCGATGTGCCCGCAGAGAACGTTCGTGTAGCATACGATGCGGCGACCTCCTTCAATGCGCAGGATGATGACTCCGCCACCCAACTGAGCGCGAATAACGCGAACGCACCTTCGCTGGAACACCTATCGGCTGCGGCCTATGATACCGACCGAGCGCCCACGACAACAACGTACGAACCGCGCGAAGCGATCGAACCGGATGTCACGTCAGTGATGCCTTCGAATACGTTGGGATCGCGCGATGTTGGAGGAACCACACGTGATGCGGGAACTCTTCGTGCCCAAGTGGGACTTACGCGCAATGCAACGCCAGCGATGGTCGATTCCAACGTGAAGGGGATCATCGTGCAACGGTCCTCGTCAGATCTGGCAGAAGTGGATGTTCCCATGCGGAACGATCCGCGACCTGACCTGCGCATGGAGTTGCCGCCAGCGCTCCTCGGTTCCACCGAAGCGCTTCATTCTCGCTTCGCGTTGGAAAAGATCCTACCACTGGACCTCGAACGACCCGGACCGACACCTACCCTTCTGCCCGCTTCGCCACTCGCCAAGACCAATGGTCCGGCGTTCGCTCGTTTCGGCATTTCGCCGTGGGTGGCGCTAGGTCATACCATCTATGGTGGTCAGGAAGGTGGCATGGACTCGAACGCACTCCCCCATCTCAGCGGTCCACGCGAAATGGTCGGTACTGTCGGTCTGCGCATGCACTACAACATCGATCAACGAGCGGCCATCCTGCTGGGCGTGCAATACAGCAACAAGGGCAGTCTTTCCGGACGTGTTCCTGGAGCGGGCACCAGCTATACGAGCTATGCGTGGAGCGGCCGCTTCATAGAAGTACCCCTGTCGCTGCGCTATGCACTTCCGTTGGAAGCCAAGGAACTCTACGTTCGCCTTGGAGGTACCATGCAGTTGAACGCACGTGGTGGTCAAGACCGCGTGGTACAGTTCGATGCCGACCAGAAACAGATCCGCACCCTGGTCTTCTCGGAGCGTTCCATAGGGGCTGTCATCGACCTGGGTGTGGGCATCCAGTTCAGGCTCGGTCGTGGCGTCGGACTGTTCGTGGAGCCATCCTACCAATATGCCCTGGCGCCGGTCATCAAGTCTTCGCATTTCCGATCACTGCCCTTCAACCCCAACGTCCATTCGCTGAGCCTTGGCACCGGCTTGGTCTTTCAATTCCCGCACCGATGAGCATCCGGTCCTCACTCTACTTCTCGCTGTTCGCCGCTGGTGCGCTGGTGGCGTGCAATAAGGATGAACTCACCGTGGTGAACACGGCCACCACTCCGACCTGCAGCAAGGTGGTGGTGGAGCTCGACATCGATAGTTTGCAGCAGTGCGCACCAGGGCCATGGGGTACAGCGGATGTGCACCTGTCCCTATGCTCCTGCGATACCCTGTCGCTGGTGCCGGTGAACGTCCCTCCACCACTCTTCTTCAATCGATGGGTCATCGATCAAGGACCGGAGAACGCTTACTACTTCCAACCTGTGCTCGATACCATCACCGCGTCTACCGAGCTTTGGCTGGACTTCGATGGAGGAACACCACAGACGGACCATTTCCGCATCGATGTGGACGTTGTGAACTGCAAGTGATAGCCATACCGATGCCTTGGCGCATTCGCGTTTGAACGAATTCCCGGCCAGGCTTGTCGCCCGCCGTTCTGCTCCGATGATCGCTGCGAACCAGGCACGCAAGTGCTTCCGCTGGTGCCGCCTACCGATCGCTCACGCCTCGAACGAGTTGTAGAGCGAGGGCATCCATGCTGTCGCACCAGCCTCCAACATGGCTGTCGCGTGATGCTGCCGTCGCCAGGCCGATCTGCCTGAACTCCATTCTCGTAGCCTGACCCTCCTCGAACAGATCCACTGTCACGAGGGTTCTATGGCGGGCCGGATTCTCCGGCACCGGAGGTTTTTCCCATTGGTGTGTGAAAGCCAAGTGACCAACAGGACGAACGGCGGTATAGCTGCCGTAGATGGGGATATCCTCGCCATCCGGGTTCCGCAGGACGACACGATAGTCTCCACCCTCGTGTACATCGGCCTTGGCATGAACCGTACTGAAAGCCGCGCACCCGAACCAATGTAGCAGCATCGCGGGCGTCGTCCACGCCTTCCACACGAGTTCACGGGGCGCATTGAAAACGCGCGTTATGCGGATCTCTTCCTCCGTCGGAGTAGCTACGTTGTTGCGCGTCAGTTGAGCGATCAGGATGTCCATTGCTCAAAAATACCCGGCCCCAGCCTCTTCTCCTCTTCCAATACATAACTGGACCTTCCCCAACGAGATCGCGAATGTGCTGGTTACGAAGGACAGTGGCGGAGGCGACCAGAGGTTCATGTGAACCGAACTTCCTGTTCTAGGAAGAATGGACCTAGCTTGTGCGAAATACAAGGAATTCATGACGACCAAACGATCGAAGATGCGCAAGGGCCCTAACGGAACAGGAAAGACCATTGCCAAGTCGAGCAACACGCGCGCCAAAAGGAAGGCACTAACGGCGAAGAAGATGGCCATCACCGCTGCTGCGCAAGCTGCTACCCAGAAGGCAGCTAAACCCACTGGGCAGACCAAGAGGGTCGCGAAGAAGGTAGCGGCAAAGGCTTCCGGGAAGTAGGCGAGCACGTAGACAAGGATCCGGCGAAGGCTTCGGTGGTCCGATCGCAAGTGAGGATCGGACCACCTGCCGGTTTAGCCCTCAACGCTGCTTTTCAATGCGGACAAGCCTGACTCGAAGTCCTTGCCGATCATCTTGTCCATGTTCACGAACAGGCCGAAGACCTTGCCCATGAAGGTGTTTGGGCCATCCATGGTCCAACGCACGTTGGTGCCGTTCGGCTGCGGGGTGAAATGGAATTGCGCGACGCACTCCGCTTTCCACGGCTTGATGAAGCGCAGGTCTATCTTCACTCCACCGTTGCTGGCATCGAGCACTTCCATCGTGCCTTCGCCGGCTTTCTTGCCGGCCCATGCGTACATGGCTCCTACCCCAGCGGCCGAGCCGCTGTACGAGCGCTGCAGGTCGGCATCCATCTTCTCCCAAGGACTCCACGACTGCCACTTGTGGAAGTCAACGATGTGCGGCAGGATCCTTTCCGGCGACGCATCGATCACCACACTGCGTTCGTAATGCACGGTGTTCGGCTTCAGCGAAGCAGCGATGAAGATGCCGATGATGATGACGGCGAGACCGAGGATGATATAGAGCAGCATGGTGTTCGCTCAGTTCTGCGCGGCGCGCCGCTTGTGATGAAGCACGTACGCGGCTATGAGGAAAGCCACGAAGATGAATATGGGTGCATAGCCGCTGGCAGGTTCGCCCAGGGCGATGAACGAATAGATGGCCGTGGCCAAGTCCATGAACAGTCCGAAGTAGGCCCACTCCTTCACCCGCGCGGGCAACATGGGCAGCAGGATGGCGATGGCCCCGAGGATCTTGGCCACACCGATCCAGGGGATGAAGTAGACGGGATAACCCATCTTGTCGTGGACGAAGGCCACGGACTGCTCGCCGCTCACGACGTTATCCAGGCTGGAGAAGATCATGAACGCGGCGAAAAGCCCGTTGACGATCCAGTACGCGATGTTGAGCTTTCTCATGTTGTCATTCCGGCCTTGGACCGGGATCGTGTTTTCAAGGTTGATCGTTGATCAGTTGTTGCAACTTATCCATATTCTCTTCGTTCGCCTTCTCGATGAAGGCCTTGATCGGTGCCAACTCTTCGGCCGTATCGAAGCGCATTGTCCAATCGACCAGCGTTCCTTCTGGCACGGCGGTGAAAGTCACCATGGCCTTGTAGAAGTGCATCTCCTTCAAGTGGTCGAACTCCAGGTAAGAGGGGGCCTCGATGCGCTTGAACACGCAGGTGTTGTTGAAGTCCATCGCGTTCGGCCCGTGCATGGTGAACTCCCAGATGCCTTCGGGCTTCAACTCGAAGCGATGGAAGGTGTTGGTGAAGCCGTTCGGTCCCCACCAGCGCGCGAGTTGCAATGCATCGGTCCATGCGGCGAAGACCCGTTCGCGCGGAGCATGGATCGTGCGTGTGGTGCGCACTTCGCGATCGGTCAGGGCTGCTGCACTCATTTCTTCTTCGCTGTCTTCTTAGCAGCGCCTTTCTTCGGTGCAGCCTTCTTCATGGCGGTCTTCTTCACCTTCGCAGGCCACCGCACCTCGATCTCCGCGCATTTCATTTTCACGATGTCCTTCACCAGTGCTGCTGGCAACGGCTTCTCCGGCGTGAACTGGATGGTACCCTTGCTCACGGTGAAGTCTTTCAATCGGTCCTTGAAGCCGACCGGAACGGAACCGTACAGGGCCACGTGGTTCTTCGCCGCGCCCAGGTAGAGCATCGGATGGTCGTTGTATTTGAAGCCCGGCAATCCGTAGCCGAAGTGCTCCGTGCAGCCGGGTGCCGCAGCGAGGATCTGTTTGCGCAGCGCTTCCAAAGCTTTGCGTTGGTCCGCCGGAAGCTGCTTCAGGTACTCGTCCGTATTCGTGGGTTTCTTGGGTAGGTCGCGCATGGTTCGAAGTGTTGGAACGCTGATAACGCGGGTCAAGATGATCTGCGCGGATGAGAACACCGCGCGGATCTTATCAGATCAGTGACCATCAGCTTTATCAGCGTCTCTGCGTTCTATTTATTACTGCAAAGCGCTCGGATCGAACCAGAACACTTCCCAGATGTGACCGTCCAGATCATTGAAACTACGGCCGTACATGAAGCCGTGGTCCTCCGTTGGGCGTGCCTCCGTTGCTCCTGCGGCGATGGCCTTCTCGAACAGCTCGTTCACCGCGTCCTTGCTATCGCTGGAGAGCGCGAGCAGGGTCTCGGTGACTTTCGAAGCATCGGCGATGGTCTTGCCCTTTGGCACGAAACGCTCCATGTGGCCTGTGGTGAGAAGCATGCAGTAGATGGTGTCGCTGATCACCATGCAAGCCGCGTTCTCATCCGTGAACTGGGGGTTGAAGGTGTAGCCGAGATTCTCGAAGAAGGTCTTGCTCTTGGCTAGGTCCTTCACATGCATGTTGACGAAGATCTGTGTGGGCATGGGTTGAACGCCGAAGCCCGGCGTAGGCGTTGGTTGTGGGGTTTGTGTTCGGGTCAGTTGTTGCCGATGTCTTCCGCGAGGCCGATGAGCAGGCCCTCCACCCCACGGATGTAGCAAAGGCGGTACGTGTTCTCATACTGCATGATCTCACCGACGAGCTGTGCGCCGTGATTTTGCAGCCGGGCCACCATTTCATCGAGGTTCACCACATTGAACATGATCCTCAGGTAGCCGAAAGCGTTCACCGGTGCGGTGCGGTGGTCCGCGATCACGGTTGGCCGGTGGTATTGGCACAGTTCGAGCCGGCTGTGGCCATTGGGCGTCACCATCATCGCGATCTCCACCTTCTGGTCACCCAGCCCGGTCACGCGCCCGGCCCACTCGCCTTCCACCATACCGCGCCCTTCGAGCTTCAGCCCAAGGACGATGAAGAAGGCAACGGCCTTATCGAGGGACTCCACAACGATACCGACGTTGTGCATCTGGTTCAGTCGTGTGCTCGCCATGGTTCAGTTCGTTGGCTGTTGTTCAAAGGCAGTTACCATGGAACTCAGGCGATCCAGGCATTCGTTCCAACCAATGCTGTGCTCTTCGCAATGCGGCACGGTGGCAAAGGTGGTCTGGTTCAAGGTGAGCACGGTGGATGCGCCGCGCTGCTCGAAGGTGATGGCAACCACGGTATCGCACCAGATGTCGCCCTCGGCGTCTTCGCGCAGCCATGTGAAGACGAGTCGTGATGGTGCATCGATGTGCGTGTACTCTCCGCGTACCCAATGATCGCGCGTAGCCCCGGTCCCCGAACCGGGGTCGGGGGCGCGCATGCAGAAGCGGTACTTGCCGCCGACGCGGAAGTCCTGCTCACAATGCGGCAGAGTGAAGTCGCTCGGGCCCCACCACCGGACAAGATGCTTCGGATCGGTCCAAGCTCGGAAGACCAGTTCGCACGGCGCGTTCAAGGTTCGTGTAAGCACCAGCGTGCGTTGATCCGTGTCGGTGAGGATGATCATGCTCTACTGTTGAAGGGCCACTGTGTTCGATCCTCTTGCACTACGCGCTTCCAGAACGGCGAGCCCACCGACGAAGACCACTTCAGCCAGCAGGTGGACTTTTCCGAACACACTCAATTCGCCGGACCTGTTGATGAACAGCCCCAGGCAGAGGAGCGCATACGCGGCGTGCGCGATGATGAGCGTCCACACCAGCATTGGCCGGTAGGCTTTGAATAGCGTGATGGTCCCGGAGAATGCGCCGTAGCAAAGCCCAACAATGCCCAGTTGGGCGAACTCATCCATCGTAAGGCCGGACAATGCCGACCAACTCTCCCTACCGAAATACAGCAGCAGTCCAGCGGTGATGCCTGCGAACGCATCCGCTCGAATGAGTGTTGGAAGCGACCAGTTCATGCGCGTTTAGCTTTCTTGCTGGCCTTGGTCGTGACCGCGGTTCGCTTGACGTCGCGCTTCTCCGCCCGCTTCGCGATCATCGGTCGCTTGATATCGCGCAGCACATCCTTGCCCACCCAGCGCTCGGTCGCGTTCTTGCTCGCCGCCAGTTCATCAGCCAGATCAAACACGGCGGTGTGCATTTCCGTCCCCGCGTTGGCCATGCCGCGCAACGCCCAACTCACGCCCTTCTTCACGAAGTTGCGCTCGTCGTTCGCCGCCTTCTTCACCAGCGGGAGGAACTTCTTCAGTGCCTTCGGGTCGGCGTCGTTCCGGTGAAGGCTCAAACACGCGAGCAACGCGAAAGCTGCCCGCTTGATGAACTCCTTCTCGCTCTTGGCCCACACGGCGACCCTGTCCCACGCGTGCGGAACCTGGTCCCACAGCTTGAAGCAGGCCGTATCGCAGATGGCCCAGTTGTCGAAGTCCTTGCACCAGGCGTCCATCTCCTTCGGCGTCACCTGCAGCGGATCAGCGATCATCGTGGCCACCATTCGCGCCTCGTACCAGCCGGTCTTCCACAGCTGCTGCGCGAGTTGGTGGTCGGTGCCGATGGACTTGGACACCTTCTGCATGTCGCGCATCATCACGCCCCACGCCTTGTCGGTATGGATGCCGAAGCGCTTGCTCATGTCCTCCCGAACACGCTTGCTGCCGAGACTTTCCAGCCAGGTCAGCACGGATCGCACATCGCTGTCATTCCGGGCTTGCCCCGGGATCGCGCCGCTCACTGTGCTTTTGGCCTTCTTCATCTGCTGTTGGTTCGGTCGACCCGGTGGGTCGACGCTACAGTTCGGTAACGATCCAATTCAACTCCGTTCGGTATTCACTGGGGCTCCTCACCTCACTGGGGTTGTTCTGGTAGCTCTCCCAGAACTTCCCGTTCTCGCCGTGGCCGTTCTCACGCACCCATTTCTGCAGCGCGGGCCATGCTTGTGAAAGACCTTCGTAGGGGCCTTGGTACACGCTGCGCACCACCTTCACGGCGGGCAGCTTGCTATTGATCACGCGACCCTCTTCCTTGATCGCTTTCGATACCGGGAAGCCGATCTCGAAGTCGAAGGTGTCGCTCGGGCGGCGATGGTGGTAGCTGAACATCGGACCGGCAATGTTGATGCCCTGGCCCGTGATGGTCTTGATGATCTCCTGGATGGCGGGGTCCATGTACTTCGGCATATCGCGGCCAGGGATGATGAGCGGGATCACGACGGTGGCGATCTCCTGAGTGTTGATGACTTCGGGTGGTGTGATCATGGTTGTATCGGTTGGGGCGAGTGTCATCCCGGGGCTTGTCCTGAGCGCAGTCGAAGGATGACTCGGGATCCCGCCCTTACATGTTCTTGACGAGTTCTTTGACGATGCGCTTGATCTCTTTCTCGTGCTTCTTCACATCGGTCATGCTGCCGAAGAGCGCGATTCTGCGGCCATCGGTGTAGTCGCCGGTGAGCAGGCCGCCCTTCTTCTGCACCTCAGCGCCACGCAGGAAGATGAGGCGCAGCATGTCTTGCTTGAAGAAGTTGAAGCCGACGATGTAGCGCTTGTAGGTCTTCGGGTCGAAGGGTTTCATCTTCCCGGTGAAGTAGAAGCACGGCGCGTTCCAATAGATGCCTTCACCGATCGACTTGTCCGCCCCCAGGATCACCTTGCGCAAGTGCTCCGCGACGGGTTTGAGCGGATGCTTCAGCTTCTTCATGTACGCATCCACGGTCTCCGGCTCTGAGACGCCCGTGAACAAGGCGTTCCCTTGCTTGGTCTTCTTGGGCTCTTTCGCACTCTTCGTAGCCAGAAGCGCATCCAACTCCTGATAGCTGAACTCCAGTCCGCCTTCCATCGGCGAAGCGAGGATCTCATCGCGCGTCTTCCGCGAATCGTAGCGCGCCGTAATCGTCATCAGCGTGATGCCGTTCTTTTCAGAGAGCACCGTCGTACTGAGCGCTTCTCCCGGATACCACGCCGGTTCGAATTTCTCGGTGTTCACGATACGCTCCGGGCGACTCACTTCCTTGTACACACCGCTGATACCCATGCCCATGTCCTTCCCTGAGGAGTTGCTCCACACGTAGTGGAACTTACCGCCTACGCGCAGGTCGATCTTGCATGTTACCATCGACCAGCCCGGCGGCCCGTTCAGCCACTTCTTCACCATGGGCGGTTTGCTCAACGCATCGAAGACCAGCTCACGCGGCGCATTGAAACTGCGCGTGATCACGAACTCGCGAGCGCCCTTGGGCGTGACTTTCACTTTCGCGACGCCAGCGGTCTTGGTCGTCTTCGTCTTTGCGCGCTTCGCTGGTGCGGAGGATCTTCGGGTGGCCATCACTTCACGCTTCTGAGGTAGTTCTCAAGATTGTCCAAGGTGCCTTTCCAGCCGCCGTCCATACCGGCACGCGCGCCATCGAACATCGCGATCGCCTCGGGGCTGCTGTCATCGGCGGGTGTCCACTCCACGGTGAGTCGTGTGCGGTTGCTGCCCAGAACATCGAAGCGGTAGATGCAGTGCATCACACGTGGCCAGCCCGGTGCCATCGGATGCGAGCCGATGTTGGCGTGTTCATCGCTGAAGCTCTGCATGTACACGATACGGTCCTTTGGGCTGATCTCCGTGTACACGCCGCGGCCCCAGACCACATCGCTGCAATCGGGCGCGCTCTGCGAATAGTGCACCATTCCACCCACGCGGAAGTCGAGCGACTTCACGTTTCCAACGCGGCCGCCGGGTGCGAACCACTTGGCCATGTGCTCCGCTTGTGTGCAAACGTCCCATAGCAGGTCGCGCGATGCGTTGAACTCGCGGGTGACGATGTGCGGCGGTGTGTTCAGTGTCGGTCGGGTGGAAAGTGGGGCTGCCATGTCAAGGGCGGTGTTGGGTCATGAATGTTCGGTCTCAGGCTTGTGCTTCAGCGTAAGCCTTGAAACGATCAAGGATCGCCTGCCAGCCGCCGCGTTGCATTTCCACGGGATTCTGTGTTTCGGCGTCGAACGATTCCACCACGCGGGTAGCACCGTTCTCCGATGTGAAGAGGATCTCACACGTGCGACCATCTCCCATGGTGTAAGCGATGCGCTTGTGCGGTTGCACATCATCGTACACGCCTTCGAAGTCGAAGCTGAAGCTGCCATCGCGCGCGGCCATGGTGCTGCTGAACTTTCCGCCGGTCCTCAGATCGTTGGTCGCCTTGGGGCAATGCCAATCGTCACTGGCGGCGCACCATTGTGTGATGTGCTTCGGGTCGGCCCAGGTGTTCCAGACGTGGGCCACGGGTTTGTGTACGAGAGCGGAGACGGTGATGCGCGTGCTCATGGTTGAAAGAGACGAGTTGGAGTTAAGCGTGTTGATGCGACAGTAGTTCGTCGAGCTGGTCAAGGCCCATGCTGAAGCCTTCCTTGAAGCCCATCGCGATGATCTGCTCCAAGTCCTCTGGCGACGCGAAGTGGAGTACGATGTGTACCGTGGTGCGGCCATCAGCCTGGCTGAAGTTCGCTTCCCAGGTCACCTTCGGCTTGATGTTGTTCGCCACGCCATGCTCGTCGCAGAAGGCATCGCTGCCCGAGAAGTGCGACTTCGGCCGGATGGTCTCGTAGTCGAAGAAGCACCAGTGGCGATCTCCTTGAGGCCCCTGCATGTAATAGAGCCAGCGGCCGCCCTCGCGAAAGTCCAACGACTTGATGATGCACTCGTAGGGCTTGGGTGCCCACCACTGGCACAGGATGTCCGCTCGCGTCCACGCGGCCCATACAGGATCCAACGGGGCTTTGTAGGTGCGGTCGATGGTGATCGTGCGTGCTTCCTTCTGCACGTCGAAGTTGAAGATGGCTGGTCGGGTCATGACTCAGAGGGTTTGAAGGGTTTCCATGTATGCTGCCAGGCGACCGAGCGTCTGCTTGCCACCCTCGATGGCACCGTGCTTCTCGATCACGAAGTCACGCGCTGCTTTCGTAGGGAAGATGGTGTGCAGCGTGATCAACGTTCCGCCATCGGCGTCGGTGAAGGTCAGCGAGCCGGTGAACAGCTTCGGGTTCTCCCAATCGCCGTGGTCGTAAGCTAGGCGGTCGATCGGCGTGACTTCCGTGTAGGTGATGAGGTTGGGAAAGACCTGGCCCTCGGCGGAAGTCATGGTGTACTTCCACTGGCCGCCCACGCGCAGATCGAAGGAGAGGGTCTTGTTCGTGAAGCCGTTCGGGCCCCACCAGCGGTCGATGTGCCGCGGATCGGTGCAGGCCTTCCATACAAGTGCGCGTGGCGCCTTCACGGTCCTTGTCAGCACGATCTCGCGTTCGGCGGTCTTACTTGTTGCCTGCATTCTTCTTGCGTTTGGGCGCTGCCTTTACCGGTGCCGGTTTTTCCTGCGCTTGCAACTCCTTGAGGTATTCCTCCAGCCGGTCGAAGCGCTCTTCCCAGAACTGACGGTACTGCTCCATCCAATCTGTGGCCTCCTTCAGCGGAGCGGCCTTGATCTCGCACGGCCGCCATTGCGCCTCCTTGCCGCGTGCGATGAGCTGCGCTCGCTCCAGTACTTTCAGGTGCTTGCTCACAGCGGGCAGGCTCATACTGAAGGGCGCCGCGAGGTCGTTCACCGAGGCCGGGCCGCTGGAGAGCCGCGCCAGTATTGCACGACGGGTCGGGTCGGCCAGTGCGGAGAAGGTGAGCGAGAGGCGGTCCATCGGTTCTTTGATAAGGCAAACGTATTAAACCATTTAGTTAAATACAAATGCATTGATATTTTCCAGATCGTTCTCATACACCTCTGACCGAGTCCGGCACCGTTCCGAGCTGGGCACATACAGCGCCTACCTTCGCACCCTAACCAGATCGATAGACCATGGCCATCAACCGCAAAGCGACCGCGAATTGGAAAGGGACCGGTAAAGAAGGTTCCGGTACCGTGACCACCACGAGCGGTGTATTGAACAACACGCCGCACTCCTTCCTTACCCGCTTCGTGAGCGAGGATGGCAAGGCCGGCACCAACCCCGAGGAGCTGATCGCCGCTGCACATGCAAGCTGTTTCACCATGGCGATGAGCTTCGGATTGAATAAGGCTGGTTTCACCGCCGATACCCTCGAATGCACGGCCACCGTGAAAATGGACAAAGTGGGCGAAGGCATGGGCGTCGTTGGTATCCACCTCGAGCTGAAAGGTGCTGTGCCGGGCATCACTCCTGAACAATTCCAGGAGTGCGCCGCTGGTGCCAAGGAGAACTGCCCTATCAGCCAGTTGCTCAAGAGCGTGCCTATCACGCTGAACGCTGTGCTGGCCTAGTCGGATCCAACGTGCTTTGATCGTCCTGCCGGATGCTGCGCTCGCTACCTGTGGACGAATGGCTAGCGTTCGGCACGCCGATCGTCGATGTGCGTTCGCCAGGTGAATTCGTACGCGGCCACATTCCTGGTGCCCACAACCTCCCGCTCTTCAGCGATGAGGAGCGCGCTGTAGTAGGCACCGTCTACAAGCAACAAGGCCGCGACCTGGCTGTTTTGGAAGGCTTGCGGATCGTAGGTCCCAAGATGGCATGGCTCGTAGAAGGAGCGCAACGGATCGCACCGGGTGGTGGCATACGCGTGCATTGCTGGCGTGGCGGCGAACGCAGCGGCAGCGTCGGTTGGTTATTGGATAAGGCTGGCTTCAAAGAGGTGATCACCCTTAGGCGCGGCTATAAGGGTTTCCGAGCCCATGTCCGCACCATACTGAGCCGGCCTTTCGCTTTGCACGTGCTCGGTGGATTCACCGGCAGCGGGAAAACGGGGATCTTGAAACACCTCGCCCGACTCGGGGAACAAGTGGTGGATCTTGAAGCTCTCGCGAATCACAAAGGCTCGGCTTTCGGTGCACTGGGTGAAGCCCCACAGCCCACCACGGAGCATTTCGAGAACCTGCTCTGGTCCACACTCGATGGCATGGATCCTGCGAGATCGATCTGGGTGGAAGATGAGAGCATGATGATCGGACGCGTGAGCATACCGGCAATGTTCTTCGCCACCATGCGAAGCGCAAAGCTGTATTTCGCTGAGGTTCCCCTCGATGAACGTGCGAAGAGATTGGTGCATGAGTATGGACGGTTCCCCAAAGAAGATCTCGCCGAGGCGATCTACCGCATCACCAAGCGTATCGGGCCGCAAAATTGCAAAGCCGCTCTGGCGGCCCTTGATGAAGGGGATCTCGAACAGGTGGCGTTGATCACCCTCCGCTACTACGACAAGTCCTATCTCCATGGCGCATCGCAGCGCGACCCACAACGTGTCATCAAGTTCCCGGCTCCGAGCAACGATCCGGAGGCCCTTGCCCGACACCTCATCGCCATCGCATGACCACCTCATCAGGCCCCGTTCGTCTCACCCAATTCAGCCATGGTGCTGGCTGTGGTTGCAAGATCGCCCCGGCCCAACTTGAAGTGATCCTGCAGAGCAGCATCGGCACATTGCCCGATCCCGCGTTGCTTGTGGGTTATGGCTCACGTGACGATGCCGCTGTCTATTCCATCGGCGATGGTCGTTGCATCATCAGTACCACCGACTTCTTCTCCCCTATCGTTGATGACGCGTTTGACTTCGGTCGGATCGCGGCCACCAACGCGCTCAGCGATGTTTATGCCATGGGTGGTAGGCCGCTCATGGCGGTCGCCATCCTGGGTTGGCCCATCGAGAAACTGGGGCCTGAACTGGCACGACAAGTCTTGGAAGGAGGCCGCAAAGCCTGCCACGAGGCCGGCATTCCACTGGCCGGCGGCCACAGTATCGATGCTCCGGAGCCATTCTTCGGACTGGCCGTGACCGGTGAGGTCGAGAAGGAACAAGTGAAACGCAACGATACCGCACATGAAGGCGACCTCCTCCTCCTTACCAAGCCACTGGGCGTGGGCATTCTCAGTACGGCGCAGAAGCGCGGCCTGCTCTCTGGCGAGGATGCTACTGTTATGCGCGACACCATGGTCGCATTGAATAAGGTGGGGACATCGCTCGGTCTTCTTGCAGGCGTCCATGCGTTGACCGATGTGACGGGATTCGGCCTGCTGGGACATCTGCTCGAGATGTGCGGTGATCACCTGGGTGCCCATCTGGACTATGACGCCATTCCGAAGCTCCAAGCGGCCCGATCCCTCATTGATAAGGGATGCTATCCCGACGGGGCATTGCGCAACTGGAAGGGTTATGGCCATCTTGTCAACGGTGCGAGCACGATGGAGCGCATGTTCATCCTTGCAGACCCCCAGACCAGCGGTGGACTATTGATCGCCATAGACCCCGCCCAGGAAGCAACGGTAAGAGAACTCCTCATCACTCAAGGATCATGGTACGGCACCATTGGCAGGTTCACGGCACGCGGAACTGAACATACCATTTCCGTGAAGTGATCCGTTCGGTCCTTTTCATCCGAAATTGCGACCCATCACAGCGACCTTCCGCTCACATTCAACAACGCTGCTCCCATGGCCAACGAACGACTCGGCGCTAAGAACACTGAACTACTGCTCGACCACTATCGCTCCGAGCGGAAGCGCCTGATCTTCCAGCTTAAGAACGTGAGGGACCAGATCATCCGGTTGAAGGCGATCCGCGCCCGCGAAGTGAAACAGCCCGTAGAAGGACAGGTACGCCGAGGCCCAGGAAGGCCACGAAAGGAGATCACCGAAGGGACCGATATGAAGCGGGGTCCTGGGCGTTCAAGCAGTTCCAAGCCATCAGCCTCGGCCGTGAAACGCCGGAAGCGGAAGAAGACAGGGGGGTATCGTTTGAGCGACTGGGACGAAATGGTGATCGAGGCGATCACCGGAACAGGGCTCTTGCCCAAGCAACTTATCGTTGATCGTGGAAGGGCTTGGGTGAAAGCCAGTGGAAAACGCATGTCCGCTGCGGACGTAGAAGCCAAGATCACCCGTGTGCTTCAAAAGCTCAGTGGTTCGCGTGGCGTGCTCGGCAAGTACCGCACCGGCCTCCGCCGCGGCTATCACTATGGGTTGAAGGAATGGTTCTTCGCCAGCAGTGGAGCGCTGCGGAAGCAGCACTTGGAGAAATTGGTGGACCTTGAGGCGAAATAGCCACAAATCGGACGCCGTTGGGGACGATACCTTGACCGAGGTTCTCTTACTCCCCCAATGCGATCCGCCTCCTCTTTCCTAGCGGTCATTCTCGGTTTCATCCTGGCCGGGTCGGTGTGTGTGCCGCCCGTTCGCGACACAGACCCCGAACTCAAGAATATTCGCCTGCCTAGCGGTTTCCACATCGATGTGTACGCAGCTGATGTGACCAACGCACGAGCGATGTGTTGGGGCGACAAGGGTACGTTGTTCGTCGGAACCCGGGACGAAGGAGTGGTGCATGCGTTGAAGGATACGAATGGAGACGGCAAGCCTGACGAGCGCTACATCGTTGCCAAAGGACTGAACATGCCTGTCGGTGTCGCCTTTCGCGATGGAGACCTCTTTATAAGCGCAGTTGATAGGATCGTGAAGTTGGAGTCCATCGAGGACCAGCTTCAGGCCCCCCCTCCCCCTGTGGTCGTGACCGATCGTTTTCCGAATAAGGAGCATCACGGCTGGAAATTCATCGCCTTCGGTCCGGATGGACTCCTGTATGTACCCGTTGGTGCGCCTTGCAACATTTGCGAAAGCGAGGACAGCATCTTCGCGACCATCACCCGCATGAATGCCCAAGGGGGCGACCTGCGCATCGTTGCTCATGGTGTAAGGAACTCCGTGGGCTTCGATTGGCACCCGACCACGGGCGAGCTGTGGTTCTCGGAGAATGGACGTGATTGGTTGGGGGATGACAGCCCTGATTGTGAATTGAACCACCTGACCAGCGTGGGACAGCACTTCGGATACCCCTACTGTCATGCTGGCTCGATCGCGGACCCTGAGTTCGGTGGAGTGCGGAATTGTGCGGATTTCATTCCCCCTGCTGCGAAACTGGGACCACACGTCGCCCCACTTGGTGTGCGGTTCTACACTGGAGACCAGTTCCCCCAGAAATACAAGAATGCCATGTTCATCGCTGAGCACGGGAGTTGGAACCGCTCCGCCCCGATCGGATATCGATTGGCCGTTGCATTCCCACTACCCGATGGGTCGGCACGAACGGAGATCTTCGCCGAAGGATGGTTGCAAGGGGCTAAAGCGACCGGCAGGCCTGTTGATGTCATTAACGCTCCCGATGGCAGTATCCTGGTCAGCGATGATGCTTCCGACAAGATCTACCGCATCAGCTATACCGGTGATAGATGATAAGCACGCTTGGTCCTCAGCAGTTTAGCGCTGTTGCGAAAAATATTCTGCCAGCACGTGTGACCCACGCGTCCCAGAACGTCTCAAACAAGACAGACGGGAGGAGGAAGGGAGAGTCCGATCCTCGTTAGTCCTGGAAGCGCCCTCGGGCGCTTCTTGCTTTTGGCACCGGCCTTGAGTGATGGATCGTTGAAACACTGGGAGAAAACCACCTCTACCACCACCTACCACGTATTGAACTTCGCACACATGAAAAAGCTCCTGCCCCTTATCCTATTCATAGCTCCGCTCGCGTCCTCGGCTCAAGATTCCGGGTTCGGGCTTGGTCTTGTCATCGGAGAACCGACCGGGATAAGTGCCAAGTATTGGGTAGCTGGCGACCGCGCTTTGGATTTCGGACTTGCTTGGGGATTAGGTCACGGCGGTTACGTTCATCTACACGGAGATTACCTTTTCCATAACATGGACCTGATCAAGGTAGGCAAAGGTCGATTGCCTTTGTACTACGGTCCGGGGCTGCGCATGAGGTCATGGAACAACGGCCGCTATTGGCATCGCGGACGCTACTACGATCATGATGGAACACATCTCGACTTGGGCATCCGCTTCCCAGTTGGCCTTGCTTATCTGTTCGATGGCGCACCGGTGGACGTCTTCCTGGAGCTGGCTCCCACCTTGGATCTCGTCCCATCCACCTCAGTTGATTTCGATGGTGGCATAGGCTTTCGTTATTGGTTCAACTGACCCAATAGGCGCTTTCCAGGCCACCTACGCGTCATCATCGCCGGACCGTAAAGCCAGCGATGAACAAGCAAGGCCGTGATAACGCCGATGGCCGATCCCGCCAGTATGTCCTCACTGAAATGCTGTGAGAGGTACACACGGGAGTATGCGATGACGATCGCCAGAACGGCGAGCGCTGCTGCAATGCCGTTACGGCCAATAAGCACAGCAAGGGCGTAGCACATGCTGAACGATGCAGTAGCATGCCCGCTCGGGAAGCTGAGATGATGATGTAGTTCAAGCCCGTCCACCCAATGCAATTCCCCGAGTTGCTGCTTGAACATGAAAGGACGATCGTACGCGAATGCGTGTTTCATGGCCTGCACGATGAGCGCACTTGCCGCACAACTGATGCCCATCATCAGGAATGAACGCACATCGCGAAGAAGCAAGATCACCAGGGCCAACACCGTGGGCACTACGCCATCCCCAAGGTGGGTGATGTGCGTGAAGAACTGGTCCAACGTGCTTGAATGGAACGGATGCATGGCACGGTGGAGCTCCAACTGTCCAGTACCAAGAACAGCCAGACCCAATGCGGCCGTGTAGAAGGACCATAGGATGAGGAAGGTGCGTGAGGCTCGCTGCCCGGTCATGCGGCGAAGCTAGCCCATAGCCCTTCCTACATTCGCTTTACCATGTGGAAGTGTTCGTTACTTACTAGCTGTGCCTTTCTGGCTATCCACCCTGCCACCGCGCAGAGTTTCACGCAAACATTCGGTGGAATGTACGCCCAGGATGGTATCGGTATCCAGAACTCCAGCCACGGACCGGTCGTGGTGGCCCGTGAGTTCGACCCAGTACAACTCGGATACGGCACAACGCTCCATACCATGCTCGATAACGGATCGATCGGCAGTTCGAGCAACCTCGGAACGCCCTACACCATGTTCGCCCAGGACGTGGTGAACGCTCCTGATGGCTCTGCAATGATCATTGGAAGTGTTCTTTCACCAGAAGCCAGCGGTCATGATGGCCTGGTCGTGAACCTGGATCCGAACGGCGCAGTGCTTTGGACCTCGGTCATAGAGCTGCCAGGATCGCAGCAGTTCACTGCAGGCACAATGCTTCCAGATGGAGGTGTGGCGCTTTGTGGTTTCGAGAACACCGGCGACGGTCACGACGTTCTGGTCGTACGACTCAATGCCAGCGGCGACTTGCTCTGGAGCCATACCGAGACAGGACCGACCGAGGCGGAAGCTCATGGGATCACCGCTGAGGGTGGCGACCTTGTCATTACGGGACGTGAACTCACCTTCAGTGGGAACGACGACGTACTCCTGATGCGGATGGACTTGCAAGGCACGATGATCTGGAGCCACACGTTCGGTGGTGATGGGAATGATGTTGGACGAAGTGTCGCATCCATCGGAGGGAGCATCTTCATCACGGCCGGCTGGACGGATTCGTTCGGTACGTTCGATGAGACCACGCAACACATACCTCTGCATTACTACCTGATCGCCTTCGACCTGCAGGGGGATACACTTTGGACCACTGCATTGGGCGACACCCTTCATGATCGTCGCGGATTCGATCTGGTGCTCGGTGTCGATAACGACCTCCTCCTTGCGGGCGAGCGCGGCACTTCCGCCTTGAGCGATGCCACATTGATGCGCGTTACCACTGGCGGTGTCCTTGTTTGGGAACGTGCGATCGATACCGGTAAGGAAGAACGGCTGAGTCACATTCTACCTCTCCCTGACGGATCGCTTTGCACAGGCTGGAGCTTTGGACCGTTCGGCCGACAGGTGCTTTTCGTACGGCGCGACCACAACGGTTTCTGATCCACCACCGATCGTTGGTGCATTCTGTTGCGATCCACCCGATCGGGGGATTGTACACGCCTCGGTCGAAGGGTTCTTTCGCATGAAAACCCTGCGCCATGACGACCGCCAAGAAGTACGTCTCACGATCGAAGAACAACAGCACGCTTCATCGGTTGCTAGACCAGCGGACACGCGCCGTTCTCCATGCGATCAGCAGTGAACCCAAGGGGAAAGCACTGGACGCCTACCTGCGCACGCTGGTCCCCCATGGTACCTGACCCCCCTCAGGGTATTTGCTGGAAACGCACCGCCGTAGGAACCACACCACCGATGTTCTGCAGAATGATATCCCGGTCGTTGCCGGAACCCGTGTACTTGATCACACCATCCAAGTTCACATCGCGACGACTGTAACCCGTGGTCGTGTTCGTGGGAATGACCCCTCCGATAAGTTCAAGGATGGGATCCCGGTCATTGTTAGCGCCGGTGTAGAGTATACGGTCATCGCTATTCACGTTACCCGCCCATGCACCGTATGAAGAATTGCTCAGCACACAACGTGCCCCGGCACCATACGCTCCTTCAGTCCCTCGAGTGAAGTCAACACCTGCTTCCGAGATACCCAACGACTTGCTCATCTGCGTCATCACACCATTGTGGTTCCGGTGCCGCACCGCAACGAAGTACTCGTCCGGGGTCACATTGAAAAGGAGACGTGCATAGCCGTCTGTTCCGATCACGTCACCATCGCGTTGCAACAGCGCGCTTTTGGTGGCCAGGATCTGCGATGGATCCAACTTGTTCCTTAGCTCCACCAACACCCAATCCACCACTGCGTTCTTACCCGTTACGTTCAATAGCGAGGATGGTACTGACGCACCACCGCCACCGACCACGGTGAAGCCCAGCATCTGATAAGGCTCATTGGCAGGTATCAGACCCGATACCCGCAACGCATCCTCCATCAAACCCGTACTCTCGGACCAGGCCCCTTGTAGGTTCACCCGTAGACGCACACTCGGCTGGCAGTTCTGCCAGGAGGCTAACACGGTGGACGGAACGATCGTGCGTACACTGTTACCGGGCGTTTGCCACCACAAAGAGACCTGATCGTTGCCCGATGACTCCTTGTGAATGATCTCCAGGTAGTAGTAGTTGCCGGCCTCAAGAAAGATGGGAGCACTGGTCTGATCCGGATACTTGGCGAATTCGTTCGGCAGGGTCCAGGCGGGAGTGGAACAGATGATACGCTTGAAAGCCGGCTCGGAGTTCAGGCCTAGATGGACGACCGTATTATCATCCCCGGTCACCGTGAACGTGTAAGTGCCAGTGGTCTGAGGGATGATATACCCTCGGATGCGTGCACCATAGTTGTCGCCTGCGTTGGGGGGGGATGCCAATGAAGACATCGAAGAGGAACTCGTTGGGGAATTCGGGAAATTCGGGCTGTTGTACAGATCGAGGACGGAGGTTCCATTCAAGCCGGTCCACAGTTCGCGCAATACGATACCCGATGGACCAAGGCACTGCGGCGGGGAATGAGTAAGCACCGTGATCACGCGTACCGCACGCCCGGTCAAACCATCATTGTCCGTCACGGTAAGCGTTACTTGATGATCGCCGGGTTCGCTGAATATCTTTTGAGGAGCGACACCCGTGCTCGAGGTACCATCCCCGAAATCCCAGCGGTAAGCAATGATCTGGCCGGGATCGAACGACGAACCAGCGTCCAGATGCACCAGCAACGGGCCGAAGCCTGCGGTGATGTCCGCATCGATAACGGCCAACGGCGCGATAGCCTGACAACGCGGGTAGAGCATCCGCTCCGATGTCGCGGACAGCCCCCCTGCATCGGTAACAGTGAGGGCTACTTTGTAACTGAACGCATCCCCGTTACAACCGGCACCACTGATCACGGTGCTGCTTATCGCACTCGCATCCACCGGCTCAGGATGATCATGCGTGTTGTGATAGAGGGTGGTGCGCCACGCGTAGGTGAGTTCAGCACCGCTATGCTCCGCATCCAGCACCGCAGCTTGCAACTGATAGGTCGTATCCACTCCTACCGGGTAAAGCGCACCAGTTGGAATGCTGGTGATATCCACCACTGGCGGCGTATTATTGACCGATATCAAGAAGTTCCGTGTGGCGCTGTTACCGGCAGGATCCGTAACCGTGAGCAATACGTTGTAGCTGGTCACTTCACCGGCCGGTGAAGTGAAGACTTGCGTGGGAGATGGTGAAGTACTGGTACCGTTGCCGAAGTTCCAGTAATAGGTAAGCTGACCGTTCTCCGGATCACTGCTCCCTGATGCATTGAACGTGACGGACAAGGGCCCAGGACCGTACTGGGCGGATCGTGTGGCGACCACCACCGGTGGAAGGTTGACCGCTGCGGTGTAACAGATCCTCCGCACCTCATTCGCATCGTACTTGATGTAGCTGATGCACCCATCAGGACCGGCGCCGATCCACGTGATAGGTCCCAAACCCGAAGCGAAGTCGTGAACGCTCACCAGTCGACCGTCCGTATCATGTTTGAAGCGTCGTATCCAACCTCCTGCATAATCACCATGGAACGCCGAATTGTGGTACGCGATGGGCAGGTTCGGCGTTGATAGGAACGGACCGGCGAGCGCAGCATATCCGCCGAAGCGCGGACCGGATACCGGAGATGATGGTGAATCAAGATCGTACGAATACGCCGCTCCGTTCAAATAGCCGCCCGTGCGTGAGTTGTTGCCATGTGACCAATCCACCGCGGGACGCTCGTGAAGGAAGGTGCGTACCGTGGCCGGCAGCGATGCTGATGCATCACACGGGCTCGGATGGGTGTTGATCACCTGGAGGGTGGCCTGCTTCAACAGGTTCTGAAAACTCAGATACCGCTGCGTACAGTTCACCCCATCATATCCCGGGTTGGGTGCATCCATGTTGTACGCTGTAGCGTTCATATACGCGGTGCACGGCCATAGACCCTCGAACAATGGCCACCCCAGATCAAGACCACCTTCATCGCACACGTTCAGTTCTTCCCAGGATGTCCATCCGACGTCGCCAATGAAAAGGGTTCCCGGATCGCCAACGGCGGGATCGGTGCTACCACTTCCCGGCTTCAATGTCATGCGATAAGGGTTCCTTAGACCCAGTGTCCACACCCTTGAACGTGGTGAACGCGGCGCCGTCGGGTCATAGAAAGGATTACTTGGTAAACCATTCCCGGTGTTCGGATCGATGCGCAGCACCTTCCCATTGTGACAATCGACCAATTGCGCCCGCATGGCACCGACATCCTCAGCCGCACGGATGATACCGTCCGCGATGGCGGCATTGTCATAAGTATCCGGTGAGTTGCCAACGTCCACGTAATTGTAGCTAGCGCCATCGCCTACGGAGACCATGAGCGTACCATCCGACCCGAAGACGAGCGAACCGGTGCTATGCGATTCATGAAGTACGGGAATACCGGTCTGACGCGTCTCTCCCAACAGTACGACACGGCTGGCTGGATCGACCGTGTCGCGGCCCGGACCAATTGCCGTGTAGCGCGTGATGCGCATGATGGTGGCAGCATAGTACTCATTGGTCGTGGCACTGTAGTTCGCCGTACCTGAATTCATGAGGTGGTGCCGGTCCACGGTGTACATCACATAAATGCGACCATTGCCGAGAAAGTCAGGATCCAACGCAAAACCCAGCATGCCATGGTCACGCCAGTTGCCCACTTCTGCACCGATGTCGATCAGTGGTTCCGCTTGGCGGACACCATTGTTGATGACCCACACTTTACCGCCTTTCTCCCACACATACTGTCGCCCGTTGCCGTCCCATGCTACACCCACGGGCTGGTTGAACGTGCCGCCTGGAGCGGTGGACTGCGCAAAGCCCGCATCGAACGCCTGCGACTGCGCAGGTTGCGAAGCGAGTGTGAAGCATGAAAGAATAGCAGCGTTGTACGCGCAACGCCTGGCGAGCAGGAGATCCATGCAGTGATACGCACGCGCGACGGCGTACGGTGGTAGATTGGCGCAACGAAGCTATCGCCCACGATAGCCACGGGTCAAGTGTCAATGGAACTCACTCACCGCTGTATCATCGTGACCGGTCGTGTACAAGGCGTAGGCTTCCGTCGAAGTGCTCTTCGCCAAGCTCAAGACCAAGGCTTGGCAGCCACCGCACGCAACCTTCCCGATGGCGCGGTTGAGATCCATGTTGAGGGACCTGAACAAGCCTTGGAAGAATTCACTTCATGGGCAAGAAAAGGCCCACCCTTGGCACGGATCGATACATGCGAATACACGGACGGCATCCTACAAGGGCTATCCGGCACCATCATCCTGCGCTGATCCATGAGACTTTTCCTCGGCACGGCCGTTCCGTTGGCGATCGCGAAGGATGTTCGTGATCGCACGACTCCATTCCTGCCGGAAGATGTCTGTTGTAAAGCTCCGCTGGAACAATGGCATATCACGGCTATCTTCATCGGGGAGCGTCAGGCAACCTCACTGTCCATCATCCGCGATGCGGCCGCCCACCTGGCTTCCATCACCGCGCCTATCACCATCGAGCATGGACGGTTGACGACCATGCCAAAAGAGACCCCGAGCATGATGTGGGTACGTTTCGTGCCATCACCAGCGCTAACGGCATTGCATGTCGCGTTGGCGTTCCGCACTGGATCACGACCTTCGGTCTATCGACCCTACTGGCCGCACATTACGTTGGCACGCACTCGGAAGAGGAACGTAACACACATCAATGGCGATCCGGTCATCAAGCGGATGAGGTTGAACGAACTTACGCTGTTCCGTTCCTTGCGCGGGCCGAACGGTAGCGTGCATGAGATCTTGGAGAACTGGCCGTTCACCGGAACATGTCCAGTTGACCACGAGGTGGGGGTTTGAAGAGCGAGGTATCAAGTTCCGGCATCTGCCGACCCACGAAATAGCGCGCACGCATCACGCGGAAAACGCGTTGGATATTGATCGCGAACGCCCCTTCTCCGCGCATTCGACGCCCGAAAACGCTGTCATTCATCGCACCACCATGGGCATCGCTCGTTTGCGCGATGACCTTGGCAGCGCGATCGGGAAAATGCCTGTGCAACCAAGCTTCGAAAACAGGCTTTACAGCTCCATTGGTGCGTAGCACCGTGTAACCAGCCGTCAAAGCACCCGCCTCAGCGGCAGCTTTCAGGAGCGTTGGCACCTCCGGTTCGTTCAGTGCCGGGATGATCGGAGCGATCATCGTCATGGTGGGGATACCTGCGGACGAAAGCAGCGAGATGGTGCGTAGGCGTTTGGTGCCCGTGCTCGTGCGCGGTTCCAGTACACGACGCAGATCCTCGTTCAAGGTGGTAAGGCTGATCGCCACTTGAACCAACCGTTCCTCCGCCATCGCGGCCAAGAGATCAAGGTCACGTTCGATCAGCGCGTTCTTCGTGATAAGCGTCAATGGTTGCTTGTACTCCAAAGCGATCTCCAAGATCCTTCTGGTCAGTCTTTCCGTACGCTCGCAAGGCTGGTACGGATCGGTAACGCCGGAAAGATTGATGGGAACCGATCGCCAAGAACGATGACGTAGTTCCTGTTCGAAAAGCTCCGGGGCGTTGAGCTTGACCAATACGATCCGCTCGAAGTCCAGGCCTGCACTGTAACCCCAGTACTCGTGCGTCGGGCGCGCGTAGCAATAACTACATCCGTGCTCGCAACCTTGATAGGGATTGATGGTACGTGTGAACGGTAGATCAGGACTATCCACCTTGTTGATGATGGTCTTCGGGTACGTTGAGATGAAGCGCGTCGGCTGCGCCTCGAGCTCAACATGGTCCACACCTTCCTGGTGCACCACACCGTAGGACCGCTGAAGGAAACGGTTCGGCACCTGCTCCCCTGCCCCTCGTCCTTTGACGGCCTTATCGTCGATCGCCATGCGCAGAAGATAAGGATGGATCTTCCCTGACGATCCCTTCCACTTGTGGTGGGTAGCTTCGTGCCCTCTTTGGAACCCATGAAACCATATCTCTCACTGCTCCCGCTGCTGGCCATCGCTTGCAGCACACCCGCGAAAAACGACCCGAATGCCACCACGACCACAGCGGATACGGTCGTGGTTAAGGATACCTTGATCGCTGAGGGCGAGAAACACTTCAAGAGCTTGAAGAAGCTCACTTTCGGAGGAGACAACGCCGAAGCTTACTGGAGCTTCGCCGGTGACAAGTTGGTGTTCCAGTCCAACAACCCGGCGTGGGGTGAAAGCTGCGACCAGATTTACGTCTTCAACCCCTTCACCGATGACCTGAAGGCGGACCAGCCGAAGAAAGTGAGCATCAATGGTGGCCGCACCACCTGCAGCTACTTCCTGCCAGGGGATAGTCTCGTGCTCTTCGGTAGCACCCATCAGGGCAATGCCGCCTGCCCTGCCCATCCCGAGCATCGTAGTGATGGCAAATACGTGTGGCCGATCTACTCGACGTTCGACATCTACGTGAGCGATCTGAAGGGGCAAATACGTGCTCAGTTGACCAAAACGCCGGGCTATGACGCGGAAGCGACCGTTTCACCGAAAGGTGATCGTATCGTTTTCACCAGCATGCGCGACGGGGACCTTGACCTGTACACCATGAATATCGACGGCAGTGATGTGAAGCGGGTGACGAACACGCTCGGTTACGATGGTGGGGCGTTCTTCAGCCCCGATGGCACCAAACTGCTGTGGCGTGCCAGCCGGATGAAGAGTAATGAGGAGGAGGCTGAGTACAAGCAATTGTTGAAGGAGGGTCTGGTGATGCCTACGAAAATGGAACTGTACGTAGCCAATGCTGATGGCAGCGATGCGAAGAAGATTACCGAGCTGAGCCAGGCGAACTGGGCTCCGTTCTGGCACCCGAGCGGAAAGAAGATCATTTTCGCCAGCAATCACACTGCCAAGCGTGGCTTCCCCTTCACACTGTATCTGATCGACCTCGATGGCTCCGGTTTGGAGCAGGTCAGCTTCAGCGATCAGTTCGATGCCTTCCCGGTGTTCAGTCCCGACGGCAAACATCTCGTGTTCAGTAGCAACCGTGCGAACGGTGGAACCCGAGAGACGAACCTTTTCCTGGCCGAATGGCAGGATTGAGCGCACCAACATTCCCTGTACGATCTTCGCGCCCGTCCCCGATCAGGGGCCGGGCGCGATGGTTGAAAAGAAGTCTGAACGGGGTGGTTGGATGCAGCGTCTCAGTGCGCGCTGGGGAGTGAGGCCGGCGCGGGTGCTCATCATCCTGTTGGTGTTCGCATGTACCGGCTTCACCGTGCTGTTCCTGAAAAGACCGGTGGTAGCCTATTTCGTAGGAGATGGTGAACAACCTGCACTGTTCACCGTGTTGTATTACGTCCTGATCCTACCCGTCTACAATGTGTTCCTGCTGATCTATGGAGCGCTGTTCGGTCAATTCCGGTTCTTCTGGGAGTTCGAGAAACGCTTCTTCCGCCGTCTGCTACCACAGAAGAGGGCATGAAGGCTATCCTTCCAGTGCCTTGATCACGCGCGCGACCTGTTTACCAGGGTGATCGCGCAATTGACACTCCCTCACTATGACCACCTTCCAACCCGCCTTGCGAAGCGCTCCACTCTTCCTTGCGTCACGGGCTTGATTCGTGGCTACCTTGTTCATCCAGAACGCGGAATTACTCTTGGGCAGAGCCGGTTGACAGAATGGGCAGCCATGCCAGAAACAACCGTGTACGAAAACGGCCACCCTACGTCGTACGAAAGTGATGTCCGGCCTCCCTGGGACCTTGGCGTAGTGCAGGCGGTAACCGGTATGTCCTGCCTTTCGAAGGAGGGAACGAAGCAGGAGTTCCGGCTTGGTATTCTTGGCGCGGATCCGGCTCATGATAGCGCTCACACGCTCGTTCACTGGCACCGGGGCACGACCATCACGCTTGTAGGTCATGGCCGAAAACTAATGCCGTATCAATCCAGTTTGCCACGCGGCGTTGCACCGGCGAGTTGCTCAGCCTGCGTGCCACGCTGGTAAACTTCGGCGGTGCAGGTCGCACCGTTCTTGAAATAATAGAGCCCACCCCACTTGTGAATGACCTTACGGTATTCATCCGAAGTGGAACCCTGTGTCACCTTAACGACAGTCGTTACACGCGACGGCTCAACCAGGGTCTCCTGCTGAATGACCATCTCCGCTTGCGCTACGACCTCCTCCGGGCGCTCCTCTTCCCCTGAATTGGTACGGGCGCGAGCCATGCGCGATGCTTCTTCCTGCACGACAGGTGCTATCGCCCGGCGAACGTCATCACCGCTCGTTGCCTTACTGGCTACCGAGTTGCGTTCTAACACGGTGGATGGAGGGGATCTACGCGGTTCCGGGGTCGGTTCCACTTTCGGTGAGGGCTTTCGAACGGCCACTTCCGGAGCGGACTTCGGTGGCTCCACTTTTCGCGCTTCGGCTTGCTGTTTCTGCTGCTCCTTCACACGTGCTGCTTCGGCCTGCTTGGCTGCTTCGGCCTCAGCCCTGGCTTTGGCTTCGGCTTGTTTCTGCGCTTCGGCATCGGACTTCGCTTTCGCGGCAGCCTGTTTGGTGGCTTCAGCTTCGGCCTTGGCCTTCGCTCTGGCTTCTTCTTCCGCCTTGGCCTCGTTCGCCTTGGCGTTATCGGCCTCTTCCTTCTGTTTTTGCTCCACCTGCGCCAATACCTGTTGAAGCTGTGATTGAATGGACTTGGTGTAGTCGGTATCGTAGTCGAAATCCCCGGTCTTGTCGTCGTAGCGGATCATTCCAACCGGTTGGTTGAAGACCACGAGGTTGATGTCGTCGTACTGCTTGAAAAGTGAAACCGCGAAATCGAACGGTGTGAATCCGTTGGCGATGGCTTCTGCAGGAGCCTTGGTATTGAAGGAGATCTTCTTCGCCACGTAGCCGTCCTTCTCAAAGGAGATCACGTAGCTGCGGTCGAGTTCCAGATCCAGCGAGAATTTATTCAGACTGCTTGTGATGCTCCGCTCCTTTGCGCCATCCTTGTAAACGACGGCGCGCGTTCCAGAGAGGTCACCTCCTTCGATCTTCAACCTACCGTTCACCGTGAACCTGGCTTGCGCGAAAAGCACGGCCGGAACGGTCCAGACCAAAAGAGAAAGAATGATCTTCCAGGTGATCCTGGAGCGGGAATGCATCGTACGAGGTGAACTTGTTGCGCCCGTGTACGTAAGAACGGCCATACAGGTTACCGATGCTGAAACACCTGATCACGCTCACCATCGTTCTCCTCTCCCGGAACAGCAGTGCCCAGATCCACGATACGGCCCCATTGAATGAGACCTTTCACGGTGCCGTGCTCTTCAAGATCGACAAACAAGACCGGTTGGTCATGGACCTCATGGAGGACGGTATACGCTTTCGACAGGATATCGTGCGCTTGAGCGACCTGGACCCCGATGCGCTCTCCTACGCCGAAGAAGAGGACGGCATTGCGCTAAAATGCCGGACGGACCGAGCCCAGTGCATTTCGAAGGAGATCTTCAAGCTGGATGTGGTGCGTATCACGAGCCGGGTGACCATACCACGGCCCCATGATGATACGGATGGTCAGCATGCCGTGGCTTTGCTACGTGACCTTATCGCTACCGCGATGAAAGCGAACGATGAATCGAATGCCGAAACCCCAGCGCCCGGTGAGCGTAAGAACGCACGCAAAGAACCATAGATGATGAAGCTGCGTGTGATCCCCGTAACGCTATTGATGATGCTGGCCATGAATGGCGCCATGGCCCAATACCTCGCCGACAATTCGAACCGGAATGCCGTTGATGAACTCTACCAAGCCGGAGAAAGGGCATACCGAAGTGGCGATCATGCGACAGCGATCTCCATATTCGACAAGGTGATAGAACAAGAGCCGGACCACCTCAACGCGCATCTTCAACGGGGTTTCTGCCAGGGGCTGATAGGCGCTTATGATAAGGCAGTAGGCGACTTCACAGTGGTGATAGACCAGAAGAACGACCACACCTGGGCGTATACGAGCCGAGGTAGCGCTTACAACAAGCTCGGCAAGCACGAGTTGGCCATCGCCGATTTCAACAAGGTCCTAGCGCTTGACCCCAAGAACGAAGAGGCCTATAACAATCGGGGGTGGGCACGAAAAGCCACCGGAGACAGGGATGGTGCCTGCAAGGATTGGAACACCAGCAAGCGTATGGGTAACGCCGAAGCCAAGATCATCCTGACGAACAATCGTTGCAAATGAACGCCAAGAAGACCCTGATCCTCATCGTTCTACTATTGGTCGCCTTCTGGGCCGGCGCTCAGGATCAGAGCTATGCTGATTGCCTGACCAAGGTGACCAGCAAATGGGGAGCCCCTTGTGAGAAATGCCAGGCGTACAAGGAGAATTTTAAACGCGACCACAGCGCTACGTACCAGATCGACCTGCAGAACGCATGCTCCGACATGATCGAAGTGAAAGTGGCAATGCAGGAGAAGAACGGTACCTGGCGCACATTCCCTATCAAAGCACTTGCCCCTAAAGAGATCATGAACGCCTTCGCCTGCCAGGGTACCGGTAAATACATGTACTGGGTGCGGCGGGTGAACGATACGGAGATCCTGCTCCCCAGCGACCAGGAGATCCTGACGGAGTACCGACCGCGCTAAGCGTGATGGAACATCGCTGAAGCCGGACCCAAGGGCCGGCTTCAGTGTTTTCAACAACGTCTGTTCATCGCTACCGCCGCACCCCGTAAAAACAGGTTCGTTTCTGTGCCACTTTTGGGCAAGCCTCGTTGCCCATGCTCACCAAACATTACCACATCGACCGCACGGAAAACTCACCGCAGATCGACATGGACGTTGACAACGGTGTAATGGAGTTCATCGGCCGCTCGCTGCCGCACAACTCTGAGCAGTTCTATTCCCGTGTGTACGGCTGGCTGGATGAGTACCTCGAGAACGCCAAGGGCGAAACCACGGTGAACATGAAGCTGGATTACCTTGATACGAGTTCCAGCAAGCACATCTACAACATCTTCTCTCGGTTGGATAGCGCTGCACAGGGCCGACCCGTAAAGGTGAACTGGCATTACGAGAGCGGTGATGAGGAGATGGCGGAGACGGGCAAGGACTACGAAAGCCTGTTCAAACTGGACTTTGCCTTCATCGAGGTGGAGGAGCTCTTCTAAGAGAAGATCAAGTCGATACCATCGCAAAAGCCGGTATCATTCCCTTGCTGTCCGCGACCGTCTCAGGCAAGACCGGAACGTAAAAACCCGAACCTCTGCAGGTTCGGGTTTTTACGTTCGAGGCGATAGTTATCCTACAGGAGATCGTTGGCGAGATTCGCAAGCGGACTGCGCTCGCCCTTTTCCAGCGTGATGTGAGCGAAGAGCGGATCGCCTTTGGCTTTATCGATCAGATAGCTCAGCCCGTTGCTCTCGGTATCCAGGTACGGCGTATCGATCTGGTGGATATCTCCGGTGAAGACGATCTTGGTCCCCTCGCCCGCGCGGCTGATGACCGTCTTGATCTCCAAGGGAGTGAGGTTCTGTGCCTCGTCAACGATGAAGAAGATATTGCTAAGGCTACGCCCGCGGATGTAAGCCAGCGGCGCGATGGCGATCTTCTCATTCTCCAGCATCTCGTCTATCCGCTTGGGTGTGCTATCGTGCTTTTCGAACTGGCCCTTGATCAGCTTCAGATTATCCCACAACGGCTGCATGTACGGATCCAGTTTGCTTTGGATATCGCCAGGGAGATATCCGATGTCCTTGTTGCTCAAGGGCACAACCGGACGGGTCACATAGATCTGGCGGTACTCACGGCGCTGCTCCAAGGCACAAGCCAGGGCAAGCAGCGTTTTTCCTGTTCCAGCAGCACCTTGAAGAGTCACCAACTTGATCTCAGGATCCATCAACGCGGCCATGGCCAATGCCTGTTCCGCGTTCTTCGGGCCTATGCCGAACACGCTCTGTTTCTCAACGCGATCCACACTATTGGTACGTGGATCGTATTTCGCCAGGATGCTCTTCTTCTTATGCTTGAGGATGAAGAAGTGATTGCCCTTCGGCTTCTCCATACCTAGCCCTTCAACAGAGGCGCTCCCTTGGGCGAACAATTCGTCGATCTTCTCCTCACTGAAGTCGTCCACCACAGTGCGGCCGGTGTAGAGCTTCTCGCGCACATCACGCACCTTTCCTGTGAGGTAGTCCTCCGCGATGATGTTCAGGCTTTTCGCCTTCAAACGCAGCGCGATGTCCTTGGTCACCAGGATCACCTTCTTGTCCTTGTGCTGACGCTGAATGGTAAGCGTAGCGTTGAGGATCTGGTGGTCGTTCTTGCCGTCCTGGAACACCTTGGTGGCATCCACCCCGTTAAGGTCGTGTTTGGCCACCACCTTGAACTTCCCGTGCGTGGAACCGTTCAGCGGCTGCCAGTCGGAGAGCACGTCGAGTTTCGCAATGTCATCGAGGTGCCTGATGAATTCTCGCGCCTCGTAGTTGATCGTATCGTTTCCTTTTTTGAAGGTGTCCAGTTCTTCAAGTACCTGTATCGGGATGGCTACATCGTGTTCTGCGAAGTTCTCGATGGCCGAGTGGTCGTAGAGGATGACTGAAGTATCCAGTACGAAGATCTTCCGGTCTTTCTTCTTCATTCGATCAATGAACGGTGTTGATCAAATGTATCCGCCACCAGACCCCCTCCCCGAGATCGACAGGGCTGCACTTATCCACGATCGATCGTTCCCTCGAAGACATCAGAACTGAACATGAATGCCGGATGAAGAGATCGGTAAGATGACGAAGCGGGGACCACCGCTAAGGCGATCCCCGCTCCTGCCGGTCCCCGGTCGTGACCTTGGACTAGCACCATCCTCCTTCCATGCCAAGCACTCTGCCGAAGCATCGTGCCATGGATCCATTTCAGCGCGATCGCATGCTGGCATACGACGGGAGCGTCTTTTCGCATGACCTCTTACCAGGCCTGGCCGCACCCTGAAGTACTGCCAACGACGACCACATCCAAGACTTTCGAAGGACCCAACGCCCCGAACGGGCACATGGAAAGAACGAACAGCGGTGCAAACTATTCCCACCACACGACCGATCCCAATTTTCAGCGCCATGCCTTATGCACAAGTTGTGCACGATCTCATGGATCGACCAGTTAACGGTGATTTGATATTACAGAACCCTTGAATTGACGTGAAGACCCGGTAATTTGGGACAGCCTAACCCAGTTCCGAAAACGATGAAGACAACGCATACATATCGATGTACACGACGCTCGCTTACAAGCGCTCTGGCCCTCTTGTTCGGACTTGGCGCCTTCGCCCAAGTGAACCATCTCGTGATAAGCCAGGTCTATACGCAGGGAGGAAGCGTTGGAGCGACATACAGCCGGGATTACGTTGAACTTTTCAACCCCACGAGTGGCTCCATCAATCTTACGAGCCACTTCCTGGGCTATTGGTCCGCAACGGGCGGCAGTGGTGGGCAATTGGCTCTGAGCGGCAGTGTTGGCGCACATCAGTATTTCCTGGTCGCCTTGGCCAGCGGAGCCAACGGAGCAGCGCTACCAACAGCCGACCAGAGCGCTACCAGCCCGAATCTTGCGGCAGCTGCAGGTCGTGTTGTGCTCTACACAGGTACGTCCACCACGACCATTCCGGCGCCGAACGCGGCCAATGTGGTGGACTTCGTGGGTTATGGTACCACTGCGGCCACCTTCGAAGGAGGCGGACCGGCCGGCGTGCCTAGCCTGACCAATGCGCTGCATAGAACGAATAGTGGATGCACGGATACGAACGTGAACAGCGCCGATCTCGTTGTGACGGCGGCCGCTCCCAGGAATTCTTCGAGCCCAGTGAATTATTGCGGCCCGTCGAAACTCTCGATCCCGACCATCGCTACGCAGACCGCTGGTTCTCCTTTCTCCTTGACGGTCACTGCCCGCGATGCCAACGATGTGGCCCGCAACGTATTCACCAACACCACGGTGGCACTTACCACGAACGGTAATGCAGGCACATTGAACGGAACGGTCGTAGGGCAGATCAACGCTGGTTCTTCTGCGATCACCTTCAGCGGATTGTCTTTCGCCTCCAGCGGTATGGGCGTCACGATCACAGCCACCGCCAGCTTGGGCGATGCCCTCACTGCTGCCATCAGCAACACGTTCATTGTGAATGCCGCTGCCGCTAACGATTGCAATGGTGTTCCGGGTGGACCGGATGTGCCTGGCAGTCCATGTATCCACCCGGACCCCTGTGTTGTGGGTGAAACCTGGGACCTGAGCTGCCAATGCATAGGAACAGCTCCAGACTCTGACAACGACGGCACTTGCGACACCAACGATGGGTGCCCGAACGATCCGTTGAAGATCGCCGCAGGAGCCTGCGGTTGTGGTAACCTCGAAGTAGGAGCGACCTGTAACGACAATAATGCCTGCACGGGTGGCGATGTGATCACGTCATGCGGTGTGTGCGCTGGAAGTGCGCTGGTGGACACCGATGGTGATGGCACCTGTGATGCCGTTGACGAATGCGACAACGACCCACTGAAGATCCTTGCTGGCGCTTGTGGCTGTGGTAGCCCTGAAGTAGGAGCGACTTGCAATGACGGCAATGCGAACACAATCAACGACCAGATCGTTAGCTGTGGTGTCTGTCAAGGATCAGACCCCTACGTCTATTGGGACTTCGTGACCGCCACACCCACCACGGAATTACTGGTGAACGCTACGGTATCGGCCGTGAGCCAAGGGAACAACAACGGCACCACGACCATGCTGGTGAACGGCTCCGTGTCATCCGGTTACACCGGAGCGAGCGGTACATGGAACGCCAACGCCGCTGCCCGTATCGGCGCCCTGAATACCGGCGCGAGCGGTAGTGCATATTTCGAGTTCACCGTGGACGCCGATGCGCTCTTTTCGACTACGATCACAAGCATTCGTTTCGGCACGCGCAGCACCGGGACGGGCCCACAAGCCTACACGCTGCGCAGCAGCATGGATGGATTCACGGCGGACATCTTGAGCGGAACGATCGCCAACAACAGTGCATGGAGCTTGAAGTCGCACAGCGGCCTTTCAATAAGCAGCCTTTCGGGCGGGTTGATCACCTTCCGTCTTTATGGTCATAGTGGTGCCGGATCACCGGTGGCAGGTACCAGCAACTGGCGGATCGATGACCTGAACGTTACGGGTACTTCGGTCTTCTCACCGATACTTCCGGTGGTCGGTTTCATCGCTCCGGCCAGTTCCGCGAACGAGAACGCAGGTCCCCTTTCGATCCCCGTTCGTATGGACATAGCGCCCGATGCGGACGTGACGGTTGACGTAACGGATGCAGGCACAGGTACTGGCGTCAATGGTGTCGACTACACCTTCAGTCCCACCACACTTACCTTCTCGCCGAGTGGCGTCTATCCAGACACCCAATACGTTTCGCTATCTCCCGTTAACGAGGCCGTGTATGATGCCGACTACACCGTTCATCTTGAACTAGCCATCACAGGAGGTACTGCGGTGACCAGCCTCGATGAACACACGGTGACCGTCGCGAACGACGACCTTCCTTCTTTGGTGATCAACGAAGTGGACTACGACCAACCGAGCGATGACCTCGCAGAGTTCGTTGAGATCCTCAACACGGGTGCTGCTCCTGTGGATCTGAACGGGTTGAAACTGGTGTTGGTGAACGGCACCAACAACACCGCGTACGCACCGAACATCACCTTGGGCAATGTGATCCTTGCCGCCGGAGACTACTACGTGGTAGGCAGCGCGAACGTGCCCAATGTGGATCTGGTCGTTTTCAACTCCACCCTACCGGTGAATGCGAACCTTGCCATGCAGAACGGGGCTCCTGACGGTGTACGACTGACCACCGCAGCGAACATCGTGATCGATCAGATGAGCTATGAAGGAGCCATGGCTTCCACGGAAGGGACCACTGCACCCACCGATAATGGAAACGCTCTCGGACTCTCGCGCGTTCCGGATGGGACTGACTCCAATGACAACTCCGTCGACTTCATTCTCACCTGCCTGACACCCGGCGCCACTAACGATGCGCTGGATAGCGATGACGATGGAACACCGGATTGCCTTGATGTTTGCCCCGCAGGACCAGAACCCGGCTCTGCGTGCGATGATGGAGACGAGGATACCGGTGACGATACCGTACAAGCGGATTGCAGCTGCGCGGGTGTAGCGATCGATTGTGAAGGTGTGGCTGGAGGAACGGCCCTGCCTGGAACCCCGTGCATCGATGGCAATCCTGGAACCCTGAACGATACCTACCAGACGGACTGCACCTGCCTGGGGCAGATACCTGATTGCCTGGGCGTGTTGGGAGGTACCGCACTGCCGGGGACCGCCTGCAATGACTTCATCCCAAGCACGAACGACGAAACGTACGACAGCGAGTGTGCCTGTGTTGGAACACCGTGTTCGCAGAACGTCACCTTGGAGATCCGTTCGGATGCCAACAGCGCTCAAGTCGGCTGGGAGATCATCTACCAGAATGATGGCACCGTGGTCTGCAGCGGCGGCACCCTGTCAACGCCTTACATCAACGGTATCACCACACCGATCACAGAACCTTGCTGCCTTCCCGTGGGCTGTTTCCGCTTGCGCGTGCATGACAGCGGCGGTGATGGTTTCGTCAGCGGTGGAGTAACGGGCGGCTATCAATTGCGCGAGAGCGGAGCCAATGGCCGTAGGATCATCGACAACTTCGGCAACTTCAGCAGCGGCAGCTTAAGTGGGATCGCGAATACGTTCGACAACGGCGCCTTCTGTGTACCCATGGGCAACGACCGTCCTATCTTCTCCAGCTGCGACAAGTTGGACTGGGTGAACGATCGCTTCATCGTGGCAACGGAGAACAGTGCGGTCAGCGGCCAGTACAATGTCAGTAATGCGACCAGCGGCTACGAGTTCTGGTTCTTCGACCCGAACGGCAGCTACAGCTTCCGTCGCTTCCGTAACCATGCCACAACGGATGGATCCGGAACGGGTGCGACACGTGCCTGCCACTTCCGTATAAACAGCTGGACCAACACGGTAAGCACGCCTCACCTGCCATCGAACGTTCTGCTCAACGTGCGTATCCGCGGTCGTGTGGCCGGCATCAACCAGCCCTTCGGCCCGGCATGCCTATTCAAAATCGATGCTGCACGTGCCGCATGTCCGTTGGTGAAGCTGCAGGATAATCCTGCGGATGCCGACTTCAGCTGTGGCGTGAGCAAGGTGTTCGGTGGATCCAACAGCAGTGCCAACAAACTGGTGGCTGCGGCCCCACAATTCACCCCGACAGTGGCCAGCAGCAACGTGCGCTATCAATTCCGCTTCCGCATCCCGGGCGAGTACCCCAATGCCGGAAGCTGCATCGTACGGCCTATGCAGACAAGCCCCACCATCTACCTGAACTGGGCCACCGGCGACAAGCTGAAGTGCAATACGACGTACGCTGTAGAGGTACGTGTAAGCAAGGATGGTGGTGCTACCTGGTGTATTGCCAATGCCGCTCCCACGTGCGCCTCCCAAGAGACGATCGTCACTTGGGGTAAGGTGTGCAACGTCAACATCACCACCAGTACATACTGTCCGTTGAATGCTCAAGGCAGCGGCGTGAACATGATCGCTCAAGGCGATGGGGAACTCAACTTGTACCCCAACCCCAACCGTGGCGATCAGCTGTACATGAGCCTATCCAAGGTGCCCGATGGCGTGAGCACGGTGAGCATTGACCTCTATGACATCACGGGTAAGCGCACAATGGCTCGCACCATCGCAGTGCAGGACGGCTCCGTGAACACTTCGCTATTACTGAACGGTGACCTCGCCGGAGGTGTGTACTTGGTCAACATCACCGCTGGTGATACCTCTTACACCCAGCGACTGGTGATCCAGCCGTAAGTGAACATTCCGAACAGAAAGGGCCGCCTCTTGAATGAGGTGGCCCTTTCTGTTCGGAACAGTATCGGACTGACCGGGCGGTCCCTAATACTCCTTCTTGCCTTCGCCCAGGATGAATGGCACCGTCCGAGCTGTTGTACGCTGGAAGCCCATGGTCGTGTGACCGGAACATTTCCATGCAGGCGCGTGGATCGCCTCCCCTTGTTCCAAATGAAAAGGCCGCCCATCACGGGCGGCCTTTTCATGAAGACGAAAGTGGATCAGTGCTGAACCTGCATCATGCGTTGCTGCACCAAGCTTCCGTTCGCATCAACGAGCCGAACGATGTAGGTCGCATCGGCCAGGTCGGCAACATTCAGCGTGGCGGTCGAACCTGCTTTCACGGCATGAGAAGCGACTTCACGTCCGGACATGTCGACGATACGCACTAGTGCAACACCCGTGGGAACGGTCGGGATGGTTACCACCTCGCTCGCAGGAATGGGACGTAGACCGAAGATCTCCGAACCGTGTCCGCCGATACCGGTGCTGATCACTTGAACCGGGGAACTCTCCAACTGGCAATTGTTCGCGAAACCCCCAACAACGTGATAATCTCCGCTTTCGGTAACGAAGATTGATTGCGTGCTCGCACCAGGGATCACGGCATCATTGAAATACCAGGTGTAGGTATCCGCCTCTGTGCTGGTCAAGGTCCCTTCGCTCTGCGTAACCACAGGTGCGTCCATGGGGCAGGCATCAACGATGCGCTTGATGGTACCGTTGTTCACATTGGCCACGAACAGTTCCAATGCGCTATTCTCGGCGATGCACGACGTACCAGCACCCCCATTGCTGGTAAGTACCTGCGTACGAGTGAAGCCACCGTTCCCGTCAGGATAAAGGGAGAAATAGGCGGTGGGGCAATAATCCGTATAGAGATAATGCCCGAAAAGGTGAGGGAACTGCGCGCCGCGATACACACGACCACCGATCACCGAGCACCAGCCGGCGCTGTGCGAGTGAACGCTGACCGGTGAAACGAAAGCCGAAGCCCCAGGACAGTCCGGATTATCGATGGACGGGGTCGGGACGAGACCTTCACGGCACCGCCAGCCGAAGTTCGGTCCGCTGTTATCGCCGGCCGGCCAGAAATCCACCTCTTCCCAAACGTTCTGACCTACATCACCGATCCACAGGTCACCGGTAAGCGCATCGAAACCCCATCGCCATGGGTTGCGCAGACCGCTTGCCCAGATCTCTGGAAGGGTATCGTTGCCCGCATTCACCCAAGGGTTGGTCGCTGGCACCTCGAACGGCTCGGCACCATGCACATCGATCCGGATCATGTCTCCCAGTGCGGAATTGGTCAAGGTTTGCGCGTTATTCCAAGGGTCGTTGGCACTACCGCCGTCACCGAACCCCACATAGAGATAACCGTCCGGGCCGAAGTCTATATCGCCCCCGTTGTGGTTCCCGGCAGGATCCACCACATCGTAAATGATCTCTTCACTACCCTCATCCGCAACGTTCGGGTCCGAGGAAACAGTGAATCGCGAAAGGCGGTCCGTGCCATTCCCTGTACCGGCCGTGTAGTACACATAGAATTCCCCGTTCGTAGCGTAATCAGGGTCGAAGGCCAAACCCAGAAGCCCCTGCTCACCGCCACCATCATTCACGATATCGGTGATATCCATGAACGGCGTGGGGGACACCACCCCATCCGGACCAATAATCTTGATCACACCAGCCTGCTCCACCACGAAAAGCCGGTCATCGCCGCAATGTGCGATATCCACCGGGCCCGATAAACCGGTTGCGAACGGCTCCAACTGGATCCGTATCGGATCCTGAGCGGAAACGAAGGCGCAAGAGAGCGCTGAAACCATGGAGAGTGTTCTGATCATCTGTGCAGGTTTGTGTCAAAACTAGACGAGACGGAGGTGCCGATCGGCGTCCTTTCGACCAAGGGCCTACTTTTGCCGCCCCATGCCGCGGGCCTTTCTGACCGCGTTCATCCTTCATGCATCATGGCCCTCCACGACGAGATCGAACACCGGCGCACGTTCGCCATCATCAGCCACCCGGACGCCGGAAAGACCACCCTCACGGAGAAGTTCCTGCTGTACGGTGGTGCGATCCAGACCGCCGGTGCGGTGAAAAGCAACAAGATCCGGCGGGGTGCCACCAGTGACTTCATGGAGATCGAGCGTCAGCGCGGCATTTCCGTGAGCACTTCCGTGATGACCTTCGATTACGGTGGCAAACTCATCAACCTGCTGGATACACCTGGCCACCGCGATTTCGCCGAGGATACCTATAGAACCCTTACTGCCGTGGATAGCGTGGTACTCGTTATCGACTGTGTAAAGGGGGTCGAGGCACAGACCGAACGTCTGATGGAGGTATGCCGCATGCGCAACACCCCGGTCATCGTTTTCATCAATAAGCTCGATCTGGAAGGTCGCGACCCGTTCGAGCTGTTGGACGAATTGGAAGAGAAACTCTCCATCAAAGTACGTCCGATGAGCTGGCCCGTCGGTATCGGGGCCACCTTCCAAGGCGTCTACGACCTCTACAGCAGGAGCCTTCGTCTTTTCGACCCCGGGAAAACCAAGGTAGAATCGAACAGCGAACGTATCGAGGACCTGTCCGATGCCCGCCTGGATGAAGGTATCGGGACCGATGCTGCCGGACAACTGCGCGCCGATATCGACCTGATCGAAGGCGTGTACGACCCGCTGAACATACAGGCGTACCGCGAAGGGCGGATCGCCCCGGTCTTCTTTGGAAGCGCGTTCAACAACTTCGGCGTCAAGGAGGTGCTCAACGCCTTCGTCGACATCGCTCCTTCCCCAGGACCACGACCCACGGACCATGGTGAAGTGGCACCGGATGACCCGAAGTTCAGCGGCTTCGTTTTCAAGATCCACGCGAACCTGGACCCCAATCATCGCGATCGTATCGCGTTCCTTAGGATCTGCTCAGGCCGTTTCCAGCGTAATACGTACTACCATCACGTGCGCTTGGATAAAGAGATGCGTTTCTCCACACCCACCAATTTCCTCGCGGCACAAAAGACCATCGTGGAAGAAGCCTGGCCCGGGGATGTGATCGGCCTGTTCGATACGGGGAACTTCAAGATCGGCGATACCCTTACGGACGGTGCCGATTTCACATTCCGCGGCATCCCAGCGTTCTCTCCAGAGCTCTTCCGGGAACTGGTGAATCTGGACCCGATGAAGACCAAGCAGTTGGACAAGGGCATACGCCAATTGACCGACGAAGGGGTCGCCCAGCTATTCACCCAACAACCTGGCAATAAGAAAGTAGTGGGGTGTGTAGGAGAACTTCAGTTCGAGGTGATCAGTTATCGACTGGAGCATGAATACGGCGCGAAATGCGCCTTTCAGCAAATAGCCGCGCACAAGGCCTGCTGGATGACCTCCACCGACGAAGGCGTGCTGGACCAGTTCATTCGCGTGAAAGCGCAACAGATCGTACAGGACAAGGATGGTAATCCGGTGTTCATGGCACCGAGCTCCTATATGCTGGATCTGGAGCGCCGGAATAATCCGGAGATAACCTTCCACACCACCAGTGAATTCAAGACCGCTGTGGCTTGATGTGCTCTGTTGAACGGGTCCCTGCCAATGGCATTAACGGAACATTAACAGCCCTTGCGTCCAACCCACGCGTACAAGCCAACGTCCGTTAATGGGACGGGATGCGCCCTTACGCCCAACGTTACTTTTGCAACCATGCGAAACGCCGCCATTGCCACGCTACTGCTCAGTCTGCTCCCTACATGCACGCTCACCGCGCAGGACGGCCCGAAGCGTGATGTTGAAGTGACCATCAACGGACTGGCGAAGGATACGGTATACCTGGCCAACTACTACGGGAGCAAACTCTATTACAGTGATACTGCGGTGGCCGACGCCAAAGGCAAAGTGGTCTTCCACAGCGCTCGCGGTTACAAAGCGGGGGTGTATGCCGTGGTCGTGCCTGGGCCCAAGTATTTTGAAGTGATCTTGAACGAACCGGTCGTGAAATTGGCGACCGATACCACGGACCTGCTCGGCAAACTTGTCGTGAAGGCATCCAAGGAGAACCAAGTATTCCTGGACTACATCCGGTTCTTGAATGAAAAGAAGAAGGAGAGTGACATCCTACGTGGGCAGATGGAGGCGGTCAAGGATCCGATAGCCAAGGGGAACTTCAAGGCCGGTCTTGAACAATTCGACAAGGATGTGAAAGCCTACCAGAAGGCTCTTATCGCTCAGAACCCGGGCTTGTTGGCGGCCAGTTTGGTGAAGATCGGCATGAGCGTGGAGCTACCCGAGATCCGCAAAGCGGATGGCAGCTTGGACAGTGCTGCTGCGTACTATCAGTTCCGGCAACATTTCTGGGATAATGTGGATCTGAAGGATGAGCGCATCGTACGCGTGCCTGTTTTCGCGAACAAGTTCGACGAGTACATCGGCAAAACCATCCCACAAGTCCCAGACACGATCAACAAGCTCGTGGATGAACTCATCGCACGCACGGATGGCTCCAACGATGTGTTCCGCTACATGGTGAACACGGTCACCCACAAGTATGAGACCAGTGATATCATGGGTATGGATGCCGTGTTCGTGCACATGGCATTGACCTATTATTGCCCGGACGGGAACAGACCGGGACGCGCGGATTGGATTCCGCAGGACAAGTTGACCAAGCTCTGTGAGCGTGCGCACAAACAGGCCCCTCTCGTAATAGGTGCAAAGGCCCCCTACCTGTCGCTTACCGATACGTCCGAGCAGAAGTGGGTCAACTTCTATGATCTCCAGCAGGAATACGTGGTCATCATTTTCTGGGACCCGCATTGCGGACACTGTAAAAAGGAACTTCCTGAATTCGCCAAGCTGTACCACGAAAAGATGAAGGCCGAAGGCATCGAAGTCTTCTGCGTGGCGAAGGCGACGGATGACGAGCTCATGAAGGATTGGAAGGCGTTCATCCGGGAAAATGACCTCGACTGGGTGAACGTCGGACTTACGAAGAACGTTTTCGAAGAAGCGAAAAAGGACGCCCGCAAGTTCATCCCCAAGTACACCACGATCGAGAGCTTGAACTATGCCGATACGTACGACGTGTACGCAACCCCCAAGGTGTTCCTGGTGGATGGCGAACGCAAGTTCAGAGGCAAACAGTTGAGCCCGGACCAGATCGTGGACCTGGTGAAGCAATTGAAGCTCATCAAGGAAAAGAGATCCAAAGGCTGATCCGGGGCAGCTTGCGATTAACGCAAGCTCAGAACGGCACTACTCCGTCCATGAGGCCGGTATTCTGAAGTCAGCGCTGTTCCTGCGGCAGAGGCAGAGAAGGACTATCCTTCAGTCTCCTTTCGCCACATGCCTTCGGTGATGCTCTGTCCGTTCTTGAAATAGAACGTGCCCCACTTGGCGATCACTTTGCTGTACTCATCAGCCCTGCCGCCATTGACGACGACCCGACGGATGATGACCTTATTGCCTTCCGTATAGCTCTCTTCCGTAACACCTTCGGGATATTCCTCAGCAAGCTTCGACCGGTTGTGGTCCGTGAAAGCGCGTGGGCGGTCCGGAGGGGTCTCATTGAGCTTCTGTTGAGCCGCAGTGCGGGATGTGGCACTATTCTGCGCATAGCTCGTCTCGCGGGCTTGCACCGAACGCTTCTCTTCGTCCACTAGTTGCTGCTGGCCAACGGCCATGGCCTGTCCCCGTTTGGCCATGTCGCCTTGCTGAGCACCGGTCGCGACGGACGCCTCCCGGGCCTGGCCGGTGCGCTCACGGCTAGCTTCGACCCGTGCTTGTTCGGCATCTTGAAGCTCCTTCTTACCGTTCTCCGTGGCCGCCGCTCTTTCGGTCTGCTTCCCTTGCCATCCTGAAGCTTTCTCGTTCTCAGCCTCGATCATCGCTTGATCATCCTTGTAACTCGCATCGCGCGTGGCCGCGGAGCGTTCCCTGCGTTCCGCTTCGCTTTGCTCCACCGCCTCCTGCAAGGCGAGCACCTCATCAGCCCTATCCAAACGACGGCGGTCATTGCCTTCATATAACCGCGCTCCCTCTTCCAAATGGCGCTCACGGTCTTCCACACCAGCACCGCGGCGTTCGGAAGCGGCAACGGCATTATCGGTCTCTTCTTGCTCCAAGGCGGACCGGAACTTCTTGATCCGTTCATACTTCTCCGCCTCCTCACGGATGCGCGCTTCACGCATGAATCCGACGGCTTCATCCTCCTGCCCCGTGGACATATTGGATCTGACCGGCCGTTCCGGCTCGCTTACGGGAGCAGTTCGTTGCGCGGCGGTTTCCGCCTCGGCACGTAAACGCTCCTGCTCCGCCAACAATTTGTCTATCTGATCGATCTTGGCCAATGGATAGGTCTCCTCCGGTTTCAGGTCGCTGGCTTCAGCGTATTTGCCTCGTGCACCTTGGTAGTCCTTCGCGGCCATGGCCTCATCGGCGCTTACGATGGCACTTCGATACTGATCGTCCCGCGCTTTCGCACTATCACGGGCCAGGCGATCACGCTCTTCCGCAGAGCGTCGCGCATCCGCATCCTCCTGTTCCTTCCGCAGGCGCTCAGCCTCCGCACGCTCGCGCTCCGATTGGGCAGCCAAGCGCGCCGCCTCCGCATCCGCAGCCTCTTTGGCTCGGCGCTCTTCGGCCAGTCGCTTTTGTTCAGCAGCCAGCCGTTCAGCCTCGGATAGTTCGGATGCGCGCGCCGCCAAGGCAGCATCGATCGCTGCCAGGCGATCCTTCGGATACTTTTCATCCGGCTTGACCTCAAGCGCGGCGTTGTACTTCTCACGCGCCTTGTCGAAGTCATCGCTGCTGAAGGCGATATCGCCGGCAGCCACCAATTCGCGGTAGCGCGCTTCAATTTCTTCGGCCGCCATGCGCTTCCGCCGTTCCTCCTCCTCCAACCGTGCGCGCTCCGCAGCTGCGGCCTCTGCCGCAAGACGGTCCGCTTCGGCCTTCCTCGCCTTCTCAGCGGCATCCCTTTCCGCAGCCGTGCGGTCTTCATCCGCTTTGCGGGCAGCATCGGCAAGGAGCCGCTCGATCTCCGCAAGACGATCCTTCGGATGCTCCTCATCCGGCTTTACGCCCGATGCGGCACTGTAGTCCGTTCGAGCCTGCTCGTATTGTTTGCCAGCGAAAGCCTTGTCGGCAGCATTTATCAGGTCCCCGTAGCGCTTGTCCCTATCCTGCTGTTCACGGAGCAGACGCTCTTCTTCAGCCTTCGCCTTCGCAGTTGCATCCAATTGCTGCTCGATGGCAGCGATACGTTCTTTGGGATAGGCCTCGGCAGGTTTCAGAGCAGAGGCGTCCTTGTAGTCATTCAATGCCTCTGACAGCTTCTTGCTATCGTAGGACTTATCGGCCGAGGCGATGAGCGCCTTGTAGCGCGCCTCCAACTCAGCGGCCTTCTTTTCCTCCTCCGCTTTACGTGCCGCTTCCGCCAAAAGTGCATCCACTTCACCGATCCGGTCCTTCGGGTACTTTTCGCTGGGTTTGACGCCTGATGCTTCGGTGTATTTCGACCTCGCTGCCGCGTAGTCCTGCTTGTTGAAAGCCGCATCCGCCGCGTCGATGGCGGTCTGGTATTTCGCATCGATCTCACCCTGCTTCTTCTTCGCCTCCGCCTCTGCCTTGCGCGTAACGATCAGCGCGAGTTGATCCTTCGGGTACTTTTCCGTGCTTTTGAGCCCACTGGCTTCGGTGTACTTCGCGGTGGCCAGATCCCATTCCTCTTTCTCGAACGCCCCATCCGCAGCGGTGATGGCAGCCTGATATTTCTCGTCGAGCTCCTTCTGCTTTGCCGCATCCGTAGCAGCCTTCTCCGCTGCGGCCTTCTTGGCCAGGATGGCCGCCAATTGGTCCTTTGGATATTTCTCCGCTGCTTTCAACCCGCTCGCCTCCGTGTATTTCGCGCTTGCTTCATCCCATGCATCCTTGCTGAAGGCCGCATCAGCAGCGGCAATGGCAGCTTGGTACTTCTCATTCAGTTCTTGTGCCCTCTTCTCCTCGTCTGCTTTCTGAGCCAGTTCTTCCCGTTTCTTCGCGATGGCTGCGAGTTGGTCTTTCGGATACTTCTCCGCGGGCTTCAGGCCACTGGCTTCCGTGTACTTCGTTTCAGCTGCGTCATAATCTGCGCCTTTGAAGGCTGCATCGGCAGCGGTGATGGCCGCTTGGTACTTCTCCTGCAGCTCTTTGGCCGCTCGTTCCTCTTCAGCCTTCTTCGCAGCCTCATCCTTCTTCAACAGGATCGCCGCGAGTTGATCCTTGGGGTACTTCTCATCGGGTTTCAGGTCGCTCGCCTCGGTGTACTTCGCGGTAGCGTCATCCCACTTGCTCGTTTTGAACGCAGCATCACCGGCAGCAATGGCCGCCTTGTATTTCTCCTCCAGCTCTTTGGCCTTTTTCTCCTCTTCGGCCTTCTTCGCTGCTTCAGCCTTCTTGGTCGCCACCAGGGCTAGCTGGTCCTTCGGATACTTCTCTTCTGGTTTAAGCCCGCTCGCTTCGCTGTACTTGGTCGTGGCCTGGTCCCAGCTCTCCGCTTTGAAAGCGGCATCGGCAGCGGCGATCGCCGCTTGATACTTCTCCTGTAGCTCTTTGGCCTTCTTCTCCTCTTCAGCCTTCTTCTCGAGTTCAGCCAAGATCGCATCGATCTCCTTCAACTTCTGTTTTGGATAGGGTTCACCATCCTTAAGGTCGATGGCCGCAGTGTACTTGGTTCTTGCGCCCGCGTAATCCTTCTTCCCGAAGAGACCATCCGCTTCCTTGATCAAAGCCGCGTACTGCTCCGCTCCCTTTTTCTCGGCATCCTGTGCGTCCAAACGCATTTTGGCATCGCTCAACTTCGCTGTAGCGACGGCATCACCCGGCTTCGCAGCAAGGGCACCCGAAAAATTCTCCACGGCCTTCTTGAAGTCCGAATTGGTCATGGCCGCAGTACCATCTTGGATGAGCTTCGCGTACTTGGCCTCTGCATCACCCTCGCGCTTGCGCATCTCGTCATACTCCTTCATCAGACGCGCCTGAGCATCGCGCATCTTATTGGTGTAGTCGATGTCCCAAGCGAAGGTGCCAGCGGCATAGTTGGCCTTGCCGAAGGGCTCGTTCAGAATGGAGTAGTCAATGCCCGGCAGGTCGGTGAGCATCGAGAAATCGATGTTCATCCCATGTCCGCCCTGGCGCTCCTCTTCCGGAACGTTACGCGTGTCAATGGTGATGTTCTTACCCACGAATCCGGTCTTCGACACCATGATCTTGTAATCGGAGCCGTAGTCAAGATTCACCTCATACTTACCACTGGCGTTGGTGGGCACATCGATGAGCTTCGCCCCGTTCTTGAACACGGTCACCGTAACCCCATCCAGTTTCTTGGAACTGGTGAGGTCCTTCACCGTGCCGTAGATCATCACATTGTCCACCTGGGCGAACAACGGACAACTCAGGGCCATGCCAAGTACCACCCAGCACCAATTGGCCAGACCTATCCGCTTGGATCCCATACGAGTAAGAACGTCTTGCAGGATGTTCATGAACGCGCCAAATTACAACAACTTTGGGCGCCTCCGGATACACCATTCCCCGGGGACGAGGAGCCATGCACAGCGTTTGGGAATCCCGGCAATTCCACCGAACACCGGATCTGGTAGTGATCGGTGCTGGGATAGTCGGACTTTTCACCGCTCTTTTCCATAAACGCCGCTACCCGCACCATCACGTGATCGTGCTGGAACGTGGCCCATTCCCGAGCGGCGCCAGTGTGAAGAACGCTGGTTTCGCCTGCTTTGGAAGCCCCAGTGAATTGCTCGCCGACCTGGAGAAAGAAGGGACCGACGCCATGTTGGCCCGCGTGGAGAGCCGCTGGAAGGGGCTGCTCGAACTGAGGGCCGAACTTGGTGATGTCAATATCGGATTCGAGCCGAGTGGCGGACATGAGATCTATGCGACGCACGATCCACTGTACACGCGTGTGGTAGAACGGTTCGATGCCCTGAACGAAGCTCTAAGGCCCATATTCGGAGCCGCAGCTTTCCGATGGGACGATGGAGCCATTGCGCAATTGGGGCTCAGCGGCGTACAACATTTGGTACGCACGGATATGGAAGGCCCATTGGACACCGGTCTGATGATGGGCACGCTTCTGCGCAAAGTCCTGGCCGAAGGCATCTTCTTCCGACCGCGTGCTGAAGTGGTATCGCTTGAGGAAACACCCGCTGAAGTGACCTTGATGTTGAAGGATGGCGAGGAGTTAAAGGCCGCGAACGTGGTGATATGCACCAACGGTTACGCCCGCGAACTCCTACCCGACCTGGATGTGGTCCCGGCACGTGGCCAAGTGCTGAAGACGGCGCCTCTAATGGGCTTGAAGCTCCGAGGCACCTTCCACTACGACGAGGGTTTCTACTATTTCCGCGATCATGCCGGAGGTGTGCTCCTTGGTGGTGGCCGCAACTTGGATATTGCTGGCGAGACCACCACAGCCGATGGTACCACACCACTGGTCCAGGATGCTCTGGAGAAACTGTTGCGCGAGGTGATCATACCGGATCAGCCCTTCACCATCATCCAACGCTGGAGCGGGGTGATGGGCATGGGTGCGAGCAAGACACCGATCATCGAAAGGCGTTCGCCGCGCGTGGCCGCGGCCGTGCGCATGGGTGGCATGGGCGTGGCGATCGGGATACGGGTGGCGCGCCAGGCGGCGGCGTTGGTTCAATGACCACATGCAAAAGGGACCACTTGCGTGGTCCCTTCTAGAGCCTCCCGCCGGATTTGAACCGGCGACCTGCTCATTACGAATGAGCTGCTCTACCGCTGAGCTAGGGAGGCATACCACTGAATTGCTTCAGCGGGCGGCAAATGTAGGCAGGTTTATGATCCCAGATGACCTTTGAAGAAAGCTTCTGCAACAGGGCTAGAATTTGAACGCCAGAGAGGCTTGCACTGCCAATCCACTTGTACTCAGCTTGGCATCGATCAGGTCCGGATCCAGCGAGGTGCCATTCCAAGACCAATCGCGCAAAGGCATGGTGGTAGCCATGTAACGCAGTTGAACGTTGAGGCCGATGCGATCCGTAAAATAGAAGCCAACACCGCTGCTCAATCCGAAGTGAGCACCCCGATAGACCGCACTGCTCACGTTCCCCGGTTCGCTTACGTCATACTTCAGCCGGGTGCTACCCAGTTGCATGGAAGCCATCCAAGTGAAACGATCGCCGTTGACCAAGTAGAAACGCGGCTGGATGGCGAACGTGGTCAGCGTGTTCGACTCGCTCTCCACGGAATCCAGATAAAGTCCGGGTTCCAGGAGCAATCCCAGACTGAAGCGACCGCCCAGACCATAGCCGAATTCGATGGGAAGGGTGGTCGTGGCGGCACCATCATTGGTGGTCTGTACCACGCCAAGGAACGACTGTTCGTAACGCGTGGCATGCCCACCGACCGCGATCCCTGCGGCCAGGTGAACGGCTCCTTTTTCATTCACCTGAGCATTCAGGCTGCTCATGATGCCAATAGAGACAGCGAGACTTGTGATGCGGATGTTCATGTCGCGAAGCTCAGCCAATACGGTCTTGGGCTCGGGACGAGGGGGTACCGAACTTCCAATACCGAGCCGTTGATGGAGCCTCAGGAACCCAAGCTTCCGCATCGGTTGAACACCTTGCGTTGACGTTCGGGTTACGACGAGGCTATATTCGGCCCGCTTCCGGAGGCGGATGTTCCGGGATCACTTCTTCAAGACATGACCAACAGGCCTACGACGGTGCAGCGGACGAAGGAGACGGCAGCTGACCAGAACGAACAGACGGAGCGTTCCTATGCCGAGTATTCGGCGAAAGACCTTGCGTTCGACCCCATGAAGGACCTCAACCTGCCTGGCAGCTACGACGAGGTGCTGGCGCGCTTCAATCGCCTACAAGGTGATCGGGAGCCGGAGGTGTTGAACTGAAATTGGCTTTTCAAGCTTACTGAACCCCGGCAACCCCGGGGTTCTTTCATTCCGTAGGGGCCGCTTGGGATCTCGGGAACACGGCATTACCTTCAAACCATCCTCCGCGCGTCCCTACCCCGGACCGTGATGCATGGCCCGGAGGGGACCTCCACGGTGGCATGTTCATTCAACATCCACCCTAAAGCCCTTTTGTGCCATGAAAGTCTTCGATGCCAAACACATCAAGAACGTCGTATTGCTCGGCTCCCACGGATGCGGCAAGACCACGCTGGCCGAAACCATGCTCTTCGAAGCGGGTCTGATCCAACGCCGCGGCCGAGTCGAGGACAAGAACACCATTAGCGACCATACCGATCTGGAACACGAGCGCGGCAGCAGCGTGTACAGCACCGTCCTGCACACCGAGTGGCAGGGATACAAGATCAACATCATCGACACGCCGGGTCTCGACGACCTCGTGGGTGAGACGATCCCGGCCTTGCGCGTGGCCGACACGTGTGTGCTGCTGCTCAACGCGCACAACGGTGTGGAAGTGGGCACCGATCTGGTGTGGGAGCACATGCAACGTTATGATCGGCCGGTGATCATCGGTGTGAACCAGTTGGATCACGCGAACGCAGACTTCGACAGCACGGTGGCGCAGGCGAAAGAACACTTCGGTAGCGCGGTCACCGTGATGCAATACCCCGTAGAGCAAGGCGACGGCTTCCACCGGATCATCGATCTGCTGAAGATGACCATGTACGTTTTCAAGGATGCGGGTGGGAAACCGGAGAAACAGCTGATCCCCGACAACGAGAAAGAACGCGCCGAAGCCCTGCACAAAGAGTTGGTGGAGAAGGCCGCCGAGAACGACGAGACCTTGATGGAGCACTACTTCGACAAAGGCGAACTGGATGAGGACGAGATGCGCATCGGGTTGAAACAGGGCATGATGGAGCGAACCTGCTTCCCGGTCTTCTGCCTGAGCGCACTGCGCAACATGGGCAGCGGTCGGCTGATGGGCTTCATCGACAACGTGGCACCGGCTGCATTGGAAATGCCTGCGGAAGAACTCGTCGGTGGCGGCAAGCTCGAATGCGCTGCGACCGGTCCAGCCGTGCTCTTCACCTTCAAGACCATCATCGAGCCGCGTGCCGGGCACATTACGCTGTTCAAGGTGATGAGCGGCGAAGTGAGCGAAGGCACGGACCTGGTGAATGACAACACCGGCAGCACGGAGCGCATGAACCAGCTCTTCATCGTGGATGGCAAAGAGCGCAAACCGGTACAGAAGCTCGTGGCAGGTGATATCGGCGGAACGATCAAGTTGAAGGATACCGCCACTGCGCATACGTTGCATACCCCGGGCAAGAGCATCAAACTGCAATCGATCGCCTTCCCAGAGCCGCGTTTGCGCCAGGTGATCAAAGCCACGGATCAGAAACTGGAAGAGAAACTCCACGCGGCGTTGCTCGAGATCCAGAAGGAAGACCCAACTATCGTACTTACTTACAGCCGCGAGACCGCACAACAGCTCGTGGGCGCACAAGGCGAGCTGCACCTCAGCATCCTCAAGTGGAAATTGAACCACCACTACAAGGTGGATCCCGTCTTCGGCAGTCCGCGCATCCCCTATCGCGAAACGATCCGCAAGAGCGCCGATGCCAGCTACCGCCACAAGAAACAGACCGGTGGAAGCGGCCAGTTCGGTGAGGTACACTTGAAGATCGAACCGTGGTACGATGGCATGCCCGAACCCACCGGACACAGCGTACGCGGCAAGGATGAGCACGACCTCGCGACCGGTGGTAAGCTCGTATTCTACAACTGCATCGTCGGTGGCGTGATCGACAACAAGTTCATGCCCAGCATCCTGAAAGGTGTGATGGAGAAGATGGAGAAAGGTCCGTTGACCGGCTCACCGGCGCGCGACATCCGCGTGATCGTGTACGACGGGAAGATGCACCCGGTGGACAGCAACGACATCAGCTTCAAGATCGCCGGCCTTCAAGCCTTCCGCGAAGCCTTCACGAACGCCGATCCGCAGCTGATGGAGCCTATCCAGGAACTGGAAGTGCGTGTACCCGCCGACCTCATGGGTGATGTGATGACCGACCTACAAGGCCGACGCAGCATCGTGATGGGCGTGGATAGCAGCGGTCGATACCAGATCATCAAGGCCCACACGCCGCTGGGCGAACTGGACCGCTATAGCACCACGCTGCGAAGCCTCACCCAAGGCCGTGGCACTTATACGGAACGCTTCCTCGCCTACCAGCCGGTACCGAACGATCTGCAGCACAAATTGGTGAAAAGCCATAAGGAAGAGGAAGTGGTAGCCTGATTCAACACGATCGAATAGAACGCCCCGCCCCCCGACCGGCGGGGCGTTCTTATTGGCACATTCCGATCCAACCGTTCGTCACCCGTGCGACACGTCCTCGAGAACGATGCTGGCATGCGTCCGCGAGCGACCTTCGCGCTCCGATGCGGCCATTCGCCTTCGCGCTTCTTCTTTCCACGAGCTTGGTATATGGCCAGTCGACCGCGTTGGTGTGCAAGAACCTCAAGGCTGCACAGACCACGGAACGTATCGTCGTGGATGGTGTGTTGGATGAGCTCTCGTGGATGACAGCATCGATCGGTACCGAATTCGTCCAGAACGAACCACGCCCGAACGAACCATCGCATTTCCGCAGCGAAGTGCTTGTGCTCTTCAGCGACCAGGCCATCCACGTTGGCGCCGTGCTCCACGACAACCCGGACAGCGTGATGATGCGTCTGAGCGGTCGCGACCAGATCGGCATCACCGACTGGTTCGGTGTTGTCCTGGACCCATACCAGAGCGGGCGCAACGGTTTCGAATTCATCGTTACCGCAGCCGGTGTGCAATTCGATGCCATCATCGCCAACGAGGGGGAAGATGAGAACTGGCATGCGGTGTGGCACAGTGCGGCGCGCATAACCCAACAGGGTTGGGTGGCCGAGATGAGCATCCCCTACTCTGCGTTCCGGTTCCCCAAGGCGAACGAACATGTTTGGAGTGCCCAGTTCATGCGACTCGTCGGTCGCACGCGGGAGAAGAGCTTCTGGAATCCGATCGACCCGCTGAAGGAAGGATGGCTTCGCCAATGCGGTATGCTTACCGGCATCAACGGCATCGATGCGCCATTGCGGTTGATGCTGCTCCCCTACGCTTCCGCCTACGCGCAACACTTCCCGCAGAACGATCCCGACCAGAAAGACTGGACGAGCACGTTCAATGGCGGCATGGATGTGAAGCTCGGGCTGAGCGATGCGTACACGCTCGACATGACGCTGATCCCCGATTTCGGACAGGTGGTGAGCGACAACGTGGTGCTGAACCTCTCCCCTTTCGAGGTCCAGTTCAACGAGAACAGGCAGTTCTTCACCGAAGGCACGGAGCTATTCCAACGCGGCGACCTCTTCTATAGCAGGCGCATCGGTGGTGTGCCCTTGCTGCGCGACAACCTCTACGATGCCATTGGATCCGGGGAACGCGTGACGGAGGACCCCGGCGTAAGCAAGTTGATCAACGCAACGAAGGTGAGCGGTCGTGGTGCGAAGGGACTGGGCATCGGTGTGCTCAACGCGGTGACCCGCGCCACTTACGGCACGATCACCGACAGCCTCGGGAACACCCGAGAAGTGCTCACCGACCCGCTCACCAATTACAATGTGCTGGTGGCCGATCAGCAATTGCCGAACAATGGCTACGTGAGCCTGATCAACACGAACGTGCTCCGCGATGGTTCCACCTACGATGCCAATGCCTCGGCGCTCGACTTCATCCTGAACAACAAGGCACGCAGCTTGCAGGGCAACGGTGTGTTCCGCTACGCACAGAAACAGGTGCAGGGTTTGAGCGATGCTTCGGGTTATTCCTACGAAGCAGGTCTGCGCAAAACAGGCGGTGCATGGACCTATGGCGCGGAGTACGAGGAGATCTCGCCGGATTTCGACCCGAACGATCTTGGGTTCTGGCAGCTTACCAATTACCGCGGTGGGAACGGAAGCTTGGACTACACCAAGTACAAGCCCAAAGAGCCCTTCCAGCGGCGGAGCTACACCTTCGATGCGGAATACCTGCGCGTGATCCAGCCGGACCACTTCTTCAACTTCGCCATGGGGTTGAGCACCTTCCAGCTTCTGCAGAGCTTCAACGCCTTCGGAGGTATGATCCGTACGGAACCTGTGCTGACCTACGACCCCTTCGAGGCCCGTGTGCCCGGAAGGGTGTACGAGTTCCCGGTGAACATGCTCTACGAAGCCTGGTTCAGTGGCAATTACAACCTGCCCTACACCGTGGATGCCCGCGCAGGCTATCGGCGTTTCTACGAGCGCGACCGACACAACCTCTTCCTCTCCGTCGACCAACGCTTCCGACCTACGGACAAGCTCTTCTTCATCCTGAGCTCCTGGCATGAGAAGAAGAACGATGACATTGGCTGGGTGGCCTTCGCGGGCGACGACATCATCCTTGGTCAACGCGACCAATGGACCACCGAGATCGGTCTGGAAGGCAGTTACACCTTCACCAACAGACTTTCGCTGAACGCTGATGTACGCCATTACTGGAGCCGTGCACACTACCTCGCCTATCACGAATTGTTGTTCGACGGCAAGCTTGCTGACTCCGATTACACAGGCAACAGAGAGGATGGCACGTCGCGCCATGATGTCGACTTCGATGCCTTCACCGTTGACATCTGGTTGCGTTGGAACTTCGCTTCCGGTAGCGAGATCACGTTGGGCTGGAAGGACAACATCTTCGCCCGCGACGGCGCGGTGCAACAGAACTACCTGGACAACCTCCGCGACACCTGGGCCGCGCCGGGCATCAACAGCCTCTCGCTGAAGGCGATCTGGTTCCTCGATGCGGGCAGCTTCATCAACCGGAAGAAGCAATGAGAAGCACCAGCAACACCGCGATGATGGCAGGCGCCATCATGGTAGTTTGCACCTCGCTCTCTTCGTGCAACGTAGCACGGATGCATGCACGCCAGAGCTCCGCCCGCTTGGAACGGCAGGGCTACACCTCTCGAACATTCACAGATGCGAGCGGCGCGCATCACACATGGGCGCGGGAGACCGGCAAGCCGAAGACCCTCTTGATCCACGGCTACACCGGCTCCGGTGCACAACAATGGAGCAAGACGGCGAAACTGCTGAGCGACGATCATGACGTGATCATGCCCGATCTGCTCTGTCACGGAAGCAGTACGAAGGATTGGGGCCATGCGCCTGGTGGCAACATCGATGCACAGGTGGCTCATCTGGTGTTGATGCTGGATAGTCTTGGCGTGACCGCACCGATGGACGTGGTGGGCAGCAGCTATGGTGGTGGTGTAGCGGCGCGCTTCGCTGAACTTCATCCACACCGCGTGAAGAAACTCGTGCTGTACGATGGACTGGTCAGCGACTATACCGGCGCTATGGCCGACAGCATCGCACGAAGCGTTGGGGCCGAAGGAATGTTGGCCGTGATGGGAACACCTTCCGCAAAGGATCTGCGCTACGGGATCCGTCTTTCGTTGTACCGTAACCCGCCGCTACCAGGCTTCATCCTGCGCCAGATCTACGAGGAGAACGTGAAGGACCATCGACCGGCCCAGATGACCTTGATCAAAGATCTGCTTGATCACGAAGCGCTCTTCGCCACGAAACGTTATGACTGGAAGATGCCCGTGTACCTGATCTGGGGCGAAGAGGACGAGCTGATCCCGAACAGCACCGGTCGGGCGATCATGCTGCGGAACGGCATACCTGAAGATCATTGGAACACGATCCCGCGAACGGGTCACGTGGCCAATCTCGAACGGCCCAAAGCCTTCGACAAGGCGTTGCGCAGGATCCTCAACGAGCAGCCGTGATCACGGGCGCGCGAAGCCCGAAGAACCATCGGAGAGGTCGATCGCGTTGTTGGAGCGATCCATATCCGCCAGGCGTTCCAAGGGATCGAGCACGATGGACTTGATGGCCGAGAATTCCACCGGTACACTGAAAGCGTAGGTCGGATCGGTCCACTGCCAGGGTTCCAGTGCAGTGAAGGCGAACGACTCAGAACCGGCATCCTTCACACCACGTTCCAGCGAAAGCGGGATATGGTAGGTCACCGAACTTCCGTCCCTACGTTCAACACGCACATCTACCGGCATCAGTTGTTCGCCGATGCGCTCGAGTTCGATCTGTGTAGCGCCATTTCCGCCGATCGCCGCACGGATGCCATAATCCAGCGTGCGTGTCGTGTTCACCCATTCATCGAAATACCAGTCCAGTTCCAAACCGCTGCGTTTCTCCAATACGCGTTCGAAGTCGATGGGCTCGGGGTGTTTAAACTTGCATACATCGTAGTAACGCAAGAGTCCGGCTCGCAGTTCCTTCTCCCCTACCACCGCGCCGAGCTGGTGAACGAACAGCTCGCCGAAACTGTAAGCCGTTGTTCCATAACCCTTGTTGGTGATGAAGTGATCCGCGTGGATGCTCGGTGGTTCGTGCTTGCCACTCTTCACCAACGCACTGTAGCCAGCAAAAGCGCTGGCATGGGGGGCACCGGGTTGGGGGAAGAGCTCCTGCATCACCTCGCTGCTCGCGTACTCCGTGAATCCTTCGTCCATCCAAGGGAAACGCCCTTCGTTACTGGCGAGCATGCCGTAGTACCAGCTATGTACGCTCTCATGAACGCTCACGCCGACGAGTGATCCGATACGCCGTTTACCCGTGATCAAGGTGAGCATCGGATACTCCATGCCGCCATCACCGCCCTGCACGAAGCTGTACTGCGGCCAGGGATATTTCCCGAAGTTCTTGTCCATGTGCTGGAAACTGCGCACCATGTAGCCCGGCAATTCGTTCCAAGTGGCCTCGAATTCGGGTCTGTCCTTGTAGAAGAAGTGCAACTCCGGTCCACCGGGCACTTGATCCATGGTGTGCTTGAAGTCGCGATCGGCGGCCCAGGCGAAGTCATGCACATTGTTCGCGACGAAGTGCCATTTCAGTTTGCCACCAATGGGACGCTTCAACGCCTTCTTACCGGCTGGATATCCATGACCGACCTCGTCCGCGTTCTGTAACATACCGGAAGCCGCGATGGTGAACGCGCTATCCATCTCCATGGTCACATCGAAATCCCCCCACACACCGTAGAACTCGCGGCCGACGTACGGGTAGGCATGCCAGCCGCGTGCATCGTATTCAGCGAGTTTCGGGTACCACTGCGCCATGCTGTACGCCACTTCTTCCGCGTTGTCCCTTCCACTGCGACGGATCTGCACCGGCACCTGACCGCTGAAGGTGTACTCGAACGTGGTGCTCTTTTTCGGCAACAGGGGTTTGGCAAGGATCACCTTCAGTACCGTACCCATGGGTCGGAGCTCGGCCGCCTTGCCATCCTGGCGGAACGCACTCACCTCTTGCAGACCGATCTGGTGTGGTTCCAATTCCGCGATGCGGCCGCCGACACGATCATCGGGATCCTCGATGGTGCGCGAACGCACATCCATCTCACTACCCGGCTGGAAGGCATTGAAGTAGAGGTGGAAGAAGACTTCACGGAGCGTGTCCGGGCTGTTGTTGGTGTAGACCAGCCGGGTGCTGCCTTGGAAACGATGATCCTTGTCGTTCAAGGCAACCTCCATCGTGTACTTCACGCGCTGCTGCCACCGATCGCATTGTGCCTCAGCGAACGAACACCATGCACCGGCAAGCGCGACGATCGCCACGCGATATCCACTGATCATGCCACAAAGAAAGGCGCCTACCTCAGAGGAAGGCGACGCCAGCGTGATAATGCATTGGAAAGGCCTTAGGAGAGCAGCCGTTGCCGCAGGGCGAACTCCAGTCGTTGATTAGCGTCCACCAACCGTTCCGTGTAAGCGGTCCGCTCCTCTTCAGCACGGACCTCATCATAGGCCTTACGCATAACAGAAGAAAGGTCATCCGCCTGCCAAGGCTTGGCGAAATAGTGCGAAACGCCCGCTTTGTTCACAGCTTCGATGATGGCCTCGATATCAGCATAGCCCGTGATGAGCATGCGGCGAATGCTCGGGTAGCGTTCGCGTACCAAAGTCAGCATCTGACTTCCTGGCGTTCCCGGCATTCGCTGGTCCGCAATGACGACATGAACATGATGCGCGGCCAAAAGCGCCCATACTTCTTTGAGGTCTTTGGCAAGCAACACGTCCATGCTCCTTCTGAAGGTGGACTGGAACGCTTGGCGATTACCGGCATCATCGTCCACGAAGAGAACACACGGACGACCGGGATCTTGGGACAGTTCGGGGGCTGCGCTCATGGGTACCAAGAGGTTTGTCGACGCACTTACGAAGCCTTCCGTCGAAAGGTTCCCTAGAACCTTGTTAACATTTTGTTGAAAACTTTTCGCAGAATACCTTCACCCCCACTTTCAGAAACCTTGTCGCGCACTCCCCGAACGACTGATGGACGCCTTGCTGGAAGCGCTGAAGAGCGCTTCAGAACCTGACCGGGACCGGTACCGGCCAGAATTCTTCCGTGTGATGATGCCTGATGACAGGCGTCGCATGGAAGAGTTGCTGAAGCGTGGAGGACCCTTGGTGGTCCACGACGAGCTGGAGGACCAGCTCGCCGAGTTGGTGCGTTCGTTGGAACCTTCGAGGCGTTTCACACCTGCTGAACTCGCCGAGGCCGTTCGTATTCATCTCAACGGCGTCCCTGTTCACGCCTATGGCGTTTGGGTGTACTACCCGTGGTCATGTCGCCTGGTGCACCTCTTGGACGAACAGGAATTCGCTCAGGTACGTACCGACCGTAACCGGAACAAGATCACTGCCGAGGAACAAGCCCTCCTTTCCACGAAGAAGATCGGCGTCATTGGCCTCAGCGTAGGTCAAAGTGTTTGCCTCACATTGGCATTGGAACGAAGTTTCGGTGAACTGCGCATCGCCGATCATGACACACTGGATCTGAGCAACCTTAATCGCATCCGAAGCGGTGCCGCATCGCTGGGGCATTTGAAAACGATAAATGTTGCGCGCGAGATCGCCGAGATCGATCCATTCTTGAAGGTGACGCTTTTCTCCAACGGTCTTACATCCCAGGAGGAAGTGGACGACTTTCTGCTGAATGGAGGACGACTCGACGTTCTTGTGGACGAATGCGACAGCGTGGGTATCAAGATACTCGCCCGATTGCGCGCACGCGCCCATCGCATACCGGTGGTGATGGACACCAGCGACAGGGGCATGCTGGACATTGAGCGTTTCGACCTGGAACCCGAACGCTCCATCATGCACGGATCGGTCGACCACCTGGACCTGTCCAAGGCGATGGAGGCTAGAACACAAGAGGAAAAACTCCCCTTCGTTGTTCCCATGACAGGTTTGGCGACGCTGAGCAAACGCATGAAGGCGAGCATGCTGGAGATCGGGCAGAGCGTTAGCACGTGGCCTCAACTCGCCAGTTCAGTCGTGCTCGGTGGCGCAGTGACCGGGGACCTGATCCGCCGCATCTGCCTGGGGACACACACCGATAGCGGGCGGTGGTTCATGGACATCGAAAGTCTGATCCCGGATCACCGTGTAGACAGAACTCCTTCAACGGATGATGGGCCTCCCCCTTCCCTCACGTCCGAGGAAATGATTGAGATGGCGATGAGAGCGGCTGGTTCCCATAGTCCCATTTCAGCTCTGAGCCAGGATGAATGCGTGGCTTTGGCCGAGGCCGGTCGGCTGGCTCCATCGGGCGGCAATGATCAGCCGTGGCGCTTCTTGGCGAAGGATGGACGCCTCTACCTGTTCCATGATGCAGCTCGGTCGTACAGCCGCACGGATGAGAAGCAGCGGATAGGCACCATTTCAATGGGTGCCTGCGTTGAGAATGTCCTGTTGAGAGCATCCTCGCTCGGAATCGGATTGGCAGTGGACCTTCCGGAGGGAATGCGCCCGTTGGTGGCGATCTTCCAGAAGGCCGGACGATCGGAACAGGGAGATCCTCTGGCGAAGCTGATGGCCGATCGTTGCACCAATCGGCGAAAGGGTGACCGGTGTGCATTCCCTGCAGACCACGCCACAGCCTTGAAGCGAGCGATCGTGGAGAAGATCCCTGGTGTCGGCGTTCACGTGCTGGACCGACCGGAAGAGCTGGAAACGTTGGCGAGACTCGTCGGTGAGGCGGAGCGGCTTCGTTTCTTGAACCCGGTATGCCATGAGGAATTGTTCAACAAAGAGGTCCGCTGGACGGAGGAAGAAGCGAAGCGCACGCTGGACGGGTTAGACCTTGGAACATTCGAACTAACGCCAGGCGAGCGATTGGCCATGTCGGTAGCCTCGGACCCGGAAGCGATCGCCTTGCTCAACCGTTGGGATGCCGGCGGCGGATTCCAGAACATGTCAGGCCCCGCGATCCGTTCTTCTTCAGCGGTCGCGATGATCACCGTTCCCGATCACACAGCCAGCGACCTGCTGGCTGGCGGCCGCGCCATGCAGCGGTTGTGGCTGAAGGCAACCGAACTGGGTTGGTCCGCGCATCCCGTTTCGGCGCCCATCCTCATGGATCTGGTCAAGGACTCCCCAGTATTCACGGCACGCGAACGTTCGGCCATCACGAAGATCGCTGAGCAGCTTCTTCCGTTGCGCCCTATCCTGGACCAGCGGCCACTTTTCCTGCTGCGCCTTTTCCGAGCTCTGCCACCCTCCAAGCGGAGCTTAAGGTTGCCGTTGAGCGACATCCTTTTCACATCACGACCATCCAACCTCCTCTCCTGATGGATCAACTTCAACTCCTCGCCTTCAGTGCACCCGATCGGCCGGACCTCTGCCAAGAGTTCCTCCGGGAACATGAGCTGGTCCTCACCGAATTGAACATCCCGCTCGTTGTCAGGGGTGACGATTCATGGACGCGCGATGCACAATGCTTCGTCATCGTCGCGCTGCACCCCATCGAAGGCATGGTGGGAGGCATCCGTTTTCAGATGGATCACGGGGAAGGTTCTCGCCTCCCCATGGCGCAGGCCATAAGCAAACTGGATCCACGCATCCATTCCGCGCTTGAAGACTTGAAAGCGATCGGCAATGGAGAGGTTTGTGGTCTTTGGAGCGCCAACCGGTATGCGAACCGCGGTGTCACGGTGCTGTTGAGCATCGCTGTGACGGCCATAGCACCCCATGCCGGGGCAAAGAGCATGGTGTGCTTCGTGGGCCACCACACGAAACGGCATCCGGAGCGTAATGGCTTCATCGCTTTGACGGAAGTGGGTGACGAGGGCGCGTTCGACTACCCCACTGCGGAGTTCAAGTCGATCGCCATGGTGAACCCGGACCCGGTATTACTTCCGCACGCGAACATGGCGCAGCGCAGGTCCATCTACAGTCTGCGCTTACGACCGGAACAGACTAGAGTGGAAAGCCCGGCCCGCATACCACTGGAGGTCAAGTACGACCTGGTGATATCAAAGGGCGTGATCGACCTGGTGGCTTATCGCTCCATAGCAGAGGAACGCCTGCGGCACACCGCCTGAAAGCGGCCCTCGGCAACCAACTTCGGCGCTTCTTCGTAGGAGCGCCCGATGAGAGCTCTCCTTTCGCTCTGTCTGGTCATGGCCGTGCGCCTGACGCTGGGCAATAGCACCGTTCCGTACGTATTCCTGGATACTGCCAGGCACACTTACAGCGGAGCGCGGTTCCAAGTGCTGGAAGACTCCGCTTCGATCCTATCGGCGGCAGAGGCGATCATTTCGCCGGGGTTTCGCCCACTGGATCGTAACGTGCCCAACCTAGGGGTGACGAACTCAACGTTCTGGCTCACGACCACCATCCTGAACCGGAGTTCCTCCGATCACCTTTTCCTCTGTGTGGAATATGCGGAATTGGATGAACTGGAACTCTGGCTCTTGCGCGACGAACAGTTGATCCGTTGGGGCTTTGCCGGCCAATCCGTGGCTCCCTTGGAACGAACCGGAACGGACACCGAGTTCTCCTTCGACATACCTATCCCGAAAGGAGAGCAGGGAACACTGCTTTTGCGCGTGCGCAGCAACAAGCAGATCCAATTGCCGCTGGTCTTCCGCACCGCGAAGGAACTGACCTCGAACAGATCCAGACGCAACTTGATCCTGGGCGTGTACATCGGGGTGATGCTGGTGCTTGCCCTCTACAACACGTTCATTTTCGCATCCATCCGTGATCGGAGCTACCTCTACTATGTGCTCTACTTGCTGGTCGTGGCGCTCACCCAGCTCGCGTTCATCGGAATAGGCCCGTTCTACATCTGGGCCGGCAACAATTGGCTCTCATCCAGTTCCACCTTGATCTTCACCTTGCTGACGGCCACGTTGGGCATGCAGTTCGCTCGCCACTTCATCGGCACCAAGCAGTACGTGCCTCGCCTTGATCGGGGAGCCCCGATCTTCTACCTGCTCTTCGCCGCCTGCATCGGTCTGCAGCAGGCGGGACAGCCCGTGGTGGCCTATCAAGTCGCACAGGCATTATCCGGTTGGTCCGCTCTGTACACACTCATCGTGGGCGTGCTCTCGTGGCGACGCGGCTCAAGGCAGGCCGGCTTCTTCCTCGTCGCTTGGACGGTGTTCCTGCTCGCTGTGGTGGTGTTCGTAGTGAAGGACCTCGGTGTGCTTCCCTACAACGACTGGACGACCTATGCCATGCCCGTCGGCTCTGCGGTGGAGGGCATCCTGCTCTCCTTCGGTCTCGCAGACCGTATCAATGTGCTACGCAGGGAGAAGGAGCGCTCGCAAGCGGAAGCCCTCGCCGCGTCCATCGAGAATCAACGTATCATCAGAGAACAGAACGTGATACTGGAACAGAAGGTGACAGAGCGCACGCAAGCGTTGCAAGAGTCGAACGAACATCTCAAACGCACCCAGACCCAGCTCGTGAACGCTGAGAAGATGGCATCCCTTGGTCAGTTGACGGCCGGCATAGCGCACGAGATCAACAACCCCATCAACTTCATCACCAGCAACATCCAGCCGCTCCGCAGGAACATTTCCGAGATCGTAGAGGTCATGCAGGAGTATCGCGCATTGACCCCGGAAACAGCGATGGAAAAGCTGAAACTCCTGAAGGAACGCGAACGCAAGCTCGGGATATCGGACTCCATCGAGGAACTGGATGACATCATCGGCAGCATCTCGGAGGGCTCCAAGCGCACGGCGGAGATCGTTCGCGGATTGCGCAACTTCTCACGCCTGGATGAGGATGACCTGAAGGATAGCGACATCCACGAAGGTTTGAAGAACACGCTCGCATTGCTCGCACCGCAATACCGTGACAAGGTGCGCATCCGTTTCGAACTGGGCGAACTACCACCCATAGAGTGCTTCCCGGGCAAGGTGAATCAGGTGTTCATGAACATACTGACCAACGCGATACAGGCCACGTTGGCACGCGGCGCGGACGATGTCTCCGAAGTGGTGGTGACCACCCGTGCGGAGGATGGCACGGCCTGCATCAGCATAGCGGATAACGGCATCGGGATGAGCGAAGAGGTGAAGGCACGCATGTTCGACCCTTTCTTCACCACAAAGCCCGTGGGCGAAGGGACAGGGTTGGGGCTTGCCATCGTGTATGGCATCATCCAGGATCATTATGGCCACATCGCCGTGGAAAGTGCCCCGGATAAAGGGACGACCATTCATATTCACCTGCCCATTCGTCACCTACCACAACAAAAACGCGCATGAACGAGCCAATGATCCGCGTGCTCTTCGTGGACGACGAGGAGAACAATTTGAAAGCCTTCCGTTCCACATTCCGTAGGGAAATGGATGTTCTGCTCGCCAGCAGCGGTGAGGAAGCCTTGAAAGTCCTGGAAACGGAGCAGGTCCATGTGATCATCTCCGATCAGCGAATGCCGAACATGACCGGTTCGGAGTTCCTGACCATCGCGCGACAGCGCTTCCCCAAGCCCATGCGCATGTTGCTGACAGGCTTCTCCGATCTGGAGGCGGTGATCGCCGCGGTGAACGAAGGCGGGATCTATGCCTATTGCACCAAACCATGGGACCTCAATGATCTGACCCTGAAGATCAAGCAGGCCTACGAGATCCACACCTTGCGCGACGACAAGGACAAGCTCCTTCACCAATACGCGCAGATCTTCAACACCTCCGGCGACCCCATCGTCGTAGTGGATCACCACGGCGAGATACTGCAAGCCAATGGCGCCTGCGGCAAACTGATGGGGCTGCCCGTGGAAGACCTGTTGAAAAAGCGCTTCACCGATCATCTGGAGAACGCCAGGGACCTGGTGCGCTCACTGCGCGAGAAGCGTTCTGGACATGAGTTCGTGAACGTGGACCTCACCGTGCGGACACCGAACGGCAGCTTGATCGATTGCTTGATGACTGCGACCTACCTGGGGAAGGAGGTGCATGGCCGACATGCGTTCCAGGCGGTGATCAAAGACATCAGCGACAGGAAGCAGGAAGAGATCCGTATCAAGAAGCTGAACGCGGACCTGGACCGGCGTGTGGCTGCACGTACCGGGCAGCTACTGGAAGCCTTGGAAGACCTTGGGTCATTCTCTTACACGGTCGCCCACGATCTGCGATCACCGTTGAAGAACATCGCCGCACTCAGTGACCACTTGCACTCGCTAGCGCAAGAAAGTGGCAATGCGGTGGAACAACTCGAATTCACCGAGCGCATACACAATGGCGCCAAACGCATGCTGGAACTCGTGGACGACCTTCTGCGCTTCTCGCAAACGAACAAACGCGAGATGGAACGACGCGATGTGCACCTGCGACCACTGGTGGAACAGTGCATCGAAGAACAAGTGGCGGAATCGCGGCGCGATCAACTACGGATCAGCGTTCCGGACGGAACTTCAATTCTAACGGATCCACCGATGTTGAAGGTGGTACTTCAGAACCTGATCTCCAACGCGCTCAAATTCACCCGGGATAGGGAACACCCCGAGATCACCATCACCCACGTTCGGAGCGATGGTCGCGACATCATCACCGTAAAGGACAATGGCGTCGGGTTCGACCCGCAGCATAAGGAACAAGCGTTCGGCATCTTCAAACGGTTGCATAAGGCCGAGCAATTCGAGGGGTCCGGCGTAGGCCTGGCCATCGTACAGCGCATCGTATCCAAACATGGCGGTGAGGTTTGGGCGGAAAGCGCTATCGATCAGGGCACTTCCATCCACGTGGCCATACCCATCGCCGACACCGCCGCGCAGGAGGTACCCTTCTATAAGGTGGCTTAGTGAAACCTCCTTGCGGCCACTGCCGTAAGAACACCAGTTCAATTCAATCGCACACGGATGAAAGCCGTCCTATCCGCAGCTCTCCTTACACTTGGCATACTGCCCTTGCAGATCATGGCACAAGGCAAACTCGTTGATCGCCGTGATCAGGCCGAAGGCTGGTACCTTCCAGTGCACGGACAAGTGCTGATCGACGAGCAGCGAGCCGATGGCTATCAACTGATCCTCTACAAGGACAATACGGAACTCGGTAAGCTCGAGTCGGATAAACGCGGTCGCTTCGAACTGGAGTTGGATATCGACGCCTCCTACATCGTTCGCATCGTGAAGGACGGCTATCAGGAAAAGATCGTAGCCATCGAGACCAAACTTCCCGAAGGCCTCGTGAAGTATCCGGACTACGAGTGCACCGTGAGCCTGCAGCGAACAGCCTCACAGAACATCGATCCGTTCTACACGGATTTCCCATCCGCCATCGTGCGTTACAACGAAGAACTCGGCGGCTTCTACCACAGTGAACATTACCTCACGCACATCCAGACCAAACTGGCCGGTTTCGCCCAGGCGAGCTTCTGATGTGATACCTTCTTCTCCCCTGCCTTACAAATCATATAACCAAGGCGGGTAGAACAGCGAGGCGGGCCCGTAAGCCCGCCTCGATCTTTCTTGCAACACGGCCAGCATTCGACCGTATCAAACGCTACATCGAACCACCATGCGGACCTTCTTCCTCGCTCTCCCCTGCCTCACCACTTTGCATTGTGCAGCACAGGAACCGGCTACCCAGATGCCCTTATTGGTCAGTGTGACCGCCAACGGATCGGATTGCGGGCAATTCAACGTGGTGCTCTTCAAGGGCAATCAGCGTGTGGCCGAACTACCCCCCACCAAGCATAGCGCATTCCAACTGGATCTCGACTTGAACGAGCACTTCAGCGTGCGTGTGGAGAAGCAGGGCTATCGCGACAAGACCATTTCGATCGACACCCATGTCCCAGAAGGGGCTTTCACCGATGAGCCCATTGCCTATACCTTGGATCTGGAACCACTGGACCGGTTCGTACATGCAGACCCGTTCTACCTGGACTTCCCTTGCGGGCTTATCCAATGGGATCACGAAACAGCACGCTTCGATCACAGCGAGCCATACCTGGCAGATATCCAACTGAAGATCGCGCTACTGGCTACACAGGCCAGCGTAGAGTAAGCCTAGTGCTGGTCGTAGTCGATCGTCACCTTTGCGCTGCGCGGATGCGTCTGACAGGTGAGCACGTAGCCATCAGCCACTTCTTCATCCGTTAGGGCATAGTTCATGTCCATCTCCACTTTCCCTTCCACTACCCGGGCTTTGCAGGTGCAGCAAACGGCTCCCTTGCAGGCGTAAGGAACATCGAGTCCACCGTCCAGCGCGGCATCCAGCACCGGATCACCGTTCGTTGCGATCTTCAGCACATGCTCCCGACCGTCCATGATCACGGTCACTTCGGCCATGCCACTGAACGCTCCCGCATCGGCGGTGTGCGTGTGATCCGTTGCCTTCTTCGCGTCACTTGCCACCGGCGTATTGAAGAGCTCGATATGGATGCGCTTCTTATCGACCCCCTGCTTCTCCAAGGCCTCGCTCACGTTCACCATCATCTGCTCCGGCCCGCAGATGAAGAACTCCTTGTCCAACGGATCGTTCACGAAGCGCTGAAGCAGTTGCACGGCCTTCTCCTTGGTGATGCGTCCGTTGAAGAGCATGTCCTCATCCACCCCTTTGGAAAGAATGTGGTGCACCGAGAACCGGTCGCCATGCTGTGCCTTCAATTCCTCCAGCCGTTGGCGGAAGATGATGCGGTCCTGTTCCGAGTTGCCATAGAACAGCGTGAAGCGGCTCTTGGGCTCGGTGCGGAGAACGGTCTTTAGGATGCTCAGGATCGGCGTGATGCCACTGCCTGCTGCGAAGGCCACGAAATGGCGCTCCTTGGAGGCATCCAATGCCGTGGTGAAGCTGCCCATGGGCGTCATCACCTCGATGCGCATACCGGGCTTCAACTTGTCTACCAATTGGGTGCTGGCGCGACCACCGGTCACCTTCTTCACAGCGATACGCACCTCCTCTTTATCCAACGGGCTGCTGCAAATGCTGTAGCTGCGGCGCAGTTCCTCGCCGTTCACCGTGAGTTTCAGGGTGAGATATTGCCCATGGACAAAGGCGAAATCCGCCTGTTCCTGGGGCGGTATGCTGAAACCGACTACGATGCAGTCTGGCGTTTCCTGTTGTACGCTGGATACTTCGAGGGAATGGAACCGGGCCATGCGGGTGGTCATGTTCAAGGGGCGCTAAAGTAGCAGTTGGGCTTCGGCCTCCTATCCCGGCAAGAACAGAACGGTGGGTAACGTTGTTCGCCGCATGACCACCATCAGCCCCGGAGCACGCCCCAGCCCTATCTTAGCCACCGCACAAAGCATCGCCGATGACGGACGTGACCAACCTCGAAGAGCGCTTCCAAGCCAAGATCGACGCCGAACAGAAGATCGAGCCGAAGGATTGGATGCCGGAGAAGTACCGCAAGACACTGATCCGCCAGATCAGCCAGCACGCGCACAGCGAGATCGTGGGCATGCTTCCCGAAGGCAACTGGATCACCCGGGCGCCGAGCTTGCGCCGCAAAGCCATCCTCCTCGCCAAGGTGCAGGATGAAGCCGGACATGGCCTGTACCTCTACAGCGCCTGCGAAACGCTCGGCACCACCCGGGAGCAGACCATCGCCGATCTGAACAGTGGCAAAGCGAAGTACAGCAGCATCTTCAACTACCCCACCCTGACCTGGGCCGACATCGGTGCCGTGGGTTGGCTGGTGGATGGTGCCGCCATCATGAACCAGGTGATGCTTTGCCGCACCAGCTACGGCCCTTACGCCCGCGCCATGGTGCGCATCTGCAAAGAAGAGAGCTTCCACCAGCGACAGGGCTACGAGGTGATGAGCGTACTCGCCAAGGGCACACCCGAACAGAAGGAGATGGCACAGGACGCCCTCAACCGGTGGTGGTGGCCCAGCCTGATGATGTTCGGCCCCAGCGATGCGAACAGCCCCAACAGCGCCGACAGTATGAAGTGGAAGATCAAGCGGCAGAGCAACGATGAACTGCGCCAGATCTTCATCGACCGGACTGTACAGCAGGCGGAGATCATCGGCCTGACGATCCCCGATCCCGATCTGAAGTGGAACGAAGCCACCAAGCACTACGACTGGGGAACCATCGATTGGACGGAGTTCAACAACGTGGTGGCCGGTAACGGACCGTGCAACAAGGAGCGATTGGCCGCCCGCAACAAGGCTCACGATGATGGAGCCTGGGTGCGCGAGGCGGCACTGGCGCACGCGGCGAAGAAGGCGAAACGCAAAGCGGCTTGACCTTCATCCATTCGTAAGACCTCCTAACGAAGCACCTGTACCGTCGACCCACCGGGTCGACCTACTGATCACCAATGAGCGACGACAACAAGAACAACTGGCCCCTCTGGGAGATCTTCATCCAGAGCAAACGTGGCCTCGAGCACAAGCATGTGGGCAGCTTGCACGCTGCTGACGCACAGATGGCGATCGAGAACGCCCGCGATGTGTACACGCGGAGGCAGGAAGGCAACAGCATCTGGGTGGTACCAGCAGGCGCCATCAGCAGCAGCCAGCCCGATGATTCCGCCATGCTCTTTGACCCGGCTGATGACAAGACCTACCGGCACCCCACGTTCTACCAGATGCCTGAAGGCGCGAAATACATCTAGGAACGGATCCAGTATGGGCGGGAAATTTCCCACCCCAACAGCATGACAGAGCAAGAAGCCCTCTTCACCTACCTCCTCCGCCTCGGCGACGACCTGCTGATCCTGAGCCACCGCCTCGGCGAATGGTGCGGACATGGCCCCGTGCTGGAAGAGGATATCGCACTGGCCAACCGCGCGCTGGACCACATCGGCGAAGCACGCAACATCTACGATCACGCCGTTAAGGTGGAAGGCAAAGGCCGCACGGAAGATGACCTCGCCTACCTGCGCAACGAACGCCAGTTCGTGAACACCTTGCTCGCGGAACGACCGAATGGCGACTACGCGCATACCATCGTGCGCAGTTTCCTCTTCGATGCCTACCACCTTCCGCTGGCCGAAGCACTGACCAAAAGCAGCGATGAACAGATCGCCGCCATCGCAGCAAAAGCCGTTAAAGAGGCGCAATACCACCTGAAGCACAGCAGTGATTGGCTGATCCGTTTCGGTGATGGCACGGAAGAAAGCCACCGCCGCGCGCAACAGGCACTCGACGAACACTGGACCTACACCGGCGACCTCTTTGTACAGGATGAGGTACACCAAGCGATGGTGAAGGCGAGCATCGCACCGGACCTGAACACGATCAAAGCAAGCTTCGACGCCACCGTTGACCGTGTGATGGCAGAAGCCACGCTGAAGCGGCCGGCGGATGGCTACATGATGAGCGGTGGCCGCCAGGGCAAACACAGCGAACACCTCGGTTTCCTGCTGGCGGAGATGCAGTATCTGCAGCGGGCGTATCCGGGGGCGCAGTGGTGAGTACCATCACCGCCAAGACGCGACGAATGCCAAGGTCACGCCACGTGTATTTTAGCGTTGCGATAGCGTTGCGTTCGTAGCGTCGTTGCGGTGGATGTACTACGCGCCATGCTCACCCAAGACCATATCCTCGCCCTCCTCCAGAACGTGAAAGACCCGGAAGTTCCGGTGATCAGCGTACTGGAACTTGGTGTGGTGCGGCACGTGTATGTGGAGCCCGATGGCAAGGCCGTGGTTACTATCACTCCTACATACACGGGCTGCCCAGCGATGGATGTGATGGCCGCCGACATCAAGAAAGAATTGTTGGACCATGGCGTACCCGCCGTTGAGGTAAAACAGAGCCTCGCCCCTGCCTGGACCACCGACTGGATCACCGAACCCGGCAAGGCCAAACTGAGAGCCTACGGCATCGCACCGCCGGAAAAGACCGGTGACATCCGCGCGCTGAAAGGCGAACTGCCCGTGGTGCCCTGCCCGCAATGCGGTTCTACGAACACGGTGATGCTCTCGGTCTTCGGCAGCACAGCATGCAAGGCGCTGTGGAAGTGCAACGATTGCCTGGAGCCGTTCGATCAGTTCAAGTGTTTGTGATGCTGAGTTCCAAGACGATTTGGCTTGTCGGGGCGATGTTGATGTTTCTTGGCTGTGATTGTGTGCGTCGCACGAGCGGAGTTGTCATTGATGCTCGTACCGGGCTACCAATAGTCGGCGCGATGATCAAGAACTCCCAGGACTACAGGCCAGCATCCATCAGGCATTCAGACACGACCGGTACGTTCGAATATTCGGACATCTCCGGCGGGCCGAGCTGCCCTGATCTGCATTTGGCGATCATGGCCAACGGTTATGTCACTCAACATCTGACGGCTGTTCGTTGTTGCTCCTTGGATACGATCCGAATGGTTCAATCGGAATGATCCGTTCTGTTCAGCCCACAAATACGTGACCTTCGTCCCATGCCCCACAAGATCCTCTTTTCGGTCACCGACGGTGTCGCCACCATTGCCCTCAACCGTCCGGACAAGCTCAACAGCTTTGACCGCGAGATGTCGCTGGAGGTGATCCAGGCGCTGGATGCCTGCGCCACGGACAAGACCATCCGTGCCGTGCTGCTCACCGGCGAGGGCCGTGCGTTCTGTGCGGGTCAGGACCTGGCGGAAGCCATTGCCCCGGGCACCAAGATCGAAGAGATCCTCACCACGCAGTACAACCCCATCGTGCGGCGCATCCGCAACCTGCCCAAGCCGGTGGTGGCGGCCGTGAACGGGGTGGCCGCCGGTGCCGGTGCCAACATCGCCTTCGCCTGCGACCTGACGCTGGCCGCCGAGAGCGCCAACTTCATCCAGAGCTTCATCAACATCGGGCTGATCCCGGATAGTGGCGGCACGTTCACGTTACCTCGGCTAGTAGGTATGCAGCACGCATTCGGGCAGATGATCCTCGCACCCAAAGTGACCGCAAAAGAGGCCGAAGCGAAAGGCATGATCTGGCGCTGCGTGCCGGACAGCGAACTGATGAACGAGGTCCAGAATCTCGCCGCTAAGCTGGCCCAGATGCCCACAAAAGCCATCGCCCTCACCAAGGAAGCCCTCAACCGCAGCGAGAGCAACGACCTCGACGGCCAATTGGATGTGGAGAACGAGCTGCAAAGTCAGGCCGGTCGCAGCTACGACTACAACGAGGGCGTGAAGGCCTTCCTGGAGAAGCGGAAGCCCGTCTATCGCGGCGAATAGGCTGATCGATCGTAGCAGTAGCGTCGACCCATTGGGTCGACCGCGTGCAATGTGATGTCATGCGACCGATCTTCGCCGCATGGATAGTTCGATGAACGTCGCCGTGATCGGCGCTGGCACCATGGGCAGCGGCATTGCGCAGGTAGCCGCACAAGCCGGGCACACCACCTACCTGTACGACACGCGCAAGGAAGCCGTGGACAAAGCCATCGCCGCGCTGGGCAAGACTTTTGACAAGTTGGTGGAGAAGGGAAAGCTCACTGTGGAAAAGGCCACGGAGGTTAGGGCGCGCATCAAACCCGCCACCGAGTTGAAGGAACTCGCGGGTTGTGGACTGGTGATCGAAGCGATTATCGAGGACCTCGGTATCAAGAAGAAACTCTTCGCGGAGCTGGAGGCCGTGCTTGGTGGGGATGCCGTGCTGGCCACGAACACTTCGAGCCTATCCGTCACTGCCATCGCTGCGGCTTGCGCGAAACCCGAACGTGTGATCGGCCTGCACTTCTTCAACCCCGCTCCCCTGCTCCCCTTCGTTGAAGTGGTGCCCGGGCTGGCGACCGATCACGGCTTGGCACCGCGCATGTACACCTTGATGCAAGCTTGGGGCAAGACACCCGTGATCTGCAAAGACACGCCGGGCTTCATCGTTAACCGCGTGGCGCGTCCGTTCTACGGCGAGGCCATCCGCATCTACGAGGAAGGCATCGCCGACATGCCCACGATCGATGCGGCCATGAAGTCCGTTGGTTTCAAGATGGGCCCGTTCGAATTGATGGACCTGATCGGCAACGACATCAACTTCACAGTGACGAAGACCGTGTGGGAGGCCTTCTTCTTCGATCCGCGGTACAAGCCGAGCTTTACCCAGCAAAGGCAGGTGGAGAGCGGGCGTTTCGGACGGAAGACGGGACGTGGTTACTACAGTTACCCTGAAGGAGGAACGCTCGAATTCCCTGCTGTGGACGCCACGGTCGCCGATCCGATCGCGGAACGCATCCTCGCCATGCTGATCAACGAAGCGGCCGATGCGCTCTTCTGGCAAGTGGCTTCAGCAGCGGACATCGACCTGGCCATGACCAAGGGCGTGAATTACCCGAAAGGCCTGCTGGCGTGGGCCGATGAGAAGGGTTCCGCGCATTGGCTCGGGGTGCTGGAAGGTCTACAGGCACGGTACGGGGAGGATCGATACCGCCCCTCGGCGCTGCTTCGGGAGGCTGCCGCCGTGAAACGTTCGTTGCGCTAACCGCACCCTTCGTCGAAATTCCTGATTTGTTTTCCATGGAATGGAAGATCTCCGTTCCTTTGCGGCCCCAAACAACCATTCAACCCAAAATGAAATCCCCCGTTCTGTCCGTTGTCGCCCTGGCTGCTGTGGCCCTCGTTGCTTGCGGTCCAAGCGAAGCCGAGATCAAAGCCCAGAAGGAAAAAGCGACGGCCGATAGCCTCGCTGCTGTTGCTGCGATGGAGAAAGCCTACACTGTTGATGCCACCACGAGTAAGCTCGGCTGGACCGGCACCATGCTCGGCGTGAAGAGCCATAACGGCACCATCAACATGACCGAAGGCAAATTCAGCGTGAAGGGTGGTCAGGTGACCAGCGGTTCCTTCACTGTGGACATGAAGAGCATCGCTCCTCTGGACACCAACTACGCGAAAGACGGCGAGAAGCAGGGTACCAAGAGCATGCTCGTGGGCCACTTGAGCAGCGCGGATTTCTTCGCTGTGGACAGCTTCCCCACCGCCAGCTTCGAGATCACCAGCGTGGAGGGTAACACCGCCACCGGTAAGCTTACTGTTCGCGGTAAAACGAACGAAGAGAAAGTGACCGACATCGTGGTGACCGAAGAGAACGGTGTGGCTAAAGCCACCGGTAAACTCTCCTTCGACCGCCAGAAGTACGGTGTGAAGTGGGCAGCCCCGATGAAGGACGTGGTGCTGAACGATGCGATCGAGCTGACCGTGGAACTTACCGGCAACGCCCAGTAAGGTCCCCTTCGGTGAAAGTCGAGGAGCGCTCGCCGAAAGGCGGGCGCTCTTTCGTTAGTGGCTACTTCATCGCCGAAGCGAGCCACGCGTTGAAGGGACACATCGCCAGGTAGTGGTCCATCAGGTGGTCCATCAACTTGGGATCGGACACGAGTTTGGCCGGACGTTCTGCACCCACGTAGAACTGCTTGTTGGCGATCAATGGTTCCTTCTTCGCCGCATCCTTGAACTCGGCAGGAAGAACCTTGTTGGCTTCGCCTTGCACAGCTTTGAACATAGCTACAAAGGCCTTGTTCTCTATCGTCTTGCGGAAGCCTTTCGGGTCGCGCATGATCGCTATGCGGATCTTTTCCAGTTGCTCCTTCTCTGGTTCGTAGGCGCCTCCGTAGAACTTCACGCTTTCGGGACCCAACTCGAAATAGATGCCCGGTGTCGAATGGTCCTTCCGGCCTGCGGCTGATACGATGGCCGACTTGTTCAGCTTGTACGGTGTCTTGTCCTTGCTGAAGCGGATGTCGCGGTTGATGCGGAAGATGGCCTCTTTCGGCTCGATGCGCACGTTCCTGTCGTGCTTCGCTACCTGCTTGATCACCTCGGCCACGAAGGCTTCGAACGGCTTCTTCACGCTGGCCTCGTAACGCTTGCGGTTCGCATCGAACCACTCCTTGTTGTTGTTCTTCGCCAGATCCTTGAAGAAGGCATTGAAGTCGTTGGTGAACCAGGCCATCGGAGGTAATTTGCCCGAAGATATCCGGCCCATCCCATGCCCAGCCGCCCGAAGACCCTTGAGCCCGAACTATTCGCCCCCTTGCATGTGGCGGTGGTGGACAGTCCCATCGGCAAGCTCTGGGTGGAGAGCGATGGTGCGCTGATCACCCGCCTTTCGTTCGATGCGCTGCATGTGCGCCAAGCCAAACTCCCCGCGATGCTCGAGGATGCGCAGAAGCAGTTGGATGCCTACTTCGAGCGCCGCCGTCGCACGTTCGAGCTACCGGTGCAGCGCCTAGGTACGCGCTTCCAGAAGATGGTGCTGGAGATGCTTGATGGCATACCCTACGGAACCGCCACCAGCTACCAGGCGCTCGCGGATCGCATCGGCGGGAAGGCCATCGCCCGCACGGTGGGCAATGCGTGCGGCAGGAATCCCATCCCCATTATCGTGCCCTGCCATCGGGTGATCTCCACCGATGGGCTACTCACCGGCTATGTGGGCGGCATCTGGCGGAAGAAGTGGCTGCTGGAGCACGAGGGCGTGCTGGCCAAGGAACTGTTCGACGAAGCGTGAACGGTACCTTTGCAGACCATGGATGCACAAGGCCTTGCTGAACGTGTGGTCGCCCGCATGTACGACAACGACCCCTTCAGCATCTGGCTGGGGATCGAGCGGGTGAAGGTGGCTCCGGGCGCCTGCGTGCTTCGGCTCACGTTGAGGCAAGAGATGCTCAATGGCTTCGCGATCGCGCACGGCGGCATCACCTATTCGCTGGCCGATAGCTGCCTGGCCTTCGCCTCTAATTCGTACGGCATCCAGGCCGTGTCCGTGGAAACCTCCATCAGCCACACCAAACCGGTGAAGGAAGGCGATGTGCTCACCGCTACTTCGGAGGAGATGAGCCTGACCAATCGAATCGGTATCTACCACATCACTGTGACCAATCAGCGCGGCGAGGTCGTTGCGCTCTTCAAGGGGACCGTTTACCGCACCGGCAAGTCGTGGTTCCCCGATGAACAACCGAACGCATGAAAGCAGCTTACATCATCGATGCCATCCGCACGCCCATCGGCAGTTTCACCGGAAGCCTCTCCCCTGTCCGTGCCGATGATCTGGCGGCCCATGTCATCAAGGCATTGATGAAGCGCAATGCTTCGTTGGATCCGGCGACCGTGGAGGATGTGATCCTCGGTTGCGCCAACCAGGCCGGTGAAGACAACCGCAATGTGGCCCGCATGGCCGGTCTGCTGGCCGGATTGCCCGTAACGGTGCCGGGTGAGACCGTGAACCGCCTCTGCGCTTCGGGCATGAGCGCGGTGGTGCAGGCCGGTCGCGCGATCGCTGCCGAGAGCGGTGATCTCTTCATCGCCGGTGGCGTGGAGCACATGACGCGCGGCCCCTGGGTGATCAGCAAGACCAGCACGCCGTATGGCCGCGATGCCCAGATGTTCGACAGCAGTTTCGGCTGGCGTTTCGTGAACCCGTTGATGAAGGAGAAATATGGCGTGGATGCCATGGGCGAAACGGCCGAGAACCTGCTCGATGCGAACCCGGTCAGCCGGGAAGACCAAGACAAGTTCGCCTTGTGGAGCCAGCAGAAAGCGGCGGTGGCCCAAGCGAACGAACGTCTTGCACAGGAGATCGCCCCGGTGTCCATTCCCCAGCGCAAGGGCGATCCGGTATTGTTCTCAACGGATGAGTTCACCAAGCCGAAGTCGACCCTCGAAGCACTGGCCGGATTGAAACCCGCCTTCCGCAAGAATGGAACGGTGACCGCGGGTAATGCCAGCGGCCTTAACGATGGTGCTGCCGCTGTCCTCGTGGCTAGCGAAGAAGGTGCGAAGCGTCATGGCCTGAAACCCCTCGCCCGCATTGTGAGCAGCGGTGTGGTGGGTGTCGAACCGCGCATCATGGGCATCGGTCCGGTGAACGCCAGCAAACTCGCCTTGAAGCGTGCCGGACTAACCTTGGACCAGATCGACATCCTGGAGCTGAACGAGGCTTTCGCCGCACAGGTGCTCAGCTGTACCCGTAGCCTTGGGATCGCAGACAACGATCCGCGTATCAACCCGAACGGAGGGGCCATCGCCTTAGGGCATCCGTTGGGCATGAGCGGTGCCCGCCTTTTACAAACCGCCGCCTTGGAATTGCAGGCCCGCAAAAAGCGCTACGCTTTGTGTACCATGTGCATCGGCGTAGGTCAAGGATACGCTGTAGTGATCGAAGCCTGTTGATCCTTTAGCCATGGGCAACGCGGATCATGTGAGGGAATTCTACGACCGATATGCCGAACGGCAGACACGGGCGGGTGTGAACGAACGGCATCGGCTGATCAGATCACTGGCCCTTGAACATGGGCTGGTGGACGGCATGAACGTGCTGGAAATGGGCTGTGGGATAGGCACCCTTACCAGCCTTCTCGTGCAAGATATCCCGAACGGAAAACTGCTGGCAGTGGACTTGAGTCCCGTAAGCATAGGCCAAGCTCGAAGCACCTTCGGTGCACAGCACAACCTTGAGTTCAGGGTTGCCGATGTCGTCTCCGACCCACTCCCGGGACCGTTCGACATGATCGTTCTTCCCGACATCCTTGAACACATACCGTACGAGCACCATGCCGCGTTGTTCGGTCAGATACGCGCGACTCTGGCGCCGAAGGGGCGCGTACTGATCCATTCTCCGGACCCCTTCTATTTGGAATGGCTTCGAAAAACGACCCCGGAAGTCTTGCAAGTGGTGGACCTTCCACTCCATCTGAAGCATCTGTCGGAAACCGCCTCGGACGCAGAACTGGTCGTTCAGCACTACCAGCGCCATTGTATTTGGACGGATCGACCGGATTATTTCGCCCTTGTCTTGGAGCATGTACCGGCGCTGTTACCCTACCACGCGCGTCCTGCTGCTCATGTAGGCTTTCTCTCCAAGTTACTGCGAAGACTACAACGGTATTCTCCCAACACGAAAGGCTAAGTAGCTGAGGTTCAAGCGCCGGTCGAACGGACCTTGAACACCATTAGTTTGGTCCCAGAAAAGCAGCTCCCCATGCACCCGCAGGAACAGATCAATAGTTACATCGCCGAGCAGCCTGAATGGCAGCGCCGTTTGCTAGTGCGCCTCCGCCAGCTGATCCACGCCACCGACCCCGATGTGGAAGAGACATGGCGTTGGAACTCTCCTGGCTTCGATCACGGTGGCATAATGATCAGTTTACACGGCTTCAAGACATGCGTCAGTGTTTGGTTCCACAAAGGCGCCTTGCTGAAAGACCCGAATGGCCTGTTCAAGCTCTCCGAGAAGGATGAGGAGCGGGGCATGCGCAAATACAAGGTGAACGAAGGAGAGACGATCAACGAGAAGGCGTTCAGTGAACTGGTGAAACAGGCGGTTAAGCTGAACGACACAGGGACGAAGCTCGGCGATGCCAAACCAGCCCGGAAGGCGTTGGTGGTCCCCCCGGAATTGGAGAATTGCCTGAAGAAGGACGAAGAAGCCTGGGAGCATTGGGAGAACTTCAACTACTCCCACAAGAAGGAATACGTGGAATGGATCGATGATGCCAAGAAGGATGAGACCCGTAAGCGTCGCATAGCGCAGGCTTTGGAGATGATCCGCGAAGGTGTTGGTAAAGAGGATAAACACCGCGTTTGAGGAGCGAGTTGATATAAATCAGAATGGCGGCCGGTGGCCGCCATTCTGATTTATACCATATTGACTTTCAATACCTTCACAAGGCCTGATCGAAGTCGACTATACGTACAGTTTGGGTCCCTTCGCTCATCAGACGGAATCCTGACGAACAGTTAGGTCAGCAATAGGGTGTCAAAAGAAAAGCCCTCGGCGAGTGCCGAGGGCTTTTGAAAGGTTAGGATGAACCGGGCTTATTTCGCCTCGGTCGTTTTCGTTGCCGCGTGCTTGGCGAATCGCTTGTTGAACTTGTCCACGCGACCGGCGGTATCCACCAACATCATCTTACCCGTGTAGAACGGATGCGAGGTGTGGCTGATATCCAGCTTCACCAGCGGATACTCGTTACCGTCCTCCCACTTCACGGTGTCCTTGGTATTGGCGCAGCTCTTCCCCATGAACATGTACTCATTGGACATATCCTTGAAGATCACCAGGCGATAGTTGGAGGGATGGATCTCGGGCTTCATGACGTTTCTTCCGTTGGGGGCGGCAAAAGTATGCAACTTCACCGAAAATCCAACCATTCCGGAACGAGGTTCCGACAACATCGTGTTCGATCCGGGCAATGATCGCGTTGAAGAAGCCGTAACTAAGCGCGAACGGTCATCTTTGCGAGCCTTGAGAACCACCTTACCTCTATTCATCTTGCTCCTTGCCGTTGGCGTGCTCACGGGCTGCCGAAAGGATGTGAAGTTCACGGACGAAGGAGGTATCTCCCTGGATTTCAGCCGGGATACGGTCCTGTTCGACACGCTTTTCACCGGAGTGGGGTCGGTGACCAAACGATTCGTGGCCCGCAACCCGAGCGACAACGCCGTGCGCGTGGATGTGACCCTGGAAGGCGGCAGCCCCTCCCCTTACCGCCTGAATGTGGACGGTGCCACTGGGATCACCTTCGATGACGTGGAGATCCTGGGGGGAGACAGCATTTTCATCTTCGTAGAGGTCACACTGGACCAGAGCAACACCAGTAACCCCTTCATCCTCCAGGACCATATCCTATTCAACACGAACGGGACCGACCAGAGCGTTTTGCTGGAGGCTTGGGGACAGAATGCGCATTTCATCAAGCCCAGCCCCGATCTCGCCATCGAAGGGCTTCCTCCCTTCAGCTACATCGCCGGTGGATATGATGAGAACGGGGTCCAGATCTGCGAGACGGTGACCTGGCCGAACGACCTTCCCTACGTGATCTATGGATACGGCGTAGTGGATTCATGCTGCACACTGATCATCGAATCCGGCGTGCAGGTGTACATGCACGGTGGCGCGGGATTGTGGGTCTATCGTTACGGGCAGCTAAAAGCCATCGGCTCACCAGGACAAGAGATCGTTTTTCAGGGCGATCGTCTTGAGGCCTTCTACGACGAGGTACCTGGGCAATGGGATCGCATCTGGTTGAATGAAGGGCCAGCGGAGAATAGCAACGAACTGGAGAACGTGGTGATCAAGAACGCCTTGGTGGGGATCCAGTGCGAGAACGTACCCTGGCGCCCTGAAGAACCCACCAGCGCTGCGAAACTGAAGCTGAACAGCGTGAAGATCCGCAACTGCAGTGCAGCGGGCATCCTGAGCAGGAATTACAGCATAGAGGCCACCAACCTGCTCGTTGGGGATTGCGGCCAATACGGGGTGGCTCTTACCGGGGGGGGCGAATACCTCTTCGAGCATTTCACCATCGCGAACTACTGGGATTACGACATCAGGCAAACGCCTGCTTTTTACATCAACAACGTCTACCGCGACATCAACAACGTGCTGCAGGTGCGGGACATCGGCAACAGTAGGTTCCGCAACGGTCTTGTACATGGTGCCAATGAGAGTGAGTTCCAGTTCGAGCTAAGCGACCTTCAGCCGCCCACCGGATTGCTCTTCAGCAATACCATGCTGCGCACCACGCAGTCCACCAGCGGTTCGCCCTACTTCGATGCGGCCACCACCTACCGCAACCAGAACCCGGCCTTCGTCGACGCCTCGGTGCGGGACTTCCACATCAGGCAGAATTCCTACGCCGTCGGTAGAGCTGACCCTGCGACCGAACTTCTGGGTTCGCCGTTCGATCTGGATGGCATACCCCGTGGCGATAACGGAGGCTTCGACCTGGGTTGCTACCAGTGGGTACCCTAGGCCAGGCGGAGCAAGAAACGCAGGGTATCCTCACCATCGGCATAGTCGGACAATCCCGGCTGCTGGGCCTCACCGAAAGGAACGTTCCGGTGACCTACCACGCACTGGATACCGTCCTTCGCTTCTTCCAGCGCTTGCTCCACTGCCCTGATGTTCGTGTACCGCTCGTAATGGACCGCTGAAACGGGGCTGGCGAGCGCGGTGTCCTCCTTCAGCAGCGTGAACCCGTTCTCCAGGAACTTCACGCCATCCAGGAGCCAGAGCGCGCGGGTATAGTCGTAGTTGTTGCCGTACTTGTTGTGGTTCACGATCGCGTTCCACGGGTAGATGGCCTCGAAGTAACGGTCCAGCACGAAACCCTCGGGCACGTAGAGCTTGGCCACGTTGCGGCAACCCAGGCCGAAATAGCGGAAGATGTCCTCCCCTAACGCGGCGAGTTCCTCCTGCGTTTCCGTTCCGTCCAGCACCGCAACGCTGACCCGACTTTTGCGCACGATCCGTGGCAGGTGGCCGAAGTAATGCTCGAAGTAGCGCGCTGTGTTGTTGCTGCCGGTGGCGATCACCGCATCCACCTGGCCCAATTTCTCGCTCAGGAATACGATACGCTCAGCAGTTCCCGGAAGAAAGCGCTCCAGCACATTGAACAATGCCGGAACGAGCGCCGGGTCCTGCGAAGAACATTTCACGCTGGCCCGATGGCCGCTCAACCACACGCACAACACATCGTGCAGGCCCACCAGCGGAATATTCCCCGCAAGGATGAGGCCGACCGTGCGTTCCACGGCCCTCGAAGACCCAAATTCAGGATAAGCCGCCAGCCAACTTTCAATGGAAGTCCGGTCCAGCGCCAAAGCCCAGGAAGCGAACGCATGCCGCACGTTGTCCTCGGTGAACCAACCGTTGGTGACATGCGCTCGACGGACCGTCCCATCCAATTGGTTGAACTCCTCTTCATGGAGACCGGAGGAATGCCCGGGCCAAGGGGTTCCTTCGCCGATCAAGCGCATCACCTGCCCCAACTGGGCCAGAGCGGCTATCCGTTGCTCCAGCATCGTCTCTTGTCCGGTCTTGATCATCGGTAGTTCGGGTGCCTGCTATCTTTGAGGCCGCTGGCGGGGAAGCTTCTTCTTCCACGCGAGCCCAAAAGTAGACCGTACCGCCATGGCGATCATGATCACCGACGAATGCATCAACTGTGGTGCATGCGAACCCGAATGCCCCAATAACGCCATCTATGAAGGTGGGGCCGAGTGGCGGCTGGCTGATGGTACCTCGCTGAAAGGCGCACAGACCACGCCGAACGGCAACACCTACGAAGCCGAGGCGGCGAATACACCCAAAACGATGGACGTTTACTACATCGTTACCGACAAGTGCACCGAATGCACCGGCTTCCACGATGAACCCCAATGCGCCGCCGTTTGCCCTGTGGATTGCTGCGTGGACGACCCCGATTTCCGCGAGACCAAGGAACAATTGATGGCGAAGAAGGAATTCATGCACCTGTAACGAGCCTTCCGGCACGGCCTTGGTGTACTTCCGGGGGATCTCCGATCGTTCGTGAACCAAATGCGCTTCCCAAGGTCTATTGTCCTTTCGTTCGCGCTCCTGACTTGTGGGAAACTCGCCGCACAGGCCGTTCCCGATGCAACGGAACATGCCGTAAAGGCGCGCATCAGTGCAAACCTGAAGCGCCTGCCGAAGGCGAGCGACCTGCTGCAGGACAGCATCAACGTGGCTGTGAAGACCGACCTGCGTTCATTGCTTGACAAGGAAGATGCCCTCACGGCCACCTTCGACGACCTACAGATGACCCGCGTGGATGCGCCGGACGGAGCCTTCCGCTTCTTCACCTGGAACCTGCCGCGCAACGATGGAAATCATGACTTCGAGGGGTTCCTACTTGTGCGAACAGCGAAGGGGCAGTCGCTCTACGAACTGCGCGACCAGACCATCAAGATCCCTTCGCCGGAAGTTCCCGAACTCGGCCCCGACCGCTGGTACGGAGCGCTCTACTACGAGGTGATCCCCATGAAGAAGGGCGGGCGCACCGTTTATACCCTGCTCGGTTGGAAGGGCTATAGCAAAGCCGAGACGCGCAAGGTGATCGAGATCCTCACCTTCAAGGGCGATAAACCTCGCTTTGGCGCACCGCTCTTCGGTAAAGGCAAGTTGAAGGCGATGCGCAAAGTCTATGGCTATGCCGTTAACCTGAGCATGACCCTTCGGTACGATCCGGCGCTGGAGGCCATCATCATGGATCACCTCTCCCCCTCACGCCCGGACTTGAAGGACAATTGGGCGTTCTACGGGCCGGATATGACGCATGATGGGTGGTACTGGCACAAGGGCGAATGGTGGTTCGGGCCGGAGGTCGATCTGCGGGGGCCGGAGAAGCCACGGTAGAACGCTTCTAGCGACAGAGACGCAAGCCTGTGGTACGCAGCACCTGCTCCGCTTAACTCGGGAGTTGCCTCTGCACCTCGGGGGGCATCTGTCCCGTTCCGGATCGAACGTTCGATCGTTCACGACTAAACCGCACGGCACGATCGCCTTTCCGGGGTCCGTTACCTTTGCCACGCCGATCTCACCGGCATCCCGAACATGAGCACCGCGACCAAGGTCAAAGTCCACAACTTCAGTGCAGGCCCCTGCATCCTTCCACAGGAAGTGTTGCGCAAAGCCGCCGAGTCCATCATCGACTATGAAGGCACCGGCCTCTCGATCATCGAGATGAGCCACCGCAGCAAACCCTTTGAGGCCGTGATGGCCAAGGCCCAGAGCCTCGTAAAGGAATTGCTCAACGCACCCGACCATTATCAGGTGGTATTCCTCGGTGGTGGTGCCAGCTTGGGCTTCCACATGATCCCGCAGAACTACATGCGCATCGGCGGCAAGGCGGCTTACGCCAACACCGGCGAGTGGGCCACGCGGGCCATCAAGGAGAGCAAGATGGCCGGTGACACCGTGGTAGTCGCCAGTAGCGAGGACAAGAACTTCAGCTACATCCCCAAGGGCTTCGATATCCCTGCGGATGCCGACTACTTCCACTTCACCAGCAACAACACCATTTTCGGCACGCAGTACAAGCAGTTCCCGAAGAGCCCGGTGCCGTTGATCTGCGACATGAGCAGCGACATCTTCAGCCGTCCGGTGAACGTGAGCGATTTCGCGCTGATCTATGGCGGTGCACAGAAGAACATGGGACCTGCTGGTGCAACAGTCTATCTCTTCGACAACGCCTATCTGGGCAAGACCGGCCGCAAGCTGAGCCCGATGATGGACCTGAAGAACCATGCTGACAAGGAGAGCATGTACAACACGCCTCCGGTCTACGCCGTGTACGTGAGCATGCTCACCATGCAATGGATGAAGGATCAAGGAGGTGTGGTGGAGATGGAGCGTCGCAATGCCGCCAAGGCGAAGTTGCTGTACGATGCCATCGACCGCCTGCCGATCTTCAAAGGCACCACCGCCGTGGAAGACCGCAGCGTGATGAACCCGACGTTCGTGATGACAGATGCCGCGCTCGAGCCTGCGTTCGACGCACTGTGGAAGGAAGCCGGCGTGAGCGGTATCCGCGGCCACCGCAGCGTGGGCGGTTACCGGGCGAGCATGTACAATGCACTCCCGATCGAGAGCGTACAAGTGCTGGTGGACGTGATGGAGGAATTCGCCAAAAAGAACGGTTGATATGCGCGTACATGCCAACGACGGGATCTCTTCCCGCGCCAAGGACAGCCTGAAGGAAGAAGGCTTCAACGTGACCACGGACCATGTGCCGCAGGACCAACTGATCGACTACATCAACAAAGAAAATGTGGAGGTGCTGCTCGTGCGCAGTGCCACCAAAGTGCGCCGCGACCTCATTGATGCATGCCCCTCGGTGAAGTTGATCGGACGCGGTGGTGTGGGCTTGGACAACATCGACGTAGCCTACGCGAAGGACAAGAACCTCCCCGTGATCAACACACCGGCTTCCAGCAGCATCAGTGTTGCTGAACTGGTGATGGCCCACCTCTTCGGTCTGATGCGCAACCTGCACAAGGCCAATCGTCGCATGCCGGCTGAGGGCAGAACGAAGTTCAAGGAACTGAAAAAGGAGTACGAGAAGGGTTTCGAGCTGCGCGGGAAAACGCTCGGTGTCATCGGCTTCGGTCGTATCGGCCAATGGACGGCCCGTTATGCACTCGGCTGCGGCATGCGTGTGGTCTACGTGGATAACAATGCCACTGTGGAGGCTATTGAACTGGAGATCGGTGGTACCACGGTCCGTGTACCGGTGAAAATGGTCTCCATGACCGAGCTGCTGCAACAAGCCGACGCCATCACCTTGCACGTGCCTTCGCAGAAAGATGGTCGCCCCGTACTGGGTAACGCTGAACTGGCCCTTGTAAAGCCCGGCGTGGTGATCGTTAACACTGCACGCGGTGGAAGCATCGACGAGGACGCCCTACTGAAAGCCTTGAAGGAGGGTCGCTTGCGCGGTGCCGCGTTGGACGTGTTCGTGGGCGAACCCGAACCCCGTGAAGATCTCCTGCACGAGGCCAACTTGAGCCTCTCACCGCACATCGGTGCCGCAACGGCCGAAGCACAAGGACGTGTTGGTGACGAACTCGCGGACCAGATCATCTCCTGGCGTTCCACGGTGGACGTAGGCTGATGGTACGCATCCGCCCCTTTCGCGCCTGGCGCCCAACGCCGGACAAAGCGCACCTCGTGGGATCGCGATCCTACGTGTCCTATACGGACGACCAGCTGCGTGAGAAACTTCTGGGCAATCCGTTCTCCTTCCTGCATGTGATCCACCCGGACCATGGCAACAACGCACACTTGAGCCGCCATGAGCGCTTCACCAACGTGCGCCGAAAGTGGAATGAATTCGTGGGCGACGGCTGGTTCCTGCGCGATGAGAAGCCGTGCCTCTACCTCTACGAACAAAGCCGCAAGGGGTCGCTCTCGCGCGGTATCATAGCCGCTGTTTCCGTGGGCGACTACCGCGGAGGCAAGGTGAAGGTTCATGAGCACACCTTGCAGGCACGCGAAGAACTTTTCAAGGAATACCTGAACGTAACAGGCATCAACGCAGAGCCCGTGCTGCTCGCAGCTCCACGTGGCCACGGAACGGATGCTGTACTTGGTCCTACTTGGAACAGTACCCCGACCTACGATTTCAGTACGACCGACCGTGTGCGCCATCGCATCTGGGCCGTGCATGATCCGACCGTGATCGAGGCCGTGGCGCAACGTTTCGGGTCCATTGACGCGCTCTACATCGCCGATGGGCACCACCGCATGGCCAGCAGTGCGCGTCTCGCTGAAAGCACCGGAGCCTTCGCTGATGCGCCGAAAGCGTGGTGTCTGGCCTTCATCGTGCCACAGGAGCACCTGCACATCCACAACTTCGATCGCGCGGTCACCAGCTTGGGCGGCATGGACACGGATGAGTTCCTCGAAGCGCTACGAGGCGTTGGTCCACTCACGCCGTTATCAGCCGCGCCCTCGGAAATGCCCGCTCATGGCAACGTACACATCTGTACACGTAAAGGCTGGTTCACCCTGACGCTACCTGGACCGAATGCCCATGCAGATGCCGCCGACGGACTCGACGCATCCATCCTGAGCGATGCCGTACTCGATCCGGTGCTCGGCATTCACGATCTGCGCACCGACCCGCACGTGAAGTTCATCCCCGGAACGTATGGTGTTGCGGAGCTGGAACGTTTGGTCAAGGCCGGAGAGGCTGCTGCTGCCTTCAACCTTCGGCCTGTGAGCTTTGAAGAACTCAAAGCCGTGGCCGACACCGGTGGATGCATGCCGCCGAAGAGCACCTACATCGAACCGAAGCTGCGTAGCGGGATCACCGTGTACAGCCTGGAGGATATCTGACATGGCCCCGCTCGACCGACCGGCACTGGCAGCGCGTTACAGCGCAGTGAAGGCTTCGATCCCCGGGAACGTGACCTTGGTGGCGGTGAGCAAAACGCGCACGGTGGAAGAGATCCGAGCCCTGTACGACCTGGGCCATCGCGCGTTCGGCGAGAACTATCCCCAGGAATTGAGAGAGAAAGTGCCGCAACTCCCGCAGGATATCGAGTGGCACTTCATCGGCCACCTGCAACGCAGCAACGTAAAGCACGTGATCCCCTTCGCTCACATGATCCACGGTTTGGACAGCGAGAGACTGCTCGACGAAGTGGCTAAACGAGCGAACGACCTTGGGCGATCGGTGGATGTACTGCTCCAAGTACTCATCGCTCAGGAGGAAACGAAGCACGGTTTCTCCATGGACGAGGCGAAGGCGACGATGCTTGCACCCTGGAAGTGGCCCGGCCTGCGCCTACGGGGATTGATGGGGATGGCTACGAATACCGATGACCGGACGCTGGTGAAGCGGGAATTCGAGGACCTCGCCGGGTTGTTCCATTCTTTCGAGGAGGCCATGAGACCTACGTTCGACACACTGAGCATGGGCATGAGCGGTGATGCCTCCATAGCCATCGAAGCAGGAAGCACCATGGTCCGCATAGGCACGGCCATCTTCGGTGAACGGTGTTGAAGACCCGCTTGAGCGGTCGATCCGGGCAACCAATGATCCATCGCCCGTCTGATCTTCGTACATTGGATGGCGCAAATCCCATGACCAGGTCCACCACCCTCCTGCTGGCCATCGCATTCGCCTCGGTCGCCACGGCACAACGGCACGTGGAAATCGGTGTCGCACCGGGTGTTACCCACTACTACGGCGACCTCGGTAACATCGATGGTCCGGTGCAATGGAACAGTGCAAGACCGGGGATGCAGATCACCTTTCGTGACTTCTTGAACAACAAGAAGCGCTACGTGACCCGGTCGCTCACCACAGAAGCCCGGATCAGCTGGTTCCGGATCGGATATGATGAGACCGACCCCATCAAGGGCGTGGAAGTGAAGGACCTCAAGAACTACAAGCGAGGATTGAGCTTCCGCAACGACTTGGTGGGTGCTTCGGGGCATTTGGTCCTCAATGCCTACCGTGAACCGTACACCCCCCTGTTCCAACAGCGGTTCTTCATGTATTTCCACATCGGCCTGGGTATCTATCATGGTCGTCCCAAGGCCGATCTTTTCCGCGGGGATGTGGACCCGGCGAACCAGTACTACTTCTGGGAAGACGGTACCGTTCGTGACGCACCTCGCAAAACACCAGGGGCGAACATCATAGAGCGCGATGGCAAATACGAAACGGACCTGTACAGCTGGCTCACCGAAGGCGGAGAAGGCGCCGGGGAGGCCAAAGGCGGACAGCGTTTTTCCCCTTGGCATGTGGGCATTCCCATGGGCGCTGGTCTTCGCGTGATGGCCACCCGCAAGTTGAGCGTGGGCATCGAGTATTGCTACCTCATGTTCATGTCCGACATGCTTGATGATGTGAGCGACAGATATGCGACCTACGACGAGATCGATGCCACGTACACATCCGTTCGGGACCAGACCCTCGCACGGTACATCAGCGACCCTACCGGATGGGGTACCGATGGTGAGATCAGCATACGCACCAGTAACCGGGGTAATCCTGGCCTTCTGGATTCCTTCAGCTATTTCTCGATGGAGGTCTCCTACAAGTTCAAGCGCAGTCCAGCGCGGCGGAGCTATATGAGCCTTTGACTTTTTCACTTCCAGAACCAAGCGAACGGCCCTTGCCCAGGGCCGTTCGCCTTTTTCCGGGCCTACCTTCGCGGCGCAACCGGATCATGAGCAACGCCACCCCCAAAGCCAAACGCATGGACCTCGCATTCGCGGCCTTGTTAAGCAAGGACGATGAAGCGATACTCAATGCACTGATACGCATCGAACAGGAAGGTGATGCACGCGCCATACGCCCTCTCCTCACCGCTTTGCTCAATACCAACGACGGGCGTATCCAACAACGCATCATGGCCTTGTTGCACGATGTCAAGGCTCCGAACGCTGCCGACGAGTTGTTCCTCGCATTGGAAGACCCTGCGTTCAAGAGCATCCGATCCACCATCCTGGGAACGTTCTGGAACGCTGGTATCGATGTTCGCGAGCATTTGGACCGGTTCGTGCGAGTGGCGATCGAAGGTTCTGCTGCAGAATGTTTCGAGTGCCTCACCGTGGTGGAGAACCAGGAGATATGGCCCGAGAAAGCCGCGCGCCATGCACTGAACCAGGTGCGTAAGGCGGTATCCGCGGAAAAAGATGCCTACAAGGCTTCCATGCTCAACGATCTGGAGGCTGTTCTAGCCTATCGCTTGGGGAACGATGAATAGGTTCCTGTCATCTTCATTCGGGTACCAAGGTTCTACGTCCTACATTTGTGCCTGGGGCAAGTCCTGTACGACCAGCTCCCGCTGAACCCCCCAGGGCCGGAAGGCAGCAAGGGTAGGCGGTCGTAGCGGTGCGATACGGGTCGCTTGCCCCTCTTTTTTGCCCTTACGTGTCGGCACCTACCTTCGGCCCGATGCCTCCATCCAAGGTCGTACTCATCACCGGAGCCTCCAGCGGCTTGGGAAAAGCCATTGGCCTGCGGTTGGCCAAAGCGGGGCATACGGTCTTCGGTACCAGCCGGCAGCCGCAACTGAACGACGGACACGGAGCCTTCCCTTTCGTTGCCATGGACGTCACCAACGACAGGTCAGTGAATGAGGCGGTCGCCGAGGTGCTGCAACGCGCCGAACGACTTGATGTCGTGATCAACAATGCCGGGCTCGGTATCCAAGGACCAGCTGAGGACATATCCGCTGAACTCGCACAACGCCTGTTGGACACGAACGTGCTCGGCCCACATCGCGTGTGCAGGGCGGCGTTGCCACACATGCGCAAGCAGGGCTCCGGGTTGATCGTGAACATAACCAGCGTGGCGGGGAACTTCGGACTTCCTTACCGCAGCTTTTACAGTGCCAGCAAGGCAGCCTTGGAGCGCTACACTGAAGCGCTGAGCACCGAGGTCGCTCGCTTCGGTGTAAAGGCCCTCACCGTGCAACCCGGTGAGTTCAACACGAACATCGCGGCGGCACGGTTGCGCCCGGACGTGATCTCCGATGCGAACAGGCCCGGTTACGAAAAGGCCATGGAGGTATTGGGGGGAAGCATGCACTACAGCCGCGATCCGGACGAATTGGCCAGGATCGTGGAGAAGATCATCAACTCCCGTTCTCCAAAGACGACGTATGTGGTAGCGCAAGGTGTTCAACGCATGAGCATACTCCTTAAGAACGTGCTGCCCGGCCGCATGTTCGAGGGCATGGTCCGCAAGCACTACGAATGATCCATGGAAGCCTACGATTCCCATAATTGGTTCAAAGCACTTGCGCTTCACCGATCGGATACGTTCCGGAAACTGATCCCCGGGGTGATCCTCGTAGGTCTTTTCACGGCCGCAGTTGGCTGGATGGAAGTCCGGTTCCTGCAATTGAACAGGAACAGTTACGCGGCAAGCCTCCCGGTCATGCACAGTCTGCTAGGCTTCGCTATCAGCATGCTGCTCGTATTCCGAACGAACACCGCCTACGACCGTTGGTGGGAAGGCCGCAAGCTCTGGGGGCAATTGGTGAACACGAGTCGTAACCTCGCTGTGAAGATCAACGTGATGGTGGCCGGGGATGTCAATACCCGAGCCTTCTTCGCCAAGCTCATCGGGTCATTCCCGGAGGAACTGAAACGTCACCTGCGTTCGGAGAAGACCCGGTTGGAATTGGACTCACGGAGCCACCCGGAGATCCCGGACTTCGACCGCAGCAAGCATGTGCCGGCCCAGGTGGTGAACCTCATGCAGCAACGTGTGAACCGCCTCTATCGCGAAAAGGAGATCACCGGCGATCAACTGATCGTCCTGAATACGGAGATGGTCCAGTTCCTGGATATCTGCGGTGCCTGCGAACGTATCAAGAACACGCCCATACCCTACTCGTACAGCAGCTTCATCAAGAAGTTCATCGTGATCTACGTCTTCACGCTACCCTTCGGCTTTGCATTCACGTTGGGCTACCTGGCAACCCCCGTTGTCATGTTCATCTTCTACGTGCTCGCCAGCTTGGAGCTGATCGCCGAGGATATCGAGGACCCTTTCGGCACTGACAGCAATGATCTACCGATGGACCGCCTCGCGGTGAACATCAAGAAGAACGTGGAGGAGATCCTCGCTTGAACGTAGAGAGGTTGGCCAGGTGGAAAGCACCAACGCTCGCTACCCGCCACCCCCTGCTCGGTGCCGACCGATCAAAAGCGGCCGTCACTTCACCATCGCGTACCGTATCAACACCGGCTTGCTTCCTTTGCCTTCACTGCTGAGCCACATGTCACCGTTGGGCATGAAGGTGATGCCTTCTGGTTTCGGCAGGAGCGTCGCATCCAACAGGACCAGATCGATCAGGCTCCCCTGGCGATCCACCACCAACAGGGTCTGGTCCGCTGCACTGAGCAGATAGAAATGGTCCGTGGTCGGATGCACCGCGATGGAACTGTAGCGAAGCTTCAACGCCGACACTTCCTGGCCATCCCCTTTTTTGCGCTTCGGTGTAGCGATGCCCTTGCGATCCGCTTGTTCCACCAGACCGTCAACAGAAAGGCGCAGCACAACGGATACCGCATGATCCGGTGACTTGGGATCGAGCGCGTAGATCACACGCTCATCACGCCCTTCCTTCGTTCCTTTCATGAAATCCTTCGGGGAGATCAGTACCGCTCCACTGCGCTCATCATAACCCAGGCCTTCGATGTTCTTGTTCGGGATATGGAGACGGAACGTATCGCGCAATACCAGGCCGGACGCCCGGTCGCTCAGGTGGAAGATGAGACCGTCGCTGCGCAAGGCATAGAATTCGCCACCCACCCGCGTCAAACCCTCCATATCGGCTGGCCCGGCGAACGCCACGCTATCGGTCATCGTTCCGTTCTCCGCAGAAAGGAAATAGATGTTCGCCGCCTCATCATGCACGCATGCGATGGTCCGGTCGTCCACGTCCGTTAGCGCGGAGATCTCCCGCAAGAACGTTGGTAGTTCGAAGACTTTCGCCGGAACCTTCATGTCGTATGGCAGCTTCGTGCCACCGACCGGGCCTTCGGGCTGCGCCGAAACACAAGCGTTGAGCAACAACGCGCCGAACAGCATCTTCCTCATGCTGCAAAGTTGGTGATACCGGGTGCCGGATCGACACCGATCGACCGAACGCGGTCGTCCACCTGTTGCTCGGTAGCCGCCGCCTCCCTTTCTTCGTGACCCCACCACCTCCATGCAACACATCTTCCCGGGCCGTTCGTTCCTGCTCGTCGTCGTAGCGGCACTCGGGTACTTCGTGGATATCTACGACCTGGTGCTGTTCAACGTGGTGAAGCGCGAGAGCTTGGAGTTCATACTCGGTGCTGGGCATCCGGACATCAAGGATACCGGGATCGACCTGTTCAACATCCAAATGCTGGGTATGCTCCTCGGTGGTGTTCTGTGGGGCATTTGGGGCGATAAAAAGGGGCGGATCACCGTGCTCTTCGGAAGCATCCTGCTCTACTCTGCGGCGAACATCGCCAATGCATTCGTCTTAGACCTGACGACCTACGCTTTCGTTCGCTTCATCGCCGGCGTGGGCTTGGCCGGGGAGCTGGGTGCCGGCATCACATTGATCACAGAGACACTGCCCCGGGAGAAACGGGGGTATGGCACCATGGTGGTGGTCACCTTCGGTGCATTGGGTGCTGTTTTCGCAGCCGAAGTGGCTGACAAGGGCGCCTGGTTCGGAGGGTTCTGGCAATCTCTCACGGGTAACGCCTTGATGAACTGGCAGGTCACCTACCTTGTCGGAGGCCTGATGGGACTGGTGTTGCTGGCACTGCGTATCGGCACGTTCGAGAGCGGCTTGTTCCACCAGGTGAAGGAGAGTTCGGTGAAGAAGGGAGATATACGCATGCTCTTCACCGATCGAGGTCGCTTCCTCCGCTACCTCAGCTGCATCCTGATCGGTGTGCCGGTCTGGTACGTGATCGGTGTGCTCGTGAGCCTTTCGCAAGATGTGTTCGTACCGGCGTTCCACATCGACACCAGCGCCTTGGATGCGGCCGGATCGAAACGCATCAACGGCGAAGCCATCAAGTATGCGTACATCGGCTTGAGCATCGGCGACCTCATCAGCGGCGTTCTAAGTCAAGTGATGCGGAGCCGGAAGAAAGTCATCTTCATTTACCTGCTCGCCAATCTGTTGCTGACCCTGTTGTTCCTCTTCGGCATGGAAGGAGCCAGTATCGCAGCCTACAACTGGCTATGTCTTGCACTCGGCACGGCCACCGGATACTGGGTCATCTTCGTCACCGTGGCAAGCGAGCAGTTCGGAACCAACATCCGCAGCACGGTGGCCACCACCACACCCAATTTCGTTCGCGGAGCCGTGATCCCTGTAACCAATGCCTTCAAGTTCATCGCCGTGCCGTTGGGTAATGTCACCGGCGCCCTCGTGGTCGGACTTATTTGCATCGGGGCAGCGATCTGGGCCACCACACGCGTCCACGAAACATTCCACACCGATATGGATTTCGTGGAACGTTGACCAACCACCACCCTATGACCCCTACCTGGGTACTCTCCCGCCCGCTACTTCAACGAACCGATGGCCCGGATAGCGGCCGTGCCTGGGCGTTGGGTCTTACCGCGCTCTACGTGGTAGCAAGCCTGATCTACGGGTGGCTGAGCAATGCCCCATGGGACGATGATTGTGTGGTGCGTTACTTCCACGCACGCGAAGCTTGGAGCAAGCCCGACCATTTCTTCAGCCTTTGGAACCGGCCACTTTTCATGGTGCTTTTCGCGCCCACCGCATGGTTGGGCCGAACGGTGATGATGGTGCAGATGATCCTCATCAGCGCATGCTCAGGATGGCTCCTCTATCGCGCACTGAACAGATCCGGGGTGCGCGATGCACACTGGGTCCTGCCCTTTTTCTTTTTCCAGACCTTCTATTTCAGCGTTTCGCGCAATTTCCTGACCGAGCCACTGGCGGTCGCGGTCATTTGCATCGGCCTTCATGCCCTCGTGCATCAACGCTACCTGCTCTTCGCCTTGATGGGGGGGCTGCTGCCCCTTGCACGTCTCGAACTATCGGTGATCCTGCCCATCTGGGGTGTGGTACTGCTGGCCAACAAACAATGGCGTGCGCTGTTGGTGATGGCGATACCGGTGGTCCTGCTCATGATCCTCGGCTACTTCGTGAAGAACACCGACAACCTGTTATGGCTGGTGGATGAGACCCTCGGTAAGGATGGCAAGAACCGCTATGGACACCGTGATGTGTGGCACTACTTCCACCGCTTCGCCTATGTGATCGGTCCTATCGTGTTCTTCTTCCTGATCACTGGTGTGCTGGAGCGGATCGCACGCTTGCGGATCGACCTGTTCGTGGTGGTACAAGGTGCGGCAATTCTATTCCTCTACGTCATCTTCTCCTGGAAACTGGACATGGGCAATTCGGCGGGCTTCCTGCGCAACCTTATCCCGCTCGCTCCATTCATCGCACTTCTCGCTTTCGATGGCCTCCAAGCATGGCAGGGCGTGGTTGCGAAGAACACCGGTGTCCCCGATGCACAGGCTGCCTCGGACGTTGGACTGAACCGCGAGGAGCGCAAACGAAAGAAGAAGGCCGCACCCAAAGTCTCCCACAAGGGAGAACGGTCGCGTAGCCCGTGGTCCGGCTTGATCCGCGTTCACCTCTTCGGTATCGTCGCTGTGCTGATCCTCGCCGTCTACTTCGATAAAGAACTGTTGAGCCACCACAAGATCTCAGCGAAGGTCGACCATGCACCGATGATCATCGCAGGCCTGATCTCCGCACTTGGGATGGTCCTGCTCGCCATATTCCGTACCAGGCCAGCACCGCGTTGGGTGCTCTCTGGAACGGGTGTCCTGGTCACGGCCGGCGCCTTGGGCTATACGCTCTATACCGAACGTCCAGATGCTCATTTGAACCATGAACGCAAAGCGATCACCGAGGTGTCCACGCTTTACCGCGACAGCTACCTGCGCGAGTGGCCGCTGTACTGCAACCACAGCTGGTTCTTCTGGCCCAAAGAGATGAGCTACCCTGACCGCTCACGCTATCGCACATTGACCAAGGCCGCACTGGACACTGCCGAAGTGCATTCCGTTGTGCTCTGGGAGAACCATTACTCGCACCGCCTGCAAGGCAACGTACAACTGGCGGAGATGTACAAACGCAAGGACATGGTCGAACTGCTGCACGTTATGGGCCGTGATCACCGCACCACGATCGGCTTGTTCCAGAAAGTGGACACCACCCTGAAGAACGATGCGGACGCTTTGCGCGAACGCTTCAACAAGGCTTTCCCGAACAACATCTACGCCGTGTACGCGGATCAATTGCGACACACACGCGCCAATGACCATGCCGCTGCATTGACCGCGGCCCAGCGCATGATGGAGTTGGACAGTACGTATGCAGAAGCCGTCCTCGCACGGGCACAGGCGCTATCGTCCATGGGTAGGAACGACGAGGCGATCGCTGGATTCCAACGTGCCATGGCCATGGATACCGCACTGTTCGCAGTGCACTACAGCATCGGCGTGACCCAATTCCGGAAGAAGGATTACCCAGCAGCGATCAAGAGCCTGACACTCTATCAGCAGCGCGACAAGAAGTTGAAGGATGCATACGATGTGCTCGGGGCTTCCTACTTCTACCAAAAGGAGTTCGACAAAGCCGCAGCTGCTTTCAGCGAATACATCAAACTGGATCCCAAGGCTCCGAACGGATGGCTCAATCGTGCCAGCGCCTACATCCAGTCCAACAACATGGATCTTGCCTTGGCCGACTATGATGTCATCCTGAAACGCGACCCGAACAACCGCACCGCCCTGTTGAACAAGGCCGTAGTGCTCGTGCGCAAGAACAGGAAGCCGGAAGGATGCATGATCCTGCAACGTATGGCCGCAGCTGGCGATGGTGCGGCCGCGCAGCAATTGGCCGCGCTTTGCCCATAACGGTGACCAACGGTTCGCTTCGCCTCGAACGAGCTTACCACCCTCGCTGCGCTCGCTAACTTCGGCGCCCCCTCATTACACACCCATGAACCAGCGTTGCGTTCTCCTTGGCGCGTTCTTCCTCGTCCTCACCTTCGCAACGGCGCAGAAGGAACTTACCAATCGTGATATCTGGGCCAGTCCCCAGTTCAGCGCACAGTATGTGGGTGGCCTGGCGAGCATGAAGGACGGCCAGCACTATACCGCACTTGAGGAAACGGATGCTGGCTTGGTGATCGCCCGATATGCATATCGTACCGGAGACAACGTGGAGACCTTGGTCAATGGCAAAGACCTCGTGCTTCCGGGTACTCAGGAGCCCGTGACCATGGAAGGGTACAGCTTCAGCGGTGACGAGAAGAAGCTGATGATCGAGACGGTGCATGAGCCCATCTACCGGTATAGCTACTACGCGCACAACTACGTCTTCGACCGGACCACCAAGAAGCTGACACCGTTAAGCGATATGGGCCTTTCCAAGCAGCGGCTCGCCACGTTCAGCCCGGATGGGACCAAAGCCGCCTTCGTCCGGGACAACGACCTGTACGTGGTGGACCTGGCCAGCATGAAGGAGACCCGGGTGACCACCGACGGGGCTTGGAACAAGGTGCTGAACGGGGCCACGGATTGGGTCTACGAAGAAGAGTTCGCATTGATACAGGGGTATGCATGGAGCCCCAAGGGTGATAAACTCCTCTACCTGCGCAGCGACGAGAGCGCAGTGAAGGAATTCGACCTCACCTTCTACAAGGGTCAACTGTATCCAAGCGAGTATCGCTTCAAATACCCCAAGGTGGGCGAAGTGAACAGCGAGGTATCCCTTCATCTCTACGACATCGCATCCGCCACGAACACGACACTACCGCTCGGTACGGACGAAACGGACATCTACATACCGCGCCTGGGCTTCACACCGGGTGGTGCAGCCTGGTTCATGCGCATGAACAGATTGCAGAACGAGAAGCTCGTCCTCACCGTGGACCTTCCGCCTGCAGGCGCTGTAGCCAAACTCACGGCCAAGGAGATCTACCGTGAGACCAGCAAGACCTACGTTGAAGTCACCGATGATCTCCACTTCTTGTCGAATGGCAGCGGGTTCGTGCTCACCAGTGAGCGGAGTGGATGGAACCACATCTACTTCGTTCCCTTGGGCGGTCAACCCCAAGCCCTCACGAATGGTGAATGGGATGTGGTGAGCGTTGCCGGTGTGGACGAGAAGGGTAAGCGCGTGATCTTCTCCGCAGCCAAGACCGCACCGGAGAATCAGGATATCTGGAGCGTTGGTCTTGGAGGGAAAGGGCTGAAGCGATTGAGCCCCGCCGGTGGCTACAACGATGCCGAATTCAGCGAAGGCTTCCAGTACTTCATCAACACGCGCAGCACGGCCAATGACGTACCGGTCGAAACACTGCATGATGGACAAGGGAAGTTGCTGAAGACATTGAACGACAACGCTCGGTTGAAAGAGACCATCGCTTCCTTCGGCCCGGTGAATAAGGAGTTCTTCCAGTTCACCACCGCGGCTGGGGTGCCCTTGCGCGGATGGATGATGAAGCCGCCCGCATTCGACGCAGGCAAGAAGTATCCTGTGTTCATGACCCAATACAGCGGGCCGAACAGCAACGAGGTGTTGGACAAGTTCGATGGCCGCGACCTCATGTGGCATACGCTGTTGGCCAAGAAGGGCTACGTGGTCGTATGCGTCGACCCTCGTGGTACCGGTCACCGCGGGCATGAGTTCCGCCACATCACCTACGGTCAATTGGGCAAGTACGAGACCGAAGACCAGATCGCTTCTGCCAAATGGCTAGGCAGCCAACCGTATGTGGATGCTAAGCGCATCGGTATACAGGGCTGGAGCTACGGCGGATACATGAGCAGCCTTTGCATCACCAAGGGGGCGGATGTGTTCAAGGCAGCCATCGCGGTGGCGCCGGTAACCAACTGGCGTTACTACGACAGCATCTACACCGAACGCTTCATGGGCCTGCCCAAGGACAACCCCAACGGGTACGATGACAACTCTCCCATCAACCACGTGGATGAACTGAAAGGCAACTACCTGCTCATCCACGGCCTAGCCGATGATAACGTGCACTACCAGAACGCGGCAGAAATGGCCCTCGCGCTGGTCAAGGCCAATAAGCCCTTCGACCAATTCGTGTACCCGGACAAGAACCATGGCATCTACGGAGGGACCACCCGCCTACACCTGTTCGAGATGATGACCACATGGCTGGAAAAGAACCTTTGACCACCCCTTGAACGAAAATGCGAAAGGCCCCTGATCGGGGCCTTTCTTCTTGAGGGCTTTCACCCTCCTGATGTAGCGCGGGGGAGACTTGAACTCCCGACCTCAGGATTATGAATCATGCGCTCTAACCAGCTGAGCTACCGCGCCATACACCGAAGCCTACGCTTACGGGGCGGCAAATATAGACAACCGCGGCTCAGGTGCATAAGAAGGGCACCACTCCCGCACTTGCACAGGTAAGGCTTTTCTCTACCTTGGCGCTCCACCCTAGCGTGAAAAGCCGTCATGGCCAAGAAGATCCCAGTCCCCAAAGGCAAACGCCCCGCAGGCAAGACCGCGGCAAAGAAGGCCAAGGCTATTCCCACGAAAAAGAGCAAGCCCGCCCCAAGCACCAAAAAGGGCGCTCCGGCGAAGGCCATGAAAAAGGCGGCGGTCAAAGGCAAGCCTGTGACAAAGACCAGCGCACCGAAAAAGGCAGCGCCACCGGTGAAAGCCGCTGTAAAAGCCATTCTGCCGAAGAAGAGCGCGCCCAAGGCGGTGCCAGCGACCAGTGTGACAGCGCCAGGAAAGCCTGCCGTCAAAGTCGCTGCTGCGAAGCCGGCAACTACGGCCCGAGCCACCGCCTCTGCCCCTGCACCGGCCAAGGCAGCCCCCCCAGCGGCGAAAGCCGCTGCGCCGAAAGCCGCTCCGATCGTGAAGAAGCGTCCTGTCAAAGAGCGCGTGGTGATGGAATTCTACCTGAACAGCAGCCCCAACGCCCTTTACGAGCTGCTGAGCACACCGAGCGGTTTCAGCGAGTGGTACTGCCAGGACGTGGACGTGCGGGGCGACCAGTACACCTTCATCTGGGACGGTGAGCGCGAAGAGACCACCATGATCGGACGTAAAGCGCCGGAAGTGATCCGTTTCCGACGCAACGATGATGATGATCCTGAAGCGTTCTTCGAGTTCCGGGTGCGCATTGATGCCATGACCAATGAGGTGTGCCTGGTGGTGACCGATCACGCCTGGCCTACAGAGGTGGATGAGACCCGCAACCTGTGGACATCCCAGATCGAAACGCTGGGCCGCGTGCTCGGCGCGTGACACTGGATAGCAGAACTTTGCAGCGTCCGTTTCAACAGGGATGAAACGTCTGCACCGCATGATTATACAGGCCTTCACGGGGCCGCTGCTCATCACGTTCGTGATCGTGCTGTTCATCCTGGTGATGCAGTTCCTGTGGAAATACGTGGACGACCTCATGGGCAAGGGGCTTGAGTGGTACGTGCTGGTGGAGTTGATGATGTACGCCACCGCGAGCTTCGTACCGCTCGCCTTGCCCTTGGCCATATTGCTGGCGAGCATCATGACGTTGGGGGGGCTGGGAGAGAACATGGAGCTTGTGCCCATGCGTTCCGCCGGACTCGGCTTGTTGCGCATCCTGTATCCGCTCATGCTCGTTGTCGGCCTCTTGGCCGCAGGCTCGTTCTACTTCAGCAACAACGTGCTCCCTGTAGCGAACCTGAAATTCCACTCGCTCCTTTGGGACGTTACCCGCAAGAAACCCGCGATGAACCTACTGCCGGGCATCTTCTACAACGGTATCGACGGTTTCAGCATACGCGCCATGCAGAAAGCCGAGAACGGAGACCTGCATGATGTGCTCATATACGATCACCGCGCCGCCTTCCAGGGGAACCGTACCGTGTTGCGGGCCGAAAGCGGCACCATGAATCGCAGTACCGATGGACGATACCTTATCCTGACGTTGAAGAACGGGCATTTCTATGATGAACATTCTCCAGCCGGTGATCGCGGGAAATACCCCATGATGCGCGGCACGTTCGCCGAGGACGAGATCCGACTGGACCTTTCCGGGCTTGGCCTCGACCGGACGGACCAGGACCTCTTCAAAGACCACTATAAGATGCTCACGCTTGGCCAGCTTCAAGTGGCGGAGGATAGTTTGCGCGGGCAGATGGACGAGCGGGTGGCTGATCAGCAAAAGCACCTAGCGAACAGCCTGCTCATCACACGCGGCCAGAAGACCGCACCCGTCCTGAGCCTGGGTGGCACTACGGCCCAATTCGAAGCGGCACTGGATGCGAACATGCGCCGTAATTACTACGATGTGGCCATGAACATGGTCCGGAACAACATCAACTTCATAGACCGCTCCGCCGAAGAGCGCCGTGGACGGCAGGAACAGATCTCCAAATTCCGCGTGGAATGGCACCGCAAGCCCATGCTGGCCCTGGCATGCCTGCTGTTCTTCTTCATCGGTGCGCCGCTGGGAGCCATCATTCGCAAGGGAGGTATGGGCCTGCCGGTGGTATTCGCCATCATCTTCTTCCTCATTTTCCACATCACTTCGTTCTCCACCGAGAAGTTGGTGATCTCCGGTAAACTGGAGCCCTGGCCAGGCATGTGGATCAGCTCCATGGTATTGCTCCCCTTCGGCATCCTGCTCACCTGGAAGGCTTCTTCAGACAGCCCGCTCTTCGATGCGGATGCGTATTATCGCGGCTGGGAGCGGTTCCGTTCATTCTTCCGTCGTCAACAACCTGCGCTCTAGGCTTCCATGCGCATCCTTCAGCTCTGCAACAAGCCTCCCTTCCCCCCCATAGATGGTGGGAGCAAGGCCATGCACAACCTTACCCGCGGATTGCTGGCCGCTGGTCATGAGGTGAAGGTGCTCTGCATCAGTACCCCGAAGAACTCCCTCGCCATCGAGGAGATCCCTGTGGAGTACATGGAGAGAACGCGCATCGAAAGCGTTTTCGTGGACACGAGCGTGAACATGGTCGACGCCTTCACCGATCTGTTGACGGCCGACAACTACAACATCAGTCGCTTCTTCTCTCCGGACATGGATATCCGGCTGATCCGGTTACTCACGGCAGAAGAGTTCGACATCGTACAGTTGGAGAGCTTGTTCATGACGCCGTACGTGCCCACGATCCGCCGCTATTCCAAGGCACGCATCGTTCTGCGCTCGCACAACCTGGAACATGTGATACAGGGGCGGATAGCCACCGGAGAACGCAATTTCCTGAAACGTCCTTACCGCAAGTTCCTGGCGAAACAGCTGCACGATTATGAGATGGCCGTGCTCGACCGCGTGGACGGCGTTGCCGCTATCAGCCCTTCGGATGCCGCGCACTTCGCAGACCACGGCACGCTTACACCCATCGCCACCATCCCTTTCGGTGTCGAACCAGGCGAATACAAGCCGGACGAACGGAAGCTTGGCGAAGTCACCTTCTTCCACCTCGGTAGCATGGACTGGCTGCCCAACGAAGAAGGGATCCGCTGGCTGCTGGATGAGGTATGGCCCAAGGTGATAGCGGAACGCCCCAATGCGCGCCTGGACCTCGCGGGCAACAAGATGCCCGCTGATCTCCTGGAACGCCAGCAGCAGGGAGTGACCATCCGGGGCAGGGTGAAGAACGCGTTGTCCTACATGCGCACCCGACAGGTGATGGTGGTTCCATTGTTCTCCGCAGGCGGCATGCGTGTGAAGATCATCGAAGGAATGGCCTTGGGCAAAGCCGTGGTATCCACGCCGGTGGGGGCGGAAGGTATCGAACACACCGAAGGCCTGAACATCCTCATCGCGCGCAACGCCACGGAGTTCGCCAAGCATATGGTGGCCCTGGACCTATCACCGGATTACACGCGCATGCTGGGATGCGAAGCACGCAAGCTCGTGGAGAACGCCTATTCCGACCAGAACATCGTGAAGGAACTCGTATCGTTCTACGACCGCCTGCGCAGCACATGAGACTGTTGGTGTTGCTCTCGCGCGTGCCCTATCCGCTGGAAAAAGGCGACAAACTGCGTGCCTACCATCTCATGGCACGCCTCGCGCGCAAGCATGAGGTGATGCTCTGCTGCCTGAGCGATACGGCTACGGACCCGGAGCATATCGAGCACTTGAGGCGCTTCTGTTCCCACATCGATGTGGTGCGGGTGCCGCGCTGGCGCATCCTGATGAAGCTGGTGAGCGCCCTGTTCTCCCGGTTACCGTTCCAGGTCGCTTACTTCCACCATGGCACCGCGCAACGGGCCATCGATAAGGCCATTCGCGAGCTGAAGCCCGACCATGTGTTGTGCCAGTTGGTGCGCACCACGGAGTATGTGCGTGGCCACCCTACACTGCCCAAGACCCTGGATTATATGGACACGCTTTCCAAGGGCATGGAACGCCGTACGCGAAACGCGCCTTTCTACATGCGGCCGCTGTTCCAGGCGGAAACACGCAGACTGATCCGCTACGAGAACCTCATGTTCGACCTGTTCGACAATACCGTTATCATCAGCGCGCAGGACCGGGAGTACATCTATCATCCGCTTCGCGACCGGGTACAGGTGATCGCGAACGGTGTGGATACCGATCACTTCGCACCACAACAGCAGGATGTGAAGTACGATCTCGTGTTCACCGGTAACATGAACTATCCACCGAATATCGATAGTGTCCTGTATCTCGTTCAACAGGTACTCCCTATCGTCCGCCGCGAACGACCGGATGCGAGCCTGCTCATCTCCGGCGTGGACCCTAGCCCCAGTGTCCGCGACCTGGCCCGCACCGACCCCAACGTGACGGTATCCGGCTGGGTGAAAGACATACGCTCATCGTACGCTTCGGCCCGCATCTTCATCGCGCCCATGCAGATCGGAACCGGATTGCAGAACAAACTGCTCGAAGCCATGGCCATGCGCATACCGTGCATCACTTCGGCGTTGGCGAACAACGCCGTAGGTGCCACACCCGGTGAAGCCATCCTGATCGGCAACACACCAGAGGAGTACGCCAGGCACATCCTGAATCTGTTAGATGATGCCAAGGAGCGTGAAAGACTGGCGAACAACGGCTACCGCTTCGTGCGCGATCGCTTCGATTGGGACGCGGCCGCTGATGGGCTTGAACGGATCATATTGAATACCCCTGCTCCTCCCGTTGTGGAGACCCGCCAGCGCAGCGCCGTAACTTCGCCCATCCACTCTTCCTGATGAAGGACCGTTTCGACACCATCGAGGCCGCTATCGAGGACATCCGTAAAGGCAAGGTCGTCATCGTGGTCGACGATGAGGACCGTGAGAACGAGGGCGACTTCCTAACCGCTGCGCGCAATGCGACACCCGAGGTCATCAACTTCATGGCCACACATGGCAGGGGCCTTATCTGCGCCCCACTGACCGAAGAGCGCTGTGCCGAGTTGGACCTGGAACTGATGGTGCGCGACAATACCGCACTGCATGAAACCCCGTTCACCGTTAGCGTGGATGTGAAGGGACGTGGTACAACGACCGGCATCAGCGCTTGGGACCGTTCCCAGACCATGCTGGCGCTGATCGATCCGGGGACCCGAGCCAACGACCTGGCGCGCCCAGGACACATCTTCCCGTTGAAGGCGCGCAATGGCGGGGTGCTTCGCCGAACAGGGCACACCGAAGCGGCGGTGGACCTCTCCCGCCTGGCCGGATTCGAACCGGCGGGCTTGATCGTTGAGATCCTGAACGAGGACGGTTCCATGGCCCGTCTTCCACAATTGCGCGCCATCGCAGAGCGCTTCGACCTCAAGCTGATCAGCATCGAAGACCTGGTGGCCTACCGCATGCGTACCGAACGTTTGGTGGAACGCCAAGTCGATGTGAAACTTCCCACTGAACACGGCGATTTCGAGCTCATCGCGTTCAAACAGACCACTACTGGGGAAGAGCACCTGGCACTGGTGAAGGGATCATGGGCACCGGATGAACCCGTGCTCGTGCGGGTACACAGCTCGTGTGTCACCGGCGATATCTTCGGTTCGTGCCGTTGCGATTGTGGCCCCCAACTGCACCGGGCCATGGAACTGATCGAGAAGGAAGGCCGTGGCGTGATCGTGTACATGCAGCAGGAAGGGCGCGGTATCGGACTGCTGAATAAGTTGAAAGCCTACAAACTCCAGGAACAAGGGGCCGATACCGTGGAAGCCAACCTCATGCTGGGCTTCGACATGGACTCACGCGACTACGGTGTGGGGGCTCAGATCCTCCACGACCTTGGCGTTCGCAAAATGCGCTTGCTGACCAATAACCCCAAAAAGCGTACGGGGCTTGTAGGATATGGCCTCGAGATCGTGGAGAACCTGCCGATCGAGATCAAGCCGAACGCACACAACCGCGATTACCTCCTGACCAAAAAGCGCAAGATGGGCCACCACTTGGGCTTGGAGGAGCAGTGATCAGTCGAACTTCCTGTCCTTGCTCTCGCGCCGGAAGTTGTTCAGCAGCTTCTGCCACAGTTCGCCCCATGTGCTGAACTCCTCGCGATAGGTGATACCGGCACCCTGCGTGGTGGTGGCCTGGTCGCTGCGCGTGAGATTGCGATCGTTGCTCATGCTGAAGACCTTCAGTCGCAGCCTGTCCTCGCGCGTAAGGAGATATTCCACTTGGAAATCGCCGATCAGGTTGTTCGCGTTATTGCCATTGCTTTGGGCGCCGTAGCTGACACCCACGTTGGTGCTTAGTAGAAGCCGCTCATTGAAGAGCTGCGTGGACATGGCCACTTCAAGCTCGTCCTGCGTGATGTTATCGCCCGGACGGTAATTGACACCGAGGTCGAAGTCATCACTGAGTTTGGAAAGCCAGTTGCTCACCTGGTTGCTGAGCAGCTCACTACCGGTGGTCCCCGCCACGTTACCACCCGAACCGGGCGTACCAGCACCGGTGATGCTTTGCGGCTGTATGAAACGGTTGAGCACGATCAACGAGAACACTTGCCGGTTGAGCTCCTGCTCGGTACTGAGCACGCTGCTCACTTGCGTCCGTGTGTTCTCATCCACCGTAGGCAACCGAACCTCGAAGCCGATCTCGGGGTTCATCAGTTTGTCCCGCAACCGCATCGTCACGTCCACCGGGACACGCTTCTTGTAGGCCTCGTTCTTCTCGAACATGATATCATATAACGGCGCACGTACCTTATACACGGCTTGGAGGTCGAGTTGGGCATCGAACGGATCACCGAACCAGACGATCCGACCACCCGGTATCACGACGAACTTCTTGTTCACCACATTACGGAGGGTGAAGAGGTAATCCCCTTCCGTGATCTCCACCTGGCCCAACATCCGGAATTCCCCGGCCTGGCTCACGTTCATCTCGATGTCCCCCCTGCCCCTACCGCTCATGATGTCGCCCACCGTGGGATCGAAGATGAGCTCCATGCGCGCATCGGGTGTCACATCCACCTTCATGTCCAGCGCTATTCCACTGAGGTCTATCACCTGCTCCTCCGTATCCGTGGTATCCGATGATGTGAATTGCACGAAGCCTACATCGGAGATCTCCGTGCTACCACCCACCGGGAAATGGATATCAGTGCCCGGGCCGGTACTGGCATCCACGGTGATCTCCAACAGATCGATACTACCGCTCACTTCCAGGTCACCGTTCGCATAAGCCTTTCCATAGTAGAGCCCGTTATCATTGACGGTGGTATTCAACACCATCAGGTCATGCATCTCACCCCAAACGTTGAAATTCCAATCCTTCAGTCCATTGTGCAGGATGGTGCCACCGACTTTGGCCGTATGGCCTTCTTCGTCGCGGATGGTCACGAGATCGAGCGCGAACATGTCCGGGGCGATCTTCACCTGGTGCGTGAAGGTGTATAAGGTGTTCAGGTAGTCGATCCGAAGACCGGCATCCTCGAGGTCCACCACACCGTTCACTTCCGGCTGCTCCAATTCGCCGGTGACCGCGACAGTACCCGTCACCAGTCCTTGTATGTCGCTTATCCCTTCGGGAAGATACGGCTCGATGAAGGTGAGATCGAACTGGTCGAAGATGAGATCCACATCCAACTTGTTGTCGTTCTTCGGTTCCATACGACCCATGAAGTCCAACGCTTTGATGGAGCCCCTTGTGATCTCCCCGTTCAGGTCTATGCTACCCGAACCTTGGGACCATCCGGCAGAGAACCTGATATCACCGATGGGGCTTTCCTTCACGCTCACGCTATCGGCGCAGAGGTAGCTGGTGAGGTAAGGCGTACCATAAACGTCGAAGAGACGACCCTCGCCGCCGAGGATCCCTTTGATCAAGGGACCTTGCAGCAAGGGCTCCAGGTTCTCCAAGCGCACATCGATAAGATCGAAGTTGAGGGCCTGCTCAGGATCACGGGAAACACCGCCGCTCAACGCTATCCGCTGCCCGGCATTGAACAACACGAGCGAATCCAGAACGATATCCGAAGAATCGATGGCGATGTGGGCGACCTCTGTATTGGCCCAGTTGCCCCGGCCGAAGAAGAGGCTGGAAGGCAGCAGGTCAAGGTCCACTGAACGCGGCCCGTGCACCTGACCCTGTAGGTCCAGATGACCATTGGTCCCTCCGTTGGAATCGGTCCACCCCAAAGCCAGTTCCACTTCGTCCTGGTAGGCGATGCCACGCGCAGATGTGCCCGAGAACCATGTTCCATCCTTGAACCGCTGCGCGGAGCTCCGCGCCGAAAAGGCCAATACGTCCAGCGTCTTGTCCATGATCACCTGCACAGAATCGAAACGCGCACCAGCATAGTCGAAATAGGGTATGTCGGCCGAAACGTCGATGTCGAAGACCTTGCTGTCCATCGATCCGGCGATCACACTGCCTGGAGCGAGCACCAGTCCCGGTGCGACCAGATCAAGCACGGGTGCCGTCTCACCGGTGACCACGCGAAAATTGAACCGCTGCTCGGCCTGGGCGTATTGCACTTCGCGCTGCAACGCCGGGAACACACTGTACAACGTATTGACGAACAGACCAGGAACACGCGTAGGCATGAACTCACCTTCAACCCGCGCATCGGCGAAGTCCGAGTTGAGCTCGAGCACGTTCTGTCCGGCCTCCCGCCCACTGCGCAACCGGACGTCGCCCAATTCATGGTCTTTACTACCCGTGCAGTACGAGATGTCCTCCAACATCAACCACCCCGACAGGCTGTCGGGCGAGAGTCGGCCACTGGCCGCGATGTCCACCTTCAAGGAATTGTAACCGGGCGCGTCAACGAATCCGAGGGCATTCAGATCCATGTGCTCCACTTCTGCCCTGAAATCCACTTGAGGCCAGCGCTTGCGCAGATCCGCAAGTCCCTTGAAGTGCATCTTCAAGTTAGCATCTACCGTGGTGAGCTCGCCGTTGAAGAGATTGCGCTCCAACCGACCGTTCGCGGTGATACCGGTGATACGACGCTGGTTGACCGTGAGCATGGGCAGCGTGCCCTCGAGATCGGCCTTCAACGCATTGAAGCTTCTTCCACTGGCCTTTACCCGCACGTTCGCGGCCACCGGCCCCAAGGTGCTCGTACCAGCCAGTGGACCCAGATCGAACCCCGGCGATACGACCCGACCAGTGATGGTGAAAACGTCGCTGACCGTGTCGCGCTCGTAGGAAACATCCGTGTTGATCACACCCAGATCGGTGCTGGCCCTGCCATAGGTGGTGAAGGCCCGCATGAAACCCGTGAAGTTCCCCGCGAAACGGATGGTCCCAAGCTGAGCCACCTCGGTCGGCAACACCAACCGATCACCAGCGGTGAAGGGCGGAACCGGCAGGGTCGACAGGTCGCGATGATCGGTAACCAGCTCGTTGATGTCCAACACCATGAACGTGTTGGTGATGTCCGGTAGGCCGCTCAGTTCAGCGTTACCTGCGAAGTACGAACGATGACCGAAGGAAACGAGCATGTCACGCCCTTTGAGTTCGGCCACGGTGCCGCGCATTCTGCCGCGCATGCGGATCGGATACTCCACTCCTTCGAGCTCCGGGGCAAAGAGCGCGATGTCCGCGAAGTCCACTTCGGCCGTATCCAACCGCAGCTTCATCCGCACACGCTCGTTGAAGTCGTTGTAGTCCGTCCAACCCTCCGTGGTGAACGCGAGTTCTCCTTCGGCGGACGAACGTGGGGTGCGCAGATGAAGATCCTGGATCGTGATGCCGCGACCACTGACGGCGGCAAGTCCGCGCAATTCGTCCACTTCCAGTCCGCTGCGTTCGTGGAGCTGGAATCGGAACAAGTTGGCGCGGATCGAGTCACCGACCACGGAGAGCTCACGCCCGGCTATGTGCGCGTGGGTCACGTTCACGTGCTCGAAATCAACACCGAACGGGATCGGTGACGTGTTCGCGTTGTGATAGGAGAAGTGGAGGTCTTCGATGTTGAACCGTTTGCATCGAACGGTCCAGTCGCCACCGGAGGATGAGGTATCGCTGGTGGCAAGTCTATCCAACAACAAGGTGAGGTTGCTTTTCACTTCGCCCGGCGGCGTGCGCAGCGCGAACCGAGCACCGGTCAGCTGCAAACCTCCCACCGCGATCACACGGGATCGCGGGTGTATGCGCAAGGCCTTCACCCGAAGCGCATGCGCCGTGATGAGGGTATCGCCATCCAGGTCGGCGATGAACACATCATTGAAGACCAACTGGCCCCACGGCGAGAGCATCACCTCGCCGATACTGACCGGCGTTCCCAACTCCTCGGAAGCCTTCTCGCCCAACCAATGCACCACCTTGTTCTGCACCGGTGGCCAAAGCAGCAACAGCCCTGACACCACGAAGAGTATCGCAAGGACCAGCAACGAGATGGCCAGCCAACGGAAGACCCGCTTGGTCCATCGGTATATGGATGCTGCCGCCAGGTTGACCTTAGTTTTGCCCGCTTCCAAGCAAGGAATGGGCCCAAGTGCTCAAAAATAGCCCGCCATGTCCAGCCCCACGATCATCCTCGGCATCGAAAGCTCCTGCGACGAGACCGCTGCCGCCGTGCTCGTGGATGGTGTGCTGCGCTCCAACGTGGTGGCCGGTCAGGATGTGCACCAGCAATGGGGCGGTGTGGTGCCGGAACTGGCCAGCAGGGCCCACCAAGAGCACATCGTTCCCGTTGTGGATGAAGCGCTGCGCATCGCCGGGGTGGACAGACGAGAACTTTCCGCCGTGGCGTTCACCCAAGGCCCGGGGCTTATTGGCGCATTATTGGTCGGTACCTGTTTCGCCCGTTCGTTCGCCCAGGCATTGGACATACCGTTGTTGGCCGTGGATCATATGCAAGCCCATGTACTGGCCCACTTCATCCGTGATGGTGAAGAGCGCGAACCCCCATCTTTCCCATTCTTGAACCTTACGGTGAGCGGCGGCCACACATTATTAGTGCTGATCAAGGGCCCGTTGGACATGGAGATCATCGGTACCACCTTGGACGATGCCGCCGGCGAGGCGTTCGATAAAGGGGCGAAAGTGCTCGGCCTTCCCTACCCCGGCGGGCCGCTCGTGGATAAGAACGCCACCGGTGATCCTAGACGGTACAAGCTGCCCATGCCCTCCATCACCGGACTGGACATGAGTTTCAGTGGGGTGAAGACAGCCTTCAACAACATCGTCCGTCATGGGATGGAAAAGGAGCCGGACTTCGTGGAACGCGAATTGCCGCACCTGTGTGCTTCCCTTCAACAATGCATCATCGATATCGTCCTTCGCAAAGTGCAGAAAGCCGGTCGAGCGCACGGTATCCGGGAGGTGGCCATGTCCGGCGGGGTGAGCGCGAACAGCGCGCTCCGGAGGCAATTGGAGGAACTGGGGCGCCGCGAGGGCTGGAAAACGCATGTGCCGCCTTTGGCCTATTGTACCGACAACGGTGCCATGGTGGCCATGGCCGGGCATTTCCTGTTCCACGCGGAACGGTTCGCGGACCTCAGTTCGGTGCCCCATCCGCGATGAGCGGCGGTGCTTGGGCACGGCTCGTACCGACCCGTTACCTTTGTCGCATCCGCATGCCCATCGCCCGGTATTTCCACAACGCAGCCTTCCTGCTGTTCCTAAGCCTTGGCGCTTCCGATGTCTCGGCGCAAGAAGCCCGCATCAACATATTGCGAGGCGATTCGCTGTTGCGTTTGGAGAAACCGCAGCGTGCGCTGGAGTTCTACGATAAAGCGATCAAGGAAGAACCAAGTGCCACCAGCTTCCTGGCGCGTGCGCGAGCCTGGTATGCCCTGGACCGCATGGACCACTTCATCCAGGATGTGGAACAAGCCCTGCGCAAGGACAGTACTTCAGCCAACGCACACTACCAGCGCGCCGTGTACGCGTTCCGCAGTGAAGACCTGGAAAAAGCGGAAGAGCATAGCACGAGAGCCATCGACCTGGCTTCACAACCACTCCTGAAAGCGCAGGCGCAAGTACTGCGCGGGGAAGTGCGCACCGAACTGAAGCATTACCGCACGGCCATCGCGGACTTGGAAGCGGGCGTTGCCGGAACACCTTCCGACCCGGAAGCCTTCAAGGTTCTTGCCCGACTTTACGATCAGGAAGGTCGGCATGAGGATGCCTTACGCGTGCTCGAGCAGCTCTGCGCGCTGGAACCCGGACAAGTGGGGCATTGGAGCAACCGCGGTTTCGAACTTACCATGTTGGGACGATACGATGAGGCGAGCAAGATGATCGAAGAGGCGCTCTCGATCGATAAGGATGAACCGGTAGCCTTGAGCAACCGAGCGTATGTGAATCTGATGCTCAATAAGGATGCGGAGGCTTGGTCGGATGTTGAACGCAGTTTGCGCTCCTACCCTGCCAACCCCTTCGCGCTGCGCACACGTGCCATGTTGCGCCTGCGGAAAGGGGATCGCGCCAAGGCTTGCGAGGACCTTACCCTGGCCAAGGCCCTTGGAGGAGTTCCCGAAGTGGAGAAGTTGATCAAGGAGAACTGCGATACCAGTTCCAATCCGCAGAAGCGCAAGTGATCAGCGAGCGATGACGATACGCGCCGTATGGCGCGTCCCACTGCGTCCTGTGACCACCACTGTATAAGCCCCTGCGGGAAGGTCGGTCTTCAACAGACCCATACCACCGACCAAGCTTCGTGACCTGGTCACTGCACGACCAACGGCATCCAGCACCTCAAGCCTCGCATCCTGCTCATGGGTGCGCACGCTGAACGTGCCTGATGAAGGATTGGGCCATACTGCCAACACCTCGGACGCGGGAAGATCGACCATGGAAGTAGTGGCTTCCGGCACGAGTTCGAAAGCATCGAAAGCCGCTTCAACGATGTGCTGGTCCGGCAGCATGTCCGATGCATGAACGAGCAATCGCATGGATGCACTCGGCGATAGATGATCCGCCATGCGGATGTTACTGAACCGCCAGGCCGACATATTGCCATCCTCGGCGGTCAACGTCTGTATGGCGACCGTATCGGTACCATCGGTCAAGGAGATCACCAGAGAATCGTTGCGCGGGGTGCTACCGCCGGTGTTGATGAACCAGTAGTGATAACGGATGTGCGGATCGGTAAGGCCCGTTGCATCGAACACCGGTGAAGTGAGCAGCGTCCATCCTTCATCCAGATCGTCCGAGTTCGGGTTCCCTCCACTATTCCCGGTATCGTAGCAGCGATCGCGGCAGTCCCCCTCCACATCCACCTCGGGATTAGCGTAAGCACCCTGGTAGACGGTGCCAGCAGGATCGCCCAGCGACCAGCGGCCACGCGAAGCCGTGCTCTGTACGCTCCAGCCGAGGTCCAAGGCGAAATCATCCGCATAGCCCCGCTCCAACTCAACGGTCCATCCGTTCAAACCCGCGCCATTGATGGATACATCAGCCGGACACGCGCCGTGCCAACCCCACGCTCCGATATCAACGGTGTACGAACCATCATAAACAGCAGGGAAAGTGAACGTACCGTCCGCAGCGGTGGTGGTATTCCACGAATAGGTGCTGTTCACCATCCAGACCTGTGCGCCGGGAACAGATTCTCCTGTTCCTGATGTGATCACTGCACCGCTCACCACGTACGTAGGCAAAGGCACCAATTGAACATCCTGCAGGGTGGTCTCACCGGTCTGTAGCACGACCCCTTCAATGGTCGCGGGGAAGTAGCCGGGGGCCGAAACGGTTAACGTGTAGCTGCCTGGCTGTAGTAATCCAGTGCTATAGAGGCCGTCTATTCCGGTGATGTCCGAAGCAACGGACCCCGTGAGCGCCACGGATGCCTGGGCCACTGGCGAGCCACCGGCACTGCTCGTTACAGCACCCTCCAGCCAGCAGGCACGTGCATAGGTCGGTTCCAGAATGAAGAGACCTTGTTCGATGTCCGATACGATCAAGCGACCCGATGGGAAGTAGGGATAAACACCCCACGCACCGAAAAAGCCACCACCGGTGAGCGGTGAAGTGTCGTAGCTGCCCACTTCGACCATGTTCTCCGGATGCGAAACATCGTAGATGGACACGCCATAGGTGTAATAGCTCTGGACCACATGGTCGCCCGGCAACCAATAGGTGTTGTGGGGTATGGCATTGGAACCCGGGTCGCTCTGGAGTTTGTCCATGAACTGGATGTCAGCCGGATCGCTCACGTCATAAGCCCCCACATACGCGTTCTCCCGCTCGTCCGTGGTGTAGAGGTACCGCCCGCTGGCGTCCAACCACGTGTTGTGGGTGAAGTTGTTCGGCGTATTCTGCTGCCCGAGCAGCACCGGGTTCGCAGGATCGCTTACGTCCACGATGCTGAAGAAGCCATTGGTGATGTGCCCCGCATAGAGCGTATCGCCACGTGCGAAACTGTCATGGACGTACCATTGGTCGAACTGCCCCAAGCGAACGGGCGCTTCAGGATCCTGTGTAAGGTCGTACATGATGGCACCTCCGTTCCCCTCGTTCGCACCATGGATGAACAACCTGCCGTTCTCATCGATGAACAACGAATGCGATGTGTCCCATGCGGGGTCGAAGAAGTGCGTCACGGAAAGCTCATTGCTCTGCGGAAGCGGGGAAAGATCAACGATGATGAGCCCCCCGTTGTCCGCTTCGGTGGTCATGTAGGCATGGTCTTCCCAAACCTTGATCTCGCGCCAGATGCTGGTAGGCCCCGGGTGAAAGAACACCTCCTGTGGATCCGCCGGATCACTAAGGTCCACCACGCTGATGCCTCCGGTCTCGCCGCCGTTCCCGTTCACCCCTACGAGGGCATACTCGTTGCCGAACTCATCGGTATAACCCCATAGGTTGGCGATGTGGCTGCCGTTGTGCAAGTCGGCGTAGGATAGATGGCCCACCGAACTGATGTTCACCTGTGCCGCAGAGTCCGTCGAAGCGAGGGCGAACAGAAAGGCCGAACACGCACCGGCCAGAAGAGCATTGGGAAAGGTCATGTCCGCAAGGTAGATACGCACCCGTACGCAAGGCTTCCCATGCTCGTTCGAACCATACCATTTATCAGGCGTAAGTGGGAAAGCTTGCTCGGCCCCTCAAGTCGCTGTAGGTTTTGGACCTACGGCAAGCATTACAAGCACTGATATGCGGGAATGCCGTGCTCTCCCGATACATTCGCCGAGCCTAGCCCAACGCCATGCTTCAGAAGGACATCCTTTGCGCCACGGACCTTACCCCGACCTCCGACCAGGCCGTACGCGCCGCGATAACCATCGCCGATCGGGCGAAAACACGGGTGACCCTGTTGCATGTGCTCAACCGAAGCGAGCAGCGTGACCGTGATGGGGTGCTGGCCGCCATGAACGACCAAGTCGTGCGCGGCGAAGCCTCGGGCCGTGTAGAGCACAAATTGCTGGATGGCGATTTCATGAAACGGATCGCTGAGGAGTCCGGGCAAGGGCATTCCCTGCTCGTGCTCGCCACACATGGACCTCACGGCTTGCGACAGAACCTCTTCGGAGCGGACATCCTGAAGCTCGTTCGTCATGCAGCCATTCCTTCTTTGGTGGTGCAAGATGGACTGGACCTGGACACCCTTCTACGGCGCATCATCCTGCCTGTGGCGGCCCACTCCGACATCGACCGTTTGTTGGACATGGTGATCGCCCTCGCCACGGTATTCGCGGCCGATGTGCATGTGTACCAGTTGATCCGCCCCGGTGAATCCCCTTCGCCTGAGTTGATGGCCAACAAAGGCAAAATGCTGGGCCGCTTGACAGAAGCGGGCGTACGCCACGAAGAAGTGAACGAACCGAGCACGTCCTTCAGCATCGGCTTCGCGGAGCCAACCATACGCTATGCCGAGCGCGTGGGAGCAGGAGCCATCGCCATCATGTCCCACGCCTCCGATGAATACCGCTACATCGCCGACGCGGAGAAGGAACGACTCCTGGCCAATACGGCACGTATACCCGTTCTCTGTGCGTAAGACCACCGATACGCCCGGAATGGTCACGGCGAACGGTTGATAACACACCCCGCCAACCCCTCTGAGGCGCTGTACTTTCGTGCTTCGGCCCGGACGGGTCGTTCACGCCCATGGTCCTACGGCTACGCCTTCCGCTTTCCCTCACTTCCCTCGCCCTCGGTATCGCTGTTCAAGCCCAGTTCAGCACCGAGCAGGTGATACACCCGTTCCCCGGCCCTGCGCGCATGCAGGCAGCGGACCTGGATGGCGATGACGACAAGGACCTGTTCGCGTTGATCGAAGGCCACCATCTCAAGTGGTTCGCCAACACGGATGGCAACGGCACGTTCAGCGCCGCCATGGATATCGATGATGTCGGCGGGGATTGCCGTCAAAGCGTACTCGCCGATATGGACGGCGACCTCGACATCGACATCCTTTTCACCTCCGATGACGATGCCGAGGTCAGGGTCATGCTGAATGACGGTACTGGCAGCTTCGTGAACGGTGACCCGGTCGCGCTTCCCTTCTCTCCGGGCACGTTCACGCTATCCGACGTGAGTGGTGATGGCATGCTGGATATCGTCGCCACCGTCCTGGGAACCGAAGGTCCCGGCATCGTAGTGCTTCGCGGAAATGGCACGGGCTTCGATACTGCGCAGCTATTCACCGGCCTTCATAGTGGAGAGGCCTCCAACGCCATCGCGATCGGGGATATGGACCTTCTGGGCGGTATGGATATCGTGCTGCGCGGTGAGAACGATGCCATCATCCTGTTGCGCAATACCAACGGCGACGCGAGCGACTGGCCAGCGGAGGAACTGCCCATCCCGGCCGGACCGCTCGGTTACGTGTACCGGGCCCCACAGATCATCGATGTGGATGGTGACGGTGACCTGGACCTTGCCGAAAGCCGCAGCCCTGCCGTGCATTGGCTTCGGAACGACCTTAACGAAGGCGGCGTGCTGGCCTTCGAGGAGAACGTGATCGAGACCTGGTTCACCAGTGGCAGTGGCATGTTCGGACCTTCGCCCTGTGGCATCGGTGCGGCGTTGGTCTACGTACCCGCCAACCCATCACTTCCGGTGCGATGGAACAGTTACCTGCCGGAGTTGCATGGCCTTCCATACAGCAATGACCTGACCGCACTTCCGCGCGGTACCGACCTGCTCTTCGCCGATATCAACGGCGACGGGAAAGGCGACGTCTTGATGTCCACGCAGAACGGCATCTCGCTTTTCACCAATACCGTGTTGCCGACCACCGAAGAGATCGAACTGCAACCGATCGATACGCTTTGTCTCAGCGGTCCTGCCGTAGCGCTTCCCGATGCCGTTCCGACCGGCGGACGTTGGTACGGTGAACAGATCGACAATGATCTCCTGTTCCGGTCCAACCTGGCGGGTACGATGGACCTTGACGCTGTGCACGCCGTGTACGCGCAGGACGGATGCCCCATGGGCGCCACCCAGAGCATACACGTGATGCAGGAGCCGGTGATCACCACCCTGATCCCTACCGTGGTGTGTTCTGCTGACGCTCCGTTCGCCCTTCATTCCGAACCGGCCAACAGTGTGGAGTGGTTCGGCATGGACGGCAGCAACGTGGTGAACCCTGCATCGTGGAACGGGGGGTACATCGTTTGTCAGTACACCGACGGTACCGGCACGACCTGCGCGAACGTGCAAGGGCCCATCCAACGGTGGAATAGCCTACCTGCAAGCATCGCCGTGGCAGGGCCCTTCTGTGCGGAGGACGAGGTGCAGACCATCACGGCCTTGGCAGCTCCGCCGTTCAATGTGAACTGGAGCGGTCCGGTGAGCGGATCCACACCGACGAGCACCCAGTTCGACCCCTCCATCGGAGCCGGTACCTATGAGATCGTGCTCACGGCGGAGCCCTTCGGACCCAATCAATGCCGCAACAGCGATACCCTGCTGGTGGTGGTCGGCGCTACACCGGAGATCACACTGGAGCCGCTGGCGGCCTACTGCGCTACCGGCGACCTCATCACATTGTCGGGCGCAGCTCCCGAAGGTGGTGCATGGAGCGGCGATGGCGTGCTCAATGGTTCGCTGGATCCAACGGTAGCAGGTTCCGGTGTGCACGAACTGCTCTACACCGCGACCAGTGCCGAGGGCTGCTCGGCGCAGCGTACCACCACCATCGAACTGCTCGATGCAACACAGGTGAGTTGGACGGCGGATGACCTCAACTTCTGTTCCGGAGAAGCTCCCTGCGTCTTCACCGCACTTCCGGCAGGTGGCGTGTGGGATGCACCGCTCTCCGCAGAGGGCGTATTGGACGTCGCTTCTGCCAGCGTTGGTGCGGTTAACGTGCGCTACAGCTACACCGACCCGCGTGGATGCGTGGTATCCAACAGCGAACTGTTCGCCACTATCGCTGCACCAACTGAAGTGTCCATCAGTACGCCAGCGCACATCTGTGTGGAACATCAACCGTTCGAATTGTTCGGCTCGGCACCGGGAACATGGAGCGGTGCGGTGACGGGAGAGGGCTCTTCCGTCCTCGTGGATCCGGCACAACTTGGCGTTGGCACCTGGAGCGTTACGCTGGCCGTGTCTCCGGCCGACGCCTGTCCGGGCTCCGCATCAACTGAACTGGTCGTTGAAGTTTGCGCCGGTGTGGAGGAGTTGAGCGTGATGGACGCTACACTCGCTCCCAACCCCTTCCATGAAAGATCGACCCTGGTCCTTGGACGTTCGGGTACTGCTCGTATCGTGGTCCTGGACGCCACAGGGCGGGTCGTACGCTCGCGGAATGTCACGGGAAGCAACGGTACACGCATAGACCTCGATCTTGGCGTAGAGGCCACGGGCGTTTACCATGTGCAAGTGGCCTATGACGATGCACTGCAAGTGCTTCGCGCCGTGAAGGCGGAGTGATCGTCTTCCGCTGCGCTCATCCGTTCGGATGGCACTTGAAGGGATCAGGTCTTCGACCATCAAACAATGAAAAGAGGGAGCGGCATCGCTCCCTCTTTTCATATCCGTATCCCTGTTAATCCAAACCCAACTTGATCTGCTTTCCCGGGCTTTTCCCGATCAGCGGATCATCCGGGTGGCGCTCTTCTTCCTCGATCTCGGCAGCGGCTTGTTCGCGTTTCAGACGCTTCACCGGGCTTTCCTCCAAGTCTTCCTCTTCCGGAGCGTCCAGGTTGCCGATCTCCTCCTCGGTGATCAACATGTTCTGGGTCTCTTCGAGTTCGGGTGTCATGGCCACGTAGACATCGTCCATCAACAGCAACTCCTTCACCTTATGGGTGGTGAGGCGGTTGCCGAGGGCTTTCACCCCCTTCACCGCGATGAACGTCTCCATGTCCACCTCTTCGTCCGCGCGATCGGTACTGCGCTTGTCGTAGGTGACCTTCACTCTTGGATGCGGTAGCAGGCTGTGGAGGATGAGCTTGCTGTTGGCATGTTCGGTGATGAAGTTGACCGGGTCCTTCGCTGCCTCTATCAAGAAACGCTTCACTTGGTATTGTTCCTTCTCCCCTTCCCAATACACGGCGCTTACCGTCATATGCGGATCCCATTTCACCACGGTGAGGGCATCATCAGGGAAGTGCGTGCTGAGGGCGAATGGATAGAGATGGTAGTTGCCGCTGCGGGTGATCGCGAGGATCTTGTCCTCACCCTTGAAACGACCGAGGTATCGACCATGTCCGGTATCGTTCAGGCGGCGCACCGTCTCATCGAACCAGATGGGGATGGCCCCCAAGGTGCTTCCGCCGCGCTCCTTCTGCACCACTTTCTGGATGATGTAGCGGGTGAGCAGATTGCCTTTGCTGCTGCGGCCCTTCACGCTCAGCTGGGCGAAGTCGACATCGAACTTCGTCTTGCGCAGGCTCGGGCGCGGGCGAAGGGAGACCTGTACCACTTCTGCGGCACCATCGGCGTTGGCGGTGAAGTACTCGATGTTGCTGCCCGCGGTGCCATTGGTGAGGTCGTACTCCTTGTCGCGCGTTATCCCCGTCACGGCGAAACGCTTCATGAAGTAAGCCCCTTTGGTGCCGTCCTGGTAGATGAGGTGGTAAATGGTGCGTTCGTCACCCTTCTTGAATACGTCTACGTGGATGACACCCTTACCAACGAACTTCTTGTCCGCCACCTTGGTCACCATCATGGATCCACTGCGACGGAAAACGATGATGTCATCGATCTCCGAGCATTCGGTCACGAACTCGTTGTTGCGCAGGCTCCAGCCCATGAAGCCCTCGTCGCGATCGATATAGAGTTTCTTGTTCGCCACGGCGACCTTGGTGGCCACGATCGTGTCGAACGGACGTATCTCTGTCTTCCGGTCGCGTCCTCCACCATACTTCTTCTTCAGCTCCTTGAAGTAGTCCACGGCATGATCCACGAGGTGGGCGAGCTTGCGCTTCACCTCACCGAGTTGTTCGTCCAACTGCTTGATGTGCTCGTCCGCCTTGAAGCTGTCGAACTTGGAGATCCGCTTGATCTTGATCTCCGTTAGGCGCACGATATCATCCTCCGTCACGGGACGCTTCAACTCCTGCACGTAAGGTTTGAGGCCTTTGTCGATGAACGCGATCACCTGTTCCCAGGTCTCGGCTTCTTCGATCTTGCGATAGACTTTCTTCTCGATGAAGATCTTCTCCAGCGAAGCGAAATGCCACTGCTCCTCCAGCTCCTTCTGCTTGATCTTCAATTCAAGGTCGAGCAGACGCAGCGTGTTGTCCGTGCTGATCCGCAGCAGTTCGTGCACACCGACGAAGCGGGGCTTGTCGTTCTCGATGACGACCGCGTTGGGAGCGATGCTCACTTCGCAATCGGTGAACGCAAAGAGCGCGTCGATGGTGTTGTCCGGGGAGACACCTGCCGCCAGGTGGATCAGGATCTCGGCGTTCTCGGCGGTGTTGTCCTCGATATGCCGCACCTTGATTTTGCCCTTCTCATTGGCCTTCACGATGCTCTCGATGAGCGATGTGGTGGTGGTACCGAAAGGGATCTCCGTGATGACCAACGTCTTGTTGTCCTCTTTGCGGATCCTCGCCCTGGAACGGATGCGCCCGCCGCGCTCACCTTGGTTGTAATTGGTCACATCCACCAGACCGGCGGTGGGGAAGTCCGGGAACAGTTCGAACGAACGCTTGCGCAGGACGGCGATGCTGGCGTCGATGAGCTCGTTGAAGTTGTGTGGTAACACCTTGCAGGAGAGTCCTACGGCGATGCCCTCCCCTCCTTGCGCGAGCAACAAGGGGAACTTAACCGGCAGGAATACCGGCTCCTTGTTACGCCCATCGTAGCTCAGCTGCCACTCGGTGGTCTTCGGGTTGAACACGACGTCCAACGCGAACTTGCTGAGGCGCGCCTCGATGTAACGCGGTGCCGCTGCACTGTCTCCCGTAAGGGTGTTACCCCAGTTGCCCTGGCAGTCTATCAGCAGGTCCTTCTGCCCGATCTGCACCAACGCATCACCGATGCTGGCATCGCCATGCGGGTGGTACTGCATGGTGTGACCGATGATATTCGCCACCTTGTTGTAGCGACCATCGTCAAGGTCCTTCATGCTGTGCAGGATGCGGCGCTGCACCGGCTTCAGGCCGTCGTACAACGCTGGTACGGCCCGTTCCAGGATCACATAGCTGGCATAATCCAGGAACCAATCCTTGTACATGCCGCTCACACTGAAGGTGCCCGCACCCGTAGCGCCCGGCACTCCCTTCCCTGCTGCTTCGTTCTCCGAAGCCTGTTCGTTGTTCTCTATCTCGTCGCTCATTTCCGTTCTATTCCGCCGTGGCGCATACGGTGTTGCTGGCTCCGTAAGCTCCACTGTTCCCCAGGCGCAGCTGCGTGCAATACTGCTGACCCGGTGTGGTGTTCAATATGCGGAGTCGGAGTATCCCGTTCTCCACATCGTTCGATGGGATCATTTCGTTCACCGGTGCTCCTGCCTGTACTTGGTATGTGGTGGGCCTACCGAAGAGTTCCTCATGGACCCTCACTTCCACGGTCAGCACGCGCATGGGCGCACCACCAACGCTCTCCACGGTGGTGGTATCATCTTCATGCGTGAAGACGGCCGTGCCCTCGTAATCCGCATCGAACGGATTGCTGGTGAGGTCGGCCACCTCGATGCCGTCCTTCTTGCAGGCCATGAACGAGACGGCGATGCCCAGCGCGAGAAAAGCTCTTCCGTTGATCATCGGGTGAGGTTGATGATAAGACCGGCCATGAAGACATTGCCATGCGGGTCGGGGACCCAAGCCATGCCGTCAAACTTCACTTTCTGCTCGTCCTCGAACAGGGGGACCTGCCAGGTGGAAGTACGCTTGGCCAGCAGGTAGGTGGCGACAGCGCTGGCTACGCTGAGTCCTGTCGCCGCCATCAATTTGGTGCGCGCCTGTTTCAGCTCATCGTTGTGCAACGGGATGGTACTGCTCTTCAGTGCGGCGATGGCAGCAGGGTCCACGTTGATGGCATAGTTGACGCGGTCAGCCTCCAGAACGTCCTTCGCATCGGCGTACTTGCCCCAGGCGATACCCGTCCACGTGAGGCTGCCCGCCAAGGCGATCAGCGGTGCGGCGATGGTCCATCGTTTGCGGACCTGGTACGCCGAGAGTTCCTTCCGGTAGGCGACGAACTCGCTGCTCAACGGCAGCTTCATCACCAGATCCGACGTGTGACCGGCCACCACGAAAACGGAAGTATCAACGATGGAACGGGTGGGTGCCCACACCGAAAAGTGATGCAGCCCCTCGGTCAACGTGATCTCCCGCTGTTGCAGGCGATGGGTCTTGTCCACGATGAACGAGAAATCGTGGCCGGGGTCGACGACGAAACGCAGAATGCCGGTCTGCTGTGCGGTGGTCGCTATCCACGGTGCGAGCCATAGCGCTAGGCCAAGAGCGATGGATTTCATGCTCCGAAGGTGCATCAACGCTTCTCCCCTTGTGCTCCACTCCATGGCCCCGTTCATACCGTTCCCCGTTCTGTCGGCATCATACGTCGAGTTCTACTTCGTTCTCAGCCAGCTTGCGGGCGATGGCCATCATGGCCCCGTCCTTGGCAGCCTTCATATCGTTCTCCGCCACCAGGTCTTTCTCCACCTTCAGGTTCTCGATGATGAAATCCTGCCGTTGCGGCGTGTTCTTGCCCATGTAGAAGCCGAGAAGGTCATGGACCACGGCATCCTTCGTGATCATCACCGGCTCTAGGCGGATGTCCTCCCCGATGAAGTGTTTGAACTCATCGGGACTGATCTCGCCCAATCCTTTGAAGCGTGTGATCTCGGCGCTCTTGCCCAGCTTGATGATAGCGCGCTGGCGTTCCTCGTCGCTGTAGCAGTAGATCGTCTCCTTCTTGTTGCGCACGCGGAAGAGCGGCGTCTGCAGGATGTAGAGGTGATCGTTCTTCACCAGGTCCGGGAAGAACTGGAGGAAGAAGGTCATCAACAGCAACCGGATGTGCATGCCATCCACGTCGGCATCGGTGGCGATCACGATCTTGTTGTAGCGCAGACCTTCCATGCCGTCCTCGATGTTGAGGGCGGCCTGCACCAGGTTGAACTCCTCGTTCTCGTACACCACCTTCTTCGTCAGGCCATAGCAGTTCAGGGGCTTCCCCTTCAGACTGAATACCGCCTGCAGGTTCACGTCGCGGCTCTTGGTGATGCTGCCGCTGGCGCTGTCGCCTTCGGTGATGAAGAGCGTGGTGTGCTCCTTGCGATCGTCCTTCTTCGGGTCGTTGAGGTGGATGCGGCAATCGCGAAGCTTGCGGTTGTGCAGGCTGGCCTTTTTCGCACGTTCGCGCGCCAGTTTGCGGATGCCGCTCAACTCCTTCCTTTCACGTTCGTTGCTGAGGATGCGCTGTTGCAGCACCTCGGCCACCTCGGGGTTCTTGTGCAGGTAGTTGTCCAGTTCGCGACCGATGAAGTCACCGATGAACGAACGCATGCTCTGTCCTCCGGGCTCGATCTCCAATGAACCCAACTTGGTCTTGGTCTGGCTCTCGAACACGGGTTCGATCACCTTCACGCTGACAGCCGCCACGATGCCTGTACGCACATCACCGGCTTCCCAATCCTTCTTGTAGAAATCGCGCACGGTCTTGGCCACAGCTTCGCGGAACGCGCCCTGGTGCGTGCCCCCTTGCGTGGTGTGTTGACCGTTCACGAAGCTGTAATACTCTTCGCCGTAGTGGTTGGCATGGGTGATGGCCACTTCGATGTCATCACCGCGCAGGTGGATGATCGGATACAGCGGATCGCCGTCCATCTTGGTGACCAGCAGATCCAGGAGGCCGTTCTTGCTCTGGAACTTCTGGCCGTTGTAGTGGATGGTGAGACCGGTGTTCAGGTAGCAGTAGTTCCAAAGCAACCGCTCGATGTGTTGATCGCGGAACTGGTAGTTGTGGAACATCTGCGCGTCCGGCTCGAAGATCACCTTGGTGCCGTTGGGCTCCTCGGTCTTCACCAGCTTGTTGTCCTTGCGCAGCACACCCTTGTCGAACTCGGCCACCTTCAACTCGCCTTCGCGCGCACTCTCGATGCGGAAGTAGTTGCTCAGGGCGTTCACCGCCTTGGTACCCACACCGTTCAAGCCCACGCTCTTCTTGAAGGCCTTGCTGTCGTACTTGGCGCCGGTGTTGATCTTGCTCACCACATCGATCACCTTGCCCAGCGGCACGCCCCGACCGTAGTCGCGGATGGTGACACGCGGGCCTTCGATGCTGACGTCCACCTTCTTGCCGTGGCCCATCACGAACTCATCGATGCAGTTGTCAAGTACCTCCTTCAGCAGGATGTAGATACCGTCATCGTAACTGCTCCCATCGCCCAGTTTGCCGATGTACATGCCCGGCCGCAGGCGGATATGTTCCTTCCAGTCGAGGGATCGGATATTGTCCTCGTTATACGTCGGTTCGCTCATGCTCGGAATGGCGCCGAACCCAGTAGGGACAAGGGTTCCAGCGCAAGGCACGAAGGTAGCCCCTCACCCACGCCCCCTCAGACCGACCAAATGCCGGTTTTCAACGATCGATCGGAGTTTTCAACAGCACCTCACGGCAGCTGCTCCGCTACGGTGTTGGTGGATACGACCCCACCGATGGTGCCCAGGATCCGGTCCCGGTCGTTGTCCGAACCACTGTATTTCACCACGCCGTCCAAATTGACATCCTCAAGGCGATAGGCCGCCACGGTGTTGGTGGGAACAGTACCCCCGATGGCCGTCAGCACCGCGTCCCGATCGTTCAACGATCCACTGTACTTGATGAACCCATCGCGTGCGCAGTTCCCGGCCCACAACGCACGCCGGTCAGTGAGCTCGCGAAGCGCTCCTGAACCATGCAGGGTGAACGCGAGGGCGCTGAAATCCACCTGTGCCGTGCTCGTGCTCAGGACCAGATCGTTACCGCTCATGGCCCCGAGGTGGTTCCGATGATGGACCGAAACGCGGTAGGGTCCCGCCGGAGAGCAGAAGGCAAGCGACGAAGTACCGTCGACGTCGACCACGTCACCGTCGCGTTGTAACAACCCCGCCCTGGCCTCCAGCACGGTGGCCGGAGCGAGGGGGTCGCGCAACGCTACCACCACCCAATCCACGATGGCATCGGAGCCTTGCACCCCGAATACCTGGGCGGTGGTGCTGGTCGCCCCCTGAAGGATATAGCCCAGGGCGGTGTACGGTTCTTGCAAGGGAAGCAGACCATTGTCGCGCAAGGAGTCCACCATCAACTGACCGGCTGCACGATACGCACCATCCAGGACCACTTTCAACGGCAGCACGATGGGCGGCGCCACCTCACAGGGAGCAGCAGCGGTGGTGAAATTCACCGACGCAGTGTATTCGGATACGGTGCCCTGCACCGACCCAACGCAAACCGCACGCACTTGTACCTCGTGCAAGGTTGAATACGCGAGCCCGGTGATGGTGTAGGTCGTCGCTGTCAACGCGATGGCATCCGTCCACACCGGCGCGCCAACGGCACGCCAACGCAGGTCGTAGGAATTCGCGCCCTGCACAGGCATCCAGCTGGCTTGGGCCCCGTTGTAGACCACGTTGGCGACCGCCAATTCCACAGGTCGTCCGCAGCCTTCCGAGGCGTAAGAGCTCACGTTCAAAGTGTAGCAGAGGTCGCCACTGAACGCACCGTTGTAGCCGAACACGTACGCGTAGTACGTACCCGGTGCCGCGTTGGCATAGTTGATGAATTCGCTCGCCGTGCCGCCCGCCTCCGAAGAGGCCAAGGTGGTTCCGGTGCTGCTGAGCAAACGCAGGTCGTAGTCGTACGGGAGGTTGTAGAGGCTGAGGTTGATGGTGCTCGTGCTTGCAATGGTGAATCGGTAGTGATCCTGGTCGCCCGCCGCAGCTATCAACGCGGTTACAGCGGTGGGTGGGGTGATGACCGCGGCCGTCGCCAGCGTACCGTTAGGCTCCAAGCTCTCCGGACAGGGTACTGCCGTTGTGAACGTGCGCACGACGCTGAATGCAGAGGTGGATGTGCTACAATTGCTCCGCACCTGGAACTCGTATGCGGTGCCTTGGACAAGACCGCTCAGCGCATAGGTATTGGTCGTGAGACCGGCTACGGTATTCCAGGATGGCGCACCCACGGCACGCCATTGCAGATCGTACGAAGTGGCACCAACGTTGGACCAAGTGAGCGTCGCCGTGGTGATCAACAGGTTCGTCACGTTCAAGGTACCCGGTGCATCGCATGTGCTGCCGCATACCCCAAGACAGGTGGCCGCATTCACCGCATTGCGGATCACCGCCGCCGGCTGCGGACCGAACCCGAAGTTGAAGTTGATGCCCACGCTACCGACGAGATGGCAATAGCTCATCACGGTCCCACCACCCGATGGAAGCGGACCTGTGGCGCACGAACCTTCCGTGTAGCCGGCCGTCGGGCCACATCCATCGATGCTCGTTCCATTGCCGTTCCACACGCAGGCGTGGGTGTGACTGGAGCCGAGATTGTGACCCGCCTCATGGGTCGTCACTTCCACGCTCCAACTATAGGTGGGCACGTTGCTGTACCCGGAATTGATGCCGCTGTACGCCATCCGCAAGTTGCTACTACTGCTGCAGATGGTGTTGACCCAGGCGACCCCTCCTCCTCCCCCATAACTGATCAGGTGCGCCAGGTCTCCGTTGAAGGTGGTGCGATACGTGCCGAACTGTGTCAGGAAGTTGCCGCTGGATGGTCCGGTATACGGACTGGGCACATCCCAGATGAACAATTCAGAGAGCGTTACATCGATGCCATCGTTATCGAACAAGGCAGCGCTCTGGTTGAAGAGCCCCGTGGCATAGGTGGTGGTGTTGGCGATGCTCCCCTTGTCCAGGAACACGGCATGATCCACTTCCCAGTAGTAGCGCACGCAACGCACGGTGCGCTCTCCGCCGTCATCCTGCAATCGATCGGCATGGTAAGGTTCCGTAGCATCCGGAGTACCGCAGACGAACGTGTGTTCCTTCCGCAGATCCATTTCGCGATACAACACGTGAAGAACATCCTTCCTGTCCTCGAAGCGGCCCAGCACCCAGGTGGTGGAACCTAGGTGGATGGTACCCATCACCTCCCCGTCGAACACACTGATGGCCGCCAGGGAGCCAGGTGACCCGTGCACCATGCCACGGTAGTGAGCACCATGCGTGACCTCAACGGAAGAACCACTGGCCGTGCGGACGACCAAGCCTCCCGAGGTGAGTTCCACCTGTTCAAGATCGAGCACCAAGGACCCACCTGTGATCGGCAATTCCAACGAAATGCGTGTTTCCCGGGCCATGGCGCGCAGGCGCTCCCTATTGGGGGATAATACCGTCGCCTCTTTCAGCGCTTGCGACCAACGGGCGCGTAACGCAGCGTCCTGATCCACCGGTGCGAACACCTGTGCGGGCACGAATCGCTTTCCCGCATCCATGGACCGCTGGATGCGCGCCGAGACCTGACCGGACTTGGCCGATAGTGTTCCAACAAGGGAGAGCGTGATGAAGAACACTGGAACGCGCATGATCGGGTGGTGGTTGGTAGACTCGTCCAAGTTAGAGCCCTGCTCCATTCCGGCAAGTGCCGTATTCCGAAGCCTGAGGGGGCATGGAAAACGAACGACGGCCAGGTCCCCCCGGCCGTCGTTGCAGGTCCAAGTCGCTCGTCAATGGCTAACCACCACGCGCCTGACGATGACCTCTTCCCCGCGTGCGATACGGATGAGGTGAACCCCGGGTGAACGCTCGGCCACAGGAAGCACCAACGTGGTCTCCACTTCCCCGCCGGGATGGTTGAAGCTGGCCACATTGCGACCAACAGCGTCGTAGATGTCCACGTAAGTCACCTCCGGCGAGGCCGGGATGCGAATGTTCACGAGTTCGCTCGCCGGGTTCGGGAAGATGAGCACCTCCCCTTCAACATCACCTGTAGCGTTCAGGTCTTCGTCCGGTTGCGGCAACCCCTCGGACATGAAACCCGTGCCGGAGGTGCTGATGGAGAGCGTGTAGCACGCCGTGCTGTTGTATGCCCCGTTCACTCCCCGAACGCGAACGGAGTAGTTGGTCGAAACCGTGGTGGTATTGAAGACGATGGTCTCATTCCCCGTACCCGAAACGTTGCTGGACGCGATGTTGGAACTTCCACGGTACAGGGCGATGGAGTAGTTCGCCGGAAGTCCTGTGAGCGTGACCCGGATGTTGGACGCACCCGTGCTGTTGGAGAAGCGATACCAATCCTGATCCGTCCAAGTGGAGATACGACCGGTCAATGTGATGTTCGAAGCCACAGCGAAAGCGGCGCTGCGCGAGTTGTTCGGCTCATAGTTGTCCGAACAGGCCACCACTGCACTGGTGGTGAAGTTGGTCGCTGCGGAATAGGCCGAACTCGACGCACTGCACACTGCGGACACTTGGAACTGATGTACCGTGGACGCCGCGAGGCCCGTGAGCGAACGCGAGGTGCCCGTGATACCGGTGATGGTGTTCCACGTACTGCTTGATGCCGGTTTCCACTGCACGGTGTAGCTCACCGCACCGCTGACCGCCGTCCAATTCAATGTGCCGGAAGAAGCGGTGATGCTGCTCGCCGACAAGCCGGTGGGTACGCCGCAGCTCGACGCCGCGCTGGTGGTGAAGCTGGCCGCACCGGAGTAGGCCGAACTTGACGCGCCGCATACCGTGGACACCTGGAACTGATAAGCCGTGGATGGCGTAAGCCCGGTGAGCGTACGCGAGGTTCCGGTCGCCCCGGTGATGGTCGTCCAGGAACTGGCCGATGCAAGCTTCCATTGCACGTTGTAGCTCACCGCACCACTCACGGCGCTCCAATTCACCGTGGCCGACGTAGTGCTGATACTACTCGCCGAGAGACCTGAAGGCACACCACAGGTAGCTGCTACCGTGGTGGTGAAAGAGACCGGTGAAGCATAGGAAGAACTACTGGAAGCGCAGACGGTGGATACTTGGAACTGGTATGCCGTACCAGCGGTGAGACCGCTGAGCGCGTAAGTGGTGGAGGCGATACCGGTAACAGTGGTCCACGTGGCTGCGGCGTTGGCTTTCCATTGCAGCGTGTAGGACGCCGCGCCAGGCACGGCAGCCCAGCCCAGTGTAGCACCAGTGGTGGTGGTGTTGGATACGGCAAGTCCCGTGGGAGCGCTGCATGGCGTACCGGAACCACATGCCGTGAGGCACGATGCTGCATTGATGCGGCTGATGATGAGCGCCGCAGGTTGCGGACCGAACCCGTTGCTGAACTTGATGCCCGAACCGGTCAGGTGGCAATAGCTCATGATGGTACCGCCAACGCTGGAAGCCGGTACAGGACCTGCTGCACAAGAGCCTTCGGTGTACCCGGCCGCCGGGCCACAACCATCGATGGCCGTGTTGTTCCCGTTCCACGAGCAGGCATGGGTATGCGGCGAACCCAGGTTGTGCCCTTGTTCATGTGTTACCACTTCCACGCTCCAACTGTACGTGGGCACGTTCTGGTAGGTGCTATTGATGTCGCTATAGGCCATGCGATAACGCGACTGGCTGCTACAGATGGTGTTCACGTAGGCCACACCGCCGCCGCCCGTGTAACCGAGAAGGTGCGCCATGTCACCGTTGAAACTCGTGCGCGTGGTACCGAACGTGGAAAGCTGTGTACTGGTGGACGTAGAGGTGTAAGGACTTGGAACGTCCCATACGTACACTTCAGAAAGGGCCACGCTGATACCATCGTTCTCGTAGAGTATGGCGCTCTGGTTGAAGAGGCCTGTGACATAGTTGACGGCGTTGACCACGCTCCCCTTGCCTTGGAAGATGTCATAGTTCACCTCCCAGTAGTAGCGCACGCACTTCACCGTACGATCCGCACCGCTCTCGTCCAGATGCGCAGGCTCTTCACCCATGTCCACATCGGGCGTAGCGCATACCGCACTGGACGTACCGAGCAGGTCGGCTTCGCGGTAGAAGATGTGGTCGCCTTGTGTATCATTCACGAAGCGCCCGAGCACGCGCTGGCCCTCCGCGTCGCTGATGATGCCCATCACCTCATCCGGGAATACACTGATGGCAGCCATGGAACCCGTCACGCCACGCACCGTTCCGCGGTAGTGCACACCTTGGTCGATGTTCGCGGCCGCGCCCGTGCTGGCCAGCGTCACTTGGAAGTCCGCCGTGGTGATGTCAACGCGCTCAAGGTCCACGATGATGGGGGCACTCTCCGCAGGCAGCTCTAAGCTGATGTAGGCCGAGCGCGAGACCATCAAGGTGGAGGTCACACTGCGGTCCAGGCGCACCACGGTGGCCTGGGTCACGGCGTTCTCCCACAACGCATCGCTTTCAGCGGAACGCTCCATCAGGGAGAAGAGCGGTACGTGTCTGAACTCCACACCGGATCGGTGCAATTCCTCCATCCGTTCCGCTACGCGGGCGGTTCGCTGGTTCGTCTGTGCGTTCAGGCTCAAGGCGGCGAAGCCCCAGGCCAGAAGGGTCATTGTTCGTTGCATGGTTCGCTCAGGTTTAGTCGAAAAGTGTATTCGGGTTCCGGATCAAAGGATCGATCAACCAGGGGGCACCATGTTGATTTTCCGCTGATACAGAAGCGCAGCCCGACGAACAAACCATCCATCCGGACCAATGAAAGAGCACCTGAATGAGCGGTCCATGAACCGTTCTTGGCTCAACGGGCTCAGGTCCTGGTTCGTCGAAACGTGCTCCGTTGTTCAGCCCGCGTGACGCAGGCGATACGTGAGCGAGACGTGCCAAGTGCGTGGGAAGGAGGGCGACGTGCCAGGTGCACGATCCAGATCGGTCAGTCCATGCAGGTAGCGCAACGCCATGCCCAGCTTGCGGCCGCTGTCCACCTCAGCACCCAGCAGCACGGCACACTCCCAACGCGCCATGGAATTCATACTGTTCCGCTCAGCGATGATGTCAGTGTGCGTGTTCCCGGAATAGGTCTCGACCGCACGGATACGGTCGTTCGCCTGCAGCAGGTATCCGGTGCTGAACCCCGCATCAAGCCGCAGGAGCGACCATTCATGGAGCGTGAGGATTACCGGTAGTTGAACGTGCAGGAGACGGGTCGAGCGGTCCCCGGTCGAGATCTTTTCACCGCCTGAAGGCCAGTCGGAAGGGACACGCCCCTGCACCATATCATAGCCCACTTGCCTTGCTTCCAACAACGATTCGGCACGTAGCCCGAAGCGGTTGTTCAGCCTGGTCTCGAAGGCCACTCCCAGGTGTATGCCCATCCCCGCGGCGCGATGTCCGGTATGCGCGCCGTGCCCTGCACCCACGGGATCGGAACAGTGCAAATAACTCGCGCCGGCTTTGAGATGGCCATGCGGTTGCGCAATGGCCACCAGCGGGCGCATGAGCAATAAGATGACCGCGAGGGAAGAGCGCATGACCCGAACAGGTGCTGAACGCAGCAACGACCGGATCCTTGCCCGCCCCGCATGGGTTAACTCCACACAGCGCGATCTCAACGAAAATGTAGCTTCGTAGAAACCCAGATAACCCATGCAACGATTACTTCTTTCCGCGCTGCTCGTGGCGGGAGCTCTCACGACCGCTTGCAACCAGGACGACGATGATACCGCTGCGCCAGCAGGCAATGGCGGCGGCGGTGGTGGCGGAACAACGACCATTACGGCAGCCACTGTGGAGAGCGCCACCTACACGGTCGATGGTGTCGCACGCACGCATACGAGCGGGTCCGGGAATGCCGCCATCATATTCAGCAATTCCGGCTCCAGTGGCAGTCCCACCTCCACCAAGACTTACGGCTGCACGTTCTACGATGAAGCGACCGACGAGACTTACATCGAGTTCTCCCTGGGCCAGTTCGAACAGGCTGGCTTCGGTATCCCCGCTGATGATGTGTTCTTCGGCTGGTTCAATACCGGTGAGATCCCGTACGCAACAGCTGGTGGCCAGTTCGACAAAGCCGAGATACACATGTACGATGGCGCACCCTTATTCACTGAATGGTCCAGCCGTTGCGGTGCACAGGATGGGGAGAGCTTCAACGTGACGCAGATCGTCGAGATCCCCAATTCGATCACTTACGACCGTGTGAAATACCGGGTGACCTTCAGCTGCAAGCTTTACAATTGCAGTGGCAGCGCTGTACGCACCATTACGAACGGGACCGCCGTGGTCACGGTGGAGAACAACGTCTGAACCCGATGGGACCAGAACGAATGGACCGGGCTCTTCAGCCCGGTCCATTCGTTCTGGTCAAACGTTGAAGAGGAAGTGCATCACGTCACCGTCCTTCACTACGTACTCCTTTCCTTCTGTGCGCAGTTTGCCGGCACTGCGGGCGGCAGCCTCACTGCCCAAAGCGATGTAATCGTCGTAGCCGATCACTTCGGCACGGATGTAGCCCTTCTCGAAATCGCTGTGGATCACACCGGCCGCCTTGGGGCCTGTATCCCCTTGATGGATGGTCCAGGCACGCACCTCCTGCACACCAGCGGTGAAGTAGGTCTGTAGCTTCAGCAGGTCGTAGGCCGCGTGGATCAATTTGTTCACACCCGGCTCTTTCAGACCGATATCCGCGAGGAACATCTCGCGCTCTTCAGCCGTTTCCAATGAGGCGATCTCCGCTTCGATCGCCGCTGTCACGAAGATCACCTCGGCGCTTTCGTTCGCCACGGCGGCCTTCACCTTCTCGTAGAACGCGTTGCCCGTTACCGCGCTTTTCTCTTCCACGTTGCATACGTAAAGCACCGGCTTCGTGGTGAGGAGTTGGAATTCGGCCAGGAGCGCCGGATCATCACTCGGGGAAACGACCGTGCGTGCGCTTTCGCCTTTCAACAGCGCTTCGCGGATACGGCTGAGCAGTTCGTAGCGGCGCTTGGCCTCCTTCTCACCGATCTGTGCCTGCTTCTCCACCTTCTTGATGCGCGCTTCAACGGTCTCGAGGTCCTTCAATTGCAGCTCGATATCGATGACCTCCTTGTCGCGAACGGGATCCACACTGCCGTCCACGTGCACCACATTGGGGTCGTCGAAGCACCGGAGCACGTGCAGGATGGCATCGCACTCGCGGATATTGCCGAGGAACTGGTTGCCGAGCCCCTCGCCTTTGCTCGCCCCTTTCACCAAGCCGGCGATGTCAACGATCTCCACCGTGGTGGGCACGATCTTGTTGGGCTTCACCAAGTCGGCCAGTTTGTTCAGCCGCGTGTCCGGTACGGTGATGGTGCCCACGTTCGGCTCGATGGTACAGAACGGGAAGTTCGCCGCCTGCGCCTTGGCGTTGCTGAGACAGTTGAAGAGCGTGCTTTTGCCGACGTTCGGCAGACCTACGATGCCACATTTCAAACCCATGGTACGGTGTGCTCCCGGCTGGTCCCGGAAAAGCGGCCGCGAAGGTAGCCCCTTCCGACGAGGCCGTACCCGGCAAAAATGAAATGGGCGCCACCACAGCGCCCACTTCAATGACGAACCGGCCAAAACCAGATGAACCGGAGTATGCTGTAGACACGTCAATTACCGCGCCGCGTTGCCCGCCGGGTGACGAACGGTTCCTGTGGAGCGCTATGCTCATCAACGATCAGCCGGGAACATGGCTCTTTCCCAGTGCGTTGCGTTAGCCAATGCGTTTCAAAAGTTCCAGCGCTCTCACCTGAAGGCTGCCGGGTACCGGCCTACTTTTGGGCGCGCTAGCAGCTCCCACATGTCCACTTCGACCACCGCCGCACCGAGCACTCGGGCAGACGTCAACGAACTCCAACGCATCGCCTCCCAGATCCGACGCGACATCGTGCGGCAGGTGCATGGCGTGCAAAGCGGCCACCCCGGCGGTTCGCTCGGCTGTGCGGACTACTTCGCCGCGCTGTACTTCAGCGTGATGCGGCACAAGCCCCAGCCGTGGGATATGGATGGCAAGGGCCAGGACCTCTTCTTCCTGAGCAACGGCCACATCAGCCCGGTGTTCTACAGTACCCTGGCGCGCAGTGGGTACTTCCCAGTGAGCGAACTGGCCACGTTCCGCAAGATCGACTCACGCCTGCAAGGCCACCCCACCACGCACGAAGGTCTGCCCGGGGTGCGCATGGCCAGTGGTTCGTTGGGGCAAGGACTCAGCGTAGGCATTGGTGCAGCACTGGCGAAGAAGATGAACGGTGACGACACGCTCGTCTTCACCCTGCACGGCGATGGCGAGCTGCAGGAAGGCCAGATCTGGGAAGCCGCCATGTTCGCCGCTGGCAAGAAGGTGGACAACCTGATCAGCACCATTGACTATAACGGCCGCCAGATCGATGGCGACGTGGACGACGTGCTCCCCTTGGGGGACTTGAAGGCCAAATGGCTCGCATTCGGCTGGGACGTGCTGGAGACGAACGGTAACGACATGGCCGCCCTGTTGAAGACCCTGAACGAGGCGAAGAGCCGCACCGGGAAGGGCAGGCCCGTGATGATCCTGATGACCACCGAGATGGGCCAGGGTGTGGACTTCATGATGCACAGCCACGAATGGCATGGGATCGCGCCGAACGACGAGCAGTTGAAGAAGGCGTTGGAACAACTGCCAGAGACGCTTGGGGACTACTGAGATGTCCACTACCTGCGCTTGGCACGCTTTTCACCCGTACGCTAGGTGAACTCATGAACATGCGCAGCCGCGTCGCCCTCGCTCCTCTATGCTTGTTCTTGGCGGCTACCGCTTTCGCCCAGGACAACGTCGTTCAACCGCCGCTTACGCGGATGCTGTTCGTCATGGACGCGAGCAACAGCATGAACGCCTTCTGGGGCGATCAGCCAAAGATCAATACCGCGCGTGAACTCCTGCTGAACTCCCTGAAAGAACTAGAAGGCCAACCCGACTTGGAACTAGCGTTGCGGCTATACGGGCATCAGACACCCATCCAGCCCGGAAAGCAGGACTGCGACGACACGAAGCTCGAAGTGCCCTTCAGCCCGAACAGCATCCCCGGCATGAAGTCAACGCTGCAAAGCGTCCGCTGCCTGGGCACAACGCCCATCGCCCGGTCGCTCGAACGCGCCGCCGGTGACTTCCCTCCGATCACCTTCAACGATACCCGGAAGGTCCGCAACGTCATCATCCTCATCACCGATGGCATTGAAGCCTGTGATGAAGATCCCTGCGCCGTGAGCCGCGCCCTGCAAGCGAAGGGCATCACCCTGAAACCCTTCGTGATCGGCGTAGGCCTGGACGACACACAGAAGTATGCATTGCAATGCGTGGGCAACTACTTCGACGCGAGCACGCCAGAACTGTTCGAGCATGTGCTGAAAGTGGTGGTGACACAAGCGCTCAACAGCACCACGGCACAGATCAGCTTGATGACCGCCGACGGCAAGCCGAATGAAACGGATGTGCCGGTGACGCTTCATGATCAGCGCACCGGCAAGATCATCGACCACATCATGCATACCATGAACGATCGTGGCATACCGGACACGCTGCGCATCGACCCCATCTACACATACCGGGTCGTGGCCCACACCGTGCCACCCAGCGTGCGCAACGATGTGGTGGTGAAGCCCGGTGTACACACCGTGATCGCGTTGGACGCGGGTACCGGAACGCTCAGTATCAAGGCCGGCAGCGGACCTTCCGATGGCATTCCCGTGCAGGCCATCGTGCGGCGCAACAGCGAAGGAGGAACGTTGATCGCGCAGGAAGTAGGTACCACACAACGCCTGCGCACTGGGACCTATGACATCGAGGTGCTCACCCTCCCACGCTTGATGATACCGAACGTGCGCATCGAGCAGAGTAAGACCACCGATATCGCCGTGCCGCGTTCCGGTGTATTGAACGTGCTCCCTTCAACGCCAGGCCCCGGTGCCATTTTCAGCAAGAAGGACGGTCTGTTGGAATGGGTGGCCGACCTGGACCCCAACGCCATCCGAGCCCAGTTCCGGCTGCTGCCCGGTACCTACGAAGTGATCTACCGAAGCCGCAGCGCGCGCCGCACCGAACTCACCCTCAAGAAGGACGTCACCATCGAGAGTGGCCGATCCGTAACCATCAACTTCTGACCGGCCCTCGCTGGTCCAAGCCACCCTGACCCAATGAGCACCTACCCCGTACTCGACCAGAAAGACACCCGCAGCGGCTTCGGCGCAGGCCTGCACGAACTCGGCAAGACGAACCCGCACGTGGTGGCTCTCTGCGCCGACCTCACCGGATCGCTCAAGATGGACGCCTTCAAGAAGGACTTCCCCGAGCGCTTCGTGCAAGTGGGCATCGCGGAGGCCAACATGATGGGCATCGCCGCGGGTATGACCATCGGGGGCAAGATCCCCTACACCGGCACCTTCGCCAACTTCAGCACCGGCCGTGTTTATGACCAGGTGCGCCAGAGCATCGCCTATGCCGGTAAGAACGTGAAGATCTGTGCCAGCCACGCGGGGCTCACCCTCGGTGAGGACGGTGCCACGCACCAGATCCTGGAGGACATCGGCCTCATGCGCATGCTGCCCGGCATGGCCGTGGTGGTTCCTTGTGACTACAACCAGACGAAACAGGCCACCATCGCCATCGCCGACCATGATGGGCCGGTGTACCTGCGTTTCGGTCGGCCGAAATGGCCCGTGTTCATCCCGGCGGACATGCCCTTCGAACTGGGCAAGGCGCAGCGCCTTATCGAGGGTACGGACGTGAGCATCTTCGCCTGTGGACACCTCGTGTGGCGTGCGCTGCAAGCGGCAGAAGAACTGGCCAAGCAGGGCGTGAAAGCGGAAGTGATCAACGTACACACGATCAAACCTTTGGACGTGGAGGCCATCCTAGCTTCCGTAGCGAAGACGGGATGTGCGGTAAGCTGCGAGGAACACAACCGACATGGGGGCTTGGGCGATGCGATCGCACAGGTCTTGACCACGCACGCACCAGCACCGCAGGAATTCGTGGCCGTGAACGACAGCTTCGGCGAGAGCGGAACACCGGACCAACTGCTGAAGAAGTATGGGCTGGACACACCGGATATCGTGAAAGCCGCGAAAGCCGCGATCGCGCGGAAGTGACCCGGACCCAACGTCACTCGACCGCCTATGAGTGACCTCAGCGATAGCGAATTACTCGCCCTCTTCCGCAAGGAGGAAAGCCGCAACTATGCGTTCAATCTGCTCGTGCGCCAGTACCAGCGCAGGCTCTATGGTTTCATCCGGCGCATGGTCACCGATCACGATGAAGCGAAGGACGTGCTCCAGAACGTCTTCCTCAAAGCGTGGACCGGCCTCGATTCGTTCCGCGCGGATTCCCAATTGTACAGCTGGCTCTACCGCATCGCCCACAACGAGAGCCTCAACCACCTGCGCAAAATGAAACACGGTCTCTTCGTAAGCGAGGAGAGCGTGGTGGAACGGTTGACCACCACCCTCGACAGCAGCGAGCATTTCAGTGGCGATGTGATCCAGCAGAAACTGCAACGGGCCGTGATGCGGTTGCCCGACAAGCAACGGGCCGTCTTCACCATGAAGTACTTCGAGGAGATGAAGTACGAAACGATGAGCGAGATCACCGGCACCAGCGTAGGCGCGCTGAAGAGCAGCTACCACATCGCCGTGAAGAAGATCGAGCAATGGCTCACCACCGATCAAACCAAGAACGGCTGAACGCATCTTAACCCTGTACAGCATGAGACCCCAAGAGGAGCACAACGAACTGAAGGACGTCCCCTTTCTCCGCAGCATCGCGAAGGAGGACCCTTTCGTTACACCCCAGGGCTTCTTCGAGGTCTTCCCCCAGAACGTTCAGCAACGGATGCAGGCCCTGCGCAGCGAACGAAAGGGGTGGACGTTGTGGCCGCGCTTCGCCGTTGGTTCGCTGGCCGCCATGGCCATCGCTGCCCTCTTGTGGTCGCTTTGGCCCACGGCTCCGGTGAATACGGAAGGCCTGGCCACCGCGGAACCCGAAGAGCTGCTCGATGCCGGTGTGGATGAAGAGATCCTCTTCGCTGCACTTGCCGGGGAAGAAGACCTGATGGAACCCGTGGCCCTGCCCGACGATGATGTGGAGGTACTGGCCTACCTGGAGAACGAGGACCTGCCGTTGGACCAATTGATCGAAGACCTATGAGAACCCTGCTTTTCCGCACCCTGCCCCTGGCTGCGACCCTGTTGATCGGCTCGCTGAACGTGAACGCCCAGGACGAAGACATGCCGCCGCCATCGGGCGAACGCCTCAAGGAGATCAAGGCGCAGAAAAGCGCCTACATCACCTCTCGCCTGGAATTGACACCTGAACAGGCACAGCAGTTCTGGCCCATCTACAACGAGATGGACGAAAAGCAGGACGCCCTGCGCAAGGAGATGCGTGAGTTGCACAAGAGCGCCAAAGGAGATAGCACCCTTACCGAAGCTGAAGCCAGCCAGATCCTGGACAAGGCCTTGCAAACGCGCCAGAAGGAACTGGACCTCGAGAGAACCTACTCCGAACGCTTCAAGAAGAGCATCGGTGCGGTGAAGACACTGAAGCTGAAAAAGGCCGAACGCGACTTCAACAAAGAAGTGCTGAAGCGTTTCCGTGACCGGATGGAGGAGCGCAAAGGCCCTGGCGGCGACGGGCAGCGCCACCGCCGCTAAGCCCGGGTGCCGCACCTTTGCGTCCTTCTCAGATGGACGCGCTGCACAACGCCTTCGAGCGACACCTCGCACAGACCAGCCCCTATCCCATCGCCCTCGATGTGGTAGGGGCTGATGGCTGTTACATCCACACCCGCGACGGCAGACGCTACCTGGACCTGGTCGCTGGCCTGGCCGTGAACAACACCGGGCACCGGCACCCCAAGGTGGTGCAGGCCATCAAGGACCAATGCGACCGGTACCTCCATGTGATCCCTTACGGCGAGTTCGTCCAGGCACCCCAGGTCCATTTCGCCGAGCGGCTTGCAGCCCTGCTCCCACCCGGGCTGGACAGCGTCTACTTCGTGAACAGCGGCACCGAAGCCAATGAGGCCGCCATCAAACTGGCCAAGCGCATCACCGGCCGCACAGCGCTGGTCGCCTGCCACAAGAGCTACCACGGCGGCACGCACGGCTCGCTCAGCATCACCGGCAACGAGGCGAAGAAATACCGCAACAGACCGCTGCTGCCCGATGTGCACTTCATCACCTTCAACGGCCACGCGGAGCTGGACCGCATCGATACGCGCACAGCGGCGGTGATCGTGGAGCCGATACAAGGTGATGCCGGCGTGCGTGTTCCCACAATGGAATGGATGCAGGCTTTGCGTGCCCGATGCACCGCCGTTGGTGCCCTGCTCGTGTTCGATGAGGTACAGACCGGCTTCGGACGTACGGGCAGGCCCTTCGCCTTGGAGCACTTCGGCGTGGTGCCCGATATCCTCGTCCTGGGCAAGGCGCTCGGGGGCGGGCTACCCATGGGGGCGTTCATCGCCGCGTACGATCGTATGCACCTGCTCACGCACGACCCCGTTCTGGGGCACATCACCACGTTCGGCGGCCACCCGCTACCCTGCGTGGCCGGGCTGGCGGCGCTGGAGGTGCTCCTGGATGAACGCCTGCCGGAGAACGCTGCGGCCATGGGGCGGCTGTTCAAGGAACTTCTGGTGCATCCCGCCATCCACGAGGTGCGGGGCGAAGGCTTGATGCTGGCCGTGGACCTCGGCGATGCCGACTTGGTTCAACAGGTGGTGCACGGCTGCCTGGAAGAAGGGGTCCTGGGCTTCTGGTTCCTGTCCTGTCCCACCGCCTTCCGCATCGCCCCACCGCTCACCATCAACTCCGAGGAAGTGAGCAAGGCCTGCTCCATCATCCTTGCCGCCTTGGACCGCGCCACGGGCCACTGACCCGTACCCCGCTCGCCGTGGGGAACGCGCCGCTCCCCGTTCGTCCCAATGTTGCCGTTCCCGGTGCGCGAACACCCGCTCGCCGGAGCAGAACGTCCACAGAACGGCTGCACCTTGAACGCTGACCTTCCCGTTGTACTTTAGGCCCGCTTAGGAAACCGAAACCCCTCGTTCAGCGAACCCTATGAAACAAGTTCTACTCGGCCTGGCTGCCTGCTCCCTGTCCCTTGCGGTGAGCGCCCAGCAGTTCCATTGCGCGGCGGACGCGATGCGCGCCAAACTCATCGCGGAAGACCCCACCTACCTGGAGCGCGAGGCGGCGTACCAGCAGGAGATACGCCACCTGATGGCGAGCAATGCCGTGCAACGGGACCGCGACGTGCTCGTGACCATCCCCATCGTGTTCCACATCATCAACCTCAATGGCGATGAGAACATCACCAACGAGCAGATCCTGCGGCAGGTGGAACTGCTGAACGAGGACTACCAGGCGTTGAACCCGGACCTACCCGCCGTGCACCCGGCGTTCCTGCCCATCACCGGTGATGTCCAGATCAAGTTCGTGCTGCCCACATTGGACCCCAATGGCAACTGCACCAACGGTATCGATCGCATCAAGACACCGGAAACGCTGAAGGGCAATGACCAGTCCAAGATGAACGGCTGGCCACGTAACAAGTACTTGAACGTGTGGGTGGTGGCGTCCATGAACGAGGGCACCGCCGGTTATGCCTACTACCCCAGCGCCCAGGAAGGTATCCTCGGCCGCCTGGTGGATGGCATCATCATCCGCCACGAGTACATCGGTAACATCGGTACCAGCAACAACAACAACTCCACCGCCCTTACCCACGAGGTGGGCCACTACCTCAACCTGCAACACGTTTGGGGCAACAACAACGGTGGTGATGTGGTGACGGATGGGCCCTACATGGCCAATTCCTGCGGCGATGACGAAGTGGAGGACACACCGAAGACCCGCGGTTGGGACGACTGTCCAGTGCCGTATAACAATCCGGTCTTCCCCTGGACCTCCTGCAACGACACGGATATCCCGCTGAATCAGTTCCCCTATCGTTTCGACGATGTCACCACCGGCTCGGGCACCCAGGACCCCACGCCGCGCACCAACCCGACCGATGAGTTGCACGGTGAAAGCCGCACGCGTACGGTGTTCAACGCCTTCAACGCGCAAGGTGTCTCGGCCAACAGCACCCGTGCAGGGCTGTTCGCCTTCGATGCGTGGGATGAAGTGGCCGTGGACCAGGTAACGGACTTCTCCCAACTCCCCGGCACCATCAATACCGGCAAGTACTATGCCTTCTCGTTCGACGCCCAGTTGTCGGACATGCTCACCGTGGATTCGCTCGGTTTCAAAGCCGGCCGTTCCGCCAACGGTGCACGTACGTTCGCGGTGCGTTCCAGTGCCGACAACTACGCTACCAACCTGCCCATCCGTACGGGCGGCAATGCCAATGTGAGCGTACAGTCCGGCAACGTGGCCTTCTTCACTGGAGACATCGCCGTGGAGGTGCCCACCATCTACGTGGATCCGCCTGTAACGGGCTACACCAGCCTGGACCAGCCCATTCAGTTCCGCATTTATGCCTGGAACGCTGAAGGAGCCAACGGTGCGCTCCGCATCTGTGCCAACGACGCATCCACCGACCTCTTCGACCGCCTTGGTGGTTCGCCGCAGCCGGGTGGGACCTGGAGCGGCCCCAGCGAAGTGGTGAACGACCAGTTCGACCCCGCCAACATGGCCGCCGGCACCTACACCTACACGGTGGACGGCAATGGCTCCTGCAACGGTTACTCCGCACAAGTGGAGGTCACCATCGTGGCGCCGCCGAGCATCCCCACCATCACCGGTCCTTCGGATTTCTGTTCCACCGCTTCGGTCACGCTCACCAGCAGCAGCGCCACGGGTAACACTTGGTCGCCCGGCGCGCAGACCACGGCCAGCATCAACACCAACAAGGCGGGTACGTACGCCGTAACGGTCACCGCCAACGGTTGCAAGGCCACCAGCGAACCCTTCGTGCTCAGCGTAGTGGCTGCCGCCAATGCCGGCACCAACGACGCCCTCACGGTGTGTAGCGGTGGAGCCAGCGCTCCCCTCTTCAACAGCCTCAGCGGCAACCCCACATCAGGCGGCACATGGACCGGCCCCAGCGAAGTGGTGGACGGCCTGTTCGACCCGGCTACCATGTCCGCTGGTGCTTACCAGTACGTAGTTACCGGCAATGGCCCTTGCGCCAACGCCACCGCCACGGTGACCGTGCAGGTAGCTGCGACCTCCAGCGCCGGTACCAACGGCACATTCCAGATCTGCCGTAATGCTGCCCCCGCTGATCTCTTCGACCGCTTGGGTGGTTCGCCACAGTCCGGCGGCACATGGTCCGGCCCCAGCACCACCGATGGCACCTACGATCCGGTGACCATGGAGCCCGGTGTCTATACCTATTCCGTGGCCGCCGGTGGCGAATGCGGCACTCCCACCGCCACGGTGACCGTGTTGGAGTTGAACGTTCCGGTCACGCCTACCATCACCAGCAGCTTCTCCAGCGTGTGCGCCGGTTCCACCCGCGTGCTTACCAGCAGTTCCTCCACAGGTAACGCCTGGCAGCCCGGTGGCCAGACCACACAGAACATCACCGTGCGCGATGGCGGTTCCTACACCGTGACCGTGACCAGCAATGGTTGCAGCGCTACCAGCGCAGCTTTCGTGCTCGGCGTGCAGCAGGCTGCCAACGCGGGCAAAGACGGCGACCTCACCATCTGTTCCGAAAGCACGGCACTGCCCCTGTTCAACACCCTCGCCGGTACGCCGGACATGGGCGGTGCATGGACCGGCCCCAGCGCAGTGACCGATGGCTTGTACGACCCCGCCACCATGGCGCCCGGCACTTACACCTATGTAGTTACAGGTACAGGCCCCTGCCCCAATGACACGGCGCTGGTGGTGGTGGTGGAAAGCACCAACTACGCCCACATCAGCGGCGTATTCTCCATTGACGATGTGAAGGTGTACGGTGAGACACGCATCATCGAGAACGTGGAGAACTACATGGAGTACTCGTACTGCTCCAAGATGTTCACCGATGACCAGGTGCTTCGCATGCGCGCTGCCCTGAACTCCCCCACCGGCGAGCGCAACCAGACGTGGATCGAAGAGAATCTGCAAGCGACCGGTTCCGGTGAGTACGCCGTGCAGTGCCCCCCTTCAGCCGACTTCTACGTCCGTACCGTGGAGTTGAACTCCGGCTTCAACCAGGAGATCCCCTTCAGCCCTACCGTATGCGTGAACACTGAAGTGCAGTTCGTGGACAACTCCGGTGGAGCGTTCCCCACCTCGTGGTCATGGACCTTCCCGGATGGCAACCCCAGCACTTCCACCGAACGCAACCCGGTGGTCTCGTTCAGCACGCCCGGATGGAAAGCAGTGACGCTGACGGTGAGCAACGATGTGGGCAGTCATACACGTACCGAACCGTACAGCGTGCTCATCGGTGGTTCGCCGTATGACATCGTTGGCATGTACAACGAGAGCTTCGAGAACAACGTGGGCCTGCACCCTTGGTTCAACATGAACTACGCCACCAACAACACGTACTTCCAGCGCACCACCACCACGGGCTCACAGGGCAGCGCCTGCGCCATGCTCAACAGCGGTGCGCGCAACCCGCTCGACCTGATCGATCCGGACAACTCGTTGGACTACGATGAACTGATCTCGCCGTCCTTCGACCTCGACGCTTTGCAGAGCGGTACCACGTTCAGCTTCGATTTCGCTTACGCGACGGGAGCCAACGACCTCAGCATGGTGAGCGAGGAACTCCTCGTATCCTCCAGTGTGGATTGCGGCAAGACCTGGTCCACCCTCTTCGGTGGCGAGATCACGGGTAGCACGTTGATCAACAACGGTAACAACCCGCAGACGCCTCCACCCGCCTGGACCACGAAGACCTTCAACCTGCCCAACTCGCGTCTGGCACCCAACGTGCGTTTCCGCTTCCGCTATTACAGCAGCGCGTTCTCCGGCAACCTCTACATCGACAACATCAACATCAGCGGCCCGGTGGGTATCGATGACCTGAGCACCGAGCATTTCATGAACCTGTTCCCGAACCCCACCAACGACCGCTTCCAGCTCACGGTGTTCGGCATGGACCGCTTCAATACCGACATCGTGATCACGGACGTTCGCGGCGCCATCGTGTACCGTACCACGCACCGCCCTGCTGGTATCACCGGCATGGAATTCAGCGGTCGTGAGCTCGGCTTGAGCGATGGGCTCTACCTGATCCGCGCCACCAACGAGGAAGGTGACAGCACCCAGCGTCTCGTGGTGGGCAAGTGACTCCTTTCACGCTCCTACGTTCGAAGCCCTCCCGTGTGGAGGGCTTCGTCGTTGATGGCGGTCGCGTTCCTCAGTATTGACCGGTGCCCAGCATCACCAGGGTGCACGCCTCCAGCACCTCTATGCCTTGTGCGGCAGCGCGTGCCGCGAACGCGGGATGCTCCGTACCCGGATTGAAGATGATGCGGCGCGGTGCGAGTTGCAGAAGCCGGTCGTGCCACGCCTCCTGCACCACCGGGTTCAAGTACAACGTAACGGTATCCACGTCCGCTCCAGCGGGTAGGTCCGGTCCGATGGCCACCCCACCGATGGTGCCGCTGCGCTTTCCCACCAACACCACACGGTGGCCATGGGCCAGCAACTTCTGCGCAGCGAGGTAGGCGTAGCGGCTCGGTTCCGGGCTGGCGCCCAAGACCAGGGTGGTGCGTGGTTCCATGGTACGAAGATCGCGCTATCAACAGGGGGTGTTCACAGGGGTGCTGGACTTCATGTTGCCGAAAGGTGAACGAAACATGGCCGAGGCAGCTTTGTGCCCGCATGAGCACCAAGCTAGTACCCCATCGCAAACGGCCTGTTGACGTGGTGGTGATCTCCGATGTGCACCTCGGCACCTACGGTTCGCGTGCAGAGGAATTGAACGACTACCTCAAGAGCATCAAACCCCGCATGCTCATCCTCAACGGTGACATCATCGACATCTGGCAGTTCCGCAAATCGTTCTTCCCGCCCGCACACATGAAGGTGGTGAAGCGCCTGATGAAGATGGCCGCCAAGGTGCCGGTGTTCTACATCACCGGAAACCATGACGAGGCACTGCGCCGGTACAGCCCCGCCACCTTGGGCAAATTGCAGCTCGTTGATCGCCTCGACCTCACCCTGCACGGGCAGCGCTATTGGTTCTTCCATGGCGATGTGTTCGATGCGAGCATGGAACATGCCAAGTGGCTGGCCAAGCTCGGCGGCTCCAGCTACGATATGCTCATCCGCCTGAACAACCTGGTCAACTGGTTCCTCGTGCGCACCGGACGGCCACGCATGAGCTTCAGCAAACGCATCAAGCAAAGTGTGAAACGTGCGGTGGCCTACATCGCCGACTTCGAAGAGACGGCCGCCGCCATCGCCATCCGCGAAGGGTATGACCATGTGGTGTGCGGCCACATCCACCAACCGCAGATACGGCGCATCACACTGCCTACGGGTTCCGTCAACTACATGAACTCGGGGGACTGGATAGAACACCTCAGCGCCTTGGAACTGGTGGGCCAGGAGTGGCGCTTGTACGTGCACGGCATGGACCAGGAACAGGTCACCACCCGGCGAGCGCGGCCGGAACCGGCTTTCGCCTGAACATCATTCTTCGGACATCCCCTTGCGCAGGTCGTCCACGGTGCGCTCAGGCAGCTTGGTCAGGTCCAGCACCATGAGGCCGTCCAATGCATCGTTGAACCGGGGGTCGCGATTGAAACCGATGATGCGCGCGTTGAGCAGCAGGTACTTCTTCAACAACACCGGCATCGACGTCTCGTGCGGATCTACCTCGGCGATGAGGCGGTCCATCTTCTTCAGGTCGGCCATGGAAGCCTGCACGAGCGCTTCGCTGTCGCTCTTGTCCGGCTTGATGCGGAACTTGTTGCGCGGCCGAACGGAAGAGGCCATCACCTGGTCATAGTGGTGCTGCTGCACGAACTCCATGATGAGCGTGCGCGAGAAACGGCTGTACGTTCCGCTGATGCTGACCGGTCCGATGAGGTACTGGTGGTCGGGATTGGCCGTGATGTGCAACAACAGACCACGCCACAGCATGTACAACGGCAACCGCTGCCGCTGGTATTCCTGGGAGATGAAGGAACGCCCCAGTTCGAAGCTCTTGCGCAGCACACGGTCCATCGGCCGGTCCATGCGGAAGAGCGTGTAGGTGTAGAATCCACGCTTGCCGTAACGGGACATGATGCGCTTGCCATCGCCGATGCGGTACGCCCCAACCAAGCGCCGCTTGTCGCGGTCCCACAGGAACAGGTGGTCGTAGTACAGGTCGAACTCGTCCAGGTCGATGCTCTTGTTGGTGCCTTCGCCCACGGCACGAAAGGTCACTTCCCGCAACCGACCGATCTCGCGCAGCACGTTCGGTATGCGCGAGCTGGGCGCCAGGTACAGGTCGAACTCCGCTTGCGTGTTCAGCTTCAGATCGCTGATGGCGGCTAGTTCCTGTTCCAACCGCTCGGGTGGGAGGTTTTCCACGATGTCCTTCGGACGTTGGGGGAAGCGCAACGGGCTGAACAGCTCGCGCTTCACCTGCAGTCCACTTCCCAAGGCATATGTCTTGGCGCGCAGGTAACGGCCCAGCTGCTCGGTGGAGGAGAACGCAGCGATATCCTTGGGTGCGATGGGCTTGCCGATGCGCATCCGCACCGAACGGCCACGCATGCGCAACAGTTCGTTGGGCAGGGCCAGGGTGCGCAGGTTCGGATGTATCATGCCCAGCATCTGGAAGATCATGCTGTTCGCACCATCGAACCAAACGGGCACCACCGGTGCCGCAACGTGCTGCGCCAGCTTGATCACCGGGGTCTTCCACCGCGGGTCGGCAACGGCCTTCAGTTCCGTCCGCCAGCTGCTCACCTCTCCAGCCGGGAAGATGCCCAGCGCATGCCCTTCCTTCACATGCGCCATGGCCTGCCGCATGCCTTGGTAGCTGCTAAGGGAGGTGAGCTGCTCGAAGGGGTTCACACCGATGAAGCGGTCGCGCAAAGGCTCCAGTTGCTGCATCAGGAAATTCGCCATCACTTTCAGGTCCGGTCGCACCCCGCCCAAGACGTGTACCAAGGCCAGGCCATCGATGGCGCCGTACGGATGGTTGGCCACGAAGATCAACGGACCGTCCTTCGGTACGCTGGCCAGGTCGGCCGGGTCCACATCGATCTCCAGGTCCAGGTTCTTGAGCACTGCGGCCACGAACTCCAGATCGCGCAGGTCCTGTAGTGCGCCGTAGAAACGCTCCAGCTTCTTCAGTCCGCTCACTTCCGTGAGCAAGGTGATGCGCGGATCACCCGGACGCATGTGACTGGCCTTGGCCAACTCACCAGGTTGAACGAGTTTCTTCATCCGTACGCTCCGCGAATGTACCCATCGCGGACTTCGCCGGAACACGGAGCCCTCAGATGGGCAGGATACCGACGATGCGCTCGTTCATGAGCTCTCCACCGGGGTATGGACGGGTATAGTCCAGGTTGATCCAGTGCCGCCCATCGGCATCGGTATGGTGGTACAGGGGGGCGTCCCCCACTTCCTTGGTGAAGAGTTCCTTGCGGATGAGGTAGCCCGCACGTTCCAGGTGGGCCTCGTCACCGATGAGCAGTTCCGGGTATACGTGCCCTTCGGTGCGCACCAGCCGCACCTCACCGCCCACGGCCTTGATGCAGGCCGCCATCAGCAGGGCGTGGTCATCGCAATCGCCGGCCATCAGCTCGATGCTCTCGGCCGGTGTGGCGAAGTACTCCCCACCCTTCACATCGGACACATAGCGCCAGCGCGAGTTGATCTCCTTGAAGATGGACAACGATTGGATCAACGTGAACTCATCGGCGCCCACTTTCACATTGGTGAAGTTGGCCGTGGCCATCCGCACGGCTTCCTTGCGCACCGTGCCGTCGGAATCGGACACCAAGGCCTTCAGCTTCTCCGCGTCGTGGAAGGGGGCCAGTTTCTTGGCGGCCAACGGCGCGTTCACAGCGGCTTCGCGCAGGGTGGCAAGCCAGCCGGCGTAGTCCCGGTAGAGGTCGCCGAAGCCGTAGGTACCGAACAAGCTCGTGAGCGTGAGGGCCACCATGCCGGCGATGAGGCCGCCGTAGACCACCACCTGGAATTTGCGCACCAGTACGATGAAGGCCAGCAGGATGGCGCCGAAAGTGATCATATGGTCAACCCGTACGCCATCGCCCAGTGGCAGCACCAGCTGGGGCACGAACGGATACAGGATGATGAACAGCGGCAGCGTGAGCAACACCGCCACCAGGTAGACGATGACGACGTGCGCCATGCGGTCACCGGCACGCACGACCTGTTGCTCTTGTTCGCCTTGCTCGGCCATGCCGTTCATACGCAACACGCCCCGTCTGGTTCGATCACGCTGCTGCTTCACAAAGGTCGGTCCGGACCGCCCCTGAGCGTATGGTTAACAGACTTTAACTCCATCGACGGGATCCACGTATAAGCCGACCGAACGCCAGTTACCTGCCGACGAAGCCCTTTCCCGAGCACACTGTTGAAAGACCGTGGATGTAGGGGCTTGGCTCGCTGGAAGCGGCGGATAGTTTTGCCGACCGATGAAACGGACCACCCGCCTGAACACCTTGTTCGCCAGCCTGCTGTGCAGCACAGCCTTGTGCGCACAGACCACGGCGCACGACATCGGTGGTCCGGAAGGGTTGGACATCTTCGATGAACTGACCGAGACGGCCAGCGCGCACAGCCTGCCCACATCCGTGTGGGATGTGAACGACTCGCTCACCTTCATTCCCGGGTACGACATGTACTGCCATTGGAATACCGATGTGCTGTTCGATCGCCTCGGTGCCACGCATTTCGCCCACGACACGTTGCGCCTGCAACTGGGTGAGCACGAATGCGACATCGCCATGCCCTGCCCCGGTGGCCTCACCTCCCCTTACGGCATGCGCAAGGGACGCATGCACTACGGCGTGGACCTGGACCTGGAGACCGGCGACCCCGTGGTGTCCGCGTTCTCCGGCATGGTGCGCATCTCCAAGTACAACAAGACCTTCGGCAACGTGGTGGTGGTGCGCCATTACAACGGACTGGAAACGGTGTACGCCCACTTGAGCAAACGCATGGTGGAACCCGGTGCGCTGTTGGAGGCCGGAGACACCTTGGGCTTGGGCGGCAACACCGGTCGCAGCTACGGCAGCCACCTCCATTTCGAAGTGCGCTTCCTGGATCAGCCCATCGACCCGTCTTTGGTGGTGGATATCGAGCACGGCTCGCTCAAGGCCCTGAACTTCGACATCCACAAAGGCTCCTTCGCCGCCATCGCCGCTGCGAAGGCGACCGTGAAGCCCAGCACACCGGCCCGCAAATACCACGTCATCCGCAGTGGCGATACGCTCTACGCCCTCTCCCGCCGCTACGGTGTCAAGGTCAGGGATCTCTGCCGCATCAACGGCATCAGCGAACGGGCAACGCTCTCGATAGGGCAGCGCCTGCGCTACAACTGAGCACCGCGCTCACAGCAGCTTCCTTCGGTTCAGGCTCTCCACGAAGTCCTGCGCATGCAGCGGCGACAAGGCGCGTGCTTCGCCGTTGCGCAGGCGCACCAGCACCAGGTCGTTCTTCGCGTTCGGCATCCGGTCTATGAGGGCGCGGCCCAGGCCCAGGGTGTAGCTCACCAGGCCGATATCCACCGTGCAGTGCTGTTCGAACACTGCGGTAATGCCCGCGGCGTCCGCACCTGCACCGCGCGATTGGATCATCTCCCGCAGGTACTCCCGCGCCGCAGCACGGTCCAGCAGGCTCGCATCGGCGATGTCGTTCATCGCATAGGCGTGACGTTCGTTGCCGTCCACGATCACGAGCCGTGTCTCGTCCAGTTCGTACACCACGCTCTTGCGCCGGTCACGCTTGGCGGCCAGGGCGATGGCGGCAACGCTGACCCCGATGGAGACCCACAACAACGCGAAGTTCCCCGATGATGCGCCGACGATGATGCCCGGAAGTACCAGGAACGGCACACCCCAGAACATCAGCAAGGCATTGTGCCAGTAACGGGCCGTGCGAAAGCGTTTGGTGGCCATGCGTGAGAGGGCTGCAAATCTATCCCTTAATGCAGCCGGCGTGCAGCACCGACTGAATTCGTGCGCTGAGCAACACGGGAAGCACTCCTCCCGCCAGCAAATGAAAAGAGCGGCTCACGCCGCTCTTCAAAGTACCGAAGGCGGGACTTCCCGGATAAGCTCCGCTTTCCGGGACAAGCTTCTCATCCCGCCAGCAAATGAAAAGAGCGGCTCACGCCGCTCTTCAAAGTACCGAAGGCGGGAACCCATTACCAAACAGCGCTTAAGGCAGGTCTGAGGAATAGCGGGCCTTCTGGAACTAACGACGGCCCCTTCCCAAGCTCATTTTGTGGCGCTCGTGTGGCGGCTGAAAATCATTTTACCCTAGAGCCAAAGTCAATGCGACGCCCCAAGGGGGGGGCAGTTCGCGGTAATGGTTCGCTCTTACCTATGCCTAGGTGTATCTCGCTTTGTACATGAGAGGAACAGACGGTCATACCATACGGCGGAAGTGTCATCAAAAAGCTCCGAATACTCTAAACCTCAGCTGGTTGAATGATGCGAAGCACGAATGATGGTCGCGCAGGTCGCGCCCTAAAGGTCGATGAGAGACATTAACCACTAGGGATGCCAACCAGCAACGTACTACAGCTCGGCCTTCCGTTGGGCGCGAGTGAATTGGCGAACGCGATTCACTATTGTTCCTTCTCGCATACCCTCTATAGAAGACTCGTATAGAACCTTGCTAGTAGCCTTATTCTCGCAGCTGCCATGTTCACAACGACTATTCTATATTCCCTCTAGCTACTGGCCGTGACACAAGAGTCCTTGAGGCTATATTCGTCGCACGCCATGGCCTCTTACACGTTCACGAAGCCGAATCGACATCCGTATTTAAGTCCTCTTCGATATCCCGGCGGTAAGGCTGTCCTGTATCCGTTTCTACGGGATCTAGTGGACCTAAATTGTGGTAATAGCCCTGTGTATTGTGAACCCTATGCAGGAGGGGCAGGAGGTGCACTTGAACTACTACTCAACGGTCACGTAGATGAGATTAAACTCAATGATAGAGACTATCACATTTTCGCTTTCTGGAATATCCTGCTGAATGATACGGCTTGGCTGATTGATCAGATTGAAGTGGTCAAAGTGAATCTGCGCGAGTGGGAAAAACAGCGCTCCGTCTATGACAATTTTCGTCGGCACAGCCGACGAGAGGTAGCTTTTTCGACGTTCTTTTTGAATCGGTGCAACCGAGGGGGTATCCTCCCAAACGCTGGTCCGATTGGGGGGAAAGATCAGAAAGGCGCTTACCCAATTGACGCACGTTTCAATAGAGATGGGCTAGTCGAGCGCATCCTGAAGGTAGCGGAGTATCGAGAGCAAATTCGCTTTGTGAACGAGGATGCCTATGATTTCATCACTACCTGCTTCAAGCTATACAGGAACAGCAGGTTGCTCATGTATGTCGATCCCCCATATTACAAGCAGGGCGCTGGCCTCTACCTTAACTCTTATAAGCACTTAGACCACGAGAACATTGCTGGACTGCTCAAATCCAAACGACAGCGGAACTGGTTCCTTTCTTATGACAACGAGAAGCCCATCCTAGAGCTATATCAAGGAGTGAACAAGTTGTACTTCGACCTACAGTATAGCCTGCAAAGGGTGGCTGTGGCGAAGGAAATCATGGTTTTTTCAGATGCACTCGTCGTACCAAACGCGGTGAGCCGCATGTTCCTCTCGTAGATTACCGCCTATTCAACGCCTCTGCCAAAGGGGCCATGTCAGTCCAGATCTGCCGCAGGCGCTCCTCGTTGGGGTGAAACGTCGGATTGTGAACAAAGCTGTTCATTTGAGTGAACCAAGGCTTGTACGAACTCTCATTCAAGTAGTGCCTCAGGCTGTTCAGCAAATTCCCGTCAGGTAAGAGTTTCTTCTCGACGATGCGAAGGAGCATCGGCCTGAATTCTTGAGCGAACTTCCTGTTCGGACCACCTGTGGCAAGCACTTCCGCTTTCCATCTGTCCAGTTCCTTAGAGTCTTGCAGAAAGTGATAGGTGCTCATCTCGAGAAACGTGCGGAGCAGAAGTGCGCATGCATTGGGGAATTGTTGCGGCGAAGTCATTTCCAGCTCGTGCATGATGTTGCGGAGCTTAGAGTGCTTATGTTCCAGCGGAATGGTCTCTGGCAAGAACAATCCTACCAGCTTCGGCGGTGTTGCTCTCTTGCGGGGTGGGGTACTATTCTTTGTAGGAGCAGCACTAGATTCAGGGAGGGTACCAACCACATCAACGAGCAACTTGGTAGAACCACTTCCAGCAGGAGCGACTGGAGGTAGACCTGTTCGGTTGTTTATGTAGGCAATTGCTTCAGTGCGTTTGTTCATCGTACGCGAGTTCTCGTCCCCGACGGATATATCGCTCAGCACTTTGTGGAATCGTTCCCTGAAAGCCTTCTTAGTTGTTTTCAGCAGGGCATTGCCATCATCGTCCGCATCAACACCTAGGAAAGCCTTCCCTTCCTTCGTGTCGACGATTCGCATGAGGGTCGTTAGTTTGAAGTCGTACGGGTTGGTGACCAACCGCTTCATTTCGTCGGCCATCTCAAGTTCCAGCGCCGCAGAATACAATTGCGTTGCGAACCGAGCGCTGCGTATTTCTGACTCCCTCACACCAAGGAGCTTTGCAGCCTCCGGAATAGAGTAGCCTTGTTCCAAAGGCTGTAGATAAAAGTTGGCCTGCATAATGGGCTTCCAATCCTTAACCGTGTGAAGGATATGCTTGCGCGCAATCAACTTCCAGGCAGCCTCTCGACTCGGCGCCCACAAAATCTGTAGTCGCGTTATCTGGCGCGGATCAACTTTCTTGTGGAGCTTTTGGAACGAATGTCGATAAGGCAAGGGAGCCTTCTTGGGATCCTTCAACAAACGACATGCAAGGAGCCTTCTGTTACCCTCAACTACAATCTTCTTGCCGGTGTCATCCTTGTAGCCAATTAGCTGTTCTACCGGAATGTAACCTTCATTAGCGATAGACGTGGCGGTCTCCAGCACATCACTATTAGCAACAAGTTCCAATGCAATCTCTTCCTCTGTGTATCGGTGATTGCGGCGCGCCAACCGCGGATTATGCGGGTCCAGATGAAGAACTCCAATTCCCTCTTTGGTACTAGGCCATTCTGTATAAGGCTGCAGCGGCGACATACGTGTTTGTTCCGAAAACCAAGTGGTGGTGGCGTTCACACCGAATATAGCACGTTCATCTCAATTCACTCAGTTACGCAATTGTAGCATCGGCAAACAGACCCTTGACGACATAGAGTGAGGTAGCCTTCTCCCTCACCTCAGCCGGACCATTCGGGAATGCATGCTTCAAGTACTTGTTTGTAGTGGAGATCTCCGTGTGACCTGCCTGTTGCATGACATGGAGTAGATCTACTCCATCCCTCAGCAGCTGAATAATCCCGGTATCCCGAAGTGAGTACAGCTGTTTGGACGATGGCCATCGAAGCTCTTCGCGCATCTTCGTCCAGATCCGGTTCAGGCTGTTGCGAGCGAGCGGAGTGTCACCGGGCGTAAAGCGTGACCCAATGAGCCAAGAGCGGCTTGGAGCTCGATGGATCTCAGCCTTGTAGAGGTAGGGCATCATCCAATTGGGGATCGCCGGGGTCCGCTCAACTCCTGTCTTCGTGGTTTCCGCCGGAAGCATAATGACCTGGTTCGCTATGTCCACATGTTCTATCCTTAGACGACGCAGTTCGCCAGGTCTGATCAGCGAACCAAAAACAAGGATGCATGGCAACATGAAGTCCGGTTCGTTGTTCAGGATCCAATGCATCATTTCCAGACGCTCTCCATCGGTGAGGTACTCACGGCTCTTCCCTTGGGTACGAAGTGCCTTGATGTCCTTGAAGGGGTTGGTCTTCGTGTAGTCGCGCTGGACGCAGTAACCGAAGAACATCGCCCCGAAGACACGGTAATTGTTCCAGGTCCGGTTGCTGGCCGATCGGGTGTCCGAGAGGTACTGCATGAAGCGCATGGCAACAGACCTGGTGAACTCCGCTGGAGACTTATCCCCAAGGCCTTGGAGCACGGCCCATTTCAAGAAGATGGCTCCCATCGAGCTGTAGGAATACGGCGATGAATGTCGGGTGTGCTTGGCCTTGATCCGTTGCCACTGATCGAAGGCATGCGATAGCGACACGGTCAGAGGTTCGGCCATGGGATCGGGGACCGATTGCCAGGGGGTCCAGCCCTCCCGCAGCTTCACCGTGAGCACTTCGACCAGCTGCCTACCATAAGCCAGCCGAGCCGCCTGGCCTTTGAAGCGGTTGAGCTTGATGCGCATCCGCTGGAGCTTTCCGGTGACCGGATTGCGCACATAGTAGTCGACGTAACACCCCGACTTGTTGCTCTTGAGTTCGGGGATGGCGTAGCCCATGACATCGGCTGCGCCGGTGCGTGACTTCTGGCTCATGGGTGTGTCGGTTTAAGTTCCTCGAACCCAACACAGCCTCCAGGAAACCTTGTCGAACGCCAGAAAAATGCAAGGAACTGGCGATCAGGAGGTTCCTGGTCGACATCACCTTCCAACGTGGTACGAAGTCCCGAGATATCCGGCACATCGTTGTGCCGTATACGTGCCGTCAGTGTGGCGGCTATCTCAGTTAACCCCTTGGAACCCGCGCTGGGCGCGGGTTCCGGAGGTTTTTCGTACCGAAGGCGGGACTCGAACCCGCACAACCGTAAGGTCACACGCCCCTGAAACGTGCGCGTCTACCAATTCCGCCACTTCGGTGAAAAGAACACTGACTTTCCGCAGGGGGCGCAAATATAATGCTTCGCTCCACTTGTTCGCGCAATGCGCCTGTGCCCCTGCGCGTGTTACCTTGGGATGGATGGGAACGGTGGCATTGGGCGGGTTCTGCAGCATGTACGATGGCAGTCCGGTGGACGTGTTGACGCATGTGCACGACGTGCTGGCCAGCAGTGCCGATGTGCAGGTGCTCGTGGGTACCGACAGCCACAACCGGGCGCACCATACCGTTTACTCCACCGCCATCGTGCTGCGCTTCCGGGGCAATGGTGCACAGGTCATCTACCGTCGCGAACGGGCACCGAAGGTGGTGGACCTGTGGACACGGCTGTGGGGCGAGGTGGAACGCAGCCTGGCCGTTGCCTCCTGCCTGCGCGAAGTGGGACATATCCCCGTGCAGGGTATCGACATGGACCTGAACAGCGATGCGCGCTTCGGATCGCACAAGTTGCACACGGCGGCGGTGGGCTACATCCGCTCGCATGGCTACGAGCCGCATACCAAACCGGAGATGCTCATCGCCACCTGGGCGGCCAACCTGCTCTGCAACGGTACCGGCCAGAAGCACGAAGCCCCCATCCGTGTGAACGGACAGGGGCGACGTGACTCTTCAGATTGACCTTTGAACTACTTGGACACCCGGTTGAACGCCGCTGTTCCGGTGAAGGTTTCATTCCCCCGGAAAAAAGTCCCTGCAAGAAGGGCGGCCATGGGCCGCCCTTCTTGTCCAGTGTGTGCCGCGCTTCAATTCTCGTCCGGCAGGAAGCTGTGCTTCTCGCCGTACATCAGCATCTGCTTCACGAAGTCGTCCGGGTACGTCAGCTTCACGTCGGTGATGTTGCCGTTGGCGTCCACCTCGGCGGTCATCTCCGGTTGGATGAACCCGGCGTACGGTGCCGTCTTGATCTTCTCCGCTCGCGTGAGCACTTCCTTGTGGATGGCCGGGTCCACCTTCACGCCGAAGGTCTCCACCAACGCCTTGCCCGCAGCGTAGTCGCCCTGGCTCTTGATGCGCTGCACCTCGCGCAGCAGGTCGCCGAAGAGCACGCGCAGTTTCTCGTAGTCACGGATGTCGTAGTACGTGTTGCCGTCGCGTACCACTTTCACGATCACGCTATCGGCCTTGCCTTTCTCGTAGGCCCAGGCGCTCACCCATTGGCGGTTGCGCATGTGCGCTTCCTCCAGGTTCTTGCCCTCCTTCAACCGGCGCAGCTGCACCATCAGGCCGTTGCGGATGTAGCTGTCGTATTCGGCCTTGCCTACTTCCAGGCTCGGCATCACACCGATGTCCACCAGCTTCTGGTCCATCAGGTAGTAGAGGGCCACCAGGTCCGCCCGACCCTCTTCCAAGGTGCTGGCGTAGTTCTTCAGCGTGGCGTCCGTTTCGCCGATGCCCGGTTCCAACTGGCCGCTGGCATGACCGATGACCTCGTGCAGCGCCGTGTGCAAGGTGCCGGCCAGGGACCCGTGCGCCTTGGCGCGCTCGATCTCCTCGCTGTCGTGGCAGAAGATCTCCAACGTGCTGGTGCCGCTGCTCTGGTCGTACGCATCGCTGATGTTGCCCAGGCTCACGCTCTTGCTGCCCAGTTCGCGTATCCAGTTCGCGTTGGGCAGGTTCACGCCGATGGGGGTGCTGGGCGCGGCGTCACCGGCCTCGCCCACGGTGTTGATGAAGCGGTAGGTGATGCCCACCACGTCCTTCTTCTTGTGCTGGGGCAGCAGCGGGGAGTTGTCCTCGAACCACTGCGCGTTGTCCATGATCACGCTCATGTTCTTGGTGGCCACCGGATCGTTCACCTCGATGATGCTCTCGTAGGTGCCGCGCTTGCCCAGCGGATCGTTGTACACTTCCACGAAACCGAGGATGTAGTCCACCGTGCTCTTGGTGTCCTTCACCCACGCCAGGTTGAAGTCGTCCCACGTTTTCAGGTCGCCGGTGCGGTAGTACTGCACCAGCAGTTCCAGGGCCGTCTTCTGTTCGGGTGTCTCGGCCACGGTGATGGCCTTCTCCAGCCACTTAACGCTCTCGGCGAGCGCTTTGCCGTAGAGGCCGTCCACCTTGTACACGCGCTCCATCAGCTTGCCGTCCTTGCCGCGCACCAGTTTGCTGTTGAGGCCGTAGCTGCGGGGCATGGTGTCCATGGGGTTCTCCATGGCTTTGTAGAAGGCCTCCACTTCCTTCTCGTTGATGTCCTCGCCGTAGAAGTTCACAGCGCTGGAGAGCACCAGGTCCTTGTCAGCGTCCAGGCTCACCTTCTTGGCGTTGATCTCCGGATCGAAGATGACCTCGAGCGCCCCCGGCGGCAGCGTGCCGTTGCTCTCCTTCAGCAAGCCCTCGAAGTACGCCTGTGGGAAACCCGGCGTGTGCTTGTCGTTGCTGTAGTGGTGGTGTATGCCGTTGCTGAAGAAGACCTGCTTGGCGTAGGTGAGGAAGGCCTCCCAATCAGCGCCGCTGCGCTGGCCCGGATAGTCCTTGATGATGCGTTCCAGGGCACGGCGGATGACCAGGTTGTACTTGTAGTTCTGGTCCCACAGGATGTCACGCCCGGCAAGGCCCGCCATGTTCAGGTAGTAGCACAGCTGTTTCTGTTGCAGGCTCAGCTGCTCCCAACCGGGCACCTGGTAGCGCAGCACACGCACATCGGCGAACTGCTCGGTCTCCCAGCGGAAGCTGTCGGCCACGGCCGTTGTGTCGTTCAAGCGGGTGCCATCGGCGTCGGCAGGATCACCGCAGCTGGCCAGCAGGCCCGTGGCCAGGAAAGGGAATACGAGGTTGCGCATGTGCACGTAAGGTGGAATGAACGGCGAAGATAACCGGGGGCTTCGCAGGGGACACCTCCGCGTGCCGGACGTATGTCCCAGCGTATCGAGGGCGGGTGTGAACTGCGCTGCGCAGTGTGCCTCAGCGCACCTTCCGCAGGGCGGCCTGCATGGGCATGTTAGCCTTGGCCTCTTCCACCAGCCGCTTCATGCGGTGGTAGGCCGCCAGCTGCTTGTTGTAGCGCTTCAGATCGGCCGGGTCCAGTTGCTCCACGTGCAACAGGTCCATCTTGTCCGCCAGGTCGTGCAGCTTCACGCGGATGGCCAGGTTGTCCTGCACCACCCGGTCTATGTACTGCTCGTAGCTCTCGTCCGGCACACGGGTGATGTGGGTCAGGGCCTTCACCACGCGCGGCGTGAAGCCCTTCTTCAGCACATCCTCCGCCGTCATGTCCGAGCGCTCCAGCACGTCGTGCAGCGCGCCCAGGGTCTGCTCTTCCAGGTCGTGGCCGCGCATCATCACCCGCATCACGTGCAGGATGTACGGCTTACCGAAGCGGTCCACCTGACCGCGGTGCACTTTCGCCGCCAGGCGGATCGCCGTTTCCAGCAGGTGCAGGTGCTCCATCGCTCAGGGCTTCTTCAGCTCGATGCGCAGGTCCAGGGCCTTGTCATCCTTGGAGATGGCGCTGAAGTCCGTGTCCAGCTTCACCGAACGGGTCGTGGGGCTCTCCTTCAGCATGGTCTCCGCGGCCACGGTGTTGGCGATGTCGTTGGCGAAGGTGAAGCTGTACTTGTACTTCATGCTCTCCAGCATGGCGCTCATGTCCGTGGTGTCCTTGCCACCGTCCTCCCCTTTCCCCATGCCGCTGCCCAGCTGTTTCGCATGGTCGTTGTTGTGGCGCACCAGGGTGTTGCCCTCCCAGGTGAAGAAGGTGTAGCTGGCCTCGGTGCTGTCTTCCAACAACACGTTCAACGCCGCGTTCAAGGCATTGATGTCGGCGAAGTTGAAGGTGACCTTCTGCACGAACTTGTCCTTGTCGTTCACCTTCACCTTCTTGATGCCGGGCACCGCTTTCAGCGCGGCCACCTCTTCCTTCAGGTCCAGGCTGCCCATGGCCTCCTCGTCCTTCTTGCCCCCCTTGTTCATGTCCTCGAAGGCCTTCATCATCTCGCCGATCTGGCTCATGTCCACCACGTACTCCATGGTGCCGCTACCGTCCTTCTTGAAGGTGTAGTTCTCTTCGATGGTGATGCAGCCCGTGAAGAGGACCAGCAGGGCGAACAGGCCAGCGGCCCGGGTGCGGAGGAAAGCGCGCATACGTTGGGTGTTGCGGCGAAGGTAGGGCCTACCCGCACGCGGCCACGCAGCAAGCGCCAGCATGCACCACAGCTGCACGGGGCGATGGTCGTTCGGGGGCAGTGGTCATGCTTCCCCGCCCCCGGTCGAACGCGCCTACGGTCCCACTCCCGCCCACGGTCCCGCCTTACCCACGACCACATCCGCCCTACACGGTCACACCCGCGAAGGCGGGTGTCCCGTGCGAAAGGACAGCATGCGCTGCGCGCGTTACGGGACACCCGCCTTCGCGGGTGTGACCCGGTAACGCGCAAGCGGCACCGGTGCAGCCCACGAGCACACCGCCCCCGGTCTAACGCGCCGACACTCTGCTGCGCCCGCCCTGCACACGGTCGCACCAGACACGGTCGCACCCTACTCGCCCACGGTCCCGCCCTACGCACGGCCACATCCGCCCCTACCACGGTCACACCCACCTCTACCACGGTCACACCCGCGAAGGCGGGTGTCCCGTGGAAAGGGACAGCATGCGCTGCGCGCGTTACGGGACACCCGCCTTCGCGGGTGTGACCCGGTAACGCGCAAACGGGGCCGGTGTAGCCCACGAGCACACCGCCCACTCACGCAGAAGCCCCGCTCTTGGAGCGGGGCTTCTGCTGGGGAGAGGAGGAATGAACTATCAACGGACCAGCGGCACACGCACCGTGCGCTGGCTGCCCGCGTTGCTCACGCGTACGAACCACACGCCGGTGGAGAGCCCGTCTGCGGGCAGGGTGATGCGCGCGGGAACACCGGCGGCTTTGCGCGTCAGGTGCAGGCGGCCGGTGGCATCCAGCACTTCAACCACCACGGCCTCGCCGTTGTTGAAGCCGTGCTCCACCACGAACTTGTCGTTGGCGTACCACGCGTTCAGTGCTGTTGCGCTGTTCACCGGGGCGATGCCCGTGCTCATCTCCACCACCACGCTCGTGGTCCAGGTGGAGGTGCAGAAGCCGTTGTCCATCGTCAGCACCACGGTGTAGGTACCCGGCGTGCTCCAGCTGTGGGTGGGCGCCGCCTCGGTGCTCGTGCTCTCGTCGCCGAAGTTCCACTCGATGGTGGTGTCGTCCACCTCGGTGGCGTTGAAGGCCAGCGGCGTGTTCACCTCCACGGTGTTGCTCTCCACGCTGCCGGTGGCCTGCAGTTCATCCAGGCTCTGGATGGTGAAGACCTGCGGTGCGATGCTGCAACCGTTCACGTCCGTCACCTCCACGGTGTAGGTGCCAGCACCCACGGTGATGTCCTCCGTGTCGCTGCCGTTGCTCCAGCCGTAGGTGTACGGTGCGGTGCCGCCCAGTACGGTCAGGTCCACCAGGCCGTCAGCGGTGTTGTAGCATGATGCAGCGCTGTAGTCAGCGAGCACTTCCAGTTCGGCCGGCTCGGTGATGGTGAAGGCCGTCTGCAGATCGCCGCAGGCACCGTTGCTGTTCACGCGCACGCCGTACTCACCGGGGGTCAGGGCACCGCTCACGGCCACCCCGTTGCTGATGGTCTGTTGCAGGATGGTCTCGCCCGCAGCGTTCGTCCAGGTGATGTCCATGGGCGCCGTGCCGGTGTGCACCACCGTGCCGTGGCCGTTGTCGCTGCCGAAGCAGGTGGCGTTGTCCGTGATCATGGGCACCGGTGCCGTGGCACGCAGTACGAAACGGGCCTCGGCCGCATCGTCCGCCGCACCGGCCGTGAAGCTGTAGCTCGCGCCCGCGCTCAGCGGGGTGATGGTGCCCGTCACCAGGTCCTCCAGCGTCAGGCAGCTCAGGCCGATGTTCTCCATCTGCGTGGCCGTGATGGTGTAGGTGCCGTCCACGCCCACGTTCACCGCTACGGGGATGGCGATCTCCAGGGTGTACGTGCCGTACGCGTTCACCATCAAGGGCACACCGCTCTCGGTGCGCGTGGCGATCTGCGGTGCATCCGGGTGGGCGAAGACGATCTTGCTCACGTCGTTCTCGTCGATGTCCGGTGCGCCCATGTTGAAGGCCACCACCGTCTCATCCATGTACTGGTTGATGCCGCTGCTCACGCGCAGGTGCAGACCGCTGAAGAGGTTCACCTGCGAGCCGCCGAAGAGGCCGCCGTAGCTGCGGGCCAACACCTTGTCCGCCTCGTCCACCTGCAGCGAAGGGCTGGCTCCCGTGGCGCGCACGAAGAAGGCCTGGCTGCTCTGGATGGTGTCCGTGGCGCCGAGCGTTCCGCCGGTGCCGATGATGTAGACGCCCGTGTTACCGGCCGCCGGGTTGAAGATGTACGCCGTACCGCTCACGTTCGTGCGGTCCAGCTCGCTCCAGCGGATGGGGCTCGGCAGCGGGTTGCTCACCAGGTTGTACCCGTCGGCGCCCGCGTTGCCCGTGTTGGTGTAGGTCACCGGCAGGCTGATGGCCGACTGTGCGATGTGCGGTGCACCCGTCACGTCGATGGTGAAGTCCGTGGTGCTGTTCAGGTTATCGCCGCACCAGGCCGCGAAACCCTGGCCTTGCGCCAGCAGCTGGGTGTTGCTGGTAACGCCCACCAGACCCGTGTCCGCGCTGGCGTTGGCCACCGTCTCGTCGTAGTAGCGGATGCTGGGCCAGAAGATGCCGCTGCCCGCCGGTACGAAGAAGTTCGGGTAGTGCGATCCGGGGAAACCGGCCGTGAAGAAGTCGTCCTTCCAGTCGTTCACCGTCTGGCCGCTGACGGGGCTACCGAGCAGACGCCAGTTGGTGGCACCCGCGGGGATGTAACGCTCCATGGTGATGTCGCCCGTGAAGGTGCCGCCCACAGGACCCAGACGGCCCGTGCCGGTGGCGTCGCTCTGCATGGTCACCGTGCTCAGCGTCTCGAAGTCACCCGCTTCCACGAAGAGGGTGCCACGGATGCCGAAGGGTTCGTCCGCCAGGATGCTGCTGCTGTTGTTCACCGTGATGTCGAAGAAGCTCGGCGTGCCCGTTACGCTCATGATGGCGTTCTCGCCGAAGAGCTCTACCAGGCTGTTGTCCGCAGCGGTGATGGTGCCCGTGGAGGTGAACTCATCGCCGTTGATGGTGAGCGTGCTGCCGCCAGCGAGCACCAGGGTGCCCACCACGTCCACGCCACCTACCGTTACGCTGTTCACGTTGGTCACCGTGTGGCCCGTTTGCACGTTCATGGTGATGCTGCCCGTCCATGTGGCGAAACCGGCGGTGCCCGTCGGCGTCTCGCTCCAGATGGCATCTTCCACGTTACCGCTCGCACGGCTGTAGTAATCGGTGATGGCCGGCGTGGCCACCGTGATCTGGTTGCTGTTGCCCGCTGCTGCGCAACCACCCGTGGCGCGTACCACATAGTAGTACGTGGTGCCCGGGGTAAGGCCCGTTACCGTGTGCGAGGTATTGGTGCCTGCGTTGTAGTTGTTGTAGCCGGAGACGTAGGTAGTCGTCGTACCACTATACGTGTGGGCTCCTAGCCCGGTCACATCATCAATGTTGAATTGGTCCCATTCGGTTGCAAGTGTTGGGAATCCCGCGCCGGGATTGGTCGCAACGCCAGCTGTAACGGTCGATTTTCGACGCAACGTCTTATCGACCGTGGTCAACGCACCAGAAGTCCATGCGGTTCCTGGGTCTTCACCAATGCGTCCAATGATGTCCACATTGCTGCTTGTACTGATCTTGAACAAGGCGACAGCATCATTCCCATTATAGGCCATGGCAGCATTGTTCGTCGCTGCTCCACCGTAGATAGTCGCGCTGCTGTTCTTGTAGACGATGGTCGCTCCGTCGGCCAGTGTACCGCTGAGCAGAACATCACTGGTCGGTGTTGCACTCCCGTTATTGTATTGACGTATACGATAATTCGTCAGGTTCACACTCGCTCCAGTACCGTTGTACAACTCAACGTACTTGTTATTGCTGCTGCCCTCCACATACTCCGAGATGATCAGGTCAGTCGTCGGGACAGGGCTTATCGTGTAGACGTCCAACCGATAATTCGTAGCGCCAGAGATAGCATTCCAGTGCGCGGTGAACGTGCTTGAGCCAACGCCCGTAGCTGCCGTCGCAATAGGGGGAGCGGATACCTCATCGTCGGTGATCGTCAAGGTCCGGTTGGCGCCCATCGTTGGCGTGCCCTGGCCACCCGTCACGTTCTGCAAGGCGAAGGTCAGCACCTCGGAGCCATCGCAGTTGCTGTTGTTGGTGATGGTGATGGCCACGTTCTGTGCCGTTCCCGAGTTGGCCGGGAAGGTCACCGTTTGGGTGGTGTAGTTGTTGATGCGCGCAGCAGCACCAGAGGCCAACGCCACCTCCACGCTCGTGGCTTGCGTGGTGCTGAAGTCCGTGATGTTCACCGCCACGTTGTACGTCGTGGAGTTCTCGGTCACGCTTTGGCTCGCCACCGCGAAGCTCACGTTGGTGCAGACATCATCGTTGTTCACGGTCAACGCGTGCGTGGCTTGCGAGCCGATCGCTGGTGTACCCTGTCCCCCCGTAACGCCGGTGATGGTGAACGTTACCGCTTGGTTGCCGTCGCACAGAATATTATCGGCGATAGGCACGCTCAAATTCACCGATGTAGCACCGCCTGCTGCCACGACCGGCGAAGTGAAGGAGCCGATTCGGCCCGTGGCCCCGGAAGCGGTGACGGTAACGCTCGTGGAATTACTCGGGTCCGGGTTAGTGATCGTGATACCGATGGTTGCTGGAGTTGAGTTCTCAGCGATGCTGCTGCTAGCAGCAGTAAAGGAGGCCGTTGTTCCACCGGTGGGAACTGTGTAGGAGATAGTCACATCATCAATCGAAAGTCCGTGGTCAGTTCCGCTATGATCGATATCCAACCAGCGAAGCATGATGTACTGACCGGCAGCGAGGCTCAAGGAGGGAATCGCGGTGGCGCTCTTCACTGTACGATTCGCTGCGGCGTTTCCGTTCAATGCACCGGCCGTCCCGCCCGTAATTGGCGAGGCGAAATCCAAAGCCGTCACAGCTGTCCAGCTGCCTGCGCTAGCAGGATCGACCGAGGTAATCGCTGTGTTCGAGGTTTGATACCAGAACGTAATCGACTGAGCTGTTGCCGCGCTATTACGCCATTGCTCACCGGTATAGCCCACCGTGAGGTTGGTAATAGTCTGAGAAGAGTTATTGCGTAGTACGATCCCACAAGCGAAATGGCCGGGGGTACCAGACCCAATGGACCCCATCGCTCTATCAGCGTTGGTACCTGTTCCATAACTGTATCCTGCACCGGCTGTTCCCGTTCCGGCGTCTGCAACGTTCAGGCTGCCTCCTGCATTCTGTTTTTGCCAATACCAATTCGCTATGGTAGAGTTATTCGTCCAAGCGCCAGTACCAGTTGTAGCAAGGCCTGCAAAATCCTGCGTTGTAGTTCCCGTTGCCGTAATGCTAACCTGTCCGAACGACATTGTAACAGCGGAGGAAACACACAGAGTAAGAGCTGCCTTTCGAAGCGTAGAAAGCTTCATCATGAGCATAAGGGTTTTGGTCCCGCCCGGGGAGACGGGGACGGAAGGGTTCTCGTTAGGGAGATCGAAAGTACTTCTAATCCCGCAGATCACAACGGAATGTTGATGAAACGGCGGCTGCGGATCTTGACAAGACCGCCGGGTTAACATGGGTTTGACCCAGCCCGTGCCCAGTGCCTTCCCGAACCTCCCCGCCCCTTGCGTATTGAACCTCGTCCACAGATGCCCTGGAAACCGCCTGCCCAGCCCTCATTTCGGGACAGCTTTCCCTAGGGGAAAGGCGCAGCCGATGGTCCCATCCGGAAGCCTTGGCGACCTATCCCGGCCCCGCTCTCTGGCACGGATCACCTCGGGACGCCCCGCAGCCGGTTTCCAGATGCACGCTTCTGCCATTCTAACAGCACAGCTGCCATTCCGTACGTTCCGAATGGCCATCCAGCGCCGGAACCAAAAAGTGCGGCGCTGAAATAGCCTTCACAAGCCATGGTGCGTCGGAAACGAACCAGGATACGACGCACGCAAGCTCGGATACGTTGGCATCACGGCGTGGTGCATTGACATCACAGCGTGGTACATTGACATCACGGCGCGGTGCATTGACATCACAGCTCGGTGCATTGACATCACGGCTCGGTGCATTGACATCACGGCGTGGTGCATTGACATCACGGCTCGGTGCATTGACATCACGGCTCGGTGCATTGACATCACGGCTCGGTGCATTGACATCACGGCTCGGTGCATTGACATCACGGCTCG
>JAEUTA010000023.1 GCA_016788205.1 Flavobacteriales bacterium | reverse complement strand
AAAGTCTCCGAGGGCAAACACAAGATGTCCGTGCTCAATGCCATCCGAAACAAGATCATCCACCGGATCTTCGCCGTGATCGACCGGGGGACACCCTATGTCAAATGCACTCTTGCACATGTCATAGAATAAGTCCTCGGCTGGATTACCAGCCTGCGGGCTTTCCGCTGCTGTCCCTAACGCGGAATGCAGTCACGAAGCTGGCGGACACGGATACCAAATGCTCCAAATCCAAGAAGCTACAAGGGACCCCAAAGCACCAAGAAGTATTGCTGCAAGACTTGATATTGCGATTGCGAGTACTGGCTGTTCTCGAACCCAGTCGGACATGCGGAAGTAGAGGTCCTTCCGGATCCCGCCTATCTCGGTGGACACACCATGAATTGTCTCTTCGGAGATCTTCTCTTCACGAAGTCTTTGACTACAACTCGTGCAGATGATGGGCCGATGGCATGAGTACTTGATATCCCCCTTCCATCCAGTCATATCAAACAGACATCCCTTCGTTGCGTCATGCGCATAGGAGAACTCATTAGTCGTTTGAAGTTGGTTTCCTTGTCGCTTGAAAACTAGTGTGTAGGCGTAGAGTACGCGAAGCACCAAGTTGCTCAACGGAATGTTGCTGTCGTTGAGAATCTCGCGCATTTCATGGAACGTCATCACTGCCCGGTTGTCGCCAATACGACGCACGTACCAATTACTTTCAAGTGGCACGTTGGTCAGTACGAGAAGTATGTCCTCCGGTCCACGCGATGGGGCCAATCGAGATATCAACTTGTCTGAGTACATCCAGTCCTCAAGGTCAGAGTCTGCGCTAATCTGAAAATGTTGGATGTCTCCATCTATACGGAAGACCTTGCTCTTCCACGAAGTGAGCTTTGTTAAGGTGGGGATATCACCCAATGCAACAATTCTGAATGATACCATTTGATCTATGTTGGATCGATCGTTCACCGCCAGTTCGCCGGGTTCTCCGCAATGTATTGCGCGATACGCCCGTATTCACCACCCTGCTGACGGATGGCGCGTTCGAAATAGCCCGGTTGCCATAGGCGTGGCCCGGTGATCCCGTTCAGCCGGTTGATGCGTTTGGTCGTTTCTGATTTGAACGCCGCGATTATGGCACCCAGCGAACCGGGAACAGGTCCGCGCGGTCTGGCGGGAACATCGTCCATCGCACGGTCATCATCCAATGCACCCGTAGCGTCGACCCACTGGGTCGACCCATTGCCCACCGGCGGTGCCAACGCAATGATCGCATGCAGATGGTCTGGCATGATCTGCGTTTGGTCCAATCGCGCATGCGGGAAATGATCCGGGATCGCACGCCAGCATTCATCCACGATGCGGCCCGCATCGTTCAATTCCATCATCGCATCTGTACTGTCGCCTACGACGCGCCCGAATAATTCCAGCCGCTGCACGGCGCACAACGTCACGAAATAGGCCCCCTGCCGGTAATCGTTCCCACGCAGGCGAATGTATTTGTGGTATTTCGGCGGCTGGCCCATCGCATCACGGATCGACCCAGTGGGTCGACGCTACGGCGGCGTTGATCAGAATCCACGTTCCATCAATCGTGTGATGATCGTGCGCGCCGCCTTAGGGATCTTCGTCCCTGGTCCGTACACATCGAAGCACCCGGCCTGCTTGAGGAATTCATAGTGGTCCGGCGGGATCACACCACCGGCCACCACGAGGATGTCGGGGCGCTTGTAGGTCTCGCGCAGTTCTTTGATCACTTCGGGCACCAGGGTCTTATGGCCACCAGCAAGGCTGCTGATGCCCAGCACATGCACGTCGTTCTCGATGGCCTGCTTGGCCACTTCCTGCGGCGTTTGGAACAGCGGGCCGATGTCCACGTCGAAGCCGATGTCCGCGAAGCTGGTGGCGATCACCTTGGCGCCGCGGTCGTGACCGTCCTGCCCCATCTTGGCAACAAGGATGCGCGGGCGACGGCCTTCCGCTTTGGCGAATTCGTCGGCGAGGCGCATGGCCTGCTTCATCTCGGGGTCTTGCATGCTTTCCGCTGAGTAAACACCGCTGATGCTGCGGATGACGGCGCTGTACCGGCCGAAGGCTTTTTCCAATGCGTCGCTGATCTCTCCGAGGGTGGCTCGGTGTCTGGCGGCGATGACGGCGAGTTCCAACAGGTTGGCTTCGAGCTTCGAGCCTCGAGCCTCGAGCTTGGTTCCGTCCCCACCAGCGCTCGTGGCTCGTGGCTCATGGCTCGTGGCCGCATTCGTCAACGCTTGCAAAGCCGCTTGAACCGCACCCTCATCCCGCGCCGCTTTCATCTTCTTCAATCGCGCGATCTGCGAATCCCGCACCGCGCTGTTGTCCACCTCCAGCAGTTCCATCTTCGTTTCGTCCTCGGTTACGAAGGCGTTCACGCCGATGATATGATCCTTGCCGGTATCGATGCGCGCCTGGCGTTTCGCGGCGGCTTCTTCGATCCGCATCTTGGGCAGACCGGTCTCGATGGCCTTACTCATGCCGCCGAGTTCTTCCACTTCCTTGATGCGCGCCCAGGCCTTGTGGACCAGCTCGTGTGTCAAACGTTCCACGTAGTAGCTGCCGCCCAGCGGGTCGATGAACTTGGTGACGCCGCTGTTCTTCTGCAGGTAGAGTTGTGTGTCCCGCGCGATCTTGGCACTGAAGTCCGTGGGCAGCGCGATGGCTTCGTCCAGTGAGTTGGTGTGGAGCGATTGTGTTCCACCGAGAACTGCGGCGAGTGCTTCCACGGTGGTGCGTGCCACGTTGTTGAACGGATCCTGCGCGGTGAGGCTCCATCCGCTGGTCTGGCAATGCGTGCGCAACGCCAGGCTCTTTTTGTCCTTTGCGCCGACTTCGTTCAACAGCTTCGCCCAGAGCAAGCGGGCTGCGCGCATCTTGGCCACTTCCATGAAGAGGTCCATGCCGATGCCCCAGAAGAAGCTGAGGCGACCAGCGAACTCGTCCACCTGCATGCCCGCTGCGATGCCCGTACGCACGTATTCGATGCCGTCCGCGAGGGTGTACGCGAGCTCCAGATCAGCAGGCGCGCCCGCCTCGTGCATGTGGTAGCCGCTTATGCTGATGCTGTTGAACTTGGGCATCTTTTTCGCGCAGTACGAGAAGATGTCGCCCACGATGCGCATGCTCGGCCCCGGCGGGTAGATGTAGGTGTTGCGCACCATGAACTCCTTCAGGATGTCGTTCTGGATGGTGCCTTGCAGCAATTCGGCGCCCACGCCTTGCTCTTCTGCAGCGACGATGAAGAAGGCCATGATGGGCAGCACGGCACCGTTCATGGTCATGCTCACGCTCATCTTGTCCAGCGGTATACCGTCGAAGAGGATCTTCATGTCCTCCACGCTGCTGATGGCGACACCGGCCTTGCCCACATCGCCGGTCACGCGCGGATGGTCGCTGTCGTAGCCGCGATGAGTGGCCAGATCGAAGGCGACGCTGAGGCCCATCTGACCTGCTGCGAGGTTGCGGCGGTAGAAGGCGTTGCTCGCTTCGGCGGTGCTGAAACCCGCGTACTGTCGGATGGTCCAGGGACGGATGGCATACATGCTGCCGTAGGGGCCGCGCAAGTAGGGTGGGATGCCTGCGGCGTAGTGCAGGTGCTCCAGACCTTCGGCATCAACGGCGGTGTAGCGGGATTTGAGGAGGATCTCTTCGCGGGTGGGAATGCTAGCTGTTGGCTGTTGGCCGCTGGCTATCGGCTGGGTAGCGCTTTCCCGAGAGGTCAGCGTTTTGGCGAAGGTTGTGGTGAGTTGCTCTGTGGTGTACGAGCCCGACAGCGGATCGATGACCCGAGCAAGGAAACTCTCATCGCGCAGCAGGTTATGGATGTTACGTACGGCACGACGCGCAAGACTTTCTCCTTCTGGCAGCGCGGGCGTTGGTATGCAAAGGCTATCGCATCCGGCCGTGATCGCGCTGATTGCCTGGAGGGTGGCGCGGATCAGGTTGTCGTATGGCGATGGCGCGGTAGCGGGGTAGGAGACTTCCGCATGGATCCAAAGTGGAGCACTGATGCCGCTCGCAGCCCAACTCTCACGCAGCGCTCGGATCCGCGCGGCTTCCACGAAAAGGTCATCACCGAGTTGGACGTTGAGTTGCATGCTGCGTGCCGCACGTTCGCCATCGATCCCGGCGGTGACCAGGTTCGTCCAAAGTCCAACGGCCCGCTCGATCGTATCCGTTGCGAATAGACGAAAGCGACCGTCACCGTCGATCACCTCGCGGAGGTCATTCAAGTCCTGGTCGTGTGGCAGAGCCAGGCACAAGCTCAACTCACTTCGCGCAGCGCCCTGCCGTTCTGCTTCCTTCAGTATCCAGCGCAGGGTGCCTAGCGTGGCATTCTTAACCTGCAGATCGATGCCCGCGAGCAGCACATCCTTCAATACCTCGGGCAGGCGGTTCACGTCACCCGAGACCAACGTACCATCGCCACCGCCCATCAGGCCTTCGAGTAGCTCGTCGTTGGCGTCCGCGTCATCCGCGTTCACGGCGATGCTTGCGCGCCACAGCGTTCCCGGCACGTTCAATACCGGTCGCGTAGGGCTATCGGCCGCTAGTTGGAACGGTGAAAGTTCCCGGCCATCCACCTTCACGTTCAACGTGGAAAGCTCCTTGTCCTTCAGTTCCTTCTTGATCACGGCCTCCCATTGCTCGCGCGTTGCGGGTGGAAAGGCACCGAATAGGGTCTCGTTGGCCATCAGGGCGAAGATCGTGCTTGATGGCGAACGGAGGCCCGCCCGCTTCATCCCGGTGGTTTCCCGGTTCGTCGCGATCATCAGGGTTCAGTACAACCTGTCCAGAACTCAGCGGCGTCTTCCGCCCAGACCCACCTCCATGCGAGCGATCCCTACTCTTCCGCTGCTTGTCCTTTCCATTTCTGCCGCTTTTGGCCAGGGCGCTGGCGATGCGCTCTTCGACACCGACCAGGTGATCGAGATGCGCTTTACGTTCCCCAACGATAATTACTGGGTGGATCTTTCCATGAACCACAACGAAGGGTTGGAGGAGTCGCTATGGGCCGGTCTGGAGATCGTGGACAATACGGGTACCCACTTCCTGGATAGTGTTGGCGTGCGCTTGAAGGGCAATAGTTCCTACGACTTCTACCCGAGCAGCAAGAAGCCGATGAAGATCGACTTCAATGAGTTCGTCGGCGGGCAGGATTACCACGGATTGAAGAAGCTGAATCTGAACAATTGCTGGAGCGATCCCACCTTCATGCGCGAGAAGATCTTCTTCGATGTAAGCCGGGAAGCGGGTGTACTCGCGCCCCGCATGAGCTACGCCAATGTGTACCTCAACGATATCTTCTGGGGTTTCTACGCCTTGGTGGAACAGGTGGACAAGACCTTCCTTGAGCATCGGCTTGGAGAGAACGACGGTAATTTGTTCAAGGCTGGCGACAACTACACACCCGATGGCGGTGGTCTTGGTCTGGAAGCCGACTTGAACCATTACGGCGCCTCAGCTGGCGACTACACAGGGCGCTACGAGCTGAAAACGAACGAAACGGCCAACGATTGGACCGATCTGATCGAACTGCTGGATCTGGTCGACAATGCGTCCATCACGGAGCTGGCGCAGCAGTTGCCACAACGGATGGTGCTTGACGAGGCCTTGCGGTCATTGGCGCTGGACAACTTGTTCGGCAACATGGACGCTTACTATGGCTCATCGCGCAACTTCTATCTGTACCACGACTCGAGCACCTTCAAATGGAACTGGATCAAGTGGGATGCGAACATGTGCTTTGGTCGCTACGTGCCCCAATGGATCGAGGACCCAGCCACGTTGCATGCGACGTACGCTTCGTCGGGGCGTCGACTTCTGCAACGCGTCATGCAACATCAAGGTCTGCGCGTGGCTTATCTGAATGAGTTCTGTGGTGTGCTGGAGCAGTTCAGCAACGAACAGCTCGATCCTCGGATGGATGCCTTACGCGCCCTGATCGAGGATCATGTGGAAGGGGATATCAACAAGGAGTTCGCGGATGGCATCTTCGCGCTGAACATCGAGGGAACGGTAAGCGCCCAGAGTGGGCAGACTTGGAATACCATTCCCGGATTGAAGTCCTTTGTCGCCGACCGACGTGCGAACGTGCTGGCTTCGTCGTTGAACTGCACCACGGCCGGGGTGGAGGAAGTGGAAGGGGTGCCGTTGGCTGCTTTTCCCAATCCGACCTCGGGCCTGGTCCAATTGACACTGCCAACGGGTGTTAAGGACACGGATGTCATGGTGATGGACGTCATGGGCAGATCCGTCCCTGTGATCGTGCAGTTCGGCCGCGTCGACCTGAGCGGAACGCCAGCGGGCAGCTACTTCGTTATCGCCAGAACGCCTGATACCGAGGCCCGTGTGCTGGTGGTGAAGGAATAGGCGGTCGTCAGAAGCCGATCCGTGAAGGAGGGGCCTCGGAATGGGCTGGTGATGATGACGTAGGCTTGAAGGTGCGCAACCATTCCATTCCGCGTGTTGTCTGTAATGTTGTCGATCCGTTAACCCAACATCATCTTCATATGAAGGCGTGGATGCTTCCACTACTGCTATGCAGTGCTCGAGTGCTGGCCCAGACCGCACCGAGCGATAGCCTGTTCAATACCGACCAGGTGGTCACGGTGGACCTGGACTTCGGTACGCAGGATTTCTGGACTACGTTGACCACCAATTACGACAACGATCTGGGTGAGACACTGACGGCGGACATCACGATCACCGATCTCACCGGTACACGCATGTATTACAACGTGGAGGTGGATCTGAAGGGGAACAGCAGCTACAACCACCCGGGCGATAAGAAGAGCTTCAAGGTGGACTTCAATGACAATATCGCCGGACAGAAGTACCACGGGATGGCCAAGGTGCACTTCAACAATTGCTGGAGCGACCCGACCTTCATGCGGGAGAAGATCTTCTTCGATTATTGCCAGGACCACGGCATTCTCGCTCCACGGGTGTCCTATGCGAACGTGAGCATGAACGGCACGTTCTGGGGCTTTTACAACATGGTGGAGGCGGTCGACAAGGACTTCCTGGACCGCTGGGTGGATGATGCCAACGGCAATCTTTTCAAAGCCGGTGACAATTTCGGAATGGGTGGTGGAGGGAGCAGCGCAGAGGCTGATCTGAAGTACTATGGCGATGCCGCTTCCGATTACACCGCGCGCTACGAACTGAAGACCAATGAGACCGAGAACGATTGGACCGACCTGATCGAACTGCTGGACGTGCTGAACAACTCCGTTGATGCCGAACTCGAGAGCGAACTGCCCGCACGCTTCGAGTGGAACGGATTGCTGCGTTCGTTAGCCATGGATAACATGCTGGGTAACCTCGATTCCTACATCAATAGCGCGCGCAACTACTACCTGTACCACGACAGCACGACGTTCCTATGGAACTGGATCCATTGGGATGCGAACATGGCCTTCGGCAGCTATCCCGCACAAGGCCAGAACGCCCTTACCCTTTCGCCCACCTACGTCGCCACCAACCGTCCGCTGATGACCAAGATCATGGGCATCCCCAACTTCCGAGACGCGTACATGGCTGCCTATTGTGACCTCCACACGGACTTCACCAACGCGTATCTCGATCCGCGTATCGATTCCATCGCTGCGATCATCCAGCCGCATGTATCCGCGGACCCCAACAAACAATACACCCTGGCACAGTTCACGTCGAACATCACCAGCGACATCACCGTCTCCGGTGGCGGCGGAGGCCCTGGGGGTTCCACCATTCGCGGTCTGAAGTCCTTCATCACGGCCCGCAATACCAGTCTTGTCACCGCGCTCAATTGCCAGTTGGCAGGTATGCATGAAGATGAGGGACTGAGCGTACTACGTGCATGGCCGAACCCCTCTTCGGGTGTGCTCAACATCGAACTGCCCGCTGGGGCGAGCATGAAGGATCTTCAGGTGAGCGATGCACTGGGTCGCCGTGTGCCGGTGAACGTCAATGGTAATTCCCTGGACCTGAGCAATGTTCCCGCTGGCCTCTACCAGGTCGTGGTCAACACGGCCGACGGACCGGTCATGGCACGCGTGGAAAGGCTTTGATCCCGGAATTGCACGATCTTTGATAACGGACGACCCACAACGAACATCCATGAAGAAGATCCTCACCCTGTTGGCTTTCATCGCCGGTATCGGCTACGCGAGCGCGCAAACCACGACCACCACCACCGAGCCAGAGCCCGAGAAGACCGAAACGGTGGAGCCGAAAGCAGCCGCTTGTGCGGGCCACGGTGAAGCGAAAGCAGCCAAAGGCGCTTGCTGTGCCGGGCATGGTGCGGCGAAAGCCACGTCGGACAACAAGACCGATGTGAAAGCGGCTGGTTGCTGCGCGGGTAAAGCCAAGGCCGGTGCCGCTTGCCACGGTGCAGTGAAGGCAGAAGCCGGTGATACCCACGGCCACGCGCACGGGGAATTGAAGGAACACGCCTGCACCGATGCCTGTAAGGACGGTGCGCACACCTACGCCTGCGGCGAGAAGGGCCATGCCTGCTCGGAAGCTTGTCATGCCAAGATGTGATCCATAGCGATAGTCCAGTGAACGGCTCCAGCGATGGAGCCGTTCCTTTTTCCGCACCTTTACGGCCCTTTTCGTCCAAACCCATGCAGATCACCAAGAACTCCGTCGTTTCTTTCCATTACACGCTCAATGATGCCGACGGCAAGTTGCTGGACACCAGCGCTGGCCGCGAAGCGTTCGCTTACATACAGGGCCAAAGCATGATCGTGCCTGGTCTGGAGCGTCAGTTGGAAGGACGTCAGGCAGGCGACTCGTTGCTGGCGGTCGTGCCTGCTTCGGAAGGGTATGGCGAGATCGACCCAAATCTGGTGCATAAGGTACCGGCCGATCGTTTCGGTGGCCAGAACGTGGAGCCCGGCATGCAGTTCCAAGCCGGCACCTCCGAAGAGGGTGACATGGGCGTATTCACCGTGATCAGCGTTGAGGATGGTATCGTAGCGCTCAATGGCAATCATCCGCTCGCCGGTGTAACGCTCCATTTCAATGTGGAGATCACCGATGTGCGCCAGGCCACCGAAGAGGAATTGGCTCACGGCCACGTGCACGGCGCTGGCGGGCACCATCATTGAGGTTTCCCGCATGCTCGGCTCCGTGCGGCGCTTGATCGCGAACATCGTACTGGGCGCGCCGTCCTGCTTGCTCGCACAGGAGGCGGAGATGGATAGTTCCTTCGCGGAACGTGTGGAATTCTCCGCCTTCGTGGATGTCTACTATGCCTATGATCTGGGACATCCGACGGACGATGAACGCCCCGCTTTCCTTTACCAGTACGATCGGCACAACGAGGTCGATCTGAATCTGGGGCTGGTACGGGCCGATATCACCGACAAGAACCTGCGGGCTGCGCTGAGCCTTATGGCAGGCACTTACGCCCAAGCCAACCTGATCAACGAGCCCGAACTTCTCAGGAATGTGCAGGAGGCGCGTGTGGGTGTCAAGTTGGCCCGCAAGCACGATCTGTGGTTGGATGCCGGCATCTTTTGCTCCCATATAGGCATGGAAAGTGCCATTGCGGTGGACAACTGGGCGCTTACGCGGAGCATCATCGCAGAGAACACTCCTTATTACCTGAGCGGTGCGAAGTTGACCTGGACACCCACGTCCAAGGTCCAATTCGTAGGGCTGCTGATGAACGGATGGCAGCGGATCAGAAGGGTCCAGAACGCAACACCCTGTTTCGGTACGCAGGTACTGTTCACGCCGCGCAAAGGCATCCAGTTCAATTGGAGCACCTTCTTCGGTAGTGATACGCCCGACAGCCTGGGCCTCTACCGCGTTTTCAATAATTTCTGGTTCTCTCACGAACGGGAAAAGTGGGGATACCGGATCGGTGCCGATATCGGGGTGCAGGAGGATAAGGGCAGTGGCTGGAACTCGTGGGTCGGGGCGCTCGCGCTCGTACGGCGCAAGCTGAGCGCGCACCACGCGGTGGTGGCCCGGGCGGAGTATTACGCTGATCCCGATCAGGTGGTCGTGGCGACCGGTACACCGCATGGCCTGGGCGCCTTGGGGTATTCCCTCGGTGCGGAAACGGAAGTACGTCCAGGTGCGGTGCTGCGCTTTGAAGCGCGTACGTTCCACGGTGTGGACCCCGTTTTCAGCAGCACCCACGGACCGGTGCGCGATAACACCTCGTTCACCGTTTCGATGGCGGCCAGGTTCTGAGCGCCCACCGCTCTTGTTCTACATTCGCGAGCGCCTCTCGAAACGCGGCGCATGCTCTTCCCCTCGTTCGCCTTCCTGGTATTCCTGCCATTGGTCTTTCTGGCCTATTGGTACGTGTTCAACAGGGGCTTGCGTCTGCAGAACGCTTTCCTCCTGCTGGCCAGCTATGTGTTCTATGGCTGGTGGGATTGGCGTTTCCTCAGCCTGCTCTTCGCCAGTTCATTGGGTGATATGCTCATCGGCTTGGCCATCGATAAGGCTGCCGACCCACGGAGCAAGAAGCGCTGGCTGGTGCTCAGCTTGGTGGTGAACCTCGGGTTGCTGGCCACGTTCAAGTACTTCAATTTCTTCGTGGACGGCGCACGCGATGTACTGCTGGCCTTCGGCATGCAGCCCGATCTGCCCACCCTGAAGATCCTGCTGCCGGTCGGCATCAGCTTCTACACGTTCCAATCCCTTAGCTATACCATCGATGTCTATCGCGGACAGTTGAAGGCTACGAGCGATCCCATTGCATTCCTGGCTTTCGTGAGCTTCTTCCCACAGTTGGTGGCTGGCCCCATCGAACGCGCCACGCATCTGTTGCCGCAGTTCCAACGCCAGCGAACCTTTGATATGGCACGCGCCAAGGACGGGGTGCGACAAATGCTCTGGGGGTACTTCAAGAAACTGGTGATAGCGGATAGCTGCGCGCCACTGGTGAATGAAGTGTTCGCCGGCGATGTTTCCACGACAGCGGGCATCACGCTCCTTTTCGGCGCGGTGTTCTTCGCCTTCCAGATCTACGGCGATTTCTCCGGATACAGCGATATCGCCATCGGCTGTGCCAGACTTTTCGGATTCGACCTTTCCAAGAACTTCGCCTTTCCGTATTTCTCCCGCAGCATTTCGGAGTTCTGGCGTCGCTGGCACATCAGCTTGAGCACCTGGTTCAGGGATTACGTGTACATGCCTCTCGGTGGTTGGCGCACCAAGGCCGGTCGTTTCCGCAACATACTCACCACCTTCACGGTGAGCGGCCTCTGGCACGGGGCGAACTGGACGTTCGTTACCTGGGGGGCGTTACACGGCGCCTATTATGTGCCAGAGATTCTTCGCAATGGAAAAGCCCGGCGTGACGTGGCTTCCCTGCGGGATCTTCCCGCCATGTTGTTCACGTTCATGCTGGTGGTGGTGGCATGGGTCTTTTTCCGCTCCTCCAGTGTGCACACCGCTGGCGCGTACCTGTGGTACATGGTGGTGAACGCGGGTACCGGTATCGGAGCGGTGCTGTTATGGTGTGCCAAGCCACAATCCTGGTGGATCATCTTCCTTCTCGTGGTGGAGTGGCAGGCCCGTACAAGAGAGCACGCATTGGAACGTCTGCCTCGGAACATCGGGCTGCGATGGGCCATCTATCTTTTACTCGTGATCGTCACGCTCATCCACGTGGATCTCCAGACCTCGCATGAGTTCATCTATTTCCAGTTCTGATCGCGGCCCCCTGTATCTGTTGTCACGCGCAGCCTTGTTCGCGTTGCTACCGTTGGCCGTATTGCTGATGTGTTGGTGCTGGGGACCGCATGTTTCCCGTGTTGACTATCTCGCCGGACTCCGAGCCAAGCATCAACGTCTCACCGCGTTGGGCTCTCCGAAGGTCGTCCTGATCGGTGGAAGTAACGTCACCTTCGGTATGGATAGCCGGCTTCTGGAAAAGGTGCTCTGCAGGCCCGTTGTGAACATGTCCATCCATGCCAGCCTGGGCCTGCGTTTCATGGTGGATGAATTGAAAGGAGCCTTGGGCCCCGGCGACCTCGTGATCGCACCGCTCGAATACTCCGCCTACAGCGATCCGATCCAGGACAATGAAGTGCACTTGCTCGCCATCGACTTCGACCCGGAGTTGATCAGGATGATGCCGATCACGGCGCGTCCCCGGCTTTTCCTTGGGGTGATGGTGATGCGTGCTCAGGCCACATGGAAGGTGCTTAGTGGTGCATGGAAGGATGCTTCTCCCCACAGCTTCTTCAGGGCGGATGGGTTCAATGAACAAGGTGATCTCGTGTCACACCTGGATAAGAAGGCCTGGCCGTCAGCCGAGCAGGAACACGTACACTACAAGTCTGAGATCGTGGACCCTGAGTTCTGGCCTGTGATCGTGGAACTCGGTGAAGACGTTCGCCGTGCTGGTGCGACCCTCGTGATCGCCTGGCCGGGGGTCGCGCAGAGCAGTTACCGTGAAGGAAGAGCGGACAGTCTTCGCATGGCGCTGCAGCTCAAGGGCCTATCCATACTAGGGGAACAGGCCCGGTACGTTCTGCCGGACAGTTCCTTTTTCGATACGCACTATCACCTGCGCTCTGAAGGCAGGGAAATGCGGACTTTGACGTTGGTGGAAGACCTCTGCGGAAGTGGAGTGGTGCGCTGCTGTTCCGGCCGCTGAGCCATTCAGCGTTTCTCCGGTACCAGAACGAAGATGTCTTCGTTATCCCGCTTCATGTAGTACTCCTCGCGGGCGAACTTCTCCAGCAGGCTCTTATCACTGGAGAGCTCGTGTATGTCCTCCTTCGTCTTCGCGATCTCACGGGTGAGCGTTTCCTTGTCGTCATGCATCCTCCCAAGCTCACGCCGGTTCTTGAAGGTCGTCCAGGCGTCATTGCGGTCGAAGAACGCTATCCAACATAACAACCCGAAAGCCGTGGCCCAATACCGGTTCCGCAGGCGGGGTGGAATGCGTTCCAAGAGCTTTTTCACGACACGAAGCTAGGTGGGCCTACCGGTGAACGTGCTTTCTACACGGGCTGGTATTCCACGATCGCCTGTTCGGTTCAGATAGCCCCTCGCTTTCCCAGCTCGACCACTTCCAAGTCCTTCACCTTGCCGGCTTCCAGGCTGAATCTCAGCACCGTACGTACGTTGTGCCAGCCGTGCCGCCCGGCCGCACCGGGATTCATGTACAGACAGTTCGTCATTTTGTCGAACTGCACGGCACAGATGTGCGAATGGCCGCAGATGAGCAGGTCGGTGGGCGTGGAGCGTAGTTCGTTCAGCACTTCCGGGGTGTACCGCGGTGGTTTGCCAGCGATATGCGTCATCCACACACGCACACCCTCAACCGTGAAATGCTGATGTTCCGGAAAGGTCGCACGGGCTTTGGCATCATCGATGTTGCCCCACACCGCACGCAGCGGTTTCCACCGGGCCAATTCATCGGTCACCTCCAGCGGACCGATATCCCCGGCGTGCCAGATCTCGTGGCACTGGGCGAAATGTTCCTTCACACGCGGGTCCAGCCAGCCGTGGGTGTCGCTGATGAGGCCGATGCGCAGCATGATGCAAAGGTGCATCTGGCTGTGGAACGAGTGTTACGGCCTTTCTCATCATCTTCGTGTTATGTGCACCACGCGATTTCGAGGCTTGCTTTTATCGGCCTTGGTGGGTACGATCGGGGTGCTTCCTGCTCAAGATCTCGTGGTACGCTCCGACGGCGATTCGGTCAATTGCCGGATCAAAGGTGCCGATGCTAAAGGCATTCATTTCGTGTACTTGTACAAAGGCCAATTGGATCGGGTATATCTCCCGAACAACGAGGTCAAGTACTTTCAGAAGAAATTCTACGCAGCTAGTTTCAGTGGTGGTAAGAGCATTCAAGAATTGCGCGGATACCCCTATTTCAGGGTCTCCGCTTCTTTTGGCGTAGGCCGTTTGTTCGGGAAGATACCCAAGACTGATCCCGACTGGCTTATAAGTCACCAACGTCAGCTTCGGCATGGGCCTTTCTTCGCAGTGGAGGCACACCTTATGGCGGGCGAACATCTGAGTGTCGGGGTTCAATACGGCGAGATGCATTACGATGCAACAACGAACGATGTTCCCTTCCTTACTGCAGACCTCACGACAGTAACGGGGGTATTGAGGAACGATATCAGAGTCACCTTCATTGGGCCGTCGGTAGCCTATTACGAACGCAGTGTATCGGGGAAGTGGGTCGGTCTCATTTCGGCTTCCGTCGGCGCAATGACGTTCAAGGATGATGCTATCTACGCCGAACCTGTGCATTTGAGTGGAGAGACCTATGGGCTTCGGATCGCCACCGGTGTTGAATACAAGATCCATCCACGATTGGGGCTGGGCTTTTTCCTTTCAGAAACCTTGGCTGGACTTATCCGGATGGAGGCTGAGGAGGATCCGTCCGGTTTCAACCTCCTCGGCACAAGTCGCGTTTCCTTGAACCGATTTGAGGGTGGCGTGACGTTGAATTTCAGCTATTGACGATTCTGTCCCGGTACCTTTGCGCCCCCTTCCGCGCATGGAGATCCTGCCGCGCTTCTTCCTTCAACTTGCCTTCAATGGCACGCCCTACCGGGGCTGGCAACGCCAACCGGCCGCTCCTAGCGTGCAGGAAGAGGTGGAGCGTGCCTTGCGCATCGCCCTGCATGCCCCTGACCTCTTCGTCGTAGGCTGCGGTAGAACGGATACGGGTGTGCACGCCACGGACTACTATCTCCACTTCGATGCACCTTCGGACAGGCCGATCGACGAACGATTGGTTTACAGCCTGAACAGCATGTTGCCAGATAGCATCGCCATCAAGCGGGTGATCCCCGTGGGTGATGATGCCCACGCCCGTTTCAGTGCCACGGAGCGCGGCTACACCTACTTGATCCTGCGCCGCAAGGATGCTTTCATGGCCGATCGTGCGCATGTGCTGCATCCCGCGCTGGACGTGTCCGCCATGAACGCGGCCTGCGAACACCTGATAGGGCGACAGGATTTCACCAGTTTCTGCAAGGCCGGTAGCGATGCGAAGACCATGTTGTGCGATGTGCGCCTTGCCCATTGGGTCGAAGAACCGAACGGTTATCGCTTCCGCATCCACGCCGATCGTTTCCTGCGCAACATGGTACGGGCCATCGTGGGCACGTGCATCCGCATCGGCAAGGGACAGGCACCGCCAGATGATATGCGCAAGGTGATCGACGCCAGAGACCGGAGCTCAGCTGGAAAGAGCGCCTCGGCGCGTGGCCTGTATCTGGAGCACATCGTTTATCCGTTCATTCCCCAAGGTCAGGCATGAGTGCCACGAGCGCCGCTCCGGCGAAAGAGAAGACCTTTTCTTCCCGAACCAGTGGGAAGGGCAAGGCCACCGTCGGCGTGCAGGGCAAGGCTTTCGACAGGAAGCTCTTCGGTCGCGTGTTCGCGTTCACAAGACCCTATCGCGGTATTTTCTGGTGGGCCGTTGTGCTCACCTTCGTGCTCAGCATCGTCGGCGTCATACGCCCCATCATGCTCGGCTGGCTTGTCGATGTGGCGGCCAATGTCTACGAGCGACTCTTCGTGATCACGGAAGGGTCCAATTGGAACGCGCGCAGCATCGCTTGGGCAGCAGAGGTCTCGCGAGCGCTGATCGGTCCCGGCACTTGGACACTGGTCTGGTCCATCACGGTGGTCGTGGTGTTGCTGCTGATCGTGGAGACCATCGTGCAGTACTACCAGGCCTATTGGACCGCGTGGCTCGGGCAGGCCGTCACGTTCGACCTGCGCCAGAAGCTCTACGCGAAGGTGCTCAGTTTCAAACTGCGCTATTTCGATCGCACACCCATCGGTACCCTCGTAACACGCGTCATCAGCGACATCGAGACCATCGATGACATCTTCTCCCAAGGTCTGCTCATGATCATGGGCGATATCTTGAAGTTGCTCGTGGTGGTGGTCGTGATGTTCGTATACAACTGGAAGCTCGCCCTGCTCAGCATGGTGCCCATACCATTGCTGCTGTGGAGCACCAACATCTTCAAGAACAGTATCCAGAGGAGTTTCCAGGATGTGCGTACGCAGGTGGCCCGGCTGAATGCCTTCGTGCAGGAGCACATCCAGGGCATGGCCATCGTGCAGCTTTTCGGCCGTGAGGACCAGGAATACCGCAAGTTCCAGGAGATCAACCGCGAACACCGAAAGGCGCACATCCGTGGTGTACTGGCCTATAGCATCTTCTTCCCGGTGGTGGAGATACTCAGTGCCATTTCCCTCGCCTTCCTCGTTTGGTGGGGTGTACGCGATGTGCTGGCCGGTCACGCCACGTTAGGTGACATTTTCGCGTACATCCTCTTCATCAACATGCTGTTCCGGCCTATCCGCCAGCTGGCCGACCGCTTCAACGTGCTGCAGATGGGTATGGTGGGAAGCGACCGCGTCTTCAACGTGCTGGATACGGATGAGACCTTGCCGGACCATGGTACACGGTCAGCGTTCGATCTGAAAGGTCACATCCAGTTCAAGGATGTCTGGTTCGCTTACCAGGACGAGAATTACGTTCTGCGGGAGATATCCTTCGAGGCGAGGGCTGGCGAGATGATCGCGCTCGTGGGTGCCACCGGTTCCGGTAAGAGCAGTACCATCAACATCCTCAGCCGTGCGTATGAATTCCAGCGTGGAGCTGTGTTGTTGGACGGTCACGACATCAAGAGCTATGCCCTTTCCGGGCTGCGGAAGAGCATCAGCGTAGTGCTACAGGATGTGTTCCTCTTCAGCGATACGGTACACAACAACATCACGCTCGGCGATCCGCACATTTCGCGGGCCGAGGTCATCGAAGCTGCGAAGAACGTCGGCGCTCATGATCTCATCCAGCGGTTGCCCGATGGCTATGATACCGAAGTGCGCGAACGCGGAAGCATCCTCAGTCTGGGCCAGCGGCAGTTGATCGCTTTCATCCGCGCTGCGGTGAACAAGCCGAAGGTGCTCATCCTTGACGAGGCCACCAGCAGTGTGGATAGCACGAGCGAGCAACTGATCCAGCAGGCCACGGAGAGCATCACCAAAGGGCGTACGAGCATCGTTATCGCGCATCGCCTTAGCACCATCCAGAAGGCGGATCGCATCCTGGTGCTTGACAAAGGCCGCATCATCGAACAGGGGGACCACCAGTCACTGCTCGCGCAGGATGGACCTTACAGGAAACTCTACGAATTGCAGTTCCGCTAGGCGGAAGGCTTGGCTACATCGCGCAGGTGCTGACCAGTGAAGGAGTTCTTCACGCTAAGCAGACCTTCCGGCGGCCCTTCGTACAACACGGTGCCACCGCCATCACCACCTTCCGGACCGAGGTCGATGATGTGATCCGCGCGCTTGATCACTTCGGTGTTGTGCTCGATCACCAGCACGCTGTGCCCGTTCGCGATCAACATGTCGAACGCCTTCAACAGCTTGGCGATGTCGTGGAAGTGCAGACCGGTCGTGGGTTCGTCGAAAATGAAGAGCGTGGGTTTCTCGTCCTGGCCTTTGGTGAGGAAGCTCGCGAGCTTGATCCGTTGTGCTTCACCACCGCTGAGCGTGCTGCTGCTCTGGCCGAGCTTCACGTAGCCGAGACCGGTTTCCTGCAGCGGGAGCAATTTGTTCACCACGCGCTGGCAGGCCGATGAGTTCGCCGCGTGCTGCTGGAAGAAGGCGATGCCGTCGTCCACGGTCATGTCCAGCACCTCAGCCACATCCTTGCCACCGACCTTCACGTCCAGGATCTCCTCCTTGAACCGTTTGCCGTGGCAGGCTTCGCAGGTCAGGCTGATGTCCGCCATGAACTGCATCTCGATGTGTACCTGACCTTCTCCCTGGCATACATCGCAGCGCCCGCCGTCCACGTTGAAGCTGAAGAAGGCCGGACGGTAACCGCGCACTTTCGCCACATCAACTTCGCTGTACAACTGCCGGATCTCGTCCCACGCTTTCACGTAGGTCACCGGGTTGCTACGCGAACTGCGGCCAATGGGGTTCTGATCCACCATCTCCACGGCTTCGATCCGCTTGATGTCGCCTTCCAAGGCCTTGTGCTCACCCGGGCGCTCGCTGAAATCTTCCAGCTCGCGCTTGAGAGCAGGGTAGAGGATACGTTTCACCAAGGTGGTCTTGCCACTACCGCTCACACCGGTCACCACGGTGAGCATGTGCAGGGGGAAGGCCACGTCGATATCCTTCAGATTGTGCTCGTGGGCGCCGCGCAGGATCAGCTTGTCGCGGACCTGCTTACGGCGTGCGGGCTGCGGAATTGTTTCGCGTCCAGTGAGGTATTTCGCGGTAAGGCTTGCGCTATCGAGCAGTTCGGCGTGCGTTCCCGTGAACACCACTTCACCACCATGCGAACCGGCCATCGGGCCCATGTCGATGATGTGATCCGCAGCCTTCATCACCTCTTCGTCGTGTTCGACCACGATCACCGTATTGCCGAGGTCGCGCAGCTTCTTCAGCACCTCGATCAAGCGCAATGTATCGCGCGGGTGCAGGCCGATGCTCGGCTCGTCCAGGATGTACATGCTGCCCACCAAGCTGCTGCCCAGCGAGGTTGCCAGGTCGATGCGCTGCGTTTCACCACCGCTCAGCGTGTTGCTGCGGCGTTCCAGCGTGAGATAGCCCACACCAACGTCCACGAGATAGCTCAAGCGATTGCGGATCTCCTTCAGCAAGCGGTCTGCGATACGGTGATCGGCTTCGCTCAGCTTCAGGTCGCGGAAGAAGACCTGGCACTGCGCGATGGGCATGCGTGCGAGCTCGGTGATGTCCTTGCCCGCGATCTTCACATACCGGGCTTCGGGCTTCAGGCGCGTGCCATGGCATACCGGACAGGTTGTTTTTCCACGGAAACGGCTGCCCAGCACTCGGTACTGGATCTTGTAGCTCTTCTCTTCCACGTACTGGAAGAAACGGTCGATGCCATGTAGGCCACGTGCGCCTTTCCACAAGAGGTCGCGCTGGGCATCGGTGAGGTCGCGGATGGCGCGGTGGATGGGGAAATCGTACTTGGCGCTGTCGCGGATGAAGTGGTCTTTCCACTCGCTGAGCTTCTCCCCGCGCCACGGTGCCACGGCATCGTCGTAAAGGCTCAGGCTCTTGTCCGGGATCACCAGGTCGTTGTCGATGCCGATGACGTTGCCATAGCCTTCGCACTTGGGGCAGGCGCCTACGGGGTCGTTGAAGCTGAAGAGGTTCGGCGAAGGCTCTTCGAACCGGATGCCATCCAGTTCGAACTTGTCGTTGAACCCCATCTGGCGCTGCTTGCCCTTGGCATCTTCGCCCAGCAGGATCAATTCACCCTGTCCTTCGAAGAAGCCGCTTTCCGCACTGTCCGCTGCCCTGCTATCGTTCTCTTCGTCGCCAGCGGTGACCGTAAGGCGGTCCATCACTAGGAACCAAGTGCCTTTCGGGACTTTCTTCTCGGCGAGCACATCCTCGATCCGATGTACCGTAGTTCCATCGTGCACGCGGGCATAGCCTTGCTGTTGTAGGATGTCGAAGTGCTCCTTCAAGGTGCGCCCGGCCGGCAGATGGAGCGGGGCGAGCATCAATACCACGCTCGCTGCGGGAAAGGTGTGCATACCGGCCACCACATCCTCCACGGTGTTACGCTTCACTTCCTGACCAGAAGCGGGAGAGATGGTATGACCCGCGCGGGCGAAGAGCAGCTTCAGGTGGTCGTAGACCTCGGTGCTGGTGCCCACGGTGCTGCGCGGGTTGCTGGTCATCACCTTCTGCTCGATGGCGATGGCCGGGCTGATGCCGATGATCCGGTCCACGTCCGGCTTCTCCAACCGACCCATGAACTGGCGGGCGTAGCTGCTCAGGCTTTCCACGTAACGCCGTTGACCTTCAGCGTACAATGTGTCGAAGGCCAGGCTGCTTTTCCCGCTACCGCTGAGGCCCGTGACCACCACCAGCTTGCCGCGTGGGATGTCCACGCTCACGTTCTTCAGGTTGTGGACGCGCGAACCTTGTACCCGGATGAAGCCTCCGTGGAGGCTTTTCGAGGTCTTTCCGGCGCCGTTCGTGGCAGCCGCAGTGCGTTCGGTGTGGGTAGGGGCAGGCAAAGGCGGCGCGAAATTAGGCATCGGCAAGCCCCGACCGGACCGCAGAGCACTATCTTTGGAAGAGCGCTGGAAGAATTAACCGAACGCACACAATAAGCCCCTAAAGGCAACGTTCTCACCTCCAACTGCGTCTAACCACCAGCGGCCACCCGGCCGAACGTAGCACCAAACCCACCCAAGCATAGCACGGACTCTACCCTGTCAGTTTTTCGATCCTAACGGACCAAAAAGGGGAAGACCATGCTATCCAAGGTGCTCAACGACCAGCAGCTCGTACACGCTTACTTAGAAGGCAACGAAAAGGCCTTCGAGCTATTGCTCAACCGCCACAAGCGCAAGGTGTGGTCGCACATCTACCTGCTCGTGCGTGATCGGGAACTCACCGAGGATCTTTTTCAAGAGACCTTCATCAAGGTGGTTCACCAGCTGAAGACCGGCAAGTACAACGAGGAGGGCAAGTTCCTCCCTTGGGTGATGCGCATGGCCCATAACTTGGTGATCGACCACTTCAGGCGGGTGAAGAAAATGCCCCTGGTCCGTAGCAACGACGAGCACGACGTGTTCGCCACCATCGCCCAGCCCAGCAAGAACGTGGAACAGCGCATGGTGAACGTGCAGATCGACGCGGATGTGCGCAAGTTGATCGACAGCCTGCCCGGCGAACAGCGCGAGGTGGTGCTGATGCGGACCTACTTGGGCATGAGCTTCAAGGAGATCGCAGAACACACCGATGTGAGCATCAATACCGCTCTTGGCCGGATGCGCTACGCCCTGATCAACATGCGCAAGACCATCCGTGAGAACGAAATGATCTTGGAACGCGCCTAGTGGTATAAGTTCCTGATATTCAGGAGGCGGCTGGTCCACAAAGGGCTGGCCGCCTCCCCATTTAAGGGGATGCTGGCCGAAATTTCAACGGTCGGTGCAATACGAAGGAGCCAGCTCCCGTTCAAAGAACACCAAACACTCACGAACCCGTCCTTCATGACGAATTCTACTCTTCGTAAGAACACCCGCCGCCGCCCGAAGAAAACGATGACCAACGAACTCGAACTCGGTCCCCGCGCTGCGAGCATCCAATTCATCCTGGGTTACTCCCGCGCCCTGAAAGTGGTCGATGCACCGCCCATCGGGCAGGTGGCCATCATCCTGAACTGAACCTACCGCTCTCACACGAAAAGCCCCGCCATTGGCGGGGCTTTTCATTCGTGATCATTTCTTCCGCAATTCCCGGAAGCCGATCAAACGGCCTTTCTCCGGGTCCCACACCTTCAGGCGCAGGCAGCGCAGCATCTCCAACGGCATCAACGAAGTGGTCTTGGCTTTCTGCAAAGCGGGGATGGCCTTGAACACCTCGGGCAATCGGTAGAAGGGGATGCGGGCGTTGAGGTGATGTATGTGGTGGTAACCGATATTCCCGGTGAACCAGTGCATCAGCTTGTTCATGCGCATGTAGCTGCTGCTGCCCAATGCGGCGTTCACATAGCTCCACCCTTCCTTTTCAGCGAAAGTGGCCGATGGGAAGTTGTGTTGGGCATAGAAGAGGTAGGCGCCCAAGCCCAAGGCGATCATGGCCGGAGCGATGAAGCCCAGCCAGAAGGCCGTCCAGCCCAAGGTAGAAGCGATCAATACACCCATTCCAATATGGATGATCACCGCGATGAGCGAATCCCAATGTTTATCGCGGTTGTTCACGAACGAACGAATGCACATGCCGTACAGGAACACGAACAGGTACCCGAAGGTGATGGTGAGCGGGTGACGAATGAAGAGGTAGATACTGCGTTCCCGCTTCGTGAAACTGTTGAACTTCTCCACCGTGACGATGGGATACGAGCCTATGCTGCTGGTGTAAAGCTTACTGTTGTGTGTGTGGTGATGGTCATGAGAGCGCTTCCAGATGCTCGTGGGTGCCAGAACGAAAAGCCCCCAGAGCGTCATCACTCCGTCCGCGAACTTGCTGTTCTGGAGGATCGCTTTGTGCTGATGGTCATGGTAGATGATGAACATCCGGGCTATGGTAAGACCGGCCAGGACGCTGGCGATGCACTTCGCCCAGAGTGGCGTGGTGGGCCAGAAGATCACGAAGTACCACGCGGCCAGTAGCACACCGGTTGTGAAAAGGTGCCACCAGCTGCGCCAACGCACTTCCTTGGCGAAGGGCTTGGTGGCGAGGATCAGTTGTTTCTCGTTGTCCACGTTCAGGTAACAATGACCGGCCGCTTATGTTTCCACCGGCGGTGTGTCCAGAGCCAAAGGTCGGCATAGTTCACGATATCCCGTTCCAAACGTTTGGTGTGGATCTCGGTGATCTCTCCCTCAGCGGTTTTCCTAGGGTCGGCCACAAGTGTTTCCACCCGCATGTGGTAGTAGCCACGCTTGGGCCGTGTGATGCTGATGTAGATCACCGGATAGCCCAGTTTCTTCGCTAAGGCTTCAGTTCCTTGGAAAACAGGTGTGTCCTGGTTCAGGAAGGTCATCCAGTAGGCGCGTTCAGGTGAGGGCGTCTGGTCGGCGATGAAGGCCGTAGCGGTGTTCAGGTGCCGGTCGCGCAACATGGCCTTGCTGGTCTCGCGCATGGTGTACAGCTTGGTGCCGTGCCGCGTACGCATGTGGTACACCAGCCCATCGAACCACTTATTCTGCAAAGGATGGTAGATCACGTAGAGCTGTGGAAGGCCGGGTTCTGCACTGTACCGTGCGCCGGCCAGCTCCCAGTTGCCGAAGTGACCCAGGACCAGCACCACGCTCTGCTTCTGCTCCGCATAGCGACGCAGAATGTCCGTTCCCTCGAACGTGACGCGCTCGCGAACAGCATCCGGGGAAATGGTCAGGGTCTTGAGCGTCTCCAGCACTAGATCGCAGAACCATTGCTGGAATTTGTGGGCGATGGCCCTGATCTCGGCTTCGCTTTTCTGGGGGAAACTGTTGCGCAGATTCGTGAGGATGACCTTGCGCCGATAGCCGACCAGATCGAAGAGCAGGAAACGCAGCGCGTCGCTGAGCAGATACAGCAACGGGAACGGCAGCAGCGCGATGCCGTAGATGAAGGGGAGTGCGAGGTAATAGCCGAGGGCGCCCATTGTTGGGCGGTGAAATTAGGGATAGCCTAAGCGGGGGTCGCCGTTCACCTTGGGGTGTTTTCGGATTCCCTGAGCTTTCTCATGCCGTCGAAATGCTCGATACCGTTCACATGCATCGAGAAAGATCTGCCGCTCGAGTCGCAACTGGGAACCTGCTTTCAAGACATTCATAATGTCGGGCAAAGCATTCATCTTGAAATTGAATGCAGCTTCCAATCGTCGAAGATTCGCTTGAAAGCTCGTGTGTGTGAGCCATGAGTACGATTCGACCATCCAGCAGAAGGCCAACACACGCACTTTGTCGGGCATGCGCTCGTTCATCAGTCTGCTGTGGGAACAACTGAAAGACATGATTCATTTGAAAAGTTCCTTCCGTCCCACCACCGAACAGATCGGGCATCTCTGCGGATCATGCCCTTTCGCTGGGCAATACTCACGCCCGAAGTAGATGATGCGCAGGTGCAGGGCGTTCCAGGTCTCTTCCGGGAACAGCTTCTTCAAGTCGGTTTCGGTGTGCTCCACGCTTTTACCGGTGCTCAAGGTCCAGCGGTACGCGAGGCGGTGGATGTGCGTATCAACAGGAAAGGCTGGTACTCCAAAAGCCTGGGACATGACCACGCTGGCCGTTTTGTGGCCCACGGCAGGCAGCGCTTCCAACGCTTCGAAGCTCTGCGGCACTTTCCCACCGTGCTCTTCAACGATGATCTTCGAGAGGCCGTGGATGCCTTTGCTCTTCATCGGCGATAGGCCACACGGACGGATGATGTCCTGGATCTCCTCAACGCTCAACTTCATCATCTGCTGCGGCGTGCGGGCCTTTGCGAATAGCAGCGGCGTGATCTCGTTCACCTTCTTGTCCGTGCATTGGGCGCTGAGGACGACGGCGACCAGCAGCGTGAAGGGATCTTCGTGATCAAGTGGGATGGTCGTGCGCGGGTAGAGCTTGGCGAGCTTCTCCGAGACGAATGCTGCTTTCTCCTGCTTGGTCATGCGCTGGCGAAGTAAGCCTAGTTCAAGCTGAAGCGCATGTGCGCACAGCTTCCTCGGCTCTTCTCGATGTGCTGGTGGTCCTGGGGCCTGGGCCATCGTCCGCCCCATGACCAGCCCAAGGCGCGCAAGTACTTTTGCGTATTGGTGCGGGTCAATGTTCCTGGTCCCTTCGCATCGTAGCGTCCCATAGCGGGTTCCACGGTGGTGCCAGTGGAGTCGTGCCGCACCATGGGGTTCAGCATCGGGTTGATGTCGATGGCGACGCCCTGTGCGTGTTTGGAAGGCTCCGCTGATCTTGGCTTCGTTCGGTAGTTGAACGCCGAGGTGTTGTTGTCAGCCATGGAGGCTTCATCGTTCCAGCCGGTGTGATCGGCGTTGAGGCCGTAGCAGTTGATCGGGATCACCTTGGCGATGGGGAAGGTGTCCTGTCGCATCGCTTCGAAGATGGAGCGTACCTCATCGGCGATGCAGGAATGGACGATCAGTACACCGGAATAGAGTCGCTCCTTATCCACGGCCGAACATGTGCTGTCCGTGAAGGAGAAGTAACGCACCTCGACCGCGATGAGGTGTTCGCGAATGCCCGGTTCCAACGGCCCCAGCTTGCCCTCGATCAGGCGCAGGCCGGTGTCCAGGCCGGCCGTATCGGCCAGCGTGCTGTGCGAGATCGGGTGGGTAGATGGTTCCCGTGTCGGGGGCATTTCGGCGGGAACCGCTGTTTCTTGCTCCCGTGATGCCGATGATCCACAACCCGCGCAGAGGATGCACGCGAAAAGGGCGAAAAGAAGAATGTTCATTCCTGCCTTCACCACGAGAAGGTATGTGCATCGGCGCCGATCGTGAACGTGTGGGACTGTGCGGCGGCCCCTTCGCGCTCCACATGCACCAGGTTCTGTTGTTCGTAGAACAGGTCTTGTAACAAGGTGTTCGAAACGGTGAATGCGCTCAGGCTATCCATGTTCATCACCTGCACGTAGCAATAGAGCGTTTCGCCATCGAGTTCCTTACCCACCCAGGCCCAGTCCAACGCCTTGCCGTCGGCGTTCAGCTTTAGATGATCGTGGAAGTAGGCATTGAGGATACTATCCGCCTTCGGGTGCTCGTTGGCCGAGGCCAGCTTGAGGGCGGCCACATTCTCCAGGGCATGCTCTATGTCGTGGGCTGTGATGCGCCAGGTGAGGTCGAGCGTCCTTGTGGCGGGCACATGACGGACGGTAAGTATCGAGACGAAGAAGTCGTGGATGAAGACCGATGACAGGACAAGCGCGAGCAGCAGGACTTTCATGCGGTGCAAAGATCGCCACCGCGCGAGAACGCCCTACCGTAATACGGTGATGGTTCCCGTTCGCTCTTCGTCGATCACGGTCCCACACTCCGCGCGATAGATGATCCGGTAGAAGTATGAACCGTCGGCAACATCGCGGGCGCTCCACGAACGAGAACTGGATCCGCTATGGAGTAACTGTCCCCAGCGGTTATAGATGGTGAGTTCATACTCATCGAACAAACCGGTGATGTCACGGTCGGGATCACTGAGGGCATAGGGGCGCCAAACGTCGTTCTTGCCATCGGCGTTCGGGGAGACCACGTTTGGAAGGATGATGGAGCCCAGGTCCACTGTTGGTGTCGCCGTTGGAAGTATCTGCACTGATGCTTGGTCCGTACAGCCGCTTTCCAGATGTGTCACCAGCAGCACGTAGTTGCCGGGTGTGCTCACTTCGGGGGTTGCGCTGGTGCTGAACGCCGGATCCGTCCCGGTGGCCGTAATGGCCGTCCATGCGTAGGACACGGTCTGGAAAGGCTGCACTGCAACACCTGCGATGGTGACGGTGGGGGTAGCGCAGGAGATACTGTCCTGCTGTTGCTGGATCTGCACGTTCAATGCATGGTTGGGTACGGCTACTTCCTCTACGATCTCGCAACCGCCAGCATCGCTTACCGTAAGGGTATAGCTCCCCAAGTTCAAGCCCGTTGCGACACCATTCGCCAGCGGATCACCTTCCAGGGAGAACGCCACGGGCGCAACCCCTCCCGAAAGATGCTCCACGCGCACCACCCCGTTCACGGCATTGCATGCGGGCGTAACGACCACCGCATATTCCAGTGGTGCTCCTACCTCCACTTGGATGGTCGTGTCAAGGACGACGTTCCCGCAGGCGTCCTCCACGTTCTCCGAGACGGAAGTGATATGCAACTGATACGTACCGGGTTCCTGCAAACCGCTTGCCATGCCGATGTTGAAGCCCACCTGTGCGTAGGAGCCAGGCAGGTCGGGTTGCACGCTGTTGAAGCCGGTCGTCTGCCCGCTTGGAGAGGTGATGGTGAAGTCCGCTACTTCCACGGTAGCCGTTACCATGGGCTCGCTGAAGGTGAGGTGAAAGTCGGCGTTCTCGCAATCTACGGTCACATCGACCACCTCCGGGATGGTGCTATCGAAGATGCTCGCAGTGCTTTCCGTGAAATCGATGGTGTAGCCGTTCGGGCTATTGGACCAGTTCATCACCACCAAGGCATATGTCTGCCCAGGTCCCACCGCGAGGTCCGCATTGAAGGCGGGCCCGTTGGTATTGCCGGGTCCATTACTGATGCCCGTGCCGCCAGCACTACTGGAAATGCCCGTGGCGCCGTTGTTGCCGAATTCCCCGAACGAATTGCAGTTCACCTCGGGTGAGGTCCCGTCCTGTGCGTTGATGCCTGCGCAACCGCCATCGGTGATGTTGAACAGTCCCCAGTCGTAGTCATCCGCATTGTCCGCCGGGTCCAGCGTGAACCTGATATTGCCCGCTTCGGCAACGGTGAAAGTGTACCACAGGCTGGAGGTCTCCAAGCTGGCGTTACATGTCCCAGTGAATTCGTAGATCGCCCCGGTGCCCAGTGGTGCCGAGCTTTCCGTGTAAACGCCGCCGCACAGCGGAATGGCACCGTCGCAATCGCTCGTGCTTTGACCGGATGCCGTACTGAGCGGAGCAAGTGCGCCGATGGCAAGGAAGCTGAGGATGGGGCGAATGTGCATGGTTGCGGCTCTTGATACAAGGACGGAACACTGACGGGCTGCGGTGCCTGACCGTGTGCTACGTGACGGAAGGTGACGGCTACAAGGTACCGTTCGGCCCGGAGATGAGGCACTGGAGCTTATGACCAGCAACTACTTTAGCGACATGCTTCAAAAGCACCTCACCGCTGCCGTGGTCACGCTCACCCTAAGCAGCCTCTCCGCACAGGACTCTCCCCGCTATGGTCGCGATAAATTCCGCCAGCTCGATCAGGAATTGCCCACGCCCAATGAGCAACGCACCGCGAGTGGCGCACCTGGTCATGCCTACTGGCAGATGAAGGCCGACTATGACATCCATGTGGAGGTAACGGAGCCTGTTGCGGATGGAAGTGGCACCCTGCCGAAGCTCACCGGTCACGAGACCATCACTTACCACAACCAAAGCCCGGATAGGCTGGATTACCTCTGGCTGCAGCTCGATCAGAACATCTACGAACCCGGCAGCGACCACAACATGGTGCGCACCGGCACCATACCGGACAGTATCAGCCTGCACGAGATCGGCAAGTGGGTGAAACCCTTCGATGGTGGCTACAAGATCACCGCGGTGACCGATGCCAACGGTGGCAAGCTGAAGTACACCATCAACAAGACCATGATGCGTGTGGACCTGCCGAAACCGTTAGCCCCCGGCGCCACATTCAGCTTCAAGGTCAGCTGGTGGAACTGGATCAACGAACGTGCGAAATGGGGTGGCCGCAGCGGCTATGAGCATTTCCCGGAGGAGGATAACAGCATCTTCACCATTGCGCAGTTCTACCCGCGTATGTGCGCCTACATGGACTACACCGGCTGGCAGCACAAGCAATTCCTGGGCTCCGGCGAATTCACCTTGGACTTCGGCGATTACACGGTGAGCATCACCGTTCCAGCGGATCACGCCGTGGCCTCTACAGGTACGTTGCAGAATGAAAGTGCGGTGCTCACCGCTGAACAACGGTCTCGATTGGCGAAAGCCCGCACCGCGAACGCTCCAGTTCTCATCATCACCGAAGAGGAAGCGAAGAAGAACGAGGGGAAGACCGCCGATGCCAAGCGCGCTTTGGGTAAGAAGACCTGGGTGTACAAGGCCCAGAACGTACGTGATGTCGCCTTTGCCAGCAGCCGCAAGTTCATGTGGGATGGCATGAACCAACCGGTCGGTGACCCCGGCCTGAAAGGGGCGGCCGGGGTGACGAACGTGCTCTGCATGAGCTTCTATCCGAAAGAAGGCAATCCGCTGTGGGCACAGTACAGCACCAAGGCTGTGGCCCATACCATCAAGACCTACAGCAAGTTCACGGCGAATTACATCTACCCCGTCGCACAGAGCATCCATACGCGCAACATCGGCATGGAATACCCGATGATCGCTTTCAACGGCGGAAGGCCCGAAGCGGATGGCACCTACAGTGAACGCACGAAGTATGGCATGATCGGCGTGATCATCCACGAGGTGGGCCACAACTTCTTCCCCATGATCATCAATAGCGATGAACGCCAGTGGACCTGGATGGATGAAGGCCTGAACACCTTCGTGCAATACCTCACCGAACAGGAATGGGACCGCGACTACCCGAGCTGGCGCGGCAAACCACGCAACATCGTGGATTATATGAAGGGTGATGTGAACGCCGCACCCGGCCAGGTGAAGGCCAAGATCGAACCCATCATGACCAACAGCGAGAGCATCACGCAGTTCGGTAACAACGCATACGGAAAACCGGCCACGGCGCTCAACATCCTGCGCGAAACGATCATGGGTCGCGAGCTGTTCGATCATGCCTTCAAGACCTATTGCGAACGCTGGAAATTCAAGCACCCCACACCGGCCGACTTCTTCCGTAGTATGGAAGATGCCAGCGGCGTGGACCTGGATTGGTTCTGGCGCGGCTGGTTCTATACCACGGACCATGTCGATCTCGCCATCACCAAGCTGAAGTACGAACGCATGGACCCCCGCGATCCTGCGCTGGCCGCCGACCTGAAGCGTGCTGACAAGGCTGGTGAAACGATCGATCTGAGCCGTGAGCGCAACAAGACCGCTGTGCCCGAAGTAGTGGTGGATCGTGATCCCGCTACCAAGGACTTTTACAACAGTTTCGACCCGCTATCGCCAACGGAAAAGCAGACCGCATCCTACGAGAAGTGGAAGGCCGGCTTGAAGCCCGAAGAGGCCGCCCTGCTCAATGAGGAGTTCCACTTGTACGAGATCGCTTTCCAGGACATCGGCGGATTGGTGATGCCCGTGATCCTGGAGTGGGAGTACACCGATGGTACGAAGGAAGTGGAGCGCATCCCGGCCGAGATATGGCGCACCCACGACGAGGTGACCAAGATGTTCGTGAAACGTAAGGAGGTGAAGGGCGTGGTGCTGGATCCCTTCCTGGAGACCGCTGATTGCGACTTGAACAACAATGCGTGGCCACCGCGCATGGTGCCCACCCGCTTCGATGTGTTCAAGGACCGTGCTCCGCGCGACCCGAACCCGATGCAGTTGGAGCGGAAGCAGCAGGAGATGAAGGGGCAGTAGAGCACGTCGAGACCATGAACCGCTCGAGCATACCGTTTCTCATCACCGAATGGGCGAATGTGCCCACCACCGTAGTGCAAGGCATCACCGGCACGGCTACCATGCGCATCCAGCAGCACGGTGACCTCCGGATCCGTATGGTCGAGTATTCAGCCGACTACTTGGCCGACCACTGGTGTGACCTGGGTCACTTGGTCTTCGTCTTGGAAGGCGAGCTGATCAACGAACTGAAGGATGGTACGACCAACGTGCTGAAGCCCGGCATGTCCTACGCCGTCTCCGATGGTTTGAGCAGTCATCGTTCACGCACCGTTGGCCCGGTGAGGATGCTGGTGATCGATGGTGGTTTCCTCAAGTAAGGCGCTCAAGGCTTCACCTCGAAGTACTTCACACGATACGGATCCGGATGCCAACCGCCACCTTCAGGTAGTGTGCTATGTGGCAACCGGCGCAGACGATACCTGCCCGGTGACAAGCGCTGCATCCGATGGATGAAATGCTGTTCCGCATTGTCTTCACACAGCGGCGGTAGCTCCGCACCGAAACGAAGGATCACCTCACGAAAGTCTTGGTCAGGTCGTTGTGGGAGCACCTCCGTAGTGGCGGCATACTTGCCACAGGAGCCACCGATCCAACGCAAATGGATATCCACGCTGTCCGTGGATGAAGGGACTACCGGCTCTAGCGCGAGCCATTCCTCGGAGATGTCACTCCAAATGTCGTCCGGATCCACGACATGCTCGATCACCAGGCTTTGCTCGGTTCTGCGGAACGATGGAGGCTCGCCTTTGTCAAGGAGATCCTCCACCACGGCCGGTTCCCACCAGGAACTCAGTTGAAGTACCCGCTTGAATTCCCGGTACAGTTCAGGGTAGGCCTCGCCGTTGGCGTGTACCTGATGGATGGATCCGTCAGATTCCACGGTCACTAGAGCGGAGAGCTTCACGCGCACACCGACCCGCTCGAGGAGCGCTCTGCTGAAATGTGACGTGATGAAACGCTCGAAGTTGGACATGCCGCCAGGGTAGCTGGCCAAACGTTCGGCGGTGGGCGGCATACGTGGAACACGCTTCAAGAAGGGCATCAGGTCCGGAATGTGCACTTCAGTATGCATGACACCACCACGGGAGTACACCAACCGCCCGCCGTGGCAGGCCAGAGTGTCCACCGCACCGAAGGGATGCTCCAGGTTCCAACCGGGGCGTTGGGCATCGCGTACCTGCAGGTCTTCCGCTTGGTCCGCAAGGCACTTCATCACTCGGCGGCTATCGAGTTCGAAGGCACCTTGGGTGAAGGGTAGGCGAAGCGTGTAGCCGAGCGGCATCGGGTCATGGCTCAGGTGCAGGTCCATCATGGCACCGCCGGGCAGATACTTCACGCTCCATGGCCGGTCATCGTGTGAGCTATTCACCATGAACGAAAGAACGCTATCCCCTTGCGCCGGATGCAAGTCGTCGCCCATCAAGGTGTCGTTGCCCGGGGTGATCACCATGTACTGATGCGTTCCGTTCCCGTACAGACCATGATCCAGTGTTACCACCATGTGAAGAGGACGTTCCACGGACCCCGGTTGAGCCTCCGTACGGGAGGAGCCCAGCATCAGGAAAGCGATCAGCGTTGCACGCATGCGACCATGTACACGGCTGGCGAGCGTTGGTTCGATCAGCGCACCACCCACAGCCGTTTCGGTTCCAACCGGAAGTGCACTTCGTGGCCCACTTCAAAAGGTTCGCCATCCAAGTGCGCCAGGATGCCATCCTGCCATACGGTCGCGTTCCGGGTAACGATGGTCCGTATGTAAGGGCTCTGGTCCGCCTTGCCCGTGTAGATCTGAACGAAGGCGTTGATCAACGGAAAGAAGGGAGGCTTGCGCACCACACGGACTTCGGCCCAGCCATCATCGGGCAGGGAACCCGGACTGATCTCCGCTCCGTTGCCGAACTCCCGCGTGTTACAGAAGACGAGCATGAGAACGTTCGCTTCCGAAGTGTCGTGGTTCGCCTTCACCACCACCCGCATCGGCGGTGCGGTGAAGATCTCCTGTAGAATGATCCTGGCGTAGCCCACCATACCGCGTCCCTTGCTTTTGTCGAAGCGGTGCGCCACGCGCGCATCGAAACCGATCCCAGCCGTTCCCAGAAAGGGAATGTCGTTCAGGTAGCATATATCCATCAGTGCAGGCGCTCCCGTAAAAGCCCTGCGCAGTGCCGCTTCAGGCTTCAATGGCAGTCCTAACGAACGTGCATACCCGTTGCCACTGCCCAAAGCGATGACACCGACGGGCACCTTCGTATCGATCAGCCCTGCGGCGATCGTATTCAACGTGCCGTCGCCCCCGGCACTGATCACACGTGAATGACCGCGCGCTACAGCCTCTTCCGCCAGCTCGCGTCCATGGCCTGACCGTTCGATCGTACGCACGTCCAACTCGATGCCCAGTTCCTTCGCCAGCCGCTCGGCGGTGATACGTGCACCAGGTGCCAGGCCTTTCCCTGATCGAGGGTTGATGATGAGCATCATCTTCTCCATCAGCGCTGGGTGAGTTCGCCACGTACCATGTGGCCGTTGAATTGTTGGATCGCCGCTTGAAGCCTCATCGTCATGTCGCGCTGCACGAACGCTGGTGAATGGCCGGGGAACAGTAGGCTGTCGGCCGTCAACGGATCGAAGCCCACCACCGAGTTGCCATCGAAATGCAAGTGCCACTGATCGCCCACGCACTGGTAGATCCCGTTGCTGGACATCACCGCGTAAGGCGGTGAGAAGACGGCAAGGGAACTGTGGCCGAAACTGAAGAACGGTGACGGATAGCCGAGCAGGTCCAGGACGGTCGGCAGGATGTCGATATGCTGTGTTACGCGGGGTTGTTGCATCGGCAGGATACGGCCTGGCATGTAGTAGAGAAGGGGCACCCAGTAGTCCGTCGCTTTATTGTAGTTCTGACCGTTCCGGTCGATATCGGCCGTATGGTCCGCCGTGATCACGAAAAGGGTGTTGCCGTACCATGCTTGCTGGCGGGCCGTGGCGAAGAATCCGCGCAGAGCATCGTCAGCGTAGCGCAAGGTGGGGTGTATGCGTTGTGTGCCCCCTTGGAATCGATCCATCTCGTTCGGCGGTAGTTCGTACGGATGATGCGAACTCAGTGTGAACACCGCGCTCATGAAGGGTTGTCGCTCACGGCTGAGCTCCTTGGCGAAGAACTGCAGGAAGGGCCTGTCGCGCACTCCCCAATGTCCGTCATGGTCTTGCTGGTCGCCGGAGTATTCGTTCAGCCCGATGTATTTCGCGAAGCCCGCCGATCGGGTGAACCCGTCGAAGCCCATGGTGCCGTTGCGGCCGCCGTGGTAGAAACTGGTGGAGTATCCTTCGTTGCCCAGTGTGTTCGCCAGCGAGGTGAATGGCTGGCTCGCATAGGGCGAGGTGATGAACGCCTCATTCATCAATTCCGGGATGCTCGCCAATATGGCCGGTATGCCGTCAATGCTGCGCCGACCGTTCGCGTAAGCCCGTGTCATGTTCAGGCTTTGTCCCATCAGTGAATCCAGGAACGGCATGTAGCCTTCCCCTCCGGCCAGGCGTCCACTGTAGGCTGCTGAGAAACTCTCCAGGATGATCACGACCACGTTCGGCCGTGTAGCGATGTTGAAGCTGTCCGTGAAATGGTGATGCACCGGCCACAACTGTTCGGCTTCTGACTGCTCCATGTACCGCACTTCGAGCAGTGTGGGCTTTCCCAGACTGGTGATGACGGTGAACGGGGTATTCAGTGTTACCGGCAGGCTCGCGGCACCTCCGTATCTGGCAGCGTCGAGCGGCTGCAAGGGAATGAGTTGAACTCCACCGCGAGAGGCAATGGCCAGGCCGACCACGGCGATCGTGCGCCAGGCGATGCGCCAGGGCCGAGCCGTCACGGGACGGAATGTCCTGGAGGTGTAGCTGAACGTGAAGGCGAGGAACGCGATCGAAACGAGAAAAAGGAGCAGGATGTACCAGTAGTCCTTGATGAATGCCGGTGCCAGAGAAGCGGTGTCATCTCCGGCGGTAAGTATCCTGAGGAAGTCGGCCGTGCTGCGCTTCAGGCTGAAGTTGTAGTACTCCAGGTCCACGAATTGGAAGAAGAGGGCCAGGCTGTTCGGTACGATGAACAGAAAAGTCTGGGCTCCACGCGCCCACTTGTTCTCCGGATGTGGATGGATCAGGTAGAGGATGATCCAGGCCACGTTCGTCCAAGCGATCGCGCTGGCATCGAAACGCAAGCCGCCGACGTAGGATGCCCAGGGTGCCGCTGGGAACAGGTCGGCGTTCAGCGCGACGAAGAGGAAGCGCGTCGCGGAGTACACCAACGCCACGGCACCGAGCCGAAGTGCGAGAACGGATAGTGGACCGCGGAACATGGGTGCGAAGATGCACAACGCCTTACGGCCCCGCATCACGGGTCAGGATAACGCGGCCCTGAACAGTACGCACAGGATGCCAGCCGGTGTACGTGCTATCCAGGTAGGTTATCGAGCTCATCGGTCCATCGGTGACCACGAACCGTACCGAGCCATCACGCAAAGCGTCGTGGAAGCGTGTGTAGTCGAAAAGCCTGTCCTTGCTGTACTGCACGATGTCCTTCTGCGTAAGAACGCTCTGCCCTACGAAGAAGTGCTCCAGGTATTCCCGGTAGGTGATGAAGATGTGTTCATGCGGCCTCAGGTGTAGGTCGTTGATGAGCACGTCACGCACGAGCTCATCATCTCTCAACGCCTGTTGATGTTCGGCGTCCGGTTCCCCTACACGGTACCAAGCCATGGCACTGTTGGTGCGAAAAGCAGCGAAAAGAAGTCCGTAGCACACGAACCCCGCGAGCAGAGCGGACCTCCTTGTCGCGTCAAGGCCATGTGCAAGAACAGCAATGCCCAGTATGAACGTGAGCACCAAAGACTCGTGGATGTAGTTGAGCCTGCTGCCATACTTCAGCCCGGTGAGCAGGGCGAAGAGCAGACTGGCGGAAAGCGTGATGGCGAGAAAGCGCATGCTCGTGGAGCTTGATCGAGCGCCCCTCCAGATGGAGTATATGGCGAGCACATGCCAGCCAACGAAGTACTTGTAGGTGGGTAGGTTGAAAAGCTCGATGTACATGTGCAAGCCGTATCCGTTGCGCAGACCGAGGACCACGTTCTGGTAGAATGCTGATGCGTTGCCGAGCGTAAGCAGTATGGCGGCGATCGAGACGGTCAGGATCAGCGCGCAACTCAAGGTGTACGATCCGAGCGCCCTCCATTGACGCATGTACAGGAGGTGGATGGCCGGGGCCGCTAGCACGACCAGGCCTGATTGCTTGGACAGTACGGCCATGGCGCCGAAAGCTGAACAAGCGATGAGCGCTCTCCGTTCCTGCGTATTGAGCCAGCGCAGGAAGCTGTGCACCGCAGCGAACGTTGCAGCAGCCGAAAGGGCATCCATACGCGCATAGAATTGCTCCCAGAACGTGCAGAAGGGGAGCATGGCCACGAAAAGTGCAGCCCATGGCGGTCGGCCAAGTGCACGTACGCATCGGAAAACGTACCAGCATGTGAGCAGGTTCAAGATCAGCGCCACCGTCCGGCTTAAGAGGAAAACGCTGCGCGCATCATCCCCAGCCAGACCCATAGCCTGCCCGATGCCTGCGCACAAGAGATAGTACGCCGGTGTGTATTGGATCACGTCGAACGGGGCTTCTTCAGGATCTTCATACAAGCGCTGACCGAGCAGCAACTTCTGCACACCATGCACCACGTTGTGCTCCACCCCGCCTAGCTCCGTGCGGTACTGGAAGAGCATCTCCCAGCGTAGATGAAGGTTCCAGGCGAAGATCCCTGTCATCAGGAAAACCACGATGTAGCGTAGCGGAACGCCCAGCAGCTTGCGGTCCTCGACGGAAGGGAGCATGTGGTGAAGATAGGATCGGACCCTAACCCCTACGGTAGACCCCGATCAGTGAACGGCCGAAGGAACGTCCGATCAAAGGGTCCATTGACCGGGATAAGGGTATGATCCGCGTGTCCCAGAAGCGGATCTGTTCCACCGTTGGCGCAGCGCGACTCAACAACAGTCTATTCCCCAAGGACAGGAGCAGCCCCACGCTGTCCATGTAGCACAGCATCCGTTGCTCCAGGCCATGGGGGAGCTGCTTGCGTAACATACCCCTGTCATAGCGCCGGTGGTGACCGACGGCCTCGTCGAACGGGCTGAACAGGATCTGGAATGCAGGCACGAGTATGATCAAATACCCTCCCGGAGCGAGCAGGTCCGCTGCTCGGTTGAGCTCATCTTCGGGTTCTTCGATGTGTTCGAGCACGTCGATGTAGAGGATGGTATCGAAAAGCGTACCGGCCACATCCCTGGTCGTGCCATGGATGGAATGCACGCTAGCACCCGGCGGTAAAGAGGCGCTATTCGTCCTGGCAAGTAGGCCGGCATCCGGCTCCAGGAAAGTGTAGCTGGTGATACGTTCATTCCAGAGGTGGGAAGCATTGGCTCCGATGCCGCTGCCGACATCCAGAACACCGCCGGAAACGTAGGGCGCGACGGCCGCGGACCAATATCGCTTCCAGTTCACCGCGTATTGGAACAGCTCCAGTTCAGTGCCCACGTAGTCCATCAGCCCTTCTCCACGCGTTCGTAGAGCTTTCTACCGGTGCGCTCGCGGTGTTGCGTCACCCTGGACAACATCAACCCGATAACGAAGAAGCCCACGCACAGTAGCATGCTGTTGAACATGGTGGCGGAGAGGTTGCTGGCCCAGCCGGGAATGGCCAGATCCGTGAAGAGCTTGATGCCGACGATGGTGAGCACGGAGAGCAAGAAGACCAGACTGAGGTAGAGCGCCGCTTTGAGGAACATGGCTAGGACCCGATCACTGTACTCGATGAGGGAACGGAAGGCGTGCAGGGTCAGGTCGTCCAGTCCCATCTTGGAAACCCCGTCGAACCGCTTCCGCCTATCGCTGCGAACGAAATGCGTAGTGACCCGCTGTTTGGAAAGGAAGGCGGCGTAGTGCACGAAAGACCGATCCAGGACAGCCCCGAGCACCCGGCGGTCGATCATCGAATAGTTGCCGAAAGTGATGGGGCGCCCAGCTACCATGCGGAATACTCCTCTATACAGCAGGTAGCCCAGCCGGAAGCCAACGGATTCGGACCGCTTTCCGCGCGAAACGAACACGACGCTCGCCGTGCCATGAGCGCGCATTTCGGGAATGGCCTGCGGGTCATCCTCTCCATCGCTATCCAATACCACGAAACGCGTGGCGCTGGTCTCCGAAGCGTGTAGCAGTCCTTGATAAATGGCTTCCTGGTGCCCCATGGTGTAGGGCAACGCGATGACCTCGAGGGCGATGTTGCCCGACGAGGGTGTGAAGGAAAGAGCCTTCGCTCGCGTGTCATCCAGCGAGCCATCGTCCACCAGGATGATCAGGGATCGTTCAGGCAAGGGCGACAACACCCGGTCCATTTCCTCCAGGAAGGGCAGTACAGCACCGCCTTCGTTGAAACAGGGGGCGACGATGGCTAGGGTGGGGCGCATTGCTGGGCGAAGTAACGGCGCTGGAAGCAAGACGAGCTTAACGGACCCGGGATGGGTGCCGTGAGATGGATCATCGTGGAAAGTCCGGAGCGAGGAACGAACCAAGCTTTGTAAGACCGGGTCGAGTCCGGGCTGAACTCATCCCCGTACATGCGCGCAGGTGGCATGATGGGAAAGGGAATGCAGTAGGAATGAATGTCGAATAGCGAATGCCGAAACCGGAGTGTCCGCGTGCAAGAGGACCTTTCGATGTTCGCCATCCATCAGTCGGTGTTCGATATTCCCTTGACCGCTTCCGAACAACCCGCCACTGACAACTTCGCCTGCCAGCCGCCTCGCCCCCGATACCTTTGCCGCCTCCCGACCGACCCCGGGAACAGAACCATGTCCGTACTCACGACCGAAGACCGCCAGCTCCACTTCGAGCGCGGCACCCATAGCGATGCTTTCCTGATCGGCACCTACGAGAAGTTGGTGTACCCGCGCATCATCGAGGAGAAGATGCTCAGCCTGCTGCGCCAGGGCAAGATCAGCAAGTGGTTCAGCGGCATCGGCCAGGAGGCCATCAGCGTGGGCGCGGCCATGGTGCTGCAGAACGACGAGTACATCCTGCCGATGCACCGCAACTTGGGTGTCTTCACCACGCGCGGCATGCCCTTCAGCAAGCTCTTTGCGCAATGGCAGGGCAAGGCCACGGGCTACAGCAAGGGCCGCGAGCGTAGCTTCCACTTCGGCAGCCAGGAGCACAAGGTGGTGGGCATGATCAGCCACCTCGGGCCGCAGCTAGGTATCGCCGACGGCATCGCGCTGGCGCACAAACTGAAGAAGGAGAACCGTTGCACCATCGTCTTCACCGGTGATGGCGCCACCAGCGAAGGCGATTTCCACGAGAGCGTGAACGTGGCCGCCGTGTGGGATCTGCCCGTGCTCTTCGTGATCGAGAACAACGGATACGGACTGAGCACGCCCAGCAGCGAGCAGTTCCGCATGAAGCACTTCACCGACAAGGCCATCGGCTACGGCATCGAAGCGGTCCAGATCGCCGGCAACAACATCCTGGAGGTCTACAACAACCTCGCGAAGCTGGCCGACAGCGTGCGCGAGAATCCACGTCCGATCCTAGTGGAGTGCATCACCTTCCGTATGCGCGGTCACGAGGAAGCCAGCGGCACCAAGTATGTGCCGAAAGAACTGTTCGAGACCTGGGGCAAGAAGGACCCGGTGATGAATTTCGAAGCGTGGTTGTTGAAGAGCGGGATCCTCACCATCGCCAAGCGCGACGAGATCCGCACGCGATTGAAGGACGGCATCGAGGACGACCTGAAACACGCGTTCGAGGAGCCGGAACCGGTGCCCGTGGAATCCGCCGAGGTCGCCGATGTGTATGCCACGTTCGCCGACAGCACCGGTAGCATCACCCCGCAGGGTCGACCCGCATTGCCGCAGGAACCAGCGACCGACGGTGCCCCCGAGAAACGCATGATCGACGCCATCCAGGAAGGGATGCGCCAGAGCATGGAGCGCCACGCCAACCTGGTATTGATGGGCCAGGATATCGCGGAGTACGGTGGTGCGTTCAAGATCACCGATGGCTTCGTGGAACAGTTCGGTAAGGAAAGGGTACGCAATACCCCCCTGTGTGAGAGCGCCATCCTCGGTGCCTCGCTCGGCCTCAGTATCAAGGGCATGAAGGCGATGATGGAGATGCAGTTCGCCGATTTCGTCAGCGAGGGCATCACCCAGATCTGCAACAACTTCGCGAAGATGCACTACCGCTGGGGGCAGAACGCCGACGTGGTGGTGCGCATGCCCACCGGCGCTGGCGTAGGAGCGGGCCCCTTCCACAGCCAGAGCAACGAGATGTGGTTCGTGAAGACGCCCGGCCTGAAGGTGGCCTACCCGAGCAACCCCTACGACGCGAAAGGCCTGTTGATGACCGCTTTCGACGACCCCAATCCGGTGATGTTCTTCGAGCACAAGGCGATGTACCGCAGCATTTCCGGTCCCGTACCCGAACAGCCGTACAGGATTCCTTTCGGCAAGGCCAACGTGGTGCGTGAGGGTGCGGCCATAAGCATCGTCACCTACGGCATGGGTGTCCACTGGGCTGTGGATGTGCAGAAGGAGAACGGCATCGACATTGATATCATCGACCTACGCACGCTGGTGCCGCTGGATGTGAACACGGTACTCGCCAGTGTGAAGAAAACCGGTCGCGTACTGCTGTTACACGAGGACACGTTGATGGCCGGTTTCGGCGGCGAACTGGCGGCCATCATCGCCGAGCACGCCTTCGAATACCTGGATGCGCCCATTGTGCGTGTGGCCAGTTGGGATACACCAGTACCGTTCGCCATTCCGCTGGAACAAGGGTTCCTACCGAAGGGTAGGTTGAAGGCGGCGGTGGAGCGGTTGGTGGGATATTGATCCTTCGTTACGCCCCTGCGTCGCGCGAGCCTCCGGACCGAGCTAACGACTTCTCCTTGCTTGGTCGCGCAGGTCAGATCCGCGATCGATCTCCGAGCCACTTATTGGCTCGCCGATCGGGGAGAATGTGTGGAAACTGGGCCACGCCCAAGTCTGCTGCCGAATTCCACAGTTTCTTTCAATCACCTGAGCATGAGCTGGTCATAAGGGTTTCGTACAGTTCGGCCCAAGGATGGTTCACGTTTAGCAAACGCTAGAACATGGAACGCTGGGCGGTGAGGAAGCGGTTGCGCAAGTTGTACCGGATGTTGCTGGACAGTCGGGTCGCGCTGGACCGTGCCAGCGAGGTGGTACGCGACAAGTGGTTGAAGGATATGCTATTCGTGATGGCTTGCAGAAGGTTGATCATGATGAACTTGTTGGATCGTGAGTTAGGCACGTTGCCCATCCGGGTGGAGCCACGTCCAGGCGCGGATCACCATTTCGATGGCCTATTGTCCCGTATGGAGGCATCGCCTCAAGGGGCTTCAGCAGGCTTGCTTCAAGCTTGCCAGAATGAAGAGGACCATCTCCTCGATGAGCTGCGCGAATTGAGATTCGGGGCGGGTGTCGGCAAACGCACGTTGCAGATACTCACCGAAATGATCCACGAAGCGGAGGAGAATCTGGATGACTTGCGCTTCCTGACGAATGGTAGGAGCATGGCCTGATCCTCGTGATCGACCGCGTACGGTGAGTAACTGATACGCATCGCTTGCTCATTCCAGTTCGTAGGTCGGGGGATACAGCGATCTTGGTCCCAATATCGGACCATGCGATCATCATCCATCCTCCTCTCTCTTGCCGTGCTGTTCACCCATGCAACGAAGGCGCAAACAACGCTTATCGCACAGTCCGCTACGGCGAACGTCGATGCGTTCATTCCGTCGGTGACCATGGCGAGCAATTTGAAGCTGAACATAACCACCGCCACAACGGAGAATACCACGTTCCCGTTCTGTCCATGGAGCAGTTTCAGCGACGGTATCGGCTTCGTAAGTGACTTGGGTGAGGATACCGGAACGATAACATACACGTTCGCCCAACCCGTCTCCATCTCGCAGATGATGGTGTGGAACGGCTATTTCGATTTCGAATTGGACCATTGCATGCGCAACGTGCTGCTTCGCTTCCGCGATGAGGCCAACGCCATCATCAGCACGCACAGCGCCACGCTGCCCGAAGCCACGGAGAACGACCTCACCGCCCACGTTACCGAACTTCCCGAAGAAGTGTTGGGGGTGAAGAAGGTGGAGATCGTGGTGCAGACCCTTTGGGGTGGCAACGAACTCTCCATCCGACGGATCGCCTTCGCCGGAAATGGTCTTACCGCTGGATTGGCCGATGCTACGGATAAGCAGTTGGCGATCTTCCCTGTACCGGCCCGTGAGCAGGTCACCGTCAGCGTTCTACGGCCCCGTAACGTGTCCGTCCACGATGCCAATGGCAGGGAAGTGGTCGCGAGCGTTCAACTGTTCGCTGATCGGGCGGTGCTTGCCGTGGATGGCTGGCCAACAGGTGTCTATCACGCTCGCGTGCTCAGTGCCGATGGACGAGTGTACAACGGCACTTTCCTAGTGGAGTGAGCTACGCCGGTCGTGGTGTGAAGCGCAGGTACGGCTTCACCCTCCGGATAGCGCCTTTGAAACGTACTTCCGCATCTGCGTCGCTTACAGCCGGGGTGATGACCACATCTTCACCTTGTTGCCAATCCGCTGGAGTGGCAACGCTGTGTTGCGCGGTCAGTTGAAGGCTATCGATGACCCGGAGGATCTCCTGGAAATTGCGGCCGGTGCTGGCAGGATAGGTGATGATGAGCTTCACCTTCTTATCCGGACCTACGATGAACAACGAGCGTACCGTGGCCTTTTCGCTCGCGTTCGGGTGGATCATGTCATAGGCCAGCGCAATGGAACGATCGGCGTCCGCGATGATCGGGAAATCGACCTTCACGTCCTGCGTTTCCTCGATATCCTTCACCCATTCGTGGTGGGAGGGAAGTGGGTCCACGCTCAAGGCGGCCACTTTCACACCGCGCTTGGCGAACTCCGGAAGCAGCCGTGCCGTGGCACCCAGCTCGGTGGTGCATACAGGGGTGAAATCCGCCGGGTGCGAGAACAGCACACCCCAGCCGCCGCCCAGCCATTGATGGAAGTTGATGCGGCCTTCGGTGGTCTCGGCGTTGAAGTCAGGGGCGATGTCGCCCAGTCGAAGAGTTGCCATGGTTGGTTGTTCGAGGCCGCGAAGTAAATAAATCCTATCAATATGATATGATTAAATAATTCCGCTCTTTTTCGCTTTGCGCCGCAGCAGATCGGCGAGCGTGGCTTTCTCCAGCATGCGTACCGTGGCCACCCTCACCTCGAGGAACACGTCGTGCACCGCGCACGTTTCCTCATCCGGGCATTCAGCGCACGTTTCGTAGAAATTGAGCGATACACATGGAACGAGCGCGATCGCACCGTTGAAGAGTCGGATCACTTCCGTCATGGCGATGTCCTTCGGCTTGCGCGCCAACCGGTGCCCACCGCCGCGGCCCTTCCGCGAAACGATGATGCCGGCCTTGGCCAGGTCGGCAAGGATGGCCTCCAAGAACTTGCGGGGAACGTGGGCAGCTGCCGCGATGCGTTCCGCTGGCACTGGGCTTGTCTCCACTTCTGCCAACGCGATCAATGCATGGAGCGCGTACTTGGTCCGCATGTTCAGCATGCGACGAAAGTAGATGGGCTGTGACTTCCCCAGGTCTGCGCCGCTCGGTGAGGTGCGGATGTGGTGTTCGGGCCCAATGCTGGTACGTCATAAGGATGACCTATTTTTCCGGGACCAACCGGATCCCATGCGTACATCACTACTCTTCGCGCCACTGCTTTGCACGCCACTGCTCCATGCACAGATCGTGATCAACGAGGTGGACTATGACCAGATCGGGACGGACAACGCCGAATACCTGGAGTTGAAGAATACGGGGGAGGCCGTTTTCCCGCTCCAGTATCTGCGGGTGGTGTTCATCAACGGCAACAACGGTGGGGCGGTCGAGTACAGGACCGTAGAGAGCCCATCCTGGCCTGCGTTGGAGCCAGGAGGGTATTTCGTGATCTGCGCCAACCAAGGCCTGACCCTGAATTGCGATCACGCCGCATCGCCATCAACGAACCTCATCCAGAATGGACCTGCGGATGCGATCGCTCTTGTTTCCACCGTGAACGAGACCGTGTATGATGTCCTCAGTTACGGAGGCAGCGTACCTGGTTTCACCGAAGGGACAGGTTCCACGGCGATCGATAGCAACGAGCAGGATGGTCTTAGTCTTTCCCGCTGGCCCGATGGTGCGGATAGCGACAACAACGATGCCGACTTCGTGATCGGTTGCCCCACGCCCGGCGTCGCGAACGTACTTGACCCGGTGGATTGCGCCATCACCACGGGGATCGCCCATGTCAACACCGCAACGGTCCTTTCCATCGTACCCGATGTGCGTGAACAAGGGCTCTCTTTTCGGATCGCAGGTACCACGGCGACGCACGTGGTGGTTTCCGTGTACGCGGCGAACGGAACGTTGCTCGCCGTGCGCGATCTGGGTACCACAGCTATAGCCCAAGGCAGTATCCCCGTGGGTTCGGGTGGGCAGTTACTGCTGGTGCGTGTACAGACTGGCGAAGAGGTATTCTCTCGCCGTGTGGTGATGCCTTGACCCTGGTTCTTTGCCGGATCCCACAGGCGGTCTGTTGATAGTTTCCAGGCGGCCGAAAGCGCACTGGGATTGTCGCTGAATCCCTTGTGCATCAAGGGATATGTGCTGGTTCGTGCGCCACGGAACATGGTCTTGTTCGTAACCCTGATCGTGAGAGCCGAACCGGCCTTCCAAGTCGCCGGATCTTGGCACCATGTCCGCACTGGTGTTCGAAGCCCGTTGGCACCGCATACAGCGGTCCCGGGAACAGGGGTACGAAGAATTGCAAGATTTCATGGGGCGCCATGCGTCGCTTGGGCCGCTGGTCCGATGCGGCCTGCTCCGGAAAAGGGAGGAGTGGACGGAATTCCAGCGTTACTACGGCTACGTGCCTACGGAGAAGGGCGAACAGTTCCTGTTGTACATACCTGACAAGGAGCTCGTGCTCGTTCGTCCCGGCAAAAGCGCTCCGCTTTTCCTGGAGTTGAAGAGCGATCCGGCGCCCACGGCGCCGTTTAAAGAGAGCTATTCCGAGCCCACGAAGGCGCAGTTCGCCGTGGTCGAAGAAATGCGCGTGAACGCCGGTCGTGATGCCTGGCGTATCAAACGGGCGGACGTGCTCCGTCAGCACCTCGTCATGGGTTTCATGGACATCCGTTCCTTCACCAAACGAACCGGTGTGGGTGAGGGGGGGCTGCTGCGTGAAGGGCTGGTGAAGCCGCGCAGCGAGCGGGCGAACGACCAATTGCTCGGCGTGGAAGTGACCCGGGAGGGAGCGGTTTTCCTAACACCGCTCGATACCTACGATATCCTCCTGGTGAATCCCGGAATGGAGTTGCCGCTCTTCAACCGGTTGGATCCGGACAACGCTGCGTACTGGTGCGGCCTGCCTTAGGTCTAGCGGTACTTGCCGTTCGAACGTTCCATACGTTCCCTCTGGCTTAGCTTGAAATAGCCGGACTCCAGCTTTTGGAGGAGGTCTGTGATGCGCTTGGCCCGCGTAGGTCGGGTCTTGGCGCTGCCCACCCAGTAACACATGTTGCGCTTCATCCCCGGGGTTAGTTCGTTCCATGCCCGTTCCATTTCCGGCATGAACTCCAGGGTCTCCTTCAGTTCCTCGGGTATGTCTATGCGGTCGGGTTCCGGGTCCAGCCAAAGCTCCACGTGTACCGGATCACCAGGCTTCCTGATCCCGGCTTTCTTCCGCAGAACGCCACCGAGAACGAGTATGTGGATACCACTTTTCGTGGGCATCAGGGCTCTATCCGCAGCCACTCCGTTGATCAGGCATTTCACCCGCACCTCGCCACGCTTTCCGAAGAGTTCCGGCACATCATGCGGGAACTCCAGGTAGCTCCACGCGAATTTGCCGCTCATGCGCTCAAGGGGCGCCGTGAACGTCCATGTCCTTGGTCTTTTCTTTCGGGCCATTGATGCGCTCGTATCGTCCATGTCGATCCCCATGCCGATCATCCTCCATATCGAGCACTAGCCACCGGCCTTTTTCGCCTTGTACCCTTTCTCGCCGAGGTAGGCCAGCACCTTGTCGCGGTGGTCACCTTGAAGCAGGATCACTCCATCTTTCGTGTTCCCGCCCACACCGCACTTGCTCTTCAGTGTGCGCCCCAGATCGTCCAGATCAGCTTCCTTTCCCACGAATCCGACGATACGCGTCACATCCTTGTTGCCTTTCAAACGGTCCAGGTGTATGCGTAGGTCCTGTTGCTGGGGTGGCAAGGTCATCGGGTTGCTGGCTGTAGGCGTACTGCGGTCGGTGCTATAGACCAGACCGCCCATTCCACTGGGGGGGCGCTTCTTCATGGCGCAAAGGTTCACCGCGAACATGCAATGTGGGGAAGGGCTGCGGTACATTCCTTAGTGGACCGGCGTTCAAGCGGAGCATCGCTCTTCACTTCCACCTCGTGATGAACGGCCTGATCACCTTCAGCCGGCATCGCGCCTCATCCGGGCCGGCCCCCGCAAGTCCGTTCAGAATGCGTACCGAAGTCCCACATTGGTCACAAGCGCTCGTGTAAGCCCATCGGGGCGCACTTCGCGGGTTATCACCGGGGTCCCTATCGATGCCTCCACCGACCACGCATCGTTCACCCGGTAGCGTGCGTCAGCGGTTACGTTCAACGTAAGGCCTTCGGAACCGGCGATGTCGATCCGGTACGGTGACAGGTCTGCGCCATCAGGGATCGCTAAGCGGCTGTCTTTTCCCAAGTGCCAGATCGCCAAGATACCGGGTTGTAGCGTGAGCCGCTTGATGGGTACGGCGTACTGGATCCTGGCCACGGCATCGTTAGCGCGCTCCAATGCGTATGACTCGAAATAGCGACGTGCGGCGGGAACACCATCCCAATAGCGGTGCAGGAACGTGCTCTGGTTGTTCTGGACCAATACATGTTGGTAAGCAGCCGTACCGGACCAGCGTTCGCGGCGGTATTGCATGCCCAGCAGAAGGTCGGTGGTCCCCAGGCCGAGTTGATAAGGCATCGGCAAGGGCCGTGCGCTGGGCCCGAAGGTGGCCTCTTCGAAACTCGCCGGAGTGAAACGACCGGTAGGGAGCCGAAGCCCTGCTACTGCTGTCAGGTTGCGTTCATGTTCTTTGATGAACGCATAACTCGCTGTGGACACCAGGTCACCCGGTCCACCATTGTCCCCCAGATTCCCCGTAGCGCTGATGTACGGGATTTTCAACTGCAAGGACAGTCGGTCCGTAAGGCCCATGCTCAATTCGGGTTGTACCTGCATGATCCGAACACCCTGCTCGCCCACGGCGTAGGTGTAAGTGAAACGGGCCAGGTGACGTGGTTCATGTGATACACTATCGTTCAACGGAGCGATCTGCCCAATGGGACCGGCAGTGCACACCCCAGCATCGCTGCAGCCTTGCGCAAGCCCAGCCGAGTTGAACAGTGCCAGTGCAGAGAACAGAAGTGGATAACGGTGGATATACATCGGTGCAAGGTTGTGCGGGTAAGAGCCGGAAAAGGGCCTTAGTTCTGTCGTAATCTGTCCTGATACCTTACTCATCGCTGAGGATCGGTCCATCAGGGGCCGTCCGTCAACTCCAGTTTCACGATCCGAGGTGGATCGTCCGCACCATCGGCGTACAGGTAGTGGGCTCGCGCTAGCATGCCATTCTGAAGTTTCAATTCGCCCCCGGCATTGTGGAAACCACCCTGGCCCACTTCCCAGCGGTAGCCGAACCAAACGCTGTCACCGATGTAAAAACTCTCATAGGTGTGATACTCGTAATTGTCACGCCGCGCGGTGCGCTGGCGCTCCGTGCTCCAACTTTGGATCGGACCCTCAACAACGCGGGCCTCGCCGTTACGGAACGCTTTCTTCAAGCGCCAAGTATCCCATCCCATCAAGCCGATGCCCAATACGGCGATGATGGAACCGAAGATGATCAGGACTTTGGGCGTCGTCCACCCTTTGCGGGAGGGAGGGTCCACACGTTCCCTGTCTCTGGAACGCTGCAACTGTCGCCAGATGAGCCCTGCCAGGATGAAGCCACCTGCGAGCCAGGCGGCTCCCGTATCGAAGTCCGGCTCGGTGATGATGTCATATGCGATATGGTGACACATGGGAACACGAACTTAGGGCGCCCATGCATCAGTTCCTCCACCTGGTCTTTGAAGTGGCGGCCTTCGCCTTGGCCTTTGCCTACTATCAGTTGGTGCGGGTGCGCCAAGGCGATGCCATCGGCGATCCCCAGCGCATGTCCATCATCATCGCTGCGGCGGTCGGTGCATTCCTGGGGTCGCGGATACTGGGAGCGCTGGAAAGACCGGATCTGCTGGAGTGGAACATGGGCGCTCTATTCGGAGCGCTCGGGAATCGCACCATCGTAGGAGGACTGCTTGGCGGGTTGATGGCCGTGGAACTCACGAAAAGGGCCATGGATGTAACGACCAGTAGCGGCGATCTCTTCACCTATCCGCTGATCCTCGGTATCCTCATCGGGCGCGTCGGGTGCTTGCTCGGGGGGCTGGAGGACAATACGTACGGCGTAGCGACCGATCTTCCCTGGGGAATTGACCTGGGTGATGGGATACGACGCCATCCCACCAACCTCTACGAGATGCTCTGGTTGGCTTTCACCTGGGTCATTCTCGTTCGAATTGAACGGCGCTTTGAACTCCTGAACGGTGCCAGGTTCAAGCTCTTCATGGTGATGTACCTGCTGTTCCGGCTCATCGTTGAGATCATCAAGCCACAACCTATGGTCTTCATGGGAGTGTCGTCCATTCAATGGGCATGTCTGCTTGGACTGGCTTACTATTACAAGGTTTTCATCTTCCCCAAGCGGTCGCTGATACATGCCTGAACGACCTTATACCTATTACGACTTCACGCTGAGCCTGTGTCCGACATGCCTGAAGCGCATCGACGCCAAGGTGATCTTCGAAGAAGACAAGGTGTTCATGTTGAAGCGCTGTCCCGAGCACGGAGCACAGAAGGTGCTCATCGCAACGGACGTGCAATATTACAAGCGTTGCCGCCACTACCTGAAGCCCGGTGAGATGGTCCGCACCTTCAACACGAAGACCCATTTCGGTTGCCCGTACGATTGTGGCATCTGTCCGGATCACGAACAGCATGGTTGTCTTACGCTGATCGAGGTGACCGATCGCTGCAATTTGGAGTGTCCTATCTGTTATGCCGGCAGCGGTCCCATGCACGGCGAGCATCGGACACTGGAACGGATCGAGCAGATGTTGGATGCCGTGGTGCGCAACGAAGGCGAGCCGGATGTGGTCCAATTGAGCGGAGGTGAGCCCACCGTGCATCCAAGGTTCTTCGAGATACTGGATGCGGCCAAACGCAGGCCCATCCGACATTTGATGGTGAATACCAACGGTGTTCGCATCGCGAAGGACCGCGCGTTCGTTGAACGGCTGGCCAGCTACATGCCCGACTTCGAACTGTATTTGCAGTTCGATTCCTTCCGGCCCGAAGTACTGAAGCGATTGCGTGGGCAGGATCTATCGGAGGTGAGGCAAAAAGCGATCGACCACCTCAATGAATTCAACCTGAGCACGACGCTCGTGGTCACTGTTGAGAAAGGTGTGAACGATGACGAGGTCGGCGCGATAGTCGAATATGGACTGAAACAGCGCTGCGTGCGAGGGGTCACCTTCCAGCCGGTGCAGGTCGCGGGCAGAACGGAACACTTCGATCCCGCAACGGACCGTATCACCCTGACGGAGGTGCGTCAGGATATCCTTGATCAATGTCCATTATTCACGCCGGAGGATATCGTTCCCGTACCATGTAACCCGGATGCGCTTGCCATGGGTTATGCGCTCAAACTGAACGGGGAGGTGTTCCCCCTCACGCGGATGATCGATCCGGACGACCTGCTCAACAACAGCCGCAATACGATCGTCTACGAACAGGACGAACGCTTGAAGGAGCACATGGTGAAGCTCTTCAGTACCGGTACACCGAGTGACAAGGCACACGAGACGCTGCACCGCATCCTGTGCTGCCTGCCTGATATCGACGCACCGGAACTGAAATACGAGAACCTGTTCCGCATCATCATCATGCGCTTCATCGATGCGTATGATTTCGATGTGCGGGCGATCAAACGCAGCTGCGTGCACATCGTGGATCCCGTTTCGTTGAACCTGATCCCCTTCGAAACGATGAACCTCTTCTACCGCACCGAAAGCCAGCGAGAACGGTTGCGCGTACTCCAACGGACAGCCGGGGCATGAGCGATCTTTCAAGACCGGGCTTGCACCTGCTCACGCTGCTGGGTTACAGCGCTCTTCTCATCCTCTTCGGCGGACGTTGGTTCGGAGATGCCGTCGGCGTTCATTGGTTCTGTATCCTGTTGCATGCTGCCACTTTGTGCGTGGCTGGCGTTCTCGCACTGCGGGGGACGGCGAGCAGGGCACGGGCGAAGGGTTATTTCCTCTCCATGTTGCTCGTTTTGCTCATCGGGCACGGGCTCTGCTTCTTCAACGGACTGGTCAATTTCGACATGCACTGATGGACTTCAAATTCCTCCGAACGAACCTGATCATCCTGCTGGTGTACGCGGTGATCGTACAACTGTTGTCCTTGGCGGAGCGCAACGGTGGTGCCATGCTGGTGATGGTATTCATGATGATCGCTGTAGCGATCCATGTGGGCGTACTACTGCTTGGTGCCTTGGTGAAGCTCATCGTCGGTGACCGCGGCGCTGCGGGGATGTGGTTGCTTTCGGCGGTCATTCTGGGCGTCGTCGGCTTCGGCACCTGCTGGGCCGGTGGAACGTTGGCTGAGACTTACTCCGGTCCAACGCACTTCTGATCCGCACCGGTACTTTCGCCGCATGACCGGTCGGAACAAGTGGTTGCTGTTGGCGCTGCTCTTCGCTACGATCATCTTGTTCGTCGTACACCTGCTCCTAGGCCCCGTCCCTTTGAACGCGAGTGTGGTCTTGGATGCGCTGTGCGGTGCCGCGGATGATGGCCCGTCGCGCATCGTGGTCACCGTGCGCTTGCCGGAAGCTGTTACGGCGGTCCTTGCCGGAAGTGGCCTCGCCGTCTGTGGGTTGCTCATGCAGACGCTCTTCCGGAATCCATTGGCCGGGCCTTCCGTCCTGGGCCTTAGTTCGGGTGCCAGTCTGGGTGTCGCGGTGCTCATGCTCGCGCGACCGCTTTGGGTGCTCACGGCCCTGCCCGCAGAGGTGGCTGTCATCCTCGGGTCATTCCTTGGAGCCATCGGCGTGCTCTTGCTGATCATGCTCGCCGACCGCCGGATGGGTGACGGTGTAGCCTTGCTTATCGTAGGTCTGATGGTCGGTTATCTCTGCGGTGCCATCATCGATGTACTGCAAGTGGCCGGTCCTGAATCTGCGTTGAAGGGTTACGTGCTTTGGGGCATGGGTTCGTTCACCAATGTGGTGAATGAGCGTCTCCCATGGTTGGCCACACCGGTCATTGCTGGATCGCTCGCGGCCGTTCTGCTGATGAAATCGCTGAACGCATTGCTGCTCGGGGATGCATATGCCACTAGCCTCGGTGTTCCGGTCCGGCGTACGCGGCACATCATCATGTGGACCACTGGCCTGCTTGCGGGTACCATCACGGCCTTCTGCGGCCCCATCGCGTTCCTTGGGCTCGCCACACCACACGTGGCACGCGGCCTGTGCCGTACGAGTGATCATATCACTTTATTGCCGATCACGATGGCATGTGGTGCTTTGCTGGCTTTGTTCTGCGACCTCATCGTGAAGCTGCCCGGGATCTCCGGCCTTCCATTGAACGCGGTCACCTCGCTGCTGGGTGCACCTGTGGTGGCATGGGTGCTCTGGAGTGGAAAACGTTGGGCACGCACGCAATGAGAACGCTTCTTTCGACACGATCGTTGAGCGTTGGGCATGGCACCCGATCGCTGATCCAGGATATCGATCTGGAACTTCGTGCAGGCGAACTGGTAGCGCTGATCGGGATTAACGGAGGTGGCAAGTCCACATTGATGAACACATTGACCGGCTTGCATCAGGCCATGAGCGGCGAAGTTCTGGTCGAAGGCATACCGCTCCGTACCATCAGCGCAGCGCAACGAGCACGCCGAATAGCCTTGGTGTTAACAGGTAGGCCCCAAGTCGGTCTCTTGGATGTACGCACCCTTGTCGCACTCGGGCGTCAGCCATGGACTGGGCATTTCGGGCGTCTTTCAAACGAAGATCACCGAAGGATAGAAGAGGCCATGGAAGCCACGCAAGTGAGCACCTTCGCCGAACGTTCCCTTCAACACCTCAGCGATGGTGAAGCGCAACGTGTGATGATCGCTCGTGCCCTGGCCCAGGATGCTCCCGTGATCATCTTGGATGAGCCGATGGCCTTCCTCGATCTGGTGCATCGGGTGCGCTTGTTACGCCTGCTGGGAGGTATCGCTCGTGAACGAGACAAAGCGATCCTGCTTTCGACACATGATCTGCAGAGCGCCCTCGATCTCTGTGATCGCGTGCTGCTCATCCACGGTTCCAGTTTGTGGTCTGGCACAACGCAGGAGGCGCGTTCCAGTGGTGTGTTGGAAGCGGTGTTCGCGGGCGAGGGGCTTCGGTTCGATGCCGGTTCCGGCTCTTTCCGTTCGGTATGAACGAAGAAGCCCCCGGCGATCGCCGAGGGCTTCGAACGCGTTCGTGTTACCGCTTACTTCTTCAACGCGTCGCGGATCTCCATCAGAAGTTTCTCTTCGTTCGTGGGTCCTGCTGGTGCCGCAGCGGGCTCGGCCTTTTTCATCTTGTTCACGGCTTTCACGACCATGAACATCACGAAGGCAACGATGATGAAGTCGATCAGCGCGGTCAGGAACATCCCGTAGCTCACCGCGACTTTCGCCGTGGCCACTGCGCCATCGGGTCCGAGTACCTCATCACGAAGCACCCACTCCATCTGGTCGAAGCGTACGTTCTCGGTGAGCATGCTGATCAATGGAGCCACCATGTTCTGAGTGAAGACCGTTACGATCTTGGTGAAGGCGGCACCCATAACGAAACCGACTGCGATGTCGATCAGGTTGCCTTTCATCGCGAATTCCTTGAACTCCTTAAGCATTCCCATGTTCTTTGGTTTTGGTAGTGACGGTGAAGATAACCACTGATCACTTTCGCCCATCAATTCGCCCCGAAGCTGCTCCACGTTCGTATCCGAACCGCACGAGGGCGAAGGGTAGGCCCTATCCGTACCAATACTTCACGGGGACTGCCGGGTACGCTCAATGGCAGGAAGGTGTAGCGCAACGGTTTATCACGCTGCCTAGGTTCCAGCCGGAGGGGAGTGGAGAGCCACGTGGTATCGCCAGTGGTGAGCGTTACTCCGATGATCTCCGTGGCCAAGGAATGAACGTTGGCGATGACCACCCCGTCCGTCGCTGCGAGGGTGTCACTGATGTACGCGAGCAACACGTCACGTGGGTGAAGGGCCTGCTGGATGAGCGATCGGTCGTGTTCGACGATGGAGAGGTCGAGACTTGATCGGGGGAGTTGCGCGGTGACCACACGGCGTGCATACTCCCAACGCGTTCGTGTGCGTTCGCGCGCCGCCTCCCACCAGCCCTGAGCGGAGAAGGTGTCCAAGTACGCGATGTACGCCCCTTGGATCAACGGATCCTTCATCGCGCGATCCACAAGCGCGCGAGCGGGCATGTCCGTCGCCGCTCCCTGTGGTGGGCCTTCGGCCAATGATCCGGAGATGGGCCCATGCTCGTTGATATGCAGGGGTATCGGCACCAATTCTTCGCTCACGCTGTCCACGAGGAAGCGCAGGTTCCACCAGTCCAACGCCGCAGTGGTACCCAGCAGGTCGCACAAGGCCATGGTGCGTGCAAGGTCTTGGTGATCGAAGACCTGTGAAGCCATCAACGTGCCGTTCCTGAACGCTTCGATACGCTGTATGGCCTTACGCGCACGGGCGGTGAGCCGTGCATCGTTGGCTGAATGCAGCAGCAGTGGGGCTGAAAGCCAGTCGCCTTGGGGGGGCGGTGTACTGGGGAATGAACGCTGAGCCATGGCGTTGCTCGCATTCAGCGCCAGGTCGTCATCGAAACGCAGCACCGGACCGCTGCCTCGTGACCAACGCGCGAGCATGGTGGCATCGGGCCGGCCGAACAGGGCGTTCAGCCCTAGGTTCTTTCCGTTCAACGTCACCTCTGCAAGACCGCTCTCCATGCACGCCTGTCCCTGATCAGCCAACATGGCCTGTAGAAGCATGGACCACAGCGGGGCTTCATCGGTGACAGGGACCACATCGAACGTCTGCATGCCCTGAACCGTGTCCCCCGGTAGAGCGCGCACGTTCAACGGCCATTGTTTCCGCGATCCGGCGATCATGGATCCTTCGCGGAGACTGATCACGACCGGTAACTCCCGTCCGTCGACACGGAGTTTCCCCGCGAACACGGCGTTGCCAGTGCTCAAGACATGACGATCCGAGAAAGCGCGATCATTCAGTTCATGAAGACTCTCCAGCGCTGCGGAGTCCAGTTCCAACATGATCTGTGGAACGGTCGGGGGCTTTCCGCGAAAGGCGTTGAGCACCGGCGCGCTCAATTTGCGGAACCCCGGGTCTATGACTTCGCGCACGAAACCTGTTCGTTCCGAACGGACACCAAGGAAGAAGACGAGCCCGATGAGGGCCAGCGCAGCGAACTGAAGCAGGCCTGATGAGAACCGTTGCCCGATGCGCCGCCAATTCTGCGCCATCAGCGTGAACCGTGCTTGCGGCGTTGGAAATGGTAATGTTCCACGAGGGCTTGTCCCTTCTGCACCCCGGAAACGGTCACGTTCCAATGCTCCCTACCGACCGGTGTGTACACGATCCGTTGCGGAAAGTCATGCGCTGGTGCGGCGAAGACGAGGCTGTCGTGATCGTGGATCAGCTTGAATAGAACGGCTTGTCCGTTATTCTGCGATCGGATGGTGGCGGCGTAATGGGTCTCCGAATCGATATCCAGAATGGCCAGGTGTTCGATGAAGACCGTGTCCTTGCCGGAAAGTACGAAGCCCAAGCCTTGCAATGACCCATCCGGATGACGGGACCAGTTCTCGTTGAATACCGTGCGCCCGCTGTCCTGCACATCCTGCCACTCGCCGATCAACCCGTTCAGTTCGATCCTATTCGTGTTGCCCAACGTGGCTTCCTCCACAGTGTTCGCTGGGGGGGCGGAACAGCCGATCGCGAGGATGGATGGCAGGATGAACGAATGACGCATCGGCGCAAGTTACGCGCCCTGTAGAGCACTTATCGCCGCGCGTATGCTGTCCGGTATGCGCACTTTTTCGCCTTTGCGGTAGTCGTACATCACCTGCACGCTGGTGCCTGTGGCGATGTGTGTAGCGTGCGCATCGGTGAGAAGATACTCCAGCGTGAAACTGGTGTTGCCGACCTTATTGCAGCCTGTGCGGATGTGGAGTTGCGCGGGCCATTCCACAGGTTTCAGGAAGTCGCAGGTGGTGGTGGCCAGTATCACGCCTATCCCTTGTTCCGCGTAGGACCGAAGCGCACCGATGCGTTCGAGGTAGTACATGCGCACATTCTCGAAATAGCGGAAATACACCACGTTGTTCAGGTGCCCGAAAGCATCCTGCTCACCCCAGGCCACCGGGATGTCGATACCTACCACGAGGTGATCGGACGTGGCGCTCACCGGAGCTCCTTCAGCAGTTCGCGGTGCTGGCCTTTGAGGCGCTCCACATCGCGACCCAGCTTCTCGATCTTCTTCTCCATGTCCTTCTTCATCGCTTCGCCACTCGCGCTCTTGAAGTTGAACATGCCCATGCTGCGCTCCATGGTACGCATCTCGCCTTCGAGTTCCTCGATCTTGCGCTTCACGAAACGGCTCTCCTTCTCGATGTGGAACTTGCCATCGGGTGCGGCCTTCATTTCGTCCACGCGGTCCTGGAACTGCATGCGACGACGCTCGTCACCTTCCATTTTCAACTGGCCGTAGTGCTTGTCCAGTGCAGCGCGGTAGCGCTCGCTGTAGGCATCGTAAAGCTTGGGTGAAACGCGTCCGGAGTTCATCCAACGGGTGGAGAAGCTCTTCAAGGTCTCGATGTCCTTGTTGCGATCACCGCTGGTCGCGAACGCCTCGATCTCCGTGAGCAAAGCCTCCTTGGCTTGGGCATGCACGGCTTGTTCGGCATCCAGCTTGTCGAAGGTGGCTTTGCGCGCTTGGAAGAACCCATCGCATGCCTCCCGGAATTTGCTCCACAAGCGGTTCTCGTCGCGCGGGCCGGCGCTACCGGCATCCTTCCATTGTTGCTGCAGGTGCTTCAGCTTGTCAGCCGTCTGGCGCCATTCGGTGCTGTCCTTCAGCTTAAGGGCTTCCTCCAGCAAGGCCTGCTTCTTTTCGCGTACCTCCTTGTATTGGTCCTTCAGCTTGTCGAAGTGGGCCTTCTTGGCATCGAAGAACACGTTGCATGCCGCGCGGAATTCCTTCCAAATGCGTTCGTTGTCCTTCTTGGTGGCGAAACCGATGCTCTTCCATGCGTTCTGGAATTCGAGCACCTGATCGGTGAGCGTCTTCCATTCCTTGGTGCCCGTTTCCGCGAGTTGCGTGGTCAGCGTGTTCACCTTTTCGATGAGCGCTTGTTTGGCTCCAAGGTTCGCCTCGTGCTCGGTACGACGTGCCTTGTAGTGCTCGTGGATCTTGTCGTAGATGGTGCGGGTGGCGGTGGAGAAACGGTCGCGGATGACCTCCCATTCTTCACGCACCACCGGGCCGATCGCGTGCCACTTCTCCTGGTAGTCACGAACACCGTGCTCCAGTTCCTTCACAGCGTCTTTCTGGGCCAGGCTCTCCACATCGCTGATCAATGCCTGTTTCAAGGCAGTGTTCTTGCGCAGATCATGGTCACGCAGTTCCTTGTAGATGCGGATGTGGTAGAAGAACTCATCCCGTAGGTGGGAGTAGTCGTTCTGAAGGTCCCGGTAATATTGTTGGGGAACGGGTCCGATGCTCTTCCACTTCTCCTGCAATTCCGCGAAGCGCTGGAAGGCATTCCCGATGTTCTCCTCTGCGGAGATCAGCGTTTTCAGCTCTTCCATGATGGCCCGCTTGGACTCGAGGTTGTCCGCCTCCTCCTTCTGTTTCTTCCGGCGGATGTCGTTCACCCGTTGGTTGAACGCGTCCAAGAGTTGCTTGAAGCGCTTATCATCCTCATCCTGCAACGGAGCGGATTCGATGGCCACGGCTGGGACCTCTCCGCTCGGGGAGTCTTCTGCCGTTGCCCCTTCGGTGGGAACTTCAGGTGCTACTTGTTGGTGCGCTGCGGCCACAAGGGCTTCGTACGCTTCTTTCACACCTTCCACGGCTTCGGATGCGGTCTCCACATCCTCCTGTGCCATGATCTCTTCGAGCCTCGTGATCAGCTCTGCTTTCGTTGCCATGCGAATACGGTAGGGCCACCTATCGGGCCATCCGTCCAAAGATAGGGGGATGAAGGGATCCGCAACGCCGGGCTAAACGGCCAGGCCGAGCATGCACACGTCGTCCATCTGCTCAACGGGCCCTTTCCAATCCAGGAATGCCTTTTCGATCACCACGGCCTGCTCTTTCAAACCCAGGTGGCGGTGCGCCAGGATCAGCTCCTGCAAGCGGGCGTTCATGAAGCGCTTGCGCTCAGGACCGCCGAACTGGTCCACATACCCGTCGCTGAAGAGGTATATCCGGTCCCCGGCGGTGTAAGCCAGCTTGTGCGCGGTGAATTTGCGTTCCTCGCCTGTATGCCCACCACCCACGGGCCGGCGGTCGCCATTGATCACGCTTAGCTGACCTTGGTGCAGCCAGTAGAGCGGGCGGAACGCACCGGCAAAGAGCAACTCCTGGTTCTTCCTGTCCACGCGGCACAACGCCACGTCCATGCCATCCCCGGCCCCGCGCTGTTTGCCCTGCTGGTTCAGCGTGGCTACCATGCGGGTGTGGAGCACGGATAGGATCTCCGATGGGTCCCGGTGGGAGTGGGCGGGTACGATCTCATTGAGCAGTGAACAACCGATGGCGGCCATCATGGCTCCGGGCAATCCGTGTCCGGTACAATCCGCGGCGGCCACGAAGCAGGTGTCGTCGTCGATACGGTACACCCAGTGGAAATCTCCGCTCACGATGTCTTTCGGTCGATCGATCACGAACGAATCGGCGAAGAGCTCATCATAGATCAGCGCCGATGGCACCAACGCCCGCTGGATCTTGCCGGCATAGGCGATGCTGTCGTTGATGTCTTCATGACGCTCTTTGAGCCTTTGTTGGGCCTCTTCGTCCATCTTCAGCCACCTCCCTACATAGCGGAAGAGAAGGAAGCCGGCGAGTCCGAAGAGGAGTCCGGCTATGACGATGTTGCGAAGCAGGGAGCTTGTTGAAGCGGTCGCATACAGGCTCGCCGGTGCTCGGGCCACCACTATCCCTACAGTGGACCCTTCAGCGTCCGTAACAACGTCGAAGGCCACGATCTCGCGGGTTCTCTCGTCGCCTTGTTCCAACGAACCGGCCTTTCCGAAACCAGCCATCAAACGGCCGTGCTCACCGGTCCAGCGCTCCCGGAAGCGTGGTCGTTCCTCGGAAGTTACGATGACTTGTAGTTCCTGCTTGGTGGTGTCGTTGATCACCAGTTCCAACGGTAGCGATAACCCGTTCTTCAAGGCCGATTTCCGCAACCGTTCGTGCAACACATAATACCGAGCGTCCTGGGTGTTCTTGATCACCATGCCCCGGCCATCATAGCGCTCCACAAGGGCTTGCAGGTTGCTCGCCCCGATCTCTTCGGAAAGCGTGCTGGTGATGCTGCGCAGTTGAGCCAAGCCTTGGGCCTGCTGCGACTTCTGTTCGCCGCGATGGACGATGATGATCACAGCAAGACACAGTACCAACAATGCGGCATAGACCGCGTACAGGACCTTGTGCTTGGTGCGTTTGGGGCGAAGTTCCACGCGAACATGCTCCGGGGAAGAGGTTCCGGGCGTGCGTTCCTACGTGGTTCGGGGTGGGAAGGTTGCTGGGGGAACGCTTGGCGCATTTGCGTCATTGCTCCCGCCCTCAACCCAGGAACGGATACCGATGTTCCGTGGGCGGAACGAAGGTCTCCTTGATCGTACGCGGGCTTACCCAGCGGATCAGGTTGAGGTAGCTGCCGGCCTTGTCATTCGTGCCGCTGCCGCGTGCGCCGCCGAAGGGTTGCTGGCCAACGACCGCACCGGTGGGCTTGTCGTTGATGTAGAAGTTGCCCGCCGCGTTGCGCAAGATGTCGGTGGCTTCCAGGATGCTCGCGCGATCGTTGCTGATCACCGCGCCTGTGAGCGCGTATTCGCCCGTGGCGTCGACAAGCTTCAACGTTTCCGACCAGCGGGCGCTGTTGTAAACGTAGATCGTGAGCACCGGGCCGAAGATCTCCTCGCACATCGTCACGCTCTTCGCATCCTTGGTCACGGCCACGGTGGGCTCGATGAAGTAGCCGACCTTCTTGTCGTACTTGCCGCCAGCGATGACCTGGATGTTCTTCTTGTCCTTCTTCAGCGCATCGATGTAGCCCGCGATCTTATCGAAGCTCTTCTCGTCGATCACCGCGCCGATGAAGTTCGAGAACTCGCGTGGGTCCCCCATTTTCATGTCGGCCAAGTCGGCGAGCAATTCCTTCTTCACCGCAGGCCACAGGCTTTCGGGGATGTAGGCGCGGCTCGCAGCACTGCACTTCTGTCCTTGGAATTCGAAGGCCCCACGGCTCAACGCGGTGGCCACCACTTTCGGGTCGGCGCTCGGGTGGGCGATCACGAAGTCCTTGCCTCCCGTTTCGCCCACAATGCGCGGGTAGCTGCGGTAGAGTGGCAGGTTCTCGCCGATGGTCTTCCAGATCTGGCGGAACACGCTGGTGCTTCCGGTGAAGTGGATGCCAGCGAAGTCCTTGTGTTTGAAGATGACATCACCGGCCACTGAACCGCTCACGTGTATCAGGTTGATCACGCCAGCGGGCAGACCGGCCGCCATGAAAACTTCCATCAGCACCTGTGCGCTGTAGCACTGGCTGTCGGCGCATTTCCACACCACCGTGTTCCCCATCAGGGCGCAGCTGGTGGGCAGGTTGCCCGCGATGGCCGTGAAGTTGAAGGGGGTGAGGGCGAAGACGAAGCCTTCCAGCGCGCGGTATTCCAAGCGGTTCCAAACGCCGGGTGAACTCACCGGCTGGTCGCGGTAGATCTGTTGGGCGTAATGGACGTTGAAGCGCAGAAAGTCGATCAACTCACAGGCGCTGTCGATCTCGGCCTGGTAGGCGTTCTTGCCTTGTGCCAGCATGGTGGCGGCGTTGATCTGCGCGCGGTAGGGCCCGGCAAGCAGATCGGCGGCTTTCAGGAAAATGGCGGCGCGGTGTTCGAAGGGCATGGCCTCCCAGCCGGCCTTGGCCTTCAGCGCGGCGTCGATGGCTGCACGAACGTGTTTGGCCTCGCCGTGGTGCGATGAGCCGAGGTTATGCGCATGCTTGTGCGGAGGGCTCATCTTTCGCAGGTCCTTGGTCTCGATGGCGTGCCCGGCGATCCACATCGGGGCATCGATCCGGGTGCGCAGCCTGCGGTCCAGTTCGGCCTGTAGCGCCGTGCGTTCCTTGGTGCCGGGCGCGTAGCTCAGCACAGGTTCGTTGGTGGGGTGGGGAACGGTGAACGTGGCGTTGGACATGGGAGGACTTGGTTGCTGGGCGGCAAAGATACCGGCCGCCCAGCAACGCCCTTATCCTCGTCCGTTCAAACCAGGTTGTCGTACCGGTGTATCGCCTCGATCTCGGAGCCCGCCGGCATCTCGATCAACGGCTTCACGATGCCGTCGCTGAGGCGGTACACCCAGCCATGCAGGTGCGGTCCACCGCGTTGTGCCCAGGCGCGTTGGATGATGGCCGTTTTCGACAGGTTGGCCACCTGTTCCATCACATTGAACTCCACCATGCGGTCAAAACGGGTCTCCGCGTCCTGTGCCGCGTTCACCTCCTCCTCGTGCAGACGATAGACGGCTTTGATGTTGCGTAGCCAGGTGTCGATGATGCCGATGGACTGGTTGCCCATGGCGGCCTTCACACCACCACATCCGTAGTGGCCGCAAACGATCACGTGCTTCACCTTCAACACTTGTACAGCGTACTCCAACACGCTGAGCATGTTCAGGTCCGTATGAACCACCATGTTGGCGATGTTGCGGTGTACGAAGATCTGGCCCGGCACGGTGCCGGTGACCTCATTGGCAGGTACGCGGCTGTCGCTGCACCCGATCCAGAGGAAGTCCGGGGTTTGTACGTCGCGGAGGCGTTTGAAGAAATCGGGGTCTTTGGCCGTGACATCCGCGGCCCACGCTTTGTTGTTCCGAAGAAGTTGTTCGTAGGAATCCATTGGTCTTTTGGGATGTTCGTTGTTCGTTCTGTTCTTCAGCGTCCGCTGCTGGCGAATTTGCGCACGGCAAGAGCCAGGTCGTTCACGCTGAGCGGTTTTATGGTGGGCTTATCGTAGCCCAAAAGCTCCACGCTTATGTTGCGAGCATCAGCGCTGTCCAGGAAATCGTCGATGATCTCGCGCACGTCGGGATCCAGGTCGAGGGTGCGGCTCGCATCTACCACCACGCGGCAGCCATCGGGCAACTCACCGAAGGTGCGTTTGATGCCTGCCTTGTTCAAGAAGGTCACATCCTCGCTCAGTTGGATGTGGATGGGCATGCCTGGACGGTATTTGTACGGATCGAAGTGGTAAGGCACGCGGTAGTTCTTCCAGAGGATGTGCACGATGCTGACCGCCAGTCCCAATCCTACGCCCCACAACAGGTCGATGAAGTACACACCAAGCACCGTGATGAGGAAGGGCAGGAACTGCATGGGTCCGGCTTTCCACATCACCTTGAATTGCGAGGGGTTGATGAGCTTGTAGCCCACCAGCAAAAGGATGGCCGCAAGACAGGCGTATGGAATGCTCCGCAACAGATCGGGGAGCAGCAGCGCCGACAGCACGATGAGCACACCATGGAGCACGGCTGCAAGCGCGGTGCGCCCACCGGCCTGGATGTTGGCCGAGCTGCGTACGATCACTTGGGTCAATGGCAGCCCACCGAGCAGCCCGCTCACGATGTTACCCGTGCCTTGGGCGAGGAGTTCGCGATTGGCCGGTGTGGTGCGGTTGTACGGATCCAGTTTATCAGTGGCCTCCACGCACAGTAGTGTTTCGATACTGGCCACCACCGCGATGGTGAAGGCTACTTTCCAGATGCCCCAGTTCCCGATACCGCTGAAGTTCGGCATGTGCAGGTCGCTCAGGCCATTGATGTTCGGCAATGCAACGAAATGTTCGGCACCGATGGCCAGCGCTGGGATCGCATTGAACACCTTCGAGAGCACGATACCCAGCACCACGGCGAGCAGTGGACCCGGCACCAAGCGCAGGATGCTGCTGTTCTTGATGAAAGGACGTTCCCACAACAACATGATGCCGAGACATACCAGTGTGATCACGATGGCGCCGTAGCTGATCGCATCGGTCATGAAGAAAAGTTCGCTCCAGGTGTTGTGGTGATCAGGCTGTTCGAAGCTCTCGTCACCCATGAAATCGGCATCGTAGCCCACCGCATGCGGGATCTGCTTCAGCACGATGGTGATACCGATACCCGCCAACATCCCCTTGATCACGGCATTGGGGAAGTAGTAGGCGATGATGCCCGCACGCAAGGCTCCGAAGATCACCTGGATCACGCCGGCCAGTACCACGGCCAGTAGGAAGGCTTCGTACCCGCCGAGCTCAGCTATGGCGGTTATGACGATGGCAACCAGACCGGCAGCCGGTCCACTGACACCAAGTGCGGAACGACTGATCAGGCCGATGACGATGCCGCCGACCGCTCCCGCGACCAAGCCGGAGATCAATGGGGCGCCGGACGCTAGGGCGATGCCCAGACAGAGGGGTAGGGCGACGAGAAAGACAACGACCGAGGCAGGAACATCCTGCTTCCAATGCGTGAAGGACAAAGACGACTTCATACAGCGAAAAGGTAAGTGGTGTACGACGCGATACCGGACGACGATCATCCGTCCATAAGCCAGGACAGTGACCCGGCCCGTGCGTCAGGCCCAAGGGGGCGGATGGGGCACCTCGCCGTGCAAGGTGTGCAAGAGCAGTTCCTCCCAATGCGGGAGTTCCACTTCATCCAGATCGCACGGTGCGTGGCCGGAGGCCAGCAAGGAACGAGGTGGAACACCCGTTTGATGCACCTCCTCTTCTTCGATCAGCGGTGGCGTGTTGGTTCCATATTCCTCGCACAGATCCACCACTGCACCGGAATACATGACCTGGGGTACCATGAAGAGCCAGCCGCACATTAGTGCGGTGAACAGCCGAAGCGCCATACTTCGGAGCGAACAGCGGTCGCGATGGTCCAATGACTCGTTCATGGCTGCCGCGAAACTAGCCGTAAGGGCGTTCGGCCCGTGGGTCCGTTCACGGGTTTTAACAGCACTTCAGTTCGCCGTGTACGGGAACCGCAACTGGATCTCAGGGATCACCACGTCGAACTCGTGGTCATCGCTGATACGATGCATGCAGTAGGTACCTGCCATGGAACCCAGCCCGCTGCGCAGATCGCAGGCACTGCTGTAAGTGAACTCTTCTCCGGGGCGCAATACAGGTGTTTCCCCCACTACGCCGGGTCCTGCTACCTCACGTGTGGGGGCCAGACTATCCCGTATGATCCAATGACGGCTCTTCAGGCGCACCGTGTCCTTGCCATGGTTGGCAATGGTGATCCGATAGCTGAAGAGGAAACGACCCACCTTGGGGTCGCTATGAACGGCCTCGTATCGGCTGCGGGCCGTTACGCGGATGTCTTGCGTTACCGTGGTGCTCATGGTACAAAGATCTGTTATCCAGTACGACCCTTAACGGGCCTTTTCAGTGACCAGCACTTCCTACCCCCATACGTCTTACCGAAAGAACGGCCGAATACCGGTACAAGGTGTCGTATTCGTCTTTCGGAACGCTCAACGGCACTGGGTTCTTGCTCACGGGCTGCTGTGGAAAGCCTGGTGCTGGACACTTGCTTGGTGTATGGGGCACCCGATACCTTGCCGCGCCATGGATAACGCCTTTCTCCGCTTGCAAGAGTTCCTTTCGGCCATTGCGGGCATATTGCTCACCACCGCATGTGCCGCCCAGTATAACGGTCCGGAGAGCGTGGAGCACGATCCCGTGAGTGATAGGTACTTCGTTAGCAATACGCAGAACGACCTTATCCGTGTTCAGGACCAGGCAGGTGATGTTACTACGTTCGTTGACGTCGGATCCGCACCGTATGGCTTGGAAATCCTTGGCGATACGCTCTTTGTTTGCACCGGATCACGTGTAAAGGGGTATTTACTTGGCGATGCGACCCTCGTGTTCGACCTCGATCTGGGAGCATCGTTCCTTAACGGGATCACCACCGATGGAGAGTTCATCTATGTCACAGCGTTCAGTGGCGCCAAGGTGTACAAGGTGGATCCCGTAGCCGCGACGTTCGAAGTTCTTGTAGCCAACACGAACGGTACGCCTAACGGCATTGTTTGGGACCCCGCAGGTGAGCGCCTTGTGGTGGTGTTCTGGGGTAGCAATGCCCCCATCAAAGCTTATGATCGGGTAACGGGTGCGGCCATTACGCTGCTGGCCAATAGCGGTGTGGGCAGCATTGATGGTGTCACGATCGATTGCCTCGGCAATTTCCTCATCGCGTCGTGGAGCCCGGCCCGCATCACTCGTTTCGAGCCCACTTTCACTCAACCGGGTGTCAACGCAGGCATCACGGGGCTCAGCAACCCGGCGGACATCGATTTCGACACGGTGCATAACAGAGTGTGCATCCCGAACGCGGGTTCCAATACGGTGTTATTGGCCGACGTGGATTGTACGAACTCGATCATGGAGCGGCGCACCTACACCACACGTGTCATGCCTAACCCCACAAGCGGCTTGGTTCGTTTCGACCCGCCGTTGCAGCGAGCCGAACCTTTCATGGTGCTCGATGCGCGCGGCCTGCTTCAAGCACATGGCACTTTGCGCGCCAATGCGTTGCTCGATATGGGGGAAATGCCTCCAGGCATCTACACCATCCTTTTCACCCGCCGTGCCGAACAGGTGCGTGTTGTGAAGGAATGATGGACTAAGCTTCTTTCGGAGCCTCGCTGGTCTTTTTCAAGCGGCGGTAGGTGAATACGCTAAGAATGTGGCGGCGTGCGAAGCGCAGGTTGCCGTTGTTGTTCACGAACTTGTTGTACACGTTCTGCGGCACACCGAAGTATTCGTACTCGCTGCCGTCGCCGAAGATCAGGTGCAAGGTCATGGCTTTGTAGCGCCAGTCGCTGATGACGCTCGTGTTGGCCGTGCGCTCGAAGTCCTCTTTGTTCGTCGCATGCGTCTCAGGATGGATGCTCACCAGGAAACGATAGGCATCGATGATGTGCTTGCTCGTCTCTTCCGCCTGGTGCCGCTCGGCTTCGTCCTGGAAACGATCCGGATGATGTTTCTTCATCAACCCTTTGTACAGGTTGTTCAGTTCCTTCAGGTCCGTTTTCACGTTGGAACCGAGGAGCTTGCGGCTATCGAGGATCTTCTTGCTGGACATGCGGCCTTCTTAACGGGCCGCAAAGCTCGCGTTTTACGCGCGAAGAAGGATCAATTCGCTGAAGGCACCGGTACCGCGCTGGTGCTGGGGGCTGCTGTGGGCTCCAGTCCGACGGCCATCTCCGCCCACCGGTTCCAGTTGTAAACGCTGGTCTGGCCATGGGCTTTGGCGAACGTGATGGCGTTATGTGCATCGGTGAACAGGCGACAGCTGGAGTAAAGCATGCGGCCATCGGGTAGCCGCTGGCCGCTCACCACGGCGTCATGATCCAGGGCATGCTGCAGAACGGTCTCCAGGTCGGGCAGTCCATCCTTTGCGCTCGGTACGGCATAAGCGGCAACCAAGTCGGAGGTCACATAAGAATTGCCTCTTACGTCGTAGCTGAAACGCTGTTTGCGCGCTGCGATGGAACGAAGGCGGTCGAGGAGTAGGGTGAATGCACGGTCTGACATCGAGGCCGAAGGTGCGACCGCTCTCGGATCGCTGTTCCGGCTCCCTTCGTGAAGGATCAACAACCGGTTGTAGTAAACACGGAAGTGCTTGGTACTGAACCCGGGCCGCAAGGGATCTTCAGCGGATCAGTACCACGTGGCCCGTTCGCTCGTGCATGTTACCCCTGGGATCCGTGAATTTCAACTTCCATACGTACACGTCATCCGGAGCCCCCTCGCCGTCCCATCCAGCGGTATGGTCGTCCATGGTGTGGAAGGGTATGCCCCACCGGTCATAGATGGACAAGGTGTAATACTTGGGCGAAAGCACACTGGTGATGGGGCCGAAGACATCGTTGATATCATCGCCGTTCGGTGAAAAGCTGTTCGGTACCCACAACGCGAAGGGTTCCTCCACACAGAGCTGTCCTTGAACAGCATCCATGCAGCCCTGCGTATTGCTCGCCACCAGGCTTATCGGAAAGCAGCCAGCGAATGGAAAAGTGAATTGGAACACGGTGGAACTCGCCTCGGTTCCTTCCGGTGTTCCGATCACCCAGTGCAATGAATCCGCGTCGCTACTGGTGCTGGTGAATGTGGCCAAGGGGGCATCCATGCTCACCACATCCGGAGTTACCGTGTAGCTCGCTTGGGGTGCCGGCCAGGACGCGATCAGCTCCAGTAGCGTGGTATCTGCCGCGCAATGCTGGTCCCCGGGGCCTGGTGTCGCGGTCAGCGTCACGTCGAACTCCCCAGGGCCAAAGCAATGGGCAACGTTCGCACCGGTGGCCGTGGAGCCATCGCTGAAGCTCCACGTGAGTTCGGCTAGGAGCGCATCGGTCGCCGTGAAGAACACACAAAGCGGTGCACAGCCGTTGGTGTCATCTACCGTGAACGCGGGCGATAAGGCGGGTCTTGCCCCAACGGTGAAGGAAGCCTCATCGCTGCCGCATTCGGTGAATACCGTCACACTGTACGTTCCCGAAGCTTGGATCGATAGTTCTTCGCCCACGGTTCCGTCACTCCAGGTGTATGTGTCGCCGCCCGATGCCACCAGTACGCTCTCTGATCCTTCGCAGATGGAGGCTTCGCCGTCGATCGTACCGATAGGAGCGTCGTTGACGGTGAGTTCGATCGCTGCGGTCGATGTACCACAAGCATTGGAGGAAGCCACGGAAATGGTCCCCCCGGTGCTCGCCGATATGGTGCTACCGCTTTCGCCCGTGCTCCAGGTATAGTTGTCGCCCCCGGATGCCGTAAGCAGTACACTGCTCCCGGTGCAGAACGTGGTGGGACCGTCCGACAGGATGCTCAACGAAAGTGACCCGTTCACAAGCAGTATGACCTGGTCGCAGACCGTATCGCCGCAGGCGCTTACCGCACAGAAGAAGAGTGTGGCGCTTTCCGTCTCGGTACCGCCTAGGGTGTAGGTGGAAGTGGGGCTTGCTGGCGTTCCGAACGACCCGGATCCGCCACTCCAGAATACTTCCGCCACGTTACCGTTGGCGGTGGCGCTCAGTGTCGTGGAAGCACCGCACGGCATCGGCTCAGGTTCAGTGATGATAGTGACTGTCAGCGGCGTGAAAGGAGCCTGACAGCCATCGTTCACATAACTCACCACCGGCGCTCCAGGCCAGGTGGAAACAAGGCTGGATCCATCGTTCTGGGTATAAGAGCCGCCGTAGGTCCCGTACTGGTTCACCATGTTCCGGGTGTTGTAGTCCAAGGTGTCCGCGCATTGTTGGCTCAAGGCGTACAGGATGAATTGGCGGTAGTCATTATTCCCGGTCGGGGTGTTCGTCACATTGTTCCCGTTGCTCGTGTTCTTGAAATGCCCCAGTGTATTGCCCATCTCTTGAAAGATGACGTGCAGCGTATCGCTGATACCGGCAAAGGAGTTGCCAGCCACGCACATGTTGGTGCTCGTGATGCCCAGCACGTGCGCACCGGCCGGGATGATGCCGTTCACCGGTTCCACCAACCAGCCACAGTTCGTGATGGTGGCGTTGAGTTGGGCGGTGAGGCTCGCGGTGGTGCCGTTCTGTACCCAGCCGAGAAAGGGGTTGGATGTTGCCCAACTGGCTTCAAGGTCGCTCAACGCGATGGGTAACGGCCCCACAACGAAGCGGAACATCTCGTTCTCTCCCTCTTGTGCACCGCTACAGGCGTTGTTGCAGGCGTCGGCCAGAACGCGCTCCAGCTCCAGGCATTTCGTGGGCATCTGGGCTTGCGCAACGCACATGCCCAGTAGCGTCATGCAAAGACCCACCGAACGGATCTTCCCGGGAAGGGGTGCTTCGGTACGCATGGTCCACCAACATGACGCTCTGGCGCAGGACAAAGTTGCGTAGCATAAGGTTCGATCGACCTATCCCCGCACGGAGTTCACGAAACGGATGCCCACCAGTCTATCGCATCGCTGCTGATGGTCGGTCAGGTAGACGAGTACGAGATAGTCGTTCTCCGTTTGGTAGTGCGAGCCTTCCACAAGCGTCAGGTCTGGAACGGAGGAACCTCGCGCTAGGGCCGCATAGGTGAAGTCGTAGTAACCCTGTTTCAGGAATACAGTGGCTTTGTAGGCCTTTTCTTCGGGGTGCCAGGTCATACGGTTCTCTTTGCGACACTGGAGGTCGCTGAAGCCACCGTACACGAAGAGCTCCTCGCCGATCTCCTGAGGCATGGGCTGGCTGAAGTGGACGTTCACATAATCCGCACCCAACGGATCGCCGTCGACCATGTCGTTCTTCACCAGGAACTTGCCGTTGATGTCGCGCTGGTTGTCGTAGACGCGAATGTTCCTCTTCTGTTCGGGGAGCAGATAAGCGTCGTATACGGCGTTGCCTTCACCTGGGGTGATACGTGCCACACTGCGGGTCAGGAAGCGCAGGTTCTTCAGGTCGAAGCTGCGATACTCGTTGGCACCCATGAACAGTCCTTGCTGCGGGAAGTCGTAAACCAGCTCATTGTCGCGCACGAACCGGGGTTGAAGTCCGGTGCGTGCATCATCCCACCGCATGTTCTGTAGGATCGTCACGTGCACATCACCGAACGGGTCCTGGATGTACATGCCCGGGTGGCGAATGGTAAGGTCCACCTGTTGCGCGGCGTCGCGTAGGTCCACATCGCGGGTGGCCAGTACGCGCGCATCCACGATCACCTTCTGCTCGGCTACCATGAAGCGTCGCGTGAGGATCAAGTCCTCTTCATCGCTGCCGCGATACACTTTCAGCAGGTAGTTGCCTGATCGGGACAGACGCACCAGCTGGTTGGGGAACTCCAATTCGTAGTGGATGAAGGGTTGTAGCGTATTGTAGCTCTGCCGTCCCGTGGGGATGTAATCGCTCAATGCTCCGCTGAGGTACTGGCCCGGCATCAGGTCGCTCGGTGCCCAATCCGCGGTGCAGTGCACGACCGAATAGCTCAGGTTCTCGATGTTCGGTTGTAGATCGTCGAAGCGCAACACCAGCGGATCCAGCGTTTCCAGATCGGTGATGGGAGCTGCCATCTCGAAACCCTTCTTGAAGAGCTGTACCGTATGGACCGTGGGACTGTATACGCGGTCCTCGTAGCGCAGTGTGCTTTCCTGGTAGTACTCCACCGGATCCCCCGCCGCTACCGGCGTAGTTGTGCCGCAGCTGGTGGCGATGTTCAGCAGGAGCGGGGATGCAGCGGCTACCAGAAGCCGTCCGACGGTCGGTAATGCGGTGAGAGGTGGGCGGATGGACAACGTTCCGGTCTTTTTGAGCCAACTTGGCGGTTCCGAAGGTAGGGACGTCCGTAACCTGACCCTTATCGTGCCATGTCCATCGTGTTCATCGCTGCTGCTTGCGCGCTACTGATCGGAGTGGTGGCGTGGTGGATGCTCAAGGGGCCGACCCATTCGCGCATCCGCATCACGGTGGACCGCTCACGGGTGTTGGAGGTCAGCGGGGGCGATACCCTCATGAACACACTGGCGCGGGAGGGAATACGGCTGCGATCGACCTGTGGAGGAAGGGGCGCATGTGCGATGTGCAAGTGCCGCATCGTGAAGGGAGGTGGCCGTATCGCTCAGCGTGAGCTGCCTTTCTTCAACAGCAAGGAAGTGGAAGGGAAGTGGCGACTGGCCTGCCAGGTGAAGGTGCATGGCGACATGGCCGTTCAACTTCCAGAGAACGTGGAGTTCGATGACCCGGCAGTTGCGACTTCCTAAGGCTTCGTGGAATTGCAAGGCTTGGTCGCCTTTGGGTGGTTCCGGTGCCTCTTATCCAGCGACCCCACACGATCTTTGCACCCCTCACGAGCGGTACCTCTCCGAATGCGCATCGGCATAGTCTGTTATCCCACCTTCGGCGGTAGTGGCGTTGTGGCCACGGAACTGGGCATGGCCCTCGCCGAGAAAGGTCACATCATCCACTTCATCACGTACGACCGCCCAGTGCGCCTGCGCGATCATCCGAACGTGTTCTACCACGAGGTGCGCGTGAGCGATTATCCGTTGTTCGATTATCAACCCTACGAACTCGTGCTCACCAGTAAGTTGGTGGATGTGGCCAAGTTCGCGGGGCTGGATGTGCTGCATGTGCACTACGCCATTCCGCACGCTTCCGCAGCCTGGATGGCGCAGAAGATCCTCGCCGCACAAGGGATGCGATTGCCTTTCGTTACAACACTTCACGGTACCGACATCACGCTTGTGGGCCGTGACCCGAGCTTCGAGCCGGTGATCACCTTCAGCATGGAACGTAGCAACGCGGTGACGGCCGTTTCCGAAAGTCTGAAGCAGGATACCTACACGCATTTTCCGCTGAAGCGCGAGGTACAGGTGATCCCCAACTTCGTGTGCGTGGATCAATACCAACACACACCGAACGCTGAATTGCGCGCGCGCTATGCACCGAACGGTGAGCGTCTCCTGGTGCATGTGTCCAACTTCCGTCCGGTGAAGCGAGTGCAGGATGTGGTGGGCATGTTCGTTGAGCTGCGCAAGAAGATCCCCGCTCGGCTATTGTTGATCGGAGATGGACCGGAGCGGCAGAAGATCGAGACCCTGTGTCGCCAAGCGGACAGCTGCCATGCGATCCAGTTCTTGGGCAAGATGACGCGCCCGGAAGAGGTGATGGCCAGCTGTGATCTCTTCGTCCTCACGAGCGAAACGGAGAGTTTCGGTCTTGCAGCATTGGAGGCGATGGCTTGCGGCGTACCGGTGGTTTCCACCGACAGTGGTGGCTTGCCCGAGGTGAATATACATGGTGTGAGCGGCATGCTGAGCCCCGTGGGGGATACCGCTGCGATGGCCGCCAATGCTGCTGCGATCCTCGCTGATGAAGCCACTTACCAACGGTATCGCTCCGGTGCGTTGGAGCAGGCGCGCAGTTTCGATCTTGGGAAGATCCTGCCGCTTTACGAACAATTGTACGAAAGCGTGGTGGCGACCGAGAAGGTATGATGGAGATCGTCAGTGACCGTGTGAGTATCGACCGCAACGAAGGGCGCACGAGCGTCGTGATCAGCGCACGTCTTCCCAAGCAGAAGGAAGCGCTGCTCGTCGCGTGGTTCGTCTGCTGGGTGCTTGTAGGTGTCTACATGATGTATGCGCGCACCAAGCTTCCCGAAAGTGAACCCCTTCGGCAGTACATGCTCGCCTTCCTCGCCTTCTGGCTCTACTTCGCCGTGAAGGTGGGTCGCGCCGTTCTTTGGCGCTTGAAGGGTTTCGAGCAATGGCGCTTGAAAGACGGTGTGCTCACTGTGAAGGATAGCATCTTCGGTTACGGAAAGGCGAACACCTATTTCATCGAGAACATCCAGAAGCTCGGTGCGCTCAACATCGATCGTACATCGTTCAAGTACCAGCTCAACGATTCGTTCTGGAACATCGGCGGCGAGCGGCTCGGTTTCGAACATCTGGGCCGCAAGGTGATCTTCGGCAAAGGGCTGAACGAGGCCGAATCGAAACGTGTGGTCTCCGTGCTGCAGGATGCGCTGAAAGAAGCGCGCAAGAAGGCCGTCGCTCAGTAAGGTTCGATCCGGAACGCATTGCCGCTCACACGCCGCGTCGGCTGGCCTTCGATCTTCTGTTCAAGTATCATGGGTTGTGCTGCCGGTGTGGCCAATGCCGCATCGATAGTGTTCAATGCACCGGCTGGGACCTGGGCTTCCAGCAGGGCGTTCAACAACGATGTCCGTTCCCATGAAGCGATTGAAGGCGCGAGTTCCTTCGCCAACCCCGATCGGTTCTGTACGCGCACCGCATTGCGCTTGTAGTGTTGGTCAGCGACCAGATCAGCACGTCCGATCACCGTGCACAACGCAGCGAATTGCGCGTCACTTCCAACGGCGAGGATGATCCTTCCACCATCGGCACAGGTGAAGGTCTCTCCGTATGGCGCGATGTTCGGATGCAAGGTCCCCAGCGGCTTGGCGACTGCGCCTGTCATTAAGTGGTTGCTGGCCTGGTTGATCAAGCCCGTCAGTGCGGCTTCTTCCAGCGAGACTTCCACATACGCGCCTTTGCCGCTGCGGTCGCGTTGCAACAAGGCGAGCAACACACCTTCTTTCAATTGATGGGCGGCGAGCACATCGATCAAGGCGATGGGCAGTTTGGCCAGGTGGGCGTCATCCGTACCGGTCATGCTGATGTAGCCCGTCTCCGCCTGCAACACCACATCGAACGCTGGTCGTTGCGGTTGTGACGCGAAGCCCTTGATATGCCCGTGGATCAACCGCGGATTCAATGCGCGCAACCGATCGCGCTGCAAGCCGAGCTTTTCCGCATCATCAGCCAGGTGATTGGAGATAAGCACATCGGCTTTCATCAGCAGGGCGTCGAAGATCGCGCGGTCAACCGCTTCCTTCAGGTCTAACGCGCGGTGCTCCTTGCCCCAGTTCACACTGCTGAAGTAGGCGCTCACCGGCGAGGCGGGATCCTCAACGGGCAGTTTCCACCGGCGGGTTACGTCACCACCCGCACGCTTGTTCTCGATCTTGATCACACGGGCGCCCAGTTCCGCGAAGAACATGCCCACGGCGGGGCCGGCGAGTACGGCAGCGGTTTCGAGAACGAGTAGGTCGCGCATGGCCGGGCAAGGTATCGCCTCGGAACCGCGCTACGAAAAAGCCCCGCCGCTTCGCGACAGGGCTTCATCATCAAGTGCCCAGGACTGGACTCGAACCAGCACAGCCTTTCGGCCACACGCCCCTCAAGCGTGCGTGTCTACCAATTTCACCACCTGGGCAATACGACCGCTAGGAGCGGTAAGGGGGCGCAAATATAGAAGTCTGGATCACTCCTCCGAAGTGCGCTCCGGTTGGGTGCGACGCAAGAGTTCGGTGCGCACGGCGGCCAAACGTCGGGCATGCTCGGCATCACCATAGCCATCATCCTCGCGCCAGTCCTGAAGGTCATCCTCAGGTGGCAGCGATGCTAGAGGCGGCTCCGGCTGCGGTGGGCCGCTCTGGGGAGGGACGGCCGGGTCGGGTTTGGGAGAGGAGTGGTCGGCCATCGTTCCGAAGTTAACGGCGCCGCAAGGCGTTCGGTATCAGCCTTCGACGAACGACTTTTCAACCGCGCTGGCCGTATGGTTGATAACGGTGGCTCGACGGATGCTCCTCAGTGATAGCACTGGTTTTGCCTGTTTTCGGTACCGCGTTGGGCTTCCCGTCTTTCCCTCCGGTCGCACGGGACAGGCTTCTCGCCCAAGAGGCCAATGAAAAAGACCCCGGCTTTCGCCGAGGTCTTCTGTGATCCCGCTGGGGCTTCCCGCATCTGCGCTCCGCTCGTGCGGTATGAACTTCTCGCCCGAGAAGCTTTGAAATGGAAAGGCCCCAGCTTGCGCTGAGGCCTTTCTTAGTGATCCCGCTGGGGCTCGAACCCAGGACCCCAACATTAAAAGTGTTGTGCTCTACCAGCTGAGCTACAGGATCTTCCACACTTCTTGAACGGTGACCCGCTTTCCGAAGGGAGCGCAAAAGTAAGGATCCAACCCGAACTGCAAAACGTTGATCGACGAACCTATTTCTTCTCGATCACCGGATGCCGCTCGAAGGGCTTGTTCCGGTCGAAGAGATAGCGGTACGTGGCCAGCGTGCGGTAGTTCTCCGCGCCCAGGTTCTCGCACACCTTCACCATGCGCGGGTTGAAGTCGCCCACCCACGTGAGCACCGTGTCTCTGTAGAGCTTCTTGTCCACGATGAATTTCTCGCCATAGACGATCAACGCGCCTTCAATACCCTTGCCCTGGTACTCCTTGGCCACACCGAAGACGATGCCGGTCATGGTCTTCACAGCGCCGGTGTTTTTGTACCAGAGGAACTTCAATTTGCCCAGCCAGTTGAGGTCGCCGTTCACGTGTTTGAAGATCTCGTTCAGCTCGGGCAGGCTGATGTACATGGCGATGGGCCGCTCGGTGTGGCGGATGAAGATGATGAGGCGCGGGTCCATCACGGGCTTCATCGCTTTCACCAACTTGATGGACGTGGCTTCGTCCATGGCCTTGTGGTTGTCGTGATCCACCCAGGCATCGTTGTACACGGTGCGGAAATCCGATGCGATCTGCTCCACACTAAGTCCGCGGGCGTCGTGCATGCGGATCGCCGGGTCGTTGGCGAGCTGGTTGAATTTCCGGTGGAAGATGGGCTGCACAGGTACCAAGGCACTGCGCTTGAAGAAGAGCTGGTTGAAATAGAGTTGGAAGCCGTAGCCCTCCAGCAGGTCCTTGTAATAGGCCGGATTGTAGTTGGTGCCGTAGATCGGTGGGTCGGTGAAGTTCTTGATCAGCAGCCCCCAGAACATGTTGCGGTCGCCGAGGTTGATCGGGCCGTCCATCGCTTCCATGCCGTTCGACTTGAGCCAGTCGCGCGCTGTGTCGAGCAGAAGGCTCGCCGGAGCTTGGTCGTTGATGCACTCGAAGAAGCCGACGCCACCCGTGGGTTGTTTCTCCGTGTGCGCCGTTTTGGGATTGATGAAGGCGGCGATCCGTCCGATGCACGCGCCACCGTTGTTCACCAGGATCCAGCGCTGGGCCTTGCCGTCTTTCAGCAACTTGTTCTTCGCGGGATCGAAGACTTTAGCCACATCCTGCTTCAGGTGCGGTATCCAGTTCGCGTCGTCCTTGTAGATGCTCCAGGGCAGGCGCATCCATTGCTCCTCCGTGCGTTGGTCCGATACCGCTACGATCTTCATGCTCATCACCAGCGAAGGTGCGATCTTTCGGCGCAAAGATCATGCACGTCCAACTCATCGGCTTCATGTGTACGGGCAAGTCGCGCATCGGACGCGAGCTGGCGCCGTTGCTGGGCCTGCCGTTCCACGACCTGGATCGTGTGGTCGAGAACCGTGTCGGGCCGATCAAACCATTCTTCGAGCGGCAAGGTGAAGAAGCCTTTCGTGCAGTGGAGACCGAAGTGCTTCATGAATTGCTCGCAGGTCCTCCTGGCGTGATCTCCATGGGCGGCGGAACACCCTGCGAAGGCGACAATCTGCAACGCATGAAAGCTGCAGGCACCGTGGTCTGGCTCGATGTGCCGTTGGATGTGCTGATGTCCCGCGTCGAACGGGCCGGTGGCGATAGACCTTTACTCGCCGGATTGAAAGGAGGAGCGCTGCGCGAACGTGTTGAGGCACTTCTGGCACCACGTCTGCCGTTCTATGCCCAAGCACACATCCGCATCGAAGCCGTCGGAGGACCTGAGGACATCGCCGTGCGGATCGCCGAAGCGCTTCAGGCCAGGTAGACCGTGTCCTTCTTGCCGAGTTCTACGCTGATGTGCTCCTGCAACGTGGTGCTCAGCGTGAGACCTACGATGTCCGCACGAATGGGGTAGGCCCGGTGGCGGCGGTCCACAAGGACCACGGTGGTCAACTTCTTCAGCGGCACTTGAACGAGGAAGCTGGCGGCGTGCATCAACGTGCGACCGCTCATGAGCACATCATCCACCAGCACCACCACACGGTCGCGCAGGGTTGAAGGCTCCACGGAGAGTTTCGCAGGCCGTTCCAGTGGGGCATCCTTGTCCAATTTCAACTCCACCAGTTCCACCTTCATGTCGGTGGCTTCCGTAAGACCGCTTTGCAGGCGTTTTGCCAGGGTTAGCCCGCGCGGGGCGATTCCCACCAGCACGATGCCCTTCTCCGCATGGTACTCTTCATGCAATTGATGGACGATGCGCGTGAGCTTGCGCTGCACACGGTCATGGTCGAGAACGATGGTCTTGGCGGACATGCGCCGAAAAGTACGCAGCGAGGGGCTTAGCTCACCAAACGTGACGGCTGACGACGGGTGCGCACTTCAACCAGCTGGCTCTCATCCATCTGGCTGCCCGTGTATTTGATGATGCGATCGAACAGGTCCAGCGTACCTGGCTCCAGGCGTTTGAAACGGATGCAGGAACGCCCCTTGTCAAACACCACCAGATCCTTCTTGAACGCGTTCAGCAGATCATGTGGGATGATGTACAACACCATGAAATTCTTCTGGCTCGCCAGTGCGCAAAGCGTACGACCCTTCAAATGATAGGTGGGCATCTCGCGATCCATGTCCTCTACGATCCCGGGCCAGATGCCCACGATCATCTTGCGCAAACGAAGCAACGGTTCGCGCCGCTCGGGTTCGAGCTGCTCGAAATATTCGTTCGCGGTGCGTGCCAGTGATCTCATTCAGTGAATGGGAGGCTGAAGTTGCGAGATCCTTCGCGATCGTTCAAGTGCCTTTGGGGCGACGGAGGTCGATCACTTCATCCAAGCGGATCTCCGAACCATCCTTTAAGCGCATCCATTCGATGTGTTCGCGAACGAAGAGATCAACGATGATGCCTTCCCGCTCCGAGCCGTCGCGCAGGCCGAACCTTACGGTCTCCTTCAACGTGGCTGCGGCTTCGAAGTGGTCGTAGAAGTTGCAATCGATCGGCTCGTAAGCTGTCGGCTTCGTTGCCTTCAACCACAATTCGCGACCGGCGCGCGGCGCGATGGAATTGTAGCAACGCTCGAACGACACTCCGGGGAAGAGCGGTTCGAACAGTGACCGATACTCGTCCACCGTACCACCAAAGGGAGGTCCGACCGGGTTCGGCACCGAGTCGAACAGCACGCCGACCAATTTGCCGCCCGGCTTCAGCAGCTTGTGCATGTGCTGCACGTACTTGCCACGCAATGATGGATCGAGCGCACAGAAGAACGTTTGTTCGAGGATCACATCATACCGCTCGTCGTGCGCGAAGAAGTCGCCCACGAGCAGGTGTGCTCGCGGAAAGTCAGGACAGCGTTCCATCAACGCCTCCAGCGGCGCAAGGGTGAAGTCCATCGGGAACACGTGCGTGAAACCCAGGCGGTGCGCATGTTCGGCTTCGTAAGCGCGACCAGCACCGGGTATGAGGATGCGGAGGTTCTTGTCGGTCAGTCCATCCAGATAGCTCGCCAACGGGGTGGACGCGGAGCCGATGTCCCACGGCGCATCACCATCGGAATAACGATCGTCCCAGTACCGGGCGTCGAGCTTCTCGGGGGACATGTTCAATCCACCAACGCGAAACGGAACGTCAGCGAGCGCTGACGCATATTGAAGAACTCCGGGTTGCGACCAAGTTCGCTTTTCATCATCTCCTGCTTGGCCATTTCCATGATGCTGTCCAGCCAGGTAAGGCCGGTGCCGCTGCCCGGTGCGTGTGCGGTAAGCAGTTTGCCGAGCTTGCGGCCACCCAACGTTGCCACGGTACGCGCTTGTTCTTCGGCCCGTTTGAAGAGGCGTTGCATCAATTCCACCTCGTTGCCAGCGGTGGGTTCGTAGTCCCAACGGCTCACGTGGCCATCGCCCTTGCCTTCGTTGCGCAGGTAGGTCACCAAGCGTTTCAATTCCGCTTCGTTGGCGAGTTCCACATCCACGCTTGCTGCTTCTTCGCTCATGTCCTCGTAGGAGCTGATCGTGTAGTCACCATAACCGACGGCGGCAGCATCGGAGAGTTTGAAGCCTTCCTTCGTCAGTTTCGCCTTCAGCTTGTCGGCCTTCTCTCGTGATTCCTCGGCAATCTTCTTCTGCACCTTTTCCCAATCGTCGCTTTCCTCGTACACGGCATCGCTGTGCATCTCGGCAGCTTGCGGCGTAAAGGAGTAGGAGATGCGTTTCACCTTCATGGACATGGTGTCCGTAACGGTGAGTTCGATGTACTGGTCGGTGACGGTCTGGGCCGAGAGCATCCCGGCGGTCAAAAGCGCGCCGAAGAGTTGTACAGTGCGGAACAGGGTAGGCATGGGGAGTGGTTGGGATCGCGAAGTTGATCAAGGAATGTGAAGTACGCTCAGCGCTTCACCAGGCGCACCACGTTCTCCACATGGTAGGTGTGCGGGAACATATCCACCGGCTGCACGAAATCGATGCGGTAGGTATCGTTCAGGATGGCGAGATCGCGTGCCTGTGTAGCCGGGTTGCAGCTCACATACACGATGCGTGGTGGCGCCAGTTCGAGCAAGTGGCGCACCACGGGCTCGTCCATACCTGCGCGGGGCGGATCGGTCACCACCACATCGGGCTTACCGTTCCGCTGCACGAAGGCGGCGTCCATCACCTTCTTCATGTCGCCACTGGTGAAGCTCACGTTCGTGATGCCGTTCAGGTCGGCGTTCACGCGCGCATCGGCCACACTTTCAGGGACGAGTTCCACGCCGGCGACGTGCTTCGCTTTCGCTGCGAGGTAGAGTGTGATGCTGCCCGCGCCGCAGTAGAGGTCGTACACGTTCTCTTCGCCGGTAAGCCCAGCGAGATCGCGTGTGAGGCGGTACATGGCGATGGTCTGCTGTGGGTTGGTCTGGAAGAAGGTCTTTGGGCCGATGCGGAATTTCAGCGGACGACCACCGGGACCGTCGGGTAGTTCTTCCACTAGGTGATCACGGCCATGGAACACGTGGATGTCGAGGTCGTAGATCGTGTCGTTCTTCTTCGTGTTCACCGTCCACAGCACGCTGGTGAGCTGCGGGAAACGCTCAACGAGCTCGCTGAGCATGCGTTCGCGCGCGTCCACGTCTTCATGCCCAACGGCCAGCAATACCATGCATTCACCGGTGGTCGTGGTGCGGATCAGCAAAGTGCGCAGGAAGCCGACATGCGCCCGGGGATCGTAGAAGGAGAGGCCGTGCTTGCGTGCGTGTTCGCGGAAGAAGTTGCGGATGCTATCGCTTGGTTCAGGTTGCAAGTGGCATTCCCGGATGTCCAAGACACGATCGAACCGCATGGGGATATGGAAACCCAAGGCGTTCTTGTCGTCGCCACGTTGGTCGTTGTCCACTTCCTCCTTCGTGAACCACCGGCTGTTGCAGAATGAGAATTCGAGCTTGTTGCGGTAGTGCCGCAGACCCCGTGAGGCCATGATCGGTGTCACCGGCGGCAGTTGCAATCCACCCAAACGCTCCAGGTTGTCGATCACCTGTTGTTGCTTGTACTGTAGCTGTTTGGGATAGGAGAGGTCCTGCCACTTGCAGCCACCACACGTGCCGAAGTGCTCGCAGAACGCAGGAATGCGGTCCGGCGATGGCGATACGATGCGCGAGGTGATCGCTTCGGCGTAGTTGCTCTTCTTCTTGGTGACGCGTACATCCACCACATCGCCCGGAACCGCACCAGTGATGAACACCACCATGCCTTCGTGCTTGGCGATGGCCTTGCCTTGCGCACCGGCGCTTTCAATGGTCAGGTTCTCGAAGAAGAGCGGTTCCTTGTTCTTGCTACGGCGCATGCGGTATGGTCCAGGTGCGGTGCGTTGCGAAAGGGCATCGCATCAACAGGGCGGCGAAGATACCCTACTTTTGCGGCCCCGTCAGGCAGGCAAGCCGCGTCTATCAAGCCATGCAAGAGACCAGCATCCGCACTAAGACCCAGCAGTCCATCGAATTGGAGGAACGTTACGGGGCGCACAACTACCATCCACTGCCGGTGGTGTTGGATCGTGGGCAGGGCGTCTTCGTTTGGGATGTGGAAGGCAAGCGCTACTACGACTTCCTCAGTGCCTACAGTGCCGTGAACCAGGGCCACTGCCACCCGCGCTTGGTGAAGGCAATGCAGGAACAGGCCGGCGAGATCACACTGACCTCACGCGCGTTCTACAACAGCAAGCTGGGTACTTACGCGGAATACGTCTGCATCACCTTCGGGTATGAGAAGATGCTGCCCATGAACACCGGCGCTGAAGCGGTGGAAACGGCGATCAAGATGGCCCGCCGTTGGGGCTACGAGAAGAAGGGCATCGCCAAGGATCAAGCGAAGATCATCGTGTGCGCGGGCAACTTCCACGGACGCACCATCACCATCATCAGCGCCAGCACGGATCCGGACAGCAACACGCGTTTCGGGCCATACACCGCTGGTTTCGTCACCATTCCCTACAACGATATCCCCGCGCTGGAACAGGCGTTGACCGATCCCACGGTTTGCGCGTTCCTCGTGGAGCCCATCCAGGGTGAAGCAGGCGTGTTCGTTCCCGATGCGGATTTCATCGGCAGCGCCATTCGCCTGTGTCGCTCGAAGAACGTGCTTTTCATGGCCGATGAAGTACAGACGGGCATCGCGCGCACGGGCCGCCTATTGTGCAGCGAACACAGCGGCGAACGCCCGGATGTGGTGATCCTCGGCAAAGCGGTGAGCGGTGGTATGTATCCGGTGAGCATCGTGCTGGCCGATAACGCGGTGATGGACGTCTTCATCCCCGGTAGCCACGGTAGCACCTTCGGTGGCAACCCCATGGCCGCACGCCTCGCCATGGAAGCGCTGGACATCGTGAAGGAGGAAAAGCTCGCCGAGAACGCTGAACGCCTCGGGCAGCTCTTCCGCAGCGAGATGCAGAAGCTGGTGGACGAGTTCGACTACGTGAAGCTCGTGCGCGGCAAGGGCCTGCTGAACGCTGTGGTCATCGAGCCGCGTAAGGCCAGTGATGGTTCACCGAAGACCGCATGGGAGCTGTGCTTGCTGCTGCGCGACAATGGCCTGCTCGCCAAACCCACGCACGGCGACATCATTCGTTTCGCACCGCCCTTGGTGATCACCGAAGAGCAGTTGCTGGAGTGCTGCCGCATCATCGCGTTGAGCGTGCGGCAGTTCGCGTAGGATTTCGGTCCACTCGAACGTTCGAAATACCTGTAGGCTATCGGGTTTCGGAGTTCTTAGAGCGCCACTGCCAGAAGTAGTCTAACATGATCTGGTCGATGTTCTCTTTGGACGCACCATCCCAGTAGTGTTGGTCGCCCCAGTGGATCAAGTCATACTTGGCGAGATACAAGAGGTGGAAATCGTGCAAGTAGCTTTCATAGCCGTTCTCGACGTAGATGTTTTTCAACCTTGTGGTCGCTTCAAATGTGTCCAGCTCTTTCGAAAGAACGAGTTCGATGAGGTAGATGGCGTAGTTCTTAATGGTCTGATCTTTATCGGCATATGACAGGCCTAGTTCTGTGAGGACCTTATCCACAAGTCCATGGAGGTAGAACTGATCGAAGGGCTCATGTTCTCCCGCAAGGATCCTTAAGTGCTCAGTGTCAGAACCTGCTGAGAGCATGTCAGTGGCCCAATGAATGGTTCATCCATCGATGTCTCGATTGAGCGCCTTGAAGGCCAAAACCTGTTTTGTTGAAGGGATTGGTTGCACGTGAGTAGCACAATTTAAGCGAGGGGAATGTGTGAAGCGATGCGGAAGCATCACCCACTTTTGCCTTAGCTACTTTCACCCCATGCCCATCTCTCCCGGCAAGGTGCTGCTATGCACCCTTCTCGCTATTCCAACATGGTGCTCCGCGCAGTTGAACGTTCTAGAAGAAGATGCCAGCCTCACCTCCCGCTGGGAACTTTCGGACACCACGCAGAAGGCCAACTTCCTGATACGGCCGCACAAGCCGGTGTACTTCCTGCCGGCCTATTGGAGCAGCAACCCCAACGAGCAACCGACCACGGACAATCCACAAACGTCGTTACCGGCTTCCATTCCCTTGCAGCCGCTGGAGTTCAAGTTCCAGTTCAGCTTCAAGTTCAAGGTGTGGCGCGGCATTTTTGGGCACAACGGTGATCTGTGGCTGGGTTACACGCAGAGCTCGCGCTGGCAGATGTACAACGCAAACCTCTCACGGCTGTTCCGCGAGACGAACTATGAGCCGGAGGCGATCCTCAATTTCCGCACGAACGTGAAGTTGCTCGGCTTCCGCATGACGATGCTCGGTGGCGGCGTGAACCACCAGAGCAATGGGCGCAGTTTCTACCTCACCCGCAGTTGGAACCGCGTGATCGGTCAGGTCGGTTTTGAGCGGGAGAATTGGGCCATTCTGCTACGCCCTTGGATGCGCGTGAAGGAGGACATCGCCGTGGACGAGAACCCGCGCATCGATGAGTACATCGGGCGCGGCGATCTGCTCGTGGTGCATTCACGCAAAGGCCACCAGATCAGCGCGCTGGCCCGGCATTCGCTGGACTTCAAGCGCGGACATGCATCCGTCCAGTTGGATTGGGCCATTCCCGTTACCGGCTACTTCAAGGCGCATCTGCAGTTCTTCACCGGCAACGGCGAGAGCATGATCGACTATAACCACCGGCAGACGATGGTTGGCGTGGGCTTCTCCCTGATGGAGTGGATGTAGACCTAGTCGCCCTGGTCCAGCAACTGCTTCGCCATCGATGCACCGATCAGGCTTTCCAGCGGTGACCCGCCTTTTTGATCGGCCATGATCATGGTCTTCGGGAACGTGATCTTCGCGAACTCCGCGGCCACGCCGATCGCGGTCTCCTTCTTGAAGGTGGCCTTCTCCTGCGGGGTTAGACCGGCACTCACCAGTTTGGCGTTCTTGTAGCTCTCGGCATCGGCCTTCACTCGCTCGGCGTCGGCTTTCAGCTTTTCGGTCTGCAGGGCGATCTCGGCGAGTTGTTTGTTGGTGCTCTCCTGTTTCAACAGGGTCTCGATGGCGATCAGCGCCTTCACCTGTTCCTTCTCCTGCTCCACGCGTTCGGCGGCCTTGTCGCGCTCACCTTCGGCGATGATGCGCGCTTGTGCATCCTTCGCGGTCTTGATCTTCTGTTGTTCCAACTGGCGTTTCGCACTTTCGTCGCGTTGGGCTTCGAGGCGCTCCTTGAACGCTTCTTCCAGTACCACATCATCCACGATCACCTGGGCCACGAGGATCTTGTTCTCGTTGATGTCGTGCGGCACGCGTTGGGTCTTGCCATCGGCACCGATGCGCTTCTTCACTTCATAGCGCGTGCGTATCTCCTTGATCTCACGCGCCTCTGTTTCGATGGATGTGAGCACCGTATCGCGGAACTCGATCTTCTCCACGCTGTACGTGCCGAGCTTCAATTGATCATCCACGGCCACACGGAAGTCGGAAGCAGAGCCCGAGATGTAATCCTGTGCGGCGAACATGTAACCCGTGTTGCTCACGACTTCACGCACCGTGGGCACCAAGGTGGTCTGCACGAGGTTCTGCAACGAACGGAATTCGACGGCGAGTTCCAGGAACGATTGTTCATCGGCCGGTAGCTGGAAGCGTGTGCTCACTTTGACCGTGGCGGTCACCTGATCGATGAAGCGCACGGGGATCGGGCGCATCGGGCCTTCGATCTCGCTTTTCGGTTCGGTTTCGTCAACCACTTTCACATCGATGAACTTCTGCCAGGGCGTCACCTTCGCGAAGCCGCGCCACGTGATGCCTTCATTCAGGACGGCTTTCTTGCTTCCGTTGGGGGAACACTACGAAATACTGGTACCTAGGCTCGGCCCAGAAGAATAGATAGGGCAGGAAGACGAGCGCCACCCCGGCCACGAACAGCCCGATGATGGAGCGCAGGGAGAAGAGCGCGAAGAAGGCCGACAACGCGTTCATGCGCTTGTTCGCCGGGCTGCCTTCCGCCTCTTGTCGCTGCCGAATGCGGATCAGGACCGGTGTGAGCAGCAGTAGAATGAGCGCTGCAAGGATCAGAACGATGCCGAAGGTGGTCATGGGAGGTGGTAAGTCCCACGAAGATCGGCGACTCCGACGATATGGCGCAATGGTGCTACTGACCGGAACTGCTCACGATCACCCGATGAACGGTCATTTTCCCGGTCAGGTTCCGTATCCGGATGAGATAGATGCCCGCTGGGAAACCGCCCAGGTCAAGCGTTCCATTCAGCAACGGCATCCCTGTCATCCTCCCATCGGCAGCGATGACCTCCGCATTTGAATTATTCGTCGCATCGGCCAAGCGGACCAGCCCTGTCGTGGGGTTCGGGTATACATCCATCTTCTTGGCATTGCGATCGCTGATGCCCGTTGACGTGCAGATCACGGCGTTCAAACGTTCCCAGATATCGTTGTTGTAGACGTTAGGTACGAAGATGCCGCCGGGTAGATCGCCCATGCGAATGACGACCAGACCCTCTGAAGGGACCACGTTGATGATCTGGCCATTCTTGCCCATCGCGCTGTACGCCTCCTGCGGCGCGTCCGGCATCAAGGGGCCGGGGAAACTCACCTGTAGCCCCGGAAGCATGAAGTCCTCCTGACCGTTCAACCACCACAGATAGCCGTATGCCGGGTTGATCTCTTGCGAAGGGGTGGTCATGTTGGTGAAGTAGTCCGTGTCGGACATGATCGGTGTGCCGTTCCATTCGCCTCCGTTCATGGCGAGCAGTCCGAAACGCGCCATTACGCGGGGTGTGCTGAAGAAGACATTATTGTAGCCGAGTGGCAGGTACAAGCCGAGAAGGCCGATCGTCTGGCCGAGTTTGTTGTACACGTAGCCGTTCAGGTTCTGCCCGGTGGCCCCGGTGATGACGCCATCGAGCTTGGTGTAGGGCGCGTTATAGTAGGCCCAACGTGTGCCCGGATCCGCGAGGTACTGCAGGCATTCAGGGTCGGTGCAGTCGAGATCACCAGTGGTGTCGTTCAAACCGGTGGTCATCGTTAGTTGATGCCGGACAGTGATCGCTGCTTCTTGTTCCGGTGTGCAACTCGTCCACCCTTCACCGAGGTAGGTGCTGCTCGGCTCGTCGATATCCAGAAGTCCGTCTTGCTGGGCTAACCCCACGAGGAATGCAGTGAGGCTTTTGCCAGCGGATGCCCAATACCAGGAACTGTCCTGTTCGAACGTGCCGAAGTACTCCTCGATCACGATGCGGCCGTCCTTCAGCACGATGAAAGCCTTGCTGTTGCTGCTTTCCAGGAAGTCCAACAACGCTGGCATCTGATCGGTACACCAGCCGAGGGAGGCAGGGTCGGTGGTCTCCCAGGTGTCGCCTGTCGTTGGCGGGAAATAGATCTCCTGTGCGAGCAGCGTGAACGGAGCGAGCAGGAAGGGGAGGAGTATGCTTCTTCTCATGTGTTCGGGTTGGACGTCCGTGAGGGCATATGGTTCGATCGCGACCAGAGGATCACGCTCAGCACCAGCGATCCAACGCTGCCGATACCGAGCACTCCGTGGTGGATCAACACATCGGAAAAGTCACCCAAAGCATCCTCGAAGTTGCCGCCGTACATGAAGAGCAACGGAACGGCAAGGAACACGAGCCAGCGTGGATCCGACCTCGGAACGAGCCGATGGATGATGTAGGCCACGAACGGCAGCGCGAGCAGGAAATGTTCGGTATCGGTGAGCGTGATGCTTGGGACCAATGCGACGAGCAGCAAGAATTCAAACGCGAATGCGTTCACGATGCCACGTCGTTCGTTCCACCATACGAACCCCGCGAACGCCGTTGCGATGAACATGAGCAGGACATACGCTTCGGACCCGCTGGCAGGCATTGCATACTTCAACACGGCGCGATGCACGAACGAGTAGATGGTGTTCACGGCGCGGTAGTCATCACTACCGGTGTAGATCAGCGAGGCATTGTGCTTTGCCATTTCGCCTAGCCACGCGACATGGACTTCCAAGTTTGCGTTCCATCCAAGGAAGAGAGCAGGGAGCAGCACGCCGATTATGATCGCACCGATCGATGCTCCAAGCGCTTCCCAGCGCCTGCGCAGTACCAGCAAGGGCAGCAGCACCAGGAAGTGGGGTTTCGCGAGTATGGCGGCACCAAGCAGCAGTCCGCCGTTCACTTCCCGACCACGTAGCAACTCTTCCAACGCAACCACGAGAAGCCACAGCAACATCATGTTGATATTGCCCAAGTGCAGTTCGCGATGCACATGAACGATGCATGCCAGGGCGATCAGTAACAACGGCAGGTATCCCTCGCCTTTGCCTCCCAAGAACCGTTCGCGCACCAAACGATCGATGCGCCGCATGCCGTCCAAAAAGGCCAGTGTGATCAATAGATATTGAAGAGAAGCGGCAACGGAGTAGGGCAGCAGGGCGAACAGCGCGTAGACCAAGGCCAGCATCGGCGCGTATTTGAACACGCCACTGCTAAGTCCATGCGCCACGCCATAGAGCGGTTCACCGTTCAGCAGGGCCTCGCCAGCACCGTAATAGACCCGAAGGTCGTTCAGCCAGAAACGGCCGTTGATGTGCTCCGCGATGAAGAGCAGGAGCGCGATCAGCGCAAAGCCGAACTGGAAAGGACGCGGGTACGAACGGAGTAGGGACAAGTGTCAGGTAACAAGTGTCAAGTGTCAAGTAACAAGCGGGGAGAACGTCGGTGCACCTCCCGCTACCGCGCCCATCGTTCAATTCTTCGAACGATCCACCTCCTTCACGACCTTGCCTTTCTCGTAGTGTAGCTCGCGATACACCTGTCCGTCGGGTGAGTAGTCCAGATGGATGCCTTGTTCAATGCCGTTGACCCAGGTCTCCAGGTACTTCTTCGTGCCATTCTCATAATAGTACAGCCATTCGCCGTGCTCCACGCCCTTCTCGAAATGACCGACATATTCCAACTGACCATTGGGGTAGTACACCTTCTCCATCACCTTCTCCGCCTCGTCGCCCTCACCTTTCATGTAGATGACCACTTCGGGTTTGCCATTTGGATGACTGCTGGCCACGAATTTGTGAGTGGAGCAGGCAGCCAGCAGCAGGGCGGGGAGGAGCGCGATAGCGGCACGGAGCGTCATGGTCGGGCTAAATTAGGGCAAAGGCCGTTGGCCGATCACCGGCACTGCACCGCCACGGCTTGTTCCGAATACGTGGCCTTCGACACGTCAGCATAATGCAGATGTCCATCGTTGTTGGGGTCCACGAGCTGGCCGGTCTTGATCCACAATAGGCTGCCCTCCATCTTCATCACCTTCGTTTCGGTCTGGTGCTGCCCCTCTATCATGTAGTCGTAGATCAGTTCCAACTCACCCTCGGCGTTGCGCAGGCCGGACAAGCTACCAGTGGCACCATCCTTTTCCCACGGTCGCCAACGCATGCTTCCAAGCACGCTATCACCCTGTACGGTCAGCTTCACGAAGGTGCTGTCCTTGTTCAAGGCCTTCAAAAAACAGAAGGTCCCTTCTACCGGATCGGTAGACACGGTCGGTTCTGGAAGAGCCTCGGTCCGATCGGGGGAACTTTCCGGGGCCGAACAACCCAAGAACGCGATACCAAGTGTGAAGAGCGTGATGCGCTTGTGCATGAGCGCAAGGTACATCCGCGCATAATCCGCACCACTGCTGCGCTATTCTGCTTTGGGACGATAGAAGAGCAATTCGCCTTCCACCAGGTCAGCCAGTTGTAAGTCCAGGGTGCTCACCTTGCGGCCAGCAGTGCCGAAGTTCTGATGGGCAATACGCACCTTGCCAGGTTCCTCTACCGCGATCACCACGGCCGTATGCTTCATGAAGCTGTAGCGTTCCATGCCGTTCGCCGTGCGATGCTCCATGACCACACCTTCGAATTGCAGGATATCTCCTGGGAGGATGTGCTCTTTGCCCGGGTCGATGAGGCGGCCAAGATCGTAGGCCCCATCCCAATGGGCCGAAGCACCGTTCAGTGCGTAGGCAGCAAGGTCCCAGCATTCACCTCGGCCCACCTTGCGCCCTTGCTGGGCGGTGACCAGCTCCACGATACGCCGGTTGAGTTCAGGTAGGGCGGGCTCTTGCGCAAGTGCTAGCAGCGCGGTCAATGCGAGTCTTACGTGCATTGGACCTCAACGGCCGAACGTGGCGCCGGCGTATGTGAAGAGTGAACGTTATCGGTCTTGAACGGATGAAGGGATCCGCGAGCGGTTCATTTCTTGGACCGCACTTCCACGGCGCTGCGCGCGTAGACCATGTAGATATCCAGGTGCGGACGCATGGTAACGGGCATACGTTTGTTCATTTCCACGGGCACTACTAGAAGCACCTTATCATCCCACGTAGCAGCTTGGAACGCCTTGTATTTCTTCAGATCCCTGGCCTTCGGATAGCGGCGGTCGAAGGAGTCGATGCCTTCGGGCCAGTTGCGTTCGTGGCTCCTGAACACCACCGCATCGATCTCCGGCTGGCTCATGCCATTGGAGCCCAGCTCTTTCAGGATCGTGCTGTCCGCCCCCAGGTCGTAACTCGCGTATACACCGTCGGGCGAAATGATGCGGACCTCGCGCATGCGTTTCCAATCCGGGCCTTTGCTCGGCTTGGGGCGCTGTCCATCGGTAAGGGCCGTCTCCAACGCTGCTTCGGGTAGCACCAGGAAGATATCTTCCCTGCTGCGCAGGTCTTCGGGCATATGGTAGTTCTCGCTGGCCGGTATCTGCACCAGCACTTTGGCACCGGTCTCATCCGCATAGCTGCACACCTTGTGGGCGTTGTAGTTGCGTACCGCAGCCGCATTGGCGGCTAACGCGCTGTCCGTCCGCAGGCCGGTGGGCAGGTCGTTGGCTTTGCCCAGCGCCAACGCCTTCTGGGCCCTGTCTTCAGCAACACCGGCGGCCTGCATGCCGCTGCGGACAGCTTGGTCCTGTGCCAGGTCGGGCTTGCGCACCAACTGGGCGATATCCGTGATGCGCACGGCGTCCTGGGCAGTGGCCTGGGATCCGACGGACGATAGGACGAAGAACAAGGCAGGGCATAGGTTGCGCATAGGCGCTTCTACGCAAGGCGGTGGAAAAGGTGACATCTGGCTGAACACCTTGCCATTCAACTTGTTCAGGTGGACAGATGCCAGCACGCTCGAGACGGACGCTCTGCTGAGCGGAACATTCCGGACCTTAGTGCCCTTACGACATCATATGCGTCACTTGTTCAAACTCATCTCCGCCGCCTTGCTGTCCACGGGTTGTTTCAACCGCGTACAGGTCGGGCCCGTGTCCGTACCGGTTGGCGGTGATCAACCTCCACCTCGCACCGCCATGAGCTTTTTCGACCTCAGTGCTACCGATATTCAAGGCCAACTCGTAAAGCTCGACCAGTTCCGTGGAAAGAAGATCATGGTGGTGAATACGGCCAGCGAGTGTGGCTACACGCCACAATATGCTCAACTCCAGGACCTTTATACCACTTACAAGGACAAGGGCCTGGTGATCATAGGGTTCCCAAGCAATGATTTTGGCGGGCAGGAGCCCGGAACAGAACAGGAGATCGCCACGTTCTGCCAAAAGAACTTCGGTGTTACCTTCCCGATGATGGCCAAGGTGGCCACCAAGGGCAAGGATCAGCACGCGGTGTACCATTGGCTGGCCAACAAAAGCCAGAACGGAGTGATGGACACCGAGGTGAAATGGAACTTCCACAAGTACCTCATTGATGGAGATGGCCGATTGGTCATGTCCATGGAGTCCGGGGTGGAGCCGTCGGATCAACGGGTGGTGAACTGGATCGAAGGGCGATGAACACCACGGTGGACATCCTGTGCATCACCGCACACCCGGACGATGTTGAGATCGCCATGGCGGGCACGGTCCTCCACCATCGAGCGTTGGGGCATACCGTGGGCTTGGTGGAACTTACCGCCGGTGAATTGGGGACGCGTGGTACCCCGGCCATCAGGAAGGCCGAGGCCGATGCTGCGATGAAGGTCCTTGATGCCTCATTCCGTTATCAGCTGGGCCTGTCCGATGGCTTTTTCCGCATGGATAAGGAAAGTCTGCTGGACGTAGTTCGCTCCATTCGTGCTCATCGACCGCAAGTGGTCCTTACCAATGCTGTGCGGGACCGGCACCCGGATCATGGTCGGGGAGCTTCGTTGGTGGCAGAGGCTTGTTTTCTGAGCGGCCTCAGAAGGATATCCACCGAATGGGAGGGTGGTATTCAGGAGGCGTGGAGGCCACGGACGGTGCTCCATGCGGTCCAAGACCGGTGGATAGAGCCGGACCTGGTGGTGGATATCACCCCCTATTGGGCGCAGAAGGAAAAGGCGCTGCGTTGCTTCGCGTCGCAGTTCTATGATCCCAACAGCACGGAACCGATGAGCCCGATAGCCAATCTGGACTTCCTTCCCTTCTTGGAAGCGCGGGCCCGTGAAATGGGCCGACTGCTGGGGGTGACATACGGTGAAGGGTTCACGACCACCAGGCCACCTGGCGTCAACGATCTGATCGCGCTGGGCTAGCCCAGAAGGCGCTCCCGTGCACGCTTCCAGACCTTCAGTACACGCCGACCATCACCGGCGTGGGGCAGAAGCTCCAGCCAGGATGTACTTGTCCCGCGCAAGAATACCACCGTCTGGTACGCCACGCTGGCGGTGTACGCTGCGGAGGTGGTGATAGCGGCACCGATGAGGCCGTGCGCCGGAATCAGAACGAAGCCCACCGGCAGCGTGACCAGAAGGCCAAGCCCGGAGCCGATCGTGTTGTGGTGGATGCGCCCGGTACCGCTCAGGTAATGGCTCAGGACCTGCGACCCGGACATCGCGAGCAATCCGGGCACCATACAAGCCAGAACGGGTCGGAGGCCTCGCACTTCCGGACCGAAGACCCAGCTGTAGAACGCTACGGGAACGATGAGCAGCGATAGGCTGAACAACGCTCCAACGATGACCGCCACCTTATAAAGCACCAGGGTGAGCTCGCGTTGGCGCGCTGCCTCTTCCAGGTTGCTCACCTTGCTGTAGAGCACGCCACCGATGCTCTTCGGCACCAACCACGCACCCTCCGCCAATTGGGTCGTAACACTGAAAACACCCAGCGTTCCCAAGCCTTGGAACCGTTCAATGAGGTAATAGGAGAACCTGTAATTGAGCAGTTGAAGCAGGTTTGCCATTTGGGCTAGCCCTCCTTGGCGGAATAAAGCCCTGACCACCGGCTCATTTGCGGCTTTTCGCTCGGCCGTCCCGAAGAGCATGAAGGCTCCTGAGATCAGTGCTGTGGTGCCGTGAGCAAGGTAGGTGGCCCATACATAATCCATGATCCCAGCGCCATCCGAGCGTATGAGCGCAGCGAACGCTACCACTTGGATCACGCTCCCGGCGACGAGGATACCGTTCTGCAACGCGATCCGTTCGCGCCCTAGGAGCACGTTCAGGTGAATGCTATTGAGCGATTGCAGGAAGGCCAGGAAGACTACATGGACCGCCAGTTCCTGCGGCACCAACGGAACGAACAGCTGAACCGTATAGGCCACTGCGGCTGTGATGGCAGCCCAGGCATAAGCAGGCATTAGCAGCGACTGCACACCGTAGCGTGGCACCAGGTAGACCAGTCCGCCGCCCCCTACCACGTGGTTCAGCAACAGAATGATGGTCACCCCGAGCACGATCAGGCTCATGAGGCCTAGGCCGGATACCCCGAGCGAGTGCCCTCCGATCACGATCAGGAGCAGATTCAGCACCGTGACCAGAATACGAGCCGCTACCGTTCCTGCTACTGGGCGGATCATTCGCTTGCCGTTGAACTCCGCTTTTTCCGGTGCTCGCGCTTTTCCGTGCCCGCAGTGGGAACATTAGCGGACCGGATCCCATCGATCAAGGTGATATCTCCCATCGCGGATAATGTCCTCACGCCGTGGCCATAGACCGAGCCCCGGAAACCAGCGACGCGACTCCCGCATGTTTCATGGAACGTCGTTGGGGTGAGTTCTTCAACACGATTCAGAATTACTGCCATGTTGTCTGGGTTGCTTGCATCCTGCGATGGACGCCACAACTCATTGCCTCGTCGAAAGAAGGTGCCAGCCGGCCGCACACCTACTGAGCCCATCTTGATCGGATTGCTCGCATGCGGAGTGTAGGGGCCATCGAAACGCTCACTATGGAAGGCGAGTAACACATTGTTCGGCGCCTCCGGATCTGTCCCGAAAAGCCACCAAAGTCCTTCATGTTCAGTTAAAGTTGGACTATTTATAGCCTTGTTCAACAATATTTTAACGTGGTCCAGTCCATCGTTCGTTTCGGCCACCTTGAACAGCTCTGTTCGCCCTTGGTGCGGATAGCTGATGACCGCATAGGCGCCATCAGGACGTTCCAGTACGAAAGGGTATTCCAAGTTCGCCTGGGTGCTGAGCATGGATCGGGAGCGCTTCAGTACGCTGTCACTTTTCGGACGAAGTCGTGCCAAGGTATCGTACGTCCTCTCCTTTGACTGCTTGCGGTACAGTACGTTAAGCTGACCGTCGGAAGCCGTGTAGCCGAAGGGCTCCATGCGATGATTGCCAGCCGAAGGGGATGGTAGCCAGCGTACGTTCAAGCTGGGCTCGGCATCCAACAGGGCGGTGATCGGTTGGTAAAGCACGCCGATGTTCCACGAACCTTCTTCCGATTCAGTGCGAGCTTTGTGCAAGGACCGTTGCAGTTCTAATCGAATTATCAGCTTGATGTACTCTATTTTAGAGTTTTGATCATCAGATGATAAACTATCTAATATTGAAGTGTTTGTTCTTTTGGCCGATGCGCCCTTGAGAACAAGCGTTGGCAACCAGGCTGAAGCAAATAGCAGCGGGTCGATAAGAGGTACACCTTTTCGAACAGCCCGGGGTAGGTCGAAACCAGAACAGGTGTTGCCTCCGGGTCCGATCAGATAGGTAGCACTGCGCTGGTCATTGAAAAGATGTGGACCCAGGATGGGCATTCCTGTGTCCAGCAACGGTTGCCCGCCGATGATGAACTGCCATATGGGCAGCTCACTGGAGCGGGTCAGTTCAGGTCGCAGCGGAATGAAAGAGAAGACCACATCGGGTCGATGCGCTTGCAACTGCTCCAGGCCTTGGCCCATGTCCGATCTTATCCCAAGGTCCACCACGGCTGCATTCTCCACGTGCTCCGAAATGTCTTCCCGTAGGTGCGCTTGTTCACAAAGAAGTCGCAAGGCATGCCGTTCCAGGCGACCGAAAAGACCGGGCGAGCCCGTGCCATCCTGCCCACCCCGCAACATGCCTGCAGCAACCAGTTCAACATCAGGCATATCCACTAAATGGCGGAGGGCGGAACCCTGCCATTTGGGTAGATGGGTGCTGGAGCACAATATGGCTACCCTGGTTCGGCGCTGTTCAGCCATGAGGTCGGAGTGAGAAGCGGCGGTAAAGTTCTGCGAAACCGTTGCCCACGGCTTCAGGACTGTAACGCGTAGAGAGTTTCGTGCGGATGACCATCGGGTCGTAGGTGCCATGGGTACGGTGGAGAACGCGAAGCGCCTCTGCAAGGCCAGCATCGTCGCCGACATCGACCAATATGCCGTTGCCTTCCTGAATGAACGCTTGGGGCCCACCGCATCGTGTAGCGATGACCGGCTTGCCTTGTGCCAGTGCTTCCCCGGTCACAACACTGAAGGTCTCCACATTGCTGTTCACGATCACAGAGCCTGCCTTCGCCATATGGTCGAGCACGCTGCTGTTGGGCAGTCGGCCTAGGAATGAGACCGCGGAAGCAACACCTTCAGCTGCAGCTAGGGTTTCCAACATCGCACGGTCCGGTCCATCCCCGATGATACTTAGCTTCAGGTCCAAGCCGATTCTCTTCAGGGCCGCGAATGCCCTGATGACTCCGCTGACGTTCTTCGTTCTATCCACCAGGTCAGCAACCACCAAAAAGTGGTCGGCAGCGCCCAGCGGGGGCAGTGGTCGGTCCAGACCGGGTATCACGTTCGGGACAACCGTGTATCCTTCACAAAGTCCGAGTTCAACCAGTTTATCGCCAAGTCGTGCAGATACGGCTGTGACCGCGCTGGCAGAACTGAACAACTGACGGTTGAGCCGATGGAAAAGCCGGCTTTTGCGTGCGTAGCTCCCGTCCATGTACTCGCTGCTTTGCTCGCTGAGGATGTAGGGCACACCGGATGTGCGCCGGAGCCACCACGCGACCAATGCGGGACGAACAAGGATGTGAACGTGTGAGAGCCTAGGTAGGCCGCGACGTTCAAGGATTTTCGCCAAACCTGCTTTGGCTGCGTCCCAGTAGCGCAGGAAGTTCACCATACGCCTTACCGGCCTTAAGGCACTGTTGCTCAAGGTGTACGTGCTACGCACCACGAAGAGGCCGTCCACTTCATCGGCGTCCACAGCGGCCCGCGTGTTCGATACGCCCTCCACGTGTAACACGGTGATCTTCACCTGCGCAGCGGCCGCTTGCATCTGTTTACGGATGAAATCGCCCAGTTGCGGGTCCCGGTCATTGGGCCACCATTTCGGCAGCACCAGAATGTGTAAGGGCTCACGCGGCGCCGCGCTCGGGTTGCTGGGCATGGGCCGCGAAAAGTACGTCGGGTGTGAAGTACCTTCTCATTCCGTGAGCGACGGAGCGCTATATTTGCGGCCCGCTGCCCGCGTGGTGGCCCATGGTGGTTGTAGCTCAGTTGGTTAGAGCGCCGGATTGTGGTTCCGGAGGTCGCCGGTTCAAGCCCGGTCTACCACCCTCAAAGCCCCGAAAGGGGCTTTGTCTTTTCCAATACAGGGCACAGGAACTTTTGCCGAACGCAGCATGGCCGGTATGGTGGGAAGCTCGCAACATCTCCCTCCAAGCCCGGAACGGCCCAATGACTGACATTGTGGTACGCTTGGTTCGGCTGGGACCGTTTCAGCGGGCTTGGGTGCCGTGTTTGGCATTGTCCAGCACCGAATCCAGGTGCCAGGTGATCCGCTCGGTGCACGGAGCTTTCCGCTGCGGGCACGTTCCCAACTGACAGATGCTGCAACTCGTGGTGATGCAAGGATCCATGTGGATGAAGAGTTCCACCTCCTGTGCGCAGTGCGCGTTCACCAGACGTTCCATGGCGGAGATCTCGTCATGCGCCTGCTCCAACGTGTAGTACCACGGCAGGGTCACATGGCAGTCGATGTGCAGAACTGCCCCGTATTTGATCATCCGGAAGTTGTGCACATCCACCCACTGCGGCTTACGGTTCTTCTCCAGCACGGCGATCACCTGGGCGGCCAGTTCGAGGTCGGCCTCGTCCATCATACCCGCCACGGATCGGCGCAGGATGCGCGAACCGGTGATGATGATGTAGACCGCGAACGCCACCGCGAAAAGACTGTCCAGCCAGGGGATGCTGGTGAGATGTATGACCAGCAGACCCAGCACCATGGCGGCCGTGCTCCAGGCATCGCTCAACAAATGCTCGCCGCTCGCTTCCATGGTGAGCGAATGCAGGCGTCGCCCCCGCTTCCGCAAGACGAGCCCCATCCCCAGGTTGACGGCGCCCGTAGCTCCGGTCAGCAGTATCCCCGTGTCCAATGCATGCAACGGTACGGGATGGAGCAGGGCTTGAATAGCGCTCCAGATGATGAGCGCCCCGGCCAGGATGACCAAGGCGCCCTCGAAGCCTGCGCTCAGGAATTCCACCTTGCCGTGACCATAAGGATGTCCGGTATCCCGCGGTTTGGCGGCCAGAACCAAGCTGTACAGGGCGAAAGCTCCCGCAACCACGTTCACGATGCTCTCCAGTGCATCGCTGAGGATGGTATTGCTCCCGGTGATGCGCCAGGCCATGAATTTGGCGCCCATCAACAGGACACCAACGGCCAGGACGACCGCTTGTAGCCGTATGGAACCCTTGCTGGTGGACATTGGACCGTGCGAAGATGCATCGATCGGCAAGTCCACCGAAGTGCGGATCTTCGCACCATGCGCTTGACCGTATTGTTCAAGGACTTCTTTGCGAGCGAAAAGGCTTCCGGCATCCTGCTGGTGCTTTGTACGATGGTCTCTCTTGGTGTGAGCAACTCCATGTTCGGCGAAGCGTATGTCCATCTCTGGCATACGGTCGTGGCGGGTCATCCGCTGGAGTTCTGGATCAACGATGGTTTGATGACCGTCTTCTTTCTGATGGTAGGCCTGGAATTGGAACGGGAGGTCTATATCGGCGAATTGAGCATGCGGTCCCAAGCCATGCTTCCGGCCATTGCGGCATTGGGTGGCATGTTGGTGCCCGCTGGTATACACCTGTTGTTCAACGCCGGCACCTCTACGGCTTCCGGTGCAGGTATACCCATGGCCACGGACATCGCCTTCGCCATCGGTATCCTTTCGCTTCTGGGGAACCGGGTCCCTACGGCGTTGAAGGTATTCCTGACCGCGCTTGCCGTGATCGATGACCTCGGGGCCATCATCACTATCGCCGTGTTCTATACGTCGGACCTGTCCTGGGCCGATCTTGGCTTCGCGCTCGCCCTGTTCGGCGTGTTATTGGTCCTGAATCGTTTGAAGGTCTACCGCTTACTGCCCTATCTGGTATTGGGTGGTTTCATGTGGTTCTTCATGCTTCGTTCCGGGGTGCATGCCACCATCAGTGGGGTGTTGCTCGCTTTCGCGATCCCCTTTGGCAACGGGGACGATAAGAGCATCTCCTACAAGCTTCAACACTTCCTGCACAAGCCCGTAGCGTTCGGCATCATGCCGTTGTTCGCGCTCGCCAATACCTGCATCGTGCTGGGTGCCGATTCAGCCACGGGCTTGTTCAGCCACAACAGCTTGGGCATCTTCTTGGGCCTCGTGCTCGGGAAACCCGTGGGTATCGGCTTATTCGCGGCCACGGCCGTGGCGCTTGGCTGGTCCATGTTGCCCACCGGGGTGAATTGGAAACAACTGATCGGCGTGGGTTGCCTGGGGGGCATCGGGTTCACCATGAGCATTTTCGTGGCGCTGCTGGCCTTCGATGATCCGAGCTTGATCGAGCACGCGAAGACGGCCATTCTCTGCTCTTCCACAGTAGCAGCGCTATCGGGCACGTTGTGGCTTTGGGCCACGCTGCCGAAGCTGGCCGCGCCGGAGGAATAGGCTACATGGTGCTTATCCCGTGGAGTTTGCACAGCCAGCTCAGATGGCCCGTGTGCAGCCCTTCGTGCCGGATAGCGTGGATGATGACATCCCGAACGGTGGTGCCGATGAGCGGTATACCCGTGAGGTTCGGCCCCTCCAAAGCCATATCGGGAAGCGAGGCGACATGGGCGACCGCTGTTGAATGGATCCGCTGGAACGTCGCATACACTTCATCCCAAGGTGGACATTGGTCCAAGGGCAGACCTGCCCCACCGCGTCCGTAGTGCTTGGCCCAGGAGAATTTCTCGAACGGACCGCCGCACGCCATGAGCAACAGCCCGTTCTGCGTAACCGCGATGTGCGCCATGAGCCAATAGGCCGTGTTCAATTCCTTGCCCTCGCACAGGAAGCGGCGGTGCGGATCCTGGTCCTTCAATTTGTTGAGGTAGAACACGGTGTACTGGCGCGTGCGGTCCATAGTATGGGCAAGCACTTGTGCTTCGGTGGGCATGTCGAAGGGTTTGCCGCCAAGTTCGGCACTTCTCCTGTCCGGCTAGGCGTCTATCTTTGCCGCCCTTCCGCGGGGCCCTGGCCGCGAAAGGATCCCGGAGAGGTGCCAGAGTGGTCGAATGGGTCTGTCTCGAAAACAGAAGTGCTCGCAAGGGCACCGGGGGTTCGAATCCCTCCCTCTCCGCAACGTGAAGCCCGTGCCACGAAGGTGGCCGGGCTTTTTCGTGCGTCGCGAGCGATGCGGTGAAGGGCACGAACCATTTTCCCCGTGCTGTGTTCTAGCACCATGTCATGCTATCGCTTATTCGGTCCGGTGCTTCTCTTTGCCCTGTCCCATGCATACGGACAGCCGTTCGATGTAGGCTCCCGGTCGCAGGAGTTCTATGATGCGGATCGGGATCGAACGATCGGCTGCACCATTCATTATCCGGCCTCCGTATCGGGTTCCGAAGCCCCTGTCGCTGCAGGAACCTTCCCGGTGTTGGTGCATGGTCATGGTTTCGTGATGACGGTGGATGCCTATGACAACTTGCGTGATGGGTTGGTTCCTCGGGGGTATATTCTGGTTCTGCCCACCACCGAAGGTGGCTTTGCGCCGGACCATGCCGCTTTCGGGGCTGACCTGGCTTTCCTGGCCGGTGCCCTGCAGGCAGCGAATGCCGAGCCAACGTCGCCCTTCTTCGCACATGTGGCCAACTCCACGGCGCTTCTGGGGCACAGTATGGGAGGGGGCGCTTCCATGCTCGCCGCTGCTTCCACGAACAGTGTGCAAGCCGTGGTCAATTTCGCTGCGGCGGAGACGAACCCTTCGGCCATCGATGCAGCCTCCCTCATTGATGTGCCCACGCTGATGTTCGCTGCCACCGAGGATTGTGTAACGCCTGCCACCAGCGCCCAACGGCCGATGTTCGATGCCATTTCGGCTCCGTGCAAGGCTTTCGTCAATGTGGTGGGTGGGGGGCATTGCTACTTCGCCGCCAACAGTTTCACCTGTTCGTTGGGTGAGTTGACGTGTGGGCCTGATCTCACCATCACTCGCGAAGAGCAAAATGATGTCATCATTGACTTCGCCGGACTTTGGTTAGATCACTTTCTGCGCGGTGATGGAGCAGCGTTGAACGCTTTCCGGGACAGCGTGGCCCTGAGCGACCGTGTGATCGCGGAGCATACGTGCCTTACCACGGCCGTCGAGGATAAGGGCGTTACCGAGTGGTCGCTTGCACCCGTTCCCGCGATCGATGTTCTCCACATCCTATCTCCTCCTTCCGGTGCGTTCTTCCACCTGCTTGATGCGTGTGGAAGGATCTTGCGTAGCGGTGTTGTTCCGGAAGGTGGGTTGGATGTTTCAGCGTTGAGCAACGGGCCTTACCGGTTGGTGATCCGGTCCGGGTCCAAGACGGGTTCGCGTGCATTCTACGTAGCGCGCTAGCCCTACCGCTTACTTTCGGCACGACGTTCGTTCCTGGCACGTCATGCGCAAAGAACTGTTCCTCCTCTTCTTCGGGCTCGCCTCGCTGGTCCACGCTCAGGACCGCACGAAGTGGTGGCTGAAGCGTTCGATGGTCTCCTTCGTGAGCGAAGCCCCCATGGAACGGATCGCCGCGGAGAACCAGCGGTCTACCGGTGTTCTGGACCGCAACACAAGAGCCTTCGCCATCCAGATACCCATCGTCGAATTCCAAGGCTTCAACGCGCCGTTGCAACGGGAGCATTTCAACGAGAATTACATGGTTTCGGGCACCTTCCCGCATGCCACCTTCAGTGGTCGCATCATCGAGAGCGTGGACCTCACCATCCCCGGTACCTACGCCGTCCGTGCCAAAGGAGACCTCTATGTCCATGGTGTCAAGCGAGAACGCATCATCCCCTGTAAACTGGTGGTAACCGAAGAAGGGATCCGCGTTACGAGCACCTTCGACGTGGCCGTGGACGAGCACGACATCCGCATACCGCGCGTGGTCCAACAGAAAGTGGCCGCCGTGGTGCAGGTGAAGGTGGATGTGCTGTTCGACCCAAGCGGTGCGGGACCATGAACCGGGCGGTGTACGTCTTCCTGTTATTGTCCTTCGCCACCACAGCCCGGGCGCAATTCCCTTTGCATCGAGCATTGGTCGTAAGTCCCGGTCAGCAACGGCCCTCGATCACGTGCATGGCACAGGATACGACCGGCCTGCTCTGGTTGGGCTCCAACATGGGGCTGTTACGCACGGATGGGGAACAGGTGGATGTGGCGCTCCGTACGGAGGATGTTCGGGTGGACGCGCTCGCATCTACCGATGCAGGCGTGCTCGTCGCATTGGGCGACGGAACCTTGCTGCGTTGCGACCAACACGGCTGCGACACCCTGCTGCAGGATACGCTGCTGGCTGAACATCCGGTGCGCGCTATCCTGGCGAGGCCTGGTGGGGAAGTGTTCCTGGCCACCTACGGCGCGGGACTTTGGATCCTGCACCAAGGCCATGTGAATCGTCTGGATACGGGTAGTGGCCTGCTCGACGATCACGTGAACGGCCTGGCCGTGTTACCGGATGGACGTATAGTGGCCGCCACGGACCAGGGTCTGGCGATCTGTTCCCGTGGGCGCGTGGTGGACTCCTTCGATGGTGCACGAGGCGCTCCCGACAACCTCATCCTCTGTGTAGCGGTGGATGCCAAAGGGGTGGTACACGCGGGTACGGACCGTGCCGGTCCGTTCTCTTGGAAGCCAGGTTCTCTGGAGGTACGTGCTGCGACCGATTGGGAGCATGGTGCCGTGGTGAGCCTGACCGTGCACGCAGGATCGTTGTGGGCAGGTACCGAACGGAACGGTGTGGTGTTGGTCGGGGAGGATGAACGCACCCTCTACGAGCAGCGGAACGGGGGGGCTTTCACGGGGCGGAGCATGAGCATTTTCGCGGATCGGGAAGGAGCCGTGTGGTGGTGTGATGGAACGGAACGCATTCACCGCGCGGATCCCGCGGTGCTCATCATACCAGAGCACGATGGCGTGGACATGCGGGGTCTTTCGGCGCTCTGCGTGGATGGTCAGGACCGCATCTGGTTCGCCACGAACAGTGGTCTTTACTGCCATTCCACCGCCTTTTCAGAACGTGTCGCAGTGCGTCGCGTGGACTTGATCATAGACCCTCGTACACCCATCGTTTCACTGTCAGCCGCCGCCGATGGTACGGTGTGGGCGGCCACTTTCGGCAACGGTGCATTTTCGGTGTACCCCGATGGACGGGTGTCGCACTACACCCGTTCGAACGGGTTGGGGAACGACAATGTGCTGGCCGTGCGTGCACGAGGTGATACCGTTTGGTTCGCCACACTGGACGGTATTTCCCGATGGTGCAATGGGCGGTTCGAAGCGCTCGTTGGTACGCAGGGTTTCACGTTCGATGTGCTTCCGCTAGCGGGCGACCATGCGCTGATCGCCACGGACGGCCGCGGTCTGTTGCGCTGGGAGAACGGCACGGTGCGCCCCCTCAACTCTCCGGCACGCACCTACTACTCGCTGGTGAGCGACGAACACGGCGGTGTATGGACCTGCGGCCCGGCCACGGGGCTTTGCAGCGTAGGTACCTCTGCGCTCTCCTGTGTTGGCGCTGGCCGCTCGCCATTCGATGGCGATCTGTTCGCGCTAGGTCGGTCCAGGGGGCGTACCATCGCTTTCGGCAAGACCGGCACCGTGGCGCTGGATCCGCTCAGCGGTCGCTGGACCGAACTTACCGCCCGCCTCGGACTGGCCGATGTGCAAGCGCAATTGAACGTGGTGGCCAACGATGCCCAAGGCGCACTTTGGTTCGGCTGCGATCAGGGGTTGGTGCGGTTGAACTTGAACGAACATCATTTCAGGCCGGATGTGCCCGTGATCATCACCGATGTGGAAGTGGACGGTACTTCGGTGCCGGTCGATCCCGTAGTGCATACGACGCATGACCGCAATGATATCACCGTGTATTTCACCGCGCTGTACTATCCGGAGCCGGGTGCGCTCCGGTTCGAGTATCGCGTTGGCGCCGGTCGTATCGTTCGGACGCGTGATCGTGAGTTCGCGCTGCCCAGCCTTCCTCCTGGCACGCACGAGCTGCAGCTGCGCGCCTTCGTGGGAGAGCCCGGCCCTGGCTCGCCATGGCACACCTTGGTGGTGCAGGTAGCCCCGCCGTGGTGGCAACGGTGGCAGGTCATGGTACCGATCGTGCTCGCGCTCGGGGCATTGGCCTACCTGTTCATCCGTGCACGCGACCGGCGCATGCGTGAACGCGAACGGGTCGAGCAGGAAAAGGTGCGCTTCCAATTGGAGGCGTTGCGCAGCCAGGTGGATCCCCACTTCCTCTTCAACAGCTTCAATACGTTGGTCGCCCTCATCGAGACCGACCGCGAAAAGGCCGTGGAGCATGTGGATGCCTTGAGCACCTTCTTCCGCAGCATACTCGTGGTGCGCGACAAGGATGTGATCCCGCTGGACGAGGAATTGGACCTGCTACAGCACTACTTTGGCCTGGAGCGCCGCCGTTTCGGCACCGCGATAGACCTCTTCATCCACTTCGTCGAGGTGCCTTCGGGATATCTCATCGTACCCTTGACACTTCAACTGCTCGTGGAGAACGCCTTGAAGCATAATGCCGCCACGGCCCAGCATCCGTTGCACATCCACGTATCCTTGGAAGGAGATGCCATCGTGGTGCGCAATGACGTACGGCCCCGTGTTTCCAGCCCGCGTTCCACAGGCTTCGGTCTGGAGAGCATCATCAAACGCTATGCGGCCATCACTCCGCGCGCCGTGGAGGTGCTGCGGGGGGAGGGCACGTTCACCGTACGGATACCTTTAATGCACTGCGATGAACATTCTGATCGTAGAGGATGAAGCCGCCGCTGCCGCCCGGTTGCGCAAGATGTTGCAGGAGATAGACCCCTCCGTGATCATCGTGGGTGAAGTGCCTACCGTGGCCGAGGCCGCTGACTGGATCCGGAGCCATGCCGCACCGGACCTGGCGTTCTTCGATGTGCGCCTGGCCGACGGGGACAGCTTCGCGATCTTCAAGACCGTGGATGTGGAATTCCCTGTGGTGTTCGCCACCGCTTATGACGAGTTCGCCATCCAGGCGTTCCGTGTGAACGCCTTGGACTATCTGTTGAAGCCCTTGAAAAAGGCCGAGGTCGCCGAGGCGCTGTTGCGAGCAGGGAAGGGGGGAGCGGTTCGGGACCATACACCACTTCTAGCTCCGGTAGAACCGACCGCACCGGCGGCTTTCGTAAAGCGCTTCCTGATCCGCTACGGGGAACATTTCAAGATCGTGGAACCACCGCAGATCGCCTACATCCATTCGCTCCAGAAGAATACGTTCCTCCGCACCAAGGAAGGACGAGACCTGCCGTTGGACGAAAGCCTGGACCGGCTGGAGAAACAACTGGACCCTAGCCGCTTCACTCGCTTGAACCGGCAGTTGATCGTCCAGATAGACAGTATCAAGGAACTGGTGGCCTATAGCAAGAGCCGTGTGAAGGTGCTGCTTGAACCACCCTACGGTGAGGATGCCGTGGTGAGCAGCGAGCGCTCGGCGGAATTCAAACGCTGGCTTGCGGGCCGGTGAACGCGTTCAACGGTCCTCATCGCCTTTCCTTACGGGTTCGTCCATGTGCATGGGTGGTGCGGGTCCTTCTCCACGCAGCTTTGGTGCATGGAGCCGAAAAAGGAAAAGCATGAAGTGCTCGAACTTCTTGAGCCCGATGACCTGGCCCTGCTGCTGCGTACCGAACCTGCGAGCATACCCGGCATCATCATGCGTTTGAACCATGCTCCTCGCTACCGGAACTCGCTGAACGCGGTCGTGATCACCGCGCTTATCCTACGCGAACGCCCCATGTCGGAAGGAACTGCGAAGTGATGGTCGCGCTGCTTTACCGCTCCGTCCCGTTGATCGCCCGCCTCGTCGGGTTTGGGCTGGAGCACCCTCCAACGGCCGGGTAGTTTTGTACCCGCTGGATATGATCATGCTCGGATCGATGAATAGAAGGACTGAAGGACGTGTACACGGGGGAGGGCCCGGCGTTCGTATGCCGTGGTGGTCGCCGCTGGCGGTGATCGTTATTCTGGCGGCTTGCAAACACGAGCCCCCCGTGGGCCCTTTGGTGGAAGAGCCAGGCAACGGCGGTGGCGGCGGTGGAGTCGAACCCCCGGATGAAGTGGTCGTGTGCGATGCCAATACCGTCTGGTTCCAACAACAGATCCAGCCGTTGCTGACCTCCAACTGCACCATGGGTGATGGTTGCCATTCTTCCGCCACAGACGACAACGATGGCATCGACCTGACATCCTATGCCGCGCTCATGAACAGTGGTGTGGTCCAGGATGGTGATCTTTGGGAGGCCATCAACGACAACGATCCCGACGATCGCATGCCACGCCCGCCGCAGACACCGCTGACGCAGGAACAGATCGACCTCATCGGACAGTGGATCCAGCAGGGCGCTCAGAACAACAGTTGCGAGCCCAGCGCATGCGACACGTTGAATGTCACCTACACGGGTACCATCCGACCGGTGGTCCAAGCGCGGTGCCAGGGTTGCCACAGTGGTGCCACACCGCAGGGAGGGCTCGACCTTTCTTCCTGGTCGGTGCTCAATGCCGTAGCTGCGGACGGTCGTCTGGCCGGCGCTATTCAACACCTTCCCAGCTTTGAACCCATGCCTCGGAACGCGCCGCGTATGAATGATTGCCGCATCAGCCAGTTCCTCATCTGGATCGATGCCGGTGCACCGAACAACTGACCCCATGCGCACCACCACCGCATTGCTATTGACCTTGGCCGTTCTCGGTTCGGGTGGTTGTTATTACGACAATGAAGAGGAACTGTACCCGAACAACTTCTGCGATACCACGAATGTGACCTACTCCGGTACGGTGGACGCCATCATCCAAGGCAAATGTGCCATACCCGGATGTCATGTCTCCGGCGGTAACGGTACTGGCGACTTCACCAGTTTCAGCGCGCTCTCCCAGCAGGTGGCCAACGGCCGTGTGCTGCGTTCCATCAAGCGCGACCCCGCCGGCATTCCCATGCCGCCCAGTGGTGGGTTGCGGGATTGTGAGGTACGCCAGATCGAACTATGGATCGCCGCGGGTGCGGCCAATAATTGATCATCATGAACAAGAAGATCATCCTGCTCGTGGTCCTGCTCGCCGTAGTGGGCGGTGGCATCTACGCTTGGGCGCAGTACGACCGCAAAGTGGCTTCCACGGCCGACCTGGATGCACGGGAAAGCGTCACCGCTGAGGAACTGCTGAGCGCCTTCACGGCCGATGAACAACAGGCCACCGAGCGCTTCGTGGGTACTACGGAACAGGTCATCGAAGTCTCCGGTACCGTGCGCAGCATGGAACCCGTTAGCGCTGATGTCACCAACGTGACCCTGGAGACCGGCAACGAGCTGGCCGGTGTGGTCTGTGAGTTCGCCAACACGGACCTGCATCCCGACTGGCGCTCAGGTGCCACCGTAAAGGTGAAAGGCATCTGCACCGGCGTGCTCTTGGATGTCGTGCTGGTCCGCTGCACCGCCGCCGAATAAGGAACATGAACACGGAAAAACAAGGAACCATGAACTCCCTCAAGAACATCTGCATCGCCCTGTCCATGGCCCCCATGGCCTTGATGGCCCAGGAGCGTTTCGCCACCCGCAACGGTCATATCACGTTCTTCTCCCACACCTCCATGGAGGACATCGAAGCGCACAACCGCAAGGTCACCACCGTATGGGATGCCACCACCGGTGCCGTGGAGTTCGCCGTGCTCATCAAAGCCTTCGAGTTCGAGAAGGCCCTGATGCAGGAGCACTTCAACGAGAACTACATGGATAGCAATACCTTCCCGAAGGCGACTTTCAAAGGCAAGATCAGCGGCGTTAGCGCAGCGGACCTGAAGAAGGCGGGCACCTACCCGGTGGATGTGACCGGCGAACTCACCATTCATGGGGTGGCCAAACCAGTGACCACGAAGGGTACCATCACGGTGGATGCCTCCGGTGCGGTGAAGGCCTCCAGCGAGTTCGACGTGAAACCGGAGGACCATGGCATCGAGATCCCCGGCGTGGTGCGCAAGAACATCGCCGAGCGCATGAAAGTGACCGTGGCGTTGGACTACGCCAAGATGTGATCCTTCGTTCCGAGAACACGCGAAACCAACCCTCCATGCTCCGTATCGCCCTGCTCGCTTGTGCCGTCACCGTTTCGCCCGTGTTCGCACAAGACGACCTGCTCGGTCTGCTGGGCGAGGAGGAGGCCGGGCCGGTCTACACCAACGCCAGTTTCAAGACCACCCGGGTGATCAACGGTCATAGCCTGGAGAACACCGCGCATGGTGTGCTGGATTTCAAGATCAGCCACCGATTCGGTCTGCTGAACCAAGGCATCAAGAACTTCTACGGATTGGACGAAGCTGAAATGCGCATCGGGCTGGATTATGGGCTCACCGACAGGCTGATGGTGGGACTGGGCCGTAGCGGATACCAGAAGACGGTGGACGGGTTCGCCAAGTACAAGATCCTGAAACAGTGCGACAGCGGTTGCGAGATGCCCATCACCCTTGCGGTACTGGCCACCAGCAGCATCACCACGTTGCAACAGCAGGATCTACCGTGGTACACCCCTGACATCACCGACTATTTCACGCACCGCATCTCACACACGTTCCAAGTGGTCGTGGGGCGAAAGTTCAGCGAGCGGTTCACCGTACAACTCAATCCCGGCGTGGTGCACCGCAACCTCGTCACCCGCGCCGATGAGCCCAACGATGTCATCCACATCAGCGGCGCCGGGCGCATCAAGTTGACCAAACGGGTCGCGATCAACGCGGAGTACTTCTATGTGCTCCCCGGCCAGTTGGACCCGTTGTACAAGAATTCGCTCTCCATGGGCTTCGATATCGAGACCGGCGGACACGTGTTCCAACTGCATTTCACCAATTCCACGGGCATGTTCGAACGCGCCTTCATCACCGAGACACAAGGGACCTGGCGCGATGGTGCCATCCGGTACGGGTTCAACATCTCGCGCGTGTTCACGCTGCACAACCCGAAGAAGAAGCCCGAGTAGGAGCGGGTTAACCGTTGCCCTGTTGCAACACGAGCAGCGGAATGCGCGTGTGCAGGGCCAGCTCCGTGGCCACGCTGTGGTGGAACAGTTGCTCGATGAGCCCGCGTTGGCGGTGCACCACCACCATCAGGTCCGCATCGCTTTGGTCCGCCAGGTCGTTCACGGCCACCATCACATCATCGCCGCTCACGCTGTGGTAGGTATGCGGTATCGCGCCCAGGTGGATGTCGTAGCCGATGTCCCCGAGCTCGTCCTCCGTGCTGCGGCCCTCGGGCACCACATGCACGATCATCACCTCGGAGCGCGACCACCGTGCGATGTCCACCATCACCTTCAAGGCCTGTCGGTCCACCGGGCCGCCATCATCGGCCAGTACGATGCGCTTGGGGTCCGTGTAGCGGGCCTCGCGCGGAACGGCGAGCACCGGTAGGTGGCCGCCTTTGATCACCGCTGCCGTGGTGCTTCCCATCAATACCCGCTCCATGCCGGTGATGCCGTGCGTGCCCATCACCACCACATCCGGCCGCTGCTCATCGGTGGCCATGTCGCGCAGCACCGTTTCCAAAGCGCCGTAGGCCGTTACGGTGGAGAGGTCAGGGGTGCCATCCGGCAGCGCTTCATGCAGGCGTGCAGCGAACTCCTCCAACCCCTCCGCGGACAGCTGGGGAGCGAGGTCACCCGGAGAACTCAACAGGTCCGGACCGCTCGGCGGCGTTTGGAAGGTGTTCAACAGCGTGAAGCTGTTGCCTTCGATGCCATAGAGCTTCACGGCGTACACGGCCGCGTTCAGCGCATGGGCGCTCAGGTCGGTCGCGATCAGCACATGCGCCATGGCAACCGTTCAGGGCTTAGTGCCCGTGGGGTTCTCCCGTGCCGGGCTTCGGACTGGCCGAATCGATGAGGGCGTAACCCGTGAAAAGCAGGGCGATCATCGCCACGAAGCTGATCAGCCCCTTGATGTTGTCGATGCTGCCGTCCGGCTGGAGCAGGTCACCGGTGTCCAGGATCGCGAAGCGGAAGGGGATGAGGAAGGCGAGCAACCAAAGAGCTAGGCCGATGAGCTTTTTCATGTCGACGGTGCGGGTTCTGGATGGCGAAGGTAAACGGTTCGGCGAAAGGGGGCTGAAGCGCCCCTTCCGGATACGGACCGACCGGTGTTGCGGATCAGGCGCGGTCCTTCAGCGCCACGTAGTCGCGCTTGGTGGCACCGGTGTAGATCTGGCGCGGACGGCCGATGGGCTCCTTGTTCTCCACCATCTCCTTCCACTGCGAGATCCAGCCGGGCAGACGGCCCAAGGCGAACATCACGGTGAACATGCGCGTGGGGATGCCGATGGCGCGGTAGATGATGCCGCTGTAGAAGTCCACGTTCGGGTACAGCTTGCGTTCGATGAAGTACTCGTCCTTCAAGGCGATCTCCTCCAACTGGCGGGCGATGTCGAGCACGGGATCCTTCACCCCGAGCTTGCTCAACACCTCATCGCAGCTCTTCTTGATGATCTGCGCACGGGGGTCGAAGTTCTTGTACACGCGGTGCCCGAAGCCGAAGAGGCGGAACGGGTCGTTCTTGTCCTTGGCCTTGTTCACCCACTTCTGGATGTCACTGCCATCGTTGCGGATCGTCTCCAGCATCTCGATCACCTCCTGGTTGGCACCACCGTGCAGTGGTCCCCACAGGGCGGCGATACCGGCGGATACCGCGCTGTACAGGTTGGCCTGCGAGCTGCCCACCATGCGCACCGTGCTGGTGCTGCAGTTCTGCTCGTGGTCGGCGTGCAGGATCAGCAGCTTGTTCAAGGCGTCCGCCACCACCGGATCCACCGTGTAATCCTCGGTGGGCAGGCCGAACATCATATGCAGGAAGTTCTCTACGTAGCCCAACTTGTTGTTGGGGTACATGTACGGGTGGCCCAGGTTGTTCTTGTAGCTGATCGCGGCCAGCGTTGGCATCTTGGCGATCAGGCGGTGCATGGTACGTTCCACCTCGCGCTGGGGGCGGTGCGGGTCCTGGCTCTTCGGGTAGAAGGTGCTCAGCGAGTTCACCATCGCCGAGAGGATGCCCATCGGGTGGGCGTTGCTCGGGAAGAACTCGAAGAAGTGCTTCATGTCCTCGTGCACCAGCGAGTGGTAGCGGATGTTCGCCTCGAACTCGTCCAGCTGCTTCTTGTTGGGCAGGTCGCCGAAGAGCAGCAGGTAGCTCACCTCCAGGAACGAGGCCTTCTCCGCCAGTTGCTCGATGGGGTAGCCCCGGTATTGCAGGATGCCCTCTTCGCCGTCCAGGAAGGTGATGGCGCTCTTGGTGGCGCCCGTGTTCTTGTAACCCGAATCGATCGTGATGTAGCCCGTCTCGTCGCGCAGTTTCCCGATATCGATGGCCTTTTCGCCTTCGCTTCCTACGAAAATGGGGAACTCATAGGTCTTGCCATCCAGGATGATCTGCGCCTTCTCACTCATCGTTCCAACGTTCTTGAGGGGTACTTTTTTGAATGGCCGCTAAGGTAGCAAAGAACGTACCCCGCTAAGGCCTTGTTCAAAGTTGGACGAAAGTCCAGCGCTGGAGCGGAATGGCGATCGTGGAAAACCCTTCCGGGTTTCACCTGACCGAGGCATACGGACGAACGCAGCCTTACTGCGGCCCCCACTTGGCCTTGAAGTCGGTCATGAAGGTCTGGTAATCCTTCGCCTTGTAGTGCGCACCACCGAAGTAGTGCAGGATGGGCTCCATCTGGTCCGGGGTCAGGTAGCCCTGTACAGGGGCCAGCACGTTCATGTCGCTGTCCAGGTACACCACCGTGGGGTAGGCGATGCCGCCCTGCACATTGGCGATCATGTACGTGAGTTGGTGGGTGCCATTGCGCCCACCCACGCGGTTGGGGTCGAAGTCGGGGTTCGCCAGTTTCTGCCCTTTGAAGGTAACGGCCGTGCCGCTCTCGGCATTGAACTTCACCGGGTAGAAGTTCTTGTTCACGTACTCGGCCAGACGTGGATCGTGGAAGGTGTTCGCATCCAACATCTTGCAGGGGCCGCACCAGCTCGTGTACACGTCCACCATCAGCGGCTTGGGCGCTTTCTTGGCCTGTGCCTGCGCTTCCTCGATGGTGAGCCACTTGATCAGGTCCGCGCCACCATGCGGTTTCGCTGCGGGAGCAGGCTTGGCCATGGCCGGTTTCAGTTCCGCCTTGGCCGGTGTTTGGGCAGCCAGGACGAGCGGGGAAAGGACCAAGGAAAGCAGGAGCGTGCGCATGGGGATGTCGGAGTTCTCGCGAAATTACAATGACCGTGCCGTGAACGCATCACCGGACCTCCTGCATCATGCGGCGCACCAACGGCGCGATCACGATGAGCGCAGCACCGGCGATGAGGGCGTAGAGCCCCAGTTGGCCGTAACCATCGGTGTACAGTACGAGCTTATCGTAGTTGCTGGCATCGGGGTTCTCAGCGCTCATACCGGCACCCAGTAACCCGGCGGCGTATTGGCCGTAGGCGCTCGCCAGGAACCACATGCCCATCATCAACCCTTGGATGCGCAAGGGGGAGAGTTTGGTCATCAACGAAAGGCCGATGGGCGAGAGGCAGAGCTCCCCGAAGGTGATGACGAACCACGCGAAGGTGAAGGCCTCCGTGCTGGTGACGCCGTTCTCATCGGCCATGCCCAGGGTGCTCTTGAAGATGTAGAACCCACCGCCAAGGAACAGGAAACTGAGCCCGAATTTCACCACGCTGTTGGGTTCCGCCTTGCGTTTGCTCAACCACAACCACAGCAGGCCTGCCAACGCACTGAACATGATCACGAAGAGCGAGTTGGCCGCGTTGTTCACGCTATTGGTATCCACCGGGAAGCCGAAGAGGCTCGGGTGCAGGTTGTTCAGCGCGAAGAGGCTCAGAGAACCACCGCTCTGCTCGAAGAAGGCCCAGAAGAAGATGCTGAAGAAGATGAAGATGAGCGCGGCGCCCAACTTCAGGTTCTCGGCTTTGGTGAACGCGCGCATCTCCCACGCCAGGTAGACCAGCGTGAGGGGCCCCACGATGTACATGAACATGTCCGTGTAGGCCGTGTTGGTCACCATCAACAGGATCAACGGGATCACCGCGATGGACCCGATGTAGGTGCCCCATTCGTAGAGCTTGCGCTTGCTCGCCGGCATGTCCGGGTGCAGCGGCGAAAGACCGATGGGGCCAAGTGACTTCCGGCGGAAAGCGAAGTTGATCAGGCTGATGATCATCACCACGCCCACCAAGGCGAAGGCTGCCCGCCAGGAGTATTCCTTGCCCACCCACACCATCAATAGGCCACCGAGGAAGGCGCCGATGTTGATGCCCATGTAGAAGAGGCCGAAACCGGCATCGCGCCGCGCATCGCCCTCGTGGTAGAGCTGGCCCACCATGGTGCTGATGTTCGGCTTGAAGAAACCCGTGCCGATGATGTTGAAGCAGATGCCGATGTAGAAGAATTCCTTCGGTGCCATGGCGATGACGAAGCCGCCGACGATCATGAGCAGTGCGCCCCAGAACAACGACTTCTGGAAGCCCAGGATCTTATCCGCGAACACACCACCGAGGAAGGTGAAGGCGTACACGAAGGCCTGGATGGCACCGTACTGCAGGTTCGCCGCCTTATCGGCCAAGCCCAGTTCCGTGACCATGAACACGGTGAGCATGCCACGCAGACCGTAGAAGCAGAAGCGCTCCCACATCTCCGTACCGAAGAGGTAGAAGAGCTGCTTGGGGTACGTGCCCTTGAAGTCGCGGATCTCGGTGAGTGTGGGCGTATTGGACATGGTCCGTTATTTCTGTTCGGGTATGATCCGGTTCAGCCAGCGCAGCATCACGAACATGATCAGCGTGGCGCAGATGAGCAGGGCGAAGTTCACCCAGAAGAAGTTGGCTTTGTCCGCGTAGGTGTCCCACATGCTGGCCAGCACACCGCTCAACTTGTTGCCGATGCTCGTGCTCAGGAACCAGCCGCCCATCATCAAGGCGGTCAGGCGTTTCGGGCTCACTTTGCTCACCAGCGAAAGGCCCATCGGGCTCAACATCAACTCTCCGATGGTGACCACACCGTACGTGGCGATCAACCACCAACTGCTGGCCTTGATCTCACCGTTGTCGCAGATCTTCACGGCCCACACCATCACCAGCGTGGAGAGCGCGCTCACCAATAGGCCCCAACCGATCTTGCTCGCTGTGCTGGGTTCCATGCCGCGACGTCTTAGGAAAGCGAAGAAGGCTACGACGATCGGCGTTAGAATGATCACCCACAGCGGGTTGATGCTCTGGAAGAGTTCCGTGTTGCCGAGGTAGAGCGTCTGGCCTTCAGCAGGCATCAGCTCGGGTTGCAGGTTCTTGAAGTAGACGGGTTTGCCCACTTCCGTCTGCGCCACGCCGTCCACCTTCACCAAGCGGAACTCATCGTCATACTTCGGCACCGTATCGTTGGCGTTCACCACGCGTTCAGCCAGGTATAGGTCGTTGGCCGCGGGGGCGATGGCCGCAGGCAGTTCACGGTCGGTGTAGTACTGCGCCCACGTGGTGAGCGCCGTGCCGTTCTGTTTGAAGACCGCCCAGAATAGGATGCTCACCGCAAAGATGCTGAGCAGCGCCACCAGCGGCTTCTTGTCCTCGATGCTGGCGCGGAGATACAGCCCCACATAGAAGATGATGACCGGGATGGTGGCGAAGATGAACGCATCGGTGCTGTCGCTGCCGAAGACGTTGCCCGGGATGGACCAACCTCCGATACCCACGATGATGGCGGGCAGTAACACGGTGCCGAAGACCTTGCTCAACGGCATGTCCTCTTTCTGGGCGGGCTTCTTCACATCCGCGTGGCGGTAGTGTTTCAGGCCGATGTAAAACACGATCAGGCCAATGAACATGCCCACGCCCGCTGTGGCGAAGGCGTAGCCCCAACCGTACTTGTTGCGCATGTAGGCGGCGAAGAGGTTGCAGATGCAGGCCCCCACGTTGATGCCCATGTAGAAGATGTTGTAGCCGCTGTCCTTGTTGGCGCGATACCGGTCTTCGTTGTAGAGGTTGCCCAGCAAGGTGCTGATGTTCGGCTTGAAGAAGCCATTGCCCACGATGATCAACGCGAGCGAACAATAGAAGGCAGTCATGCCCGGCAAGGCCAGTCCGATGTAGCCCAAGCCCATCAACGTGCCGCCGATGAAGATGGCCTTCGTGTAGCCCAGCACACGGTCCGCAAGCAAGCCACCGATGAAGGGTGTGAGGAAGACCAGCGCGATGAAGGTGCCGTAGATGTCCGCGGCATCCTTGCGTTCCATGGCCATGCCACCGGTGGACGTGGGGTCCATCAGGTACAGCTGGAAGATGCCGATCATCAAGTAATAGCCGAACCGTTCCCACATCTCGGTGAGGAACAGGAAGGGCAGGGCCGTCGGATGTTTCCGGGCGGCGTGCAGCGCTTGCGTCATGGGTCCGGCTTAGCGGATACCGTGGAACAGCTTGTTGATCAACGGGCTCATGAGCATCAGGAACAGGCCGATACCCGCCGTGACGTAACCCATGGTGCTGTATACATCCACATACGTGGCCAGGCTTGCGGCCTTGTCCAGCACTTCAGCGACACCTTCCTCGTGTTCGGCACCGGTCAGTTTGGCCAGCATGCCCGCCGCGTAGTTCGCACCAGCGATGCTGAGGAACCAGGCGCCCATGGCCGTAGCGGTCATGTCCTTCGGAACGAGCTTGGTCACCATGCTCAGGCCGATGGGCGAGAGGAACAGTTCACCCGTGGTGTGCAGCATGTAGAGCAGCGCCAAGGTCCAGAGCGGCACTTGGTATTCCACGGCGAGCGGCGCGGCGATCAGGATCACCAGGTAGCCGAGTCCCAATTGCAGGATACCGAGACCGAACTTCATCGGGATGCTGAAGTCCTTGTCCATCTGCTTCAGCTTCACCCACATGATGGAGAAGATGGAACCGAAGATGAGGATGTAGGCCGGGTTGAAGAACTGTGTGGTGGCGGCACCCATCTCCCAGCCGAAGACGTGTCGGTCCACGTTGCGGTCGGCGAAGAGCGTGAGGCTGCTGCCCGCTTGTTCGAAGCACGCCCAGAACACCACGTTGAAGAGCATCAGGATGATGAAGCCGAACATCTTGTCGAGCTGCACCTTGCCATCCTTCACGCCGCGTGCGATCAAACTGCCGACCACGAACACCGCAACAGCGAGCAACACATACCCGGCGATGGTGGTGTTGCGCAACAGGAAGTAGAGCACGGGGATCAGCGCAGCGCACAGCACCAACACCGCGTTGAACGGGCTGAGTGGACCGTACTTCGGTTTGTACAATGTTGCAGGTGATGGCGGCGCACTTACTTCCGCATAGTGCTTGCTACCGAGTTGGAATACGATGACCCCCAGCAACATGCCGATGCCGGCGAGCGCGAAGCCATACTTGGCCCCATAGATGTTGCCCACTTCAGCACACACCGTGGTGGCCAGCAGCGCACCTAAGTTGATGCCGATGTAGAAGATGGTGAAGCCGCTGTCCTTCCGGTTGTCGCCGTCCGGGTAGAGCTTGCCCACCATGGTGCTGATGTTCGGCTTGAACAAGCCGTTACCAACGATGATCACGGACATGCCCCAGAAGAGCATCATCTCCGTACCGCCCACGATGATGAACTCACCGATGGCCATGAGTATACCACCGAGCAACACCGCCAAGCGGGAACCCAGGATCTGATCCGCGATGCGCCCACCGATCACCGGCATCACATACACCAGTGCGGTATAGGCACCGTAGACCGCGAAGCCCATGTTGTCGCCCATGGCCAGGCTCTTCACCAGATACAGGAGGAGCAACGCTCGCATGCCGTAGTAGCAGAAGCGTTCCCACATCTCTGCGGCGAACAACCAATAAAGGCCTTGTGGATGGCCCTTCGCGGGCATCGTAGTCGTGCTCATGCGTGTGATGTTCGGGTGATGTGCCGTCCGGTGGCGCGCCAAGATAGAAAAGGACCGGTACGACGGTCGCCCGACACGTTATCCGTTCAGCGCGTGATGGTCACCGTGCCGGTAAGGGACCGCTCCTGTCCATCACCGCGCTCGGCCACGTAGCGCAGCACCCAGTAGTACACACCGTCGGGCACTTCACTTCCAGCGGCCGACCGACCGTACCAGCGGAAGTCGGGCTGGGTACTGGTGAACAGCTCCTGGCCCCACCGGTTGAACACGGAGATGTGCATGCGCTGCACACCGCGCAGGGCCACCGGCGCGAAGTAGGCGTTGCTGCCGTCGCCGTTGGGGGTGAAGATGTTGGGCAGGTCCACGGCGAACTGGCACGGGTCCATGCTTACGGTGATGCTGTCGCTGTACGCACAACGGCCCATGGAAGCGGTGAGGTGGTAGGTGCCGGGCGCGTCCACTTCCAGCGCAGGCCCGACTTCGCCGTTGCTCCAGATGTACTTGGCCCCGTTCTGGGCCTGCACATGCAGCATGGTGCTCTGCCCTTCGCACAGCACAAGGTCGGGGCCCAGCTCAGCATCCAGTACCGGTCGGTAGCCCACCACCACGGTGTCCGGGGGCCAGGAGCAGGAGGGGTGGGCGAGCTGCACCGCGTAGGTGCCCGGGGCGCTCACCGTGTAGGTGGGGTCGGTGCTGCCATCCTGCCAGGTGTAGGTAGCGTTCGGTCGGCTGGCGTCCAGCAGGATCGTCTCACCGGCGCAAAGCAGCGTGTCCGGCCCAAGGTCCACGGTCTGTAGGCACACGCTGGATGAATAGGCCACCAGCATCAGGTTCATCAGGTTGTCGTCCGGGCTGCCGCTGGGGCAGTGCGTGTAGGTCACTTGGAAGGTGCTGGCCTGGTCGCTCAGCAGGGTGGAGATGTCGGCCAACACATCGGGGCCGTTCACCGCCAGGTCCACATCATCATCGGCCAGCCCGGTGAACTCATCGCCGCTGTATTTCAGCGAGGCCGATGCGCCGAAGGGACTCACCGCGTTCTCATCGTTGCCGCCGAAGCTCCCGAGCGCCGTGCCGTTCACGCTCATGTATTCGCAGTCCTGCAACCCCACCCTGCAATAGCTGGCCATGGTGGCGAAGGCCACGCCGTTGTTCACCAGCATGGGCGCCGTGGTGGTAACGGTGTACGCCTCCACCTCCGCGCTGTTCTTGTCGCACCAGAAGAGGTCCGCCCACACCTCGTCATCGGCCGGGCGTTCGTAGGCCACCACCAGGCAGAAGTCCACCAGGTGGTTGTGCATCGCTTCCGTCGGAGGCACCACGACGGCGTAGTCCATCACGGTGGGGTCAAGCGTGGTGGTGAGGTCCAGTTGATGCAGCTGCACCGTGCCGTACGGCGGCGCGATGTAGGTAAATGGGCTCGCCGTGGTGGCCGGACCGAACAGGTATTCCACACCGTTCAACTTCACGATGGTGGGTTGCAGGTTCCCGCCCACCTCGATGCCGTAGAGCGTCGCTTTGCGCACGGTGCTGCCCGCCGGTATGGGCATGGTGAAGGTGCCCCCGCCGAAGTTGGTGCTGCCCAAGGAGAAGTTGCCCACCACGACGCCTCCGTGGAAGTTGTCCGTCCACACGGGCAGCTGCGCGTGCACCGGCGTGCGTAGGGTGGTGGCCAGTACGGTGAGCAGGACCGGGAGCCAAAGCCCGGCCCGGCAACGGTGGAGCGGTGTTGCGTGCATGAGAGAGAGAAGGACCGGACGGGTGAGAAGACCGACCGGCGTTGAGAGGACGTAAAGGTGCACAAAGTCCGTTGCCCGCCGAAGCGGATGTTGCGAACCGTCGGGTCAGGGGCGGACCTCGGTGCGGGCGTTTCGCTACTTTCACCACATGACTATGCGCAACCTCTCCCTTTTCGTCGTCGCTTTCGCCTTCGCCGGTGTGAACGCCCAGAACGATGCCGTGCCCATGGATGGCCCGGCACCCGTGGTGTCCGCACCGCAAGAGCCGTACACCGTGGTGGAGCAGATGCCCGAATTCCCCGGCGGCAATGCGGCGATGATGACCTTCCTGCAGAAACACCTGGCCTACCCGGCCGATGCGCGCGATGCCGGTGTGCAGGGCCGTGTCATCCTCGGTTTCGTGGTGATGGCCGATGGCTCCATCGCCGATGTGAAGGTGCTGCGCGGCGTGGCCGGTGCACCGTCCTTGGATGCTGAAGCGGTACGCGTAGTGAAGTCCATGCCCCGCTGGAACCCCGGCAAGCAGAACGGCAAGGCGGTGGACACGAAGTTCAACCTGCCGGTGAGCTTCAAGCTGGACGCCGAGCCGGCACAGGGCAAGTAGACCGCCGCGTACACCGCGCGGTGTAGTTCCTTTGGAACAGGGATGCGCGCCTTCTTCTATGGCAACTGGGCCTATGGGTTCTTCGCGGTGGCCTTGTGCGTGGAGGCCGCGCTGCAACAACGCACGGCGCTGAACGGGCCGTTGTACCACCTGATCACCTTCCTGGCCGTGGTGGTGTTCTACAACCACGCCTACCGCACGCACACCACTACTGGCGGTGCCGATGACCGTGCGCGCTGGTACGTGCGCAACGGCAAGGTGATGCGCCGGGTGCAGTTCGCGCTGGTGGCCCTGCTGGTGGGCGCGCTCGCGCTGGCAGGGGCAGCGTGCGGGCAGCGGCTGCTGGCGATGGACGGCACGCAGCTGTTCCTGTTCGCCGTGTTCCCCGCCGTGGGCCTGGCGTACTACGGTGTGGGGCAACGTGGGCTTCGGCGGGTGGGCTGGCTGAAACCCTTCGTGCTCGGCTTCGTGTGGGCCGGTGTGGTCACCGTGTATCCTGCACTGGTGCGCGCCGTGCTGGACGGTGGTTCCATACCCGATCCGGGTGCCAGCGTGCGGCTCTTCTTCAAGAACATGATGTTCGTGGCCATGCTGGGCGTGCTCTTCGACATCAAGGACCATGCGGGCGACCACCGTAACGACCTGCGCACCTTCGTGGTGCGGCGTGGCCTGCGCACCACGCTGTTCCGCATCGTGCTGCCGTTGACCGTGCTGGGGCTGCTCACCTTCCTGGGCTACGGGGCCTTCAACGGGTTCAGTATCCCCAAGCTGCTGCTGAACACCGTGCCCTTCGCGGCGCTGGTGGCCGTGATCTACGCGCTGCGCAAGCGACGGTCCATGGCCTACTACCTGGTGGTGGTGGATGGGCTGCTGCTGGTGAAGGCCGTTTGCGGCAGCGTGGCCATGGTGTGGTTCTGATCACCGATCCACCGGTTGGATACCTTGCGCCACCGCCATGTTCCCTTACCACGACGAGAACAAGACCCAGCGAACGCCTTATGTCACGTTCGTGCTCATCGGCATCAACGTGCTCGCGTGGCTGCTCGTGCAAGGCGCGGGTTCGGCGTACGAGCTGGCCATGTCCGTTTGCAACTTCGGTCTGGTGCCCGGCGAATTCACCGGCAACGCCGAACCGGGCAGTGGGTTCCTGATGGCGGAGGACCTCGCCTGTGTGGTCGATCCCGGACACCAGTATCACACGGTGCTCACCTCCATGTTCATGCACGGCTCGTGGATGCACCTGCTGGGCAACATGTGGTTCCTCTGGTTGTTCGGCAACAACGTGGAGGATAGCATGACGCGCCCGCGTTTCGTACTGTTCTACCTGCTCTGCGGCCTCGGTGCAGCGCTGCTCCAGGTCTACACGGATCCCGCGTCCGTCATTCCCATGGTGGGTGCTTCCGGCGCCATCAGCGGGGTCATGGGTGCTTACCTCCTGCTCTTCCCGCGGGTGAAGGTCTTCGTGTTCGTACCCCTCGGGTTCATCCCCTTCAACTTCGCGCTGCCGGCGTGGACCATGCTGCTCTACTGGTTCGGTCTGCAACTGCTCGGTGGTTTCGGTGGTGTCATGAACGAAACCAGCGGCGGCGTGGCTTTCTGGGCACACGTGGGCGGCTTCGCGGCGGGCCTGCTCCTGATCAAGCTCTTCGCCTGCAAGCCCGAGTTGGAAGCGCACCGGCACGGCCACTGGCAGCCCGCACCGAAGGGCCGTGTGGTGCGGTGGTGATCCCTTGCCCACATCGTGTACCCTGCGGGGTGTGACATGCCCGTTCGTCGATAGCGCATTCGGCGAGGTCTTCAATGCCGGTGCGGTTTCCCGATGCTCGGCGTGATAACTGCTCCCTGTGTCGCGAACCTTAAAACACAACGGTCATGAGCGCGACAACGGACAAACTGAAAGGCAACTGGAACGAAATGAAAGGCAAGCTGAAGCAGCAGTACGCCGACCTCACCGACAACGATCTGTTGTACGAAGAGGGCAAGGAGGACGAGCTCTACGGACGCTTGCAGCAGAAGCTGGGCCAGAGCAAGGAGGAAGTGCATTCGCTGCTCGAGCGCTTGGGAACGCCTACCCGCAAGTAGGCCTCCGCGCACGATGCGGATCGGGGAAGGCCCGGGAGCGATCCCGGGCTTTCTTCCGTGCTGCGCGGCCGTGTTCAGTCCGTGATGGCGAACACCGTGCGCGTGGCCTTGCTCTTGCGCGCCAGCGCGAGCAGCTCGGCAGGGCCGTAGGTGGTGGACGTGCCCTTGTGCTCCACCCGCATCCACGAAAGGTTCAGCCTGTTGCGCACGCCATCGGGTGACCACGCATCCACCGCGTTGGGCCGGGTGAACCCTTCGTACGTGCAGTTCATGCAGCGCGCCAGCGAAGCTTCCTCGCCGGGTGCGAGGGTGAAGCGGATGGTGCTGTCGCGTGCATCCATCATCACCGTGGTATCGGGCACCAGTTCCTTGCCACTCTTCCGATAGATGACCGGCCGCGGGGAGAACATCCCGTAGCGCCATTCGGCAGGTCGGATCTTGTAGGCGATGGTGGCAGGTGATGCACTGCGGTTCTCCAACCGCACGGTATGCACGAACGAGCAGGCGCTGAAGAGCGTGAGCAGCAACAGGCGGGCGGTACGCGGCATGGTACCACCAAGGTAACGCGCTAGAACTTCACCCCCAGGTGCAGGCTCGGCTCCACGAGGAAGTAGTTCTTCCAGCGCTGCTCCTGCATCTGAAAACTCTCCGGGAGGTTCGGTTCCACGGGCCAATAGGGCAGGGCCAACGCAGGTTCCAGGAAGAAGCGGCCCGCGCCGAACTCCAGGTGGTAGCCCGCGCGCAGGATCAGGTACAGTTGGAAGCCGCGTTGGATCACCTGCTCCAGCGTGTCACGGTAGGTCTGGTGGAAAGGGATCACGTGGGCCGATGTGTACAGGCCTTTCCACCAGTAGTGTTGGTACGCCACACCAAGGCCCCAGGACCGCACGGTGCCCGGGTAGTCGAATTGCCGTTCGTCGGTGTCGCTGTACGGAATGCCCAGTGGTGCCCAGTACCTCCAGGTGATGGCTTCGAAACCGATGACGTCTTTCTTGGTGAGCCAGTATCCTCCATTGAGCTGGTAGAAGGAGGGCGGCTCGGCGAGGAAGTTGCCGAGCATGAAGGCCGAGGTGCCGATGTAGTGCCTGCGCACAAGACTGTCGGTGGGTGCGGGCGTGGCGGCGTGGAGCGTGCTGCCGAGGAGCACGGATGCTAGGAGGATGGTGCGCGTGTGCATGAGCGATGCGTTCGGGCGCAAAACTCACAAGGCACCAAGCCCCGCCTCCTTGACGATGGTTAAGAAACGCCGTTCGCCGGGCGCGCGATGCGTTTGCGGATGCGGCTGAGCGATTCCGGCGTAATGCCCAGGTAGCTCGCCAGGTGCTGTTGCGGCACGCGCTGGATCAGGTCCGGTCGGTTCTCCTGCAGGTGCACGTAGCGCTCTTCCGGCGTGCGGTCCTTGAAATCGGCGAAGGCCTGTTTGTTCTCCACCAGCTGCTTTTCGGAGACGATGCGGCACAAGGTCTGGAACCGGGGGAAACGCTCGAACATCTCCTGCTCCATACCTTCATTGGCCACCACCAATATCACGTCCTCCAGACACATAACGTACAGCTCGTCCGTCGCCTTGTCCGCTGCCCAGGGTGGTGTAAGGCCTTCGTTCTCGGTACAGAGCTCCACGGTGCGCTCCTCGCCATCCACTACGCGGTAGCTGCGCAAACAACCCTTCAGCACGAAGTACGATCGTTGCGACCGTTCACCGGCCCTCACCAGCACCGTGCCTTTGGGGAAGCTGTGGAAAATGTCCAACTGCACCAAGGCGTGTCGTTCCTCGGCGGTGAGCGGCATGTACTGGTCTATGAAGGCGAAGAGTTCTTCTTGCATGGGTGGAAAGGTATCGCTGCGGCACAGCGATCGCAGCTCGTTCCATCTAACGCCATCTCTCCCACATGACACACGTGTACGCCGACCCCGACTCCAACCGCGCCACCGCAAAGATGCCCAGCACCGTGGGTGGACGCCCGGAAGAATTCACGCCCTCCGCGCCTGTGACCGATGTGCCCCACGCGCGTGGAACGGATGCCCCCGCACCCCAAGCACAGGAGGCGATGGCGCGGGATCACCACTGAGCACAGGGCGTCCGGTGACGCACGTTCGCCGCTTGCAGCACCGCATGTGGAACGGCTTCCCGATCTTGGGGCCATGCGCATGCTCCGAAGCTTTGTCCTGTTGGTGTTGATGCATCATGCTTGTGCCGCGCTGGTCGGCCAGGAGATGATGATCTACGGCGTGGTGAAGAGCCTGCCCGATAAACAGTTCGTGGAGCACGCCGACATCACCGTGGAGGATGAGCACGGTATGGCGTTGGACGCCACCACCTCTGGCGACAGTGGCGTATACGAACTGGGGCTTCTGTTGGAACGCATCTACACCATCCGCTACCAAGCGCACGGTGCCCTGCCCAAACACCTGGTGGTGGACCTGCGGAACGTGGATGCCACCGAAGCGGAGCGCGAAGGGGGCTGGGGCATGAACATCGATGTAACGCTGTACCCCCCGATCGATGGGGTGCCCGATAGTTTGATCGCATTGCCCTTCGGCAAGGCGGCATGGAACGCAGCGGATACGAGCTTCGCCTGGAACATGGCCTATACCGAAGGCGTGCGCGATGCCTGGGCCCCATGGATCGCGCGTATCGGCGATGCCCGCGTGGAACAGCCCGGCAAGACGTGGAGCACGCGCACCAGCGTGGTCGCGCTGCTGGCGTTGTGCATGTTCGCTTGGAGCGCGTATCTCTCCGATCGTTTCGATCGATGGGCCGACAGCGCCGAACGCGTTCGAACGGCCCTGCGCACGGTCCTCGTCCTTATCGCACTGCTCGGCGGCTGGGCCTGGCTGGGGTGGAGCCTGCCCGGGTGGCCCGGCTGGTGGGCGGCCATGGCGGCCACGCTCGCCGTGGTGCTCGCCGCGGCGCTGCTGGTGAAGGCCGTATCACCGCGCACGACGAGCACGACCGATGAGCCCCTGCCCCGGGAGAAGGAGGCGCGGGTGGGTCGCCTCTTCAACCGACTGAAGTTGTTCGGCGGCATACCTGCGCTGGTCTGTGCGTTCATCCTGTGGAGGGCGATGGACCGTACCCTGCGCCCGGAGCACGACCTGCTGAGACACGCGGCCATCGCGCTCGCGCTCCTGCTGGTCCTTCGCCTCGTGTTGGGCAAAGCGCTGCAACGCGCACTGGTGCGCCGCGCGGACCGCACAATGTTCTGGATCGTGTGCACCCTGCTGGCACTGGTCATCGTGCCGGGGACCATCCATTTCGTGGACCAGGAACTGGTGGTGGCACAACGCACGCAACGCGCGGAGATCACCGGGCTGTACGAGACCAACGGACGCCGGGGCCGGGTGACCTACTCGGCCCACGTGCTCGTGGACGGGCGCGAGAAGGAGCTCCGCATGGGCTTTGACGAATGGTCCGCCGCCACCGACCACGACGCCCTGGACCTCCACATCGGTGAAGGCCCGCTCGGCATCCAGCACATCGTGGAGTGGCACCTGGTGCAACGCGCGCCGGAGGCGGATGGGGAATAAGGGCCGCACGGTACAGTGGCACGCTGATCGCTGCGATGACGGTACGATCCCATCGCCATGCGAAGCACGCTCACCCTCCTGCTCCTCTGCTCCGGCCTCCTGGCCAATGCCCAACATGATACCGTTCCACCGCAGCCCATCGACATCGAGAAGCTGCCGAGCAACAACGGTTCGCTCACCCGGCTGGAAAGCGCGGCGCAATTCCCCGGTGGGCATGCCGCGCTGCTGGACTACCTGGTGAAGGAATTACGCTACCCCGACGCCATGCGGCAGGCGAAGGTGGAAGGTGTGGTGCACGTGGTGTTCACCGTTACCGATGCGGGTGAGGTGCGCAACGTGCGCGTGAAGCAAGGCATACCCAACGGTGCCGCCTTGGACGAAGAGGCTGTGCGCGTGGTGAGCGCCATGCCACGCTGGGAACCCGCCCGGGTGAACAGCGTCACCGTGCCCACCGAACATGCCCTGCCCGTGAAATTCCAGCTCGCTCCTTAGCCGTTCGCGAACGGCAATTACATACCTCTTCGGATCAACCAACACAACCACATGACAGTGATCTATTTCGGCATGTCGTCTGGCAATATCCACCCCCGGGTATAAGGCTCCCATGACGGGCACAATACGTCCTGTCACTGCCGTGCTTCTTGGGGTGTATCCGCTATGCGAAAGAACAGGGTGAGGTAGGGATCTGACAGTTAGGCCGCTCGGGTGAAAGTGGATCGGTTATTAATCGGGGGATGGAATGAACATTCAGCATCAGCGCGTCGAAGCGCTAAGGGCTGCCATCGCTCTAGAAACCACTTCACATGACGTGTATTTCACTAACACGATGTCTACGGCGGACTCAATTCTTGATTGACTGCTTTACGGCAAAAGATCTTTCACGATAACTCCGGGTCATAAGCCTCCACAAGATCCCTCACAATCCGCGCCCCCTCATCAGGATCCACGGGACGCGAAATAGAAATATGCGTGCAACCCATTACCCGAGGCGCAAATTGCGGGTTCTCCCATTGAGATAGTAGGGCGGCGGCCGCCGTCAACGCGTAGGACACACGAAGAACCGTCGATCGGTTGCCTTCTATCTTGACCAAAACGGCGACAACCACCACGCCCATGAGTTTGTTTCTATCCGCTACGGACACTGACACGAACTCGTAACTCTTACCGCTTGCTCCGATGTAGGTGGTCTTCATACCCCGAACCTAGCGGATCCGCTTGATTGACCCTAACTTTGGATTATGCCAGAGAAAGAACCCCTGAAGATCAAGGGTAGCATGGATGACGTGCTACGGGTTCTGTTGACCACCCCTCCCAAGAAGGTGGTCAAGAAGGCTTCAAAGAAGCTGGCCAAGCCCAAGAAGTGAGCTACCGCCGTCCCGGTGGAATGGATCGATTAGGTTCGGGGCATGAGGCGGACCCTGTGGTGGGCATTCTTTGTCCTTGATCTTGCCGCCATGGACTTTCGCTCTTGGTGGTCACGCTTGGTTCACGGAGAAGTGAAAGATGAAAAAGACGGCCGCTGGGTTGGGTGGTATTGGTGGATAGAGCAGGGAAAGGAACCAGCTATTGATAAGTACGGCGCCATACAGCATTATCGCCTGGAACAATTGCTTTCTGGATCAGAAGACGGTGCAAGGCTTGTCCGGGCTACACGATCAGAGATTTTGCGTGAACTGGTTCGCAGGAAGCAAAACCAGTATGCCCCAAAGACCATTGCCGCTGTAAGTGGCGTGTTCTTGTGGGTAATGGGAATTATTGCTGCGATCATAGCAGCATACGTGATTCATCGCATGGGCTGGAATTGATCAATAACCGATCCACTTTCTAGGGCTTCCCAATAAGCGCCCTGTAGGTCAGCCTTCGACCATTCGCTTGCTTTCGTGACAGAGTGTTCTTGTAAGGCGATCAGTGTGGTGTAGTTGTCCATGGTGGCTCCATGAAGTTATGGAAATGGTAGGTTCGTGGGATGTTCGGAAAAAGAGTTGCTATCCTGTTTGCGTGTATCGCATTCCTCTTACTCGTTGGGCTTGTTTCTGTGAACCTCATTGAGATCACGACCGAGGGGTATCAGCATTACTACTCCTATCAAGATGCCGATCACAAAACTTTTAACCCTGCGTCTTTCTATCGCCTCACGATCGAATCGGCGGAGGCTTTCTGGACTGCCATAGCGTCTCTCATCGGCATCATCGGTTCGGCTATGCTTTATCTTCAGATCCTCTCCTCGAACGCCGCTGTTGAAGAAACAAAGAAGGGGGTTCAGGAAACAAAGCGCAGTGTTGACGCCATGATAGAGGCCAACAGCATTGCGCGTGAAAGTTTGGAACAAGCCCGAGCCTTGGAGCGCGCCAAGCTCAAGATCGAATCCATTTCCGTGGCCGATGAAGATGCCCACTGGGGCGATGATTGGTTCCCCGTTTCCATAACCATTAAGAACGAGGGGCGCGACCATGCCCAATTGCACAGTATTCGATACACCTTCGGACCTGAGGGTCACGCCACTGCTCGTGCTATGATCTTGGCCGAAGGCGACGAGCGTCCGCTGTCCGGCTCCGTGTCCAGCGGTCAAAGGCTTCCGATCATCGTGCAGGCTCCCTTTTACACGTTCCTGATAGATAGCCACATGAGTGTCGGTCCTTTTTGGTTCGCCTGCGAAATTCGCTTTATCACCCTCGGCAGGACATTCGCCCACCGCCTGTCTTGGAGGCATCGGAACGGCGATGTTTACGGGGAGACCATATTTGGGTGGGCTGGTGAGTTCGACATTACCCCAAGCCATAAGTATGTCTAATGTCAGGCCGCCAGTAATCCGGTAGGCTGTGCTTGTGTTTCTCATTGGTGCTCTTCTTTAGGTGTTGGTTCTGGTCCCAACTGGTATGTAAATGCCGTTCGCGAACGGCACAACACGCCCCCCCATGCAACACGACGAGAAGACCACCGGCACCGTGCGCCTCCATCGGGTGTTCACAGCGCCACCGGAGCGCATCTACAAAGCCATCCTGGATCCCGCTGCCAACTGCAAGTGGTTGGCGCCGCACGGGTTCACCTGCACGGTGCATCACCTCGATGCCACGGTGGGCGGCACCTACCGCATGTCCTTCACCAACTTCAGCTCGGGTACCACGCACGCCTTCGGCGGCAGCTACCTGGAACTGGTGCCGCATACCCGCATCGTGGCGGTGGACCGGTTCGATGATCCGAACATGCCCGGTGAGATGCGCACCACCTGGACCTTCGAACAGGTGAGCGTGGGCACGGCCATCACCGTAGTGCAGGAAGGCATCCCTGCGGCCATCCCGGAGGACGGTTGTTACCTCGGCTGGCAGGACTCGCTGGAGCAGCTGGCCAAGCTGGTACAGCCGGAGATACCGGATGCGTGATCACAACGGCTGCGCCAGCCACCACGTATTGCCCCACCGGTCCAGGATGCCGGATGAACGCACGCCGTACGCTTCGTCCTTCGGCGCGTAGATCTCCGTGCACCCCGCCTTCAGGCAGTGTTCGTGCGTGGCGTCCGTATCGGCCACGTAGAGGTAGCAGGAGGTGGGGCGTGCTGCCCACTGCTCGGTGGCCTGGCCCAGCATAAGCACGCTGTCGCCGATGGTGAGCTCGGCGTGCATCACGCGGCCGTCGGCATCGTGGTGGATCTCGCGGTCCGTGGCGGCGAAGGCATCTTTCACGAAACGCATGAAGGCGTCGGCATCGTGCACGAGGTAGTACGGCATCAGGCGCTGGTGGCCTTGGGGGATCCGGGGGATGTCCATGGGTGTATCGTTGCTGCGAAACAACAACGCGCGCGCCGCGCGGAATTGGACGATCGCGTCACGCCCCGGGCAACCGCAGGAAGTTGTCCGCTTTCTCGGCCGCGTGGGCGAAGTAGGCCTTCGGGTTGAGGCCGCTGAAGCGCTTGAAATCGCGGATGAAGTGCGACTGGTCGAAGTAGCCCGCCGCATGCGCCACGTCCGTCAGCGTGGTGGCCGTGCCGTTCTCCAACATGCGGTAGGTGCGCTGGAAACGCACGATGCGCAGGAAGAGCGCCGGGGAGAAGCCCGTACACCGCTTGAACCGCCGTTCGAACTGGCGCCGGGCCAGGCCGCTCGCCGCCACGGTGGCATCCAGGTCCGGTGGTGCGGCGTGTTCCAGCATGCCGCGCACCACGGTGTTCAACACATCGTCCACCGGTGCGTGCGGTGCGGCCAGGAAGGCATCGCGCAGCAGAGCGATGCGCTGCTCCACCGTGGCTGCCGCCCCCACGGCCGCGCCCAGGCGTTCGCCGCGTGCGCCCCACAGCACGTGCAGCGCCGTGAAGCGGTCGTGCTGGTCGGCTGCGGTGCTGCCGAACAACGCCTCCACGCTCCAGGGCCACAGGTACACGCCGAACAGCGCGAAGGGCCCATGACCGGTCATGTCCGCGCTGCGCGTAACGGCACCGGCGAGGTGTGCGGCCGGGGCGGTGCTGCCATCCGCTTCGGTGAAGCTGCCGCGCAGGATGAAGACGAGGTTCGCACCGATCTCCGCCGTCAACCGGTGCGGAGCATCACCCGCCGTGGTGCTCTCCAGCGACCAGCAGTAGCGCACCCACGGGGCAAGCTCCGGTGGGGCGGGGTGCGTGTGGTAGCGCATGGCGCTGCAAGATGGCGACCGTTCGCTGAGATGGGCACCCTGAAACGAACGAAGCCCCCTTGCGGAGGCTTCGCGCGTACGGTATTCCGGGTCACTGTTGCACGATCGGGTCGCGCAGCGTTTCCACCAGCGCACCGATATCCGTGACGATGTCCGCTGGCACATCGTTCTGCGCCGCACCGGCCACCAGGTCCACGATGAAGCGGTCGAAGTCCTCATCCGTGACCAGGCCGGTCATGCGCGGGTTCATGCTGTTGTGCGCGTCCACCATGTTCATGCCGGTGTAAGTGAAGTTCTGTGCACCGCAGGCCACGGCGAAGAACTCGGTGAGGCTTTCGCTCAGCGCGGCGAACCCGGTGAGGTCACCGCCGCCCACTTCGGCAAGCAGCACGGCGAAGTAGGGTTGCAGTTGCGCATCACCGGCGATGACGAAGATGGTGCTGTCCACCACCGAGCGCAGGCCCAGGTAGCCGGTCTCTATCATCTGGCCGGGGTTGGCCGGGTCGTTCACCATGGTGGTGCCGCCCAACCGCTGGTACAGGGTGGGGGTGGGTGCCGGGGTGGTGGGCGTGGGCTTGTCGTCGTCTTTCTTGCAACCCGTTACCGCAGTGGCGGCCAGGGCAAGGCATAGGGTCGTGTTCAGTAGCGTTCTCATGGTCAAGGGGAGTTTTAGCGTTCGTTCAGTTCAGTTGATGAGGTCGGCGATCCAATGGCCCAGCTTGTCCTGTGCACCGCCCTTGGCCATGGCCGGGCAGCCGTTGGCCGCCGCTTCGGCCGTTACCACCAGGCGTTCGCACGGCACACTGCTCAGGTCCTTCACCACGGCGAAGACCGTGGGTTGATCCTGCTGGGCCCGGTCATAGGCGTACACCAGGTTGGTGCGGTCGTCGTTCACCCGCGCGTGCTGCACGCCGGGCAGGGCATCCACCGCGCCCCGCAGGCTGGCCGCTTCTTCGGCTGACAATGCCGCATCGAAATCGATGCGCGCCAGTTGCACGTTGGCCAGGTGGCCGTTCGCTTTCGGCTTGGTGACCAAGTGGATGTGCCACACCAGCACAGCGGTGAGGAGCATCAGGCTTCCGCCGATGATGAGCAGGGTGCGTTTCAGGTTCTTCATGCGCAGGAGGGATTTGTCACAGTTATGTACGAGGGCTCCGGGCGGATCGGATCAGCCGGCATCGAACTTCTTTTTCGGAGGGGACTGCGGCGTGCCGACCCGGAAGGATCCACCGACCCGGTTCGTGGTCTTCAGGCCTGTGATCGGTCGTGAGGCGACCTAAACCTTACTCCACCACCGAACACCCCGTGTACAGGCGGGCTTGCACGTGGGCATCGGCCACTTGCACCCGATGGCCTGTGGCGTTGCGGCCAGGTGGTAGACTTATGGTCTCGAACGGGGCGAGCCCATGCGCAGTGGGTGGGTGATGCAGGGAGCGTCCGCCATCGCTTCGCAAAAGCCTCGCGAGCGCGGACAGCCCGCTGCGAAGGTTAGGGAGTCTGACACCCTGCGCGGGTCTAGAAGCCTTTTACGATCACGAGAGCGGCCTCGCCGGGCGTTTCGATGAACAGATGCACGGCAACGCCCGTGAACAGGAAGAAGAACGCGCCGAAGAGGACATGGAACGTGCCACCAGGCGCACGCCGATCGGTCACGCCTTCCTCTCAGAAAAGCGCCAGCACCGAACCGTCCGCGATCCTTCCGCGGAAACTGATGGTATCGCCGAACTGGAACAAGACCTCCTGCAGGCTCACGTCCGAACGGCTCTTTCCGTCCCGGGCCAGGTAGCGGTCGATCAGCCCGGACTTCCCGGCCAACAGCCGCACGCGATCCAGATCCGCCTGCCGGTCGGGGTCGGCCAGGTTGAAGATGGAGTTGCTCTCGAAGGTCTCGCCCGCTGTGCCGTTGGCCCCCACCGCACGCGAGCGGATCAAGGAGTCGAGCACGAAGGGGTACGTGTTGCCGTTGATGGCGATCCGGAGGTCCTGCCCGCGCAGCACCACCTCATCATCCTCGAAGTCATACTTCGGACGATCGCTCGGTCCGGTGCTGCGCCCGCCCGAAGGGCCGCTCCATTGGATGCGGCGGCCTTGGATCAGCAGGCAAGCGGCCACCGGGACGCGGGTGAAGGGCGCTTCCACCGGATCACCGCCCACGAGTACGCCGCGCAGTTCGGGCAGGGCCAGGATGCGTTGCACCTCCTTGTTGCGCGCCGCTTGCATCATCCGGATGCCCTCCACGTCCCGGCTGAACTTACCGATCAGCGCATATGCGGCCGCGACGAACACCACGACCATGAACAGGGCGGAGATCCCGATGATCTTGAGCGCTTTGCTCATGGGTTCGTGTGTATGCCAGTCATGGTCGGTGCCGCACAAAGTAAGGCGCTCAGCGTAGGGTGGCTGGGAGGAGCGTATCGCGTTGCCGACAAGGGTGGGTGGTCGTGGGCGTTCGTTCTTTAACGCGCTCCTTAAAACCTGAGCAGGGTCTCTCGAAGTGGACCCTGCTTCTGCCCCAAGGTGCCTATACCGCTAACGCGTGCCCCCCTTCTGCACCACCAACTGGTACACATACCCACCCGCGAACACCACGCGCAAGGCAATGGACGCCCAGGTCAAGGGCGTGAGCACACCGCTGCGGATCCAATACACATCGCAGCCCGTTGTGAACAGCAGGTAGAAGAGCGTGCCCATCAGCACGGCCGATACTGCGGGGCCTTCGGTGCTGTTACGCGCCATCAGGTTCATCAGCCCGAAGGCGAAGCAGATGCCGCTCAAGCCTTTCACGATCACGAGTGCGGCCTCACCGGGTGTCTGGATGAAGAGGTGCACCGCAAAACCGCTAAAGAGGAAGAAGAACGCGCCGAAAAGGACGTGGAAGGCGCCCACGAGCAGGAGGAAGCGGGGGCGCGGCATGGGAACGAAGCTATCGCGGGGCGAGTGAAGTGGAGCTTCGAGGACAACGGCCTGGTGAAATGCACGACAGACCGCCGCGGTGGTTCGGGAGGTGCAACCTGCGCACCTCTCTGGTATCCCCCCTTCGGGCCAGCGCAGGACTACTCCTTCCGCTTCCGCTTCTTCAGCTGCGTCACCAGGTCCACCACCTGCTCGGGGCTTAGCTGCTTGCCGCGGAACTTACGCTCACCATCCACGAGGAAGACCTTGGGCGTGGAGTACACATCGTAGGTCTCGGCGTAGTTGAGGCTCTGGATGGTGGTGAGCTTCGGGATGTACTTGGACGGGTCCTTCTTGGCCCCTTCGAACACGCGCTGCGTAAGGCCCACGTTCACCCAGTCCAATTGGTGCTCGCGGATGAAGGCCTTCCAATCCTTCATCAGCGTGCTGTCCACGGCTTTGGCCACGCAGTACACGGCGATGTCCAGCGCCTTCATCTTCTCCTTGTACACCTTGGCCCATCCGGGCAGCTCCTTCTTGCAATGGCCGCAATGCGGGTCCCAGAAGAGGATGGCCACGTACTCCTGCGGCAGGTCGTAGAAGTTGATCCACTGCTCCTCCGTGGTATCGGTGAGGCAGAGGTAGGGGGCCTTCTTGCCCAGCACGAGCGGCGCCTGCTTGTGGGCGCGTTCGCACAGCTTCTCCAGCTTGTCCGCGGGCATCCAGTCCACGCGGCCGGGTGTGGCGCCGTTGGGGCAGAAGTAGGTAAGGGCCATGTGCACGAACACGGCGTCCATGCCCATGATGTCGCTGGTCTCGTACGTGTGGGTGATGGTGTTCACCATGTACTTGAACACCTCGTTCTTGCCATCGGTGCGGTCGATGAGGGCATCGGACAGGGCGTTGATGGTGTCCGGCACCTGCGGAACGGTGCGGCCGATGTACTCATCGAACATCGTGGCGAAGACCGGCAGGCGCACGATGCGTTCATCGGTCAGGTCCACGTGGTCCCAGTAGTGCGCGCGGTACTGGTAGTACTGGGCAGCGCTGTCCAAGCTGCCATCGGCTTTGCGGATCTCGGGCAGCTCCACGGCCATGGCCATCTTCACGAAGGCGGCCACCAGGGTTCCGGGGTTGTTGGCCACAAGGTCCTTCTGGTAGGTCTTCACGGCCTTGTCCAGGGTCTCCATCTGGGCTTTGATGCCGTTGCGACCGATGGGGTCCTGGTTCTTGTCCAGCTGCGCGCGCAGCAGGTCGCTCTCCTTCTTCTTGTCGTCCAGGTAGCGGATGTAGTCCAGGAAGACCTGGTTCTCCTTGCTCACCTTCACCTGCAGGTGCTTCAGCAGGTCGGCGGTATCGGTCACCAGCTTGATCACCGGTTCGTTCACCACCACTTGGAAGAACTTGGGCCCCGGGGCCACGATGGCATACAACCCGGCCTTGTAGCCGTTGGGGCTGTGGAACACGGCCTTGCCCTTGGCATCGGCGATGGCGGTGTCGGCATAGTAGAGCTTGCTGCCGTAGTAGTTGGCCAGGTAGAGGGTGTCCTTGCCGGTGCCGGTGATGGTGGCTTCGATCTCCCGCTTGGGCGCATCCTGGGCTTGTGCCATGGCCGGAAGAACGAGGGAGAGCAACGCGGCGATACAAGTACTCCTGAGCATGGCGGCGAAAGTAGCGAGCATGGGGTTGGGTGAATTCCGTTGCTCCCTTGGACGAAGGAACCGCGTGCCAGGGTTGGACCGGGTAGCGTTAAGTCTCGTTAATGGTGGACAAGGAGCGCTTAGCCGCAGGGGCGTCCGCCACTCCGGCTCAAGGCCGGGTGCGCGGAAAGACCGCTGTGGAGGTTTGGGAGGATACCCTGCACGGATCTAGAGTTGAATCCCCAGTTGTTCGCGAAGAGCCTTACAAGGGTTTAGCCGGTGAGGGATGATAGAATTCTCGTCGAAGGGATGTCGTTCTGGCCCCTGATCATCGTATGGAGACCAAATCAATCGCTCGCCCTTGACTGTGAAGGTCTGATAGCAACATTCATCCGCGAGGTCAGGAGCCGTCCGATGGATCTGTGTTAGCCCGCCGCCCACTGGTTCGAGATACTCATCTGCTACGTCCGCAGGCAGTGCTATGCAGATCGAATCGTAATCCTTGGAAACAGACGGATAGATGATGGCATTCATTCCGTTATCGAACAGGTAATTCGCGAAGCGGACCGTCAGTTCATACCGGCAATCCGTGATTTTGCGGGCGAACTGTTGTCCGATGTACTCAAGATGAGCCTTCGACTTCGCAATGATTGAGGTTGGCAGCTCAGACAGATATTGGAAGTTTCGGACGTAGGTTAGATGGGCGAAGGCGTTTCCCTTCGTCTGGCTCTCGTGCATGATGACGCTTGCAACGTCCGGAAGAGTCTTCTTCACCCTCCAGCGACTTACGGTGAACGTTGGAGGCCAATGATGTTCATCCCCGACCTCCTGACATGCGGCAAGGCGTGGACCTATTCCACCAGTTGCGAGCATTCCGTAAAACACCTGTTGACCCCAGTTGTTGGCTCTGCCAAGATTGATCTTCTTCGGTTCGGGCGGATAGTAGATGTCCTTAACGAACTCTGGGAGATACGTGCTATCGTGATATCGGGCGCGAACGAGGATGTATCCCTCGGGTAGGTCATAGGAAATCATAGGAATCGGTGATTGATTCCGACGAAGCATCTCCTCGATCTCTTCCTCGGTAGGGATGTGGTTCATGATCTCAAGTCTATTTCTTCAACTTCTGATGGGTCTCCGTGGTATCCACCTCGAGTCCCTGCAGTCACGTAGCCGCGAGTACCTCTCTACGCTGGAACTCCGTGCTTTCAAACCTAGGCAGGGTCTCTTGAAGAGGAACCGGCTTATGCACTAGTGAAGGCAGAACATGCCGCAGGGGCGCCCGCCATCGCTTCGCAAAAGCCTCGCGAGCGCGGACAGATCACTGCGGAGGTTCGGGAGGACACCGTGCGCGGGTCAAATCGTCTTCGGGGACCCTGCGCGCGAAGAACATCCTCGCCCGGATGATGATGTGAAGTTCAGTAGCTGCTGCGACGCTAGCTAGCGTAAGCACCGATCACGCATCCGCACCAGCGGTGGGGGACACCTGATGCAGGTCTGGATGCGAACTACCCTCTCCACGCCACAACCTCCTTGTGGTCCACCTTTCGGTGGTACACCTGCCCACCGTGTAACTCCCGCAGATCATAAAGTATCGCCTCGTTCTTCTGGCGATAGTAGCGCGCCAGAACGCGACACTGCACACCGCAATAGACCACCTTATCCCCAAGGTGGTACGCTCGGTTGTTCAATCCCTCCCAAACCCGCTTGTGTATACCGTTCATTGCTTGACGTGTAATTGATCAAACCAATGACGGTAATGTAAGTAGTGCGCAGGATGGTTCCACCGCAACAGGGGAGGTGAAATTTGAACCCCTGCAGGGCCTCCGCCTCGGGACCTTGTAGCCACGTAGCGGAGGGTTCCGCTTTCAAGGTTGGTCGTCGTCCTTGGTGGACCAAGGAACATCCCGCAGGGGCTGGAGGCCGCAGGGGCGCCCGCCATCACTTCGCAAAAGCCTCGCGAGCGGGGACAGACCGCTGCGGATGTTTTGGAGGACACCCTGCGCGGGTCTAGAAACCTGCGCGGGTCTAATGACCAACACGTGGTCGCGCACGCGTTCAACGGCGGACCACGAAACGGACCGCACCTACTTCGCGGATGTGTACCACGTAACAGCCGCTCGCCAGATCGGAGATCGCCATTCTTCTACTACTACCAAGGAGCTCGTAGCGCAGCAGTCGGCCGGTGGCATCGTGGATCGAGACTTGAGGCACCGCTTGTGGATGGACGCCTTGTAGCAAGAGCTCTGAGCAAGCAGGATCCACGTAGACGGAGAACGCATCTCCAGCAGCCTGCTCGTGCAGCCCCACGCTGGTTCCGCAAGCGCTGGTGTAGGCACCGCTTACCCATTGTGCGATGCGGTCTATGCTATCCGGTCCGGCCACGGTGAAAGAACCACCTACGATGAGCGTATCGCGGAAGGAGCCGAGCGCCACGATGTCCGGGTAGAAATACTCCGGCGGCACCAGGCTGCACCAGCGTGTACCGTCCCATTTCGCCACGCGGCCACTGGGCACACCGCCGATGGTGTTGAAGCGGCCGGTAACATACAGCGTGTCGCGTATCCAGTCCATGCGGTAGATCGTGGGGTTGGGTGATCCGTTGGTGCCTTCGCCCAAGGTGCCCCATTGCGCACCATCCCAGGTAACGATGCCGCAGCCGGGGTTGTCCGGCGGGCCGAACGGGCCGGACCGTGCGAAGCCACCGGCCACATAAAGCAACCCATCATGCACCTCCAGCAGGTTAACGGCGGAGTAGCTCCCTTGTATGCCTTGACCTACCGGGCGCCACATGCTGCCATCGTAGCGCGCGATATTCTCCATGCCATCCTGCCCATAGAATTTACCGGCGATGTAGAGTTCACCATTGTACCAAGCCACGTCGTTGATCCGGTTGATGTCCGATGAACTGAACAGGGGCACGTCGAATACGTCATGCCATTCAGATCCATCCCACCGCGCTACGCCATGGGCGGTAACGTCCCCGGCTTGATCGAATAGCCCCGTCACATACAATCCATCTGGATAACCGTGAATGCGTGTTACACTGGCATTAAGCCCGGTACCTAGGTTGTGCCATGCAGTACCGTCCCATCGGGCTATGTTGTAGGCAGCCTCGCCGTCTATGGAGTAGAAATAACCTCCTGCATATAGACTGCCATTCCAGAAGGTCAAAGTCACGATACCACTGTTGCCCAAACCACTCGGCGTTACGGGAGGGGTGCAATCCCAATTGAAAGCGCAGCCAAGAGGTGCAAGATGCGCACCATCGAATTTCGCGATGCCAGAGATGATCGTTCCGTCACCTGCCAGAGTCATTGAGCCGCCGAGGTAAAGAACATCGTTCTCCACGTCCTCTAGAAAGCACTGGGCGCCCCCTGACGCTAAACCGCTGCCCAACTGCTGCCAACGTGATTGGCCGCTTATGGAATGCCCGACACAGCATACGGCAACAGCGCACAAGACCCTATGTACCCGTGTAAGGCTCACAGTTAGAAGCGGTTTGAAGCTATCTTAACGGACGCCCTGTTCCAAGGATTGTTGAAAACATCACTGCGCTATTGGGCTGTCTACTCAGAAGCCGCTCCCGCTCTAAACCGCCGCACGGTCTCCTGAGGTACGAAGGGACCCTTCCTCAGCTGTGCGCATCGGCTCGTGACCCTTGTTCGAGTCTGTCGCATCGTCATCCACCTTGGCTTCGCAACAGCCGCGTGAGCGTAGAGAGCGCTGGGGAGGTTGGGGAGGGACACCCTGCGCCGGTCTAGTGGCTCCGCCTACACCTTACTCCACCACCACCACCAAACATCCGGCGCACAGGCAGGCTTGCACGTGGGCATCGGCCATTTGCACCCAATGGCCTGTGGCATTGCGGCCGGGGGCGTGGTGGTAGGCGCTCACCTTGTCCAGCAGGCGCAGGCAGGGGGTAACGGGGAGCACCAGGGCGATGGTGAGGATGTCGCCTGTCCAGCCCGGGGCTTGCTGGCGGGCCAGCTGGCGGCGCACCACCTCCGGCACTTCCCAGCAGGCGAAACATTCGCTCTGGGCCACGCGCAGGTAGTGGCCGGTGAGGTAGTTGGCGCGCACCTCCTTCTCCCAGTTCACATGGGCCTCCACCAGTTGCCGGGCGTGCGCAGCGTGGCCGTTGGGCAAGGCCTTGATGTGCGTGCGCAAGCGCTTTTCGCACTGCGCCAGCAGGGCGATCAGGTCCCGCCCCAGGTGCCGCGGTGGCAGCAGGCGGCCGGTGCGTTGCGCGTAGCAGCCCAGTACCTGCCCTTCGTACAGGGCCATCAGCAGTCCATGGTGCGGTGGCAGTTTGTGGCAGGGCAGTTCAAGGCCCAAGGCGGCTGGTCCCATGGTGGTGGGTTTTGCCGCGCAAGAGGTGCACCGGTGGGTGCAAGCCGCAGGGATACCGTTCCCGGCGATCCGCTACCACACCGGCGAATCCCCGGCGCGTTCGTGCAACACACCGGCTGCAACGCAGCGGTATCCGTGTTCTTGCCAATGGGGCTCTTGCTGTTTCAACAGGTTGCGGTTCACGAGCGGTGTACCGTGTGCGTTCACCGGCGTGTTCGCGGCTGTTCGCGGCCTGTTCGTCGCCGTTGCGGGCATGGGTGCGGCGGTCATGCGCCTACCTGCCGCAGTTACGCGCACGCATGCGGCGTGCATGCGCAAGATGCCGGCGAACACGCGCGCACATGCGGTGTTCACGGGCGTAGTCGCCACTTACACGCGCATGCATGCGGCAACTACGCGCACACCGAATGAAACCATACGCGTGAACGGCACGTTCATGCGCAACAGAACGGAGAACACGGGGATGGTGCCCTTTTTTACGCCGCAGATGTCCGCTGTTCAGGCCCCGGAAGTGTTAAAAGCACGAATGCGTGCACCCTCTGGAACCCTTGTCAGTAGGCACTTCGGCAGGGTTTTCAACAAATGAGGAGCGCTTTTCGCAAATGGGGCAACGGGAATCGGCGTTCAAACCCTCGGCCAGCGGGATCCCCAACGGATGCGCCGAGGCCGGAGACAACCAGAAGCACTCGAAGCCGGACGGAACAACCAAAACGAACAATGATGAAACTGATCAAAGCAGGAACCACAGGCCTCAACGCCGATGGGCTCATCGCCAAGTCGGAATTCGTGGAGGGCAAGATGACGGCCAACGTCAACTTCACCACCCCGAACCCGACGATCATCGCCGTCACCGCAAAACGTGAAGCACTGGTGAAAGCCGTGGCACAGGCCGAAAGCCGCGCCACAGCCGACATCGCTGTGCGCAACGCGCTTGCGACCGAACTGCGCATTATGTTGGTGAACCTGGCCCGTTATGTCAATAACGTGGCCGGGGGCGATGTGGACAAAGCCGTTAGCAGCGGTTTCGATCTGGCTAAAAAGCCGGAGCCTTCCACATCCCTGGCTCCACCCAGCAAGCTCGAGGTGCGCGCAAGCGCCTTCGAGGGCAGCGTGGACCTCACTTGGAAAGGTGTGGAGGATGCCCGCATGTACCAGGTGTACATCAACGCGGGCGATGCTTCGGACCCCACCAAGTGGACCATGACCATGGTGTGCAGCCGCACGAAAGCCCGCATCGCGGACCTCGTGCCCGGCCAGTTCTATTCTTTCCGCGTCACTGCCCTTGGCCGTATCGGCGAAGGACCAGCCAGTGATGTGGTAGGTGGCCGCGCCGCATGATGCCCGCACGGACAGCGGTGTAACATCCTCTTCTCTGTCAAGACCCCCGGGATCTCCTGGGGGTTTTTGACGTTCGGGGGTGCTGTTGGAAATTACTGGAACAGGCCGCAGGGTCGTCCGCCATCGCTTCGCAAAAGCCTCGCGAGCGCGGAGAGAGCGGTGCGGTGGTTGGGGAGGTCAGACTGCGTGGGTCTAGTCAATACGATAGTAGGCGATGGGAGTCTGGCCATTCTCCAGACCCTCGTATCGTTCGTTCAGCTTGACGATGCGCAGCACGTTATGTGCTATGCGGCTACCATCCTTTGGGTCGCACTTCGTGAAGGACATTCCACCCTTTTTCAGGTCGATCCTCAGGTCGTCCACTTTGAAATATAGTTTGCCATTGCTGTAGTAGTCGTTCCCATTCTTGATCTCTACCCTAGGGTCAATTCCTTTCTTGCCATTGAGAGTGTACTCACACTCCCAAATGCCTGGAAAGAAGTTCTCAGCACTTACCTCTTCAGGTAGTATTTCATTTTCCAGCAATAGGTGATTGGCAAGGACCTTCGCTCGTTTCGAGAAGATCGAAGCTTCTGAATGAGCACTCTTTGTGTTCGACTTAAACTGAAAAGGCAGGTCCGTTTGCTTGTGAATGAAGCCCTTCAGCTTATTGATGATCTGAGCCTCAACGAGCGGGACGATAGATCGCTTAAGAGCCGTGGCGTAACCGATCTCTTGATTGACCCATTGATTGATAATGCTACGCTTTGTTAGTATCGGAACGAAGTAGTCGCATTCTTCGATCCCTCGCTTCACCTTATCGCTGAGTAACACCGAGGGTTTGCGATCATCGGCAATGATGATCGGAGTCAGGACCCCGCCGCTCTTAAGTCTCTTCTCAAGAGAGCGCATCTTGTTCTTATCGTCGTTCGAATAGCTGATGAAAACCTTTTTGCTCATGTCAGTGGAGGGCGGTTTGGAGGACACCCTGCGCGGGTCTAACCTCGCTAGCGGTGGCTACTTAGCCGTCGGATTTAGTAGTCGATCAGCACCGGGGGCGTGGTGTTTCGTAATCAATCCCCCTAGCGTTTCATCAGTCAATTTCTGATTCCTCGATTTTGCAACGAGTTCAACGACTTGCTGATTCACAGCTTCTGGAGAAAGGATGCTCTGAATTCGGGAAACAAACTCACGACGCATAGCTTCAAGCGCACTAGAAGTGTCTTTGTGTGATCCAATGGTCCCGTCGAGGACGTTGATCGCAGCTACGAGGGGGTCCAGCGCGGCATGTCTAGAACCGCGATAGGCCTCGTGTTTATCTAGCTGCGGAAATCCGGGGTAACGTCGGTTTGGGAGGAAGAATCTCCCCCTGTCAACTAGTGCTGATAATCGATGCTTACACGTGCGCAAGACCTCTTCGCTTAATGTATCCGATGAACGGTACTGAGCCTCTGAAAGGACGTCAACCGCTTCAGCCGCCCATACTCTGATATCACTGAGCCATTGGCTTGCTGCTTGGGCTGCGCTCAACTCAAAATTCTCGCGGGCTACCCGGCGTTCGTGTCTACCTGCCCACCATCCAACTATGCCAAACACAACACCACTAATTACGCCCCATGCTTCAGTGCTCATGCTCAAACTTCTTCAGTATGAATCTTACCCAGGATACCGTCTGTTGACTATCGTCGAAGATATGTGAGGCTGTGTTGGGTTAGGCAACAAACGTTTCAAACCGCCGAAGGGTCTCCTGAGGAACGAAGGCACCCTGCCTCAAAGGTGCTTCAAGAGGCGCGCAGGGTCATCCGCCAAATGCGCGGATGGACGGCTCAGAACTGTGTTCGGTGCCCTGTCCGGGTCGGATCCCGCGTACCAACTGAAGCGCAAATGCAGCGCGCATTACCATCTTCGTAGAACGGGAACGCTACTTTCGATGATGCCCATGGACCAGCATACACCAGAAGAGAACAAGGTGCTGATCGCCTTGATAGTGGCGTATAAGGAACAGCCTACACCGGACCGTGCGAATGCCGTGATCCACGAATTCGCCACCGGAAAAGCCAGGCTCTACCTGCCGCATGACCGGGAGTCGGGCAGCATGGTTCCGCTCATGTGGGAAGGTGAATCCATACTGGGGCACATGGCATTCACCTCGGTGGATCCGTTCGAGGCCGAGGCCACCTACCGGGATAGCCCGGAACACTTGCAGTTGATCTCCGTGGTACCCCTCCTCTTGGGCTTCATGCGCCTTGAGATCAAGCTCTTATTGGTGGACCCCAAGCTACCCAGCGAGATCGTCATCTGCTGGGATGAAACCGTCCCTGGGCTCTTCCTCTTTGAGCCAAAGGACGTGCGCACACCAGGCAAACTGCCGAAAGGTCCACCGCTCAGTACCAGGGCGGAGCGGCTGTCGCGGTTGAAGACCGGGCGGTGAGGGGATCGACGACTGTCCCGAGGGCTTTTAAAGCGCGGCAGGCTCCGCCTCGGTACCCTGTAGCCACGTAGCCGCGAGTTCTTCCTTTCAGCACTGAACTTGGGCCTTGGAAACCAAGGTGCATCTCACGGTGCTAAGGCCGTACGGTCGTCCGCCATCGTTTCGCAAAAGCCTCGCGAGCGCGGATAGAGCGCTGCGGAGGCTTGGGAAGATACCCTGCTCCGGCTTAGAGCGCTGCGGAGGGCTAGGTAGTTTGGGAGGACACCTTACGTGGGTCCAGAGAATATGGCAAGGATGGTGGAGGTCACATTTTTCTTCACTAAACTCACGTTCCAATTCAGACAGAAATGATACGTTCTATCCTAGCATCCGCGGCGTTCGTTGCATCGAGCATTTTGCAAGCACAAACTACTGGTTGTACATGTAGTGTTGATAGAGATCTTATGGATCACTATACAGCTTTTGAAATCTCTGATATGCGTGAATGGCTATATCGATATATGGTCAGTAGTGAACAGGAACAAAGGCAGATGAAGAGAAACAAGAATTTCTCTTGGTCCAATAAAGCCTCTGGTTTTGTTGAGGCACTACCAGTTAGCGGTTCGAATCATTTGAATGCAAATAGTGCAAGAAGCGAAGACCGATTCTATCAAATGCAACTAATGGCCATCAACCAACAGTATCTCACTGACTATCAGTTTAAAGATATAGTGAGCGACCGATTTAGCGATAATATGCTAAGTGCATATAAGGCGTGTTTGGAGGTTTGCAAGCAGCAGCAAATTGGAGTCAGCTACCTAACAGGAGGAGATATGGCTGGCATCTTTTTCATTCAGGTGCAGTATGACTCAAAACCTGCTGGTGGAAGTGTTACCCTGAAAGGTCCCGCACTCTATACCGGTATGATTCCGGTAGGTACGAATCTCTTTGTTGATGGATTAGTTCTTGCCGATGGCAGAGGCTTCTCACAGTACTTTAAGCGCGTAGACTCAAGAGTGCCCGCATCATTGGTGATCAACGTTCGTGAGCAAATGTCTGTTCCCGCGCTTCAAATTCCCGGAGTGCCTGTTGTGGATCGGAATGCAACACCGATAGGAAGTATCGTAAGCTCAGTGCTTCCCTACAATGAGTTCATGGCTGCCAATGGTTTTGAATCAATGACCGCGGCGATGGATCTTTCGGTCATCCCCTGGGTTCCTTGTGATGGTCGCGCGGTCGGGTCGAGCATGTACGGGAAATATTCAGGTGGGAATGTGCCGGATCTACGTGGACAATTCTTGAGGGGTATTAATGACTATGGAGTTCCCAGTCCAAGTCTTGCTCCTTTATCCGACAATCGCAAGAATCCAGAGGGCCAGAGCGCAGGCCAGTTCCAAGACGATGGAGTAGGCAATCATACGCATGGTTATCTAACAAACAACACACCAGGGACGAGCGTTGGCCTTGCGTGCGCACCGAATAATGCGAGTTCAGTGTTTTCTACCCAAGGGAACAGTGGTGCAACGGGGGACACGAGGCCAAGAAACGTGACAGTTTACTTCTACATCCGCATAAACTAGACGGCACATCAAAGAGCTATGCACTTCCTCACTTTAAACCTCTGCAGGGTCTCCGCCTCGGGACCCTGCAGCCACGTAGCCGCGAGTGCTTCCTTTCAGCACTGAACCTAGGCCTTGGAGATCAAGCTACATCTCACCGGTGCTGAATGTAAGCTTCCCCTGATTTCGGGCCGATCATAACTAGAGGCTCCAAGGGCATTTTGGGATCAGGGTTGGATGAGCACTGGCGGCCGGTATCCGAGTGCTTTGTGAGGACGAAGATGGTTGTAGTCGTACATCCACTCGGTA
>JAEUTA010000015.1 GCA_016788205.1 Flavobacteriales bacterium | reverse complement strand
GAAGGTTGGTTTTATTGGAGCCTTTGGGCCGCCCTGTTGGGGGTTGGCCCCGGGGGGCCCACCCCAACTCTCACCTCCAGTAATGATCGGCCGAACTTCGGGAAAGCCTACATGAAGACCTTGACATGGCGGATCATCATGGCCGGGTTCATGTGCGTTCAAGGGCTCCTTTTCAGCTACACGAGCTTCGGCTTGGCCGCACGGACCATGGCCGACCTACTTACGCGCTCCGAGATGGACCCAGGGGCCGCTCGGATCGAACACCATCCCATTCTGTCGGCTTCCATGGGCAGCAGGAGACCGAGCGTCAGCTTCGTCCGGAATGGAGAACCGGAACTTCTTCGTGTCGGATACATGCCAGAACTCGCATAAAAGCGCGACATCCAGGCATTCGAACTGATCCTCCGGACGACTCCGGGAATTCTGGGATCCACGGTACTGCTCGGTCACGCGATAGTCCGCAAAGAGCGCTAGCAGATATCCTCTGCTGCCTCGCCTTATGCCCCGAATGAAGAAGCCCTCGCTTGCGCGAGGGCTTCTCTAAGATCCGGGATCGAAGATCAGAGACCGAGGCTGCCTTTGCAATTGCGGAACTCGAGGTCCTTCAGTGCTTTCGCACGCAGGCCACCGTCCTTCTGGATAGCGAGGCCCAGGCTGGTAGCGGCACCAGCGCAGTTGTTGGCGCGGGCAGCGATGATGGCGGCCAGATAGTGGCCGGTAGCAGTGTCCTTATCCGTAGCGCCATCCAGGATGCTCTGCGCACCTGCCGCGTCACCACCGAGCAGCTTGGCCAGTGCGGCGTTCACGCTCTTCGTGCTGCCGAAGTTGCTGCTGGCGCCGCTGTAGTTACCGTTCTGGATATCGATGAGGCCTTGGTTGTACTTCACCTCCGGACCAGCGGCATTGGCCTTGGCGTAGAGTTCGCTGGCCTTCTTACGGTCGCCTTTCAAACGGGCCACCACGCCCAGGTTATTGGTGCTGATGGGGTTATCGCTGATCCCGTTGGCTTTGGTGAACTGGGCCGCTGCTTCATCCAACTTGTTCTGGAGCATGTAGATGTAGCCTACGTTGTTCGCAGCGCGGTGGTCGGTGGGGTGAACGCGCTCGGCCTCCTTGTAGATCCGCAGTTGCTCGTTCAGGTCCGTGGTCAGCGTGGCCGCGAAGAGCAACTCTTCCACGTTGAGGCTATCCGGCATGGTGCGGCTCATCTCCGTGAGCTGAGCGTCCGTCTTGCCGATGCGCTGGTAGTTCAATTTCACCTCGCTGCGACGCAGTTGGGGCAGGATCTCGTCGGCGATCTCCTTGTACGTGGCCGCCATGTTCTTGATCTCCTCCTCACGTTTGGTGAGGTCGGGGTACATCTCCAATACACGCAGTACCAGTTCCTTATCAGGCACGGTGCTGCTCGCCTGCATGGCGCGCTTGAAACCTTCCCAATCCTCACCACGAGGGGTCAAGGTGTAGAAGGCATCGGCTTTCGCGCTATCGTTCTTCGCGCGGACCAGCTCGCCTTTGGCCCAGGTCTTTGCGCTCTTGGCACGGTCGTCGGCCAGGTTCTCGTTCTTGCTGAGTTCTCCTTCGGGACTGGCCCAGGCATCGACGCTCACGTTCTTGGCCACGATGTTCGGGTTGGTCTTCATCGTCTTGATGAAGTCGGCCATTGCCTTGATGTCGGCATCCTTCAGCTCGCCGGGGCGCACGTTGCTGGCGTTCACCAGGTAGTTGATGACCGCATCCTGACTGTGATCGGTGATGCGCACGAAGGCGTCCTTCGCCAGAAGCACTTTGTCATCGTTCAACATCAGATATGGCGTGGTGATCACACCGTCAGCCAGCTTCACCGGAGTGAATTCAAGCTGCTTCTTGCCGTCCTTCCCCTGTTTACCAAGGATCTTCACCATGAGCTGGCTTTCAGCCATGGCAGGCGTGTAAGCCACCTTGTTGCTGTAGGTGAAGGCCTTTCCGGTCTCGTAAGGGATCACCGTGTTATTGCCCACGGCCTTCTCCCCCTGGAAATAGGCGGTCTTGTAAGGCGTTTCGCCACCGGTATAGGTGAGCGTGGGGGTCAACTCCACCTGAGCCTTTTTGTAGAAGTATTTGCCGGGGAAGTTGCCGTTGATGGCCACGGCCACGGAATCGCCCTGTACGATGAGCGGGTTGGGATCCACCGTGTACTTGATGTTCTCCACATACTTGTTCATCTTGCCGATGCCACCGCATCCGCTCAATGCGATGAGGCCGACGGACACCAGGGAGAGTGCCTTCAATTGCCGCTTTTCCATGAATTCGCTGCTTGGTTCGTGATTTCGGCGGCAAACATAACCACCTGTCCGCGTGGCAGCTTCCCAACAATAGGGGCACTTCTCCACAAGGAGTCGTGCATCACAACGTGATCACCCGGTAGCCTTTCGGGATCTCGGCAGCAAGCACCTCGACCAGCTTTCCGTAGACCAGCGCATCGTTCAGCAGGTCGTGCCCTTGGAGATCGACGACCAAGACCCTATCATCCGGTAACTTTTGAAGGTGATCCAAGTACCGCTCCTGCAACTTTTGAAGGTACTCGATGGGGATAGATTGTTCATAACTCCTGGCTCTTGAGCGGATCCGTTCCTTGACACGCATCATGTCCAAGTGCAAGTAAACGATCACCTCAGGACGCGGAAGATCGGCATACATGATCTGGTAGAGGTCGCGGAAGAGAGCGTACTCGTCAGCCTGCAGCGTAACGTTCGCGAAGACCACCGATTTGCCAATGGAATAATCCGCCACGGTGCAGGTACTGAACAGATCCTGCTCGGTGGTGCGTTTGAGTTGGTGATAGCGTTGCGCCAGGAAGGACAGCTCCACCGAAAAACCATAGCGCTCGGGCTCTTCGTAGAATTTCGGCAGGAAGGGGTTCTCATCGAACTCCTCCAGCACCAGACGTCCGTTCCATTGCGCAGCGAGCCGTTTCGCCAGGGTGGTCTTACCCGCGCCGATCAAGCCTTCCACGGCGATGTACGAATGGAACGGCATCACTGCGGCGGAAGAGCGTTGAGCAAGTCGAGCGCCTCGCGGTCCAATATCGGATGGCGCCACCGTGGAAGAATGTCGCACAAAGGCGCCAGCGCGAAACGGCGCAGGTGCAGACGAGGGTGCGGAACGGTGAGCGTATCGTCCATGATCACGCGGTCTCCGATGGCCAGGATATCGATATCGATGGGCCTTGAGGCCATGCCCTGGCTTTCGCTGCGGACACGACCCATGGAGCGCTCGATGGCGAGGCACGCGTCCATGACGCTATGCGGCTCCAACTGAGTGCGCACGAGTAAGGCGCGGTTGAGGAACAACGTTCCGGAGGTGAAGCCCCATGCGGCCGTCCAATGATCGCGACTGCGAGCTTGAACGCTACCCACGCGGGCCGCTATCGCGATCTCAGCAAGGGCCAACTGCTCCACGGGGTCGCCCAGGTCACCTCCCAACAACAACACGAACTCGCTCGCCGGCATGGGACAAATCTATCCGCCGTACCCTCCCATCCATGCACCGGGCCGCTCGTGTATCGGTTCGGCGACCGGTGAGGCCCGATCCTAGTTTCGCCCTTGCAAACAACACCCCCATGCGTCAGTTCCTCAAGTTCGTGTTCGCCTCCATGCTCGGCACCTTCCTTATCGGGATCGTGCTCATCTTCATCCTCATCGGCTCACTGGCAGCACTCGGCGGCAGCTTCTCCACCGCAGGCAAACCCACCACCGTGAAGGATGGCAGCATTCTCCACCTGCAACTGGACCAGGAGATCGTGGACCGTGGTGCCAAAGACCAGTTCACACTGAACTTCGGCCCCTTCCGCGATGCCAACCGCATTGGCTTGAACACCCTGCTCGCCACCTTGGATCATGCCAAGACCGATGATCACATCGAAGGCATTTTCCTGGATCTGACCGAACTGCAAAGCGGTTTCGCTACCTTGAAGGAGATCCGTGAAAAGCTGATCGACTTCAAAAAGGAAAGTGGCAAACCCATCGTTGCGTTCAGCGACACGTATACCCAAGGCACGTACTACCTCGCCACCGCCGCGGACGCCATCTACCTGCAACCGAAAGGTGATCTGCAATACCATGGCCTGCGCAGCGAGTACATGTTCTACAAAGGCCTCTTCGAAAAACTGGATGTGGACGTGCAGTTCATCCGTGGCAGCAACAACAAGTTCAAGAGCTTCGGTGAAGTGTTCACGGAAGACCACATGAGCGATGCCAACCGAGCGCAGAACCGCGCGATCCTGGACGGTCTGTGGGAAGACCACATCACTGCTGTTTCGGAAAGCCGCAAAATGGACAAGGCCCGCCTGAACGTGATCGCTGACAGCCTTCTGGTGCGCAATGGCAAAGCCGCGCTGGACCTCGGCATGGTGGATGGCCTGAAGTTCCGTGATGAAGTACTGGATATCCTGCGGGAACGCATGAGCATACCGGCAGGCGATGAATTGGAACTGACCGCGCTCGGCACCTACGCTCGTTCGTTCACCCCGGATCATGGAAAGGGTACGGGCACGGAAAAACTCGCGGTCATCTACGCGGAAGGGGGCATTTCCACCGGTGAGAGCGAGGAGGGCACCATCGGCAGCACCAGCCTGAGCGAAGCCATCCGCGAAGCGCGCGAGGACAGTTCGATCAAAGCCATCGTGTTCCGCGTGAACAGCCCCGGCGGTAGTGGTCTGGCCAGCGACGTCATCTGGCGCGAAGTGGAACTGGCCAAGAAGGTGAAACCCGTTGTGGTGAGCATGGGCGATGTGGCGGCATCGGGGGGCTACTACATCAGCGCACCAGCGACCAAGATCTTCGCCGAACCCACGACCATCACCGGTTCCATCGGCGTGTTCGGTATCATACCCAACCTTCAGGGCTTCTTCAAGAACAAACTCGGGATCACCTTCGACGGTGAGAAGACCCATGAACTGGCCGACATGATGACCACCAGTCGCCCACTGAGCGAGCGCGAAAAGAAGATCATCCAGGGCTACGTGGATGAGTTCTACGAAGGCTTCAAGGAGCGCGTGGCGGAAGGTCGCAAGATGACCATGGCACAGGTGGATAGCATCGGCCAAGGACGCGTGTGGACCGGGGTTGACGCGAAACGGATCGGCCTGGTCGATGAACTCGGTGGTTTGGAAGACGCTGTTACGGAAGCGGCCAAACTCGCCAAACTCAGTGATTACAAGCGCGTGGAGCTTCCCGAGCAGAAAGACCTCTTCCAACAGATCATGGCCGACCTGAACGGACAAGCACGTGCGTGGGTGGCCACCGAATGGCTGGGCGAGGATTTGGAACTGCTGAACCAGTACAAAGCTGTGCGCAAGGCGAAGGAGCAGTTCGGTATACAGGCGCGCATGCCTTACGATCTGGTGATCCGCTAGGCGGACCGGAACCTATCAAAACCACGAAGGGCCGCATTTCTGCGGCCCTTCGCTTGCCCTAACGATCAGTTCACTAACCAAAACCTGCCTGTGTAACGGCGGGCCTGATAGGAAGGTTACAAGGTTGGTTACAAGGGATCCATAACAACATGGAACCCGCTGTGACTGCGAATGTTGAGCACCCGACCATCCTCGAAAATGAGGTATTGCCCCTTGATGCCCAGCAGCCTCCCGGTGACCACCGGGGTCTTCTCCAAAGAAACGCTGACCACCTTGGGCGGATAGGCCAATACGCGGTAGTTGATATCCCAGGGTCGATCTTCGAGGAGCAGGTATTGCTGAAGATCTTCCCGCAGGGCATTCCGGGCCTGCGTACGAGCCTCGAACAAGGCATCGTGGTCCGGCGGAACGAGCTTGAGCATCGCACGCCATTGGGTCTTGTCAGCGAACAGGCGTTTCAGGTCCACCTCGATGAGACCTGCGAGCTGGCGATACGGCACCCGCGCGATGATGAGCGCACCCACAGCGCCTTGATCGATCCAACGCACGGGCACCTGCGTGCTGCGCGTGACACCCACCTTGATACCACCGGTGTAGCTGAGATACACCACATGCTCGGTACAGTGGTGGTCACGCTCCCACTCGGGGTCTCGCCCTTCGCCCAAATGCGCCCGGCAAAGCTCTGGCCGTATGATGCACTCGGCCGCTTCCGGGGCGCTCGTGAAACAGGGATAACAGAACCCTTGCTGGAAGAGTTTCTTCACCCGACGGCCGCAGCTTACACAGCTGAGCACACCTGTGGCACGCATGGTCATGTGCTGGCCGATGTACGGCGCAAGCTCAAGCGGGCCCTCACTCATGGCTAGTGCATAGGACACCTCGCCGTTGAAGCCGGCGAGCATCTTGCGCAGTGGGGAACCATCGTTCATTTGCGGGATGCGTATCTTTTGGGCTGAAGATACCTTGCAACCTCTCCATCTTCGCCGCTCGTGAACGCACTCGTCTCCTTCCTCACCAAGAAGCGCCTGCAACAGATCGATCTGTTCCGGGAGAATCCGCGCATGGCCCAGCTGGAGGTGTTCCACTACCTGGTGCAAGCTGCGCAATACACCGAGTGGGGCCGTAAGTACGAATACAGCCGGATCACCCATCCGGACGAGTTCCGGGCACGTGTGCCGCTGCAGGACTATGAAGATGTGAAGCCCTTCGTGCAGCGTCTTCGCAAGGGCGAGCAGAACCTGCTCTGGCCTACCGACGTGCGCTGGTTCGCCAAGAGCAGCGGAACCACGGGGGATCGCAGCAAGTTCATCCCCGTGAGCCGGGAGGCCTTGGAGAACTGCCACTACCAAGGTGGCAAGGACCTGATCGCCCTGCACTACCAGCAGTTCCCAGAAAGCAAGCTGTACCAAGGCATGAGCCTGGTGGTCGGTGGTAGCAGCAACATCGAACAGTTCCGTGCCGATGCCTACAGTGGTGACCTCAGCGCCATCATCATCCGCAACCTGCCCATGTGGGTGGAAGTGCGCCGCACACCGGTGATCGAAACCGCCCTTATGGAGAACTGGGAGGAGAAGATCGAACGCATGGCCCGCGAGACCATGCGTGAGGATGTTCGGTGCATCGCCGGTGTTCCTTCCTGGACCTTGATCCTGCTGAAACGTATCCTGGAGATCTCCGGAAAGAAGAACATCCTTGAAGTATGGCCCAACCTGGAACTGTTCATGCACGGCGGTGTCAGCTTCAGGCCGTATCGCGCGCAGTTCGAGGCGCTGATCCCCTCGCCGACCATGAACTACTTGGAGAGTTACAACGCCTCCGAAGGTTCGTTCGCCATCCAGGACCGACACGGTGCCGATGACATGCTGTTGATGCTGGACTATGGCATCTTCTACGAATTCATGCCGCTCGATGAACTTGGCAAGGAGAGACCGCGCACGCTCCTGATCCACGAGGTGGAGAAGGATGTGCCGTACGCGATCATCATCAGCACCAACGGCGGTCTGTGGCGCTACATGCCAGGCGATACCGTGCGTTTCACCAGCGTGAAGCCCTACCGCATCCAGGTCAGCGGACGAACACGCAGTTTCATCAACGCGTTCGGCGAGGAACTGATCGTGGAGAACGCCGATCGCGGGATCGAAGCTGCCTGCGCGGCAACGGGTGCCGTGGTGAACGAATACACCGCCGCACCCATCTATATGGATAACACCGCGCGCGGTGGACATGAATGGGCGATCGAGTTCGGCCAGGCTCCGGATGACATCGCTCGCTTCGTGCTCACATTGGACAACACCATGCGCAGCATCAACTCCGACTACGACGCGAAACGCCGTGGCGACATGGCCCTACGACCACCCTTGGTGCACGTACTGCAGCCCGGCACGTTCTATGCGTGGATGAAACAACGCGGCAAGCTCGGTGGCCAGAACAAGGTGCCCCGTTTAAGCAACGAAAGAGGCATCCTAGAAAGCCTGCTCGCGCCAGTGACCGCATGATGCGCCTGCGCATACCCGCTCTCCTCACCACCCTGCTCATGCTCATCAGCGTGCATGCGCAAACACGCCAGGTGATCGAGGGTGCATGTGATGCCTTCACGACCGACGAGATGGGCAACGTGTACGTCTTGCGCGGCGACGTCCTCGAACTCTACAATTCAAAAGGTGCATCGTGGCTTCGCAACAGCGTGAAGACCTTCGGACGCATCAACAACCTCGACGCGTTCTACTCGCTGAAACCGATGCTCTTCTCCCAGGAGCAAGGACAGATCGCCGTGTTGGATAATACGCTCGCGGTGCAGGGCAGTGTGTTGAACCTTCCGCGCAATGGCTTCCCACAAGTGGTGCTCGCCTGCGTGAGCGTGCAGAACGGCTTTTGGTTCTTCGATCAACAGGAACTGGAACTGATCCGCGTGGATGCCCAACTGCGCAAACTGTCCAACACCGGACGGCTAGACCAACTGCTCGGCATCACGCCAGCACCCACTGCGATGCAGGAGTTCGACAGTCGCCTCTACGTGAATGACCCAACGAACGGCATCCTCGTTTTCGATCTCTTCGGCACCTACGTGAAGACCATCCCGTTGAACAACGTCAGCAACTTCGAGGTGCGCGATGGTGCACTCTACTTCCTTCAAGGTGGCCGTGCACAGGTGTATGACATGCGCTCGTTCGCGATCATGGACATCCCGGTACCTGACGACATCAAGGATGCGATGCTCGACATCCGCATCGAGCGCGGCAAGCTTTACGTGCGCACCGCGGATCGCATCGTCATCGACGAAGTGGTCACAGCGCGTTAACCGTTCCACGACTTTTCCACAACGCTTCCGCCGGATCGGGGTGCGGGTATCTTCGCGTTCCCTTCCAGCATCCATCTCATGCATATCGCGATCGCAGGCAACATCGGGTCCGGCAAGACCACGCTCACGCAACTACTGGCCAAACATTACAAGTGGGACCAGCTACAGGAAGCCGTGGACAACAACCCTTACCTGTTCGACTTCTACAAGGACATGCAACGGTGGAGCTTCAACCTGCAGATCTTCTTCCTCAACTCGCGCTTCGAACAATTGCTGGAGATCCGCCGCAGCGGCCGCAACGTGATCCAGGACCGTACGATCTATGAGGACGCCTTCATCTTCGCGCCCAACCTGCACGCGATGGGCCTGATGACCTCGCGCGACTTCGACAATTACTTCCGGTTGTTCCAGAACATGGATCACTCCATCACGCCACCGGACTTGATGATCTACCTGCAAGCGCCGGTGGACAAGCTGGTGAAACAGATCAGCGAGCGCGGCCGTGATTACGAGAACTCCATCAGTATCGATTACCTGAAGCGCTTGAACGAGCGTTACGAGGCGTGGATCCAGACCTACGACAAGGGTAAGCTGCTGATCATCGATGTGGAGGACAACAGCTTCCACAAGAACCCCGAGGACCTCGGCAAGATCATCAGTCGCATCGATGCGGAGATCCACGGCCTGTTCCCCATGGAGCCAGCCAGCCCCAAGCCCGAATTGAAGGTGATCAACATCGGCAAGCCTACCGCGACCAACGGCAAAGCGTCCAGCAAGACTGACGGTAAAGCGGTGACGAAGACCGTGGCCAAGGGTGCTGCCGCACCAAGCAAGAACGGCGCGAAGAGCAAGGCCGATGCGAAGCCTGCGGCGAAGAAGGCGGTGGCGAAGAAGCGCTGAGGCACCAACATCGTCGCCAACGAAGAAGCCCCGCTGATCAGCGGGGCTTCTTCGTTGCGGAAAGACGTTCCTATTTCTCCGTCACACGCACTGCGATACGGCGGTTCTGCGCGCGTCCGTCTTCGGTATCGTTGCTGGCTACAGGGTGCTCCTGGCCGTAGCCTTCTGCCTCCAACCGTGCTGCGTCGATGCCCAAGCCTACGATGGCTTGCTTCACGTTCGCAGCGCGTTCGCCGGAGAGTTTCAAGTTGGCCGCGGCATCACCTACGTTATCCGTGTAGCCACCGATCTTCAGCTTGGCTTTCGGGAAGGCCTTCATGATCTCTGCGATGTTCGTGAGCTGATCACGGCTCTGGTCCATATCCAGCTGCGCGCTGCCTGTTGCGAAGGTCAAGCGGTCGAAGTTGAACCAGGTCTCCTTGTCTACCGGTGCACTGCCTTCGAGGAAGTTCACCACGCTGCTTTCGATACCATCCACCTTGCCCTTCAAGTTGAAGTTCGTCGGAAGGGTCTTCACGTATTCAACCACTTCAACGCTCGTGCTCACCACACCGGCGGCATTGGTCTCCACCACTTCCACCAGCACACCTTCCTTCGCTACTTCAGCGGATGCATCAGCGTTCTCGTTGATGTGCGGCGCGATGATCAAGGCCACAATGGAGGTCAGCTTGATGAGGATGTTCATCGAAGGGCCCGAGGTGTCCTTGAACGGATCACCCACAGTATCACCTGTAACAGCAGCCTGGTGCGGAGCGCTCGGTTTGTCGGCCTTGTGCTTGTAGTACATGGTGCCGTCGATGTCCACGCCTTTCTCAAAGCTCTTCTTCGCGTTGTCCCACGCGCCACCGGCGTTGTTCTGGAACATGCCCATGAGCACACCGCTCACGGTGATACCGGCGAGCAATCCACCGAGTGCCTCAGGTCCAGCTAGGAAACCAACGAGGATCGGGGAGATCAACGCGAGCGCGCCCGGAGCGATCATCTCGCGGATTGATGCCTGCGTGCTAATGGCCACGCACTTCTCATACTCCGGCTTGGCCTTGCCTTCCATGATCCCGGGGATCTCGCGGAACTGGCGACGCACTTCCTTCACCATGTCCATGGCGGCTTTGCCCACCGCGCTGATCGCGAGGCTGCTGAAGAAGAAGGGGATCATGCCACCGACGAACAACATGGCTAACACATCAGCCTTGTAGATGTCGATGCCCGTGATGCCGGACATGCCCACGTAAGCGGCGAAGAGCGCGAGGGCGGTCAGCGCTGCGGAAGCGATGGCGAAGCCCTTACCCGTGGCTGCGGTGGTGTTACCCACAGCATCCAAGTTGTCGGTGCGCTCACGTACTTCTTTCGGAAGACCGCTCATCTCGGCGATACCACCCGCGTTGTCAGCGATCGGACCGAACGCATCGATCGCGAGTTGCATGGCGGTGGTGGCCATCATGCCCGCTGCGGCGATCGCCACGCCGTACATGCCAGCCAGTGTGAACGAACCCCAGATACCGGCTGCGAGGATCAGGATCGGCAACACGGTGCTTTCCATACCCATGGCCAGACCACCGATCACGTTCGTGCCGTGGCCCGTGCCGCTCTTCTTCACGATGCTCAACACCGGGCGACGGCCCATGCTGGTGTAGTACTCGGTCACCATGCTCATCAGCGTACCTACCACGAGGCCGAGCATGATGGCCCAGAACACGTTCATGCTGGTGATCTCCGTGGAAACACCGTTACGCACGAATTGCATCGTCTCGGGAAGCATCCACTGGATCAGCGGGTAGCTGGTGATGGCCACCAACACCATGGAACCCCAGTTACCGAAGTTCAGCGCGTTCATCACGCTGTCGGTGTCCTTGCTGATGCGCACGAAGAGTGTACCGATGATGCTGAACAGCACACCGAGACCGGCGATCACCATCGGGAGCAGGATCGGGGCCATGCCACCAAAGTTGTCGGCGCTCACCACCTCGCGGCCGAGCACCATCGTTGCCAGCATCGTAGCCACGTAGCTGCCGAAGAGATCGGCACCCATACCGGCCACGTCACCTACGTTGTCACCCACGTTATCAGCGATCGTCGCCGGGTTGCGGGCGTCATCCTCCGGGATACCGGCTTCCACCTTACCCACGAGATCAGCCCCAACGTCAGCGGCCTTGGTGTAGATACCGCCACCCACACGGGCGAAGAGCGCGATGGATTCAGCACCGAGGCTGAAACCCGCGAGCACCTCCAGGCACTGCATCATCTGCTCGCCGTTGGCGTTCCCATCGGTCACGTACATGCCGAGGAACACGATGAAGAGCGTACTGAGACCCACAACAGCCAGACCAGCTACACCGAGACCCATCACGGTACCGCCGTTGAAGCTCACCTTGAGGCCTTGCGCCAAGCTCGTGCGCGCCGCTTGCGTGGTACGCACGTTCGCTTTGGTGGCGATGCTCATGCCGATCCAGCCGGCGAAAGCGCTGAAGAACGCTCCGATGAGGAAGGCGATGGCGATGACCCAATCCGTGTGCGCTGCTACGGCCGTGAGCTCCGCGCTCCAGGCCAACAATACCGCAGCGATGGCGGCGAATACGCCCAGGACTTTCCATTCTGCTTTCAGGAAGGCGCTAGCCCCGCGAGCGATGTAGCCCGCCAGCTCCTGCATGTTGGCATCCCCAGCATCCTGCTTGTTCACCCACATGGCCTTGCCGATCATGACCACCAGGCCCACTACGCCCATCAGGGGGATGTAGTACATCAATTCACTTCCCATCTCTTGTTATGTCTTTGTGTCTCAGCGCTTTTCACCACTGTGGTGTCCGGCGGGGCGCGAAAATAGCAAACGTGTTGGAACTCAGGGTGCGGGGGACAAAGGCGCAGGGGCAAGAGCAGGGGCAACTGCCTCCTGGTCCTGCCCCTGCTCTTTGAGTTCGGCTACTTCACCACATACATCACCTCCTTCACCGCCTTCACCACACGGGGAACGCTGGGGAGCGATGCATCGATGAGCGTGGGCGTGAACGGCAGCGGTACATCGGCCTGGTTCACCCGGAAGACAGGCGCATCCAGGAAATCGAAGGCATCCTTCTGCACGCGGTAGGCGATCTCGCTGCTGATGCTGGCGAACGGCCAGTTCTCGTCCACTACCACCAGGCGGTTGGTCTTCTTCACGCTCTTGATGATGGTGGCATGGTCCAACGGCCGGATCGTGCGCAGGTCGATGACCTCAGCGCTGATGCCCTCTTTGGCCAGTTCGTCGGCAGCGGCCAGGGCCACCTTCATCATCTTGTTGAAGGATACGATGGTGACATCGGTGCCCTCGCGCTTCACATCGGCCACGCCGATGGGCAACAGGTATTCGCCATCGGGGATCTCGCCTTTGTCGCCGTACATGCGCTCGCTCTCCATGAAGAGCACCGGGTCGTTGTCGCGGATGGCGGCCTTCAGCAAGCCTTTGGAATCGTATGGTGTACTGGGGCTGATCACCTTGAGGCCTGGTATGTTGGCGTACATGGCCTCGAAACTCTGGCTGTGCGTGGCGGCGAGCTGGCCCGCGCTACCATTGCCACCGCGGAACACGATGGGCACATGGAACTGGCCACCGCTCATCTGCAGCATCTTGGCCGCGTGGTTGATGATCTGGTCCGCCGCGAGCACGGCGAAGTTCCAGGTCATGTATTCCACGATGGGGCGCAGGCCGTTCATGGCAGCCCCCACGGCGATACCCGAAAAACCCAGCTCCGCGATGGGTGTGTCGATGATGCGTTTCGCGCCGAATTCGGCCAGCATGCCTTTGCTCACTTTGTAGGCACCATCGTACTCCGCCACCTCCTCCCCCATGAGGAAGACGTTGGGATCACGACGCATCTCTTCGGACATGGCCTCGTTCAAGGCCTCACGCATCTGGACTGTACGCATTGGAAAAGGTTCAAGGCACACGATCCAGGTTCCACGCCCACAACGACGACAAGACCTGATCGAGGCGGGGCGAAGGTAACAAGGCTACTCGCGAACGAAGCGCACCACGTTACTCACTCCATCTACGGAAACGCGCAGGAAGTAGGCTCCCGATGTAAGCGTTGAAACATCCAATCGGCTTCGCCGTGCACCACCCACGCCACGCTGCAGGATCATGCGGCCCGTCATGTCCAGCACGGTGAGGCTGGCGTTCTGCGGGGTACGGCTCAGCTCCACGGTCAGTACATCCGTTACAGGAACCGGCGAAAGCGTGAAAAGCGGAAGCTCTTCTTCTTCGATCCCGATGGAGGTGACGTTGTAGCAAGCACTCATGGCGCTGCATCCGTTCTGGGTCACCTCCACGGCGTAGCTGCCCACCTCAGTGGCTTGATAGTACTGGGCCGTAGCACCAGGGATCAAGGTGTAGTCCACCCCATCGCACACATACCACTGCCATTGCAGGTTGGCCTGGGTGGAAATGAGCATGCTACCGTTCTGCACCACGTTCGTATTCACCTCGCCTTCGACCAACGTCAACACCACCGTGGAATCGCAGCCGCTACTGGATGCGAACGTGGCGGTATAGGTACCGGGAGTGGTCAATGTCTCCCCGTTGAATTCATAACCGCCTCCAGCACAGAGGGTACCCTCCACGGCGAAGCCGATGACCTGACCGGCAACGAAATTGCTCGATGGACCTGTGAGGCCGAAACCCTGCAACGTACCGTCGGCATTCCCCATCTGGTCCGTGAGCGCCGTGATGGTGGCGTTGTTCCCACCGGGAATTCCCTGGTCCATATCGTAGTACAACTGTAACCCATCAGCCGTTCCATCGATGGGCGACGAGGCCAGGCATTCCACCTCAGCGGCCGAGAGCGCCGTGCTCCAAAAGCCCACCTCGTCCACCTGGCCGGTGAGGTTGAAACTATCGCCGTTGTACATCAGGTTGCCTATACGCAGGGTGCCCGTTGTGCTCGTGATCCCTCCTGAAGCCGTTGCAAAGGAAGCCTCGGCCCCGTTGTGGTAAAGGATCATCTCCGAGCCGTTATAGACCAACGCCAGATGCTGCCAGGTATCGAACGTAAGGCCCGAATAGACCAAGGTGAAGGCCAACCCATCGCTGTTCCGGAAACGCGCCTCCACGGAGTTGGTACCGTCCAGCCTCAGCAGGTAGAAATCGGCCTCGGCCTCATCGCGCAGGCCTACGATACCGTTGTGCCCGAAGCCGTTCTCCGAAGGATCCACCCAACAGGTGAGGCTGAACCCGGAGGCTCCCGCAATGACCGCTGATGCATTCTCGACCATCACCTCATCATCGATACCATCGAAGTCCAAGGCGTTCTGATCCTGGGCTAGGCTGGTGCGGTTGGGCAACAGGCTTGTGAAGAGAGCCAGCGTGGCGAAGCGTAGGGGTAGTCGCATGGAAATGGTGTTGGTGTGGAGACGGAGCATCCCAAAGAAAGGACGCCTCTTCGAAGGATGCAACTCGTACATCTGCGGCTCGGGAACCGTCGAGGTGTAAGTTTGCGGCCCGCCGGGGAAGAACCCGGCACTTCCCATGAAGATCCTCGTCCTCCTGAGCCAGGTGCCCGATACCACGGCCCGCATCGCCTTCACCAACGGCAACACACAGTTCGATGCCGCCGGTGTCACCTTCATCGTGAACCCGTACGACGAGTGGTACGCGCTCGTTCGCGCCCTCGAACTGAAGGAAGCAGCCGGCGCTGGATCGGTGACCACCATAACGGTGGGCGGTACCGATACTGAAGCCACCATCCGCAAGGGCCTGGCCATCGGCGCCGATGAAGCCGTGCGTGTGGACGCCCAGCCGGCCGAAGCGCTCCAAGTGGCCGAACAAGTGGCTGCTTACGCGAAGGACAAAGGCTTCGACCTGATCATCGCCGGTAAGGAGACCATCGACCACAACGGTGGCCAAGTGGGTGGCATGGTGGCCGAATTGCTCGACCTTCCCTACATCGCCCTCGCCAGCAAGTTGGATGTGGCCGCTGGCAAAGCGACCATCGAGCGCGATGTGCCCGGTGGAGTTGAAGTGCTGGAAGCTTCCCTCCCACTTGTCCTCAGCGCAGCGAAAGGCATGGCCGAACAGCGCATTCCGAACATGCGCGGCATCATGGCGGCCCGCACCAAACCCTTGACCGTTGTGCCCGCTGCGGCGACGGACAATGTGGCCACCACCGCTTCCTTCGAACTGCCACCGGCGAAAGGCGCGGTGAAGATGATCCCTGCCGATGACGCCGGGAAACTCATTGAACTGCTCCACAGCGAAGCGAAGGTTATCTGAGCAAGAACGAAGTACGGGCCGATGATCATCGGCCCCAACCGATACCGACATGAGCACGATCGTATTCATCGATACCCGGGGTGAGAAGATCCCGAAGGCCGCACAAGAAGCGGTGACCTACGCCAGCAAACTCGCGGGTAAACCCGTTACGGCCGTCACCTTCGGTGGTGCCAACGGACTGGAAAGCCTCGGTGCACATGGCGCCGCCAACGTGATCGTGGCCCGCGGTGTGAACGCCGTGGATGGCCAGCAACTGACCAAGCTTGTACTCGATGTGGCCGCCAAGGAAGGCGCCAACACCATCGTTTGCGTACACGACGGCACGGGCAAAGCGGTTGCTCCGCGCCTCGCCGCAAAACTGAAAGCCGGTCACGTGGCTGGTTCACTAGGTCTGCCCGACGGGGACAAATTCAAGCGCAACGTGTTCAGCGGAAAGGCACAGGCCTGGCTGCACGTGACCAGCGCCAACAAGGTGATCAGCCTGATGCCGAACTCCATTCCCATTGGAAAGGATGGTGGCACGGCGACCGTTGAAGAATACAGCGGCGACCTCGGCCCTGCCCGCATCACGGTGAAAGAGATGCGCAAGGCCGGTGCCGGTGTGCCCCTACCCGAAGCCGAGCTCGTGGTGAGCGCCGGTCGCGGCATGAAAGGCCCCGAGAACTGGGGCATGGTGGAAGAACTGGCCAAGGAGCTCGGCGCCGCTACGGCCTGCAGCCGTCCCGTGGCCGATATGCACTGGCGCCCGCATCACGAACACGTGGGACAGACCGGCGTGGCCATCCGCCCGAACTTGTACATCGCCATCGGCATCAGCGGTGCCATCCAGCACCTCGCGGGCGTGAACCAGAGCAAAGTGATCTGTGTGATCAACAACGACCCCGAAGCGCCGTTCTTCAAGGCGGCCGATTACGGTATCGTGGGCGATGCGTTCCAGATCCTTCCCAAGCTGATCGAAGCAGCTAAGAAGCTGAACGCGGAACGATAGGACCCAAAGCGCAGGGGCAGACGCAGGGGCAATGCCTACTGCTCTTGCCCCTGCGCCTTTTGAGCTACGCAACTACACCCTATCTTCACGGCCCCGCCGCGCATGGACAAGGTCGAGCTACGCTTTCTTCGGATCACGTACAGTCACACCCACGCGGGAGCCTACGCGCTGATCCTGTCCGAAGTGGAAGGAGACCGCCGTCTTCCGATCATCATCGGGGGCGTCGAGGCCCAGGCCATCGCTATCCAGGTGGAGAACATCAAGCCGGCCCGGCCGCTGACCCACGACCTCTTCAAGAACGTCGCCGATACGCTCTCCATCAACCTGAAGGAGGTGATCATCAACGACCTGGTCGAAGGCATTTTCCACGCGAAACTGGTGCTGGACCAGAACGGGCAGGAAGTGGAGATCGATGCCCGCAGTAGTGATGCCATCGCCTTGGCGCTCCGTTTCGATTGCCCGATCTCGACCTACGAGTTCATCCTCAGCGCCGCTGGCCTAAAGGTCGAAGAAGGCGAAGAGAGCGAGGCCGAAGCCGAAGAGACCAAGAGCAAGTCCAAGGGCGAGAAGAAGTCAGCCGGGGCCATGTCCATCGACGAGCTGCGCACCAAGTTGGAAGAGGCGCTCGACAACGAGGACTACGAGCGTGCTTCGAAGATCCGCGACGAGCTCAAGAAGCGCGAAGGCACCAATTAGGCAAGTGTCAAGTCACCAGTAGCAAGTCTCAAGTGATCAAGGTCGCTGAGACCTGATCACTCTAGCGCCTTGCTCCGCATCGTTGCGAAGTAGACCACTGCGCCCAAGCCAACGATCACGAGGCTTCCGACGGTGAAGCTCGGCTTGGTGATGAGCAGGTTGAGGCAGAAGCCCAGCGCGCAGATGATGTACAGCACAGGCACCAGCGGATAACCGAAGGCGCGGTATGGGCGCTCGGTGTTCGGTTCGCGCTTGCGAAGGATGAAGATGCCCGCGATGGTGACGATGTAGAACAGCAGCGAGGCGAACGTGGCATAGTCCAGCAGATCACCATAGGTACCGCTGAAACACAGCACGCATGACCAGATGCACTGTACCCAGAGCGCCCATTGAGGAACACCCCTGCTGCTCAGTTCACCCGCCTTCTTGAAGAACAGACCTTCTTTCGCCATGGCGTAATACATGCGCGGGCCAACGAGCACGTAGCCATTGATGCATCCGAAGGTGCTCACCATGATCAGGATCGCCATCACCGAGACCGCCGCAGGACCCATGATCACCTTAGCGGCTGCAGTGCCCACGCGGTCGGCTTCGGCATGCATGATCTCGTTCGATGGCAGCAACGCCAGATAGGTGATGTTAGCCAGCACATACAGCGCCGTCACCATGAAGGTGCCCAAGGCCAGGCTGCGTGGAATGTTGCGTTGCGGTTCCTTCACTTCACCGGCAATGAAGGTGATGCTATTCCACCCATCGCTGCTGAAGAGCGAACCGACCATGGCCACACCCAACGCGCTCAACAAGGCAACACCCGTGAGCGGGCTGATCGTTCCGTCATTGCCCAGACTGAACGCATCCCAGCCTTGAGCGAAGTTGGTGGCAAGCACGTCCGTCCCGAGACCGACAGCGAGGCCCACGACGATCAACGCCAACACCGCAACGATCTTGGCCGTGGTGAAGATGGTGGTGAAGGTCTTGCTGCTCTCAACGCCGCGCGTATTGAAGAGCGTGAGCAACAGGATCGCGGAAACGGCATAGACCTGCGCGGCACTCACTTTCACGAAGCCGAGGTCGAGTAGGATGTTGTCCGGCGAAAGCACGGGGAAGAAGACCGCACTGAACTTCGCGAAGGCCACGGCCACGGCGGCGATGATGCCCGACGTGATCACCGTGAAGGCCGTCCAACCATAGAGGAAGGCGGTGAGTTTGCCATAAGCGCGTTGCAGGTAGACGAACTGCCCGCCCGCTTTCGGCATCATACCTGCGAGCTCACCGTAGCTCAACGCAGCGAGTACGGTCAGCGCCCCAGCGACCACCCAGGCCATCAGCATCCAAGCGGGTGAACCGAGGTCGCGCAACATGCCAGCGCTCACGATGAAGATGCCGGAACCGATCATGGAACCGGCCACGAGCATGGTGGCGTCCCACAGACCCAGCGAGCGCTTGAAGTTGCTCATGCCGTCAGCCTAGAGCCCTTTCTGGAGCTTGCTGTTCTTCTGTCCGTAGGCGAAGTAGATCGCGATGCCGATCGCCATCCAGATGATCAGGCGGATCCACGTATCCACCGGCAGGAAGGCCATTTGCAGCAGGCAGATCAGCGCACCGAGGATAGGCACCAAGGGCACCAACGGCGTGCGGAACGGGCGTGCCATTTCAGGCCGCGACTTGCGCAGCACAATGATGCCCACGCACACGATCACGAAAGCGAGCAGCGTTCCGATGCTCACCAGTTCACCCAAGAGGCCGATCGGGAACAGACCAGCGATCACCGCTGCCACGGAACCCGTGAGGATGGTAGTGACGTGCGGCGTCTGGTATTTCGGATGCACTTTGGAGAACACCGGTGGCAGCAATCCATCGCGGCTCATGCTGAAGAAGATCCGGGGCTGACCCATCAACATCACCAGGATCACCGAGCTGAGACCAGCGATAGCGCCGATCTTGATCAACGGTGCCAGCCAAGCCAGCGCACCACCTGCGGAGTCGATGGCCAAGGCGATCGGCGCGGGAACGTTCAGTTCCGTGTAGTGCACCATTCCGGTCATCACCGCAGCGGTGACCACGTACAGGATCGTACACACCAGCAATGAATATAGAATACCCTTCGGCATGTCCTTCTGCGGGTTCTTCGCTTCCTGTGCTGCCGTGCTCACCGCATCGAAACCGATGTAGGCGAAGAAGATCACACCTGCACCAGCAAGGATGCCCTGCCAGCCGAAACGCGACACACCGGTGGCCATATCCGTAACGCGCTCGGGGATGTAAGGGAACCAGTTCTGCGTTTCCACATACGACATCCCGAAGAAGATGAAAAGCAGGATCACCGCAAGCTTCATCAGCACGATGATGTTGTTGAAGCTGGCCGATTCCTTGATGCCACGCACCAGCAACCAGGTCATCAGCGCGACGATCAATACCGCGGGCAGATTGACGATGGCACCGGTGGAATGCCAACCTGTTGGGTCATGCACGAACGGTGCCGATGTGAGCGCAGCAGGTAGATGGACCCCGAAGCCTTCGAGAAAACTCACCACATAACCGCTCCATCCTACAGCTACTGTACTTGCGCCGAAGAGGTACTCGAGGATCAGGTCCCAGCCGATGATCCACGCGAGGAATTCACCGAGCGTGGCGTACGAATACGAATAGGCACTACCGCTGATCGGCAGCATGGAGGCGAACTCCGCATAACACAGTCCGGCGAACAAACAGCCCAAGCCGGAAACGATGAACGAGATCGTGAGCGCTGGTCCTGCGTGATTCGCAGCAGCGGTACCTGTTAGAACGAAGATGCCCGTACCGATGATGGCACCGATACCCAGCGCAACAAGGTTGGTGGCTGTGAGCGTTCGCTTGAGGGTGTGGCCACCTTCATCGGAACCGGACTTCATCAGTTGCTCGATCGACTTGGTAGCAAAGAGCTTGTTCGCCATGGAGTTGGATGGGATGCGGCACCAAGATGGGGCTTTGAACCCACACCGCCAAGAAGCGGCAAGCGCATACTTCACACAATGACCTTGATGAATGACGTACAACGTTGACACATACGTGGGTACTTTGGGACCCCCATGCGGCTAGACGACACCCAGATCCTGCGTTCGTTCAGTACGCGGCGCATTCTTCTGCCGGTGGTCATCGGACTTTCGATCACCGGACTGCTCCTTTGGCGCAATACCGATTGGGAAGCGCTGGAACGTGTAGAGTGGACATGGAGCACCACCTTCTGGATGCTGCTCGCCGCATTCAGCCTCTTCGTCCGCGACTACGCTTACATGATCCGCATGCGGCACCTCACCGATCGTGAGCTGAGCTGGTGGCGCACGTTCGTGGTGATCATGCTATGGGAGTTCGCTTCGGCACTGGCACCCGGCATCATCGGTGGCGGTTTCCTCTTCGCCATCCTCATTCTCACACGCGAAGGAATCGAAGCGGGGAAGAGCATCACCATTATCACGTTCACCTCGTTCCTCGACGGCATCTTCCTCGCCGTGATGGCGCCACTGGTCTACTTCCTCGTGGGGCGTGAAGCGCTCTTCGCTGGTGTGGATACCGGCTCCGGGCCGTGGGATACCGGCTTCTTCGTCTGGTTCTGGACCGTCTACTTCGGCATCCTTGCCTACAAGCTCTTTGTCGGTTATGCGCTCTTCGTGAACCCCACCTTCGTGAAGCGCGCGCTCGTGGGAATCTTCTCCGCACCCTTCCTCCGGCGCTGGCGGCGCGGAATGGTCACCACCGGCGACCAGCTGATCACAGCAGCCAACGGCTTGAAGAAACGTGGCTGGGATTATTGGTGGCCCGCCCTCATCGCCACCTTCGTTTCGTGGACCGCCCGCTACTCCATCGTCAACTGCATCCTGCATGCCTTCCACCCCCACATGGGCTTCCGGAACGACACGGTGATCTATGGCAAGCAGGTGATCATGGGCATCATCGTGTTGCTCAGCCCCACGCCCGGTGGCAGCGGCCTGGCGGAGTTCATCTTCAACGATTTCCTCGGGATGTTCATCGCTACGGGACTGGCGCCGGCGCTAGCCTTGTTGTGGCGGTTGATGAGCTATTACCCGTACATCGTGATGGGCCTGGTGCTACTTCCCCGGTGGATCCGCCGGAACATCGTGCCGCAGGTGCTGGGGCGCGCCTGATCGGAACTTCCCGCTACATTCACGCACCACCAAACGCTTTCTATGGAACGTTTCACCGGACTCATCGGCGTCGCGCTGATCCTTGGCATCGCCTTCCTGGCCAGCAACAACCGTAAGGCCATTAACTACCGCCTCGTGTTGAGCGGGCTGGGCCTGCAGATCCTGATCGCCCTGTTGATCTTCAAAGTGGATGCGGTGAAACGCGGCTTCCAGTGGATGGGTCGACGTATGGGCGATGTGGAGCATGCGGCGCGCACCGGCGCTGAGTTCGTCTGGGGTGGCATCGGCGTGGACCACTTCGATGGCACCATCGGGACCTTCATGACGGGCGGTTTCATCTTCGCCTTCAACATCACGGCCACCATCATCCTGGTGTGTGTGCTCGTCGCCATCCTCTACCACATCCGCGTGATGCAGTTCATCGTGGGCATCGTTGCCAAGGCGATGAATTTCGTGATGCGCGTGAGCGGTGCCGAAGCCCTGAGCAACGTGGCCAGCGCCTTCGTGGGCCAAGTGGAAGCCCAGGTGATGATCCGCCCCTACCTCGCTGGCATGACACGTAGTGAACTGCTGGCGAGCATGACGGGCTCACTGGCCTGCATTGCCGGTGGCATCCTGATCGTGTACGTGGGCATGGCCGAACGCGCCGGCATGGACCTCGCCGCCAACCTGATCGCCGCGAGCTTGATGGCCGCACCGGGAGCATTGGTCATCAGCAAGATCGTGTGGCCGGAGACGGAAGAAAGCCAGACGATGGGCAACGTGAAGCTGGAAGTGAAGAGCAACTACGTGAACGTGATCGACGCGATCGGTCACGGTGCCGGTGATGGCTTCAAGATCGCGATGAACGTGATCGCCATGTTGATCGGCTTCATCTCGTTGATCGCCTTGCTGAACTACCTGATGACCACGATCGGTCACGCCTGCGGACTGGACTTCGCACTGACGCTGGATTGGATGTTCGGAAAACTCTTTACCCCGATGGCTTGGGCGATGGGCGTTCCTTCGCAGGATCTGACCAGTGTAGCCACCTTGCTGGGCGAGAAACTCACAGTGAACGAATTCCTCGCGTTCCAGCACTTGAGCGACGGCACCCGTCCGGTGATGACCGAGAAAGGTCTGCTGATCGTCTCCATCGCCATCTGCGGTTTTGCCAACTTCAGCAGCGTGGGCATGCAGATCGGCGGCATCGGTGAGCTCGCTCCTTCACGCCGCGCGGATCTGGCGAAGCTGGGATTGAAAGCCCTGCTTTGTGGAACACTGGCGAGCTACATGAGTGCGACGTTGGCGGGGATCCTGATGTAGCCATTCGTGCGAATCCGCACGCTCATCATCCTTGGCCTGCTCATCGCAGCTGGCTGGTTCATCTGGTCCCGCAAGTCCGAGGTCAAAGAACTTGTCGTTCCTGTTGAACACGTTGCCGGTGAACCGATCGATTCACTCAATGGCGTGATCGTCCGTTACAACGATGGCATGAACGCGATCCACGGCCGCAACGTGGTGGATGGCTACAACGTTGGCTTGAAATACCAGTGCGTGGAATTCGTGAAGCGCTACTATCTAGATCACTACGACCACCGCATGCCGAACAGCTACGGCCACGCGAAGGACTTCTTCGACACAACGCTCGTCGACGGCATGCTGAACAAGGACCGTGGCCTGCTCCAATTCACCAACCCCAGCGGCACGAAGCCACGCGTGGGCGACCTCGTCGTCTTGGATGCGTGGACCGGCAATTCCTTCGGCCATGTCGCCATCGTCAGCGCGGTGGAGAGCGGCGAGGTGGAGGTCATCCAACAGAACACCCGTTCTTCTCGTACAACCTATGACCTGGACCACACCGACGGACGCTATCGCATCGAGAGCAAGCGCATCAGCGGCTGGCTCCGTATGCCCTGACCAGCTATCTTCAAACCACCATTTACGCAACATGGACCTCCGCTACATCCTTCTGCTGCTGGCATTCGGGATCACCGCCATCGCACACGGCCAGACCGCCAAACTTCAAGTAGGTCAGCCGTTCCAGCGCGTGGCGAAGGATGCCAGCGGCGATGTGTATGCCGTGATGGGGGGTATCATGGTGGGAGACAAGGAAGGCCTGTTCTACGTGGAGGATAATATGGTGCAGAAGGTGGTGCGTGTGGATGGACAGATGAAACTCGCCGAAGAACTCGTGCTGAAGAACATCGCCTTCGATGCGGCCGTCTGGAACGGCGTAGCGCCTATCGTGGTGGATGGCACCTTGCACTGCCTCCTCGCGTCGAACACGAAAAAGACCACGGACTTCGCGATCGCCCAAGTGGACGCGCGCGGAGCACCTGCCTTGGGCGTTATCAAGCGCGTTGCGAGCAGCGAGATCCTTTTCAACAACGATCCGACGACCTCCCTGCCCTACCGCCCGGTGCCCGACCCCATCCTCTTCTCCAAAGGCCTGAAATATGCACATGCGGAGCGCATCATCGCCTCGCCGGACGGACAACACTTCTTACTGAACACCTATACGAACGACCAGAAGGGCAACAAACGGATCTGGTGCAGTTACCTCGACAAGGAATTCACCGAGTTATGGAGCGCTACCGCCACACTGCCGTATGGCGACGACAAGAGCAGGATCCACCAGATCAGCCTGGCGAATGATGGAACGATACACCTGCTCGCCTATCTGTTCCCCTGCGAAACGGAAGCACAGCAGAGCGACAAACTGTGCCACGAAACGCATCTGACCACGTTGACCGAGCGTGGAAAAACGGTGAAGGACATCCTTGTGGACAAGGATTTCGTTTCCAGTGCGCGGCTGTGCGAACGCGACGGCGGCAAGGTGTCCATGGCCATCCGCTACGGCTCGTTAACCGGCCAGCCGGGCTGGGTGCTCACCTTCGATCCGATGGATGCGAAATTGAAGACCACTCCGCTCGTGGATCAGCGCATCACATCGATCAAGAAGACCAAGCTGATGGCCTACGGCTCCATCGAGCCAGGCGCGAAGAAGGGCGTGCCTTCGAAGACGGCGAAAGTACCGAACGAGATCGTGCAGTTGATCGCTGCCTGGGATGGACTGGTGCTCGTGGAGACGTTCCTGGAGACCGCTTTCGAAGTGCCCATGGGCGAAGCCATCGCAATGCGTCGCTTGGGTGGTGATGTGCGCACGAGCTTCATCGCTGCGAACGATTCGATCAAGTGGCAGCACATCGCCGAACGTGCGTTCATGACCACCGCTGGTCAATCCTATGATGGCGTCGATGTCCACCTCAACGCGAACGGGCTCACCCTGCTTTACGATCACACGCCGAAAGGTCTCGACGCGATCCTGCGGTCCGGACAAGCACCGGTGACCGAGGGCGAGGAGAAGAAGGGCAAGAAGGAGAAGATCGCCGCACCTGCGGAATCCGGTGTATTGAAAGCGATCACGCTCGATCCACGCGGGACGGTCGTGGCCGAGGGCACGGCGCTGATCCATCCGGATGGTTTCATGCCTTGTCCAGAAGGTTCGGTGGAAGGCGCGTCGGGCAAGGTGTATCTGGTGAAGACCTTCGACCGCAAGAACAGCTATTCGTTCGCGCTGATCGACGCGTCCATCGTGGGGAAATAACACCCGGCTTATCCGGCCTCATTGTTGATCACTTTGCCCGTGTTAGCGGGTTGCGGCCATGCTGTGCCTCTAGTTTTGGCGCCGCACCATGGACGCGCAAGGCTACCGCAGCATTCCCGGCAAGATCCAGAAGAAGGTCTGGGCCTGGCTGGAACGTGTGCGCGTGTGGGCGTGGAACAGTCAGGCTAAGAATTTCATCCTGCTCGCGCTCCCCTACCAAACGAGCGCCATCCTCACCGCACTCGTGGCCGTGGGCTACGCGAAGCTCTTCCAGTGGGCCGAGCACTTCAACAGCACGTTGATCACCGGTAACCCGAGGCTCGTCTTCCTCACAGCGCCCATCGCCTTCGTCACCAGTTGGTGGCTCGTGCGCTTCTTCTCGCCCATGGCCGGTGGCAGTGGCATCCCGCAGTTGATCGCTGCGGTGGAAGTGGGCAACGACGAGGAGAAGAATGATGGCAGCTGGCGCTTCCTCAACGTGCGCATCATCCTGGTGAAGATCGTGAGCAGCATTGCGATGGCCATGGGTGGTGGTGCGGTCGGGCGTGAAGGACCAACACTGCAGATCGCGGGTAGCGTGTACCGCACCGTACACAAACTGCTTCCACCGTTCTGGCCGAAGGTGAGCCGCAAGGTGATGATGATCACCGGTGGTGCAGCGGGATTGAGCGCGGCCTTCAACACACCGCTCGGTGGTATCGTGTTCGCGATCGAAGAACTCACGCGCACGCACATCGCCAAGTTCCGCACAGCGGTGTTGAGCTCGGTGATCCTGAGTGGCATGACGGCCCAATGGCTGCTGGGACCCTACCTCTTGCTCGGCTATCCCAAGGTGGCCACCGTAGGCGTCTCGTTCATGTACAAGCTGCTTGCGATCAGCCTCGTTTGCGGCGTGCTTGGCGCGCTGTCGTGCAAGGGCATGTTGTTGCTCGACAAGATCCGCCGCTCGTTGAAGAGCTGGGGCGCACAAGGCCTCTTCGTGCTGGCGTGCGCGTTCGCCTTCTCGGTGATCGTATGGCGCTTCGGCACGTTCTCGCTCGGAAGCGGTGAAACGTTGCTGGACAATTACCTCTTCGCACCCGAAGTGTCGCCGACCTGGCAGAACGTAGTGGGCCGCTATTTCGGCGGCATGATCAGCAGCGGAAGCGGTGGTGCCGGAGGGATGTTCGCACCATCGCTCACCACGGGAGCTTCCATCGGCGGCTTCTTCGGCCATTGGTTCGGCGAGGACCGCGGTGAGTTGAACATGATGATCCTCGGTGGCATGTGCGCCTTCCTTACCGGCGTCACCCGTTCACCGTTCACCAGCGCGATCCTTGTGCTGGAAATGACCGATCGCCACAGTGTGATCTTCCAGTTGATGTACGCCAGCATGATCGCTTCGGTGGTGGCGCACGCTGTTGATAGCCGCTCGTTCTACGACCGCATGAAGAACCGCCTGATCGACTCGGTGCCCGGCCTGCGGCGGCCTGTTGTGGACGAAATACTTGATTAGCCCATGCTGGTCAACCGTCGATACCCGAACTGGGCAGTTATCGGGTTCCTCGTTGTCGTTTCTGTGGGTGCGTATTCGAATGTCCTTCGTTGCGGGATATTCCCATGGGATGATGCATCGTACCTCGCCGCAGCCGTGTCGGTATCGGAGCATCCTGGCGAAGCAGCGTCATACGTCATGGGTAACTTCCATCCTGTTTCCTTGCTCTCCCTGGCGTTCGACTCATGGATAGGCGGAGGCAGCCATGTCACTTTCCATGTCACGAACGTTCTTCTGCACGCACTGAACGCAGTGCTCGTCTTTTTGATCACCGTGAAGTTGCTCACTTCACGCCTGAACGCTGCCGTGGTGGCCGTTCTTTTCGCGGTGCATCCGATCCATGTGGAAGGTGTCGCTTGGATCGCTGAACGAAAGAACGTGCTCTACGTGCTCTTCTTTCTGGCCGCATGTGTGCGATACATACGCTTCATGGAAAAGCCTGGCCGATGGATCATGTTCCAGGTCCTCTTGCTCTTCCTGGCGGCTGTTCTTTCGAAGGCACAGGCGATAACCTTGCCGCTCGCTTTGGTCGGTATCACCCTATTGCACGAGGGTTGGGGCGATTGGAGAAAACGTACTGTACAACTTCTGCCCTTTTTCCTGGTTTCCTTGATCTTCGCTGTCGTCGCCATCAGCGCGCAGAAAAGCGGAGGGTATCTGCACTGGGAGCGCGGAGCTGTTCCGCAGGCCGGATATCTACTTGCGCCTGTGGTCTTCATGACCTTGATCCGAAGGGTGATCCTCCCCACTGACCTATCGGTGATCCATCCGTTGTTGCCCGCAGGTTCCATGGCGACCATCGTGTGCCTCTTCCTGCTGATCGGGATGTTGCTCCTGATGATCGCGCTCTTTCGCAAAGGCAAGTATCCCCTGGTAGCGGTCTTCATCCTTTACGCAGCTGCTGTTCTTCCGATCCTGCAACTCGTTCCGGTGGGATCCATGCTCACCTCCGATCGGTACGCTTACCTGGCCTCGGTCCCGGTGATCGCCATCTGTGTACAAGGCGTGAGCAGCCTTGGTGTCCCGCACAAATACGCATTACCGATATGGGTCTCCTGTGCTGCGGTGCTGATCACGATGACGTGGTCCAGAGTGCAGTACTGGTGTACCCCCATGGAACTATTCAAGCAAGCGGTCGCGCTGTATCCGAACAGCGAGGTCGCGCACATGAATCTCGCAGGACAGTTCATTCGCGCTAGTGAACTTGACGCCGCTGAGGAGCACTTGGGAAGAGCCCTTTCCATCGACCCGAATCTGGTGGAGGCGTTGATCACCGCAGGACAACTAGACCTTCGCAAAGGGCGCTCAACCCAGGCTCTGGCGAAAGCGGAACGGGCGATCGCCATTGCTCCCGACTACCGCTCCATCCATCTCGCCTATTTGACACAAGCTTTGGTGCTCAAGGGCGCTGGCCGACCGAAGGAAGCACTGAAGTCCATAGCTCTTGGCCTTATGCACGACCCGGAAAATGCCACGCTCTATCATGAACAAGGCATTTGCCAAGCCATGCTGGGCAACCATCGACTCGCGTTATCGAGTTACACCAAGGCCATTTCGCTTGGCGATACGGACCAGACCCTCCTCATCAATCTGGCCATAAGTCAAGGATGGCTCGGTGAGAATGAAGCAGCATTACAGACCTTGGAAAAAGTCCTGACCATGGCCCCCGTATCGCCCGAGGCTTGGTTCCTAAAAGGAGTTGCGCTGGATCGTACTGGGAGATCCGGTTGCAAAGAGCTGTTCCGCGCCAAGGAGCTCGGTCATCCGAACGCACAAGCCGCATTGATAAAACTCTGCACTTCTGGTGTCGGACCCTAAATGTTGTGCGGCTTCATACCAGCGCCATCCTCGTACTGGAGATGACCGACCGCCACAGTGTGATCTTCCAACTGATGTACGCCAGCATGATCGCTTCGGTGGTGGCGCACGCTGTTGATAGCCGCTCGTTCTACGATCGCATGAAGAACCGCCTTATCGACTCGGTGCCCGGCCTGCGGCGGCCGCCCGTGGAAGAGGTGATGGAGTGAGCGTTCACGGCTTTTCAACAACACTCCGCACCCTCTGCCGCGCCCGTACCTTCGCGGCGCACATGCAACAGTACCTCGATCTCCTCCAGCACATCCTGGACAACGGCACGCGCAAGACGGACCGCACAGGCACCGGAACCATCAGTTGTTTCGGCTACCAGATGCGCTTCGATCTCGCCGAAGGTTTCCCCGTGCTCACCACCAAGAAGCTTCACCTGAAGAGCATCATCCACGAGCTGCTGTGGTTCTTGAAGGGCGATACCAACATCAAGTACCTGCAAGAGAACGGCGTGAAGATCTGGGACGAGTGGGCCGACGCGAACGGCAACCTGGGTCCGGTCTATGGTTACCAGTGGCGTAGCTGGCCTGCACGCGATGGGGGCACCATCGATCAGATCACCGACCTGGTGGCAATGATCAAGAAGAACCCGGATAGCCGCCGCTTGATCGTGAGCGCGTGGAACCCGGCCGATGTACCCAACATGGCGCTGCCACCCTGCCACTGCCTGTTCCAGTTCTACGTGGCCGATGGAAAGCTCAGCTGCCAGCTCTACCAACGCAGTGCGGACACCTTCCTCGGTGTGCCGTTCAACATCGCGAGCTACGCGTTGCTCACGCTGATGGTCGCGCAAGTGTGCGGTCTGAAGCCCGGTGAATTCGTTCACACCTTCGGCGATGTGCACCTCTACAACGACCACATCGAGCAGGCCAGACTGCAGCTCACGCGCGACCCACGTCCGTTGCCCAAGATGGAGATCGACCCGAGCGTGACCGACCTGTTCGAGTTCCGCTTCGAGCACTTCACGTTGAAGGACTACGATCCGCATCCGCACATCAAAGCGGCCGTCAGCGTATGATCGTTTCGGCCATCGCCGCCGTGGCGCAGAACGGCATCATCGGCAACAAGGGCGATCTGCCCTGGCATCTGCCCGATGATCTGAAGTACTTCCAACGCATCACGACGGGTCACCATGTGATCACCGGGCGGAAGAACTACGAGAGCATCCCTGCGAAATTCCGTCCGCTGAAGGACCGTGTGAACATCGTGGTGACGCGCAACACCAACTACGACGCACCCGGCGCCCTCGTTGTGGATTCACTCACCGCAGGGTTGGAGATGGCGCACCTCGTCAACGAACAGGAAGCCTTCATCATTGGCGGTGGACAGATCTATCGTGAAGCCCTGACCATGCGGTTGGTGGATCGCTTGTACTTGACCCTCGTTCACAGCGATGTGGAAGGCGACACGTATTTCCCGCAGCTGGATCCGGGCGAATGGAACGAAGTGACGCGGACGAGGCACGAGGCGGATGAACGCCATTCGTACGCCTTCAGTTTCGTGGTGTTAGAGCGGGTTTGAAATGGAGCAATTCGGGGAATGAAGCAATGGAGCAACGGGTGCCCTGCATCCGACGCTCTCTCCGGCGGCACCCTTTGCTCCATTGTCCAATTGCTCCATTGAAGCGCCCAGCCGTTCATCCGCATTCGTAAGGTGAACTGACCCACTCGCCGGCGTACGAACAGCGTATTCCCGGGGTTTTCCACCCCAACCGTTCACCCCACCTCTTGCCGCCCATCACCTTCCCGTTGCCGGGCAGCGTTAGGCGGGTCTAGCTTCGTCATGCTTGCTGAAAGGCCGTCCGCAACAGCGGCTCCATAGGAAGCACCGAACGGCCCCATCTCCCTTTCGCATCGGGAATGGGGCCGTTCAACCAAGCGATGAACTACTTCCAGCGCGTTCCCATCCGGTACCGCACCATCCTGATCACGGCGGGTGTGCTGGCCACGCTCTTCCTCTTCCAGGCCTACATGCATCACTACGTGTATGCCGACCTGAAGAACATGGGCGAGTTCAGCTGGTGGCGTGAGGCTCCGGTGCCCTACCTCAACTTCCTCTTCTGGGCGCTGCTCTGTCCACTGGTCTATTCCATCCTGAAGCGCTGGCCCTTCCAGAGCAAACCGTTCCTACGCACGATCATGATCCACGTGGGCTTCAGCCTGCTGATCGCGACGGTGCATGAGGTGATCACATCAGCGATCTACTACGGCATCCTTTTCCATATCGGCGACTTCGACCTTTCGGATCCTACCAACCGCAGCTGGGCCTACAGCGCGCTAGCCCCGGCCATCTTCTCGCGGACCATGGAATATTGGGTGCTCATGGGCGTAGTGGTGGCGTTGGAGAACGTGCGGCAGCAACGCGAAGAGCACGAGCAGTTCCTGCAGCTGAAGAGCGAGCTACAGATCACCCAGCTCAACGCACTGAAGAAGCAGCTACAACCGCACTTCCTGTTCAATACCCTCAATGGGGTGAGCGCTCTGGTCGGGCGCGACCCGGACGGGGCACGACGCATGATCGGTCGCCTGGGCCATCTGCTCAGAGCTTCACTGGACGGCGAGCGGCAGCAAAAAGTCCGGTTGGTGCAGGAAGTGGATCACGTGGGCAACTACTTGGGGATCGAAGCCGTCCGGTTCCGTGACCGCCTTTCAGTGGTATACGATGTGCCTGAAGAACTAGGTGAAGCGATGGTGCCTTCCATGATCCTGCAACCGCTAGCCGAGAACGCCATCAAACATGGCCTGGACGTGCAGGATGAGAGCGTGCGCATAACCCTGCTGGCACGACGTTCCAATGGTTCGCTGCTGCTGAGCGTGGTGGATGATGGACGTGGCTGTCCTGATGCGGAACTCGCGCTGGAACGTGGGGGCATCGGGCTCCGTAACGTGCGCGAGCGACTGCGCTCCCTCTACGGCGATCGCGCCAGCATGAAGGCCTCATCACCCGCCGATGGTGGGTTCCGTGTCGATCTCTCCATACCGTTCGAACCAGTGGATCACTCTCAATGAAACGTACACGTATCATCGTCGTCGATGACGAACCGGACGCACGCGAGCGCCTGGTGGAATTGGTCGGACAAGACCCGACCTTGGAGGTGGTGACCGAGTGCCGCAATGGCGCTGATGCGGTGCAAGCCATCCTGAAGCATAAGCCGGACCTCATCCTGCTCGATGTGCAGATGCCATTGATGAACGGGTTCGAGGTGGTGCGCAGGATCGGCGCGTCGCGCATGCCGTTCACCATCTTCATCACCGCCTACGATCAATATGCCCTCAAGGCCTTCGAGGTGAACGCTGTCGATTACCTGCTGAAACCTTACGACGATACCCGGTTCCATGCCGCTATCGCGAAAGCGAAGAAGCTCATCGCCATGAACACCAATGACAAGCTGACCGGACGCCTCATGGATCTGGTGCGTGGCCATTTGCACGAACAGAACGAGTTCACCGAGAGTTTCACGATACGCGACAAGGGTCGCGATCAAGTGGTGCATGTGGACGACGTCATCTTCCTGCGTGCCGAAGGCAACTACTTGAAATTGGTGCTCGCCGACCGCAGCTTCCTGTACCGCATGACGATGAACGCCGTTGAAACGGAACTCGACCCTGCACGCTTCCTTCGGATCCACCGTAGTTACCTGGTGAACACGCTGCACCTGCGCAGCACCCGATACAGCGGAAACAACGAATTCATCTTCACCATGGCCAATGGAGAGCGCATCATCAGCGGCCGCAGCTACAAGGAGCAGATCGCCAAGGCGCTCGCACAATCCGAGGCGGCCACCTGAATCGGTACGCTCCGGCGAGGCTGACCGATCCCTGGCACGTTCATTCGTTCCACCCCGATATCCACGGACCATCCCGTCCGGGCAAGCGGCGCATGGCCCTCCCGGTACATTGACCGACCCTACCGCCCGCGAACCTGCGGAGCGGAACGATGGGCAAAGCACGGATGGGAAGGCAATGCACGGAAGTGGTCGAGGAACAGGAAACTCCTCGAACAACGCTACATTGGCATTACGATCCCGCGCCACGGACCAAGGACATCTGCTTCCTGTACGAAGCCCCTGCTCCTAGCCGACGCGCCCGGTTGAAGATGAGGTTCCTTGCTGCTATCCGCTCCTATTTCGGCGATTCGCCGGTGCCCATGCGCACGGTGTTCCTCGCCGCCGGGCTGCTCTCCGTGCTGTTCGTGTTCACCTCATTCATCGGGCGCACGCACATGGGTATGGAGCTGCACTTGTTCGATTGGTGGATGCAGGCCCCCATACCGTTCTTGAATTTCTTCACCTGGGCGCTCGTGCTGCCGCTCGTGCATCGTTGGTCCAAACGCTGGCCATTGAAGGGGCGCCCCCTTTGGAAACCGATCCTGCTACACTTCGTCTTCGGCCTGCTCTTGTGCACCGTGCACGAGATCTTCACCAATACGCTTTACATCCTCATCCTCAATTCCGGTGGACGCATCGTGTGGCACCCGAACATGCTCGGCGATGTGCTCTTGAGCCTGCCAGGCGGTATCGTGCAACGCTTCATGGAGTACGGCGTGCTCCTGGTCCTGTTGATGTACATGGAGACCCACCGACAGGTGCGGGAGGAACGCACCCGGGTACTTCAGCTCCAGAACGAGTTACAGACCACACAACTGCTGGCGCTGAAAAAGCAACTCCAGCCCCATTTCCTGTTCAACACGCTGAACACAGTGAGCGCCCTGATGGACGAGGACACCAAGAGCGCACGTACCGTGCTTTCCAAGCTTGGTCAACTCTTGCGCATCACCCTGGACGAGGAACGCCGCGAGAAAGTCACGCTGATACACGAGGTGGACCATGTTGGCAACTACCTCGGCATCGAAGCCATCCGATTCAAGGATCGTCTTCAGGTCCGGTATGACATCCCATCGGAATGCCAGAACGCCCTGGTGCCCAGCATGGTATTGCAACCCTTGGTGGAGAACTCCATCAAACATGGCCTGGATGCCACCAGCGCTGATGTGTGCATCACCATCGAGGCACAACGTAACGCGCATGACCTCGTGCTTACCGTGAGCGACAACGGTCGTGGGTGTTCCGATGTGCCGTTAGCCCTTGCAGAAGGGGGTATCGGATTACGCAATGTGCGTGAGCGACTTTCCTTACTTCACGGCCCGGATGGCCGTTTCCATGTCACATCGCAGAACGGAAAAGGCTTCCATGTGATGATCTCCCTCCCTTTCGAGACGAAGGAACGAACACGACATGAAGAACATTCGCACGCTCGTAGTGGACGATGAGCCCGCGGCTCGCTCGCGCGTGGTGCGCCTACTTGGCACCGACCCGGAGATCCGCGTGGTAGGCGAATGCCGCAACGGCCAGGAAGCGCTCAACGCCATTCAGCAGGAACCCGTCGACCTTGTGTATCTGGACATCCAGATGCCACAACTCAGCGGCCTGGACGTGGTGGGCAAATTCGGTCCCGGACAATCGCCTTTCGTTGTGTTCGTTACCGCACACGACCGCTACGCAACGAAGGCCTTCGACGTGAACGCGGTGGACTACTTGCTGAAGCCGTACGACGATGAACGCTTCTTCACCTCCCTGGCACGCGCCAAGGATTTCATCGAAATGCGCGAGAACAAGCGGCTGACAGGGCGCCTTATGGACCTGGTCCAGGACCACCTCAACACGCGCAGGGAGTACACGCAGATCATCATCATCAAGGAGAAAGGCCGCGAGTATCGTGTTCCTGTAAAGGACATCCTCTTCATCAGGGCCGAAGGCAACTACTTGATCCTGCAGACCAAGCCGCGGCATTACCTGTTGCGTATGACCATGAACATGGTGGAGACCGACCTGGACCCGGCTGTTTTCGTGCGCGTGCATCGCAGCTACATGGTGAACATGGCCCATGTGCGCAGCACACGATACAGCGGGAACAATGAGTTCCTCTTCACCATGAGCAATAGCCAGCACGTGCTCAGTGGACGCAGCTACAAGGAGCATATCGCCAAGCTCCTGAGCCGCCCGGTCGGCGAATAGCACCGGGGCGGACGGGGTGGTCCGTTCAGCCTGGGATGAACGTGCGTGCCGCTCTCAACGCACTTCCACAGCTTTGCCCAAACACCTCGCATCGATGCGTATCACTTCGCTCTCGCTCCTCCTCTCACTCAGTGTTCCCGTGCTCGCGCAAGAGCCCTTCGAACGGGTCATCACCATGCCCGGCGCCCTGTACATCGCCGGGGTGGCGCGGGACAGTGAGAACCATTTCGTCATCGCATCGGTGAACGAAGGGGATATCCAGGTGACGCGCCTCTCTCCAGAAGGCGATCACGTGTGGACCAACAAGTATCCTCTGTTCACCGAGGACGGCCTGTACGGTAACGGTATCTCCGTAGGGCCCGAAGGCATCCTTGTAGCAGGCTACACCATGGGTGTAGGCACCAATTCACGCGATGGCCTCCTGCTCCGGATCGGGCTCGACGGGACCTTGCTGGATGCGAAACGCGTGGACGCTGGCAGTTCCAACGCCTTCCACTACATGCGGGCCGCCCATGGAGGGTTCGTCGCCACCGGACGTTCCGATGCTGGCGGCAACCAGTACGACATGACCCTGGCGCGCCTGAACGAGCAAGGCACGATCCAATGGATGCGCTCCTACGGCACTACCGGATGGGATTGGGCGTACCAAGCCGCACCCCTGGCGGATGGAGGATATGCTCTGGTGGGCTACGGCGATGGCCTCGGAACCGGCTTCGCTCCATCGGGCTACCTCGTACGCACCGATGCATTGGGGAACGAACTCTGGGCGCGCAGCATCAGCAGCGGTGGTGGTGTGGACGAAGCGTACTGCGTAGCCGAAAGTTCCACTGGTGACCTCTACATCGGGGGGCGTTCGCTCGGCTACTTCACCGGCGATGTGACAGCCTTCATCACCAAGATCTCCAGCACAGGCACGCACCTTTGGACACGCGTTCTTCAACAGGGTATCGAAACGGTATCGCTCACACCCGCTGCGGATGGTGGGGTGACGTATCTGGCGCACCCGCAGTACGTTGAGGGCGCCGCTGGCGATTACGAGATCGCGTGGGGAACGTTCGCTGCGGATGGCACCTTGCTGCGATCCAAACTCTTCGGCGGTACCGGCTCTGATAATGGAACGGCCATGTTCGACATGGGCGATGGCACACTTGCCATCCTCGGCTTCACCAACAGTGGCACCACCGATTGGAGCGGCATGCTGATCCGTACCGATGTCGAACTGAACGCGCACTGCAACAACCTGGAGCTCAATCTGCCTTGGACCGAGGACGTCGCGATCGTAACACCTTTCACCAGCCTCACCGGATCAGGCTTCGAAGCCTTCAACTACACCCTGGGTACGGAAGCCGTGGTAGTGAGCACCTTCAACCCCTGCTGTGCGGTGGCGGCCGCCTACGAAACAACGAACGTGGGCTACCAATTCACCTTCTCCAACACCAGCAGCGGAGCAGGTAGCTACCTGTGGGATTTTGGCGATGGTACCGTGAGCGAAGAAGGATCCCCAGTGCACACCTACGCCGAAGCTGGTGAATACACCGTATGTCTTACCGCCTATGGCGATTGTGGCGAGGCTACCACCTGCGAGGAGGTCTCCATCGGCGTGGGCATGGCGGAACAAGCGGCGGCCTTCGCGGTGGACGTCTATCCTTCTCCCTCAAATGGCGACTTCACCATCCGTTCCGGCGAACAGGTGATCACCAGCGTGCAGCTGATGGACGCTCGTGGCCGCGAGGTGCTCCGGCTGAACAACCTCCATACGCAGCAACAACCCATCGCTGCCCAGGGCCTCGCCAACGGCATGTACACCTTACGCGTGCAACTGGCCAATGGCGGTTTCGCACGCGCACAGGTAGCCATCTACGAATGACGTACTAAGGAGCATTGCATCCTCCATACGGATATCACTTTACGAATAGCCCATGGCCACTGCGGTCATGGGCTATGCTCCTCTTCACCCTGTTCGCTGGAGTGGTCTCCGCCCAGGAGATCTGTGACAACGGGGTGGACGACGATGGCAATGGACTTGTTGATCTGAACGACCCGATGGCCTGCCCATGCGACCTGGTGGCCCCGCAACCTTCGTTGATCACGAACGGTTCCTTCGAGGATAACACGTGCTGCCCACAAGGGGTGAGCATGAATCCGAACGACTACCTCTCTTGCGCTACGGGCTGGATGGACTACATGGTATCCGCAACGGCGGAGTACTTCGCCTGCGGATTCATGCCCCCCGCCCTGCCGCAGCCGGTACCGGACGGCTCTGCAGCAGCTGGCTTCGGTGCTTTCACGGATTGGAGCGGCAGCACCAGCTACTACGAGATCCTTACCAATTGCCTGAACGCTCCCATGATCACCGGGCAGCTTTACGAGTTGGAGTTCGATGTGGCCGCCACCCGTTCCCATATGTCGCCAACGATCAACATGGGCATCTCCTATCCGGTGAACTTCGGGCCGATAGACCTGACGATCTACGGCTTTTCCACTTGTCCGACGGCTCCTTATGTGTTCTACGACCCGGTCTTCGGCAACCCGCTACCGGCCAATTATTGTCCAACGGAATTGGGGTGGACCGAACTGGGACATGTTACCTACGATCCCGTTAACGCCTGGCAGGAACTATCGGTCACCTTCACGCCAACATTCGACGTGGCCGCGATCATGTTCGGTCCCGCCTGCCCCATACCGGCAGACTATATCTCCACCAGCCAGACGTGGCCGTACTTCTTCGTGGACGGCTTCTCGCTGGAACCCGTAGAGCTAACCGTGAACTTCGTGGGAAGCCCCTGTACGGACGACCTGGTGCTGACCGCCGAACCCTTCGAGCCGATGAACAGCTACCAATGGTACCTGAACGGCGCGGCGATCGTAGGGGAGACCACGACTACACTGGCGGCTTCGGCACTGGGCCTTGAGGAAGGCGTCTATGCCATCCGCGCGGTAAGCCCCAACGGTGCATGCAAACTTGCAGAAGCCGAAGTCGAGGTCGCTTATCCGCAGCCCCTGCTGAACGCTACGCCCACCGAAGGGTGCGCGCCGCTCAACGTGGAGTTCATGAACATGACCGATCCGGTGATGAGCGGCACGTTGGAGTGGGACTTGGGCGATGGAACGACCACTGCCCTTACGAACCCAGCACATACGTACGAACTGCCAGGCAGCTACGACGTACGATTGACAGTGACATCCCCATCGGGCTGTGCCAGGGATAGCCTGTTCCAAGATCTGATCCTGGTTCACCCGACACCACAGGCAGCGTTCCAACCGAGCCTTACCGAGGCCTGCGTGGGCGAGCCGATCACATTCACCGATACCAGCGTCCCAGCGGATACCTACACCTGTGCCTGGTCGTTAGGCGACGGCACACTATCCGATGCGTGCCCTACCATACATGCCTATTCCGCTGCCGGCACTTACAACGTGCTGCTCTCGGTGAGCAATGCCTTCGGCTGTGCGGACGATACGCTGATGTCACAGCTGGTAGAGATCATACCCACGCCGGAGCCGGACTTCTCGTTCACAACGGACAGTGGCTGTATACCGCTCGAGGTCCGCTTCGAGAATGACACGCCGGGGCAGGAGGAACAGACGGCCTTCTGGGATCTTGGCAACGGACAGACCGCCACCACGCACGATGCGATCGCATTGTACACCTCGCCGGGTGTATACTCCGTTGCACTGACCATGACGAACACGCTCGGTTGCAGTGCCACGCATACGAAGACCAATGCCATCACCGCGTACGGCCTTCCGGTGGTCACCTTCTTCGTGGAACCCGATTCCGGATGTGCGCCCCTCGACGTGCAGTTCACCAATACCACCGACCCCGGTATGATCGGTGGCTGTTTCTGGGCCTTTGGTGATGGCACCACGTCTCCCGACTGTGCCGCGCAGCATACATACGTCACCAGTGGAACCTACACCGTTTCCCTAACGGTGAACTCCCCGGCGGGTTGCGAAGGGGATACCACCCTGTTCCACCTGGTGCACGTGGACCCATCACCAATAGCTCATTTCACATTCGGCCCACAACCCACGGACTTCTATCGGCCGGAGATCACCTTCATTGACAATTCCAGTGAAGATGCCATCGACTGGGACTGGCACTTCCCGGCAGGCACTCCTGAAGCCTCCGCCAATACCACCACCGTGGTGCGCTACCCGAACGATCGAGCAGGTACCTATCCGGTCCGATTGACCGTTACGAACGAGCATGGATGCACGGATACGATCATCCTCCCCGTCACGATAGACGGTGTTCATAGCGTGTACGCACCGAACGCCTTCACCCCGGATGGCGACGCGATCAACGGTATCTTCCTTCCGATCATCCGCGACGATGTTCAGCGGGACCATGACATGCGCATCTTCGATCGGTGGGGCCAGGAAGTATTCCGATCCAGCGATCCTTCCATCGGTTGGGATGGTCGCGTGAACGGGGCCGAGCCCAAGACCGATGTCTACATCTGGAAGCTACGTTCGCGGAACGGCGTGGACGGGATCATGCGCGAATACACCGGGCACGTTACCGTGCTGCGCTAGCTTATCCACACCGCGTTGAACGGACCGCCCCGTCCGCATCGCAGGCTACGTAAGGATGAAGGATTTTGGCAGTCGATGAATTCCGCCTGCCCAGCTTCACACAAACGTGGCTCCTCCCTCCGGAACGCCATAGCAACACTTCATGCGTTGTTCCTCGCGCAGCTGGTATGCGCGCAACTCAACGTCAATACCACCTATACGCCGGCGGCCCTCGTGAATGATATCCTGGTAGGCCAGGGCATCACCGTGAGCAACCTCACCTTCAATGGCGCACCGGCGAATACGATCAATGACCAGATCGGTGCGTTCAACGGTTCTACATCGAACATCGGACTGAACGATGGTATCGTGCTGGCCACCGGACGCGTCGTGGGCGTGACCGGCTCCAACCAGAACAGCAGCCTCACCGTATCGCCGAGCGCACCGGTGAACGTGGCCGACCCCGACCTCGCCCTAATAGAGACCATGCAACGCTGTGTCGCTGTGCTCGAATTCGACTTCGTCCCGACCGGTGATTCCGTGAGCTTCCGTTTCGTTTTCGGATCGGAGGAATATCCCGAGTACGTATGCTCACAATACAACGATGTCTTCGGCTTCTTCCTGAGCGGTCCAGGTTTGAACGGTCCGTTCTCCAATGATGCGGTGAACCTGGGCGTGCTGCCCAATTCCGTTATCCCGATCGCGATCAACACCGTGAACAGCGGTAGCCCCGGGGTGCTTGGCGGCGGTGCTTCCGGATGTAGTGCTTCAGACCCGAACTGGCAGACGAACTCCGTGTACTACATCGACAACGCCGGGGGGCCCACCGTGGAGCTCGATGGATTCACCGTACCCATCCGAACCGGAGCCGCGGTGCAATGCGGACAGACCTACCACATCAAGATCGCCATCGCACATGCCGGCGATGCGAGCCTGGATTCAGCCGTGTTCATCGAAGGGGGGAGCTTCTCTTCCAATAGTGCGGTCACCATCAGTGCTACAACACCACAGCGCGATGGAACGCTCACCGAAGGTTGCGGTGATGCGCTCATCGCACTGGAGGTACCGGCACGAAGCATGGATGCCAACATCATCCTGACCTATTCCGGCAACGACGTGGATGCGACCGACATTTCAGGCCAGCAGAACAGCATCACCATTCCGGCGGGAATGACGACGAACTCCTTCCCCCTCTCTGCCATCAGCGATGAACTGCCAGAGGACTCGGAGACGCTCACCATCATGGCCACGTGGACATCGAGCTGTGGGTTCACCGTTACCGATTCCATCACCATCGACCTATTGGACTACGTGCCTTTGGAGATCATATCCACGGATCTACAACTGGGATGTGACCAGGACAGTGTTCGCCTGGATGCCTCGGTGAACGGTGGGCTTGGAGCGATCACTACAAGTTGGGAGAACGGTGATATTGGCGACCACACCTTCGTTCCCGGCCTGGAGAATGGCTCCTACACCGTAACCGCCACGGATGAGTGTCCGCGCACGACCACATTGGACATCAACGTGCATTCCGGCTGTGGGATCTTCGTACCGAACGTGATCACGCCGAACAACGACGGGAACAACGATGCATGGGTGATCGACGGGCTCCAACGCTCGAAACACACCGTCACCGTCTTCAATCGTTGGGGGCAGGTGGTGTTCGAATCGCGCAACTATAACAATACGTGGCGCGCCACAGGGGTCTCCGATGGCACGTATTTCTATGAGATCATCAGTGATCGTTCGCAGGGACCCGTGACAGGGACACTGACCATCCTTAGCAACGGCAGGCCATAGGAGTGCTCGAAGATCCTGTTGAGATCGATCGTGTGCGTCGCGAGCGATCGCCGCGACATTGATGCGGCCACTACATCCTTCATTCTTCCGGATCAACATGAACGTTCCACCCCGTCCGTCGGAAGAGGGCTGAAGCACCCCGATACATTGCCCACACGCCGATCACGGCGTTCTCACCTGTTCATCAACCAACGCTCACCCATCACCATGAACAAAACGTACGCGATACCCGAATTCCTTGTGCGCCACGCGCGGCGCTTGGGAGCGGCAACACTCTTCTACGGGCTAGTGCTCGGCAATGCGAACGCGCAGACAGCGAACCTCTACTCCTTCACCACAAGCACAGGCGGCGCGTTGCGGGATATGAGCGGATCCACGGTGCTGGTGGCACAAGGTGGTTTCAACTCCGCTGTCACTTCCATCGGATTCTCGTTCATCTACGAAGGGACCGCCTACACACAGTTCTCCGCCAACAACTATGGTGGTATCCGGCTGGGCGGCACCGTGATCCAGGATTTCCAAGTGCAGAACCTGTACGGCAACCCACCCGTGATCCTTCCTTTCAGCGTTGATGGTGATCAAGCCGCAAGCTCGGCCAGCTACAAGGTGGAAGGAACGGCTCCTGACCGGATCCTCACCGTGCAGTGGGTGCATCAGAACTACTCCTGGGATGGCGGGCAGCTCTGCACTTTCCAGGCGTCGTTGTTCGAAGGCACCAATGCCATCGAGTTCCGTTACGGCAGTGGCGGTATCACATCGCCGTGGAAGAACTTCCTGGCGATCGGCGGTGCAACGTCCACGAACTTCCTGAACATCCTCTCCAACCACACGGTGAGCAACACGAACGATCTCTCGGCCGATGCATGGCCCGGTACCGGTCGCGTGTACAACTTCGCGCCACCCGCCCCCTGTGTTACGCCTACACCGGGCAATACGCTGGCAACGGTCAGCTCCGGCTGCTCCGGGTACACCAGCGCCTTGAGCATGCAGAACCCGACGATCGGTTCGGGTGTCTCCTACCAATGGCAATCCAGCCCGAACGGCGTGGACACCTGGACGAACGTGGGCACCAATATCCCCACACACCAGACACCCGCACTGACCATTACCACGTGGTTCCGCTGCCAGGTGACCTGCAGCACCGGACCCGATGTGGTGAGCAGCACCCCGATCCAACTCCTGGTATCGGAACCAGCTGCCACCTACTTCACCTACGCCGGCGCTCAATACAACGAAGCCTTCGCGAGCTGGGGTAACCGGTGCAGCACGGGCGATGTACCCACGGCGGCATCGAACCATTGGAAGAATTCACCCGCATTCGGCCCGGGCACCTGGCGCGCAAGCAACGCATCGCAAGTGTCCTCGGGTTGGAACAACACGAGCGGCGGTTTCTTCTCTACCACGGTGGCTACCAACCCCGATGCGGTCGCTGTTACGCTACCCGCCGCCCGATTCCACAGCCGTCAAGGGTCTTCCGTCGTTGGAACGCTGGACTTCCACATCAATATGTCCGCCGCAACAGGTAATGAAACCCTTCGCTTCGAGTACATCAACTCCGCTGGCAACGGCAACATGAGCGTTTGGGTATCCACGAATGGTGGCACCAACTTCACACAGGTGGGCTCCACGTTGACATCAACGCCGCTCAACACCTGGGAGACGAAACAATTCACCATCGGCTCCACCTCGGCCAACACCGTTATCCGGCTGCGCGGTACCGCTGGCGCTGCTGCGACCGGCAACGATATCGGCGTGGACAACTTCCGCATCATCCCTGCCGCTGCCTGCCCTGCACCGACCGCCCCGATCGCTTCGGTGGTCGATGCTGGCGCTGTGAACCTGAGCTGGACCTGCGCTTCCTGCACGGGTACCTACGTGGTGGAATACGGCCTCTCCGGTTTCGCGCTGGGCACCGGCACGGTCGTTAGCTCCATCACCGGAACCTCCACGTCCATCACCGGACTGGCCAATGGCAACTACCAGGCCTACGTGCGCCGCAACTGCGGCGTTGATGGCTTCAGCTCGAACGCAGGCCCGATGAGCTTCTCCATCGTTGCCGGTGACTTCTGTGCCTCCGCCATCAACTTCGCGGGATCTACTGCGGGTGATACGCCGATCTCTCCCTCGGCCACCACCGCCAACGCGACCAACACCTACGGCACAACGGCGTGTAGCGTGAGCGCTCCCGGACCGGATGTTCTGCTCTACCACGATGTGGCGGCCGGTGCAACGCTCTCGTTCACCGTACAGAACATCGGTGGCGGCGGCATGGTGCTCCGCTACGGTGGTGCCTGCCCCGGTGATGTCCAACTGGGCTGCGGCACGAGCTATTTCACCACCGCACCATTGGCTGATGCGAATGGACAGGTGACCTGGATGAACACCACGTGCACTACACAACGCGTATACATGCAGGTTGAAGGCGCTGGTGCTGGTGGACCGGTCTACATCTGGAATTACAGCTACGTGACAGGGGCCGCACCGTGCAACGCGGTGAGCAACATCGCCAGCGCTGTCACAGGTAATACCACGGCCAGTGTAAGCTGGGATGCGACATGCAGCGGCAACGTGATCGTGGAGTACGGGGCGACCGGCTTCACCCCGGGCACCGGCGGAAGTGCAGGTGGGGGCACCGTTGTTCCCGTGAGTGGGACCAGTACCGTGCTCAACGGGCTGGACATGGATGTGATCTACGATGTGTACGTGCGCAATGCATGTAGTGCGGGCGTGTACAGCACCAATGGAACACCCGTTCAATTCACCATCATCAACGGCGATGATTGCACCCGTGTGATCGATCTATCCACGGAGACCAGTCCCTACTTCGGATCCACAACGGGAACGAACAACGATATCTCCGTGCACGGTTGTGGCACGTTCAATGGTGGCGACGTGATCCTGTCGTATCCCGTTGGCGCTGGATCAACGATCCAATTCTTCGCGGCGCACGACTACGCAGCCAACGTTTCCATCCTCTACGGTACAACATGCCCGGGTTCCACGGAACTGGCTTGCGAAGCGGACCTCTCCGAATTCACTTGGACGAATAACACCGGCACGACACGGACGGTGTATTGGATACAGGATGGAACAACAACGGGCGACTTCAACCTGGAATGGTCCATCGAAGGCCCTTGTGCGCTTGGCCAGCAGGGCGAACCTTGCTACGCGGGCCCCTTGTTCAACTCCGGCATCGTTAACGGCGATTGCGAGTGCGAAGGCCAGGACCCCGTTGCGTGCAGCAACGCGCTGACCCTGGAGTTCCAGACCGACGGCAACCCGGCCCAGACCACCTGGGAACTGGTGGAGCCCGGCACCAACTACGTGGTGCAGA
>JAEUTA010000026.1 GCA_016788205.1 Flavobacteriales bacterium | reverse complement strand
AAAGTCTCCGAGGGCAAACACAAGATGTCCGTGCTCAATGCCATCCGAAACAAGATCATCCACCGGATCTTCGCCGTGATCGACCGGGGGACACCCTATGTCAAATGCACTCTTGCACATGTCATAGAATAAGTCCTCGCTTCGCTGCGGGCTACCTGCTCCTATCCCTCACGCGAAATGCGTTACTTCATTTGTCTACTGCATAAATCATGGCCAAACAACGGCACAACGCAAAGCAGGATGCGTTCCATGCTTTCCTGATTCGGATGGAGCAAAGCGATTCTTTCTTCAATATGGAGGACATCGCGGCTAACACTGGGTATCCCTTGCAGGGAACTGTAAAGGCCAAGATCAGTCGCAATGAATGGAAGAACGTCATCACCAAGCATGGACCAAATCGATTCAAAGCGAAGAAGGTCAGCGATCTGAGCAGAGATCAATTCGCTCAACGACTTAGCGTGAAAGACATGCACGAGCAGCGAGCTGTCACGCTTTCTGGTCGCTTGGTGGATAAAAGCATTCAAGCTGCTCTCTCCGCCATTGAGGTCTACAACAAGCCCGATTTCAAGTACCGCGAAGAGACCTTTTCCATTCTTATGGTGAACGCTTGGGAGCTACTTCTCAAAGCCAAGGTCGTAGCCGATAGCGGCGAGAGAATGGAGAGCTTGTACCAGATGCAGAAGGACGTCACTGGCAAGCTTATTCCCAAACCATCTCGATCTGGTAGTCCGAGCACGATCTCAATTGGGGAGGCGCTATTGAAGGTCACGCTTGATGCCGTACTCAAGGATCACCTACTTGCCCTTACCGAGATCAGGGATAGTGCCATCCATTTGATGAACGACAGTCCAATGGTCAAGGTAAAAGTTCAAGAAGTGGGAACCGCCACACTTCGGAACTACCTAGAAGTGGCCAAGGATTGGTTCCAAGCTGACTTGTCGCGATACAACTTCTATCTGATGCCTATGAGCTTCTTTCATCCTCATGAGCTTCAGAGCTATTCAATCAATGCTGAGCCAGAGCAGCATCGGAACCTACTGCTCTATATCGCGTCATTGGAGGAACGTCATGCATCTGAAGGCGAACCACGGTTTGCCATTGGCCTAGAGTTGAAGACAGACTTTGTCAAGTCGAAGCTCCGGTTTGCGCCTGATGATCCGAACGCACTTGCTGTGAGGGTGGATGCAGAGGAGATGTTCCAGAAGAAGTACACTTGGAGCTATCAAGATCACTTGGTACCCCATCTGAAGAAGCGTTACTCAGACTTCAAAGTAGATAAGAAGTTCTTGACACTGCGGAAGCTCTTCGAAGCTGATGAGGCATACTCGAAGGAACGCCGGCTGGATTGGAACAAACCAAAACCGACCAAGCGGTACTACAGCCCCAACATTGTGAAGGAGTTCGACAAGCACTACACCAAGCGGTAGTGCAAGAATTTTAGCGGGTAGAACCCAGCTAGTCTACTAGGCTGTCGCGGGCGACGTCCACATAACATGCATGCAAGATGATCTCCACATCAGAACGTCCAGCTCTATTGAGCTATGCATGTCCTTGGTTATCAAAGAGGTCGACTGCCAGATGCACAGAACTATGGCTATCCTTGAACTTCATCATCTCTTCAAACTGAACGACTAATAGTCGACTCTGTTCATCATTCCTTGGACCGAGCCCCAAGAGCTGTCTCAAAGCTGTCTGCCCCTTCTCTGACTCCAAAAGCTCGAACGGCTGTCCCAGCTCTCTCAGCATTTGTATGCATCGCTGGAGGCAATGTGCAAGGAGTGTGGATGAGGAGGAGGCATAGTAAAGGAAGCCGATAATCCCATTAATGCGCGCATTAGTCGGGGCTGTCGCGGGCTCATGGAACCATGATGAAGTGACTTCTACCAGCTGTCCAAGCGGGTAGATGTAACGCGAGTCAAAGTCCTTTCCTAGAGCCTGGCAAAGTGCTTGTGCCATTGCCCGCCGCAACTGAGCGAGGTCGACCTCATCGAACGGTTCAGAATGTGAGGCACCGCTCTTTTCGTGATGCAACAACAGGCTAGGGTCACGCCAGCGGATTTCGGGACCTACAACATTCTCGGCAAGCACTTCGTCTAGAGCGTTCAGCAGATGTTGTGCGACAACTCTTGCATTGGCGAACGCACGATCCACCATTTGAGCGCTGACCCGCTCATCACTTTCCAGAATATTTGTAAAAGCGCCTGAGTGGCCGTAGTCTAAATCAAGGCGAATGTGCGCCTTCCAAGGTTCGAAAAGATTGCCCAGGTCATACAACGCGGTGATTTGGTCGTAGAACACCGAACATTGATCGAAGTATGCTGCCGTGCTTTCTTGATAGTAGCCTACCAATACATGCCCTAACCAATCCTCTTCTGCGATGCGAAGCATATGATGATCAAAGGCTAGGCTGCTGCGCAAAGGCACGTAACTAGCAATCTGGTCTGAGGATAGTCCGAAAAGTGCGGAGTCAACAGCGTAGTACTCGACATAATGGGCATACTCTTCAATGCTGCTTTCGTGAAAAAGTCTCCTCACATCGCTCCGATCGGAGATAGCAGCACATCGAGCAGCAGTTACTCCGGCAGATCGAGATAAATGATGGTTATGCATTACCCAAGCGAGCAAGCAACTCTTGGAAGCTCCGCCGGACCTCAACTTGTCCCAGAGCGGGTGCGCATAGTACGCTGCATGCCAAATGGGAACTTGGCTTTCCGCAAGTCGCCGTACTTCCCGTAAGGAATAGTCCAGCCGTTGTGGCTCCGATAACATTCCGGTCGAGGCCAACAACCGTTGTAGGGCGTGTGCCTCGGGGGTGTTAGATGGCCAGTTGCTCAGGGCCATCTTGCGGTGGAGAAATTCTCTGAATGCACTATCCCCTGAAACCCATTTACTTGGAAGATTGACCGAAAGAAAGCCGTGCTTAAGCCGAACCGTATCAGCCTCTTCTTCGACCGTGACGGATGGGCGCAACCAATTGCTCCCATTTGAGGAAGACGTTCTCATGAGTGAGACTTCTATCGAACGATTGTGGAAGTGGCTTGCACGGTCACCGTAGCCGTAGTCCCTTTGGGAAGGTCCAATGATTCCATGAGCTTGCGCAGCTTTTCAGGTGAGCGATGCAATTCGGACAGAGCCCCGGAGAGTTCCATACTCAAGACGGGCTCGCTCGATTTCGATGTCCTGAACTCGACGCGTGCTTTTTCAACCGGTTTCTTAGCCATGGAGTTTCGTGTTAGTTGGCGTAGTGAATATAAGTACATATCCCTAGTTTGCATGCATGTCTGTCCTTTTTGATTGTCTTATTGGAACATGCTCGCTGGGCTGAAGGCCTGCCGCTGGTTGCACGGACTCGAACCTTGACCCGCAACACACTCTCAGCATGCCCCGCCTCATCGTCCACGGTTTCACCATCTCGCTGGGCGGCTACGTTGCCGGTCCGCAGTTGCTCACCTTGACATGTCAGTGACCATGCAGCAGATCAACGTGCTCATTCTGGCTCTTCTCGTTCCGGTGCTTTCCTATGCACAGCGCATCGAGACGGTCTACTTGAACGAGAACGATAGCACGCGGAACATGTACGTTGCCGTCGTTCCTGAGCATGAGCAGGCAACCGCCTTGCTGGTCCTGTTGGGCGGGTTCGGCAACGCGCCCAAGGACGTGCTGGCCCAAACGGAGATCCCCGGCCATGCTGCGCGACAGGGCATACTGACGGTGATCCCACTTCTGGGGACAGGCCCTTCGTATTTCGGAAGTGATACGGCCTCCCAGCGCTCCTTGAAGGGGATCATCGCCCTGGTGGTCGCCAAGTACCACATGCAGGACAAGCACCTGTACGTCGGTGGGTTCTCCATTGGCGGAACCTGCGCCGTGCGGTATGCCGAGCTGGCCGTGCAGGAAGATCATCCGATCAAACCCACGGCTGTTTTCGCGATCAACCCGCCGCTGGATTGGGAGCGTTACTACAACGCGGCCGAACGGGTCGTGCGGCTCTCGGGCACCGCACCTGTGAATGATGAGGTCCACTACATGATGGGAAGGATCGAGCAGGAGATGAACGGAACGCCTGCGACCGCGTTGGGGAATTATCGTGCGCGTTCGCCTTACTCATTCTCCGATACGTCCCAGACAGCGATCAGGAACCTGGTCGGAACGCCGATCATGATCATCACCGAGCCCGCCATCGAATGGTGGTTGGAGGAACGGGGTTACGACTGCTCCTACAACAACATCACTGATCATGTGGCCATGATCAACGAACTGCGGAGACTGGGCAACAAGAACGCTGTTGTGGTGACCACAACAGGCAAGGGATACAGGAAGCCTGATGGCACGAGACACCCGAGTTCCTGGAGTATCGCTGACCCGGAACCACTGATCAAGTGGTTGCGATCACCGTGAAGCGCATTAACGGGGAGCGGGCGGTGTTCAAGCGTCACGCGGGCGTGAGCGTAAGTGGCGCGAATGCGCTCTCCGATATCAAGCCGCTTTGAAGCCGAGCGACAGCGCTGAGGTCATGACGCTCAACGGGCTTTCGGCATGGGCGCCCATGGCTTGTATGCGCATGGTGTAGTATTCCAAAGGCTCCAGGTTCTCGATGAGGCATCGGCTTTTGCTGGTGAGCACCACGGTCACCGGCCCTTCGTCGTTGGCGAAGCCTTTGGTGATGTGCACTTTGTACACACGTGCGCCTCGTACAGGGTCCCAACCCACCTCGATCGTCTGCGGCATATGTCCGCTCTTTGCTACGGGGTGATCAGGCTGTGCGATGGTGTTGATCTTCGAAGAGGAACGGCGCTGCTCGAAGCCAGCGGCCAGTACGATGCTGGTGTCGCCTTGTGCGATGATGGAGACATAGGCCGCGAGCGACTTGATCATGGTCGCGACCTTTTCTCGGTTCTTCTCTTTGAGGTGGAATTCCAGCCTGCTGGCACCATCGTAGGTCGATCGTACGGAAGCGTAGAGGTCGTCCATCGCCGCTTCGAAGTCCGCCATGCTCGGCGTTGGTGCCGGGAACAGCGGGTTGTTCTTCATCTGGTTGCGCACCACGCGGGCACGGGTCAGCATTTGTAAGGCGTTAAGGCCGCGCAGATCCGTCTTGATGAGCTTCATCGTATGGGGTACAGTTACAGGCTTGAACGGAATACCCGGCAGGGCGGTTACGCAATGCCTTTCGTTGAACGTGGTCCACGGTCGATCGTGTGCGCTCCCCGCACGACCCATCGCCCGGCCGTGTATTCTCGTCGCCGCCCCGCGTGTTCCAGTGGAAGAGGGAGGTTCGGTCAACGTTGGCCCGATCTGGATGCTCGCATGAGGGTGGTGTTCCATCGGTTCCCAGCGTTGGTTGGTCATCGAACGGCATTGGCTCTTCGCAGTCTCGCTCTTTCTATTCGAAGAGCATTCCCTTGCTAGCGGCACCCTGCATCGGCTGATCGCGTTCCTCCATTTGGCGATCGCGTAATGACTGGATATCAGATGGAAAGGGGTTGGGGCATACCGCTTTGCCCCAAGCCGCAAGCCTGAGCCTGTGCCCCGGACCTGTCCCTTCGGGCCTGAGCCCACCAACGACCAATGAGCGCAAGAACCAAGAACTTTAGCGTACCATGAAACCCTCCGCCAACAACGAGCGTGTCTATCGCATGGCCTTCGCCAGTGTGTATCCGCATTATGTGGCCAAAGTGGAAAGGAAGGGCCGCACCAAGGAGGAGCTGCACACCGTGATCCACTGGCTCACGGGCTACGATGAGAAAGGCCTCGCCGCCGTGATCGAAAAGAAGGTGGACTTCGAGACCTTCTTCGCCAAGGCGCCGAAGCTGAACCCGAACGTGGGCCTGATCACCGGCATGATATGTGGACATCGCGTGGAGGACATCGAAGACCCCCTGATGCAGAAAGTGCGCTACCTGGACAAGCTGGTGGATGAACTGGCGAAGGGCAGGGCGATGGACAGGATCCTGAGGAAATGATAAAAGCCCGCTCCGCGCTCGGTCTCTTTACGCTGCTCGTTCTCGTGGCGCTCACCGCGTGCTCCCCCTCCAAGCCCTCCATCGTAGGCAAGTGGTCCGGTTGGATGGTCGTGGACTGCCCCGATGGCAAGCCGCCCGTACCGAACTACCGCCCGCTGACCATCTCCCTCGACCTTGGCGCCGATGGCCGCTGCACCAACGTGCACGGCTCGGGTATCGGTGCGGACATCACCGTACATAGCGGCTATGAACTGCGCGACAGCCTCTTCCTGTACACCACCGACTTCGGTGCGGACACCCTGCATCTGGTCGTCTTGTCGGAGAGCGAGCTGGTGCTTCGGCGCGCGCCGTACGAGAACGGCTGCGTACACACCTACAGGATGGAACGCGCAGCACCGGGTGGAACGGCCCCGTAAGCAGCGGGTGGGCAGGCCCTTCAGCTGGCCTGCTAAGGAAGTACGGGAAGGGTGATCTATACTTGGTACTAGAGGATCCGCACCATGGGCTACAAGGCATCGATGATCATCGTGGAGAAGCCGTTGCCGGAGATCGGCGATGAGCGCTTGCTCCAGGAGTTGGGTTTCACCAGCTGCGCACCGCTGGAGCCGGACTACCTGGAGAACTGCATGTACCCGCGCGACAAGTCCATCGGCATCGGGCGCTTCAACGGGTGCTTGATCATCACCGAGGACTATCAGCTTACCGGAAAGCTGGAACGCGCCAAGATGCCCGGCGCGTTGGGGGCGTACGAGCAGGCGCTCTCGCGGCTATTCCCGGGCTCGGAGATCCTGAGCGTGGCCTGCCACAGCGTGACCAACTTCGCCTTCCATTCGTTGGTGAAGGACGGTGTGAAGCTGCGCTACCGCTGCATAAGCGGCGACGACAAGCCCCTGGAGCATGGCGCCCCCCTGAAGGAGGAAGAGCCGATCTACGCCCGCTCGAAGATGGTGGACGGCGTGCGCATGTTCCGGGGCGATGACGAAGCGGGCAGCCCGTACGAATACGTGGAGGACCAGTTGATGGAGGACTTCACCTTCGGGGTGGCCAAGCGGCTCCTGGGTGTGCGCATCGATAGGGACGAAGCGGATGAACTGAACGAGGTGCTGTTCCAACGGTACCGCTACGACCCACGGCGCAAGGTGGTGCCGCCGGGCACACGTACATGGGAGGGCGAACTGGCCACCTACTGGATGGAGGACGGCGTGCTGGTGGCCTTGCCGCACGACGTGAAGCGCACGGTGAGCAATGTGCGAGGAGCGGTGGAACTGGTGAAGGACATCACCGGCGGGAAGCGTGTTCCGGTGCTGATGCACAAGGGCGCCGCCGATACCACCGAAGAGGCGGCGAAACTCTCCGCCGAGCAATTCCCGCTGGTGTATTCGGCCATGGCGTGGATGCAGCGAGGCACCATCTCCAGGTGGTTCGCGAACCGCAGGTTCAAGCATGCGCCTGTCCCGTCGCGCGTCTTCGCCAGTCAACAAGAGGCCATGGAATGGCTACGCCAGGCACGCTGACAAACGCCCTGCCACGTGCCTTACGCGTCATAACCTGAATGATGGACCACCGCAACGTTCTGCTTGCCCTACTCGGCTGTACGATCAGCATCCACCTGCATGCCCAATTCCCCTGGTATGGCCGTGGATCGGAGCGCCCGGTAGAAGGGTGGCCAGCAGAGGTCAAGGAGCACTACCAACCCATCATCACGGACACCACCTTGCTCTTCCCTAAGCCATGGCTGGTGTGGCAATGCACCTGCGGTTGGCCCATCGATTACGAGTTCTACTACGACATCGACTTCCGCACCGCGCGCCAATGCTGGGGCCGCAAGGAGGTCTTCGATCGGTTGGAGGTGAGCGGTCAATACGGTTTCGTGCAGCGCGGCGTAGGTGAACTGCATGCCACCTTGGAACCGACCGGCGATGGCTTCCTCTACACCGAGGTACACGTCGATAGCCTTGGTGATGAGCGGCCCCTGCGCACCGTGCAACTGGTCTGGGACACGGACAGCGTACTGCGCACGGATACCGCGGCCGTGGGTGCATGGGGCTACGAAGGCTTGGTGACGCGCCTGACGCGTTACGTGGAGTTGAAGCCCGCCCGTTGATCGTTTCAGCCCTCCCTCACACTTGCCACGGCAGGCAGTCGTGCGGGGATGTCCGCGATCCGCGCGGCCGCGCCCGGCTCGGGGCAGGTGCTGCGGGCTTGTGCGAGCCGGGATGCGGCTTGGATCGTGGGCGCTTTTTGGCGGAAGCCCCGCAGAATTGATGCGGGGTTGGCGAAGCAAAAGGTGGAAGTGAACAGATCTACCTCTTCAACGCATACCGCAACGACACCGATCCGAACTGCTTCCAGTCCTTGAGCGCCATTCCGGTTGATCGACCGGGCGTTCAGAAGCTCACCGCGCCTGCCCCGGCTTGAAATAGGGATTGCGCATGATGGCGATCTCGACACGACGGCATTGCTCGATCAGGTGATCAGGGCATCCTGCACCGCCCATGCCCTTCCAGCGCATGCGCTCGGCGGCAATCCCCTGTGCCACCAGATAGTCGTACACAACGTGCGCGCGGTCACCTGAAAGGTCACCGTCGCTTTGGGAGACCGCCGTCCATCCCAGGATCTCGAAGCGCAATTCGGGATAGGCCTTCAGCAAGATCACGAGCTTGTCCAGGTTCTTGGTCGCGTCCGGCCCGAACTCCGCTCGGTTGAACTTGAACAGCACCTTCAAATCGAAGGTCGCTCCAGGTCGAAGGCCCTCAACAGGCTCCAGTGCCGATACCGCGAAATACCTGAGGCGGACTTTGATCTGGGTGCGCCTGTTCTGCTGCTTGTGCTCCTCCGTTCGGTTGTCAGCGCGAGGCTTGTCGAAGGAAAAGCCTTGAACGCTGATGAGGCTGTCCGCCACCCCGCGATCGAGGAATGCGGACCTCACGGCCTGGGCCCGCTTGACGGAGAGTGCCATGTTGCTCGCACGGCTTCCCACGGAATCGGTGTTGCCGGACAGCGCGATCCGATAGTTATCACGGTCTCGGATCTCGACGCACAGCTCTTCGACGGTGTTGCGCGCGGTGTCGTCCAGGTTCCATCGGGCCGTGTGGAAGAACACCTCGCGCTGGATCGTTCGGTCTTTCACGACCTGTGCCGACGCGACCATAGATAGAAGCATGAGCGCTGCCCCGGTGACCAGTCTCATCACTCGTGGTTCAGGCGCAACACGATACCGCTTATGCATTCAACCAAGATAAACGTGGCGACCGCCCCTGAAGTCTACCTCTTCACCTCATACCGCATCGCCACAGCCCCCGAGCCGAACTCCTCGCGGCCCACGAGCTGCAGGTCCACCATCTTGCTCAGCCCCGCGAACAACGTGGGCCCACGACCGACGATGCGTGGATGCACCACGATCTGATACTCATCGATGAGGACGAGTTCTGTCAAGGCCATGGCCAGTTGCACGCCGCCCACGCCGATGCCCTTGCCCGGCTGCTGTTTCAGTTGTTGAACAAAGGTGGCCAGGTCGCCGCGTACCATTTCTGTGTTCCACTCTGCAGTGTCGATGGTGCGTGATACGAGGTACTTCTTCGCGGCGTCCATCGTCTTCGCGAAGGGATGCATCCACTCGGGCATCGGCCACTGCGCGGGCAGGCGCCAGGCACCAAGCATCATCTCGTAGGTCACGCGCCCGAAGAGCAGTGCATCGCAGCTGGCTATGTACGCCGCTGCATTGCGATGCAGGTCCTCATCGGCGATGCCCACTTCGTGATCATAGCAGCCGTCCAGGGTGACGTTGATGGAGAAGCGGAGGGGGCGCATGGGGTGAGATGATCGGTGTATCGCTGTGCTATGTCTAGCTGACGGCAGACTTCAGCGCGTTCTTCAATTCGTCATCATAGAGCTCTGTGTCATCGACGAACTTGGATGCAATCCGCTTTTGTGCCTCCGGCACGACTAACGATAGGGCGAGCTTCTGACGCAGATAAGTAGCAAGTAAATTATTCGTCAGTTCGGCAATGGGCGTATTCCACCCGTGCCGACACCGGTCTATCAACCCGGAGTCGAAATTTGCATCGACCCACGGCCCTTCGACATCGGCCACTGTGTTGGGCTTTTTGCGTGTCATGACTTGGTTCGAACCGTATCGGTGTTTCCCGCGACACGGTCCAGCTCAACAGCAGCCTTGATATCGTTCAGATCCTGCAGGATCGCCTTCTTGATCACGCCCTTGAAGAAGACCATCGGCAGCGACTTCAGCCTTGCCGCGAATCCTTGCGGCTGTGTCTCATGGATACCGGTGAGTGTGACGGCACCATCGCTTCCTGAGAGGCGGTTGGTGGTGATGAACACAAAGCCGCTGTCTTCTGCCCGGGTCCTGTAGTACTCGTTCTCCTTTGCCTCGGTGATCCACTTCTCCAACGTAGCCTCCTTGCCGAAGAGCATACGTGTCTCCTTCCACCTCAGTCCGACGAGCCCGCTAGCCGACCTTTCAACGACCTCGATCTTCTTCACGCCGCTGAGGAGCTCCGCGAAGCGCGCGATGTCGGTGGTGGCGGCCCAGACCGCGGCCTTGGAGGCATTGATGGTGATGGATGCCTCGACGGTCATTCGACCGCATCGAAGTGCGTGGCAACCGCATCCTTCACGTTCGCCTTCAGTTGCTCCAGGTCATCACCATCGGTGAAGATGGAGTGGTCCAAGGCACGAGCCTCATAGCCACCCTCCGGCGACTCGTCCACGATGAAGATAATCTCCTTCATGCTTCGAAACTAAGGGTTGTCGTGTTCGGTCACGCCATACAGCGAAATGTGTTCCATCATTCGGTTCTTTGGCATGTTCGGTCGTTACGTATTGGAGTCCTCGGGCCAGCTCCAATCATCCAGTCGTCCAACGAAGTCATGGTATGGACTTCCTTCATAGCCGTCCGTGAATGGCTCGATCTGGAACTCCTCAAGCGTCTTAAGTGTCTCAAATACGCCTGTCACGACCGACTGTGCCAACATGCCCGCAAGAATCTCGCGATCTGACGGGGACAATCGTTCCAACAGAAGGTTGATCTGATGCTGCTCTGGAATAAAGTCGGCATTTGCGTTCTGATTCCAAACGCCTTTGCGAACGCGCTCGGAGTCTATTTGCCCTTGACCGTCATGGCACATGCGGACCAACTCATCTATGACGTCTCGATAGTTCTGTGGTTTCCGAGGACTGCTCATCTTCATCGGTGATCTATCCCTTCGGCTCCCACAACTCGATCTTGTTCCCGTCCGGGTCATACACCCACGCGAAGCGGCCGTAGTCCTCGTCCTGGCGTTTGGGGTCGATGCGCACACCGGCGGCTTCCAGCTTCTTCAGCAGGCCATCGATGTCCTGCACGCGCAGGTTCAGCATGAATTGCTGCTTGGCATCGAAGTAGTCGCTGTCGCGCTTGAAGGGCGAGAAGACGGTGGGCCCGGCATCCTGCTGCCAGATCCAGCCGTTGTCCTGGTCGTTGATGCCGAAGTGATCGTTGTACCACTTGGCGAGGGCCTTGTGGTCGTCCGAGCGGAAGAAGAATCCGCCGATGCCGGTAACGTGTCGGGACATGATGGTGCGGGTCGTTCGCACCAAGATAAGCAAGCCGTGGATCGGGCAACGGACGTTGTGCCCCGCCGGGATGGCCTGGGGGTGAACGTGGAATGGGTGATGCCCCGGCTCCGTCGATGTTGATGCACATAGTTAGGAAACCGAACTATATTCGCACCGGCACCCGAACGCCGCAAGACCATGAACAAAGCTGTTTTCTACCATGCTGGATGTCCTGTCTGTGTGAACGCTGAGACCCGGATCACCGAACTGGTCGATCGGACCCGCTACGATGTGGAGTTCGTTCACCTGGGCGAGCAGCGCGGGCGTATCGCTGAAGCCGAGGCTGCCGGGGTGAAGAGCGTGCCGGCGTTGAAGCTGGGCGACGACGTGCTGCACATCAACTTCGGTGCGAGCATGGCCGACGTGAAGGGCTGACCGGGTCGAGGATGGAACGAGGGCCCGGGTCATTCCGGGTCTTCGTGTTTGCACGAACTTCGTGCGCCCATGACCAGGACCTCCGGAACGAACGCCGACTTGGATAAGCACCTGGCCGCTTTGCTGGAGCGGGTGGGTGAGGTCGCGCGCGCCTTGCGTTGGCAGCAGGCATCGGATACGGATCTTACGCCGCTGCAACTGCGCATCATGGGTTTCATCGCCGATCATCCGGACGAGGGCATAGGTGTGGCGCGCCTCGCTGACGAACTCCAGATCAAGCGGCCCACCATAAGCGAGAGCGTGACGCTTCTGGTGGACAAGGGCATGCTCCTGCGCATGGCCGACCCGCGGGATGGGCGGAGCCATGCACTGCGCGTCACGGCCAAAGCGCGCCGCATGATGCGAGGCCCCGCGCCGTTGGACGATACCATGGCCGATCTGGCCCCGGCAACGAAAGAGCAGCTGTTGCTCGGCTTGATGCACGTGCTGCACGGGCTTTCCACCGAAGGCAAGCTGCAAGTGCAGCGCATGTGCTGGACCTGCAAGCACTACAAAGGTGACCGGAAGGCGCGGCATGCTTGTTTGCTGCTGGAGAGAAAGCTCGCTATTGCTGAATTGCGCACGGACTGTCCCGAACACGTCAACAGTTGACCGCCATGCAACCCCGCCTCTCCTTCATCACCCTCGGCGTCGCCGACCTGGACAGGTCAAAGGCGTTCTACAACGATGTGCTCGGCTGGTCACCTTTCCAGGACAACGGCGGCATCGTCATGTACAAGTTGAACGGCATGGTGCTCTCGCTCTTCCCGCAGCACGAGTTGATGGAAGACGCCAAAGCAAGCGAGGAGGCGACGGGTTCGCGCTTCACACTGGCGCAATGCCTGCGCTCACCGGAAGAGGTGGATACCTTCTTCGCGCACCTGAAGCAACACGCAGCAACCATCACCAAGATGCCGGAGAAAGTGTTCTGGGGCGGCTACAGCGGCTACTTCGCCGATCCCGACGGCCACTTGTGGGAGATCGCGCACAACCCCTTCCTGGAGTTGGACGCCGATGGCGATGTCCTCGGCATGGTCACCGGCTAGCAGTTCCGATCGAACGTTCGTCGCTTTCGCGGTTACGGCAGCGTAAACTTGTTCCATGCGTCTTTCGCTCCTTTCCCTGGCCGCTGTCGTCGTCCATTCCGTTCTCGGCCAAGGCACGTGGACCCAACTGGAGGATCACCCCGGTGGGCAGCGCTATGCCCAAGCCGCGTTCAGCATCGGCGACAAGGGCTATGTGTGCACCGGGTTCAATGGAAGCCAGAACACCGCAGCGTTGTGGGAGTACGATGCCGCTTCGGCCACGTGGACGGAGAAAGCCCCATTGCCTGGCGGTGCACGCCAATACGCCAGCGCCTTCAGCATCGGCGATACGGGTTATGTCATGTGCGGCTGGGACAACGTGAACGAGATCGACTACAACGACCTCTGGGCCTATCACCCCGGAACGAACAGCTGGGAACAGAAGGCTTCGCTGCCGGGCGTGCCGCGCAATGCCGGTGTTGCCTTCAGCATGAATGGCATCGGCTACTTCGGAACAGGAGCCGCCAACGCCACCTGGCACAACGACTTCTATGCCTACGACCCCACGACCGATACGTGGGAGCAGAAGGCCGACTTTCCTGGACATGAACGCCGCTGGGCCGTGGGTTTCGCCAGCGAGGGCAAAGGCTACGTGGGTACCGGCGAGAGCAGCGGCATCCGCTACCGCGACTTCTACGCGTACGATCCGTTGAGCAACACGTGGGAGCAACGCGCCAGCTTGGGCTCCAACAACCGTCGGCAGGCGTTCACCTTCACCATCAACGACCAGGGTTACGTGGGCGGTGGGGTGGATTTCGTGGAGAACTGGAACGACTTCAACCGCTACGATGTCGCGAGCGATACATGGGTACCTGTGACGCCATTCCCATTATCGGTGCGGCGGAACGGCGCCGCCTTCAGCATGGCCGATAGTGCTTACGTGATCGGAGGCAATGGCCAGTTGCCCATCATAGACGAGGTGTGGCGTTACAGCCTGAATCTCAACACGGCGGTGTCTGAGCCAACGGTGGAGAACAACGTTACCTACCCGAACCCCGTCAGCGATCGACTTTGGATCAACGTTCCTGCGAACGTCCGTTACACCATAAGCGATGCCCGTGGCGCAACGGTGGCTTCCGGCCGTGCCGCGAACACCATCGATGTGAGCCGGCTTCCCGAAGGCCTCTACATGCTCGTGGTGGAAGCGGGCCCCGAGCGGTCAGTGCAGCGTTTCGTCGTGGCGCGCTGAGTTCCACGATGGCATGCGCGCCGCTACCTTAGCTTTGGCTACGATAGCAGCATCGACCGTCGGGGTCGACCTGATCAGACACCCATGAGCAAGACGTTGACCAAGCCGACCGTGAAGGCTGAATTGAACGGACACAGCACCAACGGAGCTTCCAAGAAGAGTGAACGCCTTCCGGTGATGAAGACCTACAAGATCTTCATCGGCGGCAAGTTCCCGCGTACAGAAAGCGGCCGTTACTACCAACCCGTTGGAAACGATGGCAAGCCGCTCGCGAACATCTGCCGCAGCAGCCGTAAGGATGTGCGTGATGCCGTTATCGCTGCGCGGGGTGCCGTGGGCGGCTGGGCCAGCCGCAGCGGATTCAACCGCAGCCAGATCCTCTACCGCATCGGTGAGATGCTGGAAGGCCGCAGCGTACAGTTCATCCATGAATTGAAGTTGCACGGTGTCTCCCAAGCGAAGGCGGAAGCCGAGGTCGCTGCCGCCATAGACCTCTGGCTGCACTACGCCGGTTGGTGCGACAAGTACCAGGCGCTCTTCAGCAGCGTGAACCCCACCAACAGCAGCCACTTCAACTTCAGCGTATACGAACCCACCGGTGTTGTTGGCGTGATGTGCCCGGATGACAGCGCCCTGCTCGGCCTGGTGCGCATGATCGCACCGGTGATCGCCGGTGGCAACGCGTGCGTTGTCGTTGCCAGCGAGAACATGCCCCTGCCCGCCGTGAGTTTCACCGAAGTGCTCGCCACCAGCGACCTGCCCGGCGGCGTGGTGAACCTGATGACCGGCCTGCGCAGCGAACTGCTCAAGCCGCTCGTCGCGCACATGGATATCAACGCACTCGTCGTTGCCGATGCCACCGCCGATGAGTGCAAGATGCTCGACACCGAAGCCACCTGCAACCTCAAGCGCATGGTGTACCGCAAGGCCGGCGGCGAGGACCAGTCACCCTATTTCATCCTCGACACCCAAGAGGTGAAGACCACCTGGCACCCGATCGAGAAGGGGCAGGGCGGGGGTGGGGGGTATTGAGGCTGATCGAACGATGGGGCACTTCCGCTCGCAACTTGCCACAGCTGGACTGTTGTTGTGGACCATTTCCTCCACGTTCGCTCAAACGCCGGCCTGTGGGACTCTTCCGTTGCAGGCTTCAGGGCATGGCGCATCGGTAAGCCTGCTTCAGGGCGGCCAACCGGTTCGCATCCCCGTGGTCTTCCACATCCTGCACGAGAACGGTCCTGAGAACATCACCGATGCGCAAGTATTAGATGCCATGGCCGCGTTGAACGAGGCGTTCAACATGGAGCCCGGTGATACGCTGGCCGTGTATCCGGGCAATACGGTGGTCACCGCGTTCATAGGCGTGGAGTTCTGCCTTGCGCTCTTCGATCCGGAAGGCAACCCCACCACGGGGATCGAACGCCTGGTGACCGCGCTTACGAACGACGGGCTCAACCCTGCTGCCAAGCTCGATCCCTGGCCGCGCGATCGTTACCTGAACGTGTGGGGCGTACATGATGCGGGCAGCACGTGGGGTTATGCGCTCATGCCGGAGGAGGCAGATGCGGTGCCGGAGGAGGACGGCGTGGTGATCTTGCACAACTACCTGGGTGGAATCGGCACCAGTGCACCCTACCTGCGCTACATGCTCGCCCACGAGGTGGGCCACTACCTGGATCTCTACCATCCGTGGGACCTGCCCACAGGTTTTGGCGATTGCGGCGATGACCTCGTGGACGATACTCCGGTCACATCGCCGGACATCTACTGTCCTACCGATGTGGCGACCTGCGCCCCGCCCACCAATCAGTACCTGCCCAACTTCATGAACCTGTACGCCTGCCAACAGATGTTCACCGAAGGGCAGAAGGTTCGTCTGCTAGGGGCGCTCAATAGCACATTGGCCCAGCGCAGCAGCCTCTGGACATTGGAGAATCAGAAGGCCACGGGTGCGTGTGCGATCACGTCCATCGGCGAGCGGCCGACACAGAACGCGCTCCGGGTAAGCCCGAACCCGTTCGAGGAACGTATGCTCATCGAAGGATGTGCAGGCGGCATGATAGGGGTCGAACTGCATACGTTGGACGGCAGAGCGATCCACCGCACCACCATGCGTTCGGTAGCGGGTTCCGTTCGCGTGGAGCTGGGCGCCGGGGTGCCATCGGGCGCATACATCGTTCAGGTGAGCGATGCGCACGGCATCCGTGCCGCGCGCGTGGTGAGGCATTAAACCTGTGCAGGGTCTCACGTAGTGGACCCTGCATCCCGGCCGCGCTTACTTCCCACTCGGCACCATGCCCTTCTCGATCGCATCCACTTTCTCCTTGGTCGCCACCATCGTTGCATCCATCGCGAACGCCTTCTTGAAGTTCGCCAACGCGTTCACCGTATCGCCTTTCGCAAGCAAGGCATCGCCGTAGCTGTCGTACACATTGGCTGAGAGGGGGTATTCTTCAGCGTTCAACTTCAGGATCGTCAACGCGTCATCCGTGCGGCCAGCCCAGAGCAGCTCATACCCCAGGAGGTTCAGGTCCTGTTCCTGAAAGTCGAACTCCTTGGTGTGCGCGTCTTTGAGCTTCCTGTACTGTGCCACAGCATGTTCCGCACCATGGTCGAATAGCCCCATTCCCAACGCGCGACGGATGGACAACAACGGCAACGCAGAAGGCACGTCGTAAAGGATGTTCGTCAGGCCCTTTACGATCTCCCAGAACTCGCCGTTGGACTTGTTCATCAGCACCACGAAGCACTTGTCCTCGTCGACGGCGCGGTAGATGAAGGTGGAGAAGCTGAGCCAGCCGCCCGAGTGACTGACCACGCGCTTACCGGAGGGTGACCGCTCCAGGTGCCAGCCGAAACCGTAGTCCGTGGTGTCGCCGTTGTTGAGCACACCCGGGGTGAAGGCTTCTTCCAAGGTGGCCTTGGGAACGAGCTTGTCGGTGTAGAGGATGCGGTCCCACTTCAAGAGATCGCCCACGGTGGAATACACGCCATCCTCGCCCATGCCACGGTTGAGGTAGTGCGAGTCCGCGGGGATCATATCCTTCCCGTTCCACCCCACTTGGAAGCCATAGACGCGGTCCGGCATCTTCGGGTCGTTTCCGATCACGAAGTCGTAGAAGGAGGAGTGCGACATGCCGGCCGGCTCGAAGATTTGGCGCTGTGCATATGCCGCGAAGGACATGCCCGAAGCGCGTGCCACGATGGTGCCGAGCAGGTTGTACCCCGTGTTGCTGTATTGCCATTTTTCGCCCGGCACGAAGTACACCGGCGGCTTCTTCTCCACGAGCATCTTGATCACGTCGGCATTGCCATCGGTGTAGCGGGCGGGGTCGTCGTACTTCAGTTCGGGTTTCCAGTTCTGGTCCATCAATGGCTCGTAATCGGGCAAGCCGGAGGTATGATGGAGCAAGTGCCGGATGGTCATTCCTTCATAAGGCAGTTCGGGTAGGAGGTCACGGATGTCCTGGTCGTACTTCAGCTTGCCCTGTTCCTTCAGCAGCATGATCGCCATCGCTGTGAACTGTTTGCTCACCGAAGCCAGGCGGAACTGCGAATTCACATCGAGGGAGTCGAGTGGGTCGATGCTACGGATACCGAACGCCGCTTGATGGATGACCTTGCCCTCTTCGTAGACCAGCGCGGCACCATTGAACTGCCCGCGTGCGTGTGCTTGGGCAAGGAAGCGCTCGACCTGTTCGGCATGTGTTTCCGGCTTTTGTGCTTGGCAACTACCGAGGAGTGTGACCAGCAACAGCGGGCCGAAAGTCGTTGCGCGTGGGATGTGGAGCATGGAGGCTTGTGTTACACGAATAGACGCACGACTTCGCGGATGGTTACGGCGACAGCTGGCTTGGAGCATTGGGCCTCAGGTGCTACCTTCAGGCCCCGATACGACCACATCATGAAACAGCTTCTTCACCGCACGCTCGGTCTGGCTTTCTTCCTCGCACTCGCATTCAGCGCTACGGCGCAGGGTGGCGCCATGGAGGTCATCTTCACGCCTGATATGGACAAGGCTGCCCTCGCGAAGGCGCAGGAGGATGCCAAGGCGAATGGGCTGGAGCTGACCTACACGCGCCTCGAGCGCAAGGACGAGCGCATAACGGTCCTGGCCTTTGTGCTGAAGACGTCGCAGGGCATGGGTTCTGCGGAGACGCTGGACCTCAGTGTGGACAAGCCCTTCGGCTTCCGTTACGACCCACGTGCTGGCGAGGGCGAAGCTGCTTTCTCCGTGGGTACGTTGAAGCCCTTGGGTACGAAGTGATCGACGGGGCGTGGGCGGTCCATGTCGCCGCACACGGCGATGGCCGCCCGATGGTCGCTCATTTGCCTGATGGTCGTGGCGCCTTTGCTCGTTCCAGCCTGTTTCGGCGCTGATCCTGGCGCCGAAGTCGTCTTCCATGCCTACGCCAACGGCGGCAAGGCCGTGCGCACGCAGGTCATGCTCACCCATCACCTGCTGAGCCTGCTGCAGGAAGGGGAGAAGGAAGTGTTGGTGGCATCGAAACGAGAACGGGTGGATGCATCACGGCTCGTGCTTCTTTCCGCCACGGCCAGCATCATGAGTGAGCACAGCTTGCAGGGTAGCCCCATGCGCAGTTCGTTGCTGTTCTTCTCACCCGCGTTCCTGGTGGACTTTTGCGCACGCCATCGGGTCTCGGTCGCTCGGCAGGCCATGGAGATCATTTCTCTTCCGCAAGACGACTTTACGCGGCACTTCGCTCGGTCCATTGAATTGCTTGGTCCCCTTGCGGTGAAGGATGGTTCGCTGGCCCGTACGAAGGCAGAAGAGATCCTGCTCTATCTGCATGTACGGTATCCAGAGGTTCTCGCGGCCCTTCTCGCAGCATCCGTTCAGGACAAGGCCGCGCTCTCCTTGCGCTTCGTCGTTTCAAAGCACCAGGATGCGGGCGTGAGCGTTCCTGAGCTGGCGTTCCTCTGCCACATGAGCGTCTCCACCTTCAAGCGCAGGTTCCATGAAGTCTACGGGACCACACCTGGCAGGTATTTGCACGGCCGCCGCATGGAGCGGGCCCGAACGATGCTCGCGCGGCAGTTGCGGCCGAACGACATCTACCATGAACTCGGCTACGCCAGTTTGTCCGCCTTCAGCACCGAGTTCAAGAAGCACTTCGGGGTGGCCCCGAAGTGCTTCGAGGTACAGGTTGGACCATTGGCGTAAGCCTTTGACCGTTCTGCGCAACACCGCAGCGGATACGCACTTCAACTTTGCTGCGCGTAAAAAGCCGCGATACGATGAGCGTTGGATACCTTGACAGTGTGCGCAAGCAGTTCGCTTACTACAAGCTGCTCGGCGAAAAGACCTTCGCACAGCTTGCGGATGATGAATTGCATTGGCAACACAATGAAGACACCAACAGCGTGGCCACCATCGTGAAGCACCTCGCGGGCAACATGCGCTCGCGGTGGACGGACTTCCTAACCAGCGACGGCGAGAAGGAGTGGCGCGATCGGGAAGCCGAGTTCGAGAACGACTTGGGTACGCGCGAGGCGATGGTCGCGAAATGGGAGGAGGGCTGGGCTTGCCTGTTCAGCGCGTTGGATGGTCTCACCGAGGCGGATCTTGAACGGATCATCTACATCCGCAACCAAGGCCACACGGTGATGGAGGCGATCAACCGGCAACTGGCGCATTATCCCTATCACGTCGGGCAGATCGTGCACATCGGCAAGATGTTGCGCGGCGAAGCATGGCAGAGCCTGTCGATCCCCCGTGGCCGGTCAGCGGATCACAACGCGGAGAAGTTCAACCAGCCGAAGCACCGCGGTCATTTCACCGATGGCGTGTTCGCGCATGCGCACACCATCCCGCTTCTGCTGGCGCAATTGAACGAGGCGCACAATGACCTCTGGCGAACGGTGCGCGAACTGACGGAAGCGCAACGTGTGAAGGCCGTGCCGGGTAAGTGGAACGCGCTGCAGCACCTGGAGCACATCCACTTTGGCGTGAAGGCGATGGCCGGTTATCTCGCTTTGCCGAAATCCGCGGTGGAAGAGAAGTTCGGCCGCATGGATCGTCCGAGCATGGACATGGCGGAGTTGACCGCCAGGTATTACGACCGCCTCGCGCAGGGTGTGGTGCCGCCGGACCGCTTCGTGCCCCGCGCCATCGTGGCGGATGAAGCACCGCGTCTACTGAGCGAAGGTCCGACGCTGCTTGAGCGCATGTCCGGTGGTCTCGCGCAATGGACGGAGGCGGAACTGGACCGCTACATGTGTCCGCACCCGGCCATGGGTCCGCTCACTGCACGCGAGATGGTGATGTTCACGGTGCTTCACGCGCAACATCACATGCGATCGATCCAACGGATCACCGCTTAGTCGAACAAGTCGCCGTCCAAGGTGTGTGGTACCTTCAACTTGGTGCCTAGCGCCTTGTTCAAATTGCGGATGAACTCCGCAGCGAGCAACGGCGATTCCAATTCGTGGTTCTGGTGAACGAAGAAGCGGATGTCCTCGACACCCAGTTCCACCCAGGTCTTCAGGCGCTTCACCCATTCATCCAGGCGTGACCGGTCGCTCTTCGGGTCGTTCGCGCCCACATAGCGCACGAAGGCCGACGGTGTGGTGAGCCGCATGTGAAGCAGGTCTCGGCGGCCGGCGGTATCGGTGATGATGTTCATCACACGGCGTCGTTCCAACAACATGAACAGCTGGTCAGCTACCACGGCGTTGTTGTACCAATCCGTGTGTCGGAAATCCACGGCAAGCGGAATGTCCTTCGGCCAGCTCTCAAGGAAAGCGGCCACACGAGGCATGTCTTTTGGCGCGAAATTCTCGTGCATCTGCAGGAAAACCGGTCCGAGGCGATCACCGAGTTCGCGTACGGCTTCGACGTAGCCTTCCACCATTTCGTCCGTTCCAAGCAGCCGCTTGAAATGGCTGATGTCCTGTGTCACCTTCGGGGAGAACTGGAATCCGGTAGGCACCTTCTTCGCCCAAGTGGCGAACTGCGCGGGTGGGAAGAAGCGGTAGAACGTCGCGTTCAGTTCGATGCTGTTGAACTGCGTGGCGTAGTAGGCCAGTTCGTCCTTCGTACCGCGTGGGTAGAAGTTCGCCAGGTCCGCCTTGTTCCATTTCGCACAGCCGATGTAGATCCGCGGTACGCCCTTTCCTTGTCCGCCGCCAACGCACGTGCGGTGTCCACATGGTCGGGAGGAAGCGAAAGATCAAGGCCTTTCACGGAGGACACGGCGCCGAACTTCATGGCGTAAAGGAAGGGCCCACGTTCCATTCGCAGTATCCTTTTTTGACATTCAACCAAATGGTTGAATATATTCGTGCCCACAACGGACCGAGAATGACTCAACTGAATTACGCCCGCACGCTCATCGTGCCACGTGCACCGGAAGACGTCTACCGGGCCATTGCCGACATAGCGGCGTGGTGGACCATCAACGTGGAAGGCTCTGCGGAGAAGGTGGGTGATGCGTTCATCATCCAGTTCAACGATCCCGTTACAGGGCGACTCATACACCGCACCGCGCAGCGCGTCATAGAGGCCGTTCCCGGCCGGCGCCTTGCCTGGACGGTGACCGAATGCCACATGCCGTGGCTGGAGGACAAGGAGGAATGGAAGGGAACCACCATGGTGTTCGAGATCGCTCCTGTGGTGGAAGGTTCACGCATCGAGTTCGTGCACATCGGCCTAACGGCGGAGGTTGAGTGCTTCGAGCAATGCGAACGCGGCTGGGCGTACTTCCTGATCGAGAGCTTGCAGGAATTGATCAGTACGGGGGAGGGTCGTCCGGACACCAGCGGGCGCAACCACATGGATACCATTGGTCATGTCCACACCAAGAACACTTGATACCACCCTGCTCGCGTTGGCCGATCCGACACGCCGTGCGATCCTTCGACGCCTTTCCGCGGGCGAAGCAAGGGTCACGGATGTGGCGAGACCGTTCGCCATGTCGCTCAATGCGGTAAGTAAACACATCCTCGTGCTGGAGCGTGCCAAGCTGGTTCGCCGCAGGAAGGAAGGCCGCGACCACTACCTCAGCTATCGGCCCGAGCCGTTGGATGAGGCGGCACAATGGATCGAGCATACACGGAACTTCTGGGCTTCGCGACTGGATACGCTGGAGATGTTGCTGCGCGAAGAAGACGACCAACGTTGATCAACACACAACACCATGGAGAAGTATGGAACCCTCATCGCGCCGAACACCATCCGTTTCGAGCGTTCGTTGCCCGGGCCCATCGAACGGGTATGGTCCTATTTGATCGATCCGGAGAAACGCGCGAAGTGGCTCGCGAGCGGTCCACTTGAGCCGCGAGTCGGTGGAGCAGCACGCCTCACTTGGTTGCACAGCGATCTGGATGCCGCCAGCGAGCCCATTCCCGAAGCCTTCAAGCGCTACGAGAAGGGACACAGTATGGATGCGACCGTCACGCGCTGCGAGGCACCTCGTCTGTTGGGCTTCACCTGGGGAGCCGATCCCGAGCGGCTTTCCGAAGTCGTGATCGAACTGAGCGAGCGCGGCAACGATGTGCTGCTGGTGCTGACGCACGAACGCCTGCCGAACCGCAACGATCTCCTCGGTGTTTCCGGCGGCTGGCACACGCACCTGGACATCCTCGTGGAGCACCTGAACGGCCGCACTGCACCGGGCTTCTGGAGTTCGCACGTCGCCGCACGGAGCGTTTATGAGGAGCGCATGAAGGCGAGTGAATAGATGTCGCCGTTCGGCTCGTTCCTTTGTGGGCATGGACGTGATCACGTGGAGCGACTTCGAGCAAGTACACCTCTGCGCGGGCACGGTGCTGGAGGTCGATGACCTGCCCAACGCGCGTAAAGCGGCCTACGTGCTCGCCATCGACTTCGGTCCTTACGGGATCAAACGCAGCAGCGCGCAGATCACGAAGCACTACACGAAGGAGGAGCTTATCGGTCGGCAGGTGGTGGCGGTGATCAACTTCCCGGAGAAGCAGATCGGCAATGTGATGAGCCAATGCCTGGTGACGGGTTTCGCCGATGCGAACGGGGACATCGTCCTGACCGCTCTTGACCGTCCTGTGCCGAACGGCAGCCGCTTGCGGTAAGTGTTCCATCACGAACCTGTATCTTGGTTGGTATGGAACGCATGCGTACCCTCCTCTTGGCGGCTGCCTTAGCGATGCAAGGGTCCACCTCCGCCCAACAGGTGAATTGCCCGATCTGGATGCACGAGCCCGTGTGCGCGCAGCACGAACTAGGGTTCAACCTTTTCAGTTGGCTCCTGCTCTCCCCCGATGATGTCATCCACCGCGACGGCGAAAAGACGGTTGGCAACGGTGTGATCTACAAGTTCCATTGCGGCCGCAACGTCTTTCGTGCTGGAGCGGACCTGTCCCGTTACCGGTATGAGGAGGGAAAACGTCCATCGCCCGATGACCACTACCCTTGGTATTCGTACGAGCAGGGGCGTTTTCAGGATCTCGCACTCCGGGTAGGCTACGAGCGTCGCCTGTCGAAGGGGAGGGTGCAACCCTTCGTCGGGATCGATCTGGCCTATCATCGGACAAGGAAGCTGGGGACGTATGAGGGTAGGGGCGACTTCCCCCCGTACGAATATGCCGGAACGACCGATGTCACCTACCGCCAGCATCGCATCTCCCCGATCGTGGGGTTGACGTATCGCTTCGCTGAACATTTCAGCATCGCGGCTGATGCGAGCTTTTCCTATGTCATTTCCCGGCGCATCGAACCTGACGATGGTCTGCATCGTGCGGACCGAACGGAGGTGATCATCGATCCGGTACGCACCTTCTCCGTGAACTACTTTTTCTGAACGTGGCTGAAGCTCTGGCTCCGCTCCAACAGCTTGCGACGCTGTTCGCGGATCGCGACCTGAAGCCGAAGGAGAAGATCGATGCACTTGCGGCCCTGATCGTGTCGGGCAAGGTGGCGGTGGGTGAGGTGGTGACCTTCGCATCCACCGCCAAGGACCCGGTGAAAGCCTCGTGCATCGAAGCCATAGAGCGCCTCGCATCGAACGCACCCGAGCATGTTCCAGCAGCTGCCATGGACTTTTGCATCGCATCATTGAGCGACAAGGCCCCACGCATCAAATGGGAATCCGCCAAGGTGATCGGGCATTGCATACACCTTCACCCGAAGAAGGTGAACGAAGCGGTGAGCGCCTTGCTCGACAACACGGAGCATGAAGGAACGGTAGTGCGCTGGAGCGCGGCCTACGCCTTGTCGCGCATCGCGGCCATGGCTCTTCCGCTGAACCGCACACTGATCCCCGCCTTGGAAGCCATCGCGGTGCGCGAGGAGAAGAACAGCATCCGGAAGATCCATGTGGCGGCGATCAACGCGACGCGTAGGGCGAAGTGATGCATCTTCGCGCCATGCGTTCTCTTGGTACCGCTCTCCTCCTGGTCCTTAACATCGGTCTGGTCAGGGCACAATCGGACACAGCCACGGTCCATATCATGCATGGCGCTGACTGCGATGCCTGGTTCTCGTTGGAACGCATGCGCAGCCTTCCGCAGCACACCGCCACCGTCACTTCCAAGGACGGGGAGACCCACCACTACCGGGGGGCGTTGCTTCAGCGGGTATTGAGCGATGCCTGTCCCTCCATCGCCGCGATGGACAAGCACGCACGCACCCGGGCCGCCGTCAAGGTCACGGCGAGCGACGATTTCACTGCCGTGCTGGGTGCCATGGAATTGGACAGCACCTTCAAAGCACGACCCGTTCTACTGGCGTGGGAGCGCGATGGAGCACCCCTTGATGGTCATTTCGGGCCCTTCCAGTTGATCGTTCCGGAGGATCTGCGCCACTCGCGCAACGTGCGGAACGTGAGCCGTGTTGAGCTGATCAACCCCTAGGCAAGGGCCTTCCCACGGGTCATTTGTTGAAAACCTGTTGAGGCAAAGCGGAGGACACGCGCCCTTGGCGGGGCTACCTTGTCCTCGTCAAACCCCCCAATCCCGGAAACGATGGCAGCAGCAGTTGAAGCTTATTGCGTGAAATGCAAGGCGAAGCGCAACATGAAAGACCCCAAGGAGAACATCATGGCCAATGGCCGGAAAGCCATGAAGGGCACCTGCCCTACCTGCGGCACCGGGATGTTCAAGATCATGGGTAAAGCCTGATAGCGCACCGCGCTGGTCCAACGGACCCTTCCGGCATGTTCCGGGATGGGTCCGTTCGCTTTTTGCGCCATCACGAAGCACCGGTTGATAGCTCGTTGAGCTTCAGGCAGGCCCCCTCTCGTGCACGGTTACCTTTACGCCGAATGACGGACGTCGCCCTGCCTTCCCTCGTTGAAGTGGCCATCAACGCCGCATTCGCCGGAGGGCGGGCCATCATGGAGGTCTATGCGGGCGAGTTCGATGTGGAGCTGAAGAGCGATCGTTCACCGGTGACCCTGGCGGATCGCCGGGCGCACACGGCCATCGAACGGGAACTCGCCTGCACAGGGCTCCCCGTGCTCAGTGAAGAAGGCGCCCATCTTCCGTTCGCACAACGCCAGGCTTGGGGGCGTTACTGGCTCGTTGATCCCTTGGACGGCACCAAGGAGTTCGTGAAGCGCAACGGGGAGTTCGCTGTGAACATCGCTTTGATGGAGCGCGATGAACTGCCCGGAGGTCCGCTGGGTAACGCGAAGCCCATCGCCGGAGTGATCTACGGTCCGGTGAAGGACCTGCTCTACTTCGCGTGGCAGGGAGAGGGTGCTTTCCGCCAGGAAGAGGCGGCAACCCGCAAGGCACTTCCGGCGTATGAACGCGTCGCCATGTCCACCCGTTTGCCCGTTGCGGAACCCCGCGCCGCTTATACCATATTGGCCAGCCGCTCGCACCGCAGCCCGGAAACGGAGGCCTTCATCCAACGCAAGAAGGAAGAGCACGGCCAGGTGGTGTTCGCATTCCTCGGTAGTGCGCTCAAGTTCGGGCTCATGGCCGAAGGTGCTGCCGATGTCTATCCGCGCTATGCCCCCACCATGGAGTGGGATACCGCTGCCGGACAGATCATCTGTTCAGAGGCCGGCGAACAGCTCACCGATGTGACCACCGGCGAGCCCATGCGTTACAACAAGCACGAATTGGTGAACAACTGGTTCATCGTCCAATAACCACTGATGACAAAGACAAGCACTCGCTCCACGAGCAAGAAAGCCGCCCCTGCCCGCGGCAAAGTGGCCGCTGCCAAGAAGCCGAAAGCCACCAAGGTCCCTGCGAAAGGCAAGCGCAAGGTGGCCCTGATCACCGGCGTAACCGGCCAGGATGGAGCGTACCTGAGCGAACTGTTGCTGAGCAAAGGCTACGAGGTACACGGCGTGAAACGGCGCAGTTCGCTGTTCAACACCGATCGTATCGACCACCTCTACCACGACATGCACGAGAAGGGCCGTCCCTTCCACCTGCACTACGGCGACCTCACCGACAGTGTCAATTGCCTCCGCCTGGTGAAGGAGATCCAGCCGGACGAGATCTACAACCTCGCGGCGATGAGCCACGTGGCGGTGAGTTTCGAGATGCCCGAATACACGGCCAACGCCGACGGTATCGGCACGCTTCGTTTCCTGGAAGCCATCCGCATCCTGGGCATGGAGAAGAAGACCAAGTTCTACCAGGCCTCCACGTCGGAGCTGTACGGTGGTGTATTGCCCCGCGCGCAGAACGAGGAAACGCCTTTCTATCCGAAGAGCCCCTATGGCGTGGCCAAGCTCTACGGCTTCTGGATCACCAAGAACTACCGCGAGAGCTACAACATCTTCGCGTGCAACGGCATCCTCTTCAACCATGAGAGCCCGCTGCGTGGTGAGACCTTCGTGACGCGCAAGATCACGCGCGCCGTTGCTAAGATCAAGCTGGGTCTGCAGAAGACCTTGTACCTCGGCAACCTTGACGCCAAGCGTGACTGGGGCCATGCCAAGGATTACGTGGAAGGCATGTGGCTGATGCTGCAAGCCAAGAAAGCCGATGACTTCGTACTGGCCACGGGCAAAACCTACACCGTGCGCCACTTCATCGACCTGGCCTTCGCCGAAGTAGGCATCAAGCTCGATTGGAAAGGTAAAGGCGTGAAGGAGCAGGGCATCGACAAGAAGACGGGCAAGGTGCTCGTGGCCATCGACCCGCGCTACTACCGCCCGGCCGAAGTGGACCACTTGGAGGGCGACCCCTCGAAAGCCAAGCGTGTATTGGGCTGGAAACACAAGTACGACCTGAGGGCGCTGGTGAACGAGATGGTGCAGAGCGATCTTGAGCTCTTCAAGCGCGATGTATACCTGAAGAAAGGCGGCCACAAGATCCTGCACGAGCAAGAGTGATCGCGGATGCGATCGCTCTTGCGGGAAGGGCGGGAAATTTCCCGCCCCGACAATCCCTAACGAAATGAACAAGACCGACAAGATCTACATCGCAGGCCACCGCGGCATGGTAGGCAGCGCCATCGTGCGCCGGCTGCAGAAGGATGGCTACACCAACATCATCACCCGCACCAGCAAGGAGCTCGACCTGAAAGAGCAGGGCGCCGTGCGTGACTTCTTCGCCAAGGAGAAGCCCGATCATGTGGTGCTGGCAGCAGCGAAGGTGGGCGGCATCCACGCCAACAATGTCTACCGCGCGCAGTTCCTCTACGAGAACCTGATGATCGAGAGCAACGTGATCCACCACGCGCACGAGAACGGGGTGAAGAAGCTGTTGTTCCTCGGCTCCTCGTGCATTTACCCGAAGATGGCGCCACAGCCGCTGAAGGAGGAGACACTGTTGAGCGGTTTCCTGGAGCAAACCAACGAGCCGTACGCCATCGCCAAGATCGCGGGCATCAAGCTGGCCGAGAGCTATCGTCGCCAGTACGGCAGCAACTTCATCAGTGCCATGCCCACCAACCTCTACGGGCCCAACGACAACTACGACCTCAATAACAGCCACGTGCTGCCTGCGCTGATCCGTAAGTTCCATACGGCCAAGGTGACCAACGCTCCTGCCGTGGAAGTCTGGGGCAGTGGCAGCCCGCGCCGCGAGTTCCTGCACGTGGATGATCTTGCCGACGCCTGCTTCCACCTGATGCAGCATTATGACGAGGAGATGTTCGTGAACATCGGCACCGGAGAAGACCTCACCATCAAGGAGCTCGCCGAGCTGATCCAGGATGTGGTGGGCTACACCGGCGTGATCAAGTGGAACACCGAGAAGCCCGATGGCACGCCCCGCAAACTGATGGACGTGTCCCGCCTGCACAACATGGGCTGGAAACACCGCATCGGCCTGCGCGAGGGCATCACCAGCGTGTACGCCGAGTTCGCGAAGAGCGAGATGGCGAAGGTGTGAGCCATTCACCCTGATCGACAAGACGCCCGGCCCTTGCCGGGCGTTCTCTTTTCCATCCATCCCATCCAACTACCTTCGGCCGGTCATGGTGTATCGGGCTTTGATGCTGTTCGTCTTGTGCGCGCTGGTCCTGTGCGGGTCGCGAGCCGCTGCGCAACAGCAGGAGGTGCCCCTGCAGCGGGACTTCTACATCGATGTGGAACGCAATGCGGCGGCGCGAGAGGCCCGTGTGCATAGTGGCCTGAAGCCGGTGCTTCAGGAACGCGCCGACCTCACTCATGTCATGGGCCATCGTGTGGACAGCACCAAGTACTACTACTGGATCACCGAGAAGATCTTCAAGGATCATTTCCTGGAGATCAAGGGGGAGGATTTCAAGCTGACGGCCGATCCGTTGTTCCAGTTCGAGTACGGCCAGGACTTCGGCGATCGCACGGCCTACCGGGACACGAACAACTACTACAGCAACGTGCGCGGTGTGTACTTCACCGGGGACATCGGGTCGAAGATCTCTTTCCAGACCCTCGTCCAGGAGCACCAAGCCGTTCTACCCCAGTACATTTTCCTACAGGCTGCGTCCACGGGCGTCATGTCCGGCCAGGGCCGTGCCAAGTTGAAACAGGCCCGCGTGTTGGATTACGGCTGGTCACAAGGCCATGTGTCGTTCGCGCCGGTACAATGGTTGAACGTTCAATTCGGACAAGGCCGGCACTTCGTGGGGCACGGTTACCGTTCGGTGCTCCTCAGTGACCATGCCGTAAGCGCGCCCTACCTGAAATTCAGCGCGCTCACCAGGAACAAGCGTTTCCAGTACACCACGTGGGTGAGCAAATTGCAGAGCGGTGTACAGCCTTCCGATCGCCTGCCCACCGGGGAGTCCAGCGAATCCATGTTCTACTGGATGCATGGCCGGTTCAACCACGCCAGCGTGAACTTGGGCCCCGTTCAGGTGGGCTTGTTCGAGGCGACCTTGTTCCAGAACATCGACAGCAACGGTGTTCGGCCGTTCGACTGCCTGGAGCTGAACCCGGTGATCGGTGTCAACTCCATCGTGCGCGGCTTCCACGGCAAGGAGAAGAGCCTGCTCGGTCTTGACCTGCGTGTGAAGATCACCGACAAGGGTTACTTCTATGGCCAGTACGCCACCGACGACCCCGGCTCGGAGCGGTTCGCCTACCAGGCCGGCATCCGGTGGTTCGATGTGGTTCGCAAAGACCTGCACGTGCAGTTGGAGTACAATGCGGCGGCTCCGTTCATGTACATGCACGACCCTGCGAAACTGGCATACAAGCATGCTGGGCTTCCGCTGGCGCATCCGTTCGGTGCCAACTTCAGCGAGGCGGTGGCCATCGTGGATGCCGGTTTCGATCGTGTTATCGCACAGGTGAAGATGGTGGTAGGCCAGTACCAGCGGGATAGTACCGCCGCAGGCAACAACGGCAGCGACCTGCTGAAGCCCGATGCTGGGACTCCCGCGGGCACGCTGACCCAGGAACTGGCTTACGTGGATGCGAACGTGAGCTACCAGTTGAACCACCATACCAACCTGCGGCTGTATGCAGGTGTGCAGCGGCACAGCCTCACCCATAGCACGGACGGGCAACAGAGCACCTTCGTGTACTTCGGCATCCGCACCAACCTCTTCAACCGGTATTACGATCTTTGAACGTTCGCCCGAAGTGAAGGAACACGGATACATACTGCTGCTGGGCTGCATCACCTCCTTTCTCGTGGTGCTCTTCACCATGCCGTCCCTCATCAAGGTGGCGCGCATGAAGCACTTGGTGGACGAGCCCAGCGAGCAGCGCAAGGTGCATCACCGCAGCGTGCCCACGATCGGCGGCATCATCATCTTCGCTTCGGTCATATTCAGCTACGCGCTGTGGTTCCCGAAGGCTGCGGTGCTGGGGCCCGACACATCGAACCACGTGGAGATGTACTATGCCATGGGTGATGCCTACAAGGATTTCAAGTTCGTTATCGCCGCCATGGTGCTGTTGTTCTTCATCGGGGTCAAGGACGACATCATCGGCTTCTCGCCGGTGAAGAAGCTGGTGGGCCATATGGTGGTGGGCTACATCCTGGTGATGATGGCCGACATCCGCATCAGGGACATGCACGGGCTCTTCGGGATCTACGAGATGCCGGAGTACATCAGCATCGCCCTCTCATTCTTCGTGTATGTGGTGCTGGTGAACGCCTTCAACCTGATCGATGGCGTGGATGGTCTCGCGGGCGGCATAGGCCTCATCGCGGCGGTGACCTACGGCATGTGGCTCTACCTGGCCGGTGACGTGGCGCTCTCACTGCTGGCCTTCGTGCTGGCCGGTTCCCTGGTGGGTTTCCTGGTCTTCAACTGGCATCCGGCGCGCATTTTCATGGGCGATAGCGGCTCGCTCATCATCGGCGCCATCATCTCGGTGCTGGCCATGAAGGTGGTGGATCATGACACCTCGCGTCTGCCCACTTACCTGAAGCAGATACCCACGCCCATCTTCGCCATGGCCGTTATCGCCTATCCGCTGGTGGATACGTTGCGCATCTTCGTGTACCGCATGTCACGCGGTGTATCGCCCTTCGCGGCGGACCGCAACCACATCCACCACCGGTTGATGGACATGAAGCTGGGCCACCGCAAGACCACCGGGCTGCTCTACCTCTACGCACTCGCGGTGATCGCCCTCAGTCTGGTCACCCGGGCCTGGCACCCGAACATCGGCCTCATGGTCCTGGGCACGTCCGCCTTCGCCATGGCGATGCTGCCTTTCGTATGGCCCAAGCGGAACGGTGCATGAAGCGTGCGGGTTCCCTGCTCTTGCTCATGTGCTGTGTTGCCATGGCAGCAGCGCAGACGGGCTGGTCCCCGCTGAGCCGTGAAGTGGAACGGCCCTACGCGAAGTACCTGCAGGCCTATGGCTCGGATGCGCATACGGCGGTACGTCCCTATTCCACCGTGTCTCTGCGCACGGCCATGCCCGTGGACAGCCTGCTTCCCAAGGCGCGTTGGACCACGTTGGACCGTTGGGCCGGAAAGGGGAATGGCCGTAAGTTCCGTTGGGGCCCCTTGCTGGAGGCCAATGGCGGCTACGAAGCTGGCAGCGCGTCCGGTTCACGCTACCGTGGCGGTGCTGGTCTCTGGGCCGATATCGACGCGGGGGCGAAGCTCAACTTCCACCTGGATGCACAAGGCTGGGGTGAGCGATTGCCCGGCTACCTGGATTCGCTCGCACGCGCCACGCAGGTAAGCCCCGGGGAGGGTTATGCGTTCGGCAGTGCCCCCAACGTGACGCACTACGATTGGAACGCGCACCTGAGCTGGGATGCGCACAAGTACATCAACATCACACTGGGGCGTGGCAAGAATTCCTTTGGCGAAGGCTACCGTTCCCTATTCCTGTCGGACGAGGCGTACAGCTATCCCTATTTGCGCATCAGCACCACCATCTGGCGCATCAAATACGTGAACCTCTTCTCCATGATGAACGACATCCGTGGGGCGAAAGGCGTGTCCTCGGATTTCCAGCGGAAGTATTCCAGCATGCACTACCTCTCGTGGAACGCCACGAAGCGTATCAACGTGGCCGTTTTCGAAGCCATCATGTGGTCCTCCGGCGATGAGCGGTATCCGCGCGGCTTCGATGTGAACTACCTGAATCCGGTATTGTTCTATCGCCCGGCGGAATACAGGATCGGTTCTCCGGACAATGCCTTGCTCGGTTTCGCGGTGAACGTGAAGGCCGGTAAGCACGTGTTGTTCTACGGCCAGTTCATGCTGGACGAGTTCCTGGCCGAGCAGGTGCGTAACGGGTATGGCTGGTGGGGCAACAAGCAGGCTGGGCAGCTCGGGGTGAACGCCTACGAAGCGTTCGGTGTGCGAGGCCTGCAGCTACGCGCCGAATGGAACCTGGTGCGGCCCTTCATGTACACCCACAGCGACACGCGCCAGAACTACGCCCACATGGGTCAGCCGCTGGCGCATCCGTATGGTTCCAACCTGCAGGAAGCTCTGGTACAGGCGGATCTGTGCCGTGGACCGTGGAACCTGAGCCTGCACGCGAGCATGGCCTGGATGGGTTCGGACAGTGTGGACAGCTACGGCAACAACATCTTCCGCCCGGAGGATGAGCGCCCCATACTTCAGGGCTACGGCTACTACAACTTCAACTACGTCATAGGCCGGTACCGCCAGCAGGAGGTGTTCCATACCGAAGTACGGGCAGGCTACACCCTTGACCCGCGCAGTGCTACCCGTCTGGAGGTCGGCTACACCTTCCGGGTGCATACACCGGTGTGGACCCCGACGTACACCACCAATTACGTGCGGGTAGGGCTCATGTGCTACTTCCGGGATCGCCATCCGGAGCAGGCCGTCCGCTACGTGCTCAGGTAAGCCTGACCGGCCGATCGGGGGTATTCTGCACGCTGTACCGTTGCTGTTCCGTGACGATCGGTACTTTTGCCGCGCCTTCGGGGGTCGGTCCAGACCAACGGAGGAAGGATTTTGCAACGCACCGGCACGCTCACCTCGGTCTCTTTCGGCACCAAGCTGCGCGGCATCATGGTCCTGTTCAAGCTGCGGCTGGCCTCGTTGGTGGTCTTCAGTGCGGTGCTGGGTTACCTCTTCGCCACCCCGGATGGGGCATGGACCTGGGGCGCGTTAGTGGGCTTGAGCGTGGCCGGCACCCTGCTCACGGGTGCGTCCAACGCCTTCAACCAAGTGCTCGAAGTGCGTGAGGATGGACTGATGAAGCGTACAGCGGACCGCCCCTTGGTGCGCGGTGTGCTGTCGACCACGGAAGCGGTCGTAGCCGCGTTCGTGGCGGCCGGGATCGCCACCTTGATGCTTTGGCTGCAGTTCGGGCCGCTTACCAGCATACTCGGCTTCATTTCCCTGTTCATGTACGTGGCCTTGTACACGCCCATGAAGAAGTTCAGTTCCTGGGCGGTGTTCATCGGCGCATTCCCGGGGGCTTTCCCACCCATGCTGGGCTATGTGGCGGCTACGGGCCGGTTCGACCTTGGCGCCGGGTTGCTCTTCGCCATGCAGTTCATCTGGCAGTTCCCGCACTTCTGGGCCATCGCCTGGGTGCTGGACGAGGACTATGCCAGGGCCGGATTCCGCCTGCTTCCTGGAGGGCGAACGCCCGATCGTGCCGCGGCAGCTACCACCTTGCTCTACTCGCTCTTCGTTATACCGGTGGGTATGCTGCCATGGGTCTTCGGTTTCGTTGGGCCCATCGCGATGGCCGTTTCGGTGATCGGTGGTCTCATCATGGTGGTACCGGCCGTGCGCCTCTTCCTTTCCGAGGACAAGAAGGATGCGCGCCGGTTGATGTTCGCCAGCTTCATCTACCTGCCTTTGGTGCAGATCGCCTACGTGCTGGATACGTTATGACACAGGCATCCTTCACCGAACAAGAGCTTCAGGAGCGCGCCATTCGGGTGCGCAAGCAAGTCACCCGTTTCATCCTCATCGCCATCGTGATGTTCTTCGCGGGGCTCACCAGCGCCTATGTGGTGAGCATGAGCGGTGGCTACTGGGTGGACATCAAGGTGCCGCAGCCGTTCATCATCAGTACGGTGGCCATCGCCGTTAGCAGTGTTTTCGCGCAATTGGCGTTGAACGCTTCGACCCAAGGGAAGTCCGGTGCTATCGCCCAGTTCTTGCTGATCACCCTGGTTCTTGGCCTTGTCTTCACCTGGAGCCAGTTCCAAGGCTGGAAGGAGTTGACGAGCAAAGGCAACTTCCTGGTGAGCAAGGTGTTGGATAACCAAGGTGTCTATGGGGAGGACTATACGGTCCGTTACCAAGGCGTTCCCTTGATCCTCGAGGGCGACCAGTTCTACCATCCCGATGACGTGGCCCGTGCCAAGCCCCTGAACGCCGACCTGGACGAGCAGAAGAACACGTCGAGTTCCTTCTTCTTCGCCCTTACCGGTGCCCACTTGGCCCACCTCCTTTTCGGGCTCCTGAGCTTGCTGGTGATGGTGGCGATGGCTCTGCAGAAACGCTACACACCAACGGACAATGCCGGTCTCTGGAGCGGCGTGATGTACTGGCATTTCCTCGGTGCGCTGTGGATATACCTCCTTTTGTTCTTGGTCTTTGTTCACTAACATTGCGGCCGCAAACCCCACCATGGCAGGAGACGCTAGCAAGGCATTGAGCAACGACGTCCTTTGGGGCGGCGGCCGCTCCCCGTTCAGCATCAGCTACGGGAAGATGATGATGTGGTTCTTCCTGGTCTCGGACGCGCTGACGTTCTCTGGCCTGTTGACCGCCTACGGATTCGTACGACACAGTACCACGGAGGCCTGGCCCATCGGGGAAGAGGTGTTCCGCGCGCTGCCGGGTCTTACCGGTAGTTATCCCTTGGTCTACGTGGCCTTGATGACGGCCATCCTCATCTTCAGTTCCGTGACGATGGTGCTGGCGGTGGAAGCCGGTCACCGCATGGACAAGAAAGGGGTGATCAAATGGTTGTTCCTGACCGTTCTGGGTGGTGCCTTCTTCGTGGGCAGCCAGGCGTGGGAGTGGAGCCACTTCATCCACGGTGGCGGCGGTTACATCACCACCAACGCGGGCGTGAAGTATTGGGTGCATAACGATACCCACGATACGCACGACCCGTCCAACGCGCCAGGGTTCCACCTGGTTCAGGCGGATCCACGACATTACCTCATCCCTGCGGAAGGGGCACACCACCTGGATCATGCCGAGTCGCTCAAGTTGTGGAGCGAACGTGCCAACTACGTGGACGGCGCCAACATGATCCACAACGAGTATGGCCCACCCCAGTACGCCAACTTCTTCTTCTTCATCACCGGCTTCCACGGCTTCCACGTGTTCAGCGGTGTCATCATCAACCTCATCGTCCTCATCATGGTGATCCAAGGGGTGTTCCACCGCCGCGGTCACTACGAAATGGTGGAGAAGGCCGGTCTGTACTGGCACTTCGTGGATCTGGTGTGGGTCTTCGTATTCACCTTCTTCTATCTCCTCTGATATGGAGCGCGACGACATCATCGAATACAGCCTTGACGCACATCATAGCGAGGAGGAAGGCCGCCGGATCCGCCGGAAGATCTGGATGGTGACCTTGTTCCTGGCCGTGGTCACCACGGTGGAGGTAACCTTGGGTGCTTACTGGAAGGAGTGGTTCGATGCGAGCGCCTGGAATGCGATCAAATGGACCTACGTGGTGCTGACCTTGGTGAAGGCCACGTACATCGTGATGAGTTTCATGCACTTGGGTGACGAGCGTCGCAACATCCGCGCGATCATCCTGTTGCCTTACGCGTTGTTCATCCTCTACCTGGTCTTCATCGCCATCTTCGAATCGAATTACGTGCACCAGATCTGGGTGCGCTTCCTGTGAACGGTTCGGCCACTCCAAGCAGCAAGCGGACCAAATGGCTGGTCCTGGGTGGCATAGCGGTCTTCGTCCTCTCGCTTTTCATCTTCTTCTCGCCCATGGTGGGGTTGGTGAAGCACACCTTCAACTACCTGCCTTACTACGGCCAGAAGGAAACGGTGCTCGTTCAGCGCGGTGGTAAGAACGTGGTGGACACCATTTATGCCGAGATACCACCGTTCAGTTTCATCGATCGGTACGGCAAGCCCTTCACCGATCGGGACGTCGACGGGAAGATCATCATCGCTGATTTCTTCTTCACGCGCTGCACCACCATCTGCCCGCGCATGAGCATCAACATGCAACAGCTGCAGTTGAAGCTGAACGATGAAGCATATGAGGACGTTGTGTTCCTGAGCCATACCGTGGATCCCGAGAACGACACGCCAGCGGTGCTAGATGCATATGCGAAGAAGCTCGAGGCCGATCCTTCGCGCTGGAAATTCCTTACCGGCAACGCGGTGGACATTTACCGCATGGGCAACACCGGCTATTTGCTCAGCGCGCTGGAGGACAGCACCAGCGCCGAGCAGTTCGTCCACGATGGCCGCTTCGTGCTCGTGGATAGGCAGAAGCACATCCGTGGCTACTACGATGGCACCACGGCTACAGGCATGAATGCGCTGGCGGCCGATCTGAAGATGCTGTTGAAGGAAGAGCGCATCAAAGCCAAGGAGGTACGCGAAGCCGCTGAACAATGAACGCGCGCGAAGCCTATCCCGCCAAGGCGATCTCCGTTGCCGAGAAACCGGCGAAACGCTGGATCTGGATCCTGTCGAGCGTGGTCTTCTTCGCCGTCGTGGTGCTTAACCGTGTTCAAGTCCCTACTTCCGGTACGTGGGACATCCACGTCTTCGCCAAGATCAACGCGGTGATCAACAGCTTGGTGAGCCTGCTGTTGCTGCGTGGCCTCTTCACAGCGAAGGCGGGCCGATGGAAAGCGCACAAGAACACCATGCTGGCGGCGATGGTACTCTCGGTGCTGTTCTTGGTCTCGTACATCCTCCACCACCTCTTCGCTGGTGACACGCGTTTCGGCGGCGAAGGCGCGATCAAGGTGATCTACTACCTGATCCTCTTCACGCACATCATCCTGGCGGGTGGCTCGTTGCCTTTCATTCTGCTCACGGCCTATCGGGGGCTTTCCGCTCACTATCCCGCACACCGGAAGATGGCCAAGCGCCTATGGCCCGTATGGTTCTACGTGAGCGTTACCGGGGTAGTGGTCTACTTGTTGATCAGCCCCTACTACTGATCGGTCGCTCGTCGACAGTGGATTAGGATATGCCGGGCGGAATGTGACCTTTGTACGCCTGCAAGCGTGACGAATCGTTCCCGGACCTACCTTCACCTACCATGCGTTCCAAGCTGATCATCGCTGCCGTGCTGTTGCTTGCCCTCGCATTGCCTGAGTTCGCATTGGCCCAAGGGTGCGCCATGTGCAAGGCCGTGGTGCAGAACGGCGAGGGTTCGGGCAACATCTTCGGTGGCGAACAAGCCATCGGTAAAGGCCTCAACATGGGCATCCTCTACCTGATGGCGGTGCCCTACGTGTTGCTGTTCCTCCTCTTCCGCAAGCGCATCGTAGGCTTCTTCAAGGAGTTCGCGGGAGCGCAGGGGTGAAGCTTCAATTCGTTTCTTATGAAAAACTCAAGTCGCTTTTGCTTAACGGCGATGTTCGCCGTTGTACTCTCGCTTCCTGCCTGGTGCCAGTTCCAAGTGTTCGAGACACTTGATGATTTCGTGAACGGCACGCCAAAAGACTATGCTGAATTTGAGTTCGTGAAGGCCAAGGGAATTACGGATGTTCAGATCACGATCAGGAAAAAGTCTACAAAAGAGGAGTTCGTGATCGACTGTTCGCGCGTTTGGGGGTTCACTTACAAGGGGAATTTACTGCGGAACCTGAGCGCCAACAAATATGGATATGACCAATTCCTTGGTCGTCCGATGTTGCTTTGGTGGGACGGTGATATTTGTAAGTGGCTGAATGGAACTACTGTTTACACCATGGCTGGCAGCGAGAGCTCGGAGGCTCAGGGAGTACCTAGTTCTTCTGTTCCGTTCTTTTTCTCACGTACGGTCACTGGTGATATGGTCCCCATGGTCGAGAAGTTTACGGAGGATAAGGCTACGATCACGGTATTGGATAAATTCTTCGAGGATAACGCAGATCTCCATTGGTTGCGTGATTGCGTAAGGGAAAAACAAAAGAAGGGATATGGCTACGTCTCTTTGAGACAATGCCTCGACAATGCCATCTACACAGGGCTGATTAAGATGAAGGTCACAAGGTGATGGCCCTCTTCGGGAATCACAGGCCTATACCTGCGCGCTCTCCCGAGTACGCTGCATGGATTGAATACCATAGGTTGCTCATGCTCTGCGCAACTTGCTTTTTGCAACACTAAGGATCAGAGAGTCCTCTCGGGTCCAGCTTGCCTCATGTCGCAGGTCGACATCGCCATCAACGTCTACGGCAAACCGCAACAAACCGCGGTCACGCTATTGTCGTTGCTGGAAAATTCCGGTGAACATATCGGCCGCATCCACATCACGCTGGAACGACAACAACCCTTTCAAGCGGACTTCGAACCACTGCTGAAACACCTCGGTGATCGTGTCGTGTTGCACGTGCCTAGGTTCTGGTTCGGTGTGCGCCCACAACGGAGCAAGTGGTTGACGCACTTCGGGGCCTACCGCCGCTCGCTACGTTACCAGCACGCTTGGGAAACGAGCAAGGCTTCCCACCTCTTCATCACCCACAACGATGTGCTCTACGAGAGCGACATCATTGGCGCCATGCTGCAGCGCATTAATGGTCACGTGGCTGTGGGGCCGGTCGGTCAATGCTGGAATTGCCCGGCATCGTTCGCGCAGCGTTGTTCGCCGGAACGGTTCATGAACTATCGCCCTTCCCATTCGGAATGGCAGAAGCTTGTGCAAGAGCATCCCGGTCCACGTGCCGCGCATTATGAACAGGTCGTCGATCCGAAGCGACCATGGCCCTTACCCGAATGCCGCATCAACGAATGGAGCATGCTCGTTGATCTGCAACGCGCACGGCCATTGACGATGCCCCATGGCAAAGCCGTTCCGCTCGGCGCGCTGTACGGCCTGGACATCGGTACACAATGGTTCCATGATGTCTTGAACGCCGGTGCCACTGTGGAGCATTTCGACATCGCTCCGTTCGCCACACACGCCTGGGCGAGTGGAACGGGAGGTGGGCATGCGGCGCTGTCCGATCGAGCTGTGTATGATCAAGAGGAAGCTAAAGCTGCAACGTGGCTTCAGGCCAACGCGCGCTCATAGCTTGACGATCCGTTGTGTGAGGAGACCGCCATCGCGCAACTCCAAGCGCAGAACATACACGCCCGAAGGAAGTCCGGAAAGCAACAATACGTTCCCATTCCGGATAAGCGTGGTCTCCGAACCGGATGATGAGTGGATGCTCGCGCGGATGAAGTCCTCGTTCACCCATATCTGATCAGTGGTGGGGTTCGGGTGGATCAGAACGCTGGAAGTTCGCGTCGCTGGCTCGATCCCGGTGGTGTTGGTCAAATTGCGCAGCCGCCATACATCACCGGTGTGGATGCCTGCCATGTGCCAAAGGGCATCATCGAACACAGTGAGCGATGCGGCATGGCGTGCTGCGTAACGCGGGTTCTTCAGTTCGTGCCACACGATACCATCATCGGAGTACCATGTTTCATCGTTGTCCGTCTGGTCCACCACACCGCACACGACCCACATCTTGTCATCGAACCAGGCCACGTTGTGCCAATAGCGGGAAGCCCAAGGCGCTGCGGCATTCACCAGTTCCCAATCCACACCATCGCTGGTCTTCCATACGTCGTTGTAGCATCGACGATCGTTCAACCGGCCACCGCCCAGCAGCCAGAGGTCCCCGTCATCATCAACGCAGGAGTTGAGCACCAAGCCTCGTGGCTTCCATGGTGCATCAGGCAGTTGTTCCCAAACGATGCCATCCACACTGCGCCATACCTGCGCAAGATTCTCCGGCACATAGGCGGCGGGCTGCCCACCGAAATTGAACAGATGTGCGTCTAGGCCGGCGACCATGTGGGAGTTGCGCAACGGCGAGAAGTTCGGGATGGTGTCCAGCACGTTCACCCAGTTGGTCCCATCCTCGCTGCGCCACACATCGCGTAGGTTGCCGGACTGCACATCGCCGCCGATCACCCACAAGGCGTCATCGTGTTCGAGCCAACCACTGCAATGCCGACCCGGCCAAGGCGCCTCACCATGTGCGGTCCACAGGATCCCATCCGCACTGCTCCAGACTTCGCTGTTCGTGTAATTCGGCTCGTGGAATGGAGGGTCCCACCCACCAAGAAGCCACAGTCGATCATTCAACGTGAGCAGACCTGATCCATCGCGGTTGGTGAACGGCAGGTCATCGGTCATCAGCTCCCACTTGTATTCACTTACGATGAAGGCTCCACTGCTCACCGCGATGGTCGTGTCAAGGTGATCGCGCAAACGGATCTCCACCGTGCTGCCGATCGGAAAGTCCACCACGAATCGGTACGGTATCCAATCCACAAGATGGTTCTGTTCCGTTGGCTGCCATGGGCCGTTGTCCACGCGGTAGTCGAGGTCCACGGAATCGCTCACCAGGCTCGGGTCCCAGCGCCAGAACACCTCCGCGGTATCACCTTGCACATAGGCATCGGTATCGGCCGGGCTCCGCAGCTCGAATGGTGCGCGATCGTGATGCAGTCGCGTCATCTCGGCCAGTGTCAACGCCCGATCATAGCAGGCGATGTCGTCGATCATGCCTTCGAACCGGAACGGTGCGGCGGAGATCACCAGGTCGCCATCATCACCAAGAGGTCCCGCGAACATCGTTTCAACAAGCATATAGCGATCATGCCAGAACTGAAGACTGTCACCACTTCTGCGCAAGGCATAGTGTTGCCATGTCCCATTGTAGTACTGGCCCACCGCGCCTTCGGAAAGATGATCGGTGCCAAGTCCCGAACCGTTCCAGTAGGTGAACGAGGCGTAATAGAGTTCGAGGATCGTCTGCGAACGATAGATGCTGTTCAATTGCATCTCGAAATTCTGGACCGTGTCTTCCGGCGTATCCTTCAGAGAGATGATGTTCATCGCTTCCGGTGAGTTCGTCTTCAGCCAGAACGAGATGGTGAAGTCGCCACTGAGCGGTGTGAAGCCGGGGATCGGGATGCGCAGTGAGTCATCGCCACCGTGAAGCTCGAGCGCCGAAGCAGGAACGTGGAAACGATCCGGACAATAGGAGGTGCCGCTGGCGAAAGCGTGATTCCCCAAGCCGCTGGAGTCTTGCAACGAGCCCTGGAACGGAAGGAAGCAGACCAGCCCATCGGTGGGCAATTGGGCCACTACGCCGGTGGCGATGACAAGACACAGGCCCAGGCAGTGCGCGCGCATTGGATGAAGCTAGCACCGAACGCATGCGCGCCCTAACTTTGCGCTAGTTCTTTCCGGTAACGCTTATCAAGAAAGGTGGAGGGGTTATGGCCCGATGAAACCTTGACAACCACCCGCAGCGATGCGGACAGGTGCCAAATCCGGCGCTCGCAAGAGGGCCACAGATGAGCTGTGATCAGGTCCGCACGGAACGCAGGGTATGCGCTCCGTCTCTCCTTATCCTGCTCGATGAACGTTGCAGGAAGGACTTGATCGAAGGAACGCTATGAAGACACTCGAACAACTCGCCCAGGAGCGCATCCTCGTCCTCGATGGTGCCATGGGCACCATGATCCAGAAGCTCGGCCTCACCGAGGAGGACTTCCATCCGAAAGGCATGGAGGACCACAAGATCCTGCTGAAGGGCAACAACGAGCTGCTCTCGCTCTCGCGGCCCGATGCCATCCGCACCATCCACGAGCAGTACCTCGCGGCCGGCGCCGACATCGTGGAAACGAACACCTTCTCCGCCACCAGCATCGCACAGGCCGAGCACGAGTGCAGCCACCTCGCACGCGAGATCAACCTCGAATCCGTGCGCCTGGCGAAAGAGGCTTGCGCGAAGTACACCGCCATGGACCCGAGCAAGCCGCGCTTCGTGGCCGGTGCCATCGGGCCGATGAACAAGACTGCATCGCTCAGTCCCGATGTGAACGATCCCGGCTTCCGCGCCGTCACCTTCGATCAACTCGTCACCGCTTACAAGGAACAAGTGGAAGCCCTGCTCGATGCCGGCGCAGACATCCTGCTGGTGGAGACCATCTTCGACACGCTCAACGCCAAGGCCGCCTTCTTCGCCATCGACGAGGTGTTCGAAGCGCGCAACGCGCGCGTGCCGCTCATGTGCAGCGTCACCATCACCGATGCCAGCGGGCGCACCCTCAGCGGCCAGACCATCGAAGCCTTCCTCATCAGCATGCAGCATGTGCAGCTCTTCAGCATGGGCCTCAACTGCGCGCTGGGCGCGGCGCAGATGCGTCCGTACCTCGAAGTGATCGCCGAGCAGAGCACCTGCCGCGTCAGCATCTACCCCAACGCCGGCCTGCCCGATCAGATGGGCGAGTACCGCGAAACACCGGAGGTCACCGCTAAGCTCGTGGGCGAGTTCATGGCCAACGGCTGGGTGAACGTGGTGGGCGGGTGTTGTGGAACGACGCCGGAGCATATCGCGGCACTGGCAGCAGAAGCCAAGCGGCACGCACCACGGAAGCAGCCCGCGCTCATCTGAGTTGAACCGCGACGACGCAACGACGCGACGATAACGCAACGCATGAAAGCGAGCTTTTTGGTCACAGCGAATTTGAACGTCGCGCATCCGTTGCGTCGCCGCGTCGTTGCGGTTGATCAAACGAACGGCAGTGGTGGTCGTTCTTTGGGCGTGCCCCCTCGCAAAGCCTCGGGGTCGCGCTTTCCGCTACAAGTCCGCACTCGTCGTTCCTCCTCGCTTGCGGGCTTTCCGCTTCAATCGCTCACGCGGCTTGCACTCATGGTGCTAGCAATTGGATCTGTCACGTTCGCCTCGGCTCAAACGGTAGTCGCCGAAATCATACCGCTTCACCTCGTGCCAAAGGTGACGTACCGGCCTCTGGTCCTTGATAGCACCCTCCTCTTTCAGTCGCCCAACGTTGTTTGGCGTTGTTCCTACTTGGATGGGTCAACAGGTTTTGACTGGTTCGATACCGACTTCGCTCGAATGAAGCGATGCGATTGTGCTGAAGAGACCTATCGCCTCCTGCCATTCGGAGGAAGCTCAGGCGGCTATGTATACAAGTTGGTGAAGTCGGACCCTCGCGGTTCACTTGTCCGGACTTCGGACACAACATTCACATATACTGAATACGAGTTCACGGATTCGACAAGTATCCATTACGTATTGCCGATGGTCTTCGACACATCGAAAGTTGTCAGGTGTGATACGGCATACACAGAGAGCTTGGACGATGGAACGCACTTCAGGATGGAGGTTTCAAGATTCGTAGAACTGAAGGCACAATGAGTATCGCATCATCCATTCACCCAGTTCTGCGAAATGAGTTCTTCCTCCGTGCCCTCTGTGCCTCTGTGGTGAACCACCCTTGATATGAGCATCCCCACCTACTCCGGCCTCGAGCCCCTCCGCATTTTCCCGGGTTCCAACTTCGTCAACATCGGCGAACGCACCAACGTCACGGGCAGCGCGGCCTTCCGCAAGCTGATCAAGAACGGCAACTACGATGAGGCCGTGAGCGTGGCCCGCCAGCAGGTGGAGAACGGCGCGCAGGTGATCGACGTGAACCTCGATGAGGGCATGATCGACGGCGTGGAGGCCATGACCAAGTTCCTCAACCTCATCGCCGCCGAGCCCGACATCGCGCGCGTGCCGGTGATGGTGGACAGCAGCAAGTTCGCCGTGGTGGAAGCGGGCCTGAAATGCCTGCAAGGCAAAGGCATCGCCAACAGCATCAGCCTGAAAGAAGGCGAAGCGGAGTTCCTCCGGCAGGCGAAGATCATCCGTCGCCTCGGCGCCGCCACCGTGGTGATGTGCTTCGACGAGCAGGGCCAGGCCGACACCTTCGAGCGCCGCATCGCCATCGCCAAGCGCAGCTACGACCTGCTCATACGAAGTGCCGGCTTCGCGCCGCACGACATCATCATCGACGCCAACATCCTCACCGTGGCCACCGGCATGGCCGAGCACGATCGCTACGCCATCGACTTCATCGAAGGCGTGCGCTGGATCAAGCAGAACCTGCCCGGTGCCTTGACCAGCGGGGGCGTGAGCAACGTGAGCTTCAGCTTCCGCGGCAACGAGCCCGTGCGCGAGGCAATCCACACGGCCTTCCTCTACCACGCCATCAAGGCAGGTCTCGACATGGGCATCGTGAACGCGGGGCAGATCGGGGTGTACGACGACATCCCGAAGGACCTGCTGGAGCACGTGGAGGATGTGCTGCTGGCGCGTCGCCCAGATGCCACAGAGCGCATGGTGTCCTTCGCTGAACAGTTCAAGGGCGCACCGAGTGCAGAAGTTGTGGCCGCGCAAGCCGCGTGGCGCGAAGGCACCGTGGAGGAACGCCTGAAGCATGCGTTGGTGCATGGCGTCACCGACTACATCGAGGCCGATACCGAAGAGGCCCGCGTGAAGTACGTGGACCCCGTGATCGTGATCGAGAGCCCGTTGATGGCAGGCATGAGCGTGGTGGGCGATCTGTTCGGATCTGGCAAGATGTTCCTGCCGCAAGTGGTGAAGAGCGCCCGCGTGATGAAGCGCGCCGTGGCCTACCTCGAGCCCTTCCTCGAGGAGAAGAAGGCCGGACAGGTCATGGGCAGCATGAAGTCCGACGCGAAGAAGGTGCTGCTCGCCACCGTGAAAGGTGACGTGCACGACATCGGGAAGAACATCGTGGGCGTGATCCTCGCGTGCAACGGCTGGCAGGTGATCGACCTGGGCGTGATGGTGCAGAGCGCCACCATCCTGAAAACCGCCCGCGAGATGAAGGTGGACATCATCGGCCTCAGTGGCCTGATCACGCCCTCGCTCGATGAAATGGTACACGTGGCGAAGGAGATGGAGCGCGAGGGTTTTGAAACGCCGCTGCTGATCGGTGGAGCGACCACCAGCCGTGTGCACACCGCCGTGAAGATCGCGCCGCACTACAGCAAGCCCGTGGTGCACGTGATCGATGCTTCGCGCAGCGTGCCTGTGGTGAGCAATTTGCTCAGCGACAATGAGCGTGTGCGCTTCGAGGGCGAGGTGAAGGAAGAGTATGAGAAGGTCCGGACGCAGTACGAAGGACACCAGCGCGAGAAGGAGTATGTGCCGCTTGCCGAAGCGCGTGAGAAGAAGTTCGTTATCGACTGGCAGGCCGAGCCCCCGGTCGTTCCCAAGAGCACGGGCATCTTCACCTACCGCAACTTCCCGCTGGACAAACTGGTGCCCTACATCGACTGGACGCCCTTCTTTATGGCCTGGGAACTGGCGGGCAAATACCCGAACATCCTGAAGGACGAAGTGGTGGGAGCGGAGGCTACCCGCCTGTTCAACGATGCGCAGAAGATGCTGGACCGCATCGTGAAGGAGCAGTGGATCCAAGCGCACGGTGTCGCGGGCATCTGGCCGGCGAACACGGTGGACCACGACGATGTCGAACTCTATGCGGATGCGTCGCGGAGCAAGGTGCTTGGCCGCACGCACGCCATGCGTCAACAGAGCAAGAAGGCCCCCGGTGTCCCGTACATCGCCCTTTCGGATTTCATCGCTCCCAAGGGAACGCCCGACTTCATCGGTGGCTTCGCGGTGAGCGCGGGCCACGGTGTGGATGAGCGCGTGAAGCGATTCGAGGCCGCACAGGACGACTATAGCGCGATCCTGCTCAAGGCATTAGCAGACCGACTTGCGGAAGCCTTCGCCGAGAAGCTGCACGAGATCGCACGCGAAGAGCTTTGGGGTTACGAAGCTTCCCCTTTGACCAACGAGCAGCTGATCAAAGAGGAGTACCAAGGCATCCGTCCGGCGCCGGGCTATCCCGCCTGCCCCGACCATACGGAGAAGCCGGAACTCTTCCGCCTGCTCGACGCCACCAAGCACACCGGAATCACTTTGACGGAAGGTCTCGCCATGAGTCCGGCCGCAGCGGTTAGCGGCTGGTACTTCGCGCACCCCAAGAGCAAGTACTTCGGCATCGGCCGGGTGGCCAAGGACCAGATCGAGAGCCTTGCCCAGCGCAAGGGCGAGAGCGCCGAATGGATGGAGCGCTGGCTTGGAAGCAACTTGGGCTACTGAACCCTGGACCCCGCCTTTGCGTATGCACGGGCCGAGATGAACCGTTTACTGCTCTCCCTGGCAGCGATCGTCCTGTTGAACTCCGCATGGGCCCAAGCCCCGGCGCGTTTCACGCAGGACAATGGTGACTGCACCGGAGCCATCTTCATAACCGATTCCGTGTTCCGCACGGAGCAGGCGGTACGTGGCTTCGGCAACAAGCTGGAGATCAAGGAGAATTCATCTGACCATAAGCAGTGGTTCGAGCGGGAGCACCACACCACCTGGTACAAGTTCCGGGTGCCTGTGAAGTGCAACCTCACCATGGACATCACTCCGGTGAACACTACGGATGATATCGACTTCGTCATCTTCGAAGGCGCCATCCCAGGGATCTGCGACAAGATCGCGACGAAGCAGGTGGAGCCGATACGTTCCAATATCTCGCGCAACGATCCAGCTCTTGGCTCGCGTTGCGGCCTGAGCAAGGAGTCCGCAGATGAGTTCGTGCGTTCCGGGGTGGGTTCCAGCTACAGCCGTTCCATGGAGGTGGAGGCGAATCAACTCTTCTACCTGGTGATCGACCATCAGGATCCGCCACGTGGTGGCTACGAAATCCGCTTCCACTATGATCCTCCGCCACCGCCGCCGCCGGTCGAGGATGAGTCGAAGGAGAAGCAACATCTGGTGGTGAACATCACCGATGCGAAGACGGGCAAACCCGTGGGTGCCACCCTTACGATCGACGGCATGGTGTTCGACCAGGTGGTCGAAGCGAAAGGCAAAAGCACCTACGAGTACGACATGGACATGTACCGCAACCTGAAGATCGGTTGCACGCACAAGGGCTACATGTTCACCACCGTGCGCATGAAAGGCAATACGGAGAAGGTGGTCACTATCGACATCAAACTGGCCCCCATCATGGCCGGTGAGAAGGTGGTGCTGGACGATATCCGCTTCGTGGGCAACGAGGATAAGGTGATGCGTCAGTCAGAAGCTTCGTTGCTCTTGCTCCTCCGCTTCATGCAGGAGAACCCGAAAGTGAAGATCGAGGTACAGGGCCACGTGAACGGTCCCACCTTTAAGAACAAGAAGGAGTTCATCGACCTCAGTACCTCGCGAGCCAAGACGGTCTATGACTTCCTGCTCGTGAACGACGTCGATCCGGAGCGGATCTCCTACCAAGGCTTGGGGAACAGCCAGATGATCTACCCCGAGCCTAAGAACAAAGAGCAAAGCGAGGCCAACCGCCGCGTAGAGGTGAAAGTGCTGGGCACCTAGAGCCCACCTTTCGGCCCGTACATCCACCGTTCGTCATAACCGACCGTGCCCCGGGACAGGGTCCGGTATTTTTGGGCACCACCGGTCCATCACCGGTGCCGGAACCCATGCGCATCGTGCTCGCCAGCGTGCTGGTCATTGCCACCCAGTTCGCCTTCGCCCAGGAAAAGTGGACCCTTCAACAGTGCATCGCCCGTGCGGATGAGCGGAACCTCGCCGTGCTCAACGCGGCGTTGGATGCCCAACTGGCCCAGCAGAACCAGGACCGGACGTATTGGGACCTGCTTCCAGACCTGAACGGCGTGGCCACGCACGGCTACAACTATGGCCGGGTCATCGACCGCTTCACCAACACCTTCGCCACGGACCGTGTGCGCACCAACAACTTCTATCTGAGCAGTCAGGTGGATCTGTTCCGCGGTTTCAGCAAGCAACACAGCATCAAGCAGGCTGCTTTCGATGCCGAGGCGGCCATGCGCGGTATGGATGCAGCTCGCAACGATGTGCGTGTGGCGGTGGTGAGTTCGTTCCTGAACGTGCTGGGCCTGCGCGAACGCATTGCGGCCACGGAAGCACAGGCCGCGAATACGCGCGAGCAGATCGCGCGCACCCAGGTGCTGGTGGATGCAGGCCGTGTCGCACGCGCCGAGTTGCTCACGCTCGAGGCACAACTCGCACAGGAGGAGTTCAACATCACCGATGTGCGCAATCAGCACGACCAGGAGATGCTCACACTGGGACGCACCATGCAACTCGATGCGCAGGAGATGCAGACCTTCGATATCAATGGCCCTGCGATCAGTGACCTCGATGTGATCGCCCCCACGGCCAATGTGGACCAGGTGCTGGAGAACGTGGTGCGTACGCATCCGGCTTATGCACAGGCCGAATTGCAGGTGAAGAGCGCTGAGAAGACCGTGGCCATCGCCCAGGCGGGTCGCATGCCATCGCTCTCACTGAACGGGTCGCTGGGCACCGGCTATAGCGGCCGGGATATTCGAACGGTCGGTGGTCCGGTGATCGGCGATCCCATCCTCATCGGGGCTACGGAGGGTGGTGAAGCGGTGTATGCGCCGAACATCAACTACAACACCGAGCTCACGCCATTCAATGATCAGCTCGATCAGAACTTGAACGAGTCCATCGGCTTCACACTGAACATCCCGATCTTCAATAACATGCGTAACCGCTACAGCGTGCAACAGGCGCGTGTACAGTACGAGAAGACGAAGAACGGACTTGGCAGCCTGCGCAACGACCTGCAGAAGAACGTGCTCGATGCCCTGGTGCAACAACGTTCCGCGCACCGCCAGTTCCTCGCTGCTTCGAAAGCCGTGGACAGCGGAACATTGGCCTTGGAGTACGCGCAAGAGCGCTATGATCAAGGCGTGATCACCTCCATCGAGTTGAACACCGCGAAGACCTCGCTCAACACCTCCACCGCCAACCTGATCAACGCGAAGTACCAGTACCTCATGGCCAGCAAATACCTGGACATCCTGCAAGGCATACCGGTGACGCTCTAGGTAGTCGGAACGCGACTTTATCCGTGGGCAGTCGCCGCCCTGAAGGCAGTCTTTGCTTCATTGCTCCATTGACCCATTGGTATTCCTTTTCTTTCGACCCGTGCCCCTCATCCTCTGCATCGAGACCGCCACCAAGCTCTGCTCCGTGGCCTTGACCCGCAACGGTTCCGTCCTCGCGTCGCGTGATTTCGAAAGCGACAAGCACGTCCATGCCGAGAAGGTGAACGTCTTCATAGATGAGGTGATGAAGGAAGCCGGGCTTCCATTGAAGGAATTGAGCGCCGTGGCCGTGGGCATCGGGCCGGGTTCGTACACCGGCCTGCGCATCGGTCTAAGCGCGGCGAAGGGCTTGTGCTACGCGTTGGAGATCCCCGTCATCGGCATCAGCACCTTGCACACGTTGGTCGCCGCCGCGCGCGAACGTGGGGAATTGACAGCTGTGTGCTTGCCCATGATCGATGCGCGACGCATGGAGGTGTTCACGCAACGATACGATGCAGGGGGAAGGGCGGTCGGCGATGTAGAAGCTGTTGTGCTGGATGCGGCTTGGGCTGAGTCGAATGCAAGCGCAACGGTCTTCGGAGATGGTGCCGAAAAGGCGCTGGAACTGTGGAAGAGTTCCGGCTTAGCCGTCGTGGAGGGTGTACGTCCTAATGCATCGGCCATGGCAGGAGAGGCGCAACGACGTTTCGCGAGCGGGGAGTTCGACGACCTCGCCTACCTCGTGCCAGCCTACGGCAAAGCGGCGAATGTGACGCAGCCGAAGAAGCGTATGGCTTGAACCGTCGGCCTGAACGGTCACTTCTTTGCAACCGTTCCCAGCACGATCTCAGCGCCGATGCATAGCGTGACCATGCTCTTCCGCTCGGGTACATAGGAACGCACGGGTTGTCCAAGCCCCTCTTCGCCGAGGTCATCATCCTTGAGCACGAAGCCATAGCCTGCTTCGGAGAAGAACCTGAACCCGCTGAACGAACGGGCGAACCGGAGGCCGGGCCGAATGGATATCCCCGGAGCGCCTTGAGAACCTTTCTCGAAGAATGCAACTGGGCCGTTCATGCCTTGTACCTGCACCTTGGCTCGTTGTACTCCGGAAAGTTGCACGTTGAGCAAGTAGCGCATCTCCCACTTCTCGCGCTCTACACCGCGCACCGCGATACCTGCGTCCAAGTAGATCGACCTCGAATCGATGGTGGTGATGGAAGCGAACGAGCCAGGAGGGCTTTGTGCGAAGCGCACTGTACCGGTGGCACTTCGTTGAACCCAGCCAAGCGCGAAGTTGACGCGGACCGCTTGTCCAGGATCGAAGCCATAACGAAGGCAAGCCCCGGGAGAAAGCCAAGGTGACGACGCTTGAAGGTTCTCTGCAGAAGCATACTTAATGTGCTCAGCTGTGAAGGCCATGCCAAGACGAGTGGTTTGGGCAGATGCATGTGTCGTAAAATGGACCAGCATCACGATCAGCATGGTGTATCGAAGGGGCGAATACATGATCGCTTGAAGGGGTTGCCGGAAGGATCGCACAGGTGTCTAGTCGCAATAGATCATCTTAGTCCGAAGTCTCGGCTCAAGGTCAAGCCGATGAAATTGTATCCGTGGTAAGCCTCGATCGGTTCGGTCCGGAAGGGGTCGGTCGACATGAACTTGACATGGAACATCTGGAGCCGCTCCTCCAATCGGAGTGACCATTCATGTCGATCGTCCAGCCATGCTACGCGGAACCCTCCAATGAACGCGAACTGCGCTTTGAGCGGCAGGTTGTTCCGAATGCTCCCCCAGCCCTTACCAAAGCCGATGCTGAATTGATCGAAGAACTGACCATCGTGCAGACCGACCCGTAGTTCAGCTACACTCACGCCGATGATCTTTTCGTGGAGCAGTTCTGCACCGCACCGCAAACCGAACTCGACGTTGTCCGTGTGGTAATAAGTGGCTCCTGAGAGTCCAGCGATCGTGCCGGTAGGCCTGAATTTCTTGGAATAGCCAAATGGTTCCACCACACTCACCTTGCCGATACCCAAACCGACGGATCCGTGACCTGCGTAGCTCCAATAGTGGACTTGCGCTTGGGTCTGGACACTGCACAGCAGCGCGATGATCGCTACAAGGGACCGCATGTGTTCGATGAACTGTTGGTCGTGCACTGGGCCACTACCGATCCGGTCGATCATTCTGGACCTTCACTAAAGCTACTCGTTCTCGAGTGCTTCTCCACGAGGCGGATCACCACCCCGCCAAGATCGCCAGCAGCGCGATCATCGGCACATCGCCCTGCGCCTGGAAGATGGCGTCCGTCTTGTTGCAGAACGGGCCTTCGGCGAGGAAGATGGTGTTGCCGTCCAGCACGAAGGCACCTTCGGCCTTGTTGCAGAACGCACCATCGCCGCGGAAGATCTTCTGCTTCTCCAGCATCAACTCGCACGAGCCTTTGGTGCAGAAGCTGCCGCTGCTGCGCGTGAATTTGTCGCCTTCGAGTTTGTACGCGCATTGGCCGCGTGTGCCGAAGGCATCGGCGCTATGGAACACTTCATCGGCCGTGAACACATAGATGCACGGGCCTTTGGTGCCGAAGGGTCCGCAGGCTTGGTAGATGCGGTCCTTCTCCACCACGTACGCCGCGTCGCCGATGTTGCCGAACGGGCCGTAGGCGAAACGCACCACGCTCTGTTGTGCGAACGCCATCGCGCTGTTCACGAATAGGGCAAGTGCGATCAACGTCCTCATCGCCGTTCGGTGGTGAAGCGTACCACATGGATCACGCCGGAAGCCAGGTCCTTCGTCAGCCGTGCGGTGAGTTCCATGGTGTGGTCGTCGTAGAGGTATTCGTCGCGCTCGATCTGGCGTTCATCGTGCCAGAGGAAACCGGTGATCACGTTGCCGGCCTGGTCATACGCCCAAGTGCGCTTAGTGGTGTTCGGCTTGTCGAGGTCGGGTTGTTCAACGCGCTCGGTAAGGCGGCCCTTCTCGTCGTAGCGGAACGTGATGCGCGAGCGGCGGTTGCTGATGAGGTAGCGGTCTTCGATGCTCTTGAGGTAGCCCAGCTTGTTCTTCGCGAACACCTGCTCGCGGAAGGGCAGACCGTGGTTGTTGGTGAAGAGCTTGCGCGCGGTGCTGTCGTTCACCGCTTCGTAGCGGAAGTGCTCATCGCTGATCTCGGTCACCTTTCCCGGGATCAGGTTGTAGCGATCGGTACCAAGGTTCTCCACGCGCGTGTACGTCTCGCGGATCGCGCGGCCCTGATCGTCCAGTTCCACATCGTAGGCATAATGACCGTTCAGGTCGTTGCGCAACCGACGGCGGATGCGACCTGCAGTATCGTAAGTGTAGGTGGTGCTGGCCGTGTCGTGACCGGTGCCGGGTTTGCCGAACGAGTTGTTGCTGTAGACGGGCAGGCCGCTCGGATTGAAACGGTAGAGGTACTTCTCGTTGCGCTCGCGCATCGGTTCGCCGTCGCGCTTCACCATGCGTTGGCCGATGATGGTGGCGATGTTGTTGCGCTGGATGAAGAGCGGGTTGAAATGTAGGTCGTGCACATCGCTGGGTTCGGGCAGGATGAGCAGGGCCTGGCCGTGCGTGGTGGGGCACAGCAGGGCGATGAGGAAAAGGAGGGAGGCGCGGATCATTCGATCAGGTTCAAGGCGGCATCCACGGTGGTCACAGGCAATTGACAGGCCTTCTCTACGCAGACAAAGATCGTACTGGCTGGGAGGGTCTTGTCCTTCAACAACGGCAATTCGCTCGGCGTGGTGCATCCGAGGAAGAGACGGTTCGGCAGGAAGTGCGATGCGAATCCGCGGCGAAGCGTGCGCGCTTCCGGTCCGGTGATGGCGATCTCGTTGAATGGGAAGGCGTGCATCAGCAGCAGTTGCGCCCAGTTGGAATGGCCGGTAGGGTAGGTGGGGAATTGAGCGGTCATGGCGCGGAGCATACGGTCGCTCATCGCCTGGTAGCGTTCATCGTCGAAGAGCTGGCCGAGGAGGAAGAGCCCTTTGGCCATGCTGCTGTTGGAGGCCGGGATCACGTTGTCGTGCAACTCGGTCGGCCGCGCGATCAATGCGGGATCAAGATCACTGGTGAAGTGGAACATGCCGGTCTCCTCATCGTGGAAATGGCGGATCGCATGTTCGGCCAGTGCGCGTGCTTCGTGTAACCACCGTTCTTCGAAGGTGATGCTGTACAATGCGATCAACGCCTCAATGGTGAAGCAGTAATCTTCCAGGTACCCGTTGATGCTGGCTTTGCCCCCCGGGCCTTGACCCGGGGTCTGCAATTTGTAGAGATGCCACAGTCCGCCGTTGGTGCGTTTGCATTTCGCGAGGATGAGTTCCATCGCGCGAACCGCTTTGGCGAGTTGCTTTTCATCACCCAGCACTTCGTACGCATCGCAGTACGCCTGAACCATCAGCGCGTTCCACGAGGTCAACGATTTGTCGTCGAGACCGGGGCGTTCGCGCTGTTCACGTGCAGCGAGCAACGTAGCATTGATTCGCTCGACACGCTTTGCGAGCTCTTCTTGCGCGATGCCGTTCTGTGCCGCGAACGTGGCATCGTCGTGTTGGCGCAGCAGGATGTATCGGCCGTGTTCCCACAGCCCGCGCGAATTCACATTGTAGTACTTCGCGGCGAAGTCGAAGTCATCACCGAGCGTGGTTTGCAGTTCATCTTCTGTCCACACATAGAAGCGGCCCTCTTCGCCTTCCGTATCGGCATCGAGCGCGCTGTAGAACGCACCTTCCGCCGATGCCATCTCACGTTCGATGAAAGCGAGTGTGCGTTCGATCGTCGCTTTGTAGAGCGGCTTTCCGAATGCCTGATACGCCTGACTGTAAAGCGATACGAGCTGTGCGTTGTCGTAGAGCATCTTCTCGAAGTGCGGCGCTTTCCAGATGCCATCGGTGCTGTATCGCGCGAAGCCTCCACCCACCTGATCGAAGATCCCGCCGAGCGCCATCTTGTCGAGGGTGAGCTCCACATGCCGCTTCCAGGCCGGATCGTTCGTGAGCCACGCGTAGCGCAGCAGGAACTGGTAGTTGTTCGGCATCGGGAACTTCGGCACCTTGTCCGGTCCACCATCCACGTTGTCGATCTGCTTCGACCAGGCATCCACCATGCGGCGCAGGTCCTCGCGACCGGGGTCATCGCCATCTACCGAAGAACGAACGAGGCTTTGTGCCACCACGCCCCGGTGCAGCTGCGTGGCGTACTCCATGGTACGCTCGGGATCGTTGGCGTACGTGTCCGCGAGCTGGTTCAGCACTTGGATCCATTGCGGTGCGGGGAAGTAAGTGCCTCCATACACCGGCCGTCCATCGGGCAGGGTGAAACAGTTCAGCGGCCAGCCACCACGTTGGGTCATCAACTGCACGGCGGTCATGTACACGTTGTCCACGTCGGGCCGCTCTTCGCGATCCACCTTGATGCAGACGAACCGCTCGTTCATCACCTGGGCTACAGCTTCGTTCTCGAAGCACTCGCGTTCCATCACGTGGCACCAGTGGCAGCTGCTGTAGCCCACGCTCACCAGCACCAGCTTGTTCTCGGCGCGCGCTTTCGCGAAAGCCTCTTCACCCCACGGGTACCAATCCACCGGATTGTGCGCATGTTGCAGCAGGTAGGGGCTGCTTTCGTGCACGAGGCGATTGGTGTGTGTGGTCATGCTGTCTAGCTTCGGCGCGGTGGAACGCTGATCGCCGCGTGGTGCGCAACCCGCTGCGACCAGTGCCGCAACGACGACCACCCGAAGAGCCCTCCACATGCCACTTCAAAACAACACCAGCCCGCAACGCTACAGGCCCGGTGCTGGCGGCGAGCATCAACAGCGCACCGTGGAAGCGCGGGTGCGTGACCAGTCGTGGCCCGGCACGCTGATGGTCGTGGGTGTGTTCAGCACGATCGGCTCGCTCTTCACGGTGGTCACATGGACGTTGATGGATCCTACGGTCCTGCTCCGCGTATTCCTGTTCCTGTGCTTCGTGGGTAACCTGCTCCCTTATCTACGCTCAGGACTGTGGTTGGGCATGGAGCGCTTGGAGTGGTTCCTCTTCAACCTGCTCGCGGTCGGCCCGATCTTGACGGCTCTGTTCCTCTGGTTGAATTTCCTGTTCCATGGACCAGAGACCACTGCGGAACACATCGTGCGCCGCGTCGAACAGGCAGGCAGCTTTGTTCACTACGAGTTCAAGGACGATCACCTACAAGCCTACCCATTTGCTCGCGCGGTCTACCGCGATCAGTACCCGATCATCGGCAACGGCATGAGCATCACCGAGGCGAACGGACTTTTCGGTGTTCCGGTAGTGGTGGCGCGGGAACCGATCGTGATCGAGCATTAGAGCTTGCACATTCCATCCGCGCAAGCGGATCCTCAGCGCCTCTCTTTCCCAGAGACCAGAACTCTGCGAACCTCTGCGTCTCAGCGCCTCTGCGGTGAAAAGCCCCCCTACTGATCGCCCAAGCTGATCGTCTCCTCCAGCTCGAACGGGAACCGTTTCCGCAGGAACGAAGCCTTGCCCACCACGGTCCCGGTGGCCTTCAGCTTCACGTCATCGCCATTGAGCGCACCGGAAAGCAAGAGCATCAACAAAGCACCACCCTCCAGTTCGGCATGCATCGGTATGGTATAGATCTGCGCCTTCTTCTTCTCCAGTACCAGCGCCGTATCCAGCAACCCTTTGCCGATGAACTTGTCGTTCACGAACAGGTCCACATCGGGGTCCAGCACATGGATCTTGTAGCCGTTCGGGTTGTCGAGATAGGCATCCACGCGCACCGCGATGCCCTGCGCATCCATGCGCTCCACTTGGATGTTGGTCACATCCTTCAGTTCAACTTGTTTGTAGCTGAAGCAGGAAGAAAGGGGCAGGAGCAGGGCCAGGAGCAATGCCCCTGCGCCTGCCCTTGCCCCTGATCCCAGCACCCTACTTCCCCGAAGCCGCATAGTGCTGGAAGAAGCGCGGGATGGTCTTGATCCCCTGAAAATAGTTGAACACGCCGTACTTCTCGTTCGGGCTGTGGATGTTGTCGCTATCCAGACCGAAACCGAAGAGCACCGTCTTCAGGCCTAGCTCCGCTTCGAAGAGGGCCACGATCGGGATGCTTCCACCGCCACGCGTAGGGATGGGCTTCTTGCCAAAGGTCTCCTCCATGGCCTTGCTGGCCGCTTGGTAGGCTGCGCTGTCGATCGGCGTCACCGCTGCTTCGCCGCCGTGGTGCGGTTTCACCACCACCCTGATGCCCGGAGGCGCGATCTTCTCGAAGTGGTCCTTGAAGAGCTTGGTGATGGCATCGCTCTTTTGGTTCGGCACCAGACGCATGCTCAGTTTCGCGTAGGCCTTGCTGGGGAGCACGGTCTTGGCTCCCTCGCCGATGTAGCCGCCCCAGATGCCGTTAACATCCAAGGTGGGGCGGATGCTGCTGCGTTCCTCACTGGTGTAGCCGGTCTCGCCACGCACGTCGTTCACTTCCAGATCTTTCTTGTAGGCCTCCAGATCGAAGGGCGCTTCGGCCAGGGCATCGCGCTCGGCCTTGCTCAACTCCTTCACCGCCTCGTAGAAACCGGGCACGGTGATCTTCCGGTCTTTATCGTGCAGGCTGGCGATCATCTCGCACAAGGCGTTGATGGGGTTCGCCACAGCACCACCGTACACCCCGCTGTGCAGGTCGCGGTTCGGGCCGGTCACTTCCACTTCCACGTAGCTGAGGCCCCGTAATCCGGTGTTGATGCTGGGCACATCGTTGGCGATCATGGCCGTATCACTGATAAGCACCACATCAGCCTTCAGGCGTTCCTTGTTGTTCTTCACGAAGGTGCCGAGGTTGTCGCTGCCGACCTCCTCTTCGCCTTCGATCATCACCTTCACGTTGCAAGGCAGGCCGTTGTTCTTCACCATACTCTCCACCGCCTTGATGTGCATGTAGAACTGGCCTTTGTCGTCGGCGCTGCCACGAGCGTAGATCATGCCGTCTTTGATCACCGGCTCGAAGGGTCCGCTGTGCCAGAGGTCCAGAGGATCGGGCGGCTGCACGTCGTAGTGGCCATAGACGAGCACGGTAGGTTTCGAAGGATCGATGATCTTTTCACCGTACACGATAGGGTGCCCTGCGGTGGGGCACACCTCCACCTTGTCCAGACCGGCTTCCTCCATGCGCTTCTTCACTTCCTGTGCGCAGCGGGCCACATCGGCCTTGTACTTGGGGTCCGCGCTCACGCTGGGGATGCGGAGCAGGTCCAGCAGTTCGTTCAGGAAGCGGTCCTCGTTGGCCTTGATGTAGCTGTCGATGGCTTGCACGGGTGATGCGGGGTTTAGGGTGGCCAAAGATAGCCGGGCGTTCGGGAGGGTTAGGGCTCCCACGGCTAGGCAACCATTTTGCCGATCGGGGGGTCAAACAAAGCGACGAACCTGTATTTTCACCACTCTTACCGCTCCCGGATGCGCTTTCGAGCCTTATCACTCTTGGTCGCTTCTTCCTTGTCGTTCGGCGCGATGGCCCAATTGGCCGTGGACGAGAGCATGACCCCGGCGGAGTTGCTTCAGAATGTCCTGCTTGGCGGTGGGGTATCAGTAAGTAACATCGTTTACAACGGTGTGGCCGTGCCCAATACCATCGAGCAGGGGGCGGCTTCTTTCACGCAGACAGGCGATTTGGGTCTGGATGCTGGTGTGATACTCTCCTCGGGCTTCGCAGCATCGGTCGTAGGGCCCGAAACCAACTTTTCGTCGGACGACCTGGAGAACAATGGCAATGATCCCGACTTGGAGGCCATCGTCGGCGGTCCCATCACCAATTATTCCATTCTCGAATTCGATTTCGTGCCCACGGGCGATTCGCTCAAGTTCCGCTACGTATTCGGGTCGGAGGAGTATCCCTCCTTCGTTTGCAGCTTTAATGATGCGTTCGGCTTTTTCCTGAGCGGCCCAGGCATTGCAGGTCCGTATTCAGGTGGTGCCATCAATATCGCCGTGTTGCCGGATGGCGTAACACCGGTGACGATCGCCAACGTGAACAGCGGTGCCGGGAACGACCCTGAGGATCCGGATTGCCCGGCCGTGAACCCGGATTATTACGTGAACAATACCGACGGCCAGACCCTCTGCTTCGGGGGGTTCACTACGGTGCTCACGGCCTTCGCGCTGGTGCAATGCGGCGAGACCTATCACATCAAGTTGGCAGTGGGTGATGCAGGCAATGATTTCGATAGTGATACGGCCTACGATTCGGCGGTCTTCCTGGAGGCGGGCAGCTTCACCAGCACGGGGCAGGTGATACCACAACTGGTAACCGGCCCAGGTGTCATCGGCAATACCATGAATGAAGGATGCGTTCCCGTCGAACTGGTGTTCACTCGCCAAGGTGATGTTTCGCTTCAGGAAACGGTGGATATCGCCATCAGCGGCGCGGCTACGGCAGGGGTGGATTATTCGCCAGCATTGCCTTCGCAGCTGACTTTCGCTGCCGAAGACAGCACCGTTTCATTCGAATTGGACATCCCGCTGGATGCTGATGGTCCGGAGGATCTGGTCATCACCATCAGTCAGCTCATCGTTTGTGCCAACGCGAACGTGGAGACCGTGTTCGAGTTCGTGATCGATAGTCCGCTCCCTTTGCAGTTGAACGGCCTTACGAACATCGACGCCACATGCGGCGATGTGAACGTGCTGGACCCACAGATCGGTGGTGGTGTCGGATACTACGGTTATCAGTGGAGCACCGGGGAGACCACACCGACCATCACGGTATCGCCGGAAGTGACCACTACATATGACCTTACCGTTACCGACGGTTGCAGCGTGGAGCCCATCTCCGGCTCATTCACGGTCACACTGCCGGTGTACGATCCGTTGGAAGTGGTCGTATCACCGGATATCCAGATCCCTTGCCTGGGTACGGATCAGATCAGTGTTACCAGCACGGTAGGGGGAAATGGGGTGTACACTTACACGTGGACACGTGCCGGGGATGTTGTAGGCAGCACGGCAACGGTGACTGTGCCAGCGAGTGAGCCGGTTCATTATGTGGTCACCGTCACAGAGGGTTGTGGAGAGGTCGTGCAGGATAGCGTGATGGTGAGCACTGAGCCGCTGGACCCTGTTGTGGTCACGGTCAGCGACGACGTCACGGTGATATGTGCTGGTGATACGGCATCGGTCAGCGTGGTGGACATCACTGGCGGTAATGGCGTGTATGAGCTTACGTGGATGAACGCCGCGGGTCAGGTGTTATCCAACGCGTATGATATGGATGTGGCCGTTCCACAGGACGAGACCTATACCGTGACCGTGAATGACCAGTGTGGCTACTCCGGCGATGCACAGGTGCGAACGCTCCTGCCTCATTACTCCCCCTTCCAGCTCGTAGTGACCGATGACCACGTGATCTGCTTCGGCGATAGCTCGAACGTGCAGGTGGAGGTCTTGGGCGGTTCCGGTTACTACACGATAGAATGGGTGGACCGCGGGTGGACCGACCCTATCCTGAAGGTGATCCCGATCGAGGACCAGACCTATGTCGTGAACGTGAGCGATCGCTGTGGTGTGGTGCTTACGGAAGAGGTAACGGTAGCAGTGGAAGCCGTATACATGGATATCGTACAGGAGAACTTGGGTCAGGATGACTGGCACGTGAAAGCGGCTACCGTTCCACCGGCCTTCACGCACAAATGGGACATGGGTGATGGCACCTTGTACCGGACCAATGAGGCTTACCACAGCTACCTGAACCTAGAGGATCATTGGGTCACCCTCAGCATCACCACCTTCAATGGTTGCGTCGGCACCGATTCGGTGGAGCTGAAGGTCCCGGCACACATCTATTTCCCTTCGGCGTTCACGCCGGACGGGGATGGCATCAATGAGACCTTCGGCCCTGTGGGTCATTACATCGACGAGTTCGAGATGATCATCTTCGACCGCTGGGGTGAGGCGATCTACAGCACGGATAATATGGCGTTCCCTTGGAAAGGGGACGTGAATGGAGGTGATGAAGCGACCACCGGAGTCTATGTCTACAAGTACAAAGCGAAGGGCCATTATTTCCCGGCGGTGGAGGGGTATGGATCTGTAACATTGTTGAAAGGAACCCAGGACTAAGAACATGAACTTGAACGATACACGACGTGGGGGCTTGCTTGCTGGCCTGTTGTTCGCAGCAACAGGAGCATGGGCGCAGGTGCTGGTGAATACGGCCATGACACCGGAACAGCTCGTGCAGGACGTCCTGCTTGGCAGTGGTGTAACCGTGTCGAACGTCCAGTACAACGGCGTGCTCAGCCCGGCCACGGCGCAGGTCGGAAGTGGTTCCTTCACCAACAGTGGCGGTAACCTGGGCCTACCGGCCGGCATCATCCTTTCCACGGGTTTGGCAGGGGATGCAGCAGGTCCTGCTTCGGACTTCGCTAGTACCGGCAACGGAACGGGCAGCGATCCGGATTTGGTGGCCATCTCCAACGGTGCCATCAATGACCGCGCCGTACTCGAGTTCGACTTCGTGCCCGTCGGCGATTCCATAAAGTTCCGCTACGTTTTCGGATCCGATGAGTACCCCGAATACGTCTGCTCGTTCAACGATGCGTTCGGTTTCTTCCTCAGTGGCCCGGGTTTCTCAGGCCCTTATTCGAACGGCGCTGTCAACATCGCTTTGGTACCGAATTCCACCACGCCCGTCACGATCGATAACGTGAACAACGGGCTCAACAACAATGGTGATCCGGATGACCCCACGTGTCCTCCGGTGAATCCGGAATACTATGTGGACAACGAAAGTGGCACCACCATCGCATACGACGGCTTCACGGTGGTGATGGAGGCCGTTGCACAAGTGCAGTGCGGACAGACCTATCACATCAAGCTGGCCGTAGGTGATGCTGGCGGGCCTTCCGGTTTGGACGAGATCCTGGATTCTGGCGTGTTCCTGGAGGCCGGTAGCTTTACCAGTGCGCCGTTCGTTCCAACGCTCACTCCGGGTCCCGGCATCGTCGGCAATGTCATGTTCGAGAGCTGCTTCTCCATGGGACTATCCTTCATCCGCCTCGGGGATGCTTCTGAAGCGGCCACGTTCGATGTGCTGTATACCGGCGATTTCACGAACGGGGTGGATATCGTACCCGCGCTGCCAACGGTGGTGCAGTTCGCTGCTGGGGAGACCGCGGTTCCCATCGTTTTCAATGCGCCGGTGGATGGCGATGTACTGGAATCGTTGATCATGACGGTGGAGAGCTTCTCCGAGTGCACGGGAGAGATCATCGAGAACGTGTTCACGTTCGTCATCGGTGAAGCTCCTCCGCTGGAGCTGGAGGCGGAAGAGTTCTTCGTCGACTGCGGCGGCGAAGTGGAGATCAGCGCGGGTGCTAGCGGTGGTTTCGGTGCCTACGTGTACGACTGGGGAGGAGGCAACACGGATGCAACGCTGGTCGTAGCGCCATTGTCGGATACGAGTTACCCGGTCACCGTCACCGACAATTGCGGACTCACGGTCAGCGGCTCGGTGCCGGTCTCTGTTACACCCACCACCAATCCATTCTATGTTTATCTGGAAGAGGGCCCCACTGTTGATTTCGAGACCGTTAGCGAAAGTTGTTTCGAGGTGAATGTGGTCTTCGAGCGCTTCGGTGGCACTGCTTTCGAGGATACGGTCTATATCTCCTCCGGCGGAGCGGCGCTCATCGACGAGGATTTCATCGGCATGCCCACGCAAGTGATCTTCCCGGTCGGTGTATCCACCGTGAGCGTTCCCGTGACTTTCCCCATCGATGCGGATGGGTTCGAACAAATGATCCTCACCCTGGGCGATGTATCCATCTGCAATGGTGGGTTCTCGGAACTGGATTACCAGTTCTCCATCAACGACGCTCCGGACCTCACGGTGGTCGGAGGATCGCCTACGATCGCCTGTCTGGGTAGTACGGTGCTTTCACCGGCGGCCAGCGGAGGGTATGCGCCCTATTCATACGAATGGACCGGCGGTACGGTGGCGGCTACACTTACGGTGGATCCGATCGTCGCGACGACGTACACGGCCATCGTCACCGACGCGTGCAATACCTCCATGCAGGCCGTGTTCAACGTGAGTTTGACACCACCCGCGCCGATCAACATGTCCGTGATGGGTTCTCCCATCACCACGGAAGCCTGTCAACCGGGTTCCATCAACATCATCAGGCCTAATGGCGTTCCCGGAGAATTGGTGTTGGACATGGCTTACGCGGGCACGGCCACCAATGGGGCTGATTACGTCTGGCCGGCCACCCGCACCATTCCCACTGGGCTGCTCAATACCATTGTGCCGTTCGAGCCCCTGGAGGATGGAGTCGCCGATGACGGCGAAACGGTGACCATCACGGCCAGTTACACGGATGCCTGCGCACGCACGGTCACTGCTTCCGTCAACCTCACCATCAATGACGCGCCAGCGATCGTGCTCGGCACCACGGACATCACCTTGGAATGCAGCGAGGACTCGCTCCCCGTATCGGTGGATGCAAGTGGTGGCTTCGGTGGATTGGACCTTCTGTGGAGCACCGGTGATGTCGGATCCATCACCTACGTTCCCATGCAGGTGGGAGGTACCTATTCGGTAACGGCCACCGATGCCTGCGGCCGCACGGCCACCGCGCAGTCCGTGGTCAACATCGATTGCGAGATCATCGTCCCGAACGTGTTCACCCCGAACGGTGATGGTCAGAACGATCGGTTCTTCATCGAGGGTATCGTGAGCACGGAGAACACGGTGAAGGTCTTCAACCGCTGGGGGCAGGTCGTCTTCGAGGCGAAGAACTATCGCAATACGTGGAATGCCACGGATGTGCCGGACGGCACCTACTTCTACGAGGTGCTCACGGCACGTGCGACGGAGGCCCTCACAGGCCACGTGACCATTCTTCGGAAATACTGAAGTCTCTTAAGACAGCAACGAAGAGCCCGTCATCTCGGCGGGCTTTTCCATATCCATCAGGTGCAGGATGGTCGGGGCAACATCGGCCAATATGCCGTTGCGTAACCGCCAAGGACGTTCATCCACTACGATGATGGGTACAGGATTCGTGCTGTGCGCCGTGTTCGGGCTGCCATCAGGGTTCAATGCGTTGTCCGCATTGCCATGGTCGGCGATGATCACGAAGGAATAGCCGAGGTCTCTGCCGGTCTCCACGACCTGGCGCACGCAATCATCCGTGATCTCAACGGCTTTCACGATGGCGTCGAACACACCAGTATGCCCGACCATGTCCGGGTTCGCGAAGTTGAGCGCCACGAAGTCGACTTCTCCCTTGCGCAGTTCGGCGGTGATCGCGTCCGTGATGCCTTGTGCGCTCATCTCGGGCTGTAGATCATAGGTGGCTACCTTGGGTGAAGGCAGCATGATGCGCGACTCTCCGTTGAAAGGTTCTTCGCGACCACCGCTGAAGAAGAAGGTCACATGGGGGTATTTCTCCGTTTCCGCTATGCGGATCTGTCTTTTGCCAGCTTGGGATACCACCTCCCCGATGGTCATGACCAGGTCATCCTTTCGGAAAAGAACGTCCACGTTCCGGTACGTGTGATCGTACTGCGTCATGGTCACGTAGTGCAGGGACAGAGGTTCCATTCCCTGCTCTGGAAAGGCCTGTTGCGTAAGCGCTTGTGTTATCTCGCGGCAACGGTCGGTGCGGAAGTTGAAGCAGATCACCACGTCGTCCGGTCGTATCGTGGCTAGCGCTTCGCCAGCAGCATCGACCACCACGTGCGGGTCGATGAACTCATCGGTCCGGCCATTGGCATAGCTACCGGCGAATGCGGCCAGTGGGTCATCCACGCGGATGCCTTTCCCATGCACCAGTGTATCATAGGCTCTGGCCACGCGTTCCCAACGTTTATCACGGTCCATGGCGTAATACCTGCCTATCACGCTGGCCACACGCGCTCCGGTACCTTCTATGTTGCGCAGGAAATTCTCCATGTACCCCATTCCGCTGCGTGGATCGGCATCACGCCCGTCCGTGAAAGCATGAACGTAGATGTCCCGCACGCCGGCCCGGTACGCCATATGGCAAAGGGCCTCGGCGTGGGTGCGCATGGCATGCACCCCGCCATCCGAAAGTAGGCCCAACAGGTGCAGGCGTTTACCCGGTGCGCATGCCGCTGCGAAAGCCTTGCGCAACGTTGCGTTGTGCTCGAGGGAGCCGTCAGCGATCGCGTTGTTCACGCGCATCAGGTCCTGGTAAACGATGCGTCCGGCCCCGATGTTCAGGTGCCCCACCTCGCTATTGCCCATCTGGCCTGGTGGCAGCCCTACGTGCTCACCATCGGTGAGCAAGGTGGAGTGAGGTGCGGTGCTGTACAGCGCATCGATGAAGGGTGTACGGGCGTTGGCCACGGCATCGGTATGGTCACCGGCTCCGAGCCCCCATCCATCCATGATGATGAGGACGACTTTGTGCGTATGCATCAGCGATCTGGGAACGAGGCCGCGAAGATAGCCCCGCCCGTAGTGCCCTGCCTGACGTGCACCGCGCCACCCAAACGTTGTGCCAGGCGCTGAACGATGTAAAGTCCAAGCCCTGTTCCTTTGGCCTTGCGCGTTTCCTCGTTGCCGCCGCGATAGAATTTCTCGAAGATGCGTTCCTGGTCCGAAGGTGGTATCCCCGGTCCTTCATCGCTCACGATCAAGCGCCACCCTTGCTCTCCCTTTTCGATCGCCAGGCTGATACGGCTTCCCGCCGGGGCGTACTTCGCAGCGTTCTCGATCAGGTTGTCGGCGATGCTCCGCAGCGCCTGTGCATCGGTAAGCGCACTGAACTGCTTCGGGCCATCGAGTACGATCCGGTGTCCCGGGGCGATCTGCACCTGTGCGCGTTCCACAACGGACCGCATCATTTCCATCACGTCCACTTGCTTCAGCTCCAAGGAGAGCACCCCCTCTTCTGCACTGGTGGCCAGCAGTACTTTCTCTGCCAGCACAGCCAAGCGGTCCGCTTCAGAAAGCGCTTGATCATGCAGCATATTGCGCTGTTCTTCGGCCAGTCCTTTCCGCGAAAGCGTCTGGAGCTGAAGCTTGATGGCGGCTATGGGTGTCCGCAGCTCGTGCGTAACGGCCATCAGGAAGTTCCGCTGGCTACGGGTCAGGCGCAGCTCACGCCGGATGGCGCGGAAGGTGAGGAAGAGCATGCCGAGCAACAGGATGAGGAATACGAGCCCTTCGCCCACGATCATCCGCATGGCCCGGGACGCGTCAAGCGGATGGTCCGTACTGCCCCCGAGCGCTTTCACCTGGATGGCAAGGTGAGCCATCTCCGTTTCCTTGCGCACCAACAGGATGGCCCACCAGAGGAATTGGAGCAGGATGTACAGCGTAAGGGCTCCGAATAGCAGGTATGTACGGCGCGTGTTGCGGGGCATGGTGTTCGGTAAAGTTAGAGGGATGGGCAACGGGAGCCTGCTTATCTTGCTCGCCAAGCGCGATGGATCCACAGGCGGCACGGACGTTCATCCTTACCAAGCTCCGCAACGAGCTACCCAAGGCGCGCACCTACCATTCGCTGGAGCACACGTTGGACGTTTATGCCAGTGTGGTCGATATCGCCGAACAAGAAGGCGTGACCGGTGAAGGGTTGACCTTGTTGAAGGTTGCCGCGCTCTACCACGACTCCGGCTTCACCGTTCAGGACCTCGATCATGAAACGGCCGGTTGTGCGTTGGTCCGGGAAAAACTACCGGGGTTCGGTTTTTCATCCGATCAGGTGGAACGCGTCTGCGATATGATCATGTCCACCCGCATACCACAGGCTCCGCGGAACAAGTTGGCTCGCATCCTATGCGATGCCGATCTCGATTACCTGGGGCGCGGTGATTTCGAACGCATCGGTAGCACGCTGTTCCAGGAGATGCGCCATTATGGTGTGTTAAGTACCGAGCGCCAGTGGAACGAACTACAGGAGAGGTTCCTGGAACGGCACAAGTACTTCACCGGGACGAATAAACGCTCCCGAGAACCGGTGAAGCAGCAGCACCTTTTGAAGGTGAAAGCCTGGTTGCGCGATAACCCGTGATCGATCACAGCGAGCCGAGGAAGGCGAGCAATGCGGTTCGCTCCTCCGTGCTCATGGCACGTACGGCATCCGAACTGTTCTGCGCTTCTCCTCCATGCCAGAGTATGGCTTCCAAGAGCGAGCGTGCACGGCCATCGTGAAGGAAATTCTGGTGCCCGTTCACGACTTGCGTGAGGCCGATACCCCAAAGCGGAGGCGTGCGCCATTCTGTCCCGTCGGCACGGAAGCTGGGTCGTCCATCCGTGAGGCCGGGCCCCATGTCATGCAAGAGCAGATCGGTGTAAGGGAATATGCGCTGGTTGCTAGCGGCAGCGAAGGCCACATCCACATGTGTGCGTTGCTCGGGCACGTGGCAACTGGAACAACCGGCCTCGTTGAAGAGGATCTCACCTTGCCGAATGACCGGGGCATCGGTATTGCGTCGTGCAGGCACGGCCAGTGTTCTAACGTAGAAAGCCACAGCGTGAAGGATGCTGTCGGTTAGTTCGATGTCATCGTTGCGGCCGTCGTACTGCGGTTGTCCCAAGGAGCTTTCGCTAGGGAACAGAAGGTTGGTAATGCCCATGTCCTCGTTGTAGGCGGCGGCGCTCTGCTGCAACAGGGTAGGCTGCTCGGCCTTCCAGCCGAACCGACCCAGGGCTATGCGTTGGCCTTCCACATCCCACACCTCGTTCGTTCTGCCGCTGATGCCATCGCCATTGGCATCGTTCTCGTCACTCCCGCTGCGGATCGTGTTCTCATCGATCGCTTCGAGCAGACCCAGACCGAAGACCGGTGGAGCGACGCGCGCAGACCACATCATGTCACCCGGCAAGGGTGCGTAAGCGTTGGAAAAAGTGTACGATGGAGTGCGAAGGTCGATGGTGGTACCGTCATTCAGCGTTTCGGTAGTGGTGGTCCACGTTAAAGTGACGTTCGCTTCGGGTGCGGTGCCGAAAACAGCACGTTGTTGCAGTTGGCCACCGAAGCCGGGCACGACCGCGGGCCCACCGTGGGCATCGGTTCCGGGCACACTGATGCGGATCAACATGCTCAGGAGCGGCTCACTTCCACTGGGAGGCTTTCCCCGTCCATCGCCGATGTGGCAGCTTGTGCAGCTGACGCTGTTGAACACAGGACCGAGTCCGGGGTTGATCGGAGCGGGAGCGCTCACGAACGTCTGCTCGAACTGTATATCGCCGATCCCATGCAGCGTCTGCGCGGTAGCGCTCATCTCCGGAAAGCCGTGGCTGAAGGCCCCCGTTCCGGCGTCGAACACCGTTTGTCGTCCACCGCTTAGCCATGGGTGACGTTCATTGGCATCCCATTCCGCTGGCTCCTTACGGCATGCGGAGAAAAGAACAACGCACAGTAGAAGCTGTCCGCTGTTCCACATGATATGCCGCCGGGTGATCATCGCGATCAATGCACGTGCTGCTGCACCAAGGGCAAAAGCTCGTCGTTCAGCGTGGTCGCCAGCGCATTTATGGCGTCAATGGCCTGCTGCACCTGCACGGGTTGTTCCGTGATGGCTTGACCGAATGGGACGGTGATGTTATTGAGCGCCGTGATGGAAGCGGAGATCTGTAGCTTGATCGTGTTGTCCAGTTGCAGGGAATGCTCGCGTACGAAGTTCTCCATGCCTGTGCCGTCAGCGGTATAGCGGCCCAGGTACACGTTCTCAACGCCGCGGATGTTGTTGGTGAAATCGGTGATCGAGTTCTGCGAGTACGGGGACTCCTCCATGGAGGCGTCCTGCGCGAGCAACACCTCGCCCATCTTGCCGTTCGCGACCTCATCGCAGATGCCCGCCATGGCGTTCACCACCTCCTCGTACGCGGCACGCTCAGTGGGGTATACGGCGCTGCCATCACCAGCCTGTGCGAATACTGCGCTGTAGTTACCGCTGCCAGTGGGGTCCCAACTCGTGCGCAGTGAACCGGTGAGTTCAGCGAGGTCTTCTGCCAGCGCTACGATATACTCGCGCTCGCGCGCCGTGAATTGGTCCGCGGTCTTGTCGCCGTTGAGGCCGAAGAGGAGATACTCGATCGGGTGGAAACCCTTCAACGCATCTTCCAACGCCGTGATGTATTCAGGAGTGAAGGCGTTTCCGCTGGAAAGTTGCGCCTCCAGATCAGTGAAGTTCACCGGCCATGTATCGATCCTGGGGTCGATGTTCTCGGTGGCCACCGGGCCGAAGAGCAAGGCTTCCGAGCGTTCCCAGCTGGTACGGGTATCGCGCCATTGCTGGCGGCAGTTGGCCAGGTCGGCATCGCTCAGCGATGTGTTGAACGTTTGGATCGCATCGCGAAGCGCACTGCTTTTCGCGGCGAGATCCGTGTAATTGTCCTGTGCCACGTTCTCGGCGAAGGCGTGCAATACCTGGTGGTTCTCAAAAGCGACCTGCGTTCCTCCACCGGAAGGTTCGGAGCTTTCCTTCTTACAGGCTATCAGTGTGGTGGCGACTACGGCGAGGATGAGGATCTTCTGCATCGTTCAAGGTGTGTTGGTACGTATGGTCAGGAATTCCCCTGCGCTGGTTACAGGGAAGGAGAGGAGGGGTTCCGTTGCGGGACCGGTCATGACCGTTCCATCCAGCGCGAAGCGGCTGCCGTGCGATGTGCAGTGCAGGCCCTTGGCGGTAGCGGAGAGCGGTTGGTCTTCGTGCGTGCATCGCATGTACAAGGCACGATGGGTGCCATCCGCGCTTTTCACCACGAGCAGGTCGTAGCTCAGTTCGGGGTGACGTACGATCACTTGGGTCGCCTCAGCGAAGGCGCTTCTCGGGAAGGAGAGACCTCCGTTCTCGTGCGTGGCTTTCACCAGTGGGAGGGAGGCGCATCCCGCGAGCGAGAAGGCCGAAAGTCCCAAGGCCGATCCGGCGCAGGCCATGCACGAGTTGCGCAGGAATTCACGACGTTGCATCAGAAGCTGTAGGCCAGGCCCAGGTTGAAGAAGCCGTTGCTGGTGAAATAGGGCAGCGCCTGTGGATACGGGTTGATGTAGAGCGATGGGTTGGGCTCTCCGGTGATCCTCAACGCGTAGTCCGCTTTGATACTGATGCCCCCCGCCGGTACGTAGGTTATCCCCGACACCACGTACGTACGCTTCAGCGTGGGGTCGTCTATGCCGTTCTTCGGAAGGACTGCATTCATGTCCAATGTTTCCAGGCGTGTGAAAAGCATCAGGTCGCGCTGTTGGGCGGGCTTGATCAAGGACCAGATGTCGCATCCGATCTCGGCATACGCCCCCACCATGCGTTCCGGTGTATTGTTGGCGTAAGCTCTGTTCACGCGCGCCGCATCGCGTACGTCCACCTGCGCAGCGAGGAGCTTCACGCGCCAGGTCTCACCCAGATATTGTACGTTGGCTTCCAGTAGCCGCACGGGCGTTCCGAAAGCCCCGTAGTCCAGTTGGAGACTGTCCGCCTCACGTTGCGTCAACCCCGCCGCTCCACCATAGTACCCGCTCGCCTGTAGCCGGAAGTCGCCGATGTAGTAGAGCAGTGCGCCGCTGACGCCGAGGTTCGCGGCGCTCGCCTGACTTCCACCACCACGCCCTTCGCGCAAGCCGCTACCGTGTTGAAAGGCGCCAGCGTTCAATCCGTTCTGGAGCGCCACGCTCCAGTTAAGGCCGGGAATGCGCGTGCTGCGCCCGTACAGGCCGACGCCGATCTCCCGCCAGGTGCTGGGGATGATGAGCTGCTCCACGAAAGGGCGGTCGTTCCCGTTGAAGGTCGTGGGCAGGTGGTTCTCGTTGATGATGCCGAACCGCGGGATGAATAACCCTCCGGTGAGGTAGATGTCCTTGTTGATGTCGAATTTGATGAAGAGCTGCTCCATGTTCAGCTCGCCGCGCGTTTTGCCACCTTCCACACCGGCGTTCTCCAACTCCATTTCACTGAAGAAAGTGATGCGGCTGTTGAAACGGTGCCCTAGGAACAGCACGTTACGGGTGAGGTTGGCCTGGCCTGTGCCGAGCTTCTGGTCGTAAGACACCTTCAGCTCACCGTAGCCGCTGACCAGGGTGGTGCGGTCGCTTTTAACGAGGCCTGCGTTCAGCGAATCCTCTTTGGTAAGGACCTGCGCGTGGGAAATGGTCGCCAGAGTGGCTAGAAGGCCGAGGAAGAGCTTGCGCATTGGGGCCGCGAAACAACCCTTGCCACACCACAGCTGGAATAGCCCAATTGGGGTAAATGCCTTCTCCCCGGCGGGAAGGGGCAGGGCATAACGGAAGAACCCCGCCTGCAGGGCGGGGTTCTTTTCGTGGTGCCTCCCAGAATCGAACTGGGGACACATGGATTTTCAATCCATTGCTCTACCAGCTGAGCTAAGGCACCGAACTTTGTCCACCACCGCTGGAAGGATTCCGGTGAACAGGGCGGCAAAGATAGACAAGTCAGCGAACCATGCTAATGGAGAAGCAAGACCTTGTGTTGGACGTGGGTAACACCCGTGTAAAGTGGGCCGTGTTCAACGGTGGAGAGGTCGTCGCGAACGGGTCATTCCAGCGCGGCGAGGAAAAAGAGCTGGCGGGAATGCTGGCGACTTTCACGGTCGGTGCCATCGCTTTGGGCGCAACGGCTGCGGTGGACGGAATGCTGTTGGACACCCTGCGGTCCAGCGCTCCGGTGCTGGAGATGACGGGGGCCTCCGATGCCCCTATCCGCACGCGGTATGGCACCCGCCCTACCCTTGGTGCCGACCGATTGGCCAACGCGGTGGCCGCCGTGAAGCGTTTTCCGGGCCGGGCCAGCCTGTGCATCGATCTGGGCACCTGCGTAACGTACGACCTCTGCGAGGCCGATGGCACCTACGCCGGAGGGGCCATAAGTCCGGGCTTTCGTATGCGCGGGAAAGCCATGAACGCCTACAGTGCGCGGTTGCCCTTGGTGGAGCCTGAGCTGCGGCCCGCGCTGATCGGGACCACTACACAACAGAGCTTGGCGTCCGGCGTTCACTACGGACTCCTTGGCGAGGTGGAGAGCTTCATTCGCCGTTATCAACATGGTAGACCTGGCCTTGCCGTTCTTCTCACCGGTGGAGATGCGCCGCGGATCGCAGGCGGGTTGGAAAGTGGCATCTTTGCGCTCCCATTGCACACCCTGGAAGGTTATCATGCGCTTCTTCAGCACCATCGTTCGCTCACTGGCGGTCCCCTCTCTGCTGGTATCGGCGGGGGCGTGGGCCCAGGGGCAACAGGGTAGTGGTTCGCCGTATTCGGCCTACGGGTTGGGCGAGTTCACCGGCGGTTCCCAGATCGCGCAGGCGTTGATGGGTGGCTTGGGTGTCGCCGTAGTGGACAACGCGAGCACGGTCACCATCAACCCGGCATCCTATGCGTCCCTTCGGACCACCGTATTCGAGACCGGCCTTCGTGTACGCTCCAGTCAGTACGCCAGCGCTGCGGATGAGAGCAATGGGCGCCGGACGGACCTGCTCGGCCTCACCATAGGCATTCCCTTTGGTAGCGGACGCTGGGGTTTGGCCGTCGGGCTGAATCCCCAGAGCCGCGTGGGCTATTTGTTGATGGATACCCGCACGCTTCCAGGGGGTGAAGGGAACGTCACCTACCGCTACACGGGAGAAGGGGGCCTCAACCAAGCGCTTTTGGGAGCGTCCTACGTGCTTGTTGAGAAGCGCGATTCCCTGTACAATGGCCGCAGGCTTTCGATAGGTGCCAACCTAGGGTATGTCTTCGGTAGCATCGAAGAGTCGCGCAAGACGGTCTATCCTACCCAGGTGGGCTTCTATAACACCAGTGTCTTCTCCTCGTTGATCGTGCGCGATCCTACTGCAACGATCGGCCTACAATACCAAGGCGATCTGCGGAAAAGAAAGAAGGACAGCGCTGATGATGGTCTTCGTTTCCTGGCCGGAGCGTCGCTGGAACTGCCCGCTAGCTTGGGCGCGCGCCGCACCGATGTCGTGAACTCGTACGGCTTCAACGCATCCGGCGTTGAAGTGCCCATCGATACCAGCTTCTTCGCCGATGGTACCAAGGGCAGTCTTGATCTGCCGTTGGGATATGGGTTCGGATTCACCGTTTACGACCAGCACTGGACCGTTTCCGCCGAGGTGCGCCAGCGCGATTGGCGTCGCCTGAAGGTGAACGTGGAAGGATACAGCGCTCCCAGCGAGTTGGCCGCCAACGCCACGTTCATCGTGGGTGCCAGCTATCGCCCGGCGAACGAGGGTGTTGGCAACTTGTGGCAACGTTCCATCTACCGAGCCGGTCTGCGCTACACCAACGATTATCTGGTCGTTGGTGGCAATCAACTGCAGGAGAAAGCCGTTTCCGTCGGCTTGTCACTGCCGGTGTTGGGAAGCATCACACGTAGTCGCATCAACCTGGGTGGCGAGTTCGGGGAGCGTGGCACGGTGAGCGATGGCCTGGTGCGGGAGCGCTTCGCGATGCTGTTCGTGGGCATCTCGATCACACCGAGCCTGGGCGAGAACTGGTTCAAGAAGCGCCCTATCGACTGAAACTAACGGCACATGCTACGCGCTGGTGCTTTTTCGGCAGGACGGTTCGTACGTGCGGTCACTCCCTGTCTGCTCGCTGCGTTCCTTTCATGCAAGAACGATCTTGATCGTGTTGCAGCCATTGAGGTGGCCAGTGCATCGCCGGACCGTATCACGCACAATGCCGAGTATTTCTACACGGATTCCGGCCATGTGCGGAACCGTCTACGCGCGGGCCGCATTGACGAGTGGGCCACTGGGCCGGCGCGCAGGGAGCTCTCCGATGGGTTGGAACTGGTGTTCTTCGATGAGGAAGGTGTGCAGCAGAGCGTGCTCACTGCCCGCCGTGGTCGCATCCTGGAGAAGGAGAAGCGCATGGAGGTCTACGAACAGGTGGTGTTCGTGAATGTGAAGGGTGAACGCTTGGAGACCGAACAGCTTACCTGGGAACAGGACAGCGGGCGGGTGTTCACGGAAAAGGCCGTGCGTGTCCAACGCGGGCCGGATGTGATCCACGGCATGGGCCTGGATGCGGCGGAGGACTTCAGCCATTATGTGATCCACCGTATCACCGGCGAGGTCTACGTACAGGATGATACCTTAGCCACCGATGCGGAAGGTCAATAGGTTCATGGAGCATTTCTGGTTGGCGGTCGCGATCGGAACGGCCCTTGCGGCGGTCTGGGTGGTTGTTACCGATGGCTTCGATGCGGCGCGCAACTGGTCGTGGTTCCCGGGCATCGCGTTGGCCATGTACTTCTTCCGGCGTTTCATGCGGGGTAAGCTGGAAGCATTGGACGACCGGCACAACGGAAAAGGCTAGCGGAGCGTCGACCTATCTTCGTCCACGCGGCGCTGACCGCCACTGGCTTTGTCGTTCAACGGATCGGACTTCATCCTGCTCATCGCGGCGATCGCGGTTTCGGCGCTATGCTCCGGTCTGGAGATCGCGTTCGTGAGCAGCAACAAACTGTACATCGAACTGGAACGCAAGCGCGGTGCTATTTGGGCGCGCTTGGTGTCGGTACTGTTGAAGCGTCCGGCCCGCGTGATAGGGGCATTGCTTGTTGGCAACAACCTCGCGCTGGTGCTTTACGGGCTTCTCATGGCCCGGCTCCTGCAACCTTGGTTGTCCGGTTTGGGTCATGGGGATGTTTTCGTGGTTGTTGCGCAGACAATCCTGAGCACGTTGCTCATACTCGTGGTAGGCGAATTCCTCCCCAAAGCGGTGTTCCGCATCGATCCCAATGCATCGCTCAGCGTTTTTGCGCTGCCGTTGCAGATCCTGTTCGTGATCCTCTGGTTGCCCATGATGGTGATGACCGGTTTGAGCGAGCTGATCCTGCGCCTCGTTGGTGTGCGCAGCAAGCCGGGCACCATCGCCTTCGGTCGGGTGGACCTCAACGAATTCCTCAAGGAGGTCACCAACAACCAGAACAACGAAGAGGCCATGGACGCCGAGGTGGAGTATTTCCGCAACACCTTGGAGTTGAGCGATACCAAGGTGCGCGAGTTGATGGTGCCGCGTGCCGAGATCGAAGCGATCGAAGTGGATCTGCCGGTGAGCGCGTTGCATGAACGATTCGTGGAGAGCGGCATGAGCAAGCTGCTGGTCTACAAGGAGAGCATCGACAATATCATCGGCTACGTGCACGGTTACGAGCTCTTCCGCCAGCCCAGGTCCATCCGTGCTGTCATGCGTCCCGTCAACTTCATTCCCGGCACCATGCCGGCCGATGAAGTGTTGCAGATGTTCATCAAGCAGCGCACGCATGTGGCCGTTGTGGTGGATGAGTTCGGTGGTACGGCAGGCATGCTCACCATGGAGGATGTGGTGGAGACCATCGTGGGCGACATCGACGACGAGCACGATACCCCGGAAGAGGTCGAGGAGCGCCTCGGACCGAACGAATTCCTCTTCAGTGCGCGTATGGAGGTAACGTACCTGATAGAGGCCCATCACCTAGCATTGCCCGAAGGCGAAGCGTACGACACCCTGGCCGGGTACATCCTGCACAGCACCGGCGGCATCCCCGAGCAGGGTCAGGTGATCGACCTGGCACCCTTTCGCTTCACGATCGCACAGGTCATCCACGGCCGGATAGACCTCGTGCGCCTTGAAGTGCTGGACCCGGAAGTAGGATTCCTGAGTCGCTCCTGATGAGGGGTTGTGAGGGGCCCAACTAGCTGAAGTACAGAATATTCCGACCTCTGGGCGCCGTACCGGGTAGCCTCCTATATTTGCACCCCTATTCCTAAAAGGCAATGGCAGTCATCGGTAAGATCCGCGAACGCGGAGGATTGTTGGTCGGCATCACGCTGGTTTCGCTCGCCCTTTTCATTCTGGGCGATTGGCTCGCTGGTCGCGGTAACACCCGGCAGCAACAAGTGATCGGCACCGTTGGTGGTGAAGAGATCAGTGGCGTGGAGTACGAGCGTCGTGTGAACGATGAGGTGGAGAGCTACCGCAACGACTTCGGCCAGCAGGTGAATGCGCAGATGACCGATCAGGTGCGCAACAGCGTATGGCAGGAGATGCTGAAGGCGAAGGTGATGTTGCCACAGGTGGAAGAAGCCGGTTTCACGCTCACCAAGGCTGAATACGACGATGTGCGCTTCGGTGATAACATCATGCCCGACTTCCGCAGCCAGCCCAACTTCCAAGGGGACGATGGCAAGCCGAGCAAGGAGAAGCTGCAGCAGTACTTCCAAAGCGTTCAGCTGAACGCGCCCGTGTACCACGAGATCCAGAAACGTCGCATCACCGAGAACCGCCTCTATGCGAAATACACCAACCTGGTGAAGAAAAGCGTGTTCGTTAACAGCGCACAGGCGAAGGACGACTACCTCGCCAAGAACACGAAGGCCAGCTTCTCATTCGTGGCCAAGCGGTACGATAGCGAGGCGGATAGCCTGTATGCCGTTGATGACAAGGACCTGCGTCGCTACTACGACCAGCACAAGAACGACAAGAAGTACAAGCAACAGGCCGCACGCAAGTTCGAGTACGCCATGTTCCCGGTGAAAGCGTCCGATGCTGATCGCCAGAACACCATGAAGGAGTTGAACGACCTTCGGAACGCCTTCGTGAGCAGCACGGATGACAGCATGTTCGTGGTCGCCAACAGCGAATCGCGCGCATATAACAAGGTGCCTTACAAGGAAGGTGGTGCGGACAAACTGAACGACTCCCTCATCGTCAACTCCCCTGTAGGCACCGTCGTTGGGCCTTACCAGGAGGGCGACCAATGGAAACTCGTGAAAGTGGAGGAGTTGGCGGATGTGCCCGAAGCACGTGTACGCCATATCCTGCTGAGCACCCAGGGTGGCAAAGCGGAGGATGTGCAGAAGAAACTCGCTGACAGCCTGATGACAGTGGTGAAGCGCGACCGCAGCAAATTCGAGGATCTCGTGATCAAGTACAGCGAGGATCCTGGTAGCAACACCAAGGAAAAGGGCGGTGTGTACGATTGGTTCGACAAGAAGCAGATGGTCGCCGAGTTCACTGCGGCCAGCTTCGATGAGAAGGTCGGCGCCATCACGATCGCGAAGACCAGCTACGGATTCCACATCGTGGAAGTGCTGGGCCAGCGTACGCGCCAGGAGCGCCGTGTGGCCACCATCGAGCGCAGCATGAAGCCTTCGCCCGCCACGTTCAAGGACGTTTATAAGAAGGCCAACGACTTCAGCCTGCGCAACACGGAGTTGGAAGCGTTCAAGAAGTCGGCGGAAGAACAAGGTGTCCAGGTCACCCCGGTGGATGAATTGCGCAATGACCAGCGCTTCGTACCAGGCCTGCAAGATGCCAACAGCGTGGTGTCGTGGGTGAACCGCGCGGAGGTGGGCAAAGTGAGCGAACCTGTCCAGAGCGGCGACAACTATGTGGTGGCCATCCTCACCGGTATTCGCGAGGAGGGAGCACCTGCGCTGGATGATGTGCGCGAGCAGTTCACCAAGGAAGTGGTAAAGGAGAAGAAGGCCGAGGCGTGGACCGCCAAGATGCAGGGCAAGACGGATCTTAACGCGCTGGCCACTGAGCTGAGCACGAGCGTGCAGAACGTTCCCGAACTCACGGAGAACACCTTCAGCCTTCCCGGTGGCTTCGCTGAATACGAGGTGATCGGGAGGATCTTCGCTCTTGAGAATGGCAATACCAGCGCACCGATGACCGGTGACATGGGAGTGTACGTGGTGAACATGGCAACGAAGACCGCCGCTCCTGAGCCGCAAGACCTCAACATCGACAAGGCTTCCATGCTGCAGCGTGCACAGTCGCGTGTGGAAGGTGGCCTGTTCAACGCCATGAAAGAAGCGGTCGGCGTGAAGGATGAGCGGTACAAGTTCTACTGAGATCGTCGGTGATGATCGGCAGCACGCCGGGCCTTGGGGTCCGGCGTGCTGCGTTAAGACCCAAGCCTCCAGAGGTAGCCGATCACCGCTGCGTAGCGCAGCTCCCAAGCGGTGGTGCGCTCATCCAACGTTCGCTGAATGAAGGGCACTACCTCAGCGTAGAAGCGACCGTTGCCTTCCCGGGATCGGAAACCGCACACGGGGCCTATGCGGAGGTAGAAATGATCCGTTGTGCCTCTGGTCACCGACTTGGTGCCATTGGTAAGATCAGTGATCGTTACCCGGTACCGCGAAGCCTGATGTAGGAACCCCGAACTCACGCCCCAGTAGCAATAGGCACGATCGACCCTGCGGTGAATGCGACCGATGCGCCAGGCGACACCCAGGCGCACCCCTTCCTGGAAGTGCTTCTGTTCACCTTGGCGTCTAGTGAATGGAGCGATACCGGCGGACAACGCCCCTCGTGCACCGTAGCTGTTGTCCCAGCGGTCCCTGCGCGGAATGTCCATGAAGGCATCAGCGAGCAAGCAGAACCGTAGCGTAGGAGCGAAGGAGATGCGCGCTCCGGTGCCATACTCTGCTTCGCGGGCGCGTTCGTTCAACGACGTATGTGCGAACCCGCCCAAGGACCATTGACCGTTCGCGAATGCCGGAAGCGTTGTGAACATGAGCGCTAGCGACCAATTCATGCGCGGATAACGCAGCCCTGAAGGTGATGGTACGTGTCTACCTCAACTGGCTCAACCGCTCTGCATCCAAGCGCACGAGTATCCCGAGGAGGATCGTGAAGCTGATCATGCTACTGCCGCCGTAGCTGAAGAAGGGCAGCGGAATGCCGATGACCGGTGCCAGGCCGATGGTCATGCCCACATTGATCATCAGATGCAGGAAAAAGATGCTGGCCACGCAATAGGCATAGATCCGGGTGAAGCGCGATCGCTGCCGGTCGCTGATCTGGATGATGCGCAGGATGAGCGCCGTCAGGAGGATCACCACGAAGGCGGTGCCCAGGAAACCCCACTCTTCGCCCACGGTGCAGAAGATGAAATCGGTGCTCTGCATGGGCACGTACTTGAACTTGGTTAGCGTTCCTTCGAGGTATCCCTTGCCGGCGAAGCCACCGGAGCCGATGGCCGTCTGGCTCTGCTTCACGTTATAGCCCAGGCCTTGTGGGTCCTCCATCTGGCCCAGCATCACCAGGATGCGGTCTTGCTGGTGTTTGGCGAGCACGTTGTTGAAGGCATAATCCACCGTGCTGATGAAGACCGCGGAACTGATGAAGCCCATCACGATAAGACCATAGAACCTTTTGCGTTCCCGTTTCACGAGCAGGTTGCGCACGCCGATCCATGCGAGTACACAGAACGTGGCTATCAGTGCGAGCAGGAAATACTGACCAGTGAGTTCCCTGTCGGTGAACGGCAGACCGAAGGTGCTTTCCTTCAGGATGAGGGAGAGAACCGAAAGCACACCGGCAAGAATGGCGAGCAGTAGCACGTTGCCCGAAAGCCCTTCACGATACAGTACCAGGATGAACGCTCCGGAAACGAGCGACGTGCCGGTGTCCGGCTGCAGCATGATGAGGGCAACGGGAGCGAGGATGATGGCGGTGCTGATCACCCGGGAGCGCGTATCCACCAAGGCTTTCAATCCGCTCAGGTAGCGCGTGAGGGCCAACGCGGTCGCGAATTTGGCGAACTCAGCGGGCTGTATGCCGAATCCCCCGATGGCGAACCAGGCCTTCGCGCCATTCACTTCTTTCCCGAACAGCAGAACGGCTGTCAGTAGTAACAGTACGAAACCATAGACCCCGTAGGCTGAATCGCGGAAAAGGTCGCCACGGATCAACAGCATGCAGCCGCCCAGCACCAGGCTGATCCCCATCCATACGGCTTGCTTGCCATACTCCTTGCTCTGGTCGAAGATGCTCATGTGGTCCGCATCGTACGCCGCACTGTAGATGTTGGCCCAGCCCATGAACATGAGCAGCAGATACATGATCAGTATCGGCCGGTCGAAGTTGGCGGCGACGTTCTCGCGAGCGCTCATCGGCGTTTGCGTTTGGGCTTCACCTTCTTCACGAACGTGGCTTCCTTGGCGATCAGGTCGGCCTCTTCCATACGCTTCACCACATCGGGACGCGTGATCGTATCGGTGAGGTATTGTTCGATCAAGAGGCTGGCGATCGGGGCCGCCCATGTACCCCCGAAGCCGGAGTTCTCCACGTATACGGCCATGGCGATCTTGGGATCCTCCATGGGGGCGAAGCACACGAAAACGGCATGGTCCTGTCCGTGCGGATTCTCGGCCGTGCCGGTCTTGCCGCATACGGTGATGTCCTTGATGCGAGCGTTCTTGGCGGTGCCCCCTGGTTCGTTCACCACGCGGCGCATGCCTTCTTGGATGGGATCATACCACTTGGGGTCCACGCCGGTCACATGTTTCTTCTGGTACTTCTGTTGCAGGCTGTCCGGATGCCCGATCGCACGCACCACGTGTGGATCATAGTAGTAGCCTTTGTTGGCGAATATGGCCGCCAGGTTCGCCATCTGTAGCGGTGCGACGAGCACTTCACCCTGTCCGATGCTAACGCTGTAGATCGTGCTGAAGGCCCAGCCCTCCTTGCCGTACTTGCGATCATAGTAGGCGGCATCAGGGATGTTGCCGCCCTTCGCTGATGGCAGGTCGATCGGTAGGCGCTGACCCAGGCCGAACGTGAGCATGTACTTGTGCCATTCCGTGAGGCCCAGCGAAGCATCCTTGAATCGGTTGTTCGGCACCTTGTCCTGCTCCACGATGCGTTTGAACACCTGATAGAAGTAAGGATTGCATGAATATTGGATCGCGTGGATGATGTCGCCTGCGCCGGGGTGGTTATGACAGCCCACCAGTGATTTCTGGCACGCGAAGCCGGTGTTCACGTCGATCACGCCTTCGTCCAGGGCGATCAACGATTGCACGATCTTGTAGATGGAGCCGGGCGGATACTGCGCCTGCAAGGCACGATCGAACAGGGGTTTGATCGGGTCACGTTGCAGGATCCCGTAGTTGGTGTTGCGCACCCGGCCCACGAGCAGTTCCGGGTCGTACGTTGGGCTGGAAACCAGGCAAAGGATCTCGCCGGTCTTGGGGTCGAGCGCCACAATGCTGCCCTTCTTGTTCACCATCAATCGCTCACCGAGGCGCTGCATGTCAAGATCGATACCGGTGAAGAGATCCTTCCCTTCCACAGCGAGCGTGTCGTACATCCCATCCTTGAAGGAACCCTTCTGGTTGTTGTGCACATCAACGAGCACGTAGCTCACCCCCCGGCGCCCGCGCATTTCCCGCTCGTAGTACGACTCCAGGCCGCCGACGCCGATCACGTCGCCGGACTTGTAGTAGGGATCCTCTTCCACCTTCTTCGCGTTCACTTCGCTCAAGTAGCCGAGCAGGTGGGCCGCAGCATGTGGTGGATAGGTGCGTAGCGTACGCGATTGTCCGTAGAAGCCCGGGTATTTGTGCAGGTGCACGCTGATCGCCGCGAACTGGTCAGCAGGTATCTGCTTCTCGATGATGCTCGGCTTGTATTTGGAGTAGCGTGTGGCATCGCTGAGGCGTGAACGGAATTCGTTCTCCGGCACGCCGATGAGCGCGCAGAGCTTCGCCGTGTCGAACGATTCCACTTCTTTCGGCACCACCATGAGGTCGTACACCGGGGTGTTGGCCACGAGCAGGCGTTCCTTGCGGTCGTAGATCAAGCCGCGTGAGGGGTACACGGTCACTTTCCGCTCGGCCATGTTGGCGGCTTCGGCCTTCCACTTGCCGTCCACCACCTGGATCCAGAATAAGCGCAGGATGAAGACGATGCTGATGAACAGCACGCCCGCGATCAGTACGTATTTGCGGCCTTCGTAATTCATCGGCGGGCACGCTCCTGACCGGAGGTGAGGAATTGCGCCAGCAGGCACAGGCCGAAGGTGAACACGGCGCTCAGCAGCCCGCGGAAGAAGGTGCTGAAGAAGCCATCGAAGCGCAGCAGTTCGATGAAGAACAGCCACAGGTGATGCAACAGGATCAACAAGCCGGCGTAGGTGACGTACCAAGCGATGCCCATGCGGGGCACGGTGGGCCGCACGCCGAATTCGTAACCCTCCCTCGGGGCAAGCAGGCGGAGCAGGTAGAGACGCGCGTACATCATGACCACGCAAGCGCTCATGTGCATGCCGGGCGTGCTGCTGAACATGTCCATGACCAGTCCGGTCGCAGCTCCTGCGGCGAGCTGTGCCCAAGCCGGCATCTCGATGGGGAGCATGAGCAGGAAGAGCACGTACAGGTAGGGGACCATGTAGCCGTTCAACACATCCAGATGGTCGAGCACCAGTACTTGCAGGAGCACCAGCACCGCGAAGCGCAGGAGGTTGGCGAGAACGGTGACGATCATGGCCTTTCGTTCGCTTGCTGCAACGTGTCTCGTTCCATCTTGCGGAGGTCCTCTACCGCATAGACGAAGCCGCTGCGTGTCATGTCTTCGCTGAGACGGACGACGATGGAGTGGTAGTTGTTACCCGGCTCATCTTCTACGCTCTCCACGATACCAACGAGCACACCCGCGGGAAAGATGCCATCACCGCCGCGCGTTTCCACGGTATCACCAACGGCCACACGGGCATGTTTGGCAATGTCGATGACGTTGGAGGTGAGCGGGTCGTTCGTGTCCCAATACAGCAGTCCGAAATGCCCTGTTCTGCGCATTTGCACGCTGGTCTTGATGTCGGGACTTAGTACGCTGATCACCGAAGCGAAGCCCGCACTGGCGTCGCGGACCACACCGATGATGCCATTGGGCCCGATCACCCCCATGTCGCTGTGCAGGCCAGCTTTCGTGCCTTTGTCCAGCGTGAGGAAGTTCTTGGGTTTATGCCACGTACTGTTCACCACCTTCGCTGTGATCACGCGGTATTCCTGTCGGCGGATGGTATCCTGGATACGCGCGAAAAGCCCCTCCATAGGGCTGTATGTACTGATGTGCCGGTTGCGCCAGCCAGCGTTCTCCTCGGCAAGTCGTCTATTGACTTCTTTGAGGTTCGCGTAATCGGTGATCTCCTTGCGCCACGAGAAGATGTTGCCCGCCATGGCGTTGCTGCTGCTGATCGCCCGCGCTTTGTGGTGTTCGTTGCCGTTGTAGAGCAGGATCAACGAAAGGATCAACCAGCCGAGGAACATCAGCGTACTGCGGATGCGGTGGAGGAAGCGGAAGAGATCACGCATTGCTCAAGCGGCCAGTAAGAAGCGTGGAGCGATAGGTCGCAAAGCGTGATCGTATCGGGATCCGCCGCTTGCGACTTGCCGCTCGTCGCCGTTCATTCCCGCATCAGGAACTGGAAACGATCGATGTTCTTCAACGCGATGCCGGTACCGCGGGCAACGGCGCGGAGGGGATCCTCGCTCACGTGCACGGGCAGCTTCGTCTTGATGCTGATCCGCTTGTCGAGACCACGTAACAATGCCCCGCCGCCGGCCAGGTAGATCCCGGTCTTGTAAATGTCGGCGCTCAACTCGGGTGGCGTTGCCTCGAGCGCGCTCAGGATGGCCTCTTCGATCTTGCTGATCGACTTGTCAAGCGCCTGGGCGATCTCGCTGTAGGTCACGGTGATCTCCTTCGGGATGCCCGTCATCAGATCGCGACCACGAACGGCATAGTCGGGCGGTGGGTTGTCGAGTTCCGTCATCGCCGCGCCCACTTCGATCTTGATCGTTTCGGCCGTGCGCTCACCCACCAGGATGTTGTGCTGGCGGCGCATGTATTCTTCGATGTCGTTGGTGAACTCGTCACCGGCCACGCGGATGTTCTTGTCGCAGACGATACCGCCTAGGGCGATCACGGCGATCTCGCTGGTACCACCGCCGATATCGATGATCATGTTGCCCATCGGCTCCTCCACGTCGATTCCGATACCGATGGCGGCGGCCATGGGTTCGTGGATCAGGTACACCTCCTTGGCGCCAGCGTGTTCGCTGCTGTCCTTCACGGCGCGTTTCTCCACTTCGGTGATCCCGCTGGGGATACAGATCACCATGCGCAGGTTGGGCGTGAAGAGCTGGCGGCCGGGCTTGATCATGCGGATCATGCCCTTGATCATGTCCTCGGCGGCCTTGAAGTCGGCGATTACACCATCGCGCAGCGGACGGATGGTCTTGATGTTCTCGTGGGTCTTGCCGTGCATCTGCTGCGCCTGCCGGCCAACGGCGATCACCTTGCCGCTGGTGCGATCGATGGCCACGATACTGGGCTCGTCCACCACCACCTTATCGTTGTGGATGATGAGCGTGTTGGCGGTGCCGAGGTCGATCGCGATCTCTTGGGTGAAGAAGTTGAACCAGCTCATGGGCCGTGCTCAGTGTTTGAAATGGCGTGTGCCGGTGATGGCCATGGCCATACCGTGTGCGTTGCAGAAATCGATACTATCCTGATCGCGGATGCTGCCACCGGGGTGGACTACGGCGGTGATACCGGCGTGGTGGGCGATCTCCACGCAATCGGGGAACGGGAAGAAGGCATCGCTGGCCATCACCGCTCCCTTCAGGTCGAAGTTGAATTTACCGGCCTTGGAGATGGCTTGTTGAAGAGCATCCACGCGACTGGTCTGGCCGGTGCCACTGGCGATCAACTGGTCGTCCTTTGCGAGGACGATGGCGTTGCTTTTCGTGTGCTTCACGAGTATGCTGGCGAAGACCAGGTCGTTCAATTCCTGCGTCGTCGGTGCCTTCGTCGTCGCCGTGCGCATCGATTCCTTCGTTGCCACCACGGTGTCAGCGGCTTCGGTCAGGATGCCGTTGAGGGCGCTGCGGGCCTTTGTAGGGGGGCGTGCAGCAGGCTTGCGACGCAGGATCATCCGATTCTTCTTCTTCCGCAGGACCTCCAGCGCTTCAACTTCGTATCCGGGCGCTGCGATGATCTCGAAGAAGAGCGGGTCGATGGCCTCTGCAGTGGCCTTGTCAATGGTCGCCGTGGTGATCAATACCCCACCGAAAGCGCTCACCGGATCACCGGCAAGTGCAGCTCCCCAGGCCTCTTTCAATGAAGGACGCACGGCTGCACCGCAGGCATTATTGTGTTTCAGGATGGCGAACGGGACGCCGTTGATCGTTGCGAGGTCGTCGATCAGCTCGATGGCCGCATCCAGGTCGAGCAGGTTGTTGTAGCTGAGTTCCTTGCCATTGAGCTGCTCGAACATGCCGGTGAGGTCCCCGTGGAAAGCGCCCAGTTGGTGCGGGTTCTCCCCATAGCGTAACACGGTCGTCGGCCCGGCGCTTGCCCGAAGCGCTGCTCCGTCGCCAGCGAACCAGTTATGGATCGCGCTGTCGTAGTGCGAGCTCACGGCGAACGCATCCGTGGCGAACAGTTTCCGTTGGGCCAGGGTGGTGCCCCCGTCCTGCTCTTTCAACAAACGCAGCAACGCGTCATACTGCCGTTGAGCAGGAATGATCACCACATCCCTATGGTTCTTGGCTGCCGCGCGGATCAAGCTGATGCCACCGATATCGATCTTCTCGATGATGGCGCTTTCAGTTCCACCTGCGGCCACCGTGGCTTCGAAAGGATAAAGGTCTACGATGACCAGGTCGATGGGGGGGATCGCGTACTCCTCCAGTTGGGCCACATCGCTTTCCAGGTCGCGGCGTCCGAGAATGCCTCCGAACACTTTCGGGTGAAGGGTTTTCACGCGACCGCCCAAGATGCTCGGGTAAGTGGTGAGGTCTTCGACCGGGGTCACTTTCACCCCCAGTTCCTCGATGAACGTTTGTGTTCCACCGGTGGAGTAGAGGTGGACGCCGAGCCGATCCAGTTCGCGGATGATGGGTTCGAGCCCATCTTTGTGGAACACGGATATGAGAGCGCTCTGGATGCGTTTTTGCCCGTCCAATGGGAGATGCGGACGTTCAGGTCCGGCTTTCCGGGGCAAGTTTACGATCAAAAGACGCGGACTTCCGAGCGCTGTGGGCAGCGTTACGCAAAGGTTACCAACAGGCGCCCCGGGGTTGCGCGCGACCTAGAAACGCAACCCAACGCCTATTTGGATCTGTAGGGCATCCGTGCGACTGCTCAACTTCTGGTAGGAGACCGTGCCGTCCGCAGCGATCTGGATGGTGGACGGGTCAACATAGCTCACCTCGCCGCTGAACAGGCGTTCCACACGGCCTTCCACATAGATCTGGCGGCCGATACCGTACATGGCGCCCACGGCCCAGCCGTAGCTGGTGGTCCACTTTCCATCGCGCTCGTCGCTGGCCATTCCATCCGCCGTTGAAATGGTGGACCGGGTAACGAAGTTGCGCGCGCCCAGCAGAACCTCTCCGTAGGGCCTCACCTTCCCCCGCAACGGGTTCAGGCGGATGAGCCCGTGGTGCCCGTAGATGCTGCTGCTCACTTCCACCTTACGTCCGGAGCGGGCTCCGAGAATGTTGCCTTGGGCCTGTTCAGCGCTGCTTTCGCTACCCATGCGTCCCCAGGCGAAATCGTAACCGAATTCCAACGGCAGCGTGCGCATGGGAATGGCGATGTTGGCGGAAAGTCCGGCTGTGGTGTTGCCCCAAGTGAAGTCGAACTCGCCCAGCGGGATACCGAACTCCGCTCCACCGCTCAGCGTGGTGGAACGGTTCTCCCAGAAACTGGAGCCTTGATCATTGTTCTGCGCGGCAGCGGTGCAGGTGATAAGGGCGGTTACGATAAGGCTGCGGTGGCGGTACATGATTCGCGGAAAGTCAAAGTCCATGCCGAAGGTAGCGGCCTATCTTCCCCGCCGAATGGCCGGTCTGCCCGTCCATAGTAGCGCGGATGGATCTTGGAACCGGTTGGACTGAATTGGGGATGTTGGGTTTGTTCCTGGCTTCTTTCCTGGCAGCCACCATCCTGCCGTTCAGTTCGGAGGCCGTACTGCTGGCCATGGTTTCCACAGGTGCCGATCCGCTGCTGCTTTTCATGTTGGCTACGCTCGGGAACACCTTGGGCGGGTTGACCAACTATGCTATCGGCCGTTGGTTGCCAGCTGAAAGGGTGTTACGCTGGTTCCGAGTGGATATTGATCAAGGCAAGCGCTGGGAGGGACTGGTGCGTACGCGCGGCGTATGGGTCGCATTGCTTTGCTGGGTGCCGGTGATCGGCGACCCCATCGCCATCGCCCTTGGCTTGTTCCGAGCACCATTCATGCCCAGCGCGGCGCTGATGCTGCTGGGGAAAGCGGCGCGGTACGCGGTGCTGCTTTGGGTGGCAGAACCCTTTGTGACCGGTTGAGCGCGAAAGACCATGCCCGGGGGCATGGTCTTTCCTGAAAGGTCGTGAGAACTCCTTAGTATGCCGTGTTCTGTGGGTCCCAGTTGGTCCAACCGCTGGTCCAGTCAGTGCTTCCGAAGGCGCCGCGGTAGTTCACGGTCTCGAAGAAGCTATCCGTGAGCGGAGCTGCGGTGAAATCCGCGCCGTTCATGAGCGGGCTCGCCCCTTCAGGAAGAAGTTGCGGGTTCACCAAGCTCACGGGCAAACCTAGGCCCAGGTCGGTCGCATTGGCGTACACGGCATTGTTCCAGCCGCTCGTGCTGAACCATGTGCTGATATCCCAGGTGCTGCCGCTAGCAACAGCGAAGTCGTTGGTCATACCGGCCAGCACGGTATTGCGCACTTGCAGGTCGTTGTTGGTGGCGTTGGTCTCGGTGGTTGCACCATCGATCATCAAGCCGGTAGGATAGCCGGCGAACACGCTGTTGAACACGTTGGTGTGGGTGTTGCGGCGCAGGTGTGCTGCACGTTTGTAGTTCGTGTTCATGCTGGCGGCATTGGTGTTCACCAAGGGACCGAGCACGGTAACATTGCTGATGATGGGCCAGGTGTACGGTGTAGCTGCCGTGCCGCTCGCATCATTGTCATGCTCCAGGCCATTGCTGCCGCTAACGTCGGCTTGGCTGGGGTCACGGAGCACAAGGCCGAATTGCAGCTTTCCGCTGAAGCCGTTATCCATGTCGAAATCATCGTCCAGCCCACCGAAGGCCACGAGGTTCTTCGCGTTCACTGAGCCGCCGAAGAACTCGAAGCTGTCGTCGCCGCTGTAGCTCACTTGGATGTTGTCCAACTGGGTGTTGCTGCCGACGCCTGCAAGGGTGAGGCCATTGATCTCGTTATTCTCCTGGAATGCGATACCGGGGAATTCGATGCGCACATAGCTCATACGTCCGCTATCATCCGCACCGTCGGTGCCACCGAATACGGCTTCTACGCCGCCTTCCACGACGCCGGTGCCGCCGGGCAGGTTGATGTTCGAACGACCGCAAAGGATGATTCCTCCCCAGTCGCCCGGTGCGCGCTCTCCGGCGGGCATGGCACTGGTGAATACGATCGGTTGCGATGCGGTGCCAACGGCATTGATCTTGCCTCCACGGTTGATGATAAGCGTGCCTTTGGTGTCCTTGTCGCCAAAGACCACGGTGCCAGGGGCGATGGAAAGCGTAACACCCTGTTCCACCTCAACGAAACCCTTGATCAAGTAGCGATGATCCGCTGTCCACTCCGTATTCACGGAAATGGGCTGGTCCACCGTAATGAGGTTGGAGGGTGTGGGCGTGGGGGTGATGGGGTCCTCTTCTTCGTCCTTCTTGCAACTCGTGTTCGAGAGCAATGCACCTGCCAGCAGCAGGGTCCAGAGAGAGCGGTACTTGAAAGGGTTCATGTCCGTTTTCGTTTCGTGTGTTTACGGTCGCAAATGGACGGTTCGCCTCTTACGTCAACATGACAATGATCTTATAGGATCGTTACGCTGGGTTGTCTTTTTGTTAAGTGTGCGGCTGACCAGTAACGCAACGGCCCGTTCCCCATGGAACGGGCCGTTGCACGGATCGTTGGTCCGGTCAGAATATGTAGCTGGCACCAGCGGAGAAATACTGTCCCCGGCGGAATGAGAGCACGTCCTCATCGCTACCATCGATGGAGCCATTGCCGTTGCTGTCCTGCTTCAGGTGCACACGTTGGTTCAGGATGTCCTGAGCACCCACCTTCACTTCGAAGTGCTTGCCCAGCTTCTTGGATGCGGTGATGTCGAGCGAGTTGCGTGGCATTTCGTAGATATCCGGGAACAGGGCGCTGCCCACGGCGAACAGCCGGCGGCCGAACACGTTCCAGAGCACGCTGGCACGAACACCCTTCTCGGTATCGTCGAAATAGATACCTGCGTTCGCCACATAGGGGCTCTGGCCCATCATGGGGCGTTCCTTTTTCTGACCCACGGCCTGATCGCCGAGGTCCACGGTGCTCTTGATCACCGAAGCGTTCAGCACGATGCCCCATTTTTCGGCCCACGGTTTGGACGATAACGAAGACAGTGTGCGTCGCACCTCGGCCTCCAGGCCCACGCTATTGGCACTGGCGGCGTTCTTGTAGGTCAGGTTGCGCGTGCCGCCACCCGTGCTGCTCACGAAGAACGTTTCGATCGGGTCGGTGAACCGTTTGTAGAAAAGACCGACGCTCATCATCTCGTTCAACGTGGGGTAGAATTCCCAGCGTGCATCAAGATTGAGGATCCGGGCCGTCTTCAGGTCGGGATTTCCGCTGAGGGACGTGTTGCTGCTGAAGTCGTAGAAGGTGAAGGGCGCAAGCTCGCGGAATTCAGGACGGTTCACAGCCTGGCTCGCAGCTGCGCGCACCAAGGAGCGCTTCGTCAAATTGTAGCTCGCGTTCAGCGAGGGCAGGACGCTAAGGACCGGATTGTCCACGTTGATCTCGCCGTTGGTGTACGTGCCACTGGTGAGTTGCTGACGGTTGTGTTCCAAGCGGACACCTGCTGAGACCGTAAGAGCGCTATCCAATGTGAACGTGCCGCCGACGTGTCCGGCCATCAATGTGTTGGCGGCGGTATAGGCGTCGCTCGGGTTCGTTCCTTCGCTCAGTTTGAAGCCAGTGGTGGTGTTGATGTTCGCATCGCTGAAGGCAACGTCCAACGGCTGGCCAAGCAGGTCCGCGTCGAATTGGGTGAAGCTGCTTTTCACGAAGGACATCCAACGAGCGCTGAACTCACGGTCCTTATGCTCGGCGAAGAACCCGGCACGGAGTTTCGCGATGAACCGCCCATCCTGCTTGCCCATCTTCTGCTCGATATCGGCTCTGCCCGTCACCACATTCTCATTCAGGTCGCTGAAGAAGCGACCGGCGTTCGTGGCACTGGCCGTGGGGGCGATCTGTATCTGGTACGGGGTATCGCTATCGCTTTGGCCGCTTGGTCGGGTGGTCCGCGCACGGCGGTAGTCGGGCTCCTTGCTCAAGGCCATTCCATAGCCTGCGGTCCAGTTCAGTGTGGTGCGGTCCCCGTTCAGATCGTGCGAACCGTGCAGCTGACCGCTGTAGATGGTGCGTTCCTGCCAGCGGAAGGCCACGTTACGCACGTCGAAGCCGCCGTCGAAATCGACACCTGTGCGCAACGTGGAGCGCCCTTCGCCCTGTTGATTGAAGAGGTTCTTGAATTCGATCTTCCCTTTCTTGCCCAGTAGGGCGGTCCAGTTGTGCAGCAGGCTTAGGCGCGCGGTGCGGATGTTCTCCTGGTCAGCATACCGGTACAGGGTATCGCTGCGCCCACGGGTGGCGTCGAAGCTGCCGTAGTTGTAGTTGTTCGCCGTGTAGGCGGTGGAGGTGAGAGCGTAGTCCACGGTGGTGACATTCCCGAAGCGGGTGCCTCCTTCCTTCCCGAAACGGCGGGCGATGACGATACCGAGGCGCTGGTCGGGCATGGCCGTGGTCCGCTCGGCGCTCCAACTGTTGCTCAGCGAACGCCCGGCGTTCATCAGTTGTGTTCCTGTCAGCTGGTTCACATGCGCGGGGAAACCGGAGGGCATGGTGCGGGCTCGGTCGAAGCCGAGAGCGTCGGTATTGCCGGCCTTGTCCAGGCTGAAGTCGTTGCCTGTGGTGCCGTTGCGGAAACCCATTGACCAGGTCACACGCGTTTCATTTTCCTGAGGCACGCTCAGTGTTCCGATCTTGATCACACCGCCAGCGAATTCCCCGGGCAGTTCGGCCGCGCCGGTCTTATAGATGAGCACGCGGTCCAGCGCCGCACTGGGGATGAGGTCGAAGCTGAAAGCGCGCTTGTCGGCCTCCAGGCTGGGGGCGATCACATCGTTGAGCAGAACGGTGTTGTACCGATCGGCCAATCCACGGATCATCACGAACCGATCACCTACGAGGGTCACTCCGGGAATGCGCTTCACCACATCACCGGCGTTGCGGTCCTGGCCTTTGGCGATCTGCTGCCGGCTCACGCCGTTAACCACTTGTTCGCTCTTACGCGTCTCCATCACCACGGCGGCTTCCGTCTCTGTGCGCTTCTCCGTCACCACTTCGAATTCCTTCATCTCAATGCCTTGCGTCTTCAATTCCACGTCCAAGATGGTGCGTTCGTCGGCGGTCACGGTGAGTGGCCGCTCGGTGGGTTCGTACCCAACGAAGCTCACCAACAGGATATGCGTACCTGCCTCCACGGCGAAACTGAATTTGCCGTCGAGATCGGTGGTGGCGCCGGTGGTGGTCCCTTTGATCACCACGTTCACGAAGGGCATGGGCTGGATGGCGCCGCTTTCGTTCGCCGTGATGGTGCCTGCCACGGTGCCTTTCTGGGCAACGGCGATGGCGGCGATCAAGAAAGTGGCCAGAGCAAGGAGGTTGCGGTACATCGCGGTGGCGAACGATGGAGTTGTTCGCGGCGCAAAAGTCCCAGCGGCCTGTTACCTGGTCCTTGATCCCGGGTTAACGATCCGTTACTCGACGGGTCCTTTCGGTAACGTCTTCTTAACACGGTCTTCCAGGAACCACCACGATGGACGGTCCTTGCGGCGCAAAGAGCGCTGCCACATGACCACGAGTCGTTCTTGAAGGAACGTGGTCGCTTCCTCGATGGAGTCCACCACGGTGAGGAAGCGGAGTTCTTCCTTGCCGATGGTACCCTCGGCCACCATCCGGTTCATCTGCTCCAGCGTTGGCGTCCAATAGTCCTTTCCGAAAAGGAGGATGGGGAAGTCCTTCACCTTCCCGGTCTGTATCAGGGTGATGGTCTCGAACAATTCATCCACTGTGCCTGCACCGCCGGGCATCACCACGAAGCAGATGCTGTACTTCACCAACAACACCTTGCGCACGAAGAAACGGTCGAAGGAGAGCGTTACGTCGAGATAAGGGTTGGCGTACTGCTCATGAGGCAGGACTATGTTGCACCCTACGCTGCGTGCACCAACATCACGTGCGCCGCGGTTGGCGGCCTCCATGATGCCGGGGCCGCCGCCTGTCATGATGGTGAAGCCCACGCGTCCGGTGCGGCGCGCCAACTCGCGGGCAGCTTCATAGTAAGGATGGTCTTCCTTGAAGCGCGCGCTACCGAAGAACGTGACGCAGGGGCCCACGAAATGCAGCTTGCGGAAACCCATGATGAATTCACGCGCGATGCTGATCGCGCTCCTGAACTCCTTCCAGCGGGAGCGCGGCCCGGCGAGAAAGGTGAGGTCGATGTGTTGCCCGGCGTTGTTCTCCGCCATGGTCAGAGTTTCACGAAAGGGCGGGAAGAGGATGTTCCATCCGCCGTGATGATGCGCAGGCGATAGGAGCCGTTCGGGAGTGCGCCCGTCCCGATGCGGGCCCGGTCATGTGCTTGTTGAAGAACACCTTCCATCACCACACGACCGCTCAGATCCACCACTTGATAGCCGGCTTGATCCATATCGAACGCGGGGTCGGAGATGAAGACCTCTGACGTTGTCGGATTCGGATGGAGGCTGAAATAGCCGCGGGCGTGATCAGCGACCGCTGTGGTGATCTCCGGAAGGAAGTGCGCCTCGAAGAGTGCGGAATTGGCCGTAAGGGTATCGAAGAAAAGCGGGTCCGAAACATCGTCCACAAGCCCATTGGCCGTCCAGTGGCTGAACTGATACCCGCTGTTGGCTACAGCTTCGATCCGCACGGGAACTCCGTCGAAGTAGACGCCCTCCCAGGGATAGGCCTCGGGGTGCAGTGTGCTGATACGGATACTGCCCGTGCCCACGGGCGCCACGTCCAATGTGACATCCAACTGGCGCGGCAGACCGAAGAAGGCCTGGATGTGGTCGCGCATGACCGGTGTACGTTGTTCCAGATCGGCGAGGAAGGCCAGGTGGTTGTCGGCGTACGTATTGAGCGCTACCACCGTATCCGAGCTGCTCCAGCGTTGGAATTGAAGGCCCATCTCCGGACGTGTAAGGTCGTACGCTTCCTGTGCGATGCCGAGGATACGGTCGTTCAAGTACGCGCTGTTCATCACATCCGCGAAGCGATTGATGAAATGGTCGTGGAAGCGCGGGTTGGTGACGCCTACCTGCCACAGCCGTGTGTAGGGTATCTCCACCAGCTGCGATGCCGTGTAGTTCAATGCGTTGAACGTATGGTCCGATTGGCCGTTGGGGGCCATGGCCACTTCGTGGTCAATGGTGCAGAAACGCCACTTCATATCGGTCGCGTCGGAGCGTTGCACCTTGATGTTGTTCACCGGCCAATCCTTCGTACCCATCCATTGCTGGCCGATGATGTAGTCGGTGTACCACGTCAGGTCGAACCGCGCATCCAGCAGGTCCCAGAAGTTCTCTTGTGCGGGGTCCATCAGTCCAAAGGCGGAAACATCGACCCAGAACGGATCCACTGCTCCTTCGGTGGGTCGCAGCATGCTTCCGCTCCAAGCACTGAGTGAAAGCAGGTCCACTGAATCGGGGTCGGCACCTTCCAACGTGCGGAAATACTCGGAATCGAACTTCTCGCGCAGTTCGTACAAGCCGAAGTATGCGCCATTGATGTATACGGTGACCGGCGTCCACGCAGCATAGTAGCTATTGGTCGCACCTGCCATCATCTTCACCTGTGCGGCATCCTTGTGCGGTAGTATCTGGTACTGGTTACTGCCATTGCGCAGGTAGATACGGCTGTACCGTGCCCGCGATGGTCTATCGGGGATCAAGGGCAGGTTAACGCGCCCATCCCCCAGGGCATCGTTGTCGAATTCAAGCCGGAAGGAGTGTTGGGGCCAGCCGCGGCTTCCTCCAAGGCCGCCGTCCACCTGCATGCCGGAGAACTGGGAGAAGAGCAACGCACCATCGGTACCGAAATAGTCCACGTGCGCCTGGATCTCGTCGTCGCGTTGCCAGTTCGTAAAGATGCCGTCGGGTCCGTAAAGGCCGCTTTGAGGGGTGACCACGGAGATCACAGGTGTGGTGTGGTGCACATCGATGAGGTAGGATGCGGAGACAACTGCGCTGGGAGCACGGCCCACCTTGAACACCCGCGCTTTCACCACGGAAGAGCTGTTCACGGTGAGCGGTCCGGTGTAGAGCAAGGAGCTCTCCGTGGGTTCGCTACCGTTCAACGTGTAGCGGATCTCGCTGGGTGGCGTATTGTTCTGGGTGATATTGACGAGGATAGGGTCCTGGGAGAGTGCGGACGCTGCCGAGATCTGCGGGGCCAGGGCATAGATGGGGTAGGAGGGACTTGCTCCGTTGGGGGACCCTGGTGTGGGACTGATGAACAATCCACTATCCGTTCCGCCATCCTGCGATCGCCCGTTGCTATGGTCCGGAGCTCCTTGCAGTACGTACAAACTGTTCACGAGCGAAAGCCCGGGTGCATAGAGGTACACGGTCTCACCATTACGGCCGAGTTTGAAGTTGGTGTGCAATTCGTTCCCCGGAGAGGTCGATCGGAAGCTGGCCGATAATTCATCCTCCACGGTCTCCGTCATGAAGATGTCGAGTTGATCCAGTGTGGCATCGTGCGTGTCCACCACGTCAAAGCTCAAGTTGGTGATGCTACCTGCGGAAAGCCCCGCATCCAGAAGTTCCGAGGCGCGGATCAGGAACGCATGCTTCGCACCACCGGACCAGTTGGCATAGGGTGCTGGCAGCTGCACGAAAGAGTTCATCCAGTTGAAGCTGCCGATGGTCTGCCCGTTCACGCGCATCACCGGTCTACGCTGCAACAGGTCGCCGTATTCCAAAGCGCAGGTGCGTGAGGGGTCTTGGCAAAGGCCGCTTGCGCTGGAGTTGAAGGACGTGGTCGTCTGGCGAAATACGGCGTTCAGCAGTCCGGTGCCCGTGCCTTTCAATGCACACATTTGGATCACCAGATTGGATGTCCCGTCCCATGCGAAGGGTGTGCTCAGGGTGTGGTCGTTCCAGCCATCCACCGGTGCGAAGTCCGTGATGTGCGCCACCGCGGTCATGCCCTCCACCGCGTCACGATCCTCGCCACTGCAGAACACAACGAGATGGCCGTGAGCCGGAAGTACGACGCTCGGGAACGTCCATTGCCCGGGCTCGCCTGCGTCGTCCGTCAAGGTGTATCCAGCAAGATCCACATCATTGTCTCCGGCGTTGTAGAGCTCCACCCAATCGTGGTGGTTACCGGCGGCATCGGCGATGGTGTGCGCATTGCGGCTGCTGGCCTCGTTGATGACGACCTGTGCCTGAATGGAAGCGGCCATGGACGCTCCGGTGAAGAGAAGAAGGATGATCGTGCGTTGGAGCATGGGCAAGGGCGCAAAGATCGGGGATCCGGGCCTAGGAGGCCAATGCCGACCCGGTCCGTCTCCTGGGTCAGCGTGCCGCCCGTTCGGGTTACGCGAATTCGCCGGACAGGGTTAAGGGGGGGCAGGTCGCTTCCCCTGCACAGCCAGGTCACAGGTGGACATTGGCTCCCGATCGCGTACGTCCGGCAGGGCCCACGCATCGATACCCGGGCCGGGATATCGGCAGGCCTGGTTCCACGGTCTCGTGCCCGCTTGATAAATTCTTGTTAAGTCCTTTACCTGCGTCCTGGTATCATTCTACGTTCGCAGCCGCTAAGGCCCGATCTACCATGGAACGCCTCCGGATGAAGAACCTCTTGCTCGCATGCACGGTCATGCTGGGCTTGCAGTTCTGCTTTCCGGTCACCTTGCGCGCAGGTGCTACCGCACCTGTTGCTGAACTGATCAGTTTAGGTACGAAAGATGCGGAAGGTAAACTCGATGTACATGTCGATCTGGAGTTGAGCGCTCTGTACATCCTGACGCTGATCCTTGGCCCGCACTTGGAATCGACGATGGTGGCGCGTCCCGTTAAGGATGAGCGCGCAGGCCCGTGGTTGTTGCCCGTTTCGGGGCTGCATCCCTCCGCTCCGTAATGTGGTCTGGCGCCCGGTAAGCCGGGCTGGTGGGTCGTGCCGTTGGCCGCCACCATGGTGCGTACGATGCCCCTTCGGCGCATGACATTCCGAGCACGACACCGATATGGGTCTCGCTCCACCGGTCCGCCCGGCGTTCCTCACTCCTTTCATTCATTCGAATATGTTCAAGATGGTTCTTTCCAAGGACCCTGCTCCGACCAACAGGTCATGCACGGCATCAAGCAACACGCACATGACACCTTCCACGCGTTGGCGAATGGGCGGCGTGCTTTTCCTCCTGGGAGCGATGCTAGCTGCCTGCGGAGGGCACCACGAAGAGCACGAAGGTCACGAGCACGGACACTACCCGGCCACATCCCCGTTACTTGCCGACACCATCGTGCACCGCGATTATGTGTGCCAGATCCATTCCGAACAACATATCGAGCTGCGTGCATTGGAGGAAGGCTACCTGCAGGAGATCCTCGTGGATGAAGGCCAGCACGTGAAGGAAGGTCAGTTGATGTTCCGTATCCAGCCCATCCTATACCAGGCCGAAGTGGACAAGGCAAGGGCTGAGGTTGAGTTCGCGGAGATCGAATACAACAACACGAAGTCGCTGGCAGACAGCAACGTAGTCTCTCCGAATGAGCTTGCGATGGCGAAAGCCCATCTGGCGAAGGCCAAAGCGAAGCTGTCCATGGCGAACGCCCACCTCGGATTCACCGAAGTGCGAGCGCCTTTCGGCGGCATCATGGGTCGTTTGCATGTGCGGAAGGGCAGTATGGTGGATGATGGCGATCTGCTCACCGAACTCTCCGATAACAGCGCGATGTGGGTCTATTTCAACGTACCCGAGACGGAATACCTGGCTTACCAGAAGAGCGCGCTCGCGGGTAATGGAACGGAAGTGCGATTGAAGATGGCCAACGGCGAGATCTTCGATCAACCAGGTGAGATCACGGCCATCGAATCCGATTTCAACAACACCACGGGGAACATCGCTTTCCGGGCCACCTTCCCCAATCCGCAAGGCCTTCTTCGCCACGGGGAGACGGGCAATATCCTGATGGAGTCGGCGCTGAAGAACGTGCTGATCATCCCGCAGAAGGCCACCTTCGAAGTATTGGATCACCGCTATGTCTACGTGATCGGTGCGGATAGCGTATTGCATAGCACGCGTGTCGAGGTCGGCTCGGAACTACAACACCTCTTCGTGGTAACGGACGGGTTGAAGAAGGATGATAAGTTCCTTTTGGAAGGCCTGCGGAAGGTGAAGGATAAGGACAATGTGGACTACGAGTTCGTGACACCGGATTCGATCGTTCGCCACTTGGACCTCTACGCTGAGTGATCGGCCTAACACATCACTGAGCCATGTTCAGGAACTTCATCCATCGGCCGGTACTGGCCATCGTCATTTCGGTGCTCATCGTTTTCATGGGCTTGTTGTCCATCGAGAGCCTCCCCACCGCGCAATTCCCGGAGATCGCGCCCACGACGGTGAACATCTTCATCGCCTATCCCGGCTCCAGCGCGGATGTGTTGACCAAAAGCACGATCATCCAGCTGGAAACAGCGATCAACGGTGTGCAGGGCATGCGCTACATCGCATCCGATGCCACCAGCGCCGGTGAGGGTACTATCCGCGTGATCTTCGAACCGGGTACCGACCCGAACGAGGCGGTGGTGCGGGTGAAAACGCGCGTGGATCAGGTGATGCCCAACCTGCCATTGCTCGTGCAGCGCGAGGGTGTGATCATCACGCCCGTGCAGCCCAGCATGCTCATGTACGTGAACCTCTACGGCAACGCCAAGGACGCGGACGAGCTCTTCCTCTACAACTATGCGTTCACCACGGTGATCCCCGAGATCCAGCGGATCCCCGGTGTGGCGCAGGCGCAGATCCTCGGAAGCCGCAAGTACGCGATGCGTATCTGGATGAAACCGGATCGCATGCGGGCCTACAACATCTCTGCGGAAGAGGTGATGAAGGCGATGGAGGAACAGAGCCTGATCGCTCGGCCCGGCCGTTTGGGACAGAGCTCCGGGATCAACGCGCAATCGCTCGAATACGTGCTGATCTACCAAGGCCAGTTCAACGAGCCGGAACAGTACAAGAACATCATCATCCGCGCCAACGAGGAGGGCGAGATGATCAAGCTGCGCGACATCGCCGACGTGGAGCTGGGCAGTGAGTTCTTCGACATCTATTCCAACCTGGATGGTCAGCCATCGGCATCCATCGTGTTGAAACAAACGCTGGGCAGCAACGCCAGCGAGGTGATCGAGCAGGTGAAGGAGAAGCTGAAGGAGCAGGCCGAATTCATGCCGCCGGGCATCGATTACAAGGTGAGCTACGACGTGTCGACCTTCCTCGACGCTTCCATGGAACAGGTGCTGCACACGTTGCGTGATGCCTTCATCCTGGTGGCGCTCGTGGTGTTCATCTTCCTTGGTGATTGGCGCTCCACCTTGATCCCGATCATCGCCGTACCGGTGTCGCTGATCGGAGCTTTCTTCATCATGCAGCTGTTCGGATTGTCCATCAACCTGATCACGCTTTTCGCCCTGGTGCTGGCCATCGGCATCGTGGTGGACGATGCCATCGTGGTGGTGGAAGCCGTCCACGCCAAGATGCACGACAACCATCACCTCACACCCTACGCTGCGGTGAAAGAAGTGATGGGCGAGATCGGTGGCGCCATCATCGCGATCACGTTGGTGATGGTATCGGTGTTCATCCCCATCTCGTTCATGACGGGACCCGTCGGCGTGTTCTACCGCCAGTTCTCCATCACCATGGCGGGTTCGATCATCCTGTCGGCCATCGTGGCGCTCACACTCACACCGGTGCTTTGCGCGATGATCCTGAAGCCGCATGCTGAGGCACACAGGAAGAAGTCGTTGATGGATCGCTTCATCGATTCCTTCAACCGAGGATTCGAGAAGTTGACCGGTCGTTATGTCGCCATCCTCAACCGCACCGTCGCCCGCCGCGTCGTCACGTTCGGTCTGCTCGGTGCATTCTGCGTGGGCATCTACGTCACGGACAAGGTGCTTCCTGCAGGTTTCATCCCCAGCGAGGATCAGGGTACGATCTACGCCATCATCCAGACGCCGCCGGGCTCCACGCTGGAGACCACCAACGAGGTGGCGCGCGACCTGCAGAAGATCTGTGCCGAGATCCCCGAGGTGGAATCCGTGTCGTCGCTGGCCGGTTACGAGATCATGACCGAAGGCCGCGGATCCAATGCAGGCACCTGCTTGATCGACCTCAAGCCTTGGCATGATCGCGACAAGAACGTGCACGAAGTGATGGAGGAACTGGAAGAGAAGACCAAGGATCTCGGTGCGGTGATCGAATACTTCGAGCCGCCCGCCGTACCTGGCTTTGGTAGCTCCGACGGGTTCTCGCTGCGGATGATCGACAAGACCAACGGTACCGACTACCACGAGTTCGAACGCATCAACAACGCCTTCATGGATGCACTACGTGAACGTAAGGAGCTCGCGGGCCTCTTCACCTTCTACGCGGCGAACTATCCGCAGTACGAGATGATCATCGACAACAAGGTGGCCATGCAGAAGGGCGTGTCGATCGGCAAGGCCGTGGAGAACCTGAACATCCTCATCGGCAGCACCTACGAGCAGGGCTTCATCCGCTTCGGGCGCTTCTTCAAGGTGTATGCGCAAGCCGCACCGGAGTATCGGCGCTACCCGTCGGACCTCACCGGTCTGTTCGTGAAGAACGAGGAAGGAGATATGGTGCCGTACTCCGCGTTCATGCGCTTCGAGAAACGTCTTGGGCCGAACGAGATCACGCGGTACAACATGTACAACTCGGCCGCCATACGTGGTCTAGCGGCGGAAGGCTTCACCAGCGGTGATGCGATTCACGCCATCCAGGAAGTGGCCAAGCAGACCTTGCCCCGCGGCTACGACATCGAGTGGGAGGGTCTCTCGTATGATGAGGCACGACGTGGGAACGAAGCCATCTACATCTTCGCCGTGGTGCTCATTTTCGTATACCTCGTGCTGGCCGCGCAGTATGAGAGTTTCGTGCTGCCCTTGGTGGTCATCCTTTCGTTGCCGGTCGGTGTCTTCGGATCCTTCGTGATGCTGAAGGCGATGGGTCTGGCGAACGACGTCTATGCACAGATCGGCCTCATCATGTTGATCGGTCTGCTCGGCAAGAACGCGGTGTTGATCGTGGAGTTCGCGGTGCAACGACAACGTGCTGGTGCAACGGTCTTCGAAGCCGCCATCGAAGGGTCGAAAGCGCGCTTCCGTCCGATCCTGATGACCTCGTTCGCCTTCATCGCGGGTCTGATCCCCTTGGTGATCGCGAGCGGTGCCGGCGCCATCGGTAACCGCACGATCGGTTCTTCGGCCATGGGCGGCATGCTCGTCGGTACGTTGATCGGTGTACTGGTCATCCCCGGCTTGTACTACGTTTTCGCCAACCTGATCAAGGGCCGCAAGCTGTTGAACGAGGAGCGTGACGAACCCGTTTCCGAGGAGTTCGTGCGCAGCGCGGAGGAAGGCAGCACCGCGAAGGACGAGATGCGCGATATGCGGAAGCGCCTGAAGGAACTGTTGAAACGCAAGAAAGCATGACAACTGAGATCAAAATGTCCGCTCAACTCCGTAGAGTGCGAGAGTGCGAAGGTGAGAGAGAGCCAGAGGGTGTGCGATCGACGGGCCCGTCACGTGTAACGCGCATTGCCGGTCTTACACCCTCGCACACTCTCTCCCTCGCACTCCTACTTCTTCTGAGCTCCTGCGTACCTGCACTGAAAGTGCGCGAAGCGCGGAAGAACGCACCGGCCACATACGCGAGCACCACCGATACCACGGATGCGGCCTCCGTTCCTTGGCGGACCTTCTTCACCGACCCGAACCTGCAGGCCTTGATCGACAGTGCGCTGGCCAACAACCAGGAGCTGAACATCGTGTTGCAGGAAGTGGCCATGGCGAAGAACGAGGTGCGCGCACGCAAGGGAGAATACCTGCCGTTCGTCGGCATCGTGGCCGGAGCGGGCACCGAGAAGGTGGGTGAATACACGCGCAACGGTGCGGTGGAGCACAACCTGCCGATCACGGAGGAGCGCGCATTCCCCGAGCCGCTGCCCGACTTCATGGTGGGCGCACGCCTGTCGTGGGAGCTGGACATCTGGAGGAAGCTGCGCAACGCAAAGAAGGCCGCCATGATGCGGTACCTGGGCACCGTGGAAGGGAAGAACTTCATGGTTACGCATCTGGTGGCCGAGATAGCCAATAGCTATTACGAACTAATGGCCTTGGACAATCAACTGAACATCTTGCGCGACAACATCGCCATCCAGCAGGACGCGCTGGAGATCGTCAAGCTGGAGAAGCTCGCGGCCAAAGTCACGGAGTTGGCCGTCCGTCGTTTCGAGGCCGAAGTGCTGAAGAACCGTAGCAACCAGTTCGACATCCAGCAGCGCATCGTGGAAGTGGAGAACCGGATCAATTTCCTGGTCGGTCGCTACCCACAGCCGGTGAGCCGTAACTCGTCGGCCTTCTCCAACCTGGTGCCCGACAGCATCTACGCCGGCGTGCCTGCTCAGTTGCTTGCCTATCGTCCGGACATTCGCCAGGCCGAATTGGAACTCGCCGCTGCCAAGCTCGACGTGAGGTCGGCCAAAGCGAACTTTTATCCATCCGTGCGGCTCACGGCCGGTGTCGGATTGAACGCGTTCAACACCTCCTACCTCACCGAAACGCCAGCCTCCCTGCTCTACAATGTGGCTGGGGATCTCGTCGCTCCGCTGATCAACCGGAATGCGATCAAAGCGGCTTACGCCAATGCCAATGCGCGCCAGCTGCAGGCCGTGTTCGACTACGAACGCACGGTGCTGAACGCCTACGTGGAAGTGGTGAACCAGCTCTCGAACATCCAGAACCTGCGCAGCAGCTACGACCTGCGCGCGCAGCAGGTGGATGCCCTCTCCAGTTCCATCACCATCTCCACGAACCTGTTCCGTTCCGCTCGTGCGGATTACATGGAAGTGCTGCTCACGCAGCGCGATGCGTTGGAAAGCAAGTTCGAGCTGGTGGAAACGCAGAAGCAGCGCATGAACGCCATGGTGAACGTGTACCAGGCGTTGGGTGGCGGCTGGAGGTAGGAGGTCGGTGGCTGGATCTCGGCGCTCCATCGGACTTCTAGGTTGCGCCGGTTCTGGGAGGCTCGGATCTGTCCGCGGATCTTAGGATGGGGGTCGGTTTGGAACCTTCCGCGCATCTTTACCAAGAACCTTCGTCCGTGCCCCACCAGCGTTCTCTCCCGATCACCTTGCGCGGCCTCGTGCTCGGCGCGCTGCTTCTCCCGTTCGCGCTGCACGCCCAGCAATACGCCTTCCAAGCGAGGTATGATTCCCTCAGCACTCGGTACGACGAGTCCCGGCCCCTGATCGAGCGCTACTTCATCACCTCCAACCACGGTGCCGCCTTGTTCAACCTGGGTCTGAAGAACGAGATCAGGGTGAACGCCAAGGAGGAGTTCGCCCTCGCCGAACAGCTCGGCATCGATAGTCTGCTTGCGACCGCTTCGCAACACCTCGGTGATGCTTTCAACGGATCTGCTGATGCCGCCTTGCAATTGAAGTATTTCTACCAAGGCTTGCACTATGCGCAACGGTCCGGCAGTGCGGACGATATCGGCACGGCCCAGAAGCAGATCGCCACGGTGTACAAGACCCTTGGCGACCTGCCCAGAGCGCTCGGTCTGTTGAAGCAGGCCGTCGCCAAGGTGCGTTCGGACTACCAGGTCAACCGCACCTGTTGCCACCTGAGCGATTGCTACCGCCTGATGGGTCAGCAGGACTCCGCGCTCTACTGGGCGCAGCGGTCCAACATCATCACCGACCCTGGGAGTGATCCCTACGCCTACGCGCGCTCCTACTATATGCTGGGGGCGGCGTACGCGGCGAAGCGGGAGCGCCAGCTAGCCGATGTCCATTTCGCGCGTGCGATCGAAGTGGCGGATTCCTTCCATGTGATGATCCCGCTCTACGGATCCTTGTTGGGGCGTGGAGAGATGGAGCTGGAGGCCGGTGAACTCCCGAATGCCATCGCCGACGGTAGGCGTGCCTTGCGCGTGAGCGGTGACGGTGGCAACCTGGAGGGTCTCGTCGGTGCCTGCGACCTCTTGCGCCGAGCCTTCAAAGCCAGCGGCCAGTTGGACAGCGCGTATCGGTACTATGACCTACGGGTGCTTTACGCGGACAGCCTGATCAACGCCACCAACCTGAACAAGCTCCAGAACATGGCCTTCGCGCAGGAGTTGAAAGAGCAGGAGGATGCGAAGCTGAAGGCCGAAGAAGTCGCCGCCCGCTCCCGCAACATCCAGTTCGGCATCATCGCCCTCATCGTCATCACGCTGGGGATCTTCCTGCTCATCTTCAGCAGGACATCCGTTGTTGGCGCCAAGGCGATCAAGAACCTCTCGCTCATCGCGCTGCTGCTCTTCTTCGAGTTCATCAACCTGCTGCTGCATCCCTTCCTTGATCGCATCACGAACCATTCACCGATCCTGATGCTGCTTTGCATGGCGGCCATCGCTGGTTTGCTCATTCCACTGCATCACCGCATGGAGAAGCTCATCACCAACATGCTGGTGAGCAAGAACAACCGGGTGCGGTTGGAGGCGGCAAGGAGGACGATCGAAGAACTGGAAGCAAGACCGACCGATACCAACGCAGGTTGATGACCATGAACCGGAGCACCCTTCACCAACGAGCCATCACAAGGGGTCTCATTTTCCGCGCGCTGGTCGTGGTCGTTGCGCTGGTCGGTGTCGGACAACTGCACGCCCAGCCCCTCGACACGCTTTCGGCCAGGGTCCGTGGACTTCCTCTCGATTCCTTGATCGCACGTGAGGCTGCGGCGACAGACCCGCGGGTGAAATGCGCCGTCATTGCCAGGCTCGTCAGCCAGTACCTCTTCCTCGGTCGCCCGGAGGACTGCATGAAGGCAGCCATTCGTGGCCTGGAAGCGGCCGAGCCGACCGGGAACGATACACTTATCGGCCGTGCCCACTTCGGTATCGGGGGGGCGTTCATGCAGTTCACGGATCTGAACGGAGCATTGAAGCACTTCAACATCGCCTTCGAGCGCTTCCAACATGCCGGAGATAGCTTGGGGATGGGGGCCGTTTGCAAGGAGACCGCGATCGTGTACCAACGGGCCGGAGATGCCCAGGGCGCCTTGCGCTACATGCGGAAAGCGCAGGCCTTTGGTTTGAGCGAAGGGATCTATGGCCGTTCGATGTCCATCCTTGCAAGGTGCCACTTGGAACTTGGCGACCTTGATTCCGCGCTGTACTATGCCCGCAAGGCCGATGTGCTGAAGGTGCCCGGAAATGATCCATATGGCTATGCGAACTTCCAACTAACCCTGGCCACCGTGCATGCCGCTCGCGGCGAGAATGACCTGGCCGAGCCTTACTTCAAACGGGCCTTGACAGTGGCTGATTCTGCGGATGTGCCCGAGCCGCTCATCAACGCCGCCGCGGGGTACGCGAAGCTGCTCATCGGTCAAGGGCGCACGGCGGAAGCGCTGGCATGGGCGCGCAAGGGACATGAAGCCACCGGGTACACGCGACTTCCCCACCTCATGGTGAAGTCGACCACGGCCCTATCCGATGCCTTTGCCGCGAACGGCATCACCGATAGCGCGCTGGTGTGCTCGAAGCTTGCCCACGCTTGGCGCGATTCACTGATCGTGCTCCAGAACAAGAGCCAGCTACAGAACCAGCTGTTCACCCAGGAGCTGAAGGATCGCGAGGACGCGCAACTGCGCGCGGAAGCAGTCGCGGCCCGCTCCCGCAACATCCAGTTCGGCATCATCGCCCTCATCGTGATCACGCTGGGCATCTTCCTGCTCATCTTCAGCAGGACTTCCGTTGTCGGTGCCAAGGCGATCAAGAACCTATCGCTCATCGCGCTGCTGCTCTTCTTCGAGTTCATCAACCTGCTGGTTCATCCCGTGCTGGGTGATATCACCCACCATTCACCGCTGCTGATGCTGCTGTGCATGGCGGCGATCGCCGCGCTGCTCATCCCGCTGCATCACAGGATGGAGAAGCTCATCACCAACATGCTCGTGAGCAAGAACAACCGGGTGAGGCTGGAGGCGGCGCGGAGGACGATCGAGGAGTTGGAAGCCAGACCGACAGACACCAACGCTGGTTGAGGACCATGAACGCACGCATGCTTCACCAACGAACCATCAGCACGGTCTTCAATTTCCGAGCACTGGCCTTGGTCATTGCCTTGTCAGGTATCGGACAGCTGCGCGCCCAGCCCTTCGATACGCTCTTCACGCGGATCTATAACCTTCCCGTGGACACCTTGATCGTCCGCGAGAAGGCTACGGATGACCCGCGCATGAAGGTGGCGCTTCTCGCACGGCTCGTGCAGAAGTACCTCTACCTCAATCGTCAGGAGGATTGCATGTCCACGTCGATCCGCATGCTGGGGATCGCCGAACCCACCGGTAACGATACGCTGCTCGGCAGAACGCACCTCTCGATCGGGGTCTCGTACGTGATCGCCAATGAGGTGAACGGCGCGTTGAAGCACTTCAACATCGCGCTGGAACACTTCACGAACGGGCGAGACAGCATCATGATGGGTTCGACCTGCAAGGAGCTTGCTGTGCTCTACCAACGCGTGGGCGACAACGATGGCGCCATGCGCTACATGCGCAAAGCCCTGGCATATGGCATGCCTCCGGGGATCCGTTCGCGTGGCCTGTCAACAATGGCCAGGGTCTTCATGGAGCGTGGCGAACTTGATTCCGCGCTCTACTACACCAAAGAAGTGGAAATGCCCGGTTCGCCGGGCGAGGACCCATGGACCTACGCGTATTCCAACGGTGCGCTCGCGGCGGTGTATGCGGCCCGGCATGAAGCGGACCTCGCCGAACTTCACTTCAAGCGCGCCATCGCCGCTGCTGATTCGTTCCAACTACCGTATCCCCTGGTCCAGTTCGCCTCGGGGTACTCCTCCTTGCTCATGGATCAAGGCCGCACAGCGGAGGCGTTGGCCATCGCGCAGGCGGGTTTCCGCTCTGCAGAGGGGGTCCGCAACCCGAACTTGCTGGAGAAATCGGCTGAGGCCATGGCCGATGCGTTCAAGGCGAGCGGTATGGCGGATAGCGCGTTCTTCTACGCGAAGCTGTGCATCGCTTATCGCGACAGCGTGATTGAGACGCAGAACCGCAGTCAGCTGAAGACCCAGCTCTTCGCGCAGCAGCTCAAGGACATGGAAGATGCCAAGCTGCGTGCGGAGGAAGTCGCCGCCCGCTCCCGCAACATCCAGTTCGGCATCATCGCCCTCATCGTCATCACGCTGGGCATCTTCCTGCTCATCTTCAGCAGAACCACTGTTGTCGGCGCCAAGGCCATCAAGAACCTCTCGCTCATCGCGCTGTTGCTCTTCTTCGAGTTCATCAACCTGCTTTTGCATCCGTTCCTCGATCGCATCACGAACCACTCACCGATCCTGATGCTGCTGTGCATGGCGGCCATCGCCGGGCTGCTCATCCCGCTGCACCACCGCATGGAGAAGCTGATCACCAACATGCTGGTGAGCAAGAACAACCGGGTGCGCTTGGAGGCGGCTAGGAGGACGATCGAGGAGTTGGAGGGGGCGGGGAAGGGGGATAGTGCTGGAGCCTAGGCAGGCACTCCCACAACACTTTCCATCGCCTCCTTCGCTGCGTGGATGTTCTTCACATCCTGCACACTGATCCGCAGTGTCCCCGCCTTCTCGTAGACCTTGAAACGACGAGGTTGGGCTTGCACCGCACGCAGCACCGCGTTGAACCCATCGCTCTCGAAGAAGCCGTGTTTTTGGTCGGCGATGAAGGTGCCGATGAGCGTGCCTTTCTTCAGCACCATCTTCTCCAGGCCCATGCGCTGGCCCAGCCAGCGGAGGCGGATGCCTTCGAGCAGTTCGGTGACCTGGCCGGGGATGGGGCCGAAGCGGTCGGTGATGTCGGTGGTGAACTTCTGCAGCTCCTTCTCGTCCTTGATGTCGTCGAGCTTCCGGTAGAGCGCAAGGCGTTCGGCGGTCTCGCTCACGTAGCTGTTCGGGATCAGCATGGTGAGGTCGGTCTCGATGATGCAATCGTCGCTCTGGTCGCGGCGTGATCCGCGGGCAAGTGCATGACTGCCTTCCTGCGCATCCTCGAAGAGGTCCTTGAAGTGCTGGTCCTTCAGCTCGCGCACGGCCTCTTCCAGGATCTTGTGGTAGGTCTCGAAGCCGATGTCGTTGATGAAGCCGCTCTGTTCCGCGCCGAGCAGGTCGCCCGCGCCGCGGATGTCGAGATCCTTCATGGCGATGTGGATACCGCTGCCGAGGTCGCTGAATTGTTCGATCGCCTGCAGGCGTTTGCGTGACAGGTCAGGCAACAGGTGCATGCTGGGTGCGAGCAGGTAGCAGTAAGCCTTCTTGTTGCTGCGCCCCACGCGACCGCGCAATTGGTGCAGATCGCTCAGGCCGAAGTTCTGCGCCTCGTTCACGATGATCGTGTTCGCGTTCGGGATGTCCAATCCGTTCTCCACGATGGTGGTGCAGACGAGTACATCGGTGTTGCCTTCGATGAAGTCCATCATCACCTCTTCCAGCTTGTGGCCTTCGAGCTGACCATGACCAACACCCACGCGTGCACCGGGCACCAGCTTGCGGATCATGTCGGCGATGAACTCGATGTTCTTCACCTTGTCGTGCAGGAAGTACACCTGGCCGCCGCGTGAGAGTTCGTACTCGATCGCGCCGCGAATGGTCACCTCATCGTAGGGCTGCAGCATCGTGGCCACCGGGTAACGGTTCGGTGGCGGTGTGCTGATGATGCTGAGGTCGCGCGCGCCCATGAGGCTGAACTGCAAGGTGCGCGGGATCGGTGTAGCGGTGAGGGTTAATGTATCCACCGAAGCACGCAGGGTCTTCAGTTTGTCCTTCACGTTCACGCCGAACTTCTGCTCTTCATCGATGATGAGGATGCCGAGGTCCTTGTACTGCACATCCTTGCTCACCAACCGGTGCGTGCCGATGATGATGTCGATCTTCCCTTCCTTCAGGTCTTTCAGGATCTGCGTCTGTTGCGCCGATGTGCGGAAGCGATTGATGTAATCCACGCGCACGGGTAGGCCTTTCATGCGGTTGGAGAAGCTTTTCCAATGCTGTAGTGCGAGGATCGTGGTGGGTACGAGCACCGCGGCTTGTTTACCATCGCAGGCCGCCTTGAACGCCGCGCGGATAGCGACCTCCGTCTTGCCGAAGCCTACATCGCCGCAGACCAGTCGATCCATCGGCGTGGGCTTTTCCATGTCGCGCTTCACGTCCTGCGTGGCCTTCAGTTGGTCGGGCGTGTCCTCGTAGATGAAGCTGGCCTCCAGTTCGTGCTGCAGGTAGTTGTCCGGCTGGAACGCGAAACCCGGCTTGCTCTTGCGTTGCGCGTAGAGCTTGATCAGGTCGAAGGCCAGCGCCTTCACCTTCGCCTTTGTCTTCTCCTTCAGGTTCTTCCACGCCGGACTGCCGAGCTTGCTCACGTTCGGTGCCGCGCCACCTTCTTCGCCGCTGTACTTGCTCACGCGGTGCAGGCTGTGGATGCCCACGTACAAGATGTCGTTGTCGCGGTACTTCAGCCGGATGGCTTCCTGCATGGAGCCCCCCGCGTCGATGGTCTCCAGCCCGCTGAACACACCGATGCCATGGTCGATGTGTACGACAAGATCGCCTGGCTTCAGTTGCGTCAGCTCCTTCAGCGTCAGCGCCTGCGCGTTCTTGCGGAAGCCCTCCTTCAGCCGGTATCGATGGTAACGCTCGAAGATCTGGTGGTCCGTGTAGAGCGCCAGCTTCAGCTCGGGATCGATGAAGCCTTCGTGCAGATCGAGCACCAGCGGCGTGAAGGCCACCTCGTGCTCCATGTCGTTGAAGATCGAGTACAGTCGTTCGCTCTGTTTTGCACTGTTGCAGGCGATGAGGTTCGTGTAGCCCGCGTTCTGCTTGTTGTGCAGGTCGCCGCTGAGCACCTTGAACTCCTTGGCGAAGGTGGGTTGCGGGCGGTGTTGGAAGTCGATAGATACAGCCGCGAACTTCGAGCCTTGAGCCACGAGCTTGGCGTCGTCGGCCAAGCTCGTGGCTCGTGGCTCAAGGCTCGAAGCCCAGAACACCTTCCTGAACCCCAGTGTCCCCTTGATCAACTCGGTGTCCGTTGCGAGCAATTCGTTCGGCGTGGAATGTTCGTCCTTGTCCGAAAGGCGGTCGTAGGCTTCGCCGAGCAGCTTCAGTTGTTTCGTGGCCGCATCTCCGATGGCTTGCAGTTCGCGGATCCAGAGCACGGCATCTTCGGGCAACTGCGCGAAGAAGTTCTGCTGACGTGCCGCGTCCTCATCCTGCAGGTCGGGCACGATCACCGCTTCGCTGAGGAACTCTACGGTGAGCTGGTCCTGCGGGTCGAAGCGGCGTACGCTCTCCACATTGTCGCCGTAGAGCTCGATGCGGTAGGGTTTGTCACTGCCATAGCTGAACACGTCCACGATGCCGCCGCGGATGCTGAACTGCCCCGGCTCGTACACGAACTCCACGCGCGTGAAGCCGGTTTCTCCGAGCCATTCCTGGAGCGTGTCGATCGGCAGCTCCTCGTGGCGTTTGATGGCCAGCGTGTTCTTTGCCATCTCCTCCTTGCCCATCACCAGCGGCACGAGCGCTTCGGGGTAGGTGATGATGACCAGTCGATCGGGCCGTTTCATCAAGGCCTCCAACACTTCGGTCCGGCTCACGCGCTCCCCATCGTGGTGCCCTTCCGGATCGTATGGCGAACGCGAGGGTGCGGGGTAGAAGAGCATGTCCTCATCCTTCTTCGCGTGGCGCGCTTCCTTGTCTTTGCCCTGAAGCGCCTCCAGGTCGTTGATGAAGTAGGCCGCTTCTTCCTTGTCGGTGAGCACGAACACATGCACACCACCGCGTTGCTCGATGACCGAATGGGCGATCAAGGCTTGCGAGGAACCGATGGTGCCGCTGATCTGCACACGTGCGGCCGGGGCTTGCAGGCCTTCGGCGATGCGCGCTACACGGGCATCAGTGCGGTAGAGGGAGAGGAGGTCGGGGAGGGAGCTGAGGGACATGGACGCTGAAAAGCCCGAAACCCGGTGCCGGGATTCCGGGCATCGGGTTCGGGATTGGGAGCGAAGCTACTGCACGCCTTCTTCCCTTATGGCATCTTCAAAAATGGTGAGCTCTTTGCCGGGTAAATACCCTTTGACTCTCAGCTCTTTCCAATACTTCACTGCTGCAGAAAGTACCACTTCGCTTCCTGAACAAACATAGCGTTGTGCCTGCTCAATGGCCAAGGCATTATAATTCAATGGCAGGGAGAGTTCTCTGCCGTATCCAGGTTTGTCACAGTAGATGAAGAACTGGGTTGAACTTATCGGCAGAATGAAGTTCTGCATGAAGTCCTGCCACCGAGTCGGTAACTCTGAGAAAACTACGGGGTTGTCTGAAAGAACAAACACCCCGTATGAGAACGCAGCTATTCGCGGTTGCATCCTATCGTGCACTGCTGTTTGTTTCAACAGTTGTCCTAGGAAATTCTGCGGCAAGAGCGATTTGAGGGTCTTTTGAGCGAATCTTCCAGTTTCTAAGAGCTCCTGAGCAGCTTCAATGACATTGCCATCCTTGTCGAGTGCCTGGAGACCCGACCTTTCATAGAGAAGATTATAGTACGCATCATTCGAAGGGACTCTAAAGAAGAGGTCCGCCGCAATCGAAAGTAGCGTTGCGTAGTTCTCTACGTTGTTTGTGAGTGGATTTGTGGAGTTCTCCCGAATGCGAGTGAGTTGACTGGATAGATCAGAATCGAGAGATGAGGAGTAGGTCTCGGCAAGTGTGGTACGAATCAGTCCGACATTAGCAGTGTTTCCGTCGGGTTGAAAGAAGACTTGCTTCGGAGCGAATTTCCGTCGCGCTATTTGGTCCTCGTCTTTATCATATCTGAAGAGCGAGCCTTCTGAATCAACGAATCCCTTAATGAAATGCTCAGGAATGAAGTGATGTCGCCAAGACCCATCGTCGAATTCAGTTCGCTGTCCCACGACGAGCCAGTGTACAACTCTTTCAAGTTAACCCCTGCGCCAACTCGTGCATCTTCAGCACGGTGTTCCAGTTGCGGGCGGTGTTCACCACGCCGATGCCCTTGTCGAACTTTTCGGCCAGTTTGCTGGTGCCGAAGCCGTGCGGCGTGTGGATGTAGCACACATGGTAAGGTCCGAAGCGGGTTGAGGGCTTCAGCACCTTCATCGCTTCATCGCCCATGGCCAGAGCTTGCAGGGTTTTTACGGCTTCCGCTTTCGGGGCATCGGCCAGCAACACGGCATGCACATGTTTGCCTTCGGCCTTCTTCGGGAAGGGATCGTTCTTGATCACGGCTTCCCATTCCCCAGCGGTAGGCGCGAAGATGGGGCGGTCGTACTTGAATTTCTTCAAGCAGATCTCCGCCACCTTGGTGAGCGTCTCTTCGCGTGAAAGCCGACTACGCACCAGTGCATTTCCGCTGTTGATGTACGTGGTGGCGTTCTGGAAACCGGCCTTGGTGAAGGCTGCGCGCAACGGAGCAACCGGCAGTTGCACCGGCCCGCCCACGCCACGGAAAAGCAGCAGGTAAGTGGTGAGCGTGCTCACGACGTGCGGACCTGAACGTGTTTAACCGCGTGTGGCGATGGCGCTGATCATCACGTTGACACCGCGTGGCAGGTCTTTCACGCCAACGGTCTCGCGTGCGGGAGGATCGCCTGCGGTGAAGTACGAGAGGTAGATCCGGTTCAGCTCAGCGTAGTGCTGCAGGTTGGTCATGTAGATGGTGCACTTCACGAGGTGCTCATAACCCAGCCCGGCGCCCTTCAATACGGCACCGAGGTTCTCCATCACCTGTTTGGTCTCCTCGGCCACGTTCTCCTTACGGAGCGTAACGGTGTTGAACACCTGGCAGATCTGCCCGCTGATGAAAATGAACCCACCTACTTCCACCCCGGGGGTGAAGGGCGTTCCGGAGGAGTTGTCTTCCGCCGCGCGGATGGTACGCTTCATGATCGTTCGGCCCCGCGCTAGTGATCGGGGTGGCACGAAGTTGCACAGAACCGGGACAATGGCAAGCGCCGTTGCCCGGAAGAGACGTTCCGGTAATATCCGGACCACGCCTCCACGCGAAACACGGCTCGACTATTCCTTGACCAGTCGGAGCGTCTCAGCGTCGCTGCCCCATGCGATCCGCACGAGGTACAGACCCGGTTTCAGCGCGGAGAGATCCAGCACGGTGCTCTTCCCGCTGATCCGTTCGGTGAGTGCGACGCGGCCCTGTGCGTCCATGATGGTCAACTCTCCCGTTGTGTCGACCGAACGCACAATGACGACGCTGCGGTCAGCAGGATTCGGGAAGAGCGTGGCGGTGGTGGTTGGTCCTGTGGGTACCATGCCGGTATTGATCACCTGCACCGTTGTCGATGGTTGTGATACACAGCCAAGTTCATTGGTCATGATCACGTGGTAATTGCCGACAAGTTCCGGGTTGATGCAAGGCGTGTCGCCATCAGGGATCGGTTCATCGTTGAAGTACCACTGCGCTGCACCCCCTGTATTCGTGCAGAGCAAGCCGTCCGCTTCGTAGGTGGTCGGGGTGAAGGCCGTAGTTGGGCAGGCGACTTCGGCGCGATAGATATCGCCGCTCGTTCCCCCCATCACGATAGCGCCATCCACCCAGGCCGCGTCGCCTGCGGTGAAGTTGAGGATCTCCGGTAGCACGTTCTCCCAGGTCTCACCACCATCCGTGGACCGCAGTGTCTGTCCGGATTGCCCCACCACGTAACCGGTGTCGGCGCTGGTGAAGAACACGGACTTGGAGTAGCTCGGTATGGCGCACATCGGTTCCCAAGAATCACCGCCGTCCGTGGTGCGCGCCCCGCAAGTGGCACCTACCATCCAGCCCAGTTCAGCGTTGAAGAAGAACACGCTGAACTGGTCGTTGCCCATGGTCTCGTTCATCGGCGCCCAGGTGATGCCGCCATCCATGGTGCGTGCGCTGAAGCCGCCTTCGCCCACCGCGAAACCGAGTTGATCGTTCACGAAGAAGAGGTCATACACGTTGCCTTGGTCATACACGTAGGTCCAACTGGTGCCGTTGTTCGTGGTGCGGTAGATGCCACCGTTGACGTAGCCCCCAGCTACGATGTGGGTGGTCGCGTTCAAGCTCCATACGCAGCGGATGGCCACGGAAGGTCCGGTACCGGGAATGGAGGTTGCGAACTGGTCGTTAGTGCGCGAGAAGCTTCCGCTACCTCCACCGCGACAACCAACACCATCCGCGCGGATGTGGACACCCAATCCACCGCCACCGGGTGATGCCTTCCACGTACGGCCGCCATCCGTAGTGCGGACCATGCCACTTTCGATGGCACCGGTCTGTGTCCACGCCGCCACAACGCCGGTGTCGGCATCGGCGAAGCTCATCTTGTTCATCGTGGCGCCAACCGTCCCGCGGTGCAGCAGTGTCCAGGTCTCGCCCATATCGTCGGTGCCGAAGATGCGCCCCGTACTTCCGATCATGCCACGACCACTTGGCGTAAGGGCAACGCTGTAGTGTTCGTTCACCAGGCTCTGTTCGGTCCACGTCAATCCGCGGTCCGTGCTGCGCAACACACGACCCCACCAGCCGCAAGCGACTATCACGTCACCTTGTACGGCCATATCTTCCATGGAGTAGGTGGAATTCGTGGGGATGGAGTCCCAGGTTGCGCCGCCGTCCGTTGTGCGGATCACTTCACCGGCACTGCCAACAGCAACGCCAAGCTGTGTATCGTAGAAATGGAGCGCCCGCATCAGCACGATCTGCCCTGCCGGTTGGACGCTCTGCCAGGTAAGGCCGCCATCGGTGCTTTTCAGCATCATGGCGCCGCCGTAGCAACTGGCGTACCCGGTATGGGTATCCACGAATTGGATCGCGGTGACGTAATTGGTGGTGGAAAGGCCGCTCTGCATCTGCGTCCAAGAATCGCCACCATCGGTGCTGCGGTAGATCTTGCCGCTTTGTGTGCCCACCCAACCGAGCGTGTCGTTCACGAAGAAGACACAGTTGAGGTGACCGGCCACTTCGCTCACCTCGCCACCGGTGATCGTCGTCAATCCATCGTTGCTGCGATACAGGCTGCCGCTCTCGCCCACAACGATCACGCGTTGTGCGTCCCACGCGAACAAGGCTTGGGGGTTGTCGGTCAATCCGGAGATACGCCGGTCCCAGGTGATGCCGCCATCGAAGGTCCGAAGGATGGAACCATTTGGCCGGTCGATGGCGAAGCCCAGATCATCACTGATCATGGTGATATCCTCGATCTCGCTCAGTGTTTTGATGGGCGTGGTAAGTTTCCATTGTGCATGGAGCAGGGCCATGCACAGGGTCAGAACGAGCGTAAGGAATGATCTCATGGGTCGAGGTCGATGTTGGTCACTACGGTACACGTCGGACACGAACGGGTTCGATCAGCAAAGAGACGTGCGCCGGAACAGAAATGGTGCCAGCGGTCACAGCTACCGAACGGATCAGCCCTTCATCGCCGCCTCCACCATGTTCTTGCTGCCGATGTAGAGCGGGCAACGTTGGTGCAGCTCAGTGGGCTTCAGGTCCAGGACGCGCGTGGTTCCGTCGGTAGCAGCGCCACCGGCCTGTTCGGCAAGGAAGGCAAGCGGGTTAGCCTCGTACAACAGGCGCAATTTGCCTTTGGGTGCTTTCTGTGTGCCGGGGTAGAGGTAAACTCCGCCCTTCAGCAGGTTGCGATGGAAGTCGGCCACAAGGCTGCCGATGTAGCGCGCGCTCATCGCCTTCTTCTTGCAGGCATCGATGTAGTTGCGCACGCCGTCGCTCAGCTCGTACCAGTTGCCTTCGTTGATCGAGTAGATCTTGCCTTCGACGGGCGTGGTCATGTTCGGATGGCTCAGGCAGAACGTGCCGATGCTTGAATCGAGTGTGAAGCCATTCACCCCGTGGCCTGTGCTGTACACGAGCATGGTGCTGCTGCCATACACGATGTAGCCTGCGGCTACTTGTGCACTGCCCGGTTGCAGGAAGTCCTCTAGTGTCGCTTTCGGCCCGGTGCTGATGCGTTTATAGATGCTGAAGATGGTGCCGATGCTCACGTTCACATCGATATTGCTGCTGCCATCCAACGGATCCATCGTCACAACGTACTTGCCACCGTTGTCGAAGTGAACGATGTCGTCGTCCTCTTCGCTGGCCACGGCGCAAACGGCACCTTGTGTCTTCATCATGCGGATGAAGAGGTTGTTGGCATACACGTCCAGTTTCTGCTGGGCTTCACCCTGCACATTCTCTGTGCCCTGGGCGCCCAGGATGTCAGCCATCAATCCCGCCTTGTTCACTTCGCGGTTCATGATCTTGCCGGCCAGGCGGAAGGCGGTAAGCAACGAACTCAGATCACCCGACGCACCGGTGAATTCGCTCTGACGTTCAACGATGAACTCGGAAAGGGTCTTGATGTCGGCCATGGAAGACGATTAGCTGATGTGCGGATCAGCGGATGTGCTGATGCTCGGACAAAGATCGTTCAACCGTTCATTTGTGCCATGAACGTTGTCATCCGCCGCGCCGAAGCCCGTGATGTGCCACGCATGTTGGAGCTGGTCAGGGAGTTGGCGCTCTTCGAGAGAGCTCCCGAAGCGGTCACGGTCACCGAGGCGGAAATGCACGATGCCGGTTTCGGGCCGCAGCCGGTATGGGTCGGTTGGGTCGCTGAGGATGAAGGCGCCATCCTCGGCATCGCCGTCTGCTACGAACGCTACAGCACGTGGAAAGGACGTCGGCTTTATTTGGAGGACATCGTGGTGACGGAGGCTGCGCGTGGGCACCGGATCGGAGAGCGACTTTTCTTGACGTGTGCGAGCTATGCGGTCGAGCAGGGGTACAGCGGCATGCTTTGGCAGGTGTTGGACTGGAACACGGACGCGATGCGCTTCTACGACCGTTTCGGAGCGTCGTATTCGGACGAGTGGCGCAACGCCTCGTTGGAACGCACGCAGTTGCAGGTGTTGGCGGCGGAGCGCTGAATGCCTTGATCGGCGTGGGTTTCCGAAGAAAGTGATCAGGACATTTGGAAATGTGGTGCGCTTGCACCGTAGCTTTGCGGCACGTTCTTTCCAAGACAGCACTTATCCAGAAAGGTGGAGGGTTCAGGCCCTGTGAAACCTTGGCAACCGGCTCGAAAGAGCAGCGGTGCCAACTCCTGCCTCGGTAACGAGGATAGATAAGACGATCAAAGACCTTGAACGGTCCCTATCGGCTTATCCGTAGGGACCGTTCGCTTTTTGCGGCGGTCCCTGCGGAGGCTTTTCTGGTGTTGTGTTGTCATCGCCCGACAACTGATAACCGACAATCAACAACCAGAAAAGCCATGAGAACCGAGACCCGCATTCTTCACACCCTTCCGCACGATCCGCTTACGGGCGCAGTATCCGTGCCCATCTACCAGACCAGCACCTTCGAGCAGGAAGCGCCCGGCATCAACAAAGGCTTCGATTACAGCCGCACCAACAATCCCACCCGCGCCGCGTTCGAACAACTGCTCGCCGAACTCGAAGGCGGTACACAAGGAATCGCGTTCAGCAGCGGATTGGCCGCAGTGGATGCGGTGTTGAAGCTGTTGAGCTCCGGTGATGAGATCATCGCTGTGGATGATATCTACGGCGGTACGTACCGCGCGTTGCACACGATCTACAACCGGCTTGGCATCACCGTTAAGCACGTGGACACGAGCGATCCCGCCAATGTGCTGGAGGCGATCACCGAAAAGACCAGGCTGGTGTGGTTGGAGACACCGACCAATCCCACGTTGAAGATCAGCGACATCAAAGCGATCGCTTCGATCACGAAAGCCGCTGGAGCGTTGTTGCTCGTTGACAACACGTTCTGCTCACCGGTCGCACAGCACCCGTTGTCGCTCGGTGCGGACATCGTCCTGCACAGCATCACCAAGTACATCGCTGGCCACAGCGATGTGATCGGTGGCGGCATCGTGGTGAAGGATCCAGAACTCGGACAGCGGATCAAGTACATCCAGAACGCGACCGGGGCCGTACTTGGTCCGCAGGATAGCTGGTTGGCGATCCGCGGCGTGCAAACGTTGAGCATCCGCTACGAGCGCATCAGCACCAGTGCGCAGCGTGTGGCGGAGTTCCTGGAACAACATCCCGATGTAGGCGGCGTGAACTATCCCGGCCTGCGCGCGCATCCCGGGCATCTCGTGGCCCGCAGCCAGTTGAGCCGGTCACAACAGGAAACCATCGCTTCGCATGGCAAAGGCGCGTTCGGTGGCGTGCTCAGTTTCTGGTTGAAGGATGATCGGGAAGAGAACGCGGTGGATCTGGTCGGTCACGTTCAGCTGATCACCTTGGCCGAAAGCCTGGGTGGGCCGAAGAGCCTGCTGTGCGTACCGTCGAAGATGACGCATGCTTCAGTCCCGCGATCAGCACGCATCGCCGCAGGCATCAACGACAGTCTGGTGCGCGTGAGCATCGGCCTGGAGCATCCCGATGACCTGATCGCGGATCTGGAACAGGCCCTCGCGCAAGTGAAGGAGTCGATCACCGAACAAGCCATCGCCTGAGCCATGAGCAAGACACCATTGACCATCGGCACCTTCGGGAACGGCTGCGTGGGCCAGGGCTTTTTGGAACTGCTCAACGCCCACAGAGGAACGGCCGCCCATGTGAAACACGTGTGCGTGAAGGACCGTGAACGTTCCCGGGAGATCGGTTCCGCACGCCTGACCTACGAGGCGCTGGACATCCTTACGGACGACCAGGTGAGCACGGTCGTCGAGCTCACGAATGATCCCGACCTCGCGTTGGACGTGATCCGGAAAGCGTTGCTCTCCGGGCGCAACGTGATCACCGCGAGCAAGAAAGTCGTGGCGGAGAACCTCGGGGAGTTGATCGCGCTTCAACGATCGACCGGTCGAGCACTGCTGTACGAGGCCTCGTGTGCCGCGAGCATTCCGGTACTCAACGCCTTGGAGACCCACTTCAGCGGTGAACGCGTTGAACGCATCGAGGGTATCCTGAACGGTACCACGAACTGCATCCTCACGCAGGTGGAGGAAGGGCGTTCACCCCAAGAGGCGCTTCGGCTTGCACAGCAGAACGGATTCGCGGAGAGTGATCCCACATCCGATCTGCGCGGTGACGATGCCCGCTACAAACTCACCATCCTCCTGGCACACGCGTTCGGCACGGTGGTGAAGCCTTCGCTGATCCATCGCTTCGGTATTCAGCATGTGAACAAGGATGATCTCGACTACGCACGAGCTGCAGGTTGGACGATCCGGTCCATCGCCAGAGCTGAATTGACGAACGGAACCATCACAGCACATGTTCTTCCCACGTTCGTTCCGCGTGAGGATGCCTTCGCGCATGTGCGCAACGAATACAATGCGGTGCGCATCGTCGGCACGCATTCCGGTGAACACGTCCTGCAAGGCAAGGGTGCGGGCCGTCTACCCACCGGGCTCGCTGTGTTGAGCGATGTTCAACGGCTCGTTCAGGGCGGTGCATATGCCTACGAGAAAGTGAACGAACACGCGCCAGGATCGAACCTTTCTGGCAAGAGGCTGAACATCTACCTGCGTTTGCCCGTGACCCATCAGGAGGTGCTCGCGCGTTTCGATACCGTCAAGACCGTCGGACTCAACGATACCAGCCTTCAGGTGGAGGGTATGATCGCGCTTGAGGAGCTCGCTGGGATCATCGGCGAAGGGCGCGATGGTTTCCAAGTGATCGCTCTTCCGCATCTTCGCGCCGCAAATTCAATTGGGGGGGAATGAAAGTCTTCAAGTTCGGGGGGGCCAGTGTCAAGGATGCCGCTGGGGTGCGGAACGTCGCCGGGGTGCTCAAGCACTTCGCATTGGATGATCTGTTGATCGTGGTGAGCGCCATGGGCAAGACCACCAACGCCTTGGAAGAGGTGGTGTGGGCCTATGCCGATGGGCGGGATGCTTTGGCGAAGGTGGCCGAACTGGAACAGCAGCATTTCGCGGTGCTGCGTGAAGTGGCACCGGAAGACGCGGGCGCTCGAACGGCTTTGGAGGATCAGTTCCATGCGTTGCGGTCGCAGTTGAAGCAACCGGTTTCCTTGGACGTGGATCATTACTACGACCAGTTCGTTGCGTTCGGGGAATTGTGGAGCACCATCATCGTGAGTGCCTATTTGAACGCTGCTGGCATCGGTAACAAATGGGTGGACGCCCGCACCATCATCACTACCGACGACCGTCACCGCGCGGCCAATGTGAAGTGGGAGATGCTCGAGTACAACTGCGAGAAGTACCTGCCCTCGTTCGATCACTTGCCGCACCGCATCGTCACACAAGGCTTCATCGGTCGCACGGAGGATGGCGATACCACCACGCTCGGCCGCGAAGGTTCCGACTTCAGCGCCGCCATCTTCGCCTATGCCTTGGATGCGGAAAGCGTTACCATCTGGAAGGACGTTCCCGGCATGTTCAACGCGGATCCCAAGCGTTTCCCGAACACCCGACTGCTGGAGCACATCAGCTACAAGGAGGCGATCGAGCTCAGCTATTTCGGTGCCAGCGTGATCCACCCGCGCACCTTGCAGCCGTTGCAGCGCAAGCACATCCCATTGTACGTGCGTTCGTTCATCGATCTCAGTGCACCGGGCAGCACCATCAGTGAAGCCACGGACCACGACACGCTGATCCCGTCGTTCATCGTAAAGCCGAACCAGCTCCTTGTGAGCATCACTCCGCGCGACCTCAGCTTCATTGTGGAAGAGAACCTGGGCGGCATCTTCAAGCTCTTCGCCCGACGGAATGTGCGCATCGATCTGATGCAGAACAGCGCCGTAGCATTCACGGTGGCAATAGAGGATACACCGCGATCACGTGCGCTGATCGAGGAGTTGCGGAACGAGTACGAAGTGCTGTACAACGAAGGTTGTGAGTTGCTCACCGTTCGCCACTTCGATGAGCCGACGCTGAGCCAGCTCACGGAAGGCAAGCGCATCCTGATCGAACAGCGGAGCCGCGCCACGGCCCGTTACGTGACCAAAGCAAAGTAGTCCCGGACTAGTTTCGCAGCATGCTTCCTCTTCGTTCGTTCGTACGGCATTGTGCGCTGGTGTTCGTGGTCTCGCTTTTCCATGCTTCCCTATTCGCCCAGGACGCTCCCGTGCCGGAGAGCCCTGAAGCCATCAAAGCAGCGATCGAACAACATAAGGCCGATATCGTTGCGACTGATCCCACCGGCGATATCGCCACGGCCATCAGGTTGCGCATGGCGCTCGCGGCGTTGAGCAAACCGAAAGAGGCGCAGGCGTTGTACGAGCAAGTCGTGCACCTGGCGGATAGCACCGATCGGACAGAAGAGGAGCTGGCTGCCCGGAAGGCGCTTGCGCAGACGTTGGCAACGCGCGGGCAGACCAAACAAGCCTACGAGCAAGCCATTCTTGTCGCGGAAAGAAGCGCGGAATGGTCGGCACAGCAGGCGGAGATCTCCGGAGCAAAGGCCGATGAGATCGCCAGGCGGGCCGCGTTGGAGCGTGATAGCCTTTCGACGCTAGCCGATGCCGGGCGTCGTGAAGCGGAGCTGCGGATCAACGAAGCGCACGAGAACGCCGAGTTCTGGATGCTGCTCGCCGTGGGAACCATCGCCATTGCGCTGCTCACTATCGTGATCATTCTCCTTATGAATGGTCGGGCCTTGCGCCGTCAGCGTTCGGAGATCCAGACGCTTCGTTCTGATCTGAGCGCGCTGATCGACCGTGCGCAGAACAAGGTCCGTGAAGCGGCTGTAGCCCCAGTGGTTCCACCAGTACTGGTCCCACCGCCTGCGGTCGCTGAGCCCGTTCCGCCGCCTGTGGCACTGGATCCGGTGATCGAAGCGATGTTCCGCAAACAGGCGCCCGAGCGGTTGGCCACCTTGCGCGATGCACGTTCACGCGGCGATAACGAGAAGGTGCAGCGTGTGGTACACACCTTGAAGCCGCAACTGGTCAACTTCGATCCGTCACTTGCGCAACTGTGCGCACGCATTACGGAGGCTGGTGCGCCGAACGATGCGCAACGTTGGAACGCCGACATGGATGCGTTCGAGAAGGCGGTGAGCCGCTTGCTGGCCTGACCGGTCAGTTCTCGTTCTCAAGGATCTGGACCACCCGATCGGGATAATCGCTGATGATGCCATCGACACCCAAGTCGCGCATGCGGCGGATGTCAGCCGGTTCGTTCACCGTCCACACCACCAGTTCCATTTCCTTTAGGCGCACGGCGTTCAGCAACGCTTCATTGGCCGCGGTGAAGTGTGGGCTGTAGATCGCAGGAACGAAGGTGAGTTTGGTCAGGGCAGCATCGAACACGGCATCGCCCTCGACCAAATAGGCCAGCGGGATCTCCGGTCGATCGGCATGGATCGTCTCGAGCACGGCAGGGTCGAACGATTGAAGCATGCAGCGATCAGCGATACCCAATGAATCGATCGCGTTGATCACCGCGCGCGCGAGCACATCCGGCGCCGGTTGGAACACCCCATACCAGTCGGGGTCGCTCTTGATCTCGATGTTGAAGGATGGTGGTGCCACCCCGCTCATCAGGGCGTGCTCATCAACGGCATCCACCAATTCGCTTAGGGTGGGCTTGTGCGTGTCGTGTTGATCTTGCTTGGGGTAGTTGGGCTGCTCCAGCGATCCACAATCGAATCGACGGATCTCGCTCACCGTCATCTGGTAGATGTTATAGCTGCGCTCGTTCTCCGGCGTGATGGCCTCATCGTCGGGTGTGGTGCATAGGTCATGGCGCATCCAGGGCTCGTGCGAGATCACTACCTGGCCGTCAGCGCTCAGTACCACGTCCATCTCCAGGTAGTCGCAACCGAGTTCGGTGGCTTTCAAGAAGGCGGGCATGCTGTTCTCCGGTTCCAGTCCGCGACAGCCGCGGTGGCCGTGGATATCCGGGTGAAGGTTCTTCTGGGGCATGCAGGCGGAGAGGATCAGGGCGCAGACGAGGGTGCGGAGCTCAGGTCGTGGCATGCGGAAAATGATGGAGGATCTTGGTGGCGAGCACGTCGGCCATTTTGAACTTGCCTTCGTGCGTGACACCGGCGATGTGCGGGGTGAGCAACACGCGGTCATGATGGATCAAGCGGTCGTGGGTCGGTCGGTCCAGCGATGCGTCAAGCCCATCCAGCTCGGGCCGTTCGAATTCGAGCACGTCCAAGGCGGCGGCGATCACGCGACCTTCATCGATGGCATCAAGCAGTGCTTTCGTGTCGACCACACCACCACGTGAAGTGTTGAGGAACCACACCGGGTTGCGAAGTCGGCCGAAGAAGGCGGTGTCGGCGTAATGGGCGGTTTCCTCATTCAAGGGCAGATGCAGACTGATGACATCGCTGTCGTTCAGTACCCGTTCAAGACCGCATTCTTCAATGCCAGCGCGGCTGAAACCGCTGCGGTACTTGTCATGCCCGAGTATGCGAACCCCGAATCCGCGCAGCTTCTCCGCGAATGAACTGCCCATCTGCCCGAAGCCGATGATGCCCACGGTCTTTCCGCGTAGATCCGTTCCACGCAAAGCTTCACGCGGCCAAAGTCCGGCACGTACGGACATGTTCGCATGCACCAACGACTTCATCAGTGCGAGCAGCAACATCACGCAGCTCTCACCGACACCATCACGATTGCCTTCCGGCGAGTTGAGCACGAGGATGTCCTTCTTCCGGCAGTGGTGCACGTCGATGTTCTCCAGACCGGCGCCGACGCGCGCGATGAATCGCAGACGTGGTGAACGGTCGATCGTAGCGGCGTCGAGCTTCTTGCTACGCACAACCAAACCATCCAGATCAACCCGTGCGGCTTCCTGTTCGTTGCCGGACAGGGCGTGGAGTTGAATGCAGCTGTGACCCGCCTCTTGGAGGCGTTGTGTAAGCACCGGATGCGTTGGGTCGATGATACCGATGCGCATGGTTCAGGAGAGCATGCCGTACATCAGGTGGCCTACCGTGAAGTAGGTGAGCAATCCGAAGATGTCGTTCAACGTTGTCACGAACGGTCCGGTGGCGAGTGCCGGATCGACCTTCAACCGATCCAGTAGAAGTGGGATGACCGTACCGAACATGGCGGCCGTTAGGATTACGGAGAAAAGCGCGATGCTCACGGTGTAGGTGAGCGCCTGCGTTTGCTCCAACGCGAAGTTGATCGCGAAGATGGCCGCACCACAAACGACGGCGGTGAGCAGCGCAACGCGGAGTTCCTTCCACATGCGTGACGCGAGGTTCACATTGACCATGCTGCCCGACGCGAGGCCCTGCACTACGATGGCCGAAGATTGTACACCGACGTTCCCTGCGGTAGCAGCAATGAGTGGCATGAAGAAGGCCATCGTCGGATCGATGCGCAGCTGGTCTTCGTATTGCGCGATGATGCGCGAGGTAACGATCCCACCAGCAAGGCCGATGAGCAACCAGGGCAATCGCGCGCGCACCTGCACTAGCGGACTGTCAGTAGCATCCACGTCCTCGCTGATACCGCTGGCGAGCTGATAATCCTCCGTGGCCTCTTCGCTCATCACGTCCATGACGTCATCGAAGGTGATACGCCCAACCAGTAAACCACTTTTGTCCACTACGGGCAGCACCACCACGTCGTATTTCTTCATGCGGTTCACCACCTCTTCCACATCGGTGTCGGTGGTCACGGAGAACACGTCGGTCTCGGCGATGTGCTTGATCAACGTGCGTGTGCTTTCGGCGCTGAAGAGAAGATCCTTCAATGGCAGGATCCCGCAGAGCCGATCATCCTTGTCCACGACATAGACCGTGTAGACGTGCTCCACTTCCTGGGCCTGTCTGCGCATCTCGACGATGGCACGCGCAACCGACCAGTCGGTGCGCACGGTGATCATCTCTTTCGCCATCAGCGCGCCGGCCGTGCCTTCGTCGTAGGTGAGCAGCTCCTGGATATCCTCCCTCTGCTCCTCGTCCTCGAGCAGCGCGATCACCTCACGCTGTTTGTCCTCGCTGAGGTCGCCCATCACGTCGGCTGCATCATCGGAATCGATGTGCTCCAACACGTCCTCGGCGATCTCGCGGCTGGTCAGCGAGTTCAGCAGGTCTTCACGCAGGTCCTCATGCAGTTCCAGAAGGACGTCCGCTGCTTCCTCGGATTCGAGCAGCCGGTAGACATAGACCGCATCCTCGAGTTCCAAGTGATCGATGATCGCACCGATGTCCGCCGGGTGCAGATCCGCGAGCAGCGCCTGGATCGCGGAATCGCGGCCTTGGGCCACATCGGCCCGTAGCTGATCCAGTTGCGGTTTGGTGAGATCGATGGACATGGCGCGAAGCTCCTTTTCAGAAGCCGCGCGAAGCTACGAAGATGCCTAGGGCGGTACTAGGCTTCGCAGGCCAGCGTCAGGCTGATGAAATCCTGTACGGAAAGCTGTTCGGCGCGCTTGCTGGCGAATTCGGACGGAACGCCGGAAGGCAGGCTGGGAAAGCCTTTCAGCGCATTGTGCAGGGTCTTGCGCCGTTGGTTGAAGGCTTGCTTCACCACGCGGATGAAGAGCGCTTGATCGCACGGCATGGACCGGGTGTCGTTGCGCCGCATTCGGATCACGGCACTGCGCACCTTCGGTGGTGGGATGAACGCATCCGGTTCCACCAGGAAGAGCACTTCCATATCGTACCACACCTGTGCAAGCACACTGGTGATGCCGTAGGACTTGTTCCCCGGGCCACTACAGAAACGGTCGGCGACCTCCTTCTGGAACATGCCCACCAGTTCGGGGAAACGATCGCGGTGCTGGAGCACCTTGAAGACGATCTCCGTACTTATGTTATAGGGAAAGTTCCCGATCACCGCGATAGGTCCATCGGTGATGGAGTTCGGATCCATCAGCAGGAAGTCGCTTTCACGTACCTCGAGATCCGGGTACCGGTCAGCGAGGAAGCGCACCGATTCTTCGTCCACTTCGTAGGCGACCACCTTCAGGTCAGGCAGGCCAACCAAGTGTTGGGTGAGGGCACCGGTACCGGGTCCCACTTCCACCAAGTGATGATAGCCGCCATGTCCGGTCAGGCTCTGCGCGATGCGTTGCGCGATGCCCTCACCTTTCAAGAAGTGCTGGCCGAGGTGCTTTTTCGCGCGGACGTACATCAGTTCGTGTGCATCACTTCCAGCAGCGTGCGGAAGGCCGCGAACTTGCCGCCGTACTGCTTCTGCGTTTCGGCCTGTAGCCGTGACGCATGCTCGTCGCGGTAGCGTTCGTACGTCGCCATGTCAGCACAGGTGTACTGCACGGCATAGGTGATACCGCCTTCGTCTTCGGCAAGCACGCGGCAGATGCGGCTATCGAGGAAGAGCCCCGTCGCCATCACGTCGGGGACATGCGTGTGCTTCATCCATTCCAGCCATTCCAAATGAACATCGTTGTCCACGTTGATGGTGACGTTGTAGATGATCATGGATGTTGTGTTGGCGCTGGTGGTTCTGCAGGTGCCTCGAGCACATCCCCGCGTAGCTTGCGGAAACGATCCCGGGCCTCGGGAACGAAGATGCTCCCGGTCTGTTCGAAGAGCAGCTTCTGGTAGTACTCCTTCGCCTTCTCGGTGTTCTTCAAACGGTCCTCGTGGAGTTTGCCCAGGTCGAGCAGTGCGTTGTCCACCAGAATATCCAGAGGGTACAGCTCAAGCAGTCTGGAGAGGTGCGTCGCCGCTTCTTCGTAGCGGTGTCGCGCGTAAGCGATGCGATACCGTTCGTAGAGGATGTCATCGCCCAGAGCATGGCCCGGGTAGGCGTCGTTCAAGGAATCCAGAACGGCCAGCGACTCGTCATAACGGTGCTGATAACGCAGCAGTTCCGCTCGGGCGAAGTAGCTCAGCGGAACACTGTTGCTATCGAGGCCGAGGTTGTCGGTGATGCGCAGCGAAAGTTCCATGGCATCGTTCGCTATCAGTTTGCTCGTGCTGGACTTCAGTACTTCGAGCTGCCCTTGCGCCCAGAGGAAATCCCCCGAATAGAACGACACTTTCGCGTTGCGAAGGCGAGCCTCATGACCGAGCATGTCATACTTGAAGTCGAGGTCGACTTGCGAGTAGAGCAGTGATGCTTCCCAGATGTTCCCGGCGAGCAGATGCACATCGCCGAGGTCGAGTTTCAGTTGCGCCTTCGTCTTCGGGTCGATCGTCGGATGTGCAATGCCCTCTTCGAGCAATGCAACAGCCCCTGCGTTATCGTTCAAGTAGTAAGCCTTCAGGTGCGCCCGATCGCGCAGCAGGTCGATGGTCGGTTGACCAAGTCCGAGTTCCGTCAGCGTCGCACCGGCGCGTTGATCAAGGTCTTGCAGCTCCAACAAAGTCGGTTCGGCCTGATCGGTCAACTGCTCATACCGCGCGCGCACCGAACCGATGCGTGCCTGAACATAGTTCGCATCGTTCTTCGCGAGGCTGAGCACATACTCGTAACACTTGAAGGCGGTGTTATGGTCATCGTTCGCGAGCGCGATGCGGGCCAGGTCCATCAGGCGCGCACCGCCTTCATCGAACCGTTTGTCGATGGCCTTGCTCTGCACCAAAGCTGAGCCAAGGTCCTTCTGTTGGATGTACATCCAGATGAGGAGCTCCGGATAGATGGTGCGCTGTGGGTCCTTCTGGATGCGACGCAGAAGTTCGGTGCGAAGGACTTCAGACCGTTCATCGGCCACGGCGAAGTCGATGGAGCGGGAAAGTGCGTTCTGTACCGCCTGGATGTAGCCTTCGTTCACGGCGAGCAGGTCCATGTAAGCGCTCACCATTCTTGGGATATCACCTTTCGCTCCGTAAAGCCCCGCTATCTCATACGCGAAACCTTGGCCATCGGTGAGCATGCGACCGCCGCGTTCGTATGCTTCGAGCGCGCGGTCGGTTTCATTCGCTTGTTGGAACGCCTGGGCCACCGACCGGATGCTGCTCTGGTCCGCACGCATCTGCTTCAACGCCTTGTCGTATTCCTTGTTGGCCTTGTCCGTTTCGCCGGCGGCTTTGTATAGACCACCGAGGTCGATGATGTACTTCGGGTCTCCGTTCGCCCGGCGCAATTGGTCCTTCACCAACTTCTCCGCGCCTTCGAGATCGTTCAGCGCCGTGTAACTCTTGAGCAACTGCTCGTAGTAGAATGCCGTGGGTTGTTTGCGATGGAGCTTCTCGTAGTACAGGATCGCCTTCGCGTAGTCGCCTTGCTGGAAGTATTGTGCGGCGAGCTGTTCATCGGTACCGGGCTGCGCGAACGAAGCCATCGGCGCTGCCATCAGCAGCACGAGCAGAAGAAGGAGTGGAACGCGTGTCATGGGGTCCTTCGACTCGGCAGGGTATCGTCGAGCAGACTGTCCACTCGCGCTTGTAGGTCCAGTACACGCTGATTGGCTTGATAGTTCGTGATCACGTGCATCACGCTGTTCTCAATCGCCTCGGCGGCGTTCGTTTCGTTCAAGATCGCCTTGCCGACTTCTTCTTCAAGCAAGGCCGACGCAGAAAGGTCCTGCTTCAATTGTTTCAGGCGCGCGGATCCTGAGGTCACAGCATCCATCACATGGCGGTGATCGGTAGCGCGCCGCGTTGCTTCACGCAGTTGCACGAATTGGTCGCCTAGTAAAGCCGCTGACGGTTTATCCAGCGTATCGTTGAAGCGCCTCAGGAATAGAACTCGGCGCAGCTTAAGGATGGAGTCTGCCGTAGCGTAGCGCTGCGTATCCAGTTCGTTCAGTGTGAGTCGTGCGGCTTCCATGGCGGTGATCAAACTGTCCACAGCGGCGATCCGTTGCGGATCGGTGGCGCGACGGCACGAGACCGATGCGCTACCGATCAACGCGACGAGGGCTGCGAACAGTATGCCACGCTTCATGGCCTCACTTGGTGATCATGGCGAAACCGGTGTACGGCTGCAGGGCTTTCGGGATGCGGATACCCTCGGGTGTCTGGTTATTCTCCAGCAACGCGGCTACGATCCGGGCCAGGGCCAGCGCGCTGCCATTGAGCGTGTGCGCGAGCTTCGGCTTCTTGTCCTCTCCACGATAACGCAGCTTCAAGCGGTTGCTCTGGAAGGTCTCGAAGTTGCTGATGGAGCTCACCTCCAACCACCGTTGTTGCGCGGCGGACCACACCTCCATGTCATAGGTCATGGCGCTGCTGAAGCCCATGTCGCCACCGCAGAGCAACAGTTGACGGTAGGGGAGTTCCAGCGCACGCAGCAGGCCTTTCACGTGCTCCACCATCTCTTCCAGCACAGCGTAGCTGTTCTCCGGTCTCTCGATGCGCACGATCTCCACCTTGTCGAATTGATGCACGCGGTTCAAGCCACGCACGTGTGCGCCATAGCTACCGGCTTCGCGGCGGAAGCACGGTGTGTAGCCCACCATCTTGATCGGCAGGTGAGCCGTGTCAACGATCTCGTCGCGGTAGAGGTTGGTGATGGGCACTTCTGCCGTGGGGATCAGGTACAGCCCGTCCACGGTGGCGTGATACATCTGTCCTTCCTTGTCCGGCAATTGTCCCGTGGCGAAAGCGCTGTCCGCGTTCACCATGTGGGGCGGGATGATCTCGCGGTAGCCCGCTTCCGTGGCTTTGTCCAGGAAGAAGGCGATCAGCGCACGCTGCAGTTTCGCGCCTTGCCCGCTGTAAACCGGGAAGCCCGCGCCGGTGAGCTTCACGCCAAGGTCCAGGCTGAAGAGCTCGTACTGCTCGGCCAACTCCCAGTGTGGTTTGGCGCCATCGTGCAAGGTGGGTTTGGCGCCTTCCTCCATTACCACGGTGTTCTCCTCGGGCGTGCGGCCCACAGGCACCTTCGCGCTCGGCGCGTTCGGGATGGTGCAGAGGTGATCGTGGAGAGCCTTTTCGGCATTGTCCAACTTCTCTTTCAGCGCAGCGGTGGTCGCCTTCAGCTCGGTCGTGCGTGCACGCGCTGTTTCCGCCTCATCCTTCTTACCGCTCTTCATCAGCTCGCCGATGGTGCGGCTTAAGCCGTTCATCTCGGCCAGACGGGCATCTAGTTCGGTCTGTGCGCTGCGGCGATCGTCATCCAGCGAACGGGCGGTGTCCAGCAACGTCTTTGCATCGACGTTGCGCTTGGTCAAGCGTTGTTCGGCTTCATCACGATGCTCGCGCAGGAAATTCAACTCCAACATATCCGGCAGGTGTGTCTAGTGGTAGGTAAAGGTAGCCGCCAATGGTATGGGCTTCGGGCGTTCGTGCCAACGAAAAAGCCTCCCCGACAAGTCGAGGAGGCTTTCGTGACTTGTCGTTGTACGCTTAGTTCTTCGACTCTGCGGGAAGCACGCTCACTACGCTGCGGTCGCCACGCTTCTTCTGGAAGGTAACGATGCCGTCGGCGGTAGCGAACAAGGTGTGGTCAACACCGATGCCCACGTTCTTGCCGGGGTGGTGTTTGGTGCCGCGCTGGCGCACGATGATGTTGCCTGCGATGGCTTCCTGACCACCGAACAATTTGATGCCGAGTCGCTTCGAGTGCGATTCGCGACCGTTCTGGGTACTGCCTTCACCTTTCTTGTGTGCCATGGCTTATGGGGTCTGTCATTCCGGGCCTGACCCGGGATCGCGTTGATCTTGATTACTACTTGTCGTCTTTTTTCGGAGCGGCCTTCTTGGCGGCAGCCTTCTTGGGAGCGGCTTTCTTCGCAGGAGCGGCCTTTTTGGCTGCTTTAGCGGGGGCGGCTTCCTTCTTGGCGGCCACTTTCTTCGCTTTCGGCTCGGCGGCCTTCACGGCTTTCGGAGCTGGAGCGGTGCTCTTGCTGGCGTCGAACTTCTCGCCTTTGCCCAGGATCGCTTCGATCCACAGCTCGGTGAGGTACTGGCGGTGGCCATTCATCTTCTGGTAGCCCTTGCGGCGCTTCTTCTTGAAGACCAGCACTTTGTCCCCTTTATCGTGGGCGAGCACTTTCGCACTGATGCGGAAGCCGTCCACTTTCGGAGTACCTACGTTGATGGTCTTGCCATCGCTCACGAGGAGGACGTTGTCCAATTCAACGTGCTTGCCTTCTTCAGCCTCCAGGCGGTGCACTTTCAGCTTCTGGCCCTTGGTCACTTTGAACTGCTGGCCGGCGATATCAACGATGGCGTACATGGTCTTTCCTCGGAAATGGGCTGCAAATGTAGTGGATCATATCGAACTGACAAGCCCCGGTTGAAAAGGCGTAAGTGCCTGTCCAGCCGGGGCTTGTGTATGTGCGGTCGGTGAGGGGTCGGCCGATCAGAGCTTGAAGGCCTTCTTCACGGTGCCCACTGCGTTCAGATCCTCCCAAGGGAACAGCCGCACTTTCACCTTCTTCTCCTTGCCTGCGCTCTTGAACACCTTCTCCACCATTTTGCTCTCGCGGCCCATGTGTCCGTAGCTGGCCGTCTCCGCGTAGATAGGTGTGCGCAGTTTGAAGCGCTTCTCGATGAAATAGGGCTTCATGTTGAACTCCGGCAGGGCGGCGATGGTGTTCGCGATCTGGCCGTCGGTCATCTTCACTTTGCTGGTGCCGTAGGTGTTCACGTAGAAACCAACAGGCTCGGCAACACCGATGGCATAGGCCACCTGAACCAGCACTTCGTCGCAAACGCCAGCAGCAACGAGGTGCTTGGCCACGTGACGGGCTGCGTAGGCCGCACTGCGGTCCACTTTGCTGGGGTCTTTTCCGCTGAAGGCACCACCACCGTGCGCGCCCTTACCACCATACGTGTCCACGATGATCTTGCGACCCGTGAGGCCCGTATCACCATGCGGTCCGCCGATCACGAACTTGCCGGTGGGGTTGATGTGGTAGGCGATGTCCTTGCCGAAGAGCGCTTGCACACGCTTGGGCAATTGTTTCATCACGCGGGGCACGAGGATCTCGATGATGTCCTTCTTGATCTTCGCGAGCATCACCGGCTCCTTGTCGAAGTCGTCGTGCTGGGTGCTCACCACGATGGCGTCGATGCGCAGTGGCTTGCCGTTGTCGGCGTACTCGATCGTCACTTGGCTCTTGGCATCGGGGCGCAGGTAAGGCATCTTGCTGTTCTTCTCGCGGCGGATGGCGGCGAGTTCGCGCAGCAACATGTGGCTCAGCTCCAGAGGCAGCGGCATGTAGTTGTCCGTGTCGCGGCAGGCGTAGCCGAACATCATGCCCTGGTCACCGGCACCTTGGTCTTCGGGGTTCTTGCGCTCCACACCCTGGTTGATGTCCGGGCTCTGTTCGTGGATGGCGCTGAAGATGCCGCAGCTGTTCGCCTCGAACATGTACTCGCTCTTGGTGTAGCCGATCTTGCGGATCACCTCCCGCGCGATCTCCTGCACATCGAGGTAGGCCTTGCTCTTCACTTCGCCAGCCAGCACCACCTGTCCTGTGGTCACCAGCGTTTCGCACGCCACCTTGCTGCTCGGATCGAAGGCAAGGAAGTTGTCGATGAGGGCATCGCTGATCTGATCGGCGACCTTGTCGGGGTGGCCTTCGCTGACGGACTCGGAGGTGAAGAGGTAAGGCATGTTGTGGATTCGAGGGTGCAAAGGAAACGGTTCTTGAAGGATGGGCAAGTGAGCGCGTGGCTCAGAGAGATCCGGTGTGTGCCGGATAAAGCGATGAACGGTTCGCAGGAACGGATCGAAGCGTGCACTTTTGCAGGACAAATGATCACCATGACACGTACCGTCCGCTATTTCGCTCTGCTGTCCGCCTTCGGCGCAACAGCTCTTTTTCAAACCGCGACCGCACAGTTCGAGGTCGGCGATAAGGTGCTCGGCCTCAGCGTTGGCATCGGAGGGAACTACTCCGCTGGTAGCGCCTACTCCTCACAGACCCCTGCACTGGGCTTGACCTATGAGCAGGGCGTTTCGGACTTGGGACCTGGCGTTCTCGGCATCGGAGGCTATGTCGGCTACAAGAGCCTGTCCGCGCAAACGGACTATGTGTTCGGGGCCACGCGTTACAGCTACGATTGGACCTGGAACTACCTTATTCTCGGTGTACGCGGGGCGTGGCATTACAATGACTGGCATAGCAACGATAAGTTGGATACGTATGGTGGGGTTATGCTGAGCTACAACAGCGTAACGTTCAAAGACAACACCAACTACCCGGCGAATTATCCCAAATACACCTACAGTTCAGCAAGCGGCGTGGGTTTCACCGGCTTCCTGGGAGCGCGCTATTGGTTCAGCGAGCAGTTCGGTGCACAAGCCGAGTTGGGCTACGGCATCGCCGTGCTCAACCTGGGCGTTTCGTATCGGCTGTAAGCTTCAGCGACGCTCGTAAACGCGCACGTATTCGTTCGCGTAGCCGGGCTTGAAGTATCGCGCCAGCGGCCCGTTCAGGCTTTGTGCCGAACAGGAACTCGGGTCCCAGCTCTGACCGATGATCACGATGTGGTCAACGGTCGGAGCTGTTCCTTTTTCGAGGTGATCCGCCAGTCGGCCCAAGCACCGGTCATGCGCAGCGATGTGGTCGCGGATCACGCTGGGTAGGCCGGGGCACAACACCAAAGGGAAGTAGTCCATCGTGGTCTCATAGTTGTCCAGCAGAACTAACGGTCGCTCCGTGGCCAGAAGCGATGCAGAATGCCCGAGCAGCCAATTGTCCTCTGTTGATATGGGAAGCACGACACTACCCGCGGGCAACCGTCTCGCAACATCGACCAGGAGTTCACGCTTCCCGGCCAGTGGGGCCATGTGCTCGCTGATATGCCCGTTCCGTGCCGAATGGACCAGCAGCAGCATGACCACGGGCACCACAAGGGCCGCAGGAGGCATGCGCTGCAAGGCGATGCCGATGATGAACAGGACCAACGCCATCCACTGCGTGCGTACGGAAATGTAGCTCGCATAACCGGCGGAATCAGGTAGTATGAAGTAGAGCACGAGCATGGCTGCGCCCACCAGGAGCGGTACATCGGCATGCAACAGGCGCCTTCCTTCCTTTTCGCGGAGCCGCATGACCACCGCCAGCGAGCCGCACGCCACGAGCAGCACCTTCAGGGCGTAAAGGAACTTCTCTTCCTTCTCGAAATGGTAGAGCAGCAAGCTGCGCAGGTTGAAAAGTTCGCGCAGGTTGTTCTGTTGGTCCGCTGCGCCCCATTCGTTCGGATGCGCAGCGCTGAACACCGAGAAGAGCATCAAGGCGGGCATGCTGCTCAAGACATAGAGCAGGGGACACTTCCATCGACCACCCAGCGCTCCAGTTGCTGCGCGCGCATGGTACCCCAGCATCAGGGAGAGTTCATGTGCACCGGTGATCATGAAGTAGAGCACCAAGGCGGTCGTATGTGTGTAGAACAGGATCACAGCGGCGATCGAATGCCCTGCCAGGGTCCACCACGAACATGCGCTGCGCGATACCCACCAAGCAGCGAAGGCGAAAGCCAATGCCATGCCCAGCAGGTAGTTGTGGAAGCCTAGCACGAGCATGAAATTCACGGTGAACGGCAGCACGAGCAGGATCAACGGCGATCGCCCACCGAACGCGCGCATCAAACCGTAGGCGCCACCACCGATGCCAAAGAGCAGCAAAGCGAGGAAGACGCGTTCGGCGACCAGCGGTGCGAAGACCCGAGTGAGCAGCCCGAGCACAAGATGCCCCACCCGGTTGGGGACGATATCCGGGTTCGCACAGAACACGCCCTCTGGCGGGCCATCGAACAACATGCGCGCCGTGTGCAGGTGCGACCACCCATCCAGCGTAGGAAAGCTCGGGATCCAGATGACCCACAACGCGTTGACGAAGAACGCCGCCAGGATACCCCAGTGCAACAGGCGTTCGGTGCGCTCGGCGGTCATGCGATCAGCCGCGGCGCGTCAGTTCCTTGAAGACCTCCTCCAATCCACGTTCGCTCTTCTGCATGCCCAGCACCTGGAGACCCTGATCGACCGCGAACCGGAAAAGGGCCGGGCGCACGTCCATGCTGGCATCATGCGCGATGATCCATAGGTGACCCTCCTTGCGTTGGGCATGTAGCACGCCCGGGATGTTCGCGAGGAGATTGGCCTGCACGTCGCGATCGAACTCCACTTCCACGGCCTCACGTTGCTGTGTACCGCTGCGGAGCACGCTCGACTTATCATCCGCCACCAGCTTGCCTTTGTCGATGATGATCACCCGGTCGCAGATAGCCTCCACCTCCTGCATGATGTGGGTGCTCAGCATCACCGTCTTCTTCTCGCCGATCCGCTTGATCAGCGCACGCACATCCACTAACTGATTGGGGTCAAGACCACTGGTGGGCTCATCCAGGATCAGCACTTCGGGATCGTGGATCATGGCCTGGGCAAGCCCAACGCGTTGGCGATAACCCTTGCTGAGCGCCCCGATGCGCTTGTGTTGTTCAGGTCCCAGGCCGACCTGTTCGATCATCTCCTTCACGCGCGGTGCCCGGTCCTTCATCCCGTGCAACCCGGCCACCAGATCGAGGTATTCCTTCACGTACAGGTCCAGGTACAGCGGGTTGTGCTCAGGCAGATAACCCACGTTGCGTCTCACCTTCAGGCTTTCCTTTCCGGTGTCGAAGCCACACACCATAGCCGTCCCATTGCTGGGAGGGATGAAGCAGGTGAGGATCTTCATCATCGTGCTCTTACCCGCTCCGTTCGGGCCCAGGAAGCCGACCACCTCGCCGGAGCCCACGGTGAACGAGACATTGTCCAGCGCCTTCTGGGCGCCGTAGAGCTTGGATATGCCGTTAACGGTGATCGACATGAGCGGTGCGAAAGTAACGTGGCCGCCATCAGTGGAAGTATGAGCACGGCGCCGCCCCATCTTTGCGCCATGCCCACCGGTCTCATCATGCGGTCCACCGGCAGCCGTTACCTGGTCCGCGGGGAGGATGGCTCGCTGCACGATTGTGTGGCCCGGGGTAACCTCCGTATCAAGGGCTGGAAGAGCACCAACCCGGTGGCGGTAGGTGATCGTGTGGAATACACCGCACACACCATCGGCGAAGAGGTGGGCTCCATCACCGAGTTGCACGACCGTACGAACTACTTGGTGCGCAAGAGCGTCAATCTCTCACATCACAAACATGTGATCGCGGCGAACCTCGATCAATTGTTCGTGTTGGTCACCGTGGCCCGTCCACGCACGTCGTACGGGTTCATCGATCGTATGCTGGTAACGGCGGAGACCTATCAGGTACCGGCCGTGATCCTCGTGAACAAGGTGGACGATTTGGACGAGGAAGAGCAGGAACAGTTGTTCGAAGTGGTGGACACCTATCAGGAAGCGGGCTACCGCGTGGTGATGACCGCTGCGCTGAAGGGCAAAGGGGTGAAGGAAGTGAAGGAGATGCTCGCCGGGAAGGTCACGCTCGTCGCCGGGCACAGCGGCGTGGGTAAGAGCACCTTGATCAACGCCATCGATCCGGAGCTGGACCTGTTCACGTTGGAGATCAGCGAGTCCAGCCAGAAGGGCCAGCACACCACCACCAATGCGGAGATGTACGAGCTCAGGTCCGAAGTGGGCGTTGCGAAACCCACGTTCATCATCGATACGCCCGGCATCAAAGGCTTCGGCCTCGTGGATCTGGATGCCGCTCACATCGGTGACCAGTTCCCCGAGATGTTCCGTTTGAAAGGCGACTGCCGTTTCAACGATTGCCTGCATAAGGATGAGCCCGGTTGCGCCATCCGCAAGGCGGTGGAAGAAGAGGTGATCGCCGCCAGCCGTTACAGAAGTTATCTTGACATGTTGAACGGGGTGGAGGACGAAACCCCCTACCGCACCGATTAGGATCCAACCATCATGCGTAGCACCACTTTGCTGCTTCTGGCCACGGCCATCGTCGCCTGTACCGGAACGAAGACCACAACTGCTCCTGCTGCTCCAGCCAGTGCCGTTCCAACGGATGCCGTACGCGAACTCTCAAGGATGGGGAGCGATGCGGTCTTGTGGCAGAACGCCAGTGCCGAAGCCTACTGGATCTACAAGCAAGCTTACCAACAGGCGCTGACCAGGATGATGTGGAACGTGGTGGAGCGAGCCAAGGCATACCGCGACAACGAAACGCGCCGGCCCATGGCAGTGATCGTGGACATCGACGAGACCGTGCTGGACAACAGCCCCTACCAGGTGGAGACGGTGAAGAGCGGTCGCACCTTCGACCAAGCGGAGTGGAAGGTCTGGACCGACAAGGCGAGCGCGAAGCCATCGCCCGGGGCGCTGGAATTCCTGCTGATGGCGAAGGAGGCATCGTGCGAGGTGTTCTACATCACGAACCGCGATGTGCGCGAACGCGCCAGCACCTTGAAGAACCTGGCCGATGCCGGCTTCCCCTTCGCCGATGAAGCGCACCTGCTGCTGATGGAGGGCACCAGCGACAAGACCGAGCGGCGCGCCCGGGTGCGTGCTACGCACGATGTGGTACTGCTCGTCGGCGATCAGCTCCGTGACTTCGATGAACGGTTCAAGGACCGCAGCGTGAAGGACGGCAAGGCCACCGTGGACGCCATGGCCGACAGCCTTTCCAAGTACTTCGTGCTGCTACCCAACCCCATGTACGGTACCTACCGTGATGCCGTGCAGGGCAAAGGCACGGATGCCGAGAAATTGCAGCGCATGCAGGAGTGGTTCCAACGCAACGGCTACTGATGCGGGCCGTGGTGCAACGGGTCAGCGAGGCCGCGGTCGACATCGGCGGCGAGCGACGTTCGCACATCAACACAGGTCTGCTGGTGCTGCTCGGGGTGGAGGTTGGTGATGCAGCGGACGACCTGGAATGGCTCTGTGGAAAGATCATCCGCTTGCGCATCTTCCCGGATGAAGCCGGTGTGATGAACCTCGACGTGCAGCAGGTACATGGTGACGTGCTCCTGGTAAGCCAGTTCACCCTCCAGGCCAGCACGGTAAAGGGGAATCGCCCCAGTTACCTCCGTGCCGCGCGTCCGGAAGAAGCCACGCCCCTCTACCTGCGCGCCAAGCAGCGCTTGGGCGAGCTGCTCGGCAGACCGGTACGCTCGGGGGAGTTCGGGGCGGACATGCAGGTGCACCTGATCAACGATGGTCCTGTCACCATCATCATGGACAGCAAACTACGCGAATGATGGAAAGGAAAGAAGCGATAGGTGAGTTACAGGCCGAAGTGGACGGCTGGATCAGTACCACGGGAGTGCGCTATTTCGAACCACTGACCAACATGGCCATGCTCAGTGAGGAGGTGGGGGAAGTGGCCCGCATCATGGCCCGGCGCTATGGTCAGCAGAGCGAGAAGGAGAGCGATAAGGGTAGGGACCTGGGAGAGGAGTTGGCTGATGTGCTGTTCGTCGTGCTCTGTCTCGCGAACCAGACCGGTACCGATCTGCAAGGCGCATGGACGAAAGGGATGGAGAAGAGGACGCAGCGGGATGCGGGCCGCCACCGCGATAATCCCAAGTTGGGGAGTTGAGCAGACCGCATACCTGAGATGGTTCATAAGTTGTTCACAGTTGAACCCTATGGAGGAATACTAACTAGACCCCCTTGAACGGACATTGCGGTCACCAATTCCGTCACAATGTGTCGTTGTCGCCTCGCTCTTTGTATTCTAGCGCTAGTTTCCATTACATCCGTTCGCGCTCAGCAGTTCGCTGTAACTCTGTCCGGAGGAATGTACAACGGAAGTAATGTGACTTGCTTCGGGAAGAAGGAAGGTACTATTACTAGCACTGTGGTGGGGGGACGGCACCCTACGTGTACAAGTGGTCCAATGGAGCTATGACTCCGAACATTGGACAACTCGCGGCAGGGTACTACGCGTTAAATGTAAAGGATGCAACTGGCGAGGAGCGTCAAGTTGAAATTACGCTAACCGAGCCTGAGCCCCTGAAGGTTTTCGCAGACCCGTTGGTCTATCCGAACGGGAAGAACATTAGTTGTTTTGATTGCTTTAATGGAAGTATTGACGTCCAAGTGGAGAAAGGCACTCCACCGTACAGTTATTTCTGGCAAGATGCGAACATCACTACGCAAGATCGTACAAGCCTGGGAGCCAAATCCTATGAGGTAACCGTAACAGACGCGAACGGCTGTGTCGAGAGGGTAGCCATCGCTCTAGAGCAGCCGGAGAGTAGCGATTGGAAAATGGGCGGGAACGCAGGTACTGACCCGGAAACGCAATACATGGGTGTAGGCTTTCCCGAAGTTCGGCCGATCATTACTGGAGGTGAGAGTTGGGGGGGGGGCGCGCGGGCGCCCCCACCCCCCCGCCGGCCCCGGCGGGCCACCAAACACACGCACCAGCCGGACGGACACAC
>JAEUTA010000029.1 GCA_016788205.1 Flavobacteriales bacterium | reverse complement strand
GCATTGACATCACGGCTCGGTGCATTGACATCACGGCTCGGTGCATTGACATCACGGCTCGGTGCATTGACATCACGGCTCGGTGCATTGACATCACGGCTCGGTGCATTGACATCACGGCGTGGTGCATTGACATCACGGCGCGGTGCATTGACATCACGGCGCGGTGCATTGACATCACGGCGTGGTGCATTGACATCACGGCGTGGTGCATTGACATCACGGCGTGGTACATTGACATCACGGCGTGGTGCATTGACATCACAGCGTGTTACATTGACATCACAGCGTGGTGCATTGACATCGCGGCGCGATGCTTTGACATCACAGCGCAGTGCTTTGACATCACAGCGCAGTGCTTTGACTTCACGGCGTGGTGCTTTGACTTCACGGCGCGATGCATTGATAGCACGGTGCGGTAAGGGCTTGTGCGTCATCAGCCCGAAACGCTTGAAGACCATTCGGGAGCAACGCAGCCCGCTACCACCGCAGCCGAACACCGGACCATGGTACCAAGTGGTCATGCGCTCGTACCGGACCTGCTCTCGGTCCGTTCCTGCCCACTGACCCGCCGTTCGGGCGCCGTCCATGGCCCTGAACGCAGCAGCCCCCGCCACCACATGCGTGGGGCGGGGGCTGCCGTCTTCCGGGGGGAGAGTCCCTAGTGTGCTACCGGTAGCGAGAAGGTCTTCGCGTTGTTGCCGTTGCTTACGCGCACCAGCCAGATGCCGGTGGCCAGTTCGGCCGTGGGCAGGGTGATGCGTGCAGGCGCTGCGGCCACCTTGTGCTCCTGGGCCAGCTGGCCACCCGCGCTGAACACGCGGATGATGACGGGCTGGTCGCTGTTGAAGTTGTGGTCCACCACGATGAAGTCGCCACTGACGTACGCGTTGAGCGTGCTGCCGACGATGGTGGGCAGGCTGGTGGTGGTCTCCACGAAGAGCACCAGGCTGGTGGTGTTGGTGCAGTTGCCATCGTCCACGGTGAGGGTGATGGTGTAGCTGCCCGGTTCGGTGTAGTTGTGCACGGGCTCCAGCTCGGTGCTGGTGGTGCCGTCGCCGAAGTCCCAGGTGTGGCTTACGCCTTCGCTGGTGGAACCCACGAAGAGGACGTCCTCACCCACCATCACGGTGCCGCTCTCCAGGCTGATGTCGGCGAAGGGGCCGTCACCCGCGCTGACGAGGTATTCCTGGGGTGCCATGGTGCAGCCGTTGGCATCGGTGATGAGCACGGTGTAGGTACCGGCGGCCACGTCCACATGGGCGCCCGTGGCGTTGTTGCTCCAGTCGAAGGTGTAGGGGGCCACGCCGCCCAGCACCTCCACGTCGATGGTACCGTCCTCGGTGGCGGGGCAGCTGGTGGGTTCGGCCACGGCAGTCACCTCCAGATCGCCCGGTTCTTCGATGGTGAAGAGCGTGCTGAGGGCGCCGCACCCTTCGGTGCTGGTGATGCTCACGGTGTATTCACCGGCTTCCAGGGCCACGATGCCCGTGGGACCGTTGACGGCGTTCTGCTCCAGCAGCACGGCTCCACCGGCGCTGCTCCACACCACATCGGCGGTGCTGGTCAGGTCCACGCTGGCGTGGCCATCGTCGCGGCCATGGCAGGTGGCATCGGTGGCGGTGAGCTGCAGGGGTGCGCTGGCGTGCAGCACGAACCGCGCCTGGGCCATGTCATCGCCGCTGAGGGCGGTGAAGGTGTAGGAGGTGCCTTCCACGAGCGGGGTCACGGTGTTGGTCTCCAGGTCTTCCAGGCGCAGGCAGGTAAGGCCGCTCTGGGCCAGGCCGGTGGCGGTGATGGTGTAGTCGCCGCTGATGGCCACGTCCACCGTTACGGGGATGGTGATGTCCACCGTGTAGGCACCGTAGGCGTTGATGGCGATGAGCTCGCCGCCATCGCCCTGGGTGGCGATCTGCGGTGCATCGGGGTGGGCGAAGATGAACTTGGGCACATCATCGCCGTCCATGCCGGGCTGTCCGTTGTTGAAGACCACCACGGTCTCGTCGCTGAACTGGTTGATGGCGCTGTTGATGCGCAGGCGCACCATGTCGGTGGTCTGGATCTGGGAGCCGCCGAAGAAGCCGCCGCCATTGCCGCTCACCTTGTCGTTCTCGTCCACGGTGGTGGTCACGGCCGCGCCGTTGGCTTTCAGCCAGAAGGCCTGGCTGCTCTGGATCACGTTGGTGCCGCCGTTGGTGCCCACGCCCTGGCTGATGTCGTAGGTGGCGTTGTTACCGGTGGCGGGGTCGAAGTAGGTGATGTAGTCCTCCACGTTGGCGCCACGGCCGATGAGGTCGAAGGCGATGGGGCTCGGGAGCGGGTTGCTCACCATGTTCCAGCCGTCTGTGGCCGGTACACCGGTGTTGGTGTAGGTCATGGGCAGGGTGATGGCGGTCTGGGCCACGTTGGGGGCACCGGTCATGTCCACGGTGAAGGCCGTGGTGGAGGTGAAGCCCGAACCGCTCCAGGCGGCGAAGCCCTGTCCGGCGGCCAGCGACTGGCTCACGTTGGTGGCACCCACCAGGCCGGCGTTGATGGAGGCACCGGGGTTGGTCTCGTTGTACCAGCGCACGCTGGGCCACAGGATACCGCTGCCGGTGGGGTTGCTGAAGTTGGGGGCATGCGAACCGGGGAAGCCGGCGGTGATGAAGTCGTCCTTCCATTCGTTCACCGTCTGGCCGCTCACGGGGCTACCCATCATGCGCCAATTCGTCTTGCCCGCGGGGATGAAGCGGTTCACCTTCAGGTTGCCGCTGTAGCTGGCCGTGGGTGCTACCGGACCCAGGCGGCCGGTGCCCGTGGCGTCGCTGGCGAGCTGTACCGTACCGCTGGCCGTGAACACGCCGTTGCTGAGCAAAAGGGTGCCATGGATGCTTGCATTCGCACTGCAAGTAACACCCGTTGAAGCGTTGATGGTGAGGTCGTAAAGATTCACCGTACCGCTTCCACCAAGAGTTGAAGTGGCGGCGCTCATCACCAGTACGCCCGTACCACCGTTCAGCGTGCCATCCACCTGCACGGTAGTGCCGTGCACGGTCATGGTGGCGCTACCGAGACCCAGGGTGCCCCCGTTCTGCACGGTGATGGTGGACACGTCCTGCGTACCCGCTAGGGTGACAGTATGGCCGGTCTTGATCACCACGATGGAACCGGAGTTGATGGTGGCCATCGCTCCCGGACCGTTCACGTTGTGGCTCCAGATGGGGTCGGCGAAGGTGCCGTTGCCCTGGCTGTACCAGGCGCTGTTGGTACCGGCGCACACGCAGGCCGGGGTAATGATGTCGCCCGTGGTGTTGGCGTTGCCGTCGTTGCAGCTATCGCCCTGTTTGCCGGCGAGCGTGGGGCAATCGTCCGTGTTGTCGGATACGTAGCCGATCACCGGTGTGCAGGAGGCGATGAAGTCGTTGGGGTCACCGAAGCCGTCGCCATCGGTATCGTGGTAGCGGTTGGGCGGTGCGGTGATGGTGAGGCCCGTGGTGGTCTGGAACTGGGCGCAACCACCGGCGGCGGCCACCGTGTAGGTAACGGTGTAGGCCTGCGTGGTGCTGAGGGCGAGGTCCACGGTGCCGGTGCTGCTGTTGATGCTAAGGCCGGCGGGCGAGGCGGTGTAGGTGCCGCCCGTGGTGCCGGTGAGGTTCACGTTCACGGTACCGGCCGTCTGGCAGTACGAGGCGAACGGATAGGCGATGTTGGCCGAGGGATTGGCCGTGATGGTGATGCTGGCGGTGGTCTGCACCTGGGCGCAACCACCGGCCGCAGCGAAGGTGAGCGTTACGGTGTAGGTACCCGGCGTGCTGGTGTTGCGCGTTACGGTACCGGTGCCGCTGTTGATGGACAGACCGGCCGGCGAGGCGCTGAAGGTGCCGCCCGAGGTACCGCTACGGGTGACCGTGGCGCTACCGAAGGTGTTGCAGTACGGCGAGCCGGTGTAGCTGATGGTGGCGGCGGGCAACGTGGTGATGGTGATGCCTGCCGTGGTCTGGAACTGGGGGCAGCCACCGGAGGCGGCCACGGTGTAGGTAACGGTGTACGAACCGGCCGTGCTGGTACCGGCGTTCACCGCGCCCGTGCTGGCGTCCAGGGAAAGGCCGCCGGTGCTGGTGTAGGTGCCACCGGCCGTGCCCGTGCGGTTCACCGCGATGCTACCGGCGTTGTTGCAATACGGCGTGGCCGGGTAGCTGATGGTGGCCGAGGCCGGTTGGTTGATGGTGACGGTGACATCCGCCGAAGAAGCCGCACAGGGAGCGGTTCCGGTGATGGTCCAGCGCACGATGACCGGACCCGCCCCACCCGTGTGGGTGAAGGTGGCGTTGGGCGTACTGGTGCTGCTGAAGGTGCCGGTGCCGCCGCTCACGACGCTCCAGGCGCCGGTACCCACGCTGGGCGTATTACCGCCCAGGCCGGTGGTGGTGCCGTTGGCACAGATGGTCTTGGCGCCGCCCACGGTGGCCGTGGTGGGTGGCGTCACGGTGGTCACGGTAACGGTGCCGTTCTGGGTGCAGGCGTTGGCGGAGTGGCCGCCAGTGACGGTGTAGGTGGTGGTAGCTGAAGGACCGGCCTGCACCGCCGCGGTGGTGGTGCTGTTGAGGCCCGTGCCCGGCGACCAGCTGTAGGTGACGGTGGACGTGTAGGTGAGCGTGATGCTCCAGCTGAGGACGGAACCCGCATCCTGTGCGGCGTTGTCGCGGATGAGGAGTTTCCAGTTCCCGTTGGGGTTGGCGCTGAAGGCGGAGAGCAACGGCGTGGCATCGGTGAAGCCGTTGCCGGGGCCGGGGCTGGTGGGGTAATCATCGGCGGTACCCGACGCGTTGGTGCAGGCGTAGAGACCAGGTACGTTGGTGGCCGCATCGGCCATGGCCGGCGAACCGTCCATGAAGGTGTAAGCGTAGTTGAGGATGTCGGTTCCCGCTCCCACGTCGGACATCAGGGTGACGTTGGTGCCGGTGGGCGACTGGAGCAGGATGTCCAGATCATCCGGATATGTGTGGGTGATGCCGTTGAGGGTGACGGACTCCACGGAAACACCCGTGGTGGGCAGGCCGCTCACGGCGATGTTCCAGGGGTACACCGAACCGTCGCTGATGGCGGTGGTAACAGCGCTGGGCCCACCTGTGCTGCTGAAGGTGACACGGGTGGTGGACGTGGATGCGGTGGATGCGGTGAGGGTGGTGGCCACGGCGCTGCAGATGGTGGCGCTGGCGGGTGTCACCGTGGGTGCCGTGGGGCGGCCGCTGGGGATGTAGAAGTTGTCGAACTCGGCGAACTGCGTATTGTCGCCATCGTGGTTCCACAACAGGCCGATGATGGGCAATGCCGTGCCGGTGTAAGTGTTGTTAACGGCAGAACCGGCCGCCGTGGCGGCGGTGAGCGGATCGTTGAACAGGGTGGCGCCGCTGCGGTAGAAGAGGCTCCAGGTATTGGTGCTGGGCACGTAGGTCACGCGCACGTCCAGGTATTCCGTGGCGAAATCGCCGGCGGTCAAGATGTCGGTCAGGTTGGCGTCAGCGTCCAGGCCACCGTTGTAGCGCACCAGGCGCAGTTCGTCGGTGTTACCCGCCTCGCCCAGTACCACGGCGTAACCGGTACCGAGGGTGAGGTCAGCGTTCGAGCCCGCCAGTACCACGGCCATACCATCATCACCGGCATCGAAACCGGAGAGTTCGGCCTGGTCCTCGGTCTGCCGGAAGCTGAACGCCCAGGTGAGGGTGCAGTTGTTGCCGGAGAGCGTGGTGCTGTAGGTACCTGGTGTGTTCTTGGTGACGTACTGGCGGTTGTTCGCGTTGGACGTGCGTGCCAGGCGCAGCTCGTTGCCCACGATGCGTGCACCGGCGGCGGCCACTTCGATCTCCGTCCACGAGTTCCCTACCGCATTGTTGTCCGCGCGGTTGAAGCGGTCGGCGATATCCTGTGCGCCGGCCAAGCGGGGGAGCACGGTCAGGAGCAGGAGCGTTGCACCGGCCAGCCACGGTAGGCGTGCGGCGCGGGGCGGCGGAGCAACGCGCGGTGGTACGCTGGCGCTGCCGCAGCTGAAGGAAATGGACGGTGATGGTGTCATCTGTGGGAGAGTTAGTTCCGCGCTTGCATGCTGGCAAGCGGGCCGTTCTACGACGACACCAGCCAATTGGTTCGACGAACAATACTTCCTTGTCGACGGAACTGAATTTCCGCACTTCCAGCTTCCCGCGAAACAGTGCTCCGCCTGCTCGAACTCCCGTACGGCTGAGCGGGCTGGGTTCCGTTCTACCGGAGCAGCAAGCCCCAGGAACGCAGAAAGCGCCTTGCGGCGCTTTCTGTTCGGTCTCTGTGCACTCGTAGGGAGTCGAACCCCAAACCTCCTGATCCGTAGTCAGGTGCTCTATCCAATTGAGCTACGAGTGCAGTACCATTCCACCGTGGACCGTAGGTCTTCCCGTGAAAGAGGCTGCAAAGATAAGTAAAGAATGGATCGTTGGATCCCCGGGCTCACATCCACCCGTTCGACCGGTAGTAGGCTATGGCGGCGTATTCGCGCAAGCAGGTGATCTCCAGCTTCAGGTAGTTCCAGAAGGTGTAGCGCAGACCGGTCTTTTCCGATACATCAGGCGTCCATGCCTTTCCCCCGATGGCCGCATGCTCGTAGTTGAAGTCGTGGTGCATCGCATGCTCCCATGCGGGTACGCCGCAGGCCCCGCTCACCCCCGCCCTGCGGAAGGCGCGCACGCTGCGGTACATGTTCTCCGGTGCCGTGACCAGCGCCACACCACTGCGCGGCAAGGCGGCGGTGCGGGCGAAGACCAGCGCCTGCTCCCGGGTGTTCTCGCCCTGGGACAGCGTGGTGATGCGCTCCCGGGCCACGCCGCGCAGGACCAGTTCATGCACCATCTGCCGCATGGCATCGGCGGTATCAGGGTGTATCACGAAGACCGGCACGGATGCATGGCGCACGGCCAGTTGTGCACCGCGGTGCAGCCGCAGCAGCTCGGGACCCGAGGGCATACCGCTGCCGCCCAGTACGACGATGGCCTCCACCCCTCCCCGGCATTCACCGGCCGCCGTGCCCAGCCACCGGTGCGCATCGAACGGAACGCGGGTGCAGGCCAGTGCCACCATGATGGCCGCCACGGTACCGACCACCAGCAGCGCACGCCTCACCACCCGCAGGGACCATGACCCGAGCGGCCGTGCCAGCGCGGTGATGGCGAAGGTGAATTCCGAAAGGCGCTTCATGGTCCGGGACAGCGCCCAAACCTAGGTGCTTACGGCTTGTAGTACTTCATCGCCTCGGGCATGTAGGCGTTGAGGTCGCGCACGCGGGTCTCGTCGCTGGGGTGCGTGCTCAGGATCTCCGGTGGTGCCTGGCCTCCCCCGCCGCTCATGCGCTCCCAGAACTTGGGCGCTTCGCGTGGGTCGTATCCGGCCATGGCCATGAACACCAAGCCCATCTTGTCGGCCTCGGTCTCGTGCTTGCGGCTGTAAGCCAGCATCCCCAGTTGGGAACCGATGCCGAAGCTTTGCAAGAAGAGGTCGCCGGCCATGCTGGGCTTCTGCTGGGTGAGCACTTCCAAGGTCATGCCCGCGCCCTGCAACGCCAGCCCCTGGCTCATGCGCTCGTTGCCGTGGCGTGCTATGGCGTGCGCGATCTCGTGGCCCATCACCACGGCCAGGCCCTCATCGTTCTGTGTTACCGGAAGGATGCCGGTGTACACCACCACCTTGCCGCCGGGCATGCACCAAGCGTTCACGGTGGGGTCGTTCACCACGTTGAACTCCCATTCGAAACCGGCGATGCGGTCGCTGGCGTTGTTGTCGTTGAGGAACTTGGTGGCCGCCTGCGCCAGCTTGTTGCCGATGGTGCGCACACGGGTGACATCGGCGTTGGAGGCGGGCAACGGCGCGTTCTCCTGGAGGAAACCGGTGTACTCCGTGTTGGCCATGGCCATCATCTCCCCTTCGTTCACCAGGTTCAGCTGGCGCCTCCCCGTGATGGGCACGCGCGCGCAGGCTTCCAGTGCTACTACCCCGGCCAGCAGGATGATCCCCTTCGTGTTCATGTTCACTGGATGACGGCCGAGAGACCGCGTTGTTGCAAGGCGTGGCAGCGGGCTTCCAATTGATCGTAGGTGCCGCGCTTCACCGAACACTTGCCGTTGTTGTGGACGATCCAAGCGCATTGTTCGGCCTGGATGGGGTCGTGGTCGCAGATCTCCACGAGTGAGTCGATCACGTGATCGAAGGTGTTCACGTCGTCGTTGTGCAGGATGATCTCTCGACCCGGTCCGGTCTCGAGGAGCACCTCTTCCAGGAGCAGCTCCTCTGGGGAATAATTGGAACGCACGCCCATGGGACGAAATTAAGGCACAGTGGTCACCTCTTCGCCGTGGTGGGGCGGCTCAAGCACGGGCCTTCCGTCGGACCGCGCGAACGTCGCTCAAGGCTTGGCCAGGATGGCCGGTCCGAATCGCTGCAACAGCGCTGCGGCCTCCTGCATGGGGATGCGCTTGCCATTGAGGTAGGCGGTGACGAAGGCGTCCTTCACGCCCAGCGCAACGGCCTGGTCCTTCCGCGTACGCGCCTGGTCGGTATCCATGTAGCGGCCGGTGGTGTAGCGCACCTTGGCGGTCTCGGTACGTTCGCTGTTGAGCGGGGTGATGTTGAAGAGCTTGCCCAGCGGGACCGGTTTGCTGTACACGCCCACCTGCACGGTGTAGAACAAGCCCTTGATCAGCTCCACCTGATCGGCGGGGGCCGCACCCGGCACGTTGTAATAGGCGGCCGCTTCAGGCTGTGCCGCGAACTGTTCCACGATGGCCTCCGCCGTGGCCGGGTACTTGGCCAGGATCTGCTCGTTGGTGAGCGGCTGCGCCACAGGAAGCACGATGGGCGCTGCGACCATGGCCTCCACCGGGCGGCCTGCGGCAGGCTGCGTGCCCGGCACATCGCTGCGCACCGGTTCGAGCACGGTGTTAACCGTGGTGCGTTCGACCGGACGAGCGGCGGTGACAGGCTCCACGGTCGTTGTGGCGGTGCTGGAGCCGGCAGTGGTGGAAAGGAGCGTGTTCGCCACGCCGGTGGTGTTGTCCGATGGTGTGTTGCCAGCGGCGAGCGCTTCCGCACGCGCCTCACGCATGGCCACACCCAAGGGGATACGTACGCCATCGCGGTAAGCCACCACGAAGGCATCGCGGTAGCCGCGGTCCCGCACCTTGTCCTTGGCCTTGGCCGCTTGGTCGAAACCGGTGAAGAGACCTGCGGTGTAGCGAATGAAGCCTTTATCGGTGTGCTCGCCCATCACCGGTGTCATGTCGCTGAACACCTCCTCCTTGATCTCGTGACGGAAAGCACCGATCTGTACTTTGAAGACGACGCCGTTGGGCATCCGTGCGTCCATGGCGATGGGGGCGGCGGGTACATCAGCACCGGTCGGCTTCAGCACGAAAATGTCGTTGACCAACTCCACCGGGATGGATGGCATGGGGGCCACCTCCACGATGGGGCGCGGGCGCGCCGGGGTAGCCGAAGCGTTGTCCGTACCGAAGGGTGCCGCGATGTTGCGCACCGGTTGAGCCGTTGGTGCTGTTCGGTCGCTGCCGTTGGCCGTGTTGCGCGCGGGAGCGTCGTTATTCCCGGCGGTGCGTTGATCGTTGCCAACGCCGTTGGTGCCATCCGCCACGTCGGACGTGCCACCACCTGCGACCGCACTACCGGATGTAGCGCTGCGATCGTTGACGATACCGTTGTCCGCAGTGCTGCCGGAGGCGTTGCCGCGTGCGCCAGCATCGTTGGTGGAGCGAACCGGTGCGGCGACGGGCCGTGCGGGTTCACGCGTATCGGCGAGAAGCGGTTCGGTGCGCCGTGTGCGCATCTCCAACGCCATCCACTCGGTGGAGCGGTCGGCGGGCTGGCCCTGCAACATGACCGATGCCTGGCTCTCGTTGATGCTGGCAGCACCGCGCAGGCGTGCCGCGATGTTACTGAGGGAATCGGCGCGCGCGGAGAGCGCCTCGGCACGTGCGTAGAGGACCTCACGCTTCACGGCGCCTTCGTCGTTGGTCATGCGGCCAGCCTCCACTTCCACCCGGGTGGCATCGGCCTCCTTGCGCAGCACTTCGCTCAACTCGCGGTTGATGCGGGCGGAGGATCCCGCTTCAGCAGCGGCATCGTATTGCTCCAGGGCACGAGCCCTCGCCTGGAAGTAGCGGCTCTCGTCGGGGTTGTCGAGCACGAAGGCCTGTTCCTCGTTGGTGAGGTAGTAGTACTTCACCAAACGATCGCGCAAGGTCTTCGCCTGTTCGGCATCGCGCTTCTGCATCTCCAGTGCGCGTGCCTCCTCTGCCATGGCGAGGGAAGCCCCGTGCAAGGAATCGCTCTCGGCACGGGCACGTGCGGCGAGGATATTGAGCTTCTCCTGGTCGCGCTTCCTGGCGGTGGTGGCACTGTCCTCCAAAGCGGTGGCACGATCCGACAGCTCCAGGGAACGCTGTTCCAATGCCGCGCTGTTCTCCACGGCCCGCTCGGCCTTCACCGCGAGCAGTTGCGGGTCCATTTCCGGGTTCAGCGCTTCTTGCTGCAGGATCACGTTCTCGGCTTGCAGGAAATTCTCGTAGCGCTCCACGGGCAGGCGTGAGTTGCTGGGGGTCGCAGCGACGGCACGGTCCGCGAGCTCTTCAGCCTGACGACGGGCGAGCTCGGTGTTGCCTGCGGCGTTGTTCGGCATGGCCATGACACCCGTGCCCGCGGGTGCGCTCGTCGCGCTGGCGGGCGTTGGTGTGCGGTCGTTGTCCGGGATAGCGGTCTCCGCAACGGCCGCCTCGGTGGTGGTACCCGCCGCTGCGTCCACTGCCTCGTTCGCATCGGTCACACGCTCACGGCTCACCACTTCCACCGCCGGTGCAGCCTCTGTCACCGCCGTGCGCTCACCAGTGGTAGGCTCGGGCTCGGTGGCGTTGACCGCCGTGCGTTCCACCGTGCGCTCCTGTGCCAGCAAGGGTTCATCCACGATGTGCAACACGCGACGTGCCACTTCGTCGTAAGCGAGGGTCTCCCCACGCTGGAAGTCGCTGCCGAGGAGGTAGGTCTTCACGGTGATGGCCTTGTCCAGTTCACCCAGCGCCTCCAATTCCGTTGCGTAGGCGTTGCGGAAGAGACTGTCGCGAAGGAGGATATCCTCGCTGCGGTCGGCCTTCTTGCGCAGCGCTTCGGCTTCCGCGAAGCGGGTCTTGGCATGGGCCTGCATGTTCTGCGCCATCAGCAACAGGCTCTCATCCGGCGCCAGGCCTACACCGGTCAATCGCTTGTCGATGTTCTTGATGCTATCGTTGGCGGTGCGCCACTCCTCCTTGGTGAGGAAGGCGCTGCGCTGGCCCAGGTCGGCCCGGATGATCATGCGCTCGTCGATGAGCTTATCGGCTTCGCGACGCTGTTTGTCATACTCCTTGCGCTCGAGTCCGTCCATGGAACGCTCGATGGAATCGATGCGCTGGTCCAGGTCCGTCATACGCGCCAGGTCGGCATCCTTGAAAGCGACGGCGTCATCCACCTTGGAACTGCGGTGCTCCAGTTTGCTGGCGTAGACCTCCTGCGCATCGGGCTCCACGGAGACGAAGCGGTCGGCCACGGGGTCCTCACCCCGCGCGTACGAACTGCGTTGCGCGCGCGTGGCGAGCGGCTCGACCGGTGCCTCCTGCTCACTCCGTTGGGCCAGTTCCGCTTCATGCGCCTTGATGATGCGTTCCGCCTCTTGAACGTGCTGCTGACGGATCATGCGCAACCGTTCCATCTTCGGCAGTACGTGCTCCCCTTGTTGCGGAGCGAGTTCCAGCACGGCGGCCTGGCGCACCAGTTCTCCGCGCAGGCTATCGGCCAGCATCAGCTCCAGTCCGCTCAAGCCATCGGCGCGGGCCTGCGCATCATCGATGCCCTGAACGCGCGCCTTGTCCACTTCGTAGCCGGGATAGACGAGCGTGATGATGTCCGCCTCCTTGGTGTCGGGGAAGAAGGTGGCCGGTATACGTTCCAGGTCCACGCCCTCGGTGGAGAGTTCGGCGGAGCGCTCATCCTGAGCCTCCTGTTGGGCGATGACCTGTTGCCGTTGGGCGGCGATGCGCTGGTCCACGCGAGCGAGCTGGGCCTGCAGGCTATCGCGACGCACCTTGTTCTTCTCCGCTGCGATGGCCTGCTGCAATTCCGCTTTGTCGTTCTCCAGGACGAAGGTGTCCAGCGCATCCGACGAGGTGTTGAGACCGTCTTCGTTGGGGCTTGCGACCGCATCCACCGCCATGGTAGCTGGATCCTGTGATCCGCCATCCGTGACCGTGTTCGTTGATACCGCAACGGGGGTGGTCGGTTCCTGTGCCGCATCGGTGGACGATCCTTCGGTGCTGCCGGTGGTCACGGTGGTCGGGCTGCCAGCGGTATCGCTACCGGACGTTCCGTTCACGGAGCCTTCCACGATCGTGCTACCACCGTTCGCTGCGGAGGAGCCGCGCACTTCATTCGTTGCCGTGCGTGTATCGCTGCTCGCGTTCGAAACGTCGGTCCGGGTCGTACCGGTCAGGGCGCCATCACCCGTGGTGCGCGTTGCGCCAGCGGCACCGTCCGGTACATCAGCCGTGGCGCTCTGTGCGTCGTTGCTGCTGCCGCTCGGAGTGCCCACCTGATCAGGATCCGCGGCTCCGCTGTTCGCCGATGCCGTGTTCGCGGGATCGGAAGTCGTGTTCGCTCCTCCGCTAACGGACCCTTGCGGTGATGTTCCGGGCTCCACGGCCGCCGCGTCGGAAAGGTTCGTCCCGGGCCCGTCCTGCAGGGGCTGCCCCACCGCTCCACCAGCGCTCGCCAAGTCCTCGGCGCGTTCGTTGGTGATGACCGGTACGGTGGCCGAACGCAGCTCTCCTTGCGCCAGCTCGGTGCCCGGCGCGGCGATGGTGCGGCTGCCCGCCTGCTGAGCATCGTTGGACCCATCGCGTTTCAACGCTTGTGTCGCGACGGATGCCGCAGTGGCATCGTTGGAGGTCGCGCCAACGCCCCAGTTGAACGAACGCGCTTCAGCCACCTGGTCGTTCTCAACGACCTGCGCATCGTACCGCTCGTCGATGGGAATGGATGCGATACGCGAATCGTTGCCGGCGATGCGCTGACCAAGGCCGGACATCTGTTCCCGGTTCAGGTCGGTACCCGTGCCGTGCTCGGTAGCGGTGGACAGGTGCGCCGTCAACGAATGTTGACCGCGGTACACGGCCGTGGCACGTTCCTGTTCACGCGCCTTGGTGAATGCTCCTTCCACTTCATCGTGCAGGTAAGCGAGTTGTTGCTCCTGCTGGGTGATCTCACGGGAGAGCTCTTCCTTGCGGCCTTTGCTCTTGGTTTCGTCACGCTCTCTCTTGGACCGTGCGATGCGATCGGCGAACTCGTTCTCCTCGGCGCGCTTCGCATTGGCGACGTTCAAGAGGCGCGCGGCATCCTTCTCCTGGTCGCCCAGCGAACGGCGTGACCGTTCAGCCATGCTGAGGTCGCCATCCGGACCGGCTTTGGTGTCCAGGCGGGCCTTCAGGGCTTGCAGGTGCGTCAAGGTGGCATCGGCCTTCTTGGTGTTCACGGCCCCTTCCAGATCGGTGGCCAGCTTGGACGCGGTGGCGGCGCGCTGCTGCACGGTGAGTTCCTCCGCCTCCAGTTCCTGCCCGGTGCGGAAAGCGGCACGTGCACGCAGGTTGGCCTCGCGCGAGCGTTGACGCAACTTGGCCGCTTCCACCATCTTGGCGTTCTTCGGCGCTTCTTCGGTCTCCTGTGAAGCCGCGTTGACCAACGTCTCCGCTTCGCGCGCCGTGCGCTCGGCCTCGGTGACCGCCTGCACCGCGATACCGAACGCTTCCTTGCTCTGTACGTCGAGGTCGTAGGCGAGACGGTCGAGCTCGGCGGCATCCTGCTTGGCCATGTTCACGGCTTGCGCCTCGGTGACATCGCCAGCGAAACCTGCCTTGGTGAGCGGATCAGCCTTGGACGGATCCTCCACGACAGGCTGCTGCGCCACGGGCTCGGGTCCGGTGCTCACATCCAGCTTGGCGCGACGCTTGATCTCCTCCATCATCAAGGCGATCATATCCTCTTCCAAGGGTTCCTCGAAGTAGTTGCGGATCACGAGCTTCTCCAGATCACCGGAACGCGTGAGCTCCAGTTCCTGACGATACGCACGCGCCGAGGTGGCACGCGGAACATCGATCGTACCGGTATGCGTCTTACCGCTCGGTCCGCACTCCACCGCATACTTGAACTGTCCGCTACGCGGGATGGAGAGCACGTAGGAGCCGTTGATGTCAGTGCGTACATCGGCCACTTTCTCGTGGGTGATGGCATCCTCCACCACGATGTGCGCCTTGCGATCCTCCTTGTCGAACACGCTGGCGTACGTACCCTTGAGCACCGTGATGACCACCGGCACTTGCGCCGTGGAGACGCGATAGACGTGCAACTTGCCCTGTTTGCTGTCGCGCCCGCTGGCGAAGCACGCTTCCTTGTTCTCGCCATCGGTCATGTAGAACACGTCGTCGTCGGGCGTGTTCACGGCGAAATCGAGGTTCTCCGGTGGACCGAAAGCATCCAAGCCTTTGTCGTAGGCGGAACGGAACACATCGTAGCCACCCATGCTGTTGTGGCCCTTGCTGCTGAAGTAGAACGATCTCCCATCGGGATGCAGGAAGGCGAAGTCCTCATCCTGGTCGGTGTTGACATACCCGGCGAGCTTAAGGGGCGGCGCGAACTTGCCGTCGGTGGTGAGCTCGGTGCGGTAGATGTCCCGCCCGGTCTTGCCGTCCTTCCCATAGCTGCCGAAATAGATGGCGCTTCCGCCCTTTGCGGGGATGTAGACCAGTGTGCGTTGCTTGCTCTTCTTGTCCAGCGATGATTTCAACTCTTCCGGCAACACGACGATCTTGCCACCGATGTCGCCCAGCTCGTAGAAGCGGAAGAACTCGGTGTCATCCACCTCCACCTTGTTGCGCACGGTGATCTCCTTCAGGTTGCTCAGGAGGTTCTGTCCATTGCGGCACTGCTTGTCCAGCGCGGCCACGGTGAACCCCTCCAGTTCCTTCTTGCTACCCGTTCCTTGATAACGCTGGTAGGCGGCCTGTGCTTCCTTGAACTGGTAGTTGAGGTGGTAGGCGCGGCCGAGCCAGTACCAGGCATCGGCCGGGATGGATGGATCCTGCGTGGCGAACTTGAGGTGACCGATGGCCTTGTCCTTATCCTCGCCGCCGAAGAGCATGCAGGTGCCAAAGCGGTAATTGAGCACCCTGTCGCTGGGCGTGAGGCTCACGAGCTGGCTGTAAAGCGGAAGCGCATCGATGTAGTTCTTCTCGTCGAAGAGCCCATCGGCTTTCGCACGGACCTGTTGATCACCTTGGGCCGAGGCTGCAAGGGAGAGCACCAGGAAGACCACTATGCCCGTTAGTCGGGTCATTACAAAGAGTGGTCGCTTGTACAGCTATGCTCGTCGAATTGTTTCATGATGAGGGCTCGCGCCTACCGGCGAGTGACATACGGTTCTCTTCGCCGCGGATCAACCGGCCGATGTTCTCGCGGTGGGTGTAGAACACCGTGAGGCAGAGCACTACGGCGAAGCCGATCTTCACCGCGCTCAGTTCCCGATAGATGAGCACCACGGCCAACGGGAAAGCCACCGCAGCGCACAACGAACCCAACGAGACGTAACGCGAGAGCAGGAACACCACGGCGAACACGAGCACGCAGATGGCCGCCGCACCCGGATGTACGGCGAGCACACCGCCGAGCGAGGTGGCCACGCCTTTGCCACCCTTGAAGCCCGCGAAGACCGGGTACAGGTGCCCCACCACCGCCGCACCTACCAACGCCACGCGGAACCACATCCACGGGCCTTGGTCCACGGCGAGATCGCTGAAGTTGGGCAGTATGCGCACAGGCACGAAGCCTTTGAGGATATCGATGATCAGGACCGGAACGCCGGCCTTGGGCCCCAGCACGCGGAAGGTGTTGGTGGCGCCCGCGTTCCTGCTGCCATGCTCGCGCACGTCCGTACCGAAGAACGCCTTGCCCCACCACACACTGGTGGGGATGCTACCGATCAGGTAAGCGATGACCATCGAGGCTATGCCGTACACCCAGGGGAAGTCCATGGTTCAAAGTCCGAAGCGTTCGCGGAAGTCGTCGACCTTCTTCTTGTTGGTGAGTATGAACTGGTACGGCGCCAGGTCCTTGCCATCGCTCAGCTGGCGTTTGTCATCCTTCAATTCACTGAGCATGGTGTTGAACGTGGCGTCGCTGCTGTAAGCATAAAGGTAGTTGCGCGTGTACTGGAAGAAATAGTAGGTCTGGTCGTCCAGCGCGAGGTAGATGGTCATGATGTCCCCGCTGCGTTTGCGTTCGAGGTGCACTTTGCCCTTCACGTAGCGGTAGATCGGCTTCTTCAGGATGCTGGCGATGCCGATGGGGCCATCGCTGAGCCAGCTCTGTTCGGGACCGTCCCAGCGCATCTTAACGTCAGCGAGCACGAGGGGCTTCATGATCTCGTCCGGCAGCTTCTTGATCTCTCCCTTGATGCTCAGTTCGCTGATGAGCTTATCCGAACGTTCCAGGCCGAGCACTTCGCGCAGCATCTTCTCGTAGTAGGTCTTGGTGATGTCCACCTGCTTCACCTCGGGATAAGCGAGGATCTCGGTGGCCATGCGCTCCAACGCGTTGTCGTGGAAGAAGAAGTCGGCGATGACCACCTCACTGGTGGTGAGCTTCTCTCCATCGGTCTCGAAACGCAAGCCACCAACGCCGGTGAGGTCGATGCGGCCCAGGTCCACACCATGGTAGATGCGGCCATCACCCAGGATCACGCAGTTGTCCACCGCCAGGCTCACGAGGTCGCCCGGTAGATCGCGCTTGCGGATCTTGTCCTTGTTGGAGATCATGTACTCCTTGCGCTCCTTGTCGAAGAAGAGCAGGCCCTTGGCGCTGATGATGTGCTTGTCCTTTCGGTCGGCCACGCGGCTGAGGAAAGTACCGTAGGCCTTGAAGGGATCCTCACTGGTGAGGTGAACGCCGGCGCCGATGAGGGCTCCTTCATCATCATACAACGTATCGGCCACCGGGATGAAGACTTCCAACGGGTCGATGGCGCCGCTGAACTTCATCCAGTTCTTCGCCAGTCCCTCGCATCCGTGCTGGATACGCGTGCTGCCGCTGAAGGTGAGCTCCTTGATGCTCGCCGTGAGCATGACGTCCCCGAAGAAGTCGAATGCCGGGCTCAACTGGAAGTCCTGCTTCTCGTCGATGCGGCCGCGGGCAACGGTCTGGAAGCCGGTATCCACCTTGACCTCGTTGAGCACGATCTTGAAGTTCTTCTTGTTCTCGTCCACGTAGTCGATATCACCCTTGGCGGAGTAGTTCCGCTTGGCCTTGATGTCTACCGTGGCGTTGTAGATCCGGTGGTGCTTGGTGACGTAGTTGGCCGTGATCACCGCATTGGTCAGCGGGTCCATCTCGGCGTTCTTGCGGATGCGCACGCGCATGCTGTCCGGTGTCACGAGTGCATCGGCGACCTGGATGTACTGCACATCGTTGGCGGTGATCAAGTGCTTCTTCAGGTCGTAACGCGCCTTGGGTGCCATGAAGCTGAGCGAGTCCTGGTCCGGGCGCATGCTGATGAAGTTGGAACCGGAGAGTTGCAGGTCTTCGTTGCCCACCGCCGCCTGGCGATCGCTCTCCAGCTCGATGTCGCCCTGGTCCATGAACCACTTGAAGCGGTCCATGTAGCAGAAGTACTGGTTCACCGGGAATTCCACCTTGGTCTCGTTGCCGTTGCTCACGAACTCACCCACGCGCTCGTCGAGCTTCACCGTGGCGTTCACGTTGTCCGTCTTGAACGCGATGCTGGCGGTATCCCCTTCCGTGAGGCGGAAGTCCGACGTATCGGCATGCACCTGCATGGTGGTGAACTGGAAGAGATCCGATCGCAGTGTCGCGTTCTTGAAATCCACGAGGCCGGCGCCGGTCATGCCCGATGGCGTCAGGTCCGTACGACCGTGCAGGAAGGCCTGGTCGCCGTACATGGTCATGGGCTTCTTCAGCTTCTCGGTGCGCAGCACATCCTTCGCCGGTTCCAAACGAACGAAGAGGTCGGCCCCGCGTACATCGGGCACTTTGCTCGGTGCCGTGCTGGACTTGTTGATGAGCGTATCGGCGCGGCCCAAGGTGCTGTCCGGACAGAATATCAGTGATTTGGAGTTGAGCGTGGTGGTGAGGTATTGGAGCTCTCCCTTGCCTTGCAGACCACGGCTGTTGAGGCTGATCTCCGCCGTGAACTTGGCCTTCTTGCCATAGAGCGGCAGTCCCGCTTCACCCGTGCTGCGCACGAAGCCAAGGGCGTAATCCGGTTGCAACCCGATGGGTTCCTTGATGTCCGGGAAAATGCCACCGCTCACCAGGGTACCCGTGAAGTTGAGTCCCTTGTTGGTGAAGTTGTCCAGGCTGTCGATCTGGAACGGGTTGCTTCGGTAGTAGAACTTGTCGCGCGCATACACCCCACGCTGGATGGTGCGTTTGTCGTAGAAGATGTAGCTCTCCTTGGTGCTGTTGAACTTGGGGAATTGCGGATATCGGCCGGTCATCTTCCCGTCGGGTGCCTTCACCATCTGGATGCCGCTCTTGTTGCTGGGCTCGTCGATCTCCAGCGTACCGGTGACCTGTTCCAACACGTTCTTCACCCGCACCAGCGTGTACACGCCTTCTCCGTTCTTCTCGAAACTGTCGGCCATGAAACTGACACTGTCCACGTTGAGCAGGTCGATGACGAACGGTGCGTAGTGGAAGTAGTATTCCTTGCCGTAATACTGGAGCTTACCGGCCTGTACGCTTCCACCGAAGGTGAAGTCGCGCCCCTTCTTCACGGTGACGAGCTTCTCGCTGGGGAAGATCTTCACGTCCTGCGAATCGCTCATGACGATCCGCGCGACACCCATGATGGCGAGGTCGTAGTTGAGCAGGTTCACCGTGGCGTTCACACTGTCGCTGTTGCTGTTGAACTGCAACACATCATAGTCCTGCTTACCCGCACTGTTGAGGATGTGCTGGCGCATGCGCGGCGCCGATTCCACCCATTCCGTCTCCGGATCATAGGAGAGGTAACCCTTGTTCGCCATGTCGATGATCATGGGCACAACGGCATCCTTCTGCATCTTGCTGAACACGGCGAACTCCTGGGCATAGAACCTGCCTTCGTTCTGTTTACTGAAATCGTTGAGGCGTACGAGCGGGTGGATGGCGTCGATGCCCATCATACCCATGTAGCGCTTCTCCTTGAAGTAATTGAAGCTCTCGAAGCTGGCCTTCGTCTGCGTACTGCCCTGCAGGTTGCCCATCTGCACCAACGGATCCCCCTGTTTCCAGGTGATGGTCTCGAAATACATGTCCAGCTCGTGGTAGGTGTCGTAGAACGGGGCCTTGCCCAGGCCTTCGTCCTTCTTGATCAAGGAGAGCAACTTCTTGTCCTTGAGGAAACGCACGCTCACGCTGGGGTGATAGAGCGAGTCCTTGTCCAACATCATCTTCATGGCGGCATCATCGCTGGTGATGCGCTGCGGTTCGATGCTGAAGGTGAGGCCGCTGGTGATGATGAACGGCCGTTTGTCGCGGTAGAACGTGAGGTAGGCCGGTTCCTCCTTCGTACCATAGCCTTGCAGCTTCGCACCCTGCATGGTGAAGCCGCCCTCGAAGTCGATGCCCTCGGCGATGTCGCGGATCTTCATCCGGCGGTCATAGCTCTCGAACCGCGGGTAGCTGGCGGTCTTCTCCTCCACGTTGGCGAGCACCTTGTCCGTGAGCTTGCCGAAAAGTGTCTTCTCGAAGTACGGATCGTTGAAGTGTACGCTGTCCACCTCGAATGTGGCGCTCTTCATCTTGATACCGTACGCATGATCCCACTCGGCGAAGGTGGCCGCGGCCTTCAGACCCGCACGCTCCCAGGTGACCTTTCCCCCCTTGCCCATCCACTGTTCCAATGTGGGCAGGTAGGTGCCAGACGTACCCTTGATCACGGCGCTGTCGCCCTTGGCGGTGCACACAAGATCCGCCAAGGGGAAAACGATCTTCGGAACGGTATCGAACTGGAAGGTGAACTTGGATGAACTGCTGCGCCATTGGGTGCTGGCACTGCTGAACATGGTGTTATCCTTGAAGAGGTTGGCGCAGGTGGCGATGAACGATACCACGTTCTGCTTGCGGCCGCTGTTCACCAGCTTGTCCATGCCCTGCATCCACGCATCGAACTCCGTGGCACTGCGCCCACCATTGGGAAAGGCGGCGATGGCACCGAGGTAATCGCGGAAGTGTGGGAATGCGTCGAAGCGCTTCTTCAACATGAAGTTCGCGACCTCCACGATGCGTATGCGTTGTGCGGCGCTGTAATAGGGGCCGTTCCATACGGGTGTGAAGACCTGTTCCATGAAGGGTCTTCCCTCCTTCTTGTCCGCCTCCACGATGAAGGCCGTCATCTCCTGCAGGAAGAGCGCTTGGTCCGTGGAGAACGGTTTGGACTGCGCACTCGCGCGCGACGAAGCTGACAATGCCACCAGCGATACCAGCAACAGCTTCGAACACATCCGATAGGCACCACGCATGCTCATCCACGATCGGGTTTACGACAGCCCAACAACGACCACTCACCCTCTTCCATATGCTCGGCGAGCGACAGACCGTTCGCCTGGGCACTGGCGGCGAGCAGGTGCCGGTCGGCGACGATGAAGCCACTGAGGAACAGCGCACCGTTGGGGCGGAGCGCCGCGGCCATCAATGGCATGGCATCGATCAGGGTATTGCGTTCGATGTTCGCCAAGATACAGTCGTAGGTATGGCCTTCCAGCGCCGTGGCGACGCCCTTTTCCACAGTGGTGATGGAACAACCGTTGCGTTCGAGGTTCTCCCGGGCATTGAGAACGGCCTGTTCGTCGATGTCGATGCCGCGTACCTCGGAAGCACCCATACGTTCGGCGAGGATGGCCAGGACGGCGGTGCCACAACCGAGGTCGCACACGCTTTTGTCCGCCAGATCCAGACCGAGCATCGCCCGCACCACCATGCGCGTGGTGGCGTGGTGGCCCGTACCGAAAGCCATGCGCGGTGTTATCACGAGTTCGTGGGTGAAGCCTTCCGCCGAGGCATGATGCTCTGCACGGATGCGTACTTCCTTCCCCACTTCCACCGGTTGGAAGCTGCTCTCCCATTCGGCGTTCCAATTGCGATCCTCCAGCTTGGAGACTGCCCATGAAACGCTGACGTGCGGATCGCGCAAGGTCAACAAGCCGTTGAGGGCGGGCACGCTGAAGAGGTCATCGGTCACGTAAGCGTCCAAGCCGCCGATGGTCTCTTCGAAACTGTCGTAGCCAAGCTCACCGAGCTCGACCATGAGGATATCGCGCCACGGATCGACGGGAGCGACAAGGAAGGAAACGCGGGTGTAGGGCACGGTCAATTAGCGAATTAGCGGATGATCGATCAGCGAATGGTCAGCGTACTTCCTTCTTCATCTTCTTCCTTCGGCCTTCCTCTTTCCCGGGATGCGGTCAATGCGCTCCGGCGATGCGGATGAGCTCGGCGAACTGCTTCCCATCCAGGGCGGCACCACCGATCAGCCCGCCGTTGACATCGGGGTTGGCGAAGAGCTCCGCGGCATTGTCCGGCTTGCAGGAGCCACCGTAAAGAACGGGCACGCTGGAAGCTACGGCCTCACCGTACGAAGCGAGCAACGAGCGGATGTGCGCGTGCATCTCCTGCGCCTGTTCCGCAGATGCGGTGAGCCCGGTGCCGATGGCCCATACGGGCTCGTACGCCACAACGATGCGCTTCAACTGTTCGGCGGAAAGTGCGGCGAACGCGGCGTTCAGCTGTGCGGTCACGACCTCGAAGTGCCGGCCTGCCACGCGTTCATCCTTCAATTCACCGCAGCAATAGATCGGTGTGATATCGTTCTCCAGGAGCGCGCTGATCTTCTCGCCCACGGCCGTGTCCGTCTCACCGAAATACTGGCGACGTTCGCTGTGGCCCACGATGCAGGCTTTCACCCCGATGCTCTTCAGCATGGCCGCGCTCACTTCACCGGTGAAGGCACCCTGCACCTTCTGGTGGCAATTCTGCGCCGCGACCACGATGGCTGAACCACCGAGCTGTTCCACCGCTGCCGCCAGGAACGGAAAAGGCGGCGCGATGATCACCTCCACACCTTCCGGCACGCTCAACTCCATCAAACCCGCCACGAATGCCTTGGTCCCCTCGCGGTCCTTGTGCATCTTCCAATTGCCTGCTACGATCTTGCGCATGGCACAAAGATGCAGGTAGCACCCAGCGGAGCCGACCCTCCAGGCCGGGCGATATCAACAAGGGTGTCAGCGCTGACTGTTACTTTGGCAACTATGCGTACAGAGCGGATATTTATTGCCGGACTCGTGCTGGTGTTGAGCATTGTCACAAGTTGGGCTTTGAACCTACGCGAACAACTAAACGCTTATTACAGCCCCTTCTTCGACTATGAATTGGAGGGTTCCCGAAATCTGTACCTGACGAAATGGAAGAATACCGGCAAGATCTACTCGTATGGATACGATCGGAATGAGGATCTTGCTGATGACTCATTGGTGATCCCTGCGGATGTCGGCTCCGCAGCTTCAATTTGGGTCGATGAGGATCACAATGGTCGATTCGAAGTTGAGTACACTTTGGACGGATCAGGACGCTGTATCGCGAAGTATGAGGACCTCGGTCAGGATGGCATCACAGAGGAGTACATCCAATTCACACCCGATTCGGCATTCACTTATCGGGACTTGAACGGCGATGGGCGTTACGCGGCCGACGAACTTCGAACCAAGAGAGCCACCCGTTGACGCATTACTTTTTCCCGGCCTCCTTCACCGCCTGTTTGAAGCGCTGCTTGTACCGCTCGGTGTAGGGTCCGTCCCATTGGAACTCGCGCATGGCCGGCTGCCAGGCAGCCATGCCGATGGGGGTATCCAGCAATTCATCCGGTAGTTGAACCTCGGCGGGCATCAGGCTGATGTCGATGCGTATGTTCCACTCCTGTGTTCGGGCCGCCGCGTCCATTTCGGCGCTCGCATCCACCTCCACCACCTTGCGGTGATGCCCCTCCGCCGAGTAGGCCAGCCGATGCTTGCTGCCGAGCGCTACGAAGACCTGGTACTTGCCCATGGCATCGGTGAAGACGGAATCGCCGGCGATGGAATCGGTGAAGACCCGTACACACGCGTTCTGCATGGCATCGCCGCTCTTCTGATCGTCCACGATGCCGAACAGCATGAGGTCGTTCTTCGGCGGTGTCGTCTGGCCTGTGGCCAAGCTGGCCATACCCAGCGTGAGCGTGAGAAGGAACGGTGGTAGTATCCTCATGGTGGGCGTAAGGCCTTCGAAGATAGTGCCGCTACTTCACCAACCCGGACACGGTAGCGTAGTCGGGAACATCGTTGCAGTGCCAGTTCCCTTTCACTGTGCCTTCTTTCAAGAGGATCACCCCTGGATTGCTGCGGATGGCCGTCTTGATGGTCTTCTCGTCGCACTGGAGCATCTCGAACGGCAGCTGTTCCGCGTGGCGGAAGTCCTCCACCGTACTGAAGTCGTTGGCCGTGACGCCGTAGACGTACCAGTTGTTCTTGTAGGCTTCCGCCGCCAGCGCCTTGATGCTGCCGAGGCATGAGCGGTCGGTCTTCTTCACATCGTACATCATCACCAGCAGGATCGGTGTGGGTTCGCTCAGGATGGCCTGTGTCTGGTCGTAGTTCTCCACATCCACCAAGCGGAAGTCCTGGACTTGTGATGGTATGCCCGGCTCGATCTCCTCCACACGCGTGCTGTTGGGCACGTTCTCGAAGTTCTCATCATCCCACGGGTAGGGCTGTGCGGTGTCATACTCCTTCACCTCGCCGGTGGTCTTGTTGCGGTAGCTCACGAACGTCCTGTTCACCGGTGGTTTAGCAGCCGCCATCTGCTCGCTGATGCTCTTGCCCACGGCATACGGGCGGTAGTCGCGCATGGGGAGGTGTGCGTAGTTGTACCAGGTGAAGATGATGGACAGCACCGTGATCCAAGCGGCCGTCAGCCATTCAGCCCTCGGCCCCTGTACGGAACGCTTGATGAGGAGATAGCCCCCGAAACCGAGCAGGGTGAACCAGACAGGTCCATACCAGGTGAAGATGTAACTCCATACAGCGACCATGAGCAAGCCGATGGGCAGAAGCACCTTGTCATCAGCGGTGGTGTTGAACGCGATACGCTTGCGGAAGATGAAGAGCGGAATGATGAACACCAGCAGGATCATGTCCTTGCTGAAGCTCTCCCACGGTGTAAGGCTGCGGCCGATGGATCCTTTCATCGCATCGCCGAAACAACCGCAGTCGGTAACGCAGGTCACACTATGCTCAACAGGCTGGCCGTTCACCATGACGGTGTACACATCGAACGGGTCGCAGGTGGCCGTGTAGGCGGTGAGCCAGCCGAAGAAGAGGGTGAGAATGAGCAGTGCCCACGTAGCGAGCTTCATACGCCCACCGAAGAGGACCGCGAAGCCCAGTACGATCTCGGCGATGCAGGCGAGCGAACCCAGCAACAAGGAGAACGGCTCCAGGAAGGGCATGTTCAACGCGCTCTCGGCGAAGTACTCTTCCAACTTGTAGGAAAAGCCCAGCGGGTCGTTCGCTTTGATGAGACCACTTACGATGAAGAGCGAACCGACGATGAGCCGCGAGACGAGCAGAAGGATGCGCATGGTGATGGCGACACGCCGCTGGTGCGGAACGCGTGCGGCGAAAGTAGACGGCTCCGCAAGGCACTACCGCCCGCATTAACAAGCCTTTTGCAAGAGTGGATCGTGGACAGCGCTCAGCGCACCGCCTCGGCGGCAACAGGCTGCATGGCCTGTTTACGCGACCGCACCTCGGCCATCAGGCGCTCCACCTCCGGACGGATACGCTCCTCGTAACCAGCGTCCCACTTCAACAATCCCGTGGTGGGACAGAAACGCGCCATGCCCATCGGCATATCGAAGAACGACAGGTCCAGGTCGGCCACGCGCTCGAACAGGGTCATCTCCACATCCACGGAGACCTCACGCCGGTCACCTTCCCACACGGGGCCTTCGGTATTCACCGCGTAGCACTTGGTGACATGCCCAGGCAGACTGAAACGGATGACATAATCGCCGCCGCGCTCCAGATCGACGTTGTACTTCCCTGTCGCCCCCGTGGTGAAGCTGCGCTCTTTCACACCATCGCGGTACACGCGCACCAGCACTTCACCCAGGGGCGCACGCGTAACATGATCGGTCACTTCGCCGTGGAGACGGAGTTCGGCCGCTGTACAGGACAAGGCAGCCGCAGCGAGTATCGCCGTGATCAAGTTCCGCATGGGCGTCGTGGTAAGCCGACGTTATCGGGGAGGCGAAACTAGGATCGCGATCCAGCGTGATCAAGCCGCGATGCCTTGGAATGGGCCGTAGTTATCCACCGTTGAAAGTTGATGAGGTGGCCCTTGACCGCCAACGTTGCACGAAAGCATGCACAGTCGCCCCCGAATGGTCGACCGACGAAGCTCGTAGCCAGAGAAGGAACGATGACGTGCGCTGAGCTCGCGAAGATGGAAGAGCGGCAGGACCGAAGCCGCTAGTGCCCGGCCTCCAGTTGGATCATGGCGAAGACGGCGTAGTTCACGATGTCCAGGAAACCGGCATCGATGCCTTCGCTAACGAGCGTGTTGCCCTTGTTGTCCTCGATCTGCTTGATGCGCAACAGCTTCATGAGGATGAGATCCACCAGCGAACTGACGCGCATACTGCGCCACGCCTCGCCGTAGTCGTGGTTCTTGCGTTCCATCAGGTCGCGGGCCTGTCGGATGCGAGCACCTACCTCCCGTGTGGCACGTTCAGCTTCCAGATCGGGGGTATCCACGATGCCCAGGTCCATCTGCACCAAGGCCATGGCGGCGTAGTTGATGATACCGATCAACTCCGGGCGGACGCCCTCACCCACTTTGCTCTCACCCACCTCCTGCAATGTGCGTATCCGCTGCGCCTTGATCAGGATCTGATCCGTGAGGCTGGGAACACGAAGGATGCGCCACGCCGTGCCATAGTCGTGCGCCTTCTTCGCGAAGAGGGCCATGCACTCGCTCACCACGGCATCGTACTGCGCCAGCGTTCGTTCCATCGGTGGGCGAAGGTAGTCGGCGATCGCGGTGCACTGTGCAACTTCGCACCGATGCAAAGCACCTGGCGGATCAAGGAACGCCTCTACTCCCCTTCGCTCCCTGCGGTGATGGGGATCATCAATGCCACGCCCGATTCGTTCCATGCAGGCAGCCGCGTGAACGCGGAGCGTGCGCTCGCGCTGGCCGAACGCATGCTGCATGAAGGTGCGTCGATACTTGATATCGGCGGTCAAAGCTCACGACCCGGAAGTGCGCAAGGTTCCGCGGAAGAGGAGTTGCACCGCGTACTTCCGGTGATCGATGCGGTGCACCGGCGGTTCCCGGAAGCATTGATCAGCGTGGACACTTGGCGTGCCTCGGTGGCGCGCGAAGCGGTGGCGCATGGCGCGGGCCTCGTGAACGATATCGGCGCGGGAGCGCTGGATGATGCCATGCTGGACACCGTGGCGGCGATGGGAGTGCCTTACGTCGCCATGCACATGCAGGGAACGCCTGCGACCATGCAAGAGGCGCCTCATTACATGGATGTGGCCGCGGAAGTGACACGTTACCTGAGCGAACGACTGAACGCCGCGCGCGAAGCCGGTATCGCCGACGTGATCCTGGATCCGGGGTTCGGGTTCGGGAAGGATACCACGCACAATTATGCGCTCCTCAGCGGGCTCGGCCGCATCGTGGCGCTGGGCACGCCCGTGCTGGTCGGCGTTTCGCGCAAACGGATGATCAACGAAGTACTCGGCACTACACCAGCCGAAGCATTGAACGGCACTTCGGTGCTGAACACCCTCGCATTGCTCAACGGCGCCTCCATACTCCGCGTACACGATGCGCGAGAAGCCCGGGAGTGCATCGGCCTTGTGCAACGCTTCCGCTCCTGAGTACCTGCCACCGGGACGAGGGCCCCTCAGAAATCGACCACACGTTTCCGGCGGCCTCGCTTCGTGGTGCTGGCCGTCATGGTCGCCTTCTTGGCGCGCGTGGCGACCTCTCGTTCGTAATGGACCATGAACCGGCCCGCTTTGGCTTGAAAGGCCGTGGTATGGTCCACGTCCCAGTTCAGGTTACGCACGCTGTGCCTGTATTCCGCCCTTGCCACAGGTTGGGCGAACAACTCGAAATCGTAGCCGTCGAACCACGTGAACATGGTCATCTGCAGATCCATATCGTAGAACGGCACATCCGGGAACAGTGGGATCTGCCGCGCATCGATGATCACGTGTTTCGTCACCAGATCGGCACGGTGGAACCAGACCTGATAGTCGTAGCCGCGCTCCAGGAACAGTTCGTACTTGCCGTTGCCCGTGGTGATGATGGTCTCGCGGTCCACGCTATCCTTCACCAAACGCACCTGCACCCCTTTCATCGCATCACCCGTGAAATGCTCGGTGACCAACCCGTGCAAGCGGATGTAGAAAGCTTGACCGGACAGCGGGGCCAACACCATCACAAGAAGGGCCACGATGCTCCCCCGCTTTCGCATGGTCGAAAGTTATCCGTCCACGGAACGCCCCGAATACAGTTCCGCGCACCTTTGTGCAAAGGCTATTGTTGATGAAGCTCCCTCCCGTACGTGTGCATGAGAACCTCCACGTGATCCTGTGGCTGTTCAAGGACCTGTCCTGGTTGATGGAATACAAGCTACTGGGGCTGGTGATGGTGCTCCCGACCGTGCTGGTGGCCGTTCTCATCGCCTGGGAAAGTCGTCGGGACCGTAGTGAGCTCTTCCATGCGTGCGCCGTCATCTTGTGGATCCTGGCCAACTCCACTTGGATGATAGAGGACTTCTTCTTCAACGCTCAAGGGCACGCCATCGCCCAAGCCTTCTTCCTGAGCGGCCTGGCACTACTGGCCATCTACTACACGGTGTTCTGGCCGTTGGAACGCAAGAAGGTGCAGGACGGCTCCCCTTCCGCACCTTAACATTCCGATGGAGCTGCGCGGATATCTTCGCCGCCCTTGGCCAACGAACGGATACTTAGAACCAGGCTGCGCGTACAGCGCGTGCTGCGCATAACGGCGGTATGGGTGCTGTTGGGGTGCCTGGCGGCGCTCTTCGAGCACGATGCCTTGGAGAAGAACGGATACCCCAGCCTGCTGCGCGACCGGTTGGATGAGCGCTTCCTGACCAGCCTCCTCGCCGGACTATCGGGCGGGGCTTTGTACATCTTCGTTCTCCGCGACCGCTGGAGAAAGCTGCCCTACACCAAAGCGGTCGGTGTCATGGCGCTTCTGTTACTCGCGATCGTGGTCGTGCTCAGCGCCGTTGTTCCGGCCCATCGTCAACAATCGCCGGACTTCGCTCGTCTTCTCGGCGAGCGCTTCTTCTCGCTGCAATTCCTGGGCACCTACCTCTACTGGCTCTTGTTGATGGGCGGCACCATGTTGATGGTCCGCCTGAACGACCAGTATGGCAACGGAGGGATCAACTACCTCACCGGCTTCTATCACAAGCCACGACAGGAGATGCGCATTTTCATGTTCCTGGACATGCGTTCGTCCACGGCCATCGCCGAGCGGTTGGGGCACGTGAAGTACTTCCAGTTGCTCAATGAGCTTTATGCCGACATCACCGACCCGATCCTGTATTCGCGCGGCGAGATCTACCAGTACGTGGGCGACGAGATCAGCGTGAGCTGGTCGTTGCGGCGAGGTGTGGGGCGGCAACGGTGCATCCGCTGCTTCCTCAACATCAGCCGCAAGTTGAAAGCACGTGGCGCCCACTACGAAGCGCGCTATGGTCTGGCGCCCATCTTCAAAGCAGGGTTCCACTATGGGCCCGTGACCACCGGTGAAGTAGGGCTCGTGAAGAAGGAGCGCATCTACAGTGGTGATGTGGTGAACACCGCGGCCCACATCCAGAACCAATGCAATGCCCACGGGGTGGACAACCTCATCTCGCAGGACCTGGTGGAGGTGCTCCGGTTACCATCGAATTATCGCTTGCGCGAGATCGGCAGTACGGAACTGAAAGGAAAGCGCACCGCGATCCGGCTGTGGACGTTGGTGCATGACGCGAACACCGAAGCATCCGCCGCACCGGGCGAAGCACCCCTTCAGAAGATGTAGCTGCGCCTTTCGGTGGCGATGGTGATGGGACCGGCCGGGCTGCGGTAGAGCACCGCATCACCGAAGAGCTGGAAACCGTCGATGCCTGCTTCGTTGCCGAAACGAACACGTTCCCCATCTCCTCGGATACCACGGATCCTCCGATCGAGGTCCAGGTACACCAGCAGGTCGCCGCTCACCTGCCAGTGCTCGGGTACGTACTCTTCAACGGCCATGGGGCCCGCCTCGGTCAAGCACATCAATTGCCCTGCCCACAGGTAGAGCAGCACGCGATCCTTCACCCAATACTGCGCCGGCATGGAATCCGTGAGCTGCAGCACCTCACTCCCCTTCCAGGCCTTCAACTTCACCGTGCCGTCCAAAAAAGCGATGATGCCATTCCCTGCCTGCGCTGTTATGGGTTTCATACCGGACAAACGCACCGGCGCTGCTCCAGCTTCACCCTTGAACTCATCCAGCACATCGTCCCAATACCCGACGATATCGTCACCGTTCACCGCGATGCCGACATCCGTGCTGTTGGTAAGCGTGCGCACGACGCCCTGTTGGAACAGGAAAACGCTGCGGCGCGAACGATCATAGAACGTGACCGTATTGGATCCCTGGTTCCATTGGGGCGCTTCGGAGCCTTGTTGCACCGTGGCCAGTACGATCCGCTGCCCACGCCAGTGAACGGCAAGCTCGTGCTCGATACTATCGATGAAAACGACCAGACTGTCCGAAACACGGAAGCGTTGCACCCCCGTGGCGATGCGCTGGCCACGACCGCCACGAAGGATGCTCAAGGTATCGGCCTTGCGCCATGCGACCCGGTCGCCGCTCACCTGCAGTTCGTCCACCGCACTTCGTTCAAGAACCACGGGACTGCGTGCCTCCAACGCGTACAAACACAATGCACCGCCATGGTCCACGTACAAGAGCGCATCACTGAGGGCGTGCATCCGTTGCGCTGGGCGTGCATCGGCTTCGGTGAAACGCTTGCCTGCGAACACCATGGTGCGGTCCAGGTCGCTCACGAAGGGGACCACCTGTGCAAGGGACAGGGCACCCTTCACCAGCGCGATCGGGAACATCCAGGTCCGTATCGCGTTCATCCTTTATGGGTGCGTTCTACGCTGTGCACGCGCACTTCGCGCTTGCGACCTTTCACCGGCACCACGTTCTCCGGTCCGATCTTGAAGCGTTGGTGCGCATCAGGCAACCGGGCCAGCATCTCCGCGCTCACGAGCAGATCCACCTTCATGTCCTTCGCCACGCCCAACATGCGGGAGACGCTGTTCATCACGTCGCCGCTAAGTTCCAGCGAGCGCTTGGTATGCCCCACTTGCGCCGAGATCACGCGGCCACCGTGGAGCGCCGCACGGAATTGTGGCACCGTGCCGAACTCGCCTTTCAACACGTCGGCATGCTGCGCGATGCGCTCCTGGATGTCGAAGAAGAGATCCATGCAATTCTCGTAACGTACGCCGATGTGCATGGGCCAGGTGAAGATCACCTCATCACCCACGTATTTGTGGATGTCCGCCTCGTTGCGCAGCACGGCATCGGTCATGAGCGAGTAGGTGGTGTTCACGAACCTGAAGTAGCGCAGGTCGCCCATGCGTTCGGCCGATCCGGTGCTGCCCACCAGGTCCATGGTGAGCACCACGCGCTCTTCTGCAACGGGCCTTTCGTACCGCCCCAGCAGGAACCCTACGAACATGCGGCGGCCCATCAATTCCTCCACCTGCACCACCAGGATGGCAATGGAGGTGACCACCACCACGCGCAACATCAACTTGTACAACTGGGCCATCAGGAAGATCTGCTGCATCTTGTCCGGCCTGTCATCGGCGAACCACTGGAAACGGTCGCTGCCCATCTTGAAGGCCAGCCCGATCAGGGCGATGGTGAGCAAATTCACCAAGAGCACCTTGCCCACGAACTGTAGCGGGATGGCCAGGGCCCTGAAACGGCGCCCGAAGAGATACTCCTCCAGGATCCCGGTCCACAGGCCGAGCAGGGCCCACGCACCCAGTTGCAGGTCCAACGCCTCGCCGCTGTACAGGATGAAAGCCACCGCCACCGCAACGGTGACCAAGGTGTACTTCGCCAGCTTGCGCAGCTTATATCGGGTAAGGGCGGTCAAAAGGATCGCGAAAGTAAGGCGAGGTCGAGCTAAGCCTCCGCACCTTTGCCAGCATGTTACGCCGCTATTTCAGCTTCCTCTGGCCCACGTTGGAAGAGCGCGTTGCGGGCCGTCACGGCGAATTGACCGTGCGGTGGGAGGCCGGCAGCAAGGTGTTGAACTCCGAGCAGGGCAACCAGAGCTTCGGAGCGTTGCACCGGGTGTGGCAGGACGTGTTCGCGCACCTGGACCTTGCCTCGACACCGCCGCGGGATGTGCTCCTGCTCGGCTTGGGCGGTGGTAGCGTGCCGACCATCCTGCGCGAAGAGCTCGGCATCGGCGCACCCATCACCGCTGTGGAACTGGACCCGGCGATGGTGGAACTCGCGAGAAGGCATTTCGGGCTTACGCGCCACCGCGATATGCAGGTGGTCATAGGCGACGCCACCATACAGGTACACGCCATGCGCGCACGCTTCCACTTGGTGCTGGTGGACCTTTTCGATGACCTGGACCTTGCCCGTGGGGTGGATGCACGCACCTTCATCCATGGCTTGCGCGATCGCTGCGCGGAAGGAGGCATCGTCTGCTTCAATACCGTGGCCTATGACGAGGCCAGTGACAAGCGCTGCCAAGCCGTGTACGACCACGCCTCGCGGATATTCAACCGCGTGAACGAACTGCGGTCGGAGGGCATGAATCGGGTCTTCATCTGTAACGGTTGAACCGAACCTCTACAAAGGCCTGACGGTGAGCCAAGGCCGCCCATCATCTCCACGCCGGGTTGTGCCGTCCTGGTTGTGAGCAACGTTCCCTGTCCAAGCCTCGTCTTTTGCCACGAATGGCCCGAACTTTGGGTCGTGGAAGCCCCTATTCCGAAGTGAACGTACACCGGCGCATAGTGCCCCTGATGTTCAGCCTGTTGCTTGCGAGCGAAGGGGCCATGGGACAGGCGTGCTCCATTGATCTCGGCAACGACCACACCATCTGCCAAGGACAAACGGTGACGTTGACCGCCCCGGCTGGCTACCCGAACTACCTGTGGAGCACCGGTGCCAGCTCCCAATCCATCGTGGTAGGCTCGGCCGGAACGTTCTGGGGCGAAGCGATCTACACGAGCGCGCAGTTGTTCCCCAACAGTGACTTCAGCGCGGGTGCCACCGGTTTCAACACGCAGTTCAACCACAGCACCGTATTGGTTGCCGAAGGGAACTATTGGGTGGGTACCAATGCCGCCACCTATCACCCCAACTTCTTCGGCACGGGGACCGGCAATTTCATGATGGTGAATTCGGGCTGGCCATCGGCCCTGTGGAACGTGTACTGCCAGGACGTGGTGGTCTGTCCCCAACAGACCTATACCCTGCGCTACCGCGCGCGTACCCTCACCAACGACATCCCCGCCCGGTTGCAATGGTGGGTGAACGGCTCCCCGGTAGGTCCCGAGGTGAACATGCCCGCTTTCAACGCCGGGTGGCAGACCATTACCCAGACCTGGACCTCGGGCGTAGGCGTTACGAACGTCAATGCCTGCCTGCGTGTGATGTCCGGTGATGGTATAGGGAACGATTTCGGCATCGACGATGTGACCATGCAGGGCACCATGCGCCTGCGCGATGAGGTGATCGTGAACGTGACACCCCTGCCGGTATTCGACCTGGGACCGAATGCGACACTGTGCGCAGGCCAGAACCTGGTGTTGGACGCCGCAGTGCCGGGCGGCAGTTATGTATGGCAGGATGGATCCACCGACCCGGGGTACGTGGTGAGCGGACCCGGAACGTACAGTGTTACCGTTACCGCCAATGGCTGCCCGGCCACGGATGCCATCACCGTTAATTATAACGCGCTCCCGGTGGTGAACCTGGGGCCTGATCGAACGCTGTGCGTTGGAGAGACAACGGTATTGAACGCCACGCTGCCCGGAGCTACCTACGTCTGGCAGGATGGCAGCACCAACGGCACATATACCGTGACCGGGCCGGGAACGTATTCCGTGCAGGTGACACGCAACAATTGCCCGGCCACCGACGCGGTGGATATCGTCTATACACCGCTCCCTACCGTGGATCTTGGCGCCGATGTGGACGTGTGCAGTGGCGATGTGGTGCTGCTGGACGCCACCACTACCAACGGCAGCTATGTCTGGCAGGATGGATCCACGGGTGCCACCTTCTCCCCGACCACCAACGGCACCTATGACGTGACCGTGACCGTGGATGATTGCGACGCGACCGATGCGGTGAACGTGAACTTCAGGCCATTACCCCTCGCGGACCTGGGCCCGGACCAGACCGTGTGCCCCGGTACGGTCGTCACGTTGGATGCCACCACCGCTGGAGCTTCGTATGTATGGCAGGATGGATCCACGGCGCCCACGTTAGCGGCGACTTCCCCGGGCACGTACGATGTGGAAGTGACGGTGAACGGCTGTTCCGCGAACGACAGCTTCACGCTTTCGCATTTCGTGTTGCAAACTGTGGACTTGGGCCCCGATATCACGATCTGCCAGGGGCAAGCCGCTACCATCGGTGCATTGGTAGCTGGGGCCGGCTACACGTGGAGCACGGGTGATGGAACAGCCACCATCGGTGTTTCCACAGCTGGTACTTACTGGGTGGATGTGGCCTTGAACGGTTGCACGGTGCGCGATTCCGTTAACGTGGTCGTGACTCCCTTGCCGGTGATCGAACTGGGACCGGATGCGATGATCTGTCCGGGAACGACCGTAACGTTGGATGCGACGACCGCCGAAGCGACCTACACGTGGAATACGGGAGAGCACACGGCTACGCTGGATGTTGCTGCAGGCATTTACGATGTGACGGTGACAGCGAACAACTGCACATCCACCGACAACATCACCATCACCGAGTGGCCCGCTGCGACGGTGGACTTGGGACCGGACGTAACACTGTGCCCGGGCACGCAACTCATTCTTGACGCTGCACGACCCGGTGCGAGTCACGTGTGGCAGGACGGCTCCACGAATTCCACCTACACGGTGACGACCGGTGGAACCTATGATGTTGAACTGACCGATGTGAACGGCTGTACGGCGAACGATGCGATCACCGTGACCTATGCCTCCCCCGCCCCCATCGACCTGGGGGCCGACACCACTTTGTGTCAGGGCGAGGCGCTCACATTGGATGCCACTACACCGGGAGCTAGTTATGTGTGGAACACCGGAGCCACCACACCGACGATCACCGTAAGCAGTGGCGGAAACTACTCCGTGATCGTTACGCAAGGCTCCTGCACCGTGAGCGATGCGATCGTGGTGAGCATCTCTCAACTGCCAAGCGTTTCTCTTGGCCCTGATGTACTTCTTTGTCCTACCGAAACCCTGATCCTCGACGCTACTGGACCGGGCTTCACCTATGCGTGGAGCACTGGAGCAATCACGCCTACGATCACGGTTACCACAGGGGGCACCTACACCGTCACGGTTACGAACACCGCGAACTGCACGGCCAACGATGCGGTGGTTGTCACCTACGCAACACCCGGTTCCATCGATCTGGGCCCCGACGCCGTGCGTTGTCAGGGTGAAACCGTTGTGCTGGATGCCTCGCTCCCAGGAGCCACCTACGTGTGGAGCACGGGGGCGAGCACACCAACGATCACCGTGAACAGCACGGGCACGTTCTCCGTGACCGTTACACAAGGAACGTGCAGCGTGACCGACGCCGTGGACGTGACCGTGAACCCAATGCCGCAGGTGGACCTTGGCAATGATGTCACGCTATGCGCTGGTGAAGACATCCTGCTCGATGCCACGTGGCCGGGTGCTTCCTACGCGTGGAGCTCCGGGGCGTCAACACCCACCATCACCGTCAATTCAACTGGTACGTTCAGCGTGGATGTGGACCTGAACGGGTGCATCGCTTCGGACGCTATCGACGTGAACGTGCTTTCCGCCACCAGCGTGGACGTCGGCCCTGATCAGGTGATCTGCGAAGGAGAACAAGTGATCCTGGATGCCACAACGCCAGGTTCTTCCTACGTGTGGAGCAACGGAGCGACGACACCAACGATCACTGTGACAACCTCCGGTACCTATTCCGTCACGGTGTCCACCGGCTTGTGCAGCGTGACCGACGCCGTGGACGTGACCGTGAACCCAATGCCGCAGGTGGACCTTGGCAACGATGTCACGCTCTGCGCCGGTGAAGACATCCTGCTGGATGCCACGTGGCCGGGTGCTTCCTACGCATGGAGCTCCGGGGCGTCAACACCCACCATCACCGTCAATTCAACTGGTACGTTCAGCGTGGATGTGGACCTGAACGGGTGCATCGCTTCGGACGCTATCGACGTGAACGTGCTTTCCGCCACCAGCGTGGACCTCGGCCCTGACCAGGTGATCTGCGAAGGAGAGCAAGTGATCCTGGATGCCACAACGCCGGGTTCGTCCTACGTCTGGAGCACCGGAGCGACGACACCAACGATCACTGTGACAACCTCCGGTATCTATTCCGTCACGGTGTCCACCGGCTTGTGCAGCGTGACAGACGCCGTGGACGTGACCGTGAACCCCATGCCGCAGGTGGACCTGGGCAACGATGTCACGCTCTGCGCCGGTGAAGATATCCTGCTCGATGCCACGTGGCCGGGTGCTTCCTACGCGTGGAGCTCCGGGGCGTCAACACCCACCATCACCGTCAATTCAACTGGTACGTTCAGCGTGGATGTGGACTTGAACGGGTGCATCGCTTCGGACGCCATCGACGTGAGCGTGCTTTCCGCCACCAGCGTGGACCTCGGCCCTGACCAGGTGATCTGCGAAGGAGAGCAAGTGATCCTGGATGCCACAACGCCGGGTTCCTCCTACGTGTGGAGCACCGGAGCGACGACACCAACGATCACCGTGACAAGCTCCGGTACCTATTCCGTCACGGTCTCCACCGGCTTGTGCAGCGTGACCGACGCCGTGGATGTGACCATGAACCCCATGCCGCAGGTGGATCTGGGAGCTGATCAAGTATTCTGCGCCGGTGAAACGACGACCACCCTGGATGCCACCTGGCCAGGTGCTAATTACGTCTGGAGCACAGGAGCTACCACGCCTACCATCGAAGTGGACATCAATGGACCATACAACGTGGAGGTCGAACTGAACGGTTGCGTTGCTACGGATATGCTCACGGTGACATTCGGATCGTTCAACTATTCGTTGGGAGCGGATACCACACTCTGCCCCGGACAAACGCTGCTGCTCGGATCGGACCTTCCTGCGGGAACCGCGGTATGGAACGGCACGAACGGGTCGAGCACCATCACGGTCGAACAGGCCGGCACGTACCGCTTATCGTTCACCACCTCCAGCGGGTGCGAGGTGCGCGATACCATCGAAGTGAACTACGTTGGAATCGATCAAGTCTCCCTGGGTGCCGACCAGGCGCTTTGTGAAGGTGAAGTGTTGCAGTTGGACGCCACCACCGCTGGTGCCACCTACGTGTGGGATGATGGATCCACCGGCGCCGTACGCGTCGTTAGCTACAGTGGTGAATACGCAGTGGAAGTGCATGTGGGGCAGTGCACGCTCACGGATGCCATCAATGTGGTTTTCAACCCGCTGCCAGCGGTGAACTTGGGGGCTGACGTACCGCTTTGCCCTACCACGACAACGACTTTCGATGCCACTACCGTGGATGCCAGCTATCTGTGGCAGGACGGAAGTACCGAACCTACCTATACCGCTTCACATGCAGGAACCGTCTCCGTGACGGTGAGCGTGAGCGGTTGCTCGTCCAGCGACGCCGTGGAAGTGACCCAGTTGGAAGGGCCCAGCCTCCTCCTCGGTAGCGACACCACCATCTGCTCCGGCGCGGACCTACTGCTTCTGGTGAATGAGGCGGGCACATCCTACGCTTGGGATGATGGCTCTGACACGGAAGAACGCGTCGTGGCGACCGAAGGCTACTATTGGGTGGATGCGACTCGCAACACCTGTACCGTTCGCGATAGCATCTATGTCAACGTTTTCAGCACCAGCGACCTGGACCTCGGTAGCGACATCACCATCTGCGCGGGGGGCAGTACTACACTGGACGCCACTTATCCCGGTGCGCTCTATCAATGGAACACCGGAGCCACCTCCCCCACCATCAGCGTGAACAGTGCTGGAACGTATAACGTGACCATTGCCGTAAGCGGTTGCTCAGCGGAGGACGATATCACCGTGAACGTCTTCGCGCTTCAGCCGCCCCAACTTGGTGCGGACCGCACGATCTGCGAAGGGGAGTCAACGGAACTCAGCATACTGCCAACGAACGCACACATCCTCTGGTCAACAGGAGCGACGAACAACTCCATCGTTGTAGAGGAAGCCGGCACGTACACGGTCACATTGGACAGTCTAGGATGCACGGCTAGCGACATCATCCGCGTGAGCACACGCCCGATGACCACGCGGATCGACCTTGGCCCCGACCGCGAATTGTGCAACGGAGCCATGGATTTGCTCCAAGCCCCGTTCATCGCGGGTGCTTCGTACACATGGACCACAGGAAGCACGGGAGCCATGCTCTCCATAGATGCACCTGGCACCTACGGTGTACACGCCACCGGCGAGTGCATCGATGCGCGGGCTACGATCATCGTTTCCCCGGCGGATTGTGGAACCTACATCTTCGTTCCGAACACGTTCACGCCGAACGGTGACGGTGACAATGATCTATTCCTACCCTCCATCGCCGGTCCGCTGGATCGATATCAACTGGACATCTTCGACCGCTGGGGCGAACGCATCCACACAACGGATGACAGAAGTGCCGGTTGGGACGGCCAGTACAACGGCGTAGCCGCACAAGACGGCGTCTATGTATGGACGCTACACTATCGCGTGCTGGGTCCTGAAGGTGTGAAGAATGAGCGCCTTGTGGGGCACGTGACCCTATTGCGCTGATGCAACGCTGAAGCCTTCCTCCTTCCAGATGTACCGTGCATCAGACAAGGAACGGTAAGCGGAACGCTCCCCGTTGGTGACCTTGGCCACCGTTGCGGAGATGAGGACGATGCTATCGTGCTCCGCAGGAATGACGAGCCTACCCCCACCATCGTAGACACCAGTGCGGGAAGATCCTCCAACGATATACCCGTACTGCGCATCGGAAAGGGACGTGTTGCTCGGCGGGATCACCTCGCGTCCCGTGGTATCGATGGCGCCGAAGAACTCACCCACCTTCACGCGTGCTACGCCCTGAACGAAGTCCCAGACCTGATCGTAGCGCGCATCCACCACCATCATGTTACGGGCATCAACGAATGCCCACTTGTTCTTCTTCTTCACCGCGAACAACGGTCCGCTCGTTCCGCCCACATCCGCGTACTGGAGCGGAATGATGCGCTGGCCCTTGGTGTCGATCACGCCATGCTTACCGCCTGACCGCACTTCAGCATGGCCCTTGTTGAAATCACCCCATGTATTCACATCGGTGACCGCCTCATAGTCCTGTGCCACGATGAAGCGGCCGGTGCTATCCACGTAACCGCAACGGTTCCCATCCACCACCAAAGCGAGTCCATCCTGGAAGGTGCCGATATGATCATGCATGGGCTGTATCACCAGCTCCCCAAAGACGTTGGCAACGCCCATCTTACCATTCTTGCGCACCCGCGAAAGGCCATGCTCGTAACCCTCCACCCAATCATATTCGATGGGTAGAACAGCCATGCCCGAACGGTCGATGACACCGTATCTTCCTTCATGCTCCACCACGGCCCTTCCCTTGTGGAAGGATGCCGCCGACGAATACGCAGCGCTGATCACCGATTCACCACGCGCGTTCACATAACCGTACTTGCCATGGTCCTCTGCATAGGCCAAGCCCTCTGAGAAGTCGCCCAGATCGGTGAATACCATATCCACCACCAGGTCCCCTCCGCGATCGACAGCGCCGAAACGGTTCGCTCGCTCCACCACGAAGGTGCCTTCCATGGCATCGTTCACCTCATCGTACTCGATGGGCACCACAACGCGGCCCGTCCGATTCACCGTACCCACGCGCTCGTTCATGCTAACCACCGCCTGCCCGGAACGGAACGGCTCCACCCAATCATGGTCGGCTTTGATGCGCTCTACACCTTCCGTATCGATGAACCCCCACTTGCCCTCCCGGCGGAAGGGCAGCAATTCCAAGCTGGCCGTCTTGTAATCGTCCACCAGCTCCTCCATGAACGGATACTCAGGATATTCGGCGATGAAGCGGGTGATGGTGCCAACGCTCAAGTCGCGGCTGTATACTTCGTAGATGCTGCGCCACGCATCCGGCACACGATGATTGTCCGGGAACGTTGTGATGAACGCCCGATACTCCGCAATGGTGCGTGAGGGTGTGCTAAGCCGGAAGATCGCATCCTCCGCAACGCGCACGTTCGGGTTCTCGGGATGCGCAGCGATGAAAGCGGAGAAAGACACGATGTCCTTCCTCGGAGTAGCCTCTTCGAAGACCGCATCCTGAAGACGCGTTCGCGCCTCGTAGACCTCGCGGGCCTGGGGGAAACGATCGATGAACCGTTCGTAGGACTGGGCGGTATTGCTCGAGCGGGCCTCCTGGAACGCAAGGTGATACATGATCGTGCGGGCCTCTTCTGCCCGAGAGCCTGCCGGATACCGGTCCAAGTAAGCGTGATAGGCGGCCACCGTGTTCTGCCCGCGAGCCACGTTCCAAGCCTGATCATAGATATGATCGCGCTGGGTTTGGATGGAAGTATGACTGACGCCCAACGCGCCGACCGTGACGCGCTCCTTATCGGGGGTTCCTGTAAAGGCCAGGTCGGCCTTCAGGATGAACTGATAAGCCGAATCGAGATCGAAGAAAGGATTGTTCGCCCGACCGCTGATCACGCTGAGGCCATACCACGCCGCGGCAGGATGCTTCCGGACCTCTTTGCGGAAAAGTTCACGGGCTTTGAAATAGTCGTGCACCTCAAGGGCCTTGAATGCCTTTTGAAGTTTACCCGCTAGGAGCGGCACTTGCACCAGGAACATCGTCGCCAGCAAGCACCCACGGAAGAACGATCGTGATACCACGGAACAAAAGTAGCGGCACCGTGTGCGGCCCATGCCCACCTTTGTGCACCGCGATCGACCGCCGTTTGTTGATGATCGACCCCCACGCACGCATCGAAAGGCTCCTTTCCCCGCGCAACGCATGGACGGTGTTGATCCTGCTGGCCGCGATAAGCCTGCTTGCCGCAGTGAGTCTCCGTGATGTACGTGTGGATTATGACTTCGAGAAGTTCTTCCCGAACAATGACCCCGAACTGGACCGGTACCTGGCGTTCCGGGAACGGTTCGGCCATGACAACGATTTCCTGCTGTTCGGTATCGAACGAAGGGAAGGTGTCTTCGACCGCGAACTATTGACCCGGGTGGATACGCTCGCTGGTCGACTTGCCCGCTTGCCCCGCGTTGCCAAAGTACTCTCCCCCACCCGACTGTCCGAACCGTTGATCACGCCCGTTGGAGTGTTCGAGACTCCGTACCTGCGTTTCTGGAACGACACGCTCATCGCCATCGATTCAGCGCGCATCTGGAACGATCCCCGCATCAAGGACTACTTCTTCACCGACGACGCGAAAGCGATGCTCGTGGTGTTGAACGCCGAACCGAACCTCTCCAAGGCCAAGTGCGACACGTTACTGAAGCAGGTGCGTGCTACGCTGGACGGGAACGGGATGAGCGACGTACGCATCGTGGGCCGCATCGTGGGCCAGGACCACTACATCGCCACGATGGTGAAGGAGACCCTCTTCTTCATCACGGCCAGTATCCTGCTGCTCGCCGTTTTCCTCTGGATCGGGTTCCGCAGCAGGCTGGGGGTCGTAGTGCCCATCGCGGTGGTGGGGCTGGCGATACTCTGGCAGATCGGACTGATGACCGCATTGGGCAAACCCATCGGCATCCTCACCATGCTGCTGCCCACCATCCTTTTCGTAGTGGGCATGAGCGACGTGGTCCATATCCTGGAATGCTACCTGGACGAGATCCGCGCCGGTGTGCCACGGATCAAAGCCATCGCGCATACGTACGCTGAAGTAGGACTGCCCACCCTGCTCACCGCCATCACCAGCGCCATCGGATTCGCCACGCTCGGCACGGCCAACATACCTCCGTTGCAGGAATTCGGATTGTACACGGCCATGGGCGTTCTGCTCACGTTCGTTCTCGCCTTCACCATGCTGCCGGCGCTGCTGGTCTTGACCGACCCACGGAAGCTGCTCCCCGCCAGCACTGCTGCTTCCCCGTGGACCACCCGACTGCCGAAGCTTTTCCGTTGGACCATCCACAATCGCCGACGTATCCTGCTCTTCTTCTCGGGTATCGTGGTGCTAGGTGCGTTCAGTGCCTCCCGCATCAAGGTCAACAACTACCTGTTGGAGGACTTGCCGAAGAACGACCCGATGAAACAAGGCTTCACTTGGTTCGAGGAGCGGTTCGGTGGTGTACGGCCTTTCGAACTGGAGATCCAGGTCGCCGAAGGCCACAGCGTTTGGGACCTCGAGGTACTGCGCCGCATCGAACGCGTGCAACACTACGTGGACACCGGCTACAACGTCAGCGGCATCATTTCTCCCGTCACCCTGATGTGCTCCATGAACAAGGCCTTCAACGGTGGTGACCGATCCTTCTATCGCCTGCCCGACGACCCTGCCGAATGCGCACGCATGGCCAAACGCATGAAACTGTTGGGCAAGGACCTGCTAGGTGGAATGGTGAGCCCGGATGCACGAAGCGCACGCCTCAGCGGACGGCTCGTGGACGAGGGCGGACATGTGCACAAGGGCAAGAACACAGCGCTGGACGAGTTCATTTCGGCCAATGTGGGCTCGGACCTGGAAATACGACAGACGGGAATGGCCTACCTCATCGACCGGAACAACGCCACCTTGAGCGGCCAGCTCATGCGCGGGATGGGACTGGCGGTACTGCTCACCGCCCTCATCATGTTGTGGTTCTTCCGGGATTGGCGCATGGTGTTCGTGGCGTTGATCCCCAATCTGGTGCCGTTGGTGTTCATCGCCGGCGTCATGGGCTTGGTAGGCATCGACCTCAAGGTGAGCACGGCCATTATCTTCAGCATCGCGTTCGGCATCGCTGAGGATGACACCATCCATATGCTCGCCGCCCTCCGCCAACATCTTCGGCAAGGTCTTTCGCCGGTGTACGCGCTCAAACGGACCTACCTGCGCACTGGCAAAGCGGTGACCGTTACCAGCCTCATGCTGCTGTCCGGGTTCATCACGTTGATCTTCTCCGATTTCGCCAGCGTGTATTACATGGGCGTGCTGATCACCCTCACCCTGGCGTTCGCCTTCCTGGCGGAGCTGCTGTTGTTGCCCGCGTTGGTCATTGCCTTGATGCGTGGAAAATGAAGAAGCCGCTTTTCAGCGGCTTCTTGTCAGGTGCTTTCGTACGCTTACAACGACTCCCACATGCCCTTGAAGTCGGGTTCTTCCATGAAGGCGTCCTTGCCCAGCTCGGCATACTTGCGGGCACGCGTACGGTCACCCTTCGCCACCAAGTGGTCGGCATAGCGGATCAATGCGTTCTTCAACAACTTCTGCTGGTCCTTGGGTAACGTTTTAAGGTCACCGGCGGCAGCTACCGCCTTGTCGAACGCAGCCACGCTCATATCCCCCTCCTTGGCCAGGTTGCTCTTGTACTGAACGAGCGCCAGCATCAACCAAGGACCTGGATTCTCCGGGTAGTACCCCGTCATGGCATCGAAGTTGGCCTTGGCTTTGCTCAGGCCCTTGGGGTCGTCAATGAGGTTCTCTCCGCTCTCCCCCGCCATCGTGTTCAAGCTGGACCAGTAGTCTTCGTAGTTGTTGAAGAACTCCTTGTCCTTGTCCTTCTTGCGGTACTTCTCGGCCCACTTCATCGCATCGCGACCCGCCTTGGGATAATCCAACGCATACTTCTCCTGCTTGGACATCTCGAAGTTGCACATGCTGATGTACAGGAAGGGCAGCGCGTCCTTCTTCGTATCATCATTCTCCGTGTACGTGAGGGCCTTTTCCATGCACTTCTCGTACTTCTCGTCCACGTAAAGCACGAGCAGGTCTTCGTAGACATGCTTCTGGGCCTGAACGGACAGGGCTGCGACGAGCGCGGCGGCGGCGAACAGTTTCTTCATGGTCGTAGTGGTGGCTTCGATGGCAACTTGCATGCCGAAGGTAGGCTTCTAACGAAGGAACGGCCGAAAGGATAGGCCGGTAAGATGTCCAACCATGGATGTGGACGGCCGTTTGCGCACCTTCGCGCCGTGGTACGGATAGATATACTCAGCGCTGTTCCCCGGCTGTTGGACAGCTGGTTCAACGAGAGCATCCTGGAGCGGGCCCGGAAGAAAGGCCTGGCCGAAGTACACGTGCATGACCTTCGGGACTGGAGCACGGATAAGCACCGTCGTCTGGACGATTACCCGTTCGGCGGTGGTGCGGGCATGGTGATGACCATCGAGCCAATCCACCGGGCCATCACCGAGTTGAAAGCCCAGCGCACTTACGGCGAAGTCATCTACCTCTGCCCCGACGGCGAAATGCTGGGGCAGGCGCTGGCCAACGAACTCAGCTTGAAAGGCAATATCATCCTGCTTTGCGGCCACTACAAAGGTGTTGACGAGCGCGTTCGTGAGCACCTCATCACCCGGGAGGTGAGCATCGGTGATTACGTCCTGAGCGGTGGTGAACTGGCGGCAGCCGTTCTCAGTGACGCGGTGATCCGACTGCTACCCGGTGTGCTCGGGGATGAAACATCCGCCTTGAGCGACAGCTTCCAGGATGGCCTTGTTTCGCCACCCGATTACACGCGGCCCGCCGAACACAACGGATGGAAAGTACCCGATGTTCTCCTCAGCGGTCATCAGGCGAACATCGATACTTGGCGCCACCAACAGGCCATGGAACGTACGCGGCAGCGCAGGCCGGGACTACTTGACGAACAGGACAGTTAGCCCTCAGGGTACAGGTTCGGAGAAAGTTCCTTAATATTGCGGCCCCAAATCCAACGGGATCCGAATCCTCCGACGTGTCGTAGGCGCTGGGAACTCCCTCAAAACCAGAAGGTCATGGACCGCATTAAGCAGCTCGAGAAAGAGATCGCCCCGTTGAAAGCCCTGCCTGACTTCAAGGCCGGTGACACGATCACCATTCACTACAAGATCGTGGAAGGTTCTAAGGAGCGCATCCAGCAGTTCCAAGGTGTGGTGATCCAGCGGAAAGGAAGTGGCAGCACCGCCACCTTCACCGTGCGGAAGATCAGCAACAACATCGGTGTGGAGCGTATCTTCCCAGTGGCCTCTCCTTTCATCGATAAGGTGGATGTGAACAAGCGCGGTGATGTGCGTCGTGCACGTATCTTCTACTTGCGCGGATTGCGCGGCAAGAGCGCTCGTATCACGGAGAAGCGGCAGGCTGTGGCTGAAGTGGCCGCTGCCAAGTAATTCCTTCAACTTCACTCGAAAGGCTCCACTACGGTGGAGCCTTTCTTTTTTGGGACCGAACCTATCTTTAGCACATGAGCATCATCTGGAGCCTGATCGTTGGAGCCATCGCCGGTTGGCTGGCTGGCATGGTCATGAAAGGCGGAGGATATGGCCTGTTGGTCAATATCATCCTTGGCCTAATCGGAGGACTTGTCGGTGACCTGGCTTTCGGGTTGCTCGGCCTGAATGCCACGAACCTCGTTGGCCGCATCATCTGCGCGACGGTAGGGGCTGTGCTGTTGATCGCTGTGGCGCGTGCCGTTCGAAAATAGCACGCTACCACTCCAACTGGAGCAAGGCCATCACCGCCAAAGCGATGAATGCGACCACGGCCACGGCCAAGAAGATGCCTTTGGTCGCAGGAAGGTCGTTGGGTTCATGATCCTCCAGTGGCTCGGGTAGTCCACCAGGCTCGTTGTAGTGCTCATCGGTGCTCATGCCCCTGAGGCATCAACTGGCGTTCCGCTCTCCATCTTTCGCGCATTCACCCTTGTACATCATAGGTTCCGACAGGCCATCGGTTCAGACACACGCTGCCGCAACGGGGGATCGTTTCCCCAAAGCGGGCATTCAATGGGACGGAGCTCTGTCGCACTGCGGCCCATTCCGGTCACGAACCACACGATGTTCATCGATATTTTCTGGGACCAACGCCTTCGCACGTGACATTTGACGCTGGGTTCGTCCATTCAACATGTCGTTCCAGGCTCTGCCCTTCCCCACAGGCACAACCTTGCTTTCCGCCTTTCGCGATCACGTGCTACGCAATGGCCAGGGCACGGCCCTGCTAACTCCGGAACGCGCCTGGACCTACGCTGAGCTCGATCGTTGGAGCGATGCAATCGCTGCGGCCATTCTCCTACGGATGGGCCCAGGGCAGGCGCAGGTGGCCATGCTGTTCGACCAGGGTGCACCGAACGTGGCCACGACCCTGGGCATACTCAAGGCGGGGAAGTGCTACGTGCCCTTGGACCCAACGCACGCAGCGGAACGCTCGGCCGATCTGTACGCCTTTGCGGAAGCGACACTGCTGGTCGCTGACGATGAGCATATCGCATTGGGCGAGGCCATCGTTCATGATCGGCGTTCCATCCTGGCCCTCAAAAGCATCGGTGATGTGGCCTCCCCCGATGTTCCGATCGTCAACGAGACGGACCAGGCGTACATCTTCTTCACCTCCGGCTCCACCGGCAAGCCGAAAGGCGTGGTGGACAGCCACCGCAACGTGCTCCACAATATCTACCGGTATTCCAACGCGCTTCACATCACGGAGGACGACCGGTTGACGATGATCCAATCGCCAACGTTCAGCGGCACGGTCTCCAGTTTGTTCTGCGCCTTGCTCAACGGCGCCACCCTTCTGCCTTTCGATGTGAAACGACATGGTTTCGCCGCGCTCGGTGCCTGGTTGCTGGAGGCACGAGCCACCATCTACCACTCCGTGCCCAGCATCTATCGGGGCGTGGTGGAAGCGGTCCCAAGGCAGCCGTACATCCGTGTAGTGCGCCTGGAAGGAGACGGAGCGGCACGCAAGGACCTGGAGCTCTTCGGAAGCGCTTTCTCACCGGATGCGATACTGGCCCACGGACTCGGCGCCACGGAGACCGGCCTATCCTGCCAGTACCGCATGAAGGCCGACGCGCAGTTCGAAGGTGAACGCCTGCCCATCGGCATGCCGCTGCCCGATATGGACGTGCGCATCGTTGGTGCCGATGGCGAGCCCGTTCCCCAAGGCGAGATCGGCGAATTGGAGGTACGCAGCGAATTCCTCGCAACGGGCTATTGGCGCGCGCCGGAACTCACGACCGAGCGGTTCGCTCCGATACAAGGTTCCGTTCGGGCCTATCGCAGCGGCGACCTGGGGCGTGTGGACGAGCAGGGACGCTTCGTTCATCTCGGCCGCAAGGACCTGGAACACAAGATCAGTGGCCAATGGGTGAACATCGGCGAGGTGGAGAACGCCCTGCGCGCCGTGGGATCCTTCCGCGAGGTGATGGCCTTGACCCGGCAAGACGGCCTGGACGACCCCAGACTGGTGGCGTACGTGGTATTGCAGCACGGATACACGGAGGACATACCCACTTGGCGCGAAGCGCTGCGCAACACCCTGCCGGATCACATGGTGCCTCGGCATTTCGTGGTGCTGGAGAAGATGCCCGTGACCGAGCACGGCAAAGTGGACCGGCGTGCTTTGCCTGCACCCGCCGTTGTGACTACCGGCGACACCAGCGACCCGAGCGATCCGCAAGAGCGTGAAATGTCGCTGATCTGGGAACAAGTTCTTGGCGTTGCACACGTGGGCCCCACGGATGACTTCTTCGATCTGGGGGGCATGAGCATCAACGCGCTCCGCATACTCACGGTGGTCAGCAAGCGCTGGAAGGTGGATGTGCAACTGGCGGAACTCTACAAGGCGCCCACCGTTCGCTCGTTGTTGAACGTGATCGCCGAACATGGCGGAGCACCGCGCTGGACCAATCTCACGGAGATAAGGCCGGAAGGCACGTCCATTCCCATCGTTTGTGTGCATGGCGACGAGGCCAATCACCACCTGGCGAAACTGCTGCCGTCCAAGCATCCCTTCCTCGCCTTCTTCCATCAAGGTGAGGATGGCGCAGAGATCAAGCATACCTCCATCAGTGCCATGGCCGACCACTACTTCCGCGAGCTGGAAGAGGCGACGGCGACCGGTCCGTTGGTATTGATCGGCTACAGTATGGGAGGTAACGTGGCGCTGGAGATGGCCCATCGCCTGCGCGCGAAAGGTCGTGACGTGCCACTCCTCGTCCTTATCGATACGTTCGGTCCGGATAGGCCAGCCCCGAGCTGGACCATCAAACGGGCCTTGTTGCGTGTGCGCGATGCATACGACCGCTGGCGTTGTGGTCGCTTCGTGCGCGCAGGGAGATCCGTGCCGGCCGAGTTGCGCACCTTCTACATCATGGACACGTACACGCGCGCCTTCAAGCATTACCGCTCGCCCGGATGGGATGGCCGTGTCCTCCTGATCCGCTCACAGTTCGAGACCCACGACGTAAGCGGCTGGGATGGACATTGCCCCGACATGACCACCGTCATCGTCCCCGGCGACCATCTCACCATCGTGAAGCCCGGACAGATCGGTGCAGTGGCGCAGCACATCCAAAAGGAGCTCGAACGATCGTAGGAAGCTACGACCTAGCGCGGAAGCCCTTCGTCCTACCTGAGCCTGCTCGGACTTCGCGAGATCCCGATAGCTGGAGGGCAAGCGCTTCCGGAGCGACATGCATGCGTAGGCATAGGTTAACCTCCCTGGAAACCGATCGAGGAACGGATCGAATGTCTGCGATAGCCGGGCAACGGGAGTGGTCTACAGCATCCACGACACGAGTTGGAAGCCGATCCTTGAGCGGTGAATTCGTCTGAAAGCTGCAGGGTCGTCCGCCAAATGCGCGGACAGACCCTGCAGAGGCTTAGACGGGGAGCACGGATCGCAGATCCGCGCCAGCGAGGGGAGGGAGGCTCCGCGACCGAGACCCGGAGTCTCACCAGTGCCACCGTATGCAAGGCATTCGTGAGACTCCGGATGGCCGGGGCCCAGGATGGGGGACTGCTCTGCAGATTAGGATGATGGGACAACAGCAGCACGAAGCGGGTCCAAGTAGTTGAAGCTCTTTTGTTCGAATCGCTCTTCAAGTGCTTCCCAACCCTTCTCAACAGCAAAATTCTTCTCGTCCGCTGTGATAGGTATCAACCAAAGCAGATGGGCATGACCATGCTCACACTCGAACAACTCCAACTCTGGTCCATCGAGGTAAGGAAGTTGCAGATAGCCATGCATACATGCCGAACCATTCAGCCAAGGGAGGCCGAAGTTCACTGTGTGATGCAAGCCCAGAGATTCGCTGAATCGATGGTGACAAGATGCGGCCAACAGTATTCGAACTAGGCCATCATCCTGACGAGGCGAATAAAGGAGCAGTTCCACCTGGGCCTTGTCCGGTTTGCCATGTGATAAGCCCACAGTCAGATACACCCAGAAATCGTGGCGACGACCGGGTGGGAAAACCGCAACGCAATACTCCTCCGGTAGCTCGTGCTTTAAGCCTGGGTATGGAGCGTTCCACGTGGTCGGCTCCGTCCCGTACCACTCACTTGCGAACTGAAGAAGGGATTCGTGGTATCCCATTTCTCACCCTCACCCCACCAACTCCTTGTTCCGGTTCGGGATATCCTCCTTGCTGAAGGCCACTTTCTCGTCCTCCTCCTTCAGCTTCAGCACGAGGGCGAGCGCGTCGGGTACCACATCGCTGCAGAGGGTAAGGAAGCTGCCGGGCTTGGCCGTTGAGATGGCGTGGCGGATGGCTTCCTCTTCCTTCTTGATGATGGTGAACTTCTTGTTCGGGTCGATCTCCTGAATGCCTTTCACCATCAGCGCGATGATCTCGTCGTCGGTCTTGCCGCGCAGGTTGCGGTCCTGGCGGATGATGATCTCATCGAACATCTGTGCGCTGAGGCGACCAAGGTTCACGGTGTCCTCGTCGCGGCGGTCGCCCACACCGGCGATCACGCCCACTTTCGGACTGTCCGGGATCTTGCTGAGGAACTTGCCGAGGGCCTCGAAGCCGTGCGGGTTGTGGGCGTAATCCACCACCACCTGGAAATTCTTGAACTGGAAGAGGTTCAAGCGGCCCGGGGTCTGCGCGGCACCCGGCACGAAGGTCATGAGCGCTTCACGCAGCTCTTCGATCTTCACGCCTTGCACGTAGGCCGCGAGCACGGCAGGTAGCACGTTCTGGATGTTGAAGACGGCCTTGCCACCGTAGGTGATGGGAATGTTCACGGCCTTTTCGATGCGCAGTTTCCATTCGCCCTTGCTGATGGTGACGAAGCCGTTCTCGTAGATCGCTGCGAGGCCACCGAGCTTGCAGTGCTGGCGGATCAGGCGGTTGTTCTCATCCAGACTGAAGAGAGCGATCTTGCAATCGCACTGCTTACGCATGGCCATCACCAGTTCATCGTCGGCGTTGAGGATGGCGTAACCATCGCGACGGACACTTCGCGGCACGGTGCTCTTCACATGCGCCAGATCCTCCAGCGTGTGGATATCCTTCAAGCCCAAGTGATCCGCAGCCACATTGGTGACGATGGCGACATCGCAATGCTCGAAACCGAGACCGCTGCGCACCAGACCTCCGCGAGCTGTTTCGAGAACGGCCATGTCCACGACCGGCTCCTTCAACACGAATTGCGCGCTGGCCGGGCCGGTGCAATCGCCCTTCATCAAGAGGCGGTTCTGGATGTAGACACCGTCGCTGCAGGTCATGCCCACTTTGTAGCCCACGCTGCGCATGAGGTGTGCGGTGAGGCGGGTGCTCGTGGTCTTGCCGTTGGTACCGGTAACCGCGATGATGGGTATCCGGCTCGGTGTGCCCGGCGGGAAGAGCATGTCCACCACGGGTTCGGCTACGTTCTTGCCGATGCCACCGGTGGGATCCAAGTGCATGCGGAAACCGGGCGCTGCGTTCACTTCCAACACCGCACCACCGCTCTCATTCAGCGGAATGCTGATGTCGTCGGTCATGATGTCGATGCCACAGATGTCCAGATCGATGATGCGGCTGATGCGCTCGGCTAGGAAGACGTTGAACGGATGCACCACTTCAGTGACGTCATCGGCGGTTCCGCCCGTGCTGAGGTTGGCGGTGGCTTTTAGGTAGACCACTTCGTCCTTCTTGGGCACACTGTCCGGCGTCAGGCCTTTCAGCCCGATCAACTTCAGCGTATGATCGTCGATGTCAATGCGCGTGAGCACGTTCTCGTGACCATAGCCGCGGCGCGGATCCTTGTTCACTTCATCGGCGAGCTGCGCGATGGTGCTCTTGCCATCACCCACCACACAAGCGGGTGTCCGTTTCGCCGCACAGATGAAGCGGTGGTTGATAACGAGCAAGCGATGATCCAGACCAGTGATGTAGCGCTCCACGATCACGCTGCGGCTGATCTCCTTCGCCTTGGCCAGCGCCACTTTCGCTTCGTCCAGCGTTTTGATGCCGATGGTGGCGCCACGTCCGTGGTTGCCTCCGATCGGCTTGATCACACAGGGGAATCCAACGGAATCGATCGCGGCTTCAAGGCCTTCTTCGGTACGTACCACGCGACCTTTCGGCACGGGGATCTCGTAGCTCTCGAGCAACTGCTTCGTCTCTTCCTTATCACAAGCGATCTCCACGCCGATGTTGCTGGTCTTGCTGGTGATGGTAGCGCGGATCCGCTTCTGGTGGATGCCATGACCAAGCTGCACCAAGCTCTGTCCGTTCAAACGCAGGTACGGGATGCCGCGCGAAACGGCTTCGGCCACGATGCTGCCCGTGCTGGGCCCAAGGCGCGATTCCTCGCGGATCTCGCGCATCTTCTGGATGTCATCGGCCAGGTCGTACTTCTCACCGCTGATCAGTGCCTCTGCGATGCGCACCGCGGCTTTAGCAGCGAACATGCCCACCGGTTCTTCGATGTAGCTGAAGACTACATTGTACACCCCACGCTCGCGTGTGCTGCGTGTACGGCCGAAACCCGTCTCCATGCCCGCCAGCGTCTGGATCTCCAGCGCGATGTGCTCGATCACATGGCCCATCCAGGTGCCCCGCTTCACCCGTTCCCAGAAACCACCTTCGTGATCCTCGCTGCAGCGGTGGCTGTACATGCTGGGCAGCAACTCCTGGATACGCTCGTAGAACCCGGGGATCTTGTCGGTGGGCTTTTCCTCCAAGTCCTCGATGTCGAGGCGCATGACGATGAGGTTGTGGCGTTTGACCGACCAGTAGTTGGGGCCACGCATGGCCTTGAGCTCGAGGATGCGCATGAGGATCGCCGGAAGCCCGGCGGTGTTGGTTCTGGTAAGGCTGTAAGGAGCGTCCCGGGCGTGGTAAGTGCGCCGGGCGTGGGTAAGATAGGGACAGCCGGTTGTTCATCAAAACTTCACCTGTGCTTCATGCTCCGGTGCGATCCCTCTACTTTCGCGTTCATCAGGCTCACGTTCCGTCGCTCTACCCGGCGGAATCAGGGCCTCGGGGAGGGGGCTAAATACCTGGAATGATACCCAAAGGCAAACTCATCGCCATCGGCGGTAACGAAGACAAAGGCAAGGAGCCGGAAGCCGGCCACAACTCAAAGGTCTTCGCTCACAACTTCATCGAAGAAGGCATACTCCGCCGCGTGGTGGACGAGATCGGCGGTCCCGAAAAGAGGATCGCTGTGATCACCAGTGCCAGCAGCATACCCGAGGAGGTGGGCCAGAACTATATCGAGGCCTTCGGAAGGCTCGGTGCCACGAACATCGACATCATGGACATCCGTGATCGCAGTGATGTGAAGCCCGACATGATCAAGCGCCTGGCCAAGGCCGATGGCGTGATGATGAGCGGCGGCAACCAGTTGCGCCTCACGACGATCTTCGGCGGAACGGCCTTCCTGCAATTGATGAAACGCCGCTATGAAGAGGAAGCGGGCTTCGTGATCGCCGGGACCAGCGCAGGAGCCATGTGCATGAGCAGCACCATGATCTACCAGGGCCATAGTGCCAGCGGCCTGATCAAGGGCGGCGTGAAGATGACCACTGGCGCAGCACTGATCTACGACGTGATCATCGACAGCCACTTCGTGGAGCGCGGTCGTTTCAGCCGTCTTACACAAGCGGTCGCGGCGAACCCGGCTGCCATCGGCATCGGCCTGGGCGAGGACACAGGCGTGGTGATCACGAACGGTGAGATGCTGGAGACCATCGGCAGCGGCCAGGTGATGATCTTCGACGGCCACGAGATCACCTACAGCGACTACGCCGATGTGGAAGAGGGTGAGCCCTTCTCCATCGAAGGCATGAAGGTGCATATCATCAGCAAGGGCCATAGCTACAGTGTGCAGCAGAAGGCTTTCGCAGCGGTGAGGGTGCCGGTGCGGAGTTGATCAACACCATTTTCACAATGGGCGCTTGGGACACCGGGATCTTCGACGACGACACTGCATACGATGTACTTGCATCGCTCTCGCTCGCTGATCCCATGGAGCAGATCAACGAGTGGTATGCGAACGTGGAGGACAGCGACTACCTCGAATACACGGATGGCCAGTGCCTGCTGGTGAGCGGCGCGGTGATCGATGCCGCGCTGAACGGTACCGTGTACCGCTGCGATGATGAGGAGACGCTAGCGACCGTGGTGGCTGTGGTGAAGGAGAAGGACCCCGCATCGTTGAGGTCCACTGCGGTAGCCAACCTTGAACGCGTGCTGGGCGACGCTTCAGAACTGCGCGAATTGTGGGAAGAGAACGAAGAACTCTATCCCGTCTGGCGGCAGGGCATCGAAGACCTGATCGGGCGTCTGAGCTGACGACCTGCAGCAAACCCTGAACATGGAACACCGTCCACATCGCGTAAGACGGATCTTCCAGGGGCTGCTGACAATGGTCGTGCTGGGCATTGTAGCAGTTATCACTTGGGCCTGGGCCTACGGCGGCCCTTGGCTTGACCGCACCATCCGCGAACGGATCGAGACGGCCGTGCGCGAAGCCGCCGTGCAAGGCTATCACTTCGAGATGGACAGCCTCAACGCCGAGTTCATGAGCGGCGATGTGCGCATCAATGGGATACGCCTGACCTATGACAGCACCTTGAACGACAGCCTTCGCGCAGGCACCTACGACTACCTCTTCTCCGCGCGTGCCAGCACCATCGCCCTGCGCGGGCTTTCCATCTGGCGGGCCGTGCTCTATCGCGAAGTGCATCTGCGTGCCATCGAGGTGGATACACCAGCATTCCACTACACGATCGGTGATCGGCGTGTGGCGTTGAACTCACCGTTCAAACGGCTCGGTCGTTCCGACACGAAATCGCTGCGGCTATTCACCGTTGATGCCCTGACCGTGCGCGGCGCGAAAGCGCGCATGCACGATCTGAGCGGTCACTTGCCCGTGTTACGTGCTTCCGGGTTGGACATCGTTGCGAATGACCTGGATGTTCTGCGACCCGGCGACAAGAAACGTGCGGACCTGAACGTGGGCGCTGTGGACATCCGCATGGATAGCCTGAGCACCGACCTGCCTCACGGATACCGGTTGCGTTTCGGAGATACCCATCTCTCCGATCATCTTCGACGCGGAAGTGTGCGCCACCTCGCCTTGGAACGCATCGATGAGAAAGCTCCGTCACACCGGATCACCCGGGTCAGCGTGGAGGTGGACAGCCTCGTGTTCCAGGAACCGGATGTGGCCGGTCTACTGGGCGACCGCGCGTTGAGCATGCGCTCCCTGGGCATCCATGGCATGCATCTGGTGGCCGAACGGGACAACTACAAGCCCGAAGGTCCGGCACGTGCCGTGATGCTTCCGCCTGCCGCGCTGCTAGCCATCCCGTTCCCCATTCGCATCGATTCGGTGCACCTGGCGGATGGATCCGTGACCTATCGCGAACGGAGTGATGAGACCGGACAATGGGGCACGCTACTGTTGAACGATGTCAACGCCTCCTTCAAGGGCATCTTCAACGAGATCGACGGTAACGAACCTACACTGCTCGTCGGCGACATCCGCTGTTCATTCATGGATACGGCGATACTCAACGCCCGTTACGAAGCACGGCTCGATGAGGAAGAAGAGTTCACGTTCACGGCAACGATGCAACAGTTGGCACTTGGAAGTCTTGATAGCCTCACGTCCAACCTCCTGCGGCTCTCGATGGTGAGCGGTCGGCTCGAGCACATGCACCTGATGATGAAAGGCGATGCCGAAAGCGCACGCGGATCCATGGACATGACCTATGCGGATGTGGTGACAACGGTGGCTTCCAACGCCACGAACGCACAACGCCACAGCATGTTAGGTGCGGTGATGGACTTCGTGATGACCGAGGAACGCGGCGGTGGGCTAAGTGATCGACAACGTCGCTCGGTCTCGATAGACCGCGACCCCAACCGCTCGTTGCTCACCTACATCTGGCATTTCACGCGGGCGGGTATCAAGCGCGACATGATACCAGGGGCTACGAAGCGCGTGTTCTCGCTGTTGAAGAAGGAACGTACTGATCGCCGAAAGAGACGCCGTGCGCGATGAACAACGAGCAAGTTTCCCCTGAGCGCCGCTATTTCCCTTTGGAACAGGGCTATTTCCACGTGGATGATGAATGCCTGAGCTTCACGCGTTCGGGCAACTGGCAGGAGGTGCATAACACCTTGGAACAAGGCGAAGGTTCTTCCCCGCGAAAGGGAAGACTGATCGTCGGTGGCTTGCTCGTTCTGCTCGGTGGTGCCGGACTGACGCTGATGAAGGCTTCGTCAACCGGAGCATCCATACTCACCTTCGGTCTTCTAGGTCTTGGCATACTTCGGATGTACAATGCCCTACGCCACGACTTCGCACCAGCTTTCAGAATACCGTACAGCAAGATCATCGTGCTGGAGTATCGTGAAGGCCACTTACGTATCGTGTTCTTCAATGCTGTGAACGAACAACTCGAACTGGCGAAGCGTATGTCCGAGGAAGCCGCAGGCTACGCGCTGGAACGCTTCACCGCAAGCCGAGAAACATGAGCCACGGCAGTTTGTAGAACTTTGCCCCATGGAGCACATTCTGCTCGTCGAGGACGACCCGCGCCTATCCCGCTCGCTGTCCGAACAACTACAGGCAGCTGGGTTCGCATGCACGCAGGTGTATGATGGCGACATGGCCCTGCGTGCAGTGGGCGGTCAACGGTTCGACCTGATCCTGCTGGACCTGAGCCTCCCCGGCAAGGATGGTTACGCAGTCTGCAAGGAGATCCGTCGTACAGACCGGCAGCTGCCCATCATCGTGATCACCGCTTTCAGCGACATCGATGATAAGATGAACGCCTTCGACCTGGGTGCAGATGATTACTTGGTGAAGCCGGTGCATTTCCAGGAAGTACTGGCCAAGGTGCGCGTGTTCCTCAAGCGCCGCGAACCCTCCACCGAAACGAACGACCGTATCGTCGTGGACGACCTGGAGATCGATACCACCAAGCGCACCGTCACGCGTGAAGGTCGTTCCATCGAACTCGCGCCGAAGGAGTACAACCTATTGGTGCTGCTCGCTCGTCGCGCCGGCAAGGTCTTCAGCAAGGACGAACTCGCCGAGCAGGTCTGGAGTGATAGTCACGCTGTTTCCAACAACACCATTGAGGTATACATCAGTTTCCTGCGCAGCAAGGTGGACAAGGGCCATGCGCGCAAGCTGATCCACACCCGACACGGCTTCGGATACACCCTTTCCGCGGATCAGTCATGAGCACCAAGCTGCGCATGGCCTTGCTCTTCGCCGGATTGTCGCTGGTCCTGCTGCTCGGTGTGCTCGGCTACATCTACGCGTCCCATTCCTCATCGCGGCAAGAAGAGTTCTACGAACGGTTGACCGCCCAATGCGTGCGCACAGCAACGTTGCTCGGAGAGGTGCGCGCTGCGGATCGGATGCTCCTGCGGGCGATGGATGTGAACACGATCCATCGCTTCCATGATGAGAAAGTGCTGGTCTTCGATGAAACGAACGCGCTCATCTACTCCAGCCTGGACGATGAGCCCATCCCCTATTCCGCCGAAGTGCTCGACCAGATCCGCCACGTGGACTACCGCGCCTGGCGCGACAGTGATGGTGATGAGGTCGTCGGGATCCATTTCACGGACAACGGTGATGACCTCGTAGTTCTCGCGTCGGCATTCGACAAGCATGGCCAGGAAGAACTGCGCAACCTGCGCAACACGCTGCTGGTCTCACTGGCCTTGGGTTCGCTCTGCATCTTCGGCGCCAGCTACCTCTACATCGGGTTCGCCTTCCGTCCGATCGGTCAACTGGACCAAGCCATTGCGACCATCGATGTGGACCGCCTGGGCGAGCATGTGCCTGTTGCAAAAGGCAATGACGAGATCCATCGGTTGGCCGCGAACTACAATCGCATGCTTGAGCGCCTCCGCGGATCATTCGATCTGCAGCGCGCTTTCGTGAACAACGCGAGCCATGAGCTGCGCACACCGCTGGCGCGCATGAACGCACAGGTGGAACGCGCTCTTGCTCTTCCGCCCGACAGCGCGGAACTTCAGAGTACACTGAACACGTTGCAGAACGACATCGCCGCTCAGGCATCGCTGGTGGAATCGCTGCTACTGCTGCAGCGTCTGCAAGCTCATCTCCCCGTTCACCGCACGGATCTCCGCGCCGATGAGGTCCTCTACGCCGCCATGGACGACGTGCAGTCCACCGCTCCAGAGCTGCGTATCAACGTGGACCTCGGTGGCAACATCGCATCGGACAAAGACCTCACTGTCGCTGGCAACGAGATGCTCCTGCGCACCATGTTCCTGAACCTGTTGCGCAACGCGGCCAACTATGCGACCGACAAACAAGTGCGCATCCGTATCGAGCGCTTCGGACCGACTTTGCAGATCGGATTCAGCAACAGCGGCACCGAACCTTTGCCCGACGGGATCTTCACACCCTTCTTCCGTGGACCACAAGCGGAACGCACGAACGGTCACGGGTTGGGCCTGAGCATCGTGCAGCAGATCGCTGCGGAAACCGGCGGCCAGATCACCTACCGGTTCGAGGGTGGCGAGCACCACTTCACGGTGGATCTGCCCCTTCAGGGATAGACTTCAGGATTTTTTAAGGTCGTCCTTCAGGAGGGCTTAAGGTCATGGGCGTCGCTTTGTGGCATGCTTCGCACAGCGCTCACGATCGCCTCACTTCCGTTGCTCCTCGCCACCCACGCGCAGGACACGCTGAAGCTCGGTCTGAACGAAGCGGACCAGCTCCTCAGTTCGCGGTCACTGGCATTGATCGCCCAACGCTACGAGATCGACCAGGCCGAAGCGGATCGTGTCCAGGCGAAACTCTTCTACAACCCGACCATCTCGACCGAATGGAGCATGCGCCCATCGACGGGCAGCTTCTTCGATGTGGCACAACCGAACGGACAGAAAGCGGTGAGCATAGAGCAGTTGTTCCGCATCGGCGGGCAGCGAAGCCTAGCCGTGAAGGCCGCAGCACAACGCACCAAACTGTCCGAAGCGGAATATGCCGAGCTGGCTGCCGCGTTGAAACTCCAACTCCACAGCGCGCTCTATCGCGAGTACTACCTGGACCGCGCGATCGCCGCCATCACCTCGCAGTTGACGGTGTTGAAGAACATCGTTGACGGCTACGGCGTGCAATTGGAGAAAGGCAACGTCTCGCTCCGTGAAGTGACACGCCTTCGCACGAGCTACTTCGCACTGAACGGTCAACGCGCCGATCTGCAGCGCGAACAGAACGCCATACAGGCCGACCTCTCGATCCTTCTCTCCGAGCAGCGCCCCATCGACTTCACGCCCACCGCTGCGGACCTCGCCGCGATCCGGCCGCTGCCGCTGGATACGGCACAACTCATCAGCACCGCGGAGAACCAGCGTCCACGCGTGCAAGCCGCAGCTGCGAACGCCATGGCCAGCGAACTCGACCTGAAGTACCAACGGCGGATGGCCCTACCCGACCTCGCGCTGGGCGCCACGTACGACCAGAACAGCAACTACCTGCCGAACTACACGGGCCTGAACGCCGGGATCAGTATTCCCCTCTTTGACCGCAACCAAGGACGCATCGCACGGGCGCGCGCTGGTAACGAACAAGCGCGCGCAGAGCTCGCGCTGGAGCAGCTCACCGTGCGTCGCGAAGTCCTGCGCGCCTACCAGGACCTACGCTCGCTGCAGGACCAATACACGAACACAACACAAGGTTTCGGCGAGCAGCTCGATCAATTGAGCGGCAGCCTGATCGACAACTACGTGAAAAGCAACATCAGCCTGATCGAGTTCACGGACCTCTTCGAATCCTACAACGCCTCGATCATCGCTTTGAACAAGCTGAAAGCCGATCTCCAGAACGCCTATGAAGAACTTGAATTCGTCAGTGCGCAACGTCTGTTCCAACGTTGAGGCCTCCATGGGTCAGCGCACGATAACGGGAACAGGGGCCATGCAGATGGTTGTGGGTGGTCGCCCCTGTTCCCGACGTCGTGTTCCAAGTCTGGCGCTCGCAGCCTTGATCTGCGTACCACTTTGGTTCCTCAGTTCCTGTAGTGGCGATGAAGCACCAACTAACGATGCCAAGGTCTTCGCCCTGAGCGACACCATGCTCTCTCGGATAGGCCTCGACACCGTTCGCTTGATGCCGGTGGAGAACACCGTGGAACTCAACGCTCGTATCACACCGGACGATGGTCGTCTTGCGAACGTCTACCCTATCGTAGGTGGTCAGGTTTCCGACGTGAACGTGGAGCTCGGCGACCACGTGAACAAAGGGCAGACGCTCGCCATCATCCGCAGCAGCCAGGTGGCCGACCTGGAACGCAAGCTCATCGACGCGCGCAGTGACATGGAAGTGGCCGAGAAGAATCTTTCTTCGAAGCAGGATCTGTTCAACTCTCAATTGCTCAGCGAACGCAAGCTGGTTGAAGCACGGTACGAATTGGAGAAGGCCAAGGCGAAACTGAAAGGCATGGACGAGATCTTCTCCATCTATCAGTTCCAGGATGGTTCGCAGTATGTGGTGAAAGCACCGATCAGCGGATACGTGATCGACAAGGCCGTGGTGCGCGACGAAACGCTTCCCGAGGACCATGACGAGGCCATCTTCACCATCGCTGAACTGGACCGTGTTTGGGTGTTGGCCGATGTGTATGAGAGCGACATCGCCCGTGTGAAAGAAGGCATGACCGCTCAGATCACAACGCTGAGCTACCCCGACAAGGTCTTCAACGGACACGTGGACAAGATCCTGAACATGCTCGATCCGCGCACACGGACCATGCGCATCCGCATCACGCTGCCCAACCCGGATGTGATGTTGAAACCGGAAATGATCGCGCGTGTCCGGCTCGTCTACCAGGAGGATCGATCACTGCCCGCCATTCCGGCCAGCGCCATCATCAGCGACAACGACCGTGACCATGTCATGGTCTTCAAGGATCGCATGAACATCGATACACGTCGCGTACACATCGACCGCACCACGGACCGCACGAGCTGGGTGGCCGAAGGCTTGCAGCCCGGCGAGGTGATCGTGAGCAAGGAGCAGCTCTTCCTCTACGACGCGCTCAACGATCGTTGATCCGATGAACCTCATCCGTTCCATCATCACCTTCTCGCTGAAGAACCGGTTCTTCACCTTCTTCTGGGTGGGGATCATGGTGATCGCCGGCTTCGTTAGCTTCCGCAACACGCCCATCGAGGCGTTCCCGGATGTGACCAACACGCAGATCATCATCGTGACGCAGTGGCCCGGCCGCAGCGCACAGGAGATCGAGCGATTCGTAACGGTTCCCATCGAAGTGGGTTTGAACAGCGTGCAGCGCAAGACCAACGTGCGTTCCATCAGCATGTTCGGTCTCAGCGTGATCAAGGTGATCTTCGAGGACGACGTGGAGGATTTCTTCGCGAGGCAGCAGGTGAACAACCAGCTGAACACTGTTGACCTACCCGATGGCGTGGAGGCCGATGTGCAGCCGCCGTACGGACCAACAGGCGAGATCTTCCGCTACACCTTACAAAGCAGCAAAAAGGATTCGCGTGACCTGCTCACGCTACAGAACTGGGTGATCGACCGGAGGCTACGGCAAGTGCCAGGTGTAGCCGATGTGGTGGCATTCGGGGGGCGCCAGAAGATCTACGAGATCGAAGTCGACCCCGGCCGGTTGATGCAGTACGACCTCACACCGCTCGAGGTCTACCAGGCCGTAACACGCAGCAACATCAACGTGGGCGGCGATGTGATCGAGAAGAACGGACAGGCCTTCGTGGTGCGCGGCATGGGCCTGCTCAACAGCATCGGCGACATCGAGAACATCATCATCGAAGCACGTGACGGTGTGCCTGTGCTGGTGAAGAACGTGGCGCATGTGCAGATGGCCGATCTGCCGCGTGTAGGTCAGGTGGGGCTCGATGGCAACGACGATGTGGTGGAAGGCATCATCGTGATGCGCAAGGGCGAGAACCCCAGCGAAGTGCTGGCCCGGGTGAAGGACAAGATCAGCGAGATCAACGACCAGGTGCTGCCCGCGGACGTGAAGATGGTGACCTTCTACGACCGCGACCGCCTGATGGACTATTGCACCGAGACGGTGATGCACAACCTGGTGGAAGGTATCATCCTCGTCACTGCGATCGTGTTCCTGTTCATGGCTGACTGGCGCACGACGCTCATCGTTTCCATCATCATCCCACTGGCCCTGTTGTTCGCGTTCTTCTGCCTGCGCATGAAGGGCATGAGCGCGAACCTCCTCTCGCTCGGTGCCATCGATTTCGGCATCATCATAGACGGGGCCGTGGTGATGGTGGAAGGCTTGTTCGTGGCGTTGGATCAGCTCGCACACCGCGTGGGTATGGAGAAGTTCAACCGCATGAGCAAGCTCGGACTGATCAAGCACACGGCCACGCGCACCGGCAAGGCGGTGTTCTTCAGCAAGCTCATCATCATCACCGCCCTCATCCCCATCTTCTCCTTCGAGAAAGTAGAGGGCAAGATGTTCGCTCCGCTGGCCTGGACCTTGGGCTTCGCATTGCTTGGCGCATTGATCTTCACCCTCACGCTCGTTCCTGTCCTCTGCGCTGCGTTGCTGAAGAAGAACGTGAAAGAGAAACACAGTTTCCTCGCACGCTTCTTCGACAAATGGGTCTTCAGAGGTTTCCGTTGGGCCTATGACCGTCCACGCGCGGCCTTCCTGATGGCAGGAGCAACACTGTTGCTTTCCGTCGGTTCGTTGAAGTTCATGGGCACCGAATTCCTGCCGGAGTTGAACGAGGGTGCCTTGTGGGTGGAAGCGAAGATGCCGATGAGCATGAGCCTGCCCGAGACCGTGAAGATGGTGCGCACGCTCCGCGAGAAACTGAACGAGTTCCCCGAGGTGAACGGCGTACTGAGCCAGACCGGTCGCAGCAACGACGGCACGGACCCGAGTGGCTTCTACTATGTGCAGATGCAGGTGAACCTGAAGCCCTTGAAGGAATGGCGCAGCGGGTTGAAGAAGGATGACCTGATCGATGCGATGGACAAGGAGCTGAAACAGTTCCAAGGCATCAACTACAACTACTCGCAGCCGATCATCGATAACGTAGCCGAAGCCGTAGCGGGCATGAACGCCAATAACGCGGTGAAGATCTTCGGACCCGAACTCCCCGTGCTGGACAGCCTCGCCGACCTGGTGATGCAGCAGATCCAGCACGTGGAAGGCATCAAGGACCCCGGCATTCTGCGCAACGTTGGGCAACCCGAGATCCAGATCCACCTGAGCGATACGAAGATGGCCCTGTACGGCGTGAGCACTGCCGATGCACAAGCCGTGATCGAGATGGCCATTGGCGGCAAGACGGCCAACGTGATGTACGAGGGTGAACGGAAGTTCGATATCCGCGTGCGCTTCCCGTTCGAGTACCGTCGCAGTGTGGATGAGATCAAGGCCATCCTTGTGCCCACGTTGAGCGGTGCGCGCATCGCGTTGAGCGAGATCGCCACCGTGACCACCACGACCGGGCCGGCCTTCATCTACCGCGACAACAACAACCGCTTCATCGGCGTGAAGTTCACCGTGCGCGATCGTGACCTTGGCAGCACCATCGCCGATGCCCGTGCCAACGTGGAGCAGCATGTGAAACTGCCGCACGGTTACAGCGTTACCTGGACAGGTGAATTCGAGAACCAGGTGCGTGCGAGTGCCCGTCTCGGGCAAGTGGTGCCCATCAGCCTCGCGGCCATCTTCGTGATCCTCTTCATCGCCTTGGGTGATGCCCGCAACGCCGGGCTCGTGCTGATCAACGTACCGTTCGCGCTGGTCGGCGGCATCCTCGCGCTGCACCTCACCGGCATGAACTTCGGCATCAGTGCCGGCGTGGGCTTCATCGCGCTCTTCGGCATCTGCGTACAGAACGGAGTGATCCTCGTCACCGAGTTCAACGACAACCTCAACCGGCGTTGGAGCCTGGACCAGAGCATCGTAGAAGGCGTGCGCACACGGATCCGCCCGGTGGTGATGACGGCCCTCATGGCCAGCATCGGCCTGCTACCTGCGGCGATCAGTACCGGAATTGGTAGCGAGAGCCAGAAACCCCTGGCCATCGTCATCATCGGCGGGCTGATCACGGCCACCGTCTTCATCCTGCTGGTGTTCCCTATCGTGTTCCGCTTCTTCCGGCGGAGAACCCTTCGTCGCCAGGAAGATGACAGACGGCTGGCCGTGTTGTGACCGTCCGGCCGGTACCTTCGCGCCCGATGTCCAACGACCCCATCATCCGCCGTTTCCGCTCCGTGGCCATCGCCGAAGGCTGGAGCTTCCTGATCCTCCTGTTCATCGCCATGCCGCTGAAGCACTTCGCCGATATGCCTTTGGCCGTCAAGGTGGTCGGTTGGATCCACGGGGGGCTCTTCATCTGGTTCTGGATCGCCGCTGTTCCCCTCTTCACCAAACTGAAGTGGGAGCTCGACCGCGTGATCGGTCTTGGCTTAGCTTCCCTCCTGCCCTTCGGCACCTTCATCATGGAGCGCAAGTGGCTGCGCTGACCCCGCTTTCGTAGAGGCATTTCCCCAGTATGGTACATGTCCAACTCCACTTCGTTCAGGTGGAACCTTTGTTGGGCGGGCTCTCTAGAAGGTACTTACCTTGTGTGCGCAGTACGGCACGCCGATCGCACCCTGCTAGAAAACACAACGACCATGAGCAACGAACGCACCAATGGACTGATCGGATTCATCGCAGGGGCTGCAGTAGGCGCAGCGCTGGGAGTCTTGTTCGCACCTCGTTCTGGAAAAGAAACGCGCGACCGTATCCGTAATAAAGTGAGTGATGCCAAGGATGACTTGGATGAACTCATCGAACGGGCACAAGGTGAATGGGCCCAAGCCAAAGGCAAGGCCAGCGATGCCGCTACCATGACGAAGGATGAAGTGTCCGATTTCGTTCGCTTCCTGTTTGAAGAAGGGAAGGATCTGAAGGAACGCATGGCCAAGGACGTGACCGGTGCCGCCGAGGATGTTGCCGCCAAGGCCAAGCGCGCCGCCGATAACGTGCGCCACAGCGCTAACTGAACCACCCACTGTGAGCGAGCGCCGCTACGAACGCTATATCCGGCCTGATGAAGATGGACCGGACATCGGCCTGTACGTGCAGGCGGTGAGCGATGATGCCAAGACTTGGTTCGAGGCACAGAAGGCCGTGACCAAACTGGAGGTGAGCGAGCAGATCGGCAAGCTCTCCTCCGCAGTGATGATGGGGGCCGTCGTCGGACTTATCGGTATCACTGTGCTGATGCTCTGGTTCGTGGCCCTGGCCTTATGGCTCGGGCAGTTGTTGATGAACAACGCGCTGGGCTTCCTACTCGCTGGCGGCATCTTCCTGGTCCTCGGGGTGGTCTTCTTCCTGCTCTGGCGTTCTATGCTGCGAGACAAGGTGACCCTGGCCGTTATCAATGCCATGCATGACGATGAGTGAACGCTTCCGGGATCTGGATGAGGTGCGCAAGCATAAACTCGCGTTGCGTGCGGAGCGAAACCGTGTGCAGGATGGGTTGCGCTCGCAGCTGCAGCTGTTGGGTGAACCGGATTTCCGTCGCGGCGTTATCGGTGATGCGTTCGGCGATATGTTACAGGCTTGGAAGCCGCTGAAACGTATCGCCAAATTCGTTGGTGGTTCGTCAGGGGTCACGCGCGTCGCCTTGGGTACTGTGCTCGGCGCCAAAGCCAAGACCCCGATGGGGCGGGCGGCCGTCGCGGTAGCGAGCATGCTGCTGCCAGCTCTGGTGGAACGTTGGAACAAGGATCCGGGATCCCTCGGGAGCAAATTGACGGATGAACTCGGTGTGAGCTGGGAACGGGTGAAGGAGTACGTGAACGAGCGACGCAAAGCCCACGAAGAACGGACACGGCATGAGTGAAAGCGACGGACTGAAACAATACGTACTTACACTGGCGGCGATCGTTCTATCGGTCGTCGCTCTGTATTTCGGCAAGGACCTGATCCTGCTTTTCGTGGTCAGCGGCCTTCTAGCCTTCCTACTACTGCCATTCGCCCGAAAGGTCGAATCCATCGGTCTGCCGCGCTGGGCCGGAGCGCTCTCCGCTACCCTGCTCATGCTCGTGCTGGTCCTGGGCACATTCTTCCTTGCGGGTTGGCAACTAACGCGCTTCGGTGATGACCTACCCGCGTTGCAAGCTGCCTTTGCTCAGAAGGGCAAGGCTCTTCAGCAGATGATCGAGGATCAAGCCCACATCAGCCAGCGCGATCAAGTGAAATGGTTCAATGAGCGGCTCGGGGAGATGGCCAGCTCAGGTGGGAACATCGTGATGAAGCTCTTCTCGGGCACCGGAGCCGTACTGGCTTCCATCGTGCCCATCCCCATCATCGTATTCCTGTTGTTGTTGTTGAAGGAGAAGTTCCGCACCTTCTTCGAGCAACTTGGAAAAACGCGTGAAGGGCTGGTGTTGGACATCATGCTGAACGTATCGAAGCTCTCGCGCAAGTACATGCGCGGTGTGTTGCTCGTGATCCTAATCCTTGGAGCGCTGAACAGCGTCGGCTTCCTGCTCCTCGGCCTGAAGTATGCGGTGCTGCTCGGCTTCGCGATCGGCCTGTTGAACGTGATCCCCTACGTGGGCGTGCTCATCGGCAGCCTGATCCCCATCGTTATCGCCCTGGTGACGAAGGACTCCGCGATGTACGCCGTCGGTGCTTTGGGCGTATGCCTGGTCACCCAGTTCCTGGAGAACAACTTCATCACACCGAAGATCGTGGGCAGCAGTGTAAGCGTGAACCCGCTCGCCAGCATCGCCGCGCTCATCGGCTTCGGCCTGCTCTGGGGCGTGGTGGGCATGGTGCTCGCCATTCCCATCACCGGGATGCTGAAGATCGTCTGCGACTCGATCCCTTCGCTGAAGCCCTACGGTTACATCCTCGGGGAGGATATCGATTATCCGGACGAGGAGCAGATCCATCTGCCCTTCATCAATCCGAAGAAACCCAAGGTTTCGCTGATCGTTCCGCCGACCGAGGGGATGGGACAGTAAGCCGTATCGCTAGTTTCGTCCTCGATCGTGATCAAGTGCGAACATGAAGTACGAATGCACCGAAGATCGCGCCGCGATGCACCCCGTTCCCCGCGGTCTCCACTGCGCCAAATGCGACCATGACGTGATCGACTTCACGGCTTGGACGTTGGAGGCGGTCCATCGCTATCATGCAGTACACCCCGGCACATGTGGGATGTTCACCACCGAGCAGGTGGAGCCTGAACTACGCCCTTTGGTCGAACTCCTGTCACCGAAAGCCGGACTGCTCGTGGCATCCTTGTTCTTCACACCTGTGGTCGGTGTTTCGCAGCAAAGCGCTGTGCCGAACTCGGAGCAGGTCTTCCCGGTGGATCGACCATCGACCAGGGAGACGAAAGTCGTATCCGTGAACGACGAACGCGATGAGGTGTTGGTGGAAAAGGCTTGGGACCGAGCGCACATAAGCACCACTTGGCCGCGCTACCGCATCTACTTCTCCAAGCGATTCCCGTTCCTGCACATCCGCAAACGGTTGATCATGGGCTGCCCTTCATTCTGAAAAACGTCCGGACTGGAGCGACCTATCGGAAGATAGCCGTGTGGAAGACGCCGTCCGCTGCCACTTGCCCGCGGTACATGCCGCTGCAATTGAAGTCGAGAACGATGTTCCCATCGCGGTCTATGGCGATCAAGCCGCCATCGCCATCCAGCGGGGGCAGCTTCTCATGAACGACGACACGAACTGCTTCAGCGAGTGAAAGTCCCTTGTAGGCCATCAACGCATGTACGTCGTGTGCGGCGACCGCCCGGATGAAACTCTCGCCGTGGCCAGTGCAGCTGATCGCGCAGGTCTCATCGTTCGCATACGTACCTGCACCGATGATGGGGCTGTCGCCCACCCGTTGCCATTTCTTGTTCGTCATTCCCCCTGTACTGGTCGCTGCGGCGAGATGACCTGACGCATCCAAGGCTACTGCCCCGACCGTACCGAACTTCTTTTCCTTGTCGCTGTGGTCGAGTTGGATCCTGTCCGAACCAGCCACTTCCTTCCACTGCTGGTAACGGAAGTCGTCGAAGAAGTACTGATCATCCTCCAACTCCACTTTCTGCTGATGAGCGAACTCGAATGCGCCGTTGCCGCTGATGAGCACGTGGCTGCTGTTCTCCATCACCCGGCGGGCGAGCGAGATCGGGTTCTTCACGTTCTGCACACCGGCTACGGCACCTGCGCGTAGGTCGGAGCCGCTCATCAGGCTGGCGTCCATCTCGTGCTGGCCATCGGCGTTGAACACCGATCCACGGCCTGCGTTGAAGAGCGGACTATCCTCCAAGGCACGTACGGCTGTTTCAACAGCATCCAAGGCCGCACCTCCCTTCTCCAGCACCGCATGTCCTCTGCGCAAGGCTAGGTCCAACGCTTCCCGATACGCCTTCTCACGGGCGGGTGTCATCAATTCCGATGCGATTGTCCCGGCGCCACCGTGGATGGCGAGTGCGATCTTGTTCATGTCAATACCCGGTTCCGGGTTCGTGAAAGTAGGACGCCCGTTCACCACGGACATGATCACCGAGGCTTCCTGTCAACACCCGCGTGGTGACAGGGCGGTCCATGAACAGCACAAGGCCCGGAGGAGCACTCCGGGCCTTGTCACGGGATAAGTTGAGGATCAGAACGTGATCAACACGCCATCGGCGAGGAACATCAGGTCCGTGCGTGGCTCGGTGATCTTCTCGATCTCCTCCTTGCTCTTGCCAGCATCCTCAGCGTAGTGCTTCAAGGTGGCCACATCCACCACCTCACGGGTGGCGGTGCCTTGGATCACGGCGTGCTTCCCTTCAAGACCTTTCGTGGGTACGAAGAAGCCATAGTCCTTGAAACGTACCTTCATCGTGCTGCCGTCGGCCATTTTCATGTCCATCCAGCAACCCTTCATGGCGCAGCTGGTGATGATCTCGCCTTCCACTTTCGCGGTGACCTCATCCTTTTCCTTCATGGTCTTGGCAAGGTCGGCGGTGCTTATGGCGCCATCGCGGTTGATCGCAGCGCCGTAGCTCACGACCTCGGCTTGTGCGACATTGTCCTGTGCGCTGGCCGGAACGGATGCTGTGTTGCAAGCGAATACAAGGGCCGCCGTGGCCAGGAGGGTGAACGTCTTCTTCATCGGTTGGTTTTGCTGACGGGTGGCAAAGATCGGGCCTTTCCCCGCATCTTCCATCGGGTCCACCCTGCCATGTTGGAAAGCGCCGTACTGACCGGTCAGCAGCGCCAGCCCCTTGCTCCACCTTTGCTGCCGCATGACACGTGGCCTTATCACCATCGGCAGGCTGGAGCATATAGCGCTCCCTGGACTAGGTGTGTCACGGGTGGAAGCGAAGATCGATACGGGGGCCTACCGCAGCGCGCTGCACTACCAGAAACTGAAGGTGCGCACGATAGAAGGGATGAAGCAATTGGTGGTGACCTTCCAGATGGGAGGGGTGCGCAAGACGAAAGTGTTCCGCAGCTTCAAACGCGTGACCGTGAAAAGCAGCAACGGGGAAACCAGTCGCCGTTACCTGATCAGCACCCAGGTGAAGTTGAACGGGCACATCGTAAGAACCGAAGTCACGCTCTTCGACCGCAGCGACATGAAATACCAGGTTCTGCTCGGCCGGAAGTTCCTGCGCGGGCGTTTCGTGGTGGATGTTAGTGGTAAGCGCTTGTTGGGCTGACCGAGTAACGCGACTAAGCGATAGCTTCGCGATACGGGAGACTTGAGGCACCGGACAACTTCGTTCCGCGTTCTTCTCAGCGCCGTACCTCCGACCATGTGCCGCTATATAGCAACGATCATCTTCACATTGACGGTGGCACATGCCACCCACGCCACTCGCTATCACGTCCGAGCCGGTGCCACAGGGAACGATACCGGCTTCAATTGGAATGATGCACTGGTGAGTCTACAGTCTGCCTTGAGCCTTTCCGTGGCGGGTGATGAGATCTGGGTGGCTGCGGGACAGTACAAACCGACCGACTCGTTCGACCAGATGGTATCCTTTCAGGTGCCGAACGGTGTCAATCTATACGGTGGTTTCGCTGGGGGTGAGACCGATCTGAGTCAGCGTATCGTGGCGAACAATTTGACCGTATTGAACGGCGACATCGGTCAACCCGGCGTTGATTGGGACAATTCCTACACCGTCATCGCCTACAACAACATCAATACGGAGATCACCTTGGACGGCTTTCGGATCATGAACGGGAACAGCGCGAACGGCTTCCACGGTGGTGGTCTCCGTGTCACGAACAGTATTTCCGGCCACGTATTGGTGAAGAACTGCCACATCGTGAAGAACGTGGCACAGACATATGGGGGTGGTGTGTACCTCGCCGCTGCAACGTTGACTTTGGAAGACTGCATACTCGAGGACAATGACTGCGGCGGTGGTAGCGGAGGTGCTATCTGCAACGGCAACAACAACAACGGCTATTCCAACCTTTCCGTGATCGGTACGCGCTTCATCAAGAACAAGGGACGGCTCGGAGCTTGCATCTACAACACGGTCCAGTACGCCGATCTGCTGTTCGACCGATGTGCATTCACTGATAATACTTCGCTCATCAGTCTTATCAGTGTGGATGGCTTCGACGCTGCTCGAATGCTGAACTCCTGCATCATCGGCAACACTGTTGATGAAGGAAGTGGCAATATCCTTTTCGTGAATTCCTTTGGAGAGCAGGATGTCTTCTCGTTGACCAATTGCACTATCGCCCATAATTTCAATCTGCAAGCTGACGAAAGCCAAGACGTCGTGGTCCGGTTCGATGATGCACACCACGTGATCACCAACTGCATCATCCATGGGAATACGCGCTTTGACGGGCGACAGATCAACTCCGGACCGGCTATCACATACTGCTTGATCGAAGCTGGGGACACCGGGGGAGAAGGAAACGTCGATGGAGATCCCCTCTTCGCCGCTCCGTTCAACGCCGAACCGACCGATTTTGACGTCACCGCGTTCGACTATTCGTTGCAATCCGGATCCCCAGCCATCGACGCCGGAAGCGACCAAGCTGTGATACCTGAGTACAGCCGCGATCTCGCGGATCTTCCACGCATACAAGGAGTGGTCGTCGATATGGGATGCTATGAATCGGACCAGTCCGTCGCCGTTGAAAGGTCCGGGCCGGATCAACATGCGTACTTCTACGACGCCCAGATGGATCAAATGGTGTTCCACGCGGCGAACGCCCCCAGCACATCCCCCATCGCGCTGTTCGACGCAACAGGAAAACTGGTTCACTCATTCACTCCGCGAGGTAGCCGATATGCCCTAACGCTAGATCCCGGCACGTACACCGCAGTTTCTCCGGAATTGGGAGTTCTAAGGTTCATCGTTCACTGATATAGTGGGCCGAAAGGGTCGCTCTTGGCCCAAAGAGCGATCCCCAAAATTTCCCAACCAAGCACTTACGGGTGCTAGGTATCGTTCACGGCATCAACGCCGACCGATACCCTATGAAGATCCTGCTGATCAACCCACCGCACGAGTCGATCGGAAGTAGGCTACCTCGGGAACACCTTCCGCCACTTGGTCTTCTGTGCATCGGTGGGCCCTTGCTGGATGCAGGTCACCATGTGGAACTGCTGGATGCCGAGTTCGGCCCGATGTCATTCGCGGCGATCCTCGGGGAAGTAGTGGAACGTAAGCCGGATGCCATTCTGCTTGGTCATTCCGGCTCCACCTCGGCACAGCCCATCATCAACGAAATCACCGCGTTGATCAAGGCGCGGTTGCCTGGGATCATCGTGATCATCGGCGGCGTGTTCCCCACCTACCACTGGCAGCAGATCCTGGAGGAGAACCCACAGATCGACCATGTGGTGTGCGGCGAAGGGGAAGATGTGGCGTTGCAACTGATGGAGGCGTTCCAGAACGGAACCTCATTGGACCGCATCAAAGGCATCGCCACGCGGAAGAACGGATCACCTTACCGAACGCCACCCGCACCAACGCTTCAGGACCTTGATCGCTACCGCATAGGCTGGGAGCTGATGGGGACCAACCACTATACGTATTGGGGCAAGCGCAAAGCCGTTGTGATCCAATTCTCACGCGGCTGCCCCTACCCCTGTACGTACTGCGGCCAAAGCCTCTTCTGGAAGAAATGGCGCTGTCGCGATCCACAGAAGCTGGCCGACGAGATCGAGATGCTGAAGAAGACCTACGGCATCGAGGTGATCAACTTCGCCGATGAGAACCCATCCTCCAATCCACGGGAGTGGCGGGCTTTCCTTGAAGCCTTGGTGGCGAAGGACCTTGGACTGATCCTCGTTGGAAGCATCCGTGCGGACAACATCGTACGCGACGCGGACTTCCTGCACCTTTACAAGAAGGCCGGTTTCGAGCGCTTCCTGCTGGGCATCGAGAACTACGATGCTGTCGTGCTGGAACGCATCAAGAAAGCCGGGACCGTTTCCAAGGACAAAGAGGCGATCCAACTTTTACGCAAGCACGGCATACTCTCGATGGCGACGTACGTCGTGGGCTTCGGCGAAGAGACCACACGCGATTTCATCAACAGCTTGAAGCAGCTTCTCTCCTACGACCCCGATCAGGTGCAGTTGCTCTACGTGACACCGCACAAGTGGACGCCGTACTTCGAGGAAGTGCGTGAGAAGGAGATCATCCTCACCGACCAGCGCAAGTGGGATTACAAACATCAGGTGATCAAGACCGTGAACCTGAAGCCCTGGCTGGTGATCATCTATGTGAAGCTGATCGAGGTGATCATGCAAACGCGGCCGCGTTCCGTGATCCGGCTGCTCTTCCACCGTGAGGCCCGTTTGCGCAGCGCCATGCGCTGGTACACGCGCATCGGCAGACGTGTGTGGATCCACGAACTGTACCAGTTCTTCTTCGTGACCAAACTCAGCGGAGAGCGGGTGAAGATGGCGGAGTTCTGGAAGTGATCTCAGACGTTCCGCTCAATGAACTTCACGATCTCCCCGGCGATGTCGTGACCGGTGGCACCCTCTATGCCTTCGAGCCCCGGTGAACTGTTCACCTCGATCACCAACGGGCCACGATCGCTTTGGAGCATGTCCACACCGGCGACATGCAAGCCCAGCGCTTTGGCCGCCTTGATCGCTGTGACCTCTTCTTCGTGGGTAAGTTCTATCAACGACGCTTTGCCACCGCGGTGCAGGTTGCTGCGGAACTCTCCTTCCTTGCCGGTGCGCTTCATGGCGCCAACGATGCGACCGTCCACCACGAAGGCGCGCACGTCCACGCCGCGACTTTCCTTGATGAACTCCTGAACGATCACGCGGGCTTTCAAACTGTTGAACGCTTCGCAGACCGCTACAGCCGCCTTCTTGGTATCGGCCAGCACCACGCCCAAGCCTTGGGTGCCTTCGAGCAGTTTGATGATGCATGGCGCACCACCGACACTGTCCACAATGCTGCCGACATCCCTGCTGTAGTTGGTGAAAACGGTCTTCGGGATGCCAACGCCACTCCGCGTGAGGATCTGCATGCTGCGCAGTTTGTCCCGGCTGCGAACCAGCGCCTGACTTTCCGTGGTGGAGAAGACCTTCATCATCTCGAACTGACGCACGACAGCCGTTCCGTAGAAGGTCACGCTCGCGCCGATCCGCGGGATCACCGCGTCCACATCCAGCAACGGCTGCCCATTGTAGAAGATCTGCGGGTTCCTCTTCTCGATGAGGATGTCGCACTTCACGTGGTTGACCACGCGTGCGTTGTGGCCACGTGACTCGATGGCCTCCACCAACCGCTTGGTGGAGTACAATTTGGTGTCCCGCGAGAGGACTACAATGTTCATGGGGAACGGAAGTGGTGCAAAAGTAGGAGGCCCTTGGTGCATCTTCGCGGTGTGAGCGCAGGTTCCTTGTCAAGCTTCTTCGATCGGCCAGCCCGGCCTTTGCTGGTGCTCACCCTGATTGCGGTGATCCCCCGGCTGGTGGCGGCGTTCTTCAGCCAGGGCTACTTCGCCCACGACGACCATTTCCTGGTGATCGAGGCTGCTGGCAGCTGGGTGGATGGCTTCGACTACAACGCCTGGCTCCCGTGGAACCAAGGCCCCGATCCGCGCCCAACGGGCCACAGCTTCTTCTATGTGGGGCTTCACTATCTATTGTTCGTCGGTTTGAAGGCGATCGGCATCGCCGACCCGAAGGCGATGATGATCGTGGTGCGGCTGCTTCATGCATTGTGGAGTTTGGTGGTTGTCCGCGTGGGCTACCGTATCGCGCTACGGCTCTCGAACGAGGACATCGCCTGGCGAACGGGGCTCTTCCTGGCGCTTTTCTACTTCATGCCCTTCCTCAGTGTGCGGAACCTGGTGGAGGTGGCTTGCATTCCGTTCCTGATGCTCGGGTGCTGGCAACTGGTGCGCGATCCCGATGGACCGGCCGCACGCGCAGCGCTCTTCGCCGGTATCTGGATCGGACTGGCCATCAACGTGCGTTTCCAGACCTTGTTCTTCGCCGCTGGCCCGGGCCTCGCGTTCCTGCTTCAACGGAAATGGGCCAACGCAGTGGTCTATGGCATCGGCGTGGGTGTTCCGCTCGTGGTGCTGCAATCGGGCATGGACCTTTTCCTGTGGGGCAGACCATTCGCGGAGATCACCGAATACGTGCTGTACAACATGGCCAACACCACCACGTATTTCGATCAACCTTGGTACAATTACCTGCTGCTGTTGTTGGGCATCTTCATCCCGTTCTTCAGCGTGGCGGTCTTCTTCGGTTTCTTCCGTCGCACCTCGCCGCTACTGGTCTGGCTGCCGGTATTGTTATTCCTCGCTATCCACTCCTATTTCCCGAACAAGCAGGAACGCTTCCTACTACCTATCGTGCCGTTGTTCTTCGTGCTCGGTCACGTTTCCTGGGAACAATGGCGGCTCGGCCGTGTTTGGTGGCAGAACCGGAAAGGGCTGTGGCGCGGTGTGCTGGTCTTCACTTGGACCATTAATACCGCAGCACTGCTCCTACTGATCTTCAGCTACAGCAAGAGGAGTCGAGTGGAAGCCATGGCCGCTTTGAAGGGTCGGTCCGGGGTGCAAGGCATCATCATTGAAGACACCTACGAACAGACCGCGCCGATGCCACCGCTGTTCTATGGCCGACAATGGAGCGCGAGCATCGAACCGTGGACTGACCCCACCGCTGATCTGGCAGCACGCCTTACCGCTTTCCCCGATAGCACGCGACCCAATTACGTGTTCTTCATCGGTGAAGAAGAGATCCAGCAGCGTATCGGCCGGGTCACGAACGCCATGGGGCCGTTGCAGGAGGTCTACCGTGCCGAACCGGGCGCATTGGACCGCCTCGTACACTGGCTCAACCCCGTGAACCGCAACGAAGTGATCATCGTGGCACATGGCGTGAAGCCTTTCGTGTCCGTCCGGTCCAGCGCGGCGAAGTAGCTTCGCGCCCGAATCGGCACCCGAACATGGACTTTTCGACCCTGGATCCCCACATCCTGCTGACCAGCGAAGGGATCATCGCCCTGCTCACGCTCACCGCCTTGGAGATCGTGCTCGGCATCGATAACATCATCGTCATCAGCATCCTTAGCGGCGAGCTGCAGGGCAAAGAGCGGCAGCGTAAAGCACGGCGCATGGGCCTGGCGTTGGCCATGATCACACGGCTTGCGCTGCTCTTCAGCATCAGCTTCATCATGGGCCTGCAAACGGCCTTCTTCCATGTGGGCGATCACGGGGTGACCGGTCGTGACCTGGTGCTGATCATCGGCGGCCTGTTCCTGATCTGGAAGGCCACGGTGGAGATCCACGCCAAGGTGGAGCACAAACGGGAGAAGGAAGGCCCGCATCGCAAGGCCACCAGCATGCTCAGCGTGGTGTTGCAGATCATCGTGATCGACATCGTGTTCAGCCTGGACAGTGTGATCACGGCCGTAGGCATGAGCAATCAGTTGCTCATCATGTCGCTCGCGGTGATCTTCGCTGTGCTCTTGATGCTCTTCGCCAGCGGCCCCATCGCCGACTTCGTGAACAAACACGGAACGGTGAAAGTGTTGGCGCTGTCCTTCCTGGTGATGATCGGTGCTGCGTTGATCATGGAAGGCTTCGGCGAACACATCAACAAGGCGTTCATCTACTTCGCCATGGCCTTCAGCGTCCTGGTGGAATTCCTCAACCTCCGCATGAAGGTGAACGAGAACAAGTTCCTCGGTCACCGCGACGAGGACATCAAGCTGGACTGAACCGGTACTCAGCGCGAGACGATCACGAACTCCGTACGCCGGTTCTTGGCGCGCCCTTCCTCGGTGTCGTTCGTAGCCAGCGGTTTCTCCGGGCCATAACCTTGGTGGGTCAGTCGGCCAGCAACAATGCCGTGCGACTGGAGGTAGCTGCTCACCGTGCTCGCCCGGTTCTCGCTCAATAGCTTGTTCTCGGCAGCTCCACCACGACTGTCCGTGTGCCCTTCGATCCGGATCTTCACGGTCGGGTTCTCCTTCAGGAAGCCGATGAGTTCATCGAGGATGTACTCCGAAGACTTCGTGATGTCCGCTGAGTTCGTCGGGTACTTGATGTCGTTGACCCGATAGCTCTTGCCCACTTCGATCTTCTGCACCTGCATGTCCACCTTGGCAACACCAGCGCGCGTGGTGTCCTCTGCGGAGAAGCTTCGGCTGTCGAAAACGTGATCCTTCTTCTTCACCGTCATGATCACATCACTGCCGGGCTTCAACTTCACGACCGTCGCGTAACGGCCGCTGACGCTATCCACGCGGATCACCTCGACCTTGCGCGTGTCCATGTATTCGATCTCCACGGTGGCATCCTTCACCAGTTCGCCCTTCTCGTTGCGCACTTCACCCTTCACCAGCAGGATGTCATCCGGACGTGCCTCTTTCGGCAGTTCGAAACCGAAGATGTCCAGGTCACCGGCACCTTGGAAACGCCCACTGGCGAAATAGGCCGTGTGACCGTCGGCGCTTACGATCATACCATGCTCGTCCTGATCGGTATTCAACGGGTTGCCGATGTTCTTGGGCTTGGACCAGGTGCCATCGTCGTTCAGCTTGCTGAAGAAGATGTCGTAACCACCAATGCCTTTGTGTCCGCGTGTTTCATCCACTTGTCCGCTCTCGTCATTCGGTGGTTTGGCAGCGAAGTAGAGCGTGCGGCTGTCACTGTGCATGAAAGGGGCCTTCTCATCCCCCATGGTATTGATGCCCTTGACCGGTCGTGCGGGTGACCATTTGTCCTTGCCTTCGCGCTTGCTCTCGAAGATGTCGATGCCATCCGTGTTCGGACGGATCGTGGCGAAATAGAGCGTGTTGCCGTCCGCGCTCAACGAGGGTTGGCTCTCCCAGCCGTCCGTTGTATTGATGTTCGGTCCGAGGTTCTCCAGTCCCGCCCACTCGAAGCTCTGGCCGCCCTTGTCCAGATCGAACTTGGTCTCATAGTGTGAACGGAAGATGTCGCAGTTGCGATAGCCCTTCGCATCGGGTGCCGCACAAACGGTGACGAACATCTCCTGGTTGTTCACGCTGATGGTCAATCCGCCATAACCATCACCCATGTTGAACGGGTCAGGCAACGCACGTCCTGCATTGAAATCGGCTTTCACATCGGTCCTTCTCGCTTCCGAAAGCTCTTCCACCTCACGTGAGACGATGTCGCCCTTGGCTTTCACCTGGCTCACCCGGGTGAAGAACATGAGTTCGTTATCGGGTGAGAGCATCGGCAGGTATTCCTTGGCCGGTGTGCTCACATTGCGCACGAGCTGCGGGTTGAGTGGTGCCGTGTTCTTGTAGAAGTCCACGTAGAACTGAAGCTCTGGCATCACGGCTTCCACATCGGTGTATTTCTTGTCGAAATCCTTGCTCATGCGCGTGGCATCGTCGCTGGGGAATTTGCGGAACGCCTCGAACGACTTGGCCGCTTCGGCGAATTCATCCTGACCGTAGTGCATGGTACCGAGCAGGTATGGCACATCGCTGTGGTAGTTCGGGCACTTCTCCTGCAACTGCTCGAAATACTTGATCGAAGGGCCGAAGCCCTTACCGCCCTCCTTCCCGATCCGGTAGGCCGATACGCCCAACTGGAACAGGCACTCGGCGCATTCGACGTCCAATTCCAATGCGGACTTCAACTTCTGGTGACGCTCAACGGGATCCTTCGCCTTGGTGGCGTCCTCCAGCAGCTTCATGATCTTCTTGTCCGTGGGTTTGCCGCAGGGATCCTCGGTGGCTTCGTCCTGGGCTGTCGCGTTCGCGATCGATAACAAAATCACGAACGTTATGCAACAGCGCAGGATCATACTGCCCATGTACTTCTCCGTACGTTCTGGTCGACCCTGGGGGTCGACGCTACGGGATCTTCGCATCGATCTCATCTGTTCCCTACGTCCCTATTTCACCGTGGTGTTCGTCGCTTCGGCTTTCGCGATCAGGTCGTCACCTTTCTTCCGTGCGGTTTCCACCAGGCCATCGGCTTTCTTATCGGCTTCGGCCACGGCTTGTTGTTCCTTCTTGTCTGCCTCTTCCTTAGCCTTCTTGGCCACAGCCTGCGCAGCGATCTTCGCCAGCGGGTTAACCACCTTGGCCAAGGCATCATCGGCGGCTTTGTAGGCTTCACCCTTGAGGCGTGCAGCGGCGGCGCGGGCTTCTGCTTTGGCCTTCTCAGCTTGCTTCTGTGCTTCAGCGACCAATCGTGCCGCCTCTTCACGGGCCCGGGCCACGGCTTCCTCCTTCGCCTTGTCGATCTGGTTGTTCAACTCCTGCTTGATCTCCTCCTTGATCACTTGCTGAACGTTGCTTCCGCCACCGGCGAAGACCGGTTTCACGATCGGCTTGTCAATGGTCCCGGTGATCTTGGCGGTGAGGTCCAATTCTGCTGGTACTTGGAAGTTCGCACCGAGCGCGCTGTTCGCCTTGCCCAACAAACCAGCAACCGCTGTTGCAGCACCAGCACCGAACATGTCGCTCGGGATCTTGGCCTTCATATCGTAGTCGATCGCTTGGTCAGCGAAGGCGGTGCTACCACCTACGTTCGACTTGATCCGACCGATGTTCACGTTGAACGGCTCGGTGATCATCTTGCCGTCCTGGAATTTGTAGTTGAAGACCACATCCTGCAACGTGGTGTTCTGAAGCTCCTGGATCTTCAGTGCCTTCGCAATGTCCACCAGCGGTTGGAATCCGTCAACGCGTACGCTCTTGGTTCGCAGTGTACCGCGACCAGCCAGCGTGTTCATGTCCGGCTGCATGTGCTGATCGAGGATCGCTGTCATCGCCAGGTTGGTACTGAACTTACCCTTGCAGGTCTTCGCGATCGGGGCCATCTTCTGCACGGTCTCCATGTACTTCACCGTCTCTTCGATATCGAGTTCCTTCACGTCGTAGGTGAGGTCGATCGCGGGCTTGGCGATGTTCTTCGTGTCATACCCTCCAGCCATGGTGATGCTTCCACCGAAGATGTTGAAGAAGACGTCCTTCAGGTCCACACGGTGATCGTGGATGTGCATGCCACCGCGCACATTGGCCAGTTTCATATCGTCGTAGATCACTTCCTTCACCGCCATACCCATGCGGAAATCGATGTTGCCCGGCACCTCGATCACGGTGAGCGAGGTGGTATCAGCAGCGGCTGCCGCGGTGTCTTCCGGAGCCGATGGTCCCATCAGTTCGTTCAGATCGAACTTGTTGGCGGTCATGTCGAAGCTGCCGGTGAGCGTGCTATCCTTCAACCACCATTGGATGTAATTATCCATGCGGCCCTTCGCCTGGATGTTGCTGCTGCCCACGCTGCCATCGAAGCTGGTGAGCGAGAGGAATTGCGGGCTGAAGTCGAAATAGAGGCTGTTGATGCCCACAGGCGGCAGTGAATCGCTGACGTAGTTCATGCCGAGGAGGATCAGCTTGCCATCGGCTTTGAACTTGTCGTAGTGGCCTTTCTCCACGTCGCTCATCCGGCCTTTCATGCGTACATCGGCGGTGAGATTTCCCTTCAATTCCTCCTTCATCGGGATCACGGTCTTCACGCTCGCGAGGTCCAGGTTGGCTTTCAACTCCGCGTCCACGTTGGGATCGCTCATCGGTGTGGTGAGATACATGCGTGCTTCCAACGGGTTGTTGGCCATCTTCATGGCGAAGCGCTTCAGATCCACCACCATCTTGTCCATGTTGTTGCCTTGTGGACAGTTGATGTTGAGGTCAACATAGATGTCCTCAACGCTGCTGGGCAGATCGGGATACTTGAAGCGGCCCTTGTCCACGTCCACATCAAGACCGAACGCCGGCATGCTGTTGTCATTGAAGATGCCTTTGACGAATCCGCTGAAACCAGCTTTGCCGCTCATCTGAACGCCCGTTAGATCGGCCGCGAATTCAGCAGGTACAAGGGAAAGCAACGTTCCGAAGTCGGTCTTCTTCGTGTTCCACTTCAGATCCATGTCCATGTCATCACCCGGCATGGCCAGCCAACCGTCGAAGCCGAGCGTAAGCTGGTTGATGGTCGCCTCGTTCTCCTTGAAGGTGAACTTCATGTTGGGCATGTCCATGTCCAGATCGGCCTTGATGTCGGCCTTCACGTTCTTCAAGTATTTGATACCATCGAAGACGACGTTGGCTGTATCCGCATGCGTAGTCGTGTTCAGCGTGAAGAGATCCTGTGTGAAGTCGCCACTGCCCTTGTGATCCAGCCCAAGCAGATCCATGTAGTAGCCAAGGGAGGCGTCATCGTAGATCAATGTTCCATCTTCGATCCAGTACTCGCGCAGGCCGATGTTGAACGCGCTGGCCGTATCCGCAGGTGTGGTCTCGATGGTGCTGTCGGGCTTGGCGATGTCCCAGTTGGCGCGACCGTCCTCCAGTACTTTCACATGGATGCGCGGTTTCACCAGGCCGATGCGCTTGATGTCGATCTTATCGCCGAACACGCTCTTGATGTCCACCGTAGCGGTGAGCATGGCGATGTTGGCCAGGTCGATGCCTTCGAAGGGTGCGACGTTGCTCACCTTCACATTCTCGATCTCCACGGTGAGGTCGGGGAAACTCTTGAGGATGGTGATGTCCCAATCGCCCCAATCCACCACGGCGTTGATGTTCTTGTTCACCTCTTCCTTCACCGCTGCCTCGATCTTATCCTTGAAGAGGATGGGGATCAGGATGGCCGCGCCCAGGATCAGGACGACGAGGATGACGAGCGTGAGCAGGATGCGTTTAGTCCACTTTGCCATGGTTATGGGGATATGGGCCGGTCATGACCGGCCCTTACTGTGCGTTGTCTGAGTAGATGGTCGGCGAGCACCAAGCAGGTCATGGCTTCCACGATGGGAACAGCGCGCGGTACCACGCAAGGATCATGCCTGCCTTGGGCTTCGAGAACGACCGCTTTGCCTGAACGGTCAACGGTGTCCTGGGCTTTCGCGATGGTGCTCACCGGCTTGAAGGCGATGTCAAACACGATATCCTCACCATTGCTGATGCCGCCTTGGATGCCGCCGGAACGGTTGGTGCGGTTGCCCGTCGGTGTCATCGCGTCGTTGTTCTGTGATCCGCGCAAGTCGATGCTATCGAATCCGTTGCCGATCGCGAAGCCTTTCACGGCATTGATGCTGAGCATCGCCTTGCCCAAGTCCGCGTGCAGCTTGTCGAAGACCGGTTCGCCCAGCCCTGCTGGGACCTCCTGTACGACGCAGGTGATGCGTCCCCCGATGGAATCGCCTTCCGCACGGACCTGTTCGATCAACGCCGTCATGCGCGATACAGCCTCCTGATCAGCGGTGCGTACATCGTTGTTCCAAACGGAAGCGAGGTCCAGATCCGTGTATGGCTTGTTCGTCCGTTCGCTGCCGACCTGACTCACGTAAGCGCTCACCTCCACTCCATCCTGCGCCAACAATTGACGAGCGATGGCGCCCCCGACCACACGGGCAGCTGTTTCGCGTGCGCTGCTACGTCCGCCGCCACGGTGGTCACGGATGCCGTACTTCTCGTGCCAGGTCTTGTCGGCATGACCGGGGCGATAAACATCCTTCAACGCATCATAATCGGTGCTGCGTGCATCGGTGTTGCGGAGCAGGAAGGCGATCGGCGTTCCCAATGTGACGCCATCCATCAGCCCGCTCAGGAATTCGACCTTGTCGGCTTCATTCCGTGTGGTGCCCAATGCGGTGCTTCCCGGCCTACGCCGATCGAGTTCTTGTTGCACCGCATCGAGATCGATCCGCAGGCCTGCCGGACAGCCATCCACAACACCGCCGATACCCGCCCCGTGGCTCTCGCCGAAGGTGGTCAACCGGAAGATCTGGCCAATGGAATTGCCGGGCATTTCAGGTGCGCTCGGCACATAAGCCAAGGCAGGTACAAAAGTAGGATCGTGGGATGCGGCCCTCCCTTGGAAAACACCCAGCGGATCCACCAAAGGATCGTTAGGAAGAACCGCCTTTCACCCCGGATTGATCACCTTTCTTTGCTCCGATGCATCGCATGCTGATCAAGAACGCCAAAGCCCTCGTGGGCATCCGGCCTGTAGGGCAGCGTGTGGTGCGCGGAAAGGCCATGGCTGATCTGCCACGGATCGATGACGCCTGGCTGATCGCTGAGAACGGTCACATCACATCCTTCGGTCCCATGGACACCTTCACGGGTATCACGGACTGGAGCGGGCTCAACGTGATAGACGCCACGGGCCGCTACGTGCTCCCCGGTTGGTGCGATCCACACACGCACACCGTACATGCCGCTCCGCGCGAAGAGGAATTCGTGGACAAGATCAACGGCCTCACCTACCAGGAGATCGCAGCACGCGGCGGCGGCATCCTCAACAGTGCGGCCAAGTTGCGCGCCATGAGCGAGGATGAGCTTTTTGAGAAAGCGAAGGCCCGCCTGGAAGGGATGATGGCGCAAGGCACCGTGGCCGTGGAAATCAAAAGTGGTTACGGCCTCACCGTGGAAAGCGAATTGAAGATGTTGCGCGTGGCGAAACGCTTGAAGAGCGCACTGCCGTTGCAGATCAAGACCACGCTCCTCGCCGCGCACGCACTACCCGTTGAGTTCAAGGATGATCGATCGGCCTACATGGACCTGATCTTGAACGAGCTCCTTCCGCAGGTGAAAGTCGAAGGTCTCGCCGATTTCATCGATGTGTTCTGCGAGACGAACTACTTCACCGTGGCCGAGATGGAGCGCATCCTGGAAGCCGGTGCCGCGAACGGAATGCCCGGCAAGGTGCATGTGAACCAGTTCACCAGTATCGGTGCCATACAAGCCGCGATCAAACACAAGGCCCTTAGCGTTGACCACTTGGAGGTGATGACCGAGGGGGATCTGGATGCCATGGGATCGGGGCATGTAGAGGGTCGACCCGGTGGATCGACGCTACATGGCCCGATCCCCACGCTCCTTCCCTCCTGCTCCTTCTTCATCCGTATTCCCTACGGCCCAGCGCGGCAATTGATGGACCGCGAGCTGCCCGTTGCGCTCGCCACCGACTTCAACCCCGGCACCACGCCCAGCGGCAACATGAACTTCGTGCTCTCGCTGGCCTGCATCCAGGCACGCATGCTGCCCGAAGAAGCGATCAACGCGATGACGTTGAACAGCGCCGCCGCGATGCAACTGGAGAACGAACTGGGCAGCATCACCGTTGGCAAACGGGCGAGCCTGATCATCACCAAGGAGATACCTTCGCTCGCGTACCTTCCCTACGCGTTCGGCAACGATCATATCGACACCGTCCTCATCGATGGAATACCCGTCCGGTCCGGAGCAGCGGTCGCCTGAGAGCTTCCAACCCACCATCGTGCGCCCTCCAGGCCTGGAGTTCGCCATGGGCGTGGCACTCTTCGGCATGGTGCTCATGGTCTTCTTCATGATCCAGTCCAGCGTCTTCATCTGGGGCGTGCTGAAACACTCTCCCGACCTCATGGCCAAAGGGTTCTCGCTGGACCTGCTCTCCGATCCGCGCATGGAGGAGCGTATGAACGAATTGGTCTTCAATGGTGATCTCGTAGCACAAGAAGCTCTTTGGAGCGGCCTGGTTTGCACATTGTTGATCATCGGTGCCGTACGACTGTGGAAGCGGAACCACACCAACCAGTTCCTCGGGTTGGTCAAACCGCCGTTCAAACAAGTGCTGATCTGGCTCGGGGCCTTCATCGCGCTCGGCATCCTGATCGAACTGCTCGCCTACCTGTCGCCCGCATTCCGAACGGATTTCATGCAGAAGGTGATCGGAAGCACCACGAACATCGTCTGGCTCGTGATCGGCGTCGGCATCGTCGCACCGCTCTTCGAGGAATTCCTGCTGCGCGGCCTGCTCTATGGCTCCATCCGCCACATGGCCGATGAACATGCTTCCGTAGCGCTCGTGGCCGGGGTCTTCACCCTGATGCACATGCAGTACGATGTGACCGTGATGTTGCTGATCCTGCCCATGGGGATCGTGCTGGGTTATGCCCGCTCGCGCAGTGGATCCATCTGGGTGCCTGTTCTGCTGCACATGCTGAACAACCTGGTGACGGTAGTGATGCCGTAACGCTTCGGGCTTCCATCGTGGCACCTAGCTTTGCCGCCCCAAGCAAAGCCCATGAACCGCCGTTTGATCGAATGCGTGCCCAACATCAGCGAGGGCCGCGACCGTGCCAAGATCGATGCCATCGCCGCCGTGGTGGAGACCGTTGAAGGTGTGCGCCTCCTCGATGTGGATCCCGGAAAAGCGACCAACCGTACGGTGATCACGTTCGTGGGTGAACCCGAACCCGTGATCGAAGCGGCGTTCCGGTTGATCAAGAAAGCGCAGGAACTGATCGACATGCGCTCGCACAAGGGTGAACATCCACGCTTCGGTGCAACGGATGTGTGCCCGCTCGTTCCGATCAGCGGCATCAGTATGGAGGAGACGGCGGAATTCGCGAAGAAGCTGGCCGCACGCGTTGGCAGCGAGCTGTCGATCCCCGTTTACCGCTACGAGTTCGCAGCGAGCGAAGAGAAACGCCGCAACCTGGCCAACAACCGCAGCGGTGAGTACGAAGGCCTTCCGAAGAAGTTGAAGGATCCCACGTGGAAACCCGATCACGGCCCGGCAGAATTCAATGAGAGCGTGGCGAAGAGCGGTGCCATCGCCATCGGCGCCCGCAACTTCCTGGTGGCCTACAACGTGAACCTGAACAGCACGAGCACCCGTCGTGCCAACGCGATCGCCTTCGATATCCGGGAGGCAGGACGTAAAGTGAAGCAGGCCGATGGCAGCGAAGTGCAGGTCCCAGGCAAACTGAAGACCGTGAAGGGCATCGGCTGGTTCATCGAGGAATACGGCATCGCCCAACTCTCGCTCAACCTCACGGACATCACCGTGACGCCGGTGCACATCGCCTTCGATGAAGCGTGCAAGAGCGCGGCCGAGCGTGGCATCCGGGTGACCGGCAGTGAACTCGTTGGCTTGATCCCGAAACAGTCGCTGCTGGATGCGGCCGACTTCTTCCTCGCGCGCCAGGAACGCAGCCTCGGCATCAGCGAACGTGAGAAGATCAAGATCGCCGTGAAGTCGCTCGGGCTGGACGACCTCGGCCCGTTCGATCCACAGAAGAAGGTGATCGAATACATGCTGGAGGATGCCAATAGCGAACGCCTCGTGCGCATGGATCTGAAGCGCTTCAGCGAAGAGACCGCGGCTGAAAGCCCTGCTCCTGGCGGCGGGTCCGTTGCGGCCTACGTTGGGGCGCTCGGCGTTTCCCTCGGTACCATGGTGGCCAACCTCAGCGCCCACAAACGCGGCTGGGATGAGCGTTGGGAGGAATACAGCAGGTGGGCTGTGGTCGGTGAAAAGCTCCGCAATGAACTGCTCTTCCTCGTGGATGAGGACACCCGTGCCTTCGACCGCATCATGAGCGCCATGGGCCTGCCCAAAGGCAGCGATGAAGAAAAGGCCGCACGCAAAGCCGCCATCACCGAAGCCACGAAAGGTGCCATCATGACCCCACTGCGCACCATGCAGGTATGTGTGGAAAGCATGGGGCTGATGAAAGCCATGGCTGAAAAAGGCCTGCAAGCCAGCGTGAGCGATGCCGGCGTGGGTGCCTTGTGCGCGCGCACAGGGGCGATCGGCGGTTACCTCAATGTGAAGATCAACTGCGCGGGGCTGGATGACGCGGCCTTCAAAGCCGATGTGCTCAAGCAGGCCGATGAGTTGAAGACGAAAGCTGAAGCGCTGGAAGGGGAAGTGATGGCGTTGACACTGGCCAAAGTGTGACGTGACAACACTCCGGCCCTCTTCGACGTATAATTGACGTGCGCGCATCGCGCGTGCCTCTGATACACGGCGCAGAAGGGACTTGACCGCTCGCAACACATACCGTCAGCTCAGCCGGAGGATCCTCTACTTCTTCCCGTTCCAGTTGCTGGTCCTTCACCTCAAGAAGAACCACCTACTACTGTTCATGTGGCTGATCCTCTTCGCCTATATCACGGAGAGCATGGGCGTGAAATACGGTGTGCCCTACCTGTTCCTGTACCCCGAGTATTTCGGTAACGTCGGATTCCTCTCCTACGCCATCACGGGCTTCGCGCTCGGCGGTTTCATCACGGCCTTCAACCTCTACAGCTATGCGATGCACGGTTACCGCTTCCCGTTCATCGCCACCATCGCAAGGCCCTTCCTGAAGTTCAACATCAACAACGCCGTGATCCCCGGCTTCTTCATCGCCACCTTCCTGATCTGCTCGGCCAGATTCCAGTACCTGAAGGAGTTGGAGACCGTACCCGCCATCATTTGGCACCTAACCGGATTCGTCTTCGGTATCCTGCTCTTCTTGGCTCTGGCGCTGTTGTATTTCACACGTACCAATACCGACATCATCAAGATGCTCGGCAGTGAGGCCGAAGCACATCGACCCGTTGAACCGCTGGTCGATATCATCGGCCCTCAACACGACGCGCCACCGCAGCGAAAAGTGGAACAGCGCAAGGCGATGCGCTGGGTGCGTCGTCAACAACGCTCCGAGAAATGGCGGGTCGAGACGTATTTAACGCCCCGACTTCGCATCATGTTGGCCCGCAGCAGCGCGCACTACGACAAGGAACTGCTCCGTGATGTGCTCTGGCAGAACCACATCAACGGCGCCATCTTCGAAGTGGTGCTCGTGCTCAGCTTCATCGCCTTGGGGGCCTTCAGCGATTTCCGATTCTTCGCCATTCCGGCAGGGGCCAGTGCATTCCTCCTGCTCACCATGTTCATCATGGTCATCAGCGCGCTGTTCAGTTGGCTACAAGGCTGGACCGGCACGGTGATCATGGTGCTGATCATCGGTCTCAACCTCCTGAGCCAATACACGGACCGCTTTCTGTACGACAATCAGGCCTACGGATTGAACTATGCGGCGGAGCCGGCCACCTATGACCGCCAGACCATTGCGGCACTAGCCAGTGATACGGATGCTGCCGAAAAGGATGCCAACGACCTGCTACCGACGCTCGAACAGTGGAAGCAGGACAATCTGGCCCTTGCTGGAAAGGACAAGCCGAAGCTGCTGATCCTCAATACCAGCGGTGGCGGACTTCGATCCACCTTGTGGACATTGCGTTGCCTCCAACATGCCGACAGTCTCCTAGGTGGTGGTTTGATGGAACGTACCATGCTGATGACAGGATCCTCCGGTGGGCTCATCGGTGCGGCGTATTACCGACAGCTTTTCCTTGCCGAGCTGGAAGGAAAGGACATCGACAGGAACGATCCTGCGCTGTTGGAAGAGGTGGCGACCGATATGTTGAACCCGCTCGCATTCAGCTTCGTGACCAACGACATGTTCGTACGCTACCGCACCGTGGATGATGGCGACCTGCATTACACGCTGGACAGGGGCTATGCTTTCGAACGACGCTTGAATGAAAGCACGCGGGGGCTACTCGACGTAAGGCTGGGCGATCTTGGACAGCCGGAACGCGAGGCGCGCATACCGCTCATGGCACTTTCCCCAGCTTCCATCAACGACGGACGTCGGTTGGTGATCGCTTCCCTGCCCATGGCGTTCCTCACGAACATCAGACCGGACGGGGAGTTGCGTAGCGTCGGACAACCCGAAGCCATCGAGTTCCGGCGTCTGTTCCAAGAGCAGGGCGCGGACAACCTGAAGTTCACCAGCGCGTTGCGCATGAACGCCACCTTCCCATACATCACCCCGATCGTTTCGCTACCGAGCCAACCACCCATGCGGGTCATGGACGCAGGCTTGCGCGACAACTACGGCTACCGGATCTCCCTCGCTTTCCTCCACACCTTCCGCCATTGGATAAGTGAGAACACCAGTGGCGTGGTCGTGTTGCAGTTACGCGATACGCAGAAGGAGTTGGAGGTGAAACCGAGCAGCGGCTCGCTCGTTGGGCGCATGCTGGACCCGGTGGGGAGCGTATACGACAATGTGGTGCGCGTGCAGGACCAGGACTACGACTTCATGCTACGTCAGGCTTGTGCTTGGACGGACTTCCCCATGGAGGTGATCGATATCCAACTCCGACATGACGAGAGTGAGCAGATCTCGTTGAGCTGGCACCTGACGGCCTTGGAGCGCAAACGTGTCATCCGGAGCATACACTCCGCAGAGAACAGGGCCGCGTTCGCGCGCCTGGTGGAACTGGTGTACAACGGCCGCCCCCCTACCTCACTCGCTGGAGATGGTACCGGACAAGTCCAGGCAGCGGGTCGGGCTCTACGACCTTGAGGGTCATTCCACGCTCCAACGCGCGGTCTGCAAGTACCTCCCGAAAACCATAGGCCACGGAACCGGTGGCGTAAAGGGTCGCGAGTTGTTCCGGTGAGAAGAACCGCCAAAGCAGGTCGGCTAGCGCATGGAATCTGCTTTGGATGAGATCCTGTACGTAATGCTCGGTTAGGTGCGGAGCCAGCAAAGCCGTGTACGCCGCAAGTTCGCGTGCCGGATGGGCGGCTCGATGAACCCTGGCGAGCACATCCGACAAGACCGGACCATCACCTCCGAAAATGCGCTCGTGCACCTCCTTCGGTATCCTTCCATAGAACGCATCTTGAAGAAGATGACGACCGATATCAGCACCGCTCGCCTCGTCCCCAAGCAGATACCCGAGCGAAGGCATGGGCCTGTGGAGGCGATGTCCATCGAAATAGCCTGCGTTCATGCCCGTACCCAGTATGAGCACCAGACCTGGATCACCATCGCATAACCCGATGGCGGCTCCCATCAGGTCGGTCTCCACATGGATCTCTGCCTTGGGCCAGATCAAATGCAGTGTTCGCTCCATGCGCTGTTGGCGCTCCTGCGTCCCGCAGCCCGCACCGTAGATGTGGATCACCGTTGCGTCCAGTGCATCCTGCTGCAAGCCCTGGAACAGCTCTTGAACGGACCGGGCGAACTCGGCTCCATCACCACTTACCGGATTGTGACCCGGCCAGCGGTCACCCTTCAGTGGCCACGTCCGCGCAACTCCGTTGGTCAGAACGGCCCACCGGGATGACGTGCCTCCGATCTCTCCGATCACCTGCACCATGGTGTGCAAGGTATAAGGGACCACCCCGCAGTGCGCCCCCGATCAAGCCGTACGATCGAACAGGAACTTGTTGGGGCTGATGAAGCCGTTCTTCACGGCATAGAGCACAACGGCCGCCGTGTTGTTCACGCCCAACTTCTGCATGATGTTCCGGCGATGCGCGATGACCGTGTGCGAACTGAGGTTAAGGTCCTCGGCGATACGGGTGTACGATTTCCCTTCCGCGATGAGGGTGATCACCTGGCATTCGCGATCGCTCAAGGTGACCGGCGCGCACGAAAGCGGTTCGGCCAGGAAGCGTTCCACATCGAACGATGCCTTGCGCAATACATCCAGCACCTTGCCACAGAAGAACTTGCTTCCATCTCCCGTCTCCGTGACCGCATCGATGATCTCCTGTACATCGCAATCCTTCCGGATGTAACTGGTGACGCCAGCTCGGATGGCCGACATCAGCGCGGCCGTACTGGGATCGGGCGTAATGGCGATGAATCGCGTGTTCTTTGAACGCTTCAGACCGTCGCGGATGGCTTGCGCACCGAAACCTTCGGTAGTGTGATCCACAAGCACCACATGGGGACGATGCCGCACCAACATGGCCTGCATGGCGATCGCATCACGTGCCACACCCACCACTTCCACGCGAGCCGCTTCCGACAAGACCGTCCGCAACCCGATCAGGGCGAGTTCACTGTGGTCGGCAAGTAGCGTACGGACGATCATCCCTTGTTTAGAATCATTCTTAACAAGGGCAAAAGTAGTCCGCATCGACCATCCACCCAAATTGAAACGCTCAACATGAAGGTCCTACCGGAAAAACACCTCCTTCGTAGCTGAGCAATGTCCTTGGAAATATGGGGAGCGCTTCGTTCAACAGGACATCAGCACTTTTGTAGCGCGAACTGAAATGCCCAAGGAGGAGTTGTCCTACAGCGGCTTCTTTGGCTAGTTGAGCTGCTTGCGCAGCTGTACTGTGCAGGGTCTCCTTCGCACGGTCGGCCATGGCGGTGGTGAAGGTCGCCTCGTGGTACAGCAAGCCCACACCGCTCACGAAGGGGATCAATGCTGGCTCATACGCGGTATCGGAACAGTAGGCATAGCTGCGCGGAGCGAGCGGGTCTTCTGTCAGGGTAGCGTTCGTTACAACGCTTCCATCCGGCAACACGAGGTCTTCGCCCGCCTTCACCGATGCTCGCTTGAATGGAGGTATTTCCTGTACCCGATCAGCGCGTAACCGTCGCGCCCCGCTCTGTTCCTGAAAGACGAAACCGGTGCATGGTATTCGATGCCGCAGCGCCAAGACGGTCACCGTCACGTGGGTGTCCTGATGGATCACCGCTCCACTCACGGGTTCGGTGCTGTGCACGTGCAATGGATACCGCAACCATGTACCCGAAGCGCGCAATTGGATGTCGATGATGGGCTTCAGCTCAGGAGGTCCGTAGATGTGCAGAGGAACCTGGCGCCCCATGAGGTGCATGGAACTGATCAAGCCCAGCAGACCGAGATAATGATCACCATGCAGATGACTGATGAAGATGTGGCCGATACGTTGGAAATTGAAGCCTGCTGCACGTAGTCGCTCCTGTGTGCCTTCGCCGCAATCGATGAGGTAATGGTTACCGTGCACATTGAGCAACTGGGACGTGGGAAAACGCCCGCGCGCAGGAAGTGCCGCCCCAGTGCCAAGCGTGGTTATGCTGAAGGGGCTGTGATACATCCGATCGGTACGAATAAGGCCCCGCTGCCGGGGCCTTATTGCATTGAAGCCATCGCTATTTCAACGTTGCAAAGCCATACGGCCGGTGAACGTGGCCGAACCGGATTCGATCTTGTAGAGGTAAACGCCGGCTGGAAGATCGCCCCCTTCGAACGCGACCTTGTTGGCACCGACCTTCGTTTGCACGGTCTGGCCCCAAACCTCTTCGCCCACCATATCGAAGACCCGAACACGCGCAGAACCGGCCTTACCCGCGTTGAACTCGATGCTCGTGCGGGTGGAGAATGGATTAGGGACGTTCCGCACGTTCGCCAGTGCTGTTGCAACGGGCATGGAGATACCTGTGTTCAATTCGCTCACCACGATCTCATATCCACCAAAGGTGATCTCCTGCGAAACCGGTATGGGGACCACGATGGTGATGGTGGACCATGCACGCACCGTAAGATCGATGGGATAGGTGCCCAATGCGGTCGGGATGCCCTCGATCAGGCCACACCCCAGTTGAGCCGGCAGGTAAGTGCATGCCGCAGCTGTTTGGGAGTTGCAGTTCACCGCCAGTCCGGGGGGCAGCCCATTCACGCTCAGCAGTTGGATACTGTCCAACGGGAAGTTCGGATAGGGAGGATCAGCGGGGATGTTCGCCGCATTGTCCGGAACGATCAGGTTCAGCGTGTCGCTGTAGAACTGCCCGAGGAATCCAGCCTTGAAGTTCTCGGTGGTATCAGGCCACACTCCGAACACGCTGTCCGCGTAAAGCGGATCCGGTGTGCACTGCGCCGATGCTGCGAGACCCACCAGGATGGAAAAAGACAGGAGTAGTGGCTTCTTCATGCGTTACTCTTTGTTGACGTCCTTCTCGATCTCCTCCATGTACAAGAGGTCCACGGCTTCTGCCGGTGTCGGTGTGATCGAGAGCACGCTTTCGAGTTGCGAGATCTGAACCAATTTCTGTACCGGTTCCTGAAGCCCGCAAACCACCAGGGTGCCGTTCACGCTTTTACAGAGGCGATTCGCCACCAACAAGGCGCTGAGCCCGCTGGAGTCGCAATAGCGGGTCGTGCTCAAGTCGATGATGACGTTGCGCACATTGGTCTTGTTCAGGTACACCAGCTCACTCTTCAGTTCTGGCGCACAGGTGGTATCCAACTTGTCCACATTGCTGGTGACAAGCGTGTACCGTCCTTTATCCTCGATGGTGAAGTTCATGGTCCTTGGGGCTTCAGGCCAAATATAATCACCAACCGATAGGCCCCTCAGGAATACACCCGGTCGGACTTTCAAACAGCCGTACGTGGGATACGCGCCGCGAGCAGGTAAAGCACCGCCATACGTATGGCCACGCCATTCTCCACTTGGTCCAGAATGATACTATTGGCGTGATCGGCGACTTGACTGGTCACCTCCACCCCACGGTTTATGGGGCCCGGGTGCATGATCACGATCTCCTTCCCGAGGCGATGGTAGCGGTCCAGATCCAGGCCGTAGCGCATGGCGTACTCGCGCAGGCTGGGAAAGTTGGCCACGCCATCGCCACCCTGGCGCTCCAGTTGGATGCGCAGCATGTTCGCCACATCGCACCACTTCAAGGCCTTGTCCAGATCGGGTTCCACGCGCACACCGAGCGTATCGATGTAACGCGGCATCAACGTCTGTGGTCCACAGAGCATGACCTCAGCGCCCAGCTTTTGCAGGCAGAAGATGTTGCTGAGCGCCACACGTGAATGGAGGATGTCACCCACGATGAGCACTTTCACGCCTTTCACCCTACCCAGCTTCTCGCGAATGCTGTAGGCATCCAGCAGTGCCTGTGTCGGATGTTCGTGCGTGCCATCGCCAGCGTTCACGATGCGCGCATCCACATGGCGACTCAGGAAGACAGCGGCTCCGGGATCCGGGTGGCGCATCACCACCATGTCCACTTTCATGGCCAGGATGTTGTTCACCGTATCCACCAACGTTTCGCCCTTGCTCACGCTGCTGCCGCTGCTGCTGAAGTTCACCACATCGGCACTGAGCCGTTTCTCCGCCAGTTCGAAGCTCACGCGCGTGCGGGTGCTGCTTTCGAAGAAGAGGTTGGCGATGGTGATGTCGCGAAGGGAAGGCACTTTCTTGATCGGCCTGTTCAGCACTTCCTTGAAGCCATCCGCCGTGCGAAAGATGAGTTCGATGTCCGCTGCTGAAAGCTCCTTGATGCCGAGCAGGTGCTCCACGCTCAACTGTTCGCTGGTGGCCATGGTGTTCATCGGTCCGCTGATGTGCCTTGTGCCAGGGTTGATGTATCGCGATCAGCACCGTCGGCCGTGTGCAGCAGCACCTGGTCCGTGCCGTCCATCTCCTTCCACTCAACGGTTACGCGCTGGTCGCCGATGCTATCCACCCATTTGCCCACGTAGTCCGGTTGGATGGGCAGGTCCCGGCTGAAGCGACGATCGATGAGAACCAACAATTGCACACTGGCCGGGCGACCGAAAGCGAGCATGGCATCTAGCCCCGCTCGGATGGTGCGGCCGGTGTAGAGCACATCATCCACCAGCACCACCTTGCGGCCGTCCAAGGAGAAATCCAATTGTGTGACGCTTGGCGAAGGTGGTACGGCGCGGTGCCGGAAGTCGTCGCGGTGGAAGGTGATATCCAATTCGCCGTAGTCGAAACGCTCCTTGCCGGTGATGCGCTGAAGCTCGTTGCGAAGACGCCGCGCGAGCAGGATGCCGCGTGGCTGAAGGCCGATCAACGCTACGCCCTCCAAGTCACCATGATCCTCGATCAACTGGTAACAAAGCCGCTCCACCGTAAGCCCGAAGGCCTTGCTCGTGAGCAGAGGGATGGAGGACATCGGTGGCGAAGATACCGAGTGCGCCAGAACCATCGCCTTGATCGAACGGTGAGGATCAGTCCACTCGAACAACGACGGTTCCAGCCAGTCTGTCGCACAAGGTTCGATTGTGTTCGTCGAATACTGCGGAGATAATGTCGGCGAGTACGAATATTGCCATGAGGTTATCAGACCAAGCCGCAAAGCCGGAGGCCACTTGAGCGAGCACATATCCGATGACAATATCCAAGATGTAAGGCAACTCCCTAAGGAAAGACCGCTTCAGCGTGAAGCGCGAGTAGGTTAGCGAATCGACCACCTTGAGCTTTAGGAGCATTTTCCCCAGGGTTGCGCCATAGCGCCATTGCATGAAAACCAAGTAAGCTTCCATCAACAGGAACCAAAACTCTTCTCCCACCAAAAGACCAGCGGATCCGAAGACCTTCTCAACTATCAGGAAAAGAACTCCATCAATGATGAAGGCTACACACCGCCTGGGGAGCGAACCTGCTCGTTTAGTTCCGGCCATGCAATTCCAAATCTATCGGACGTTTCCGTACGAAACCTAGAAAACGCCGAAGCCCGGTCATCCTTGCGGAGACCGGGCTTCGACCCTATCGTTCACAGAATCTTACTCTTCGTCTTCGGCTTCGATGTCCTTCTTGCGGCTCTTGCCGGTGCGCTCGGTGTTCTCCATCTGGCTCTTCAGGTTGCTCAGCACGCTGAGATCACCCAAAGTGCTCTTCTCCACCTTCTCGTTGATGCTCTTCACCGAAGCGCTGCTGCCACCGGTGCCCTCTTTGCGGGCGCCACCGGCGCGTTTCGCGGGTGTTGCTTCAATGATCTCCTCACCCTCTTCGAAGGTGCGGGTGTGGCTCAACACGATGCGACGTGCTTCAGCATTGAACTCCAACACCACGAACGGAAGTTTCTCTTCGAGCTCGGCTTTGCTGCCATCGGCCTTCTTCAGGTTCTTGGCGGTCACCGTGCCTTCCACACCGTAGGGCAGGCTTACCACGAAGTTCTGACCGGCGCGGCCCGTGAGGGTTCCCTCGTGGGTGCTGCCTGGGGTGAACACACCGGCGAACACATCCCATGGGTTCTCTTCCACTTGTTTGTGGCCGAGGCTGAGGCGACGGTTCTCCTTGTCCACTTCCAGCACCATCACTTCGATCTCGTCACCCACGTTGCAGAACTCGCTCGGGTGCTTGATGCGCTTGGTCCAGCTGAGGTCGCTGATGTGGATGAGGCCATCCACGCCCTCCTCCAACTCGGCGAAGATGCCGAAGTGGGTGAAGTTGCGAACCTTGGCGGTGTGCTTGCTGCGCACCGGGTACTTGAACTCGATCTCGGCCCAGGGGTCGGTGCTCAGCTGCTTCATGCCGAGGCTCATCTTGCGCTCTTCGCGGTCGATGTTCAGGATCACGCACTCGATCTCCTGTCCTTCCTTCAGGAAGTCCTTCGGGCTGCGCAGGTGCTGGCTCCAGCTCATCTCGCTCACGTGCAAGAGGCCTTCCACACCGGCGGCCACCTCTACGAATGCGCCGTAGTCGGTGATCACCATCACTTTGCCTTTCACCTTGTCGCCAGCGTTCAGGTCAGCGCTCAAGGCATCCCATGGGTGGGCGCTCAGCTGCTTCAGACCGAGGGCGATGCGGCGCTTCTCGTCGTCGAAGTCGAGGATAACGACGTTGATCTTCTCGTCCAGCTTCACCACTTCCTCCGGATGGCTTACGCGGCCATAGCTGAGGTCGGTGATGTGGATGAGACCGTCGACGCCACCGAGGTCCACGAACACACCGTAGCTGGTGATGTTCTTGACGGTACCCTCGAGGACCTGGCCTTTCTCCAGACCGCCGATGATCTGCTTCTTCTGTGCTTCGAGTTCAGCTTCGATGAGGGCCTTGTGCGACACCACAACGTTCTTGAACTCCTGGTTGATCTTCACGACCTTGAACTCCATGTTCTTGCCTACGAACTGGTCGTAGTCACGGATGGGCTTCACGTCGATCTGGCTGCCGGGCAGGAACGCTTCGATACCGAACACGTCCACGATGAGACCGCCTTTCGTGCGGCACTTCACGTAACCCGTGATGATCTCGCTGGTCTCCATGGCGTGGTTCACCTTGCCCCATGCGTTGTGTACGCGTGCGGTCTTGTGGCTCACGACCATCTGGCCGCCGCGGTCCTCCTGCTTCTCGATGTAGACTTCCACTTTGTCGCCGATCGCGAGATCGGGCTTGTAGCGGAATTCGCTGATGGGGACCACGCCTTCGGACTTGTACCCGATGTTGATCACCACCTCCTTCTTGTTCATGCCGACGACCGTGCCCATGAGCACTTCCTTCTCGGAGATGCTGCTGAGGGTGTCCTCGTAGGCCTTCTCCATGCTCGCGCGGTGGTCCGCAGAGATGGCCTTCTTGTCATCCTCTACCCCGGCCCAATCGAAATCGGCAGGTGGTTCCATGAAGGTGACTTTGTTGTTCTCGACTACTGACATTGACTTCCAATACTTGTATCCCGGATCAAGGAGGTGCTTCCCGGGAGGGTTAGGTTGTTGACCTGCTGCACCTCTGCACAGGCTTCCCTATTTGGGGCCGCAAATGTAGCGGATATTCCTGATCTCTCGGAAGTTAGGTCCGCACTGCAGACTTGATCGACCCACAGCTCCGATGATCCGAGGAATGAGCTGAGGATGGCCCCTCGATGAACTAGGTCCGGATGAGCGAGAAGCAAGGTTGCGAACACCACGGCCAATTGGCCGCATATCCTATTTCAATCAACTGGAAATCAACGAATTCCCAAGAGTGTCACGTGACCCGATAGTTCCCGGGCGATGGTACGGCCATCCTCTTGAACATCCCCGTAGTTCACCACCCAGAAATACGTACCGTTGGGTACCGGAGTGCCTTGTGTGCGCCCATCCCACCCATTGCCGACGGAGGCCGAGCGATAAACCTCCTGTCCCCAGCGGTTGCGGATCTCCATGCTGAAGGTGGAGGGCTCCCCGATCACGATCGGCCGGAAGAAGTCGTTGCGACCATCGCCATCCGGGGTGAACACGTTGGGCATGGTGAGGAGCGTGGTACACGTATCGGCTTCGATGTTCGCATACCCGGACACGTTCAAGCAACGCCCGGTGGCCGTGGCTTCGAAAAGGCCGGGCGTAGCCGCCACCAGGCTGTTGCCGGCGGCACCGGTGTTCCAGCTGAACTGCACATCGTTCAAGGGCCATCCCGCAGGTTCCAAGGTCGCCTCCAGCGTGAGCAGGGAGCCTGGACAGATAGGCTCGGCGCCGCTCACCACCACATCCGGTGCCGCTGGCAGTATGTTGATCTCCATGGAGTCCGTGTAGGTGCAGAGAGGCGTGAAAGCGATATCGTCCAATGCGAAATCATTCCCGTCACCCAACAGGTTCAAATTGGTGATGCAGATGTCTGCCGAGGTTGACGTACCCGACTCCCAAAGGGCATAGAACTGGCTCCAGACGCACGTGGTCGCGGAAGCGTTCAGCGGGTCGCCCAGGCTTTGTCCGTTGACGGTGAAATCGAGAATGGCAGGATTCTCCGGGCGCACGGACATGAGCCATGCAGAGAACGAATAGGTGGTGTTGGGCGAAACCGTCACCGTTTGGCACCAAACACTGGCATCGGGATCCGCGGATCCATTGGCGATGAACATGTTGCCTCCGCCGGTATGGTCGTCGCAAAGGGCGAAATTGAAGTGCACCAATTCCGCATCCGTACTAACGGCATAAGTACCTTCCAAGCTCAGCGGTCCCCATGAACCACCGGGCCCTGGCTCAAGGTCGGTGGAGAAGCCCGAATCACCTGCGGAGAAATCACCGTTCACTACGGCATTCTGCCCGGGCACCGGGAACGTGGCCCGGCACCAATACGTACCGGAACTGATCGGATTGATATACTGCGCATGGGAGCCGTTCTGCCACTCCAGTTCCAGACTACCCGATGGGCCGGCAAGAAGAATCGTCTGGCCGTGGCACAAGGTGGTGTCCTGGCCAATGCTGAACGAACAGTTCTGGGCTGCTGAAGGGAGGACCGCTGATACGCAGCTGGCAAGGAGGATGGAACGCGAAGAATTCTTCATTCGGCAACAATGATAGGAACCAACGCCCCAGGGTTGCCCGGCACACCCGAGGTGAGCCCCGGTTGCTTTCCAAGGGAGCTCCCGCCCGTGTGCCACCGCTACCTTTGACATCTCCGATGCGATCATTCAGCATTCCTACCCATTACCGCAGCGAGCTTATCGGGCGCCTGAAGGCCTTCCGAAAGGCACAAGACCCGAAGAAGAAGGACCTCTCGCCCACCCTGCTGGACCTGGGCGCGGTGCGTTTCGTGTTCGCGCGGCACTTCGGTTTCTGCTACGGCGTGGAGAACGCGATCGAGATCAGCTACCAGGCCATCGAGCAGAACCCCGGCAAACGGATCTTCCTGCTGAGCCAGATGATCCACAACCCGGAGGTGAACGCGGATCTGGAAAGTCATGGCCTGCGCTTCATCCAGGACACCCACGGCAACATGCTGATGGATTGGAACGAGTTGACAGCTGATGATATCGTGATCATCCCCGCGTTCGGCACCACATTGGAAACGGAGGCACGCCTGAAAGCGATCGGCATCGATCCGCTGAAGCACAACACCACCTGCCCCTTCGTGGAGAAGGTGTGGAAACGTAGCGCGCAACTCGGCACACAAGCGTACAGCGTGGTGATCCACGGCAAGGCCGCGCATGAAGAAACGCGCGCCACCTTCAGCCACACGGCACAAGGCGCACCAGCAGTGATCATCAAGGACATGGACGAGGCCCAGTTGCTCGGGCGCATCATCCTGGGAGAAGAACCGATCCCGCGTTTCGTTGAAGTCTTCGGCAAACGTTGCTCGGATGGCTTCGATCCGGCGAAAGACCTGCAACGCATCGGCGTGGTGAACCAGACCACGATGCTGGCCACCGAAACACAGGCCATCGCCGATCACCTGAAGCAGGTGATGATCCGCAAGTACGGTGACGCCGACCTGAAGGATCACTTCGCCGATACGCGCGATACGCTCTGCTACGCCACCAACGATAACCAGGATGCCACCAACGAACTATTGAAGGCCGAGGCCGATCTGGCACTGGTGGTAGGCGGCTACAACAGCAGCAACACCAGCCACCTGGTTGAACTGTTGGAGCACAAATTCCCCACGTATTTCATCAATGGCGAGAAGGAGATCCTGAGCGCCGACGAGATCGAGCACTTCAATTATCCCGAGCACAAGCTGGAACGCACAACAAACTGGTTACCGGCGAAACGTCCGTTGACGATCATCCTCACCAGCGGTGCGAGCTGCCCGGATACATTGCTGGACCGGGTGATGCTGAAAGTGCTTTCTATGGTGGAAGGGGTGAAAGATCCGGTGGAGGTTGTGGAAACACAATTCCAGTAACCGATGTTGGGCAAAGAGGGTTGGTGTGATCGTGGATACCTTCAGCTGTTTCTTGAAGAAACTACCTCTACAGTAACACAGGCCTATGGCCTCGCTGCTTTTGTACCGGGTATGACTGTGATCGGTCTCATTGGATGGGATGACCTCCTTATCCGCGACCGAAGTGGCTCGGTCTGGACTTTACCCACCGTCCCTATGCGCATTGAGCACCTCGAACACTCACTGGTCGATTTCGACTCTGAGGTTATTCCTGATACCGCTCGGAAAGGGAAGGTCAAATGGTACGTGACACCGTTACTTTTCGGTGGAAGCCCAATAGACGAATCAAACATCATCTGGATTGATCTTGAAAAGCACTGTGAACTCGTCCGGTGGTGGAATGACAAATACGAGGAGCTACGACTGAAGACATAACCACTGTGCTCAAAGGAAAGATCCTCTTCGTCTGCACCGTCAACCGCATGCGCTCCGCCACGGCGCACAAGCTGTACGAGAACGACCCGCGCTTCGAGGTGGATTCCGCTGGCACAGACCGCACGGCGAACGTGGTGCTGGAGGAATGGCACTTGGAATGGGCCGATGCCATCGTGGTGATGGAGAAGCAACACCGGAACAAGATCCGAGAGCGCTTTCCTCAGTGGTACGAAAAGAAGCCGATCGTGTGCCTCTACATCGAGGACATCTACGACTTCATGCAACCGGAGTTGATCACGGTCCTGAAGGAGAAGTTCGAGGACGTGTACCGGAAGGGTCTGCTCGGGTGAGCGGAAGCCCGTACGTCACCTAACTTCGGAGTGGATCGCGATATCCACGACCATGCGCAGAACCTACCTACTCGTTTGGAGCAGCTCGCTCGCAGCAGCGTCCCTGGCCCAAGGCACGCCTACCGCCTTGCGTTCGGACATCACCGTGGAGCACTACATGGATGTTCGGACGAGCGTAACGCGCATGGCGCACGATGCGCTGGATGACCGGTTATGGTACCTCCGCACATCGGGCGAGGTACTGTTGGTGGTGGATGATGGCATTTCCCCACCGTACGACACGGTCCAATTCACCGTTGCGGATCATGATATCGACCAAACGTTCGGCATCGCGTTCCACGACAGCGACCTGTTCCTGATCGGGAATCAGATCACGGGCAACAACACGCAAGGTCTCTTGAAACGTGCACGACTTCAACCGGATGGCACGCGCATCTGGAGTACAGTGGCGATCACCGGAACGTATGCGTGGGGCGGCAAGGGACATGCCTTCAACAATGTTGTCGTGAGCCCTGATGCTGAATGGCTCTACCTCAATTGTGGTTCGCGCACGGACCACGGCGAAGTGCAGGATGTGGATGGTGAATTCCCCGGTCGGCGGGAAGACCCCATCACCGCGAAGATCCTGCGCATCCCTTACGACGCGGTAGACCTTCTCCTTCCGAACGACGAGGCTCTATTGATCGCCAATGACCAGCTCTTCGCATCGGGAGTCCGCAACACGTACGACATGGCCTTCGATGCCGAAGACCGGTTGTTCGGCGTGGAGAACTCCGGCGACCACGACGATCCGGAAGAGATGAACTGGTTGCGCGAAGGGCACCACTACGGATTCCCATGGACGGCTGGCGGCAACATGAACCCCACGCCGACCGCAGGCTACGACCCGACCGCGGACCCGCTGCTGAACCCGGGCTATCCAGCCGCCGCGACGGACTTCTACTACGACGCTGACTTCCCTTCACCGCCGAACATCGTCTTCACCGAACCGATACTGAACAACGGACCGGATGCCGACCGCCTGCGCGCCCCTTCCAATGGTGGCATATTGGATGCTTCCGAAGAGGGTCTCGGCATAAGGACGTTCACTTGCCATCGATCACCGCTTGGCCTCGTCATCGATCGACACGGTGTATTGGACGGCGACCTGCACGAAGCGGCCTTCGCGTTGAGCTTCACACCGGGCGGTGACACCACGGGCTTCAGCCCCATCGCGCCGTGGGGCATTCCTGTGGTTCCCGCCGACCCGAGCGAGGACCTTCTTCAGTTGGACCTCAACTACGATGCAGGATCGGACAACTTCAACTTGAACGCGACGCGTATCGTTTCCGGCTTCTACCTGCCCGTGGACGCCGAACTCGTGAACAACGTGCTCTACGTGATCGAGAATTGGGGCAACACACAACGGTCCATGTGGAAGGTGACCTTGCCATTGACAAGCGATGTGAAGGACGTTAACTCCCAGACTTCCGATCGGTTGAAGGCCTGGCCGATGCCGTCCCAGGATGTGATATACTGGTCCTATGCGGGGAAGGGAGTCGAACGCGTGGAGTTGCTGGATGCTTCCGGGCGGACCATACGCACTCTCGACGCAGCTCTTCCGCACGGAACGTTCACCGTAGCGGATATCCCTGCGGGGCTATACCTCATGCGCGCCACCGGGGTCGGTTCTCCCGCGCAACGCACCATCATGGTCGTACACTGACGGACCTAGGCCTCGGTGACCACACCGATCGCCTTCACCACATGCCCAACGGCCAGATCGAACTGCTCCGATGAGGTGAGGTCACTGTTGTCGATGACGATGGCATCCGGTGCCTGCACCAGTGGGTCGGCGGCGCGGGTGGTGTCGTCCAGATCGCGGCGGGCGATGTTCGCGAGCACCTCTTCCAACGTGGCGCTCCCACCACGGCCCTTGATCTCCAGGTAGCGGCGCTGGGCACGCACCGCCGCACTGGCGGTCATGAAGAACTTGATCTCCGCATGCGGGAACACGACCGTACCGATGTCGCGACCATCCATGACCACGCCGCCGCCTTGCCCCATCTGTTGCTGGATCTGCACCAGCTTGGCGCGCACTTCGGGTATGGGGCTCACCAGGGTCACGTTGTGGCTCACATCCATCTCGCGGATACGGTGCTCCACGTTACGACCGTCAAGCCACGTCTCGCTGCGCTGCGAGCCATCGTCGTGTTTGAAGCCGATATGGATATGATCGAGCACACGAAGCAGCGCCACCTTGTTCAATTCTTCGCCGTTCACAAGCCCGTTCTCGATCACGTACAAGGCTATGGCCCGGTACATGGCACCACTATCGATATAGGTATAGTGAAGGTGATGCGCCAGTTGCTTGGCCAGCGTGCTCTTGCCACAACTACTGTAGCCGTCTATGGCGATGGTGATCCGCTTCACGTCTCCCGTATGGAGCGGCCAAGGTAGTTGACGATGCACATGTGCACATCGCGCTGACCGGGACAGGGCGTAGGCATGAAATGCCGTTGTGGTGGAATGCTAGCCGTCGGCCTTCTTGAAGTCGGCGAAACGGACGGCCAGCGAGATCGTGTTGCTGATGCCGGCGAGGTGCAACTGCGAGTAGCCGTAACTGATGTGGAATTTGCTCACGCGCAAACCCACACCGAAGCTCACGCCTGTGATCACCGGTCTATCCGGTATCACCAGTTCCTGCCTGCGGCGCACGTTATATGCAGCACGGAGCATGAAATTCTTGCTGAGCAGGATCTCCACGCTGGGAACGAGGTGCAGCAAGGCCTTGTCCACGGTGGTCACCTTATCCTCTATCACCTCGCCCGTGGTGGGGTCTATCTGCACGGTCGCATTCGGATCCTCGAAGGTCAAATCCCAACGCTGCAGCTGCTCCATCATCAAGCCCAAGCGGAACGGAGCGTGCTTGAATTTGTAGGTGATGCCGAGTTGCGCTTGAAAGGGCAGCTTCTCGCGCTGTTGGGTGAAGGTGCTCGCCTGCGTGCCCATGTTCCGCAGGATTCCCGTGATGGTGAGTCCCAGCTTGGGTTTATGGAACGTACCCGAGATATCCAGTGCCCATGCTGTGGACTTGTAGGCCTCCAGCGCACTGGTGATCAGCTTCACATTGGCACCTACACTGAACAAGCTATCGATGGGACATCCAGCACCCACTTGGAACACATACTCACCCGCGGTGAACTCCCCGGTCTCCGTGCCCACCTCATCGGTACGCTTGAAGGTCCCGTAGTCCATGTACTGAACAGCGGCAGCGAGCGTTACGCCGCAGCTGTCCAAGTGGTGCGCATAGGACGCATAACCGATGTTGATCCCCTCGAAATAAGGCAGGTAGCTCAAGGCGACCTGGCGGGCCATGTCCTTGTTCAACAGCGACGGCGCAAAGATCCCCAGATTGAGGTCATTGTCCTTTACGGCGATGTAATTCCCTCCCAACGCGGAGGAACGTGCCGAACTCGGGATGTCCAACGACCGGAACGCCGACTGCCCACCCAATTGGGCCTGGGAGCTGGCGGACACCACAAGTGAGAGCAAAAGAAGATAGGTCCTGGTCCTCAACGCCATGGGTTCGTTCGCGGGATGGGAACGCAAGATAGCTGCGCATAGTATCCCGGCGAACGACGTAGCCGATACCTTTCGCCCATGCGGTGTGTCATCGGTGTGTTGCTGTTGGTCACTACTGGCTTATTGGCCGGGTGCTCGTCCACGAACGACGTTGTCGGGAACGGGCTGCTTCAGAAACGCAAATACAGACCGGGATGGCATTGGGACGTGGGCCGCTCCACCGAGCGCGTTCATAAGGAGTCCGCTGCTGCACGCGAGCCGATGGTCCGCTTGTCCACCCGACCGCTGGAACGCGCGGTGGAGCCGCCGCTCATGGCGGAATTATCCAGCGCCATACGCCCTTCAACGCCTAGCGCACCCAGCGGGGGCACCGCTCCCGTCTTCAGGTGGTCCGGAACTCCTTCCGTGAAGATGCTGAATCGGACGACTGTGGACCAGGAACAGCGCGCCGGGCAAACGACGACCGGTGAACCTCGACGGTGGAACCGCATGGCACTCGTCTCCGGTGCGTTCCTCCTCCTTTCCCTGTTGGTGATCATCGCCGGTGGTGGATATTTCCTCGGCTATGTGATGACCTTTTCGTTCCTGACCGGGCTCATCGGCCTGCTCTTGTGCATCAAGCACAAGGAACGCGGCAAAGGGATCGCCATCGCCGCCATGGCCTTCCCCGTCGCATTGCTCGCAGCAGTGATCATCGCACTGAACAGCGCCTGGTGATCAGCTGCTCCGGAAGAGCAGTGATCCGTCGCCGTAGCTGAGGAACCTATAGCCGTTGTCCAACGCGTGTTGGTACACCTCCCGCCAGCCCGGACCAATGAACGCCGCCACTAGTAACAACAAGGTGCTCTGTGGCTGGTGGAAGTTGGTCACCAACGCATCGGCCATGCGGAAGCGGTAACCGGGCGCGATCAGCAGACGGGTACGCCCGTTGAGGGCATCTTGTCCTTTGAAACTTCCAAGCACAGCATCGAGTGCCGTAGCGGACGATATCTCGGCAGCTTCCCGGTATGGATCCCATTGGGCCACATCCATGGTGTTGCCCGCGCCACCGCTGAGCAGGGCCACGCCATGCCAATACAGACTTTCGATGGTGCGCAGCGCGGTGGTGCCTACCGGAATGATGGGCCCCGTGTCCAACTGATCGCGCAAGGCAACGATGGTCGCACGTTGGATGTGGATCTCCTCAGCGTGCATCGCGTGGTCGGCCATCATTGTGCTTTTCACCGGGAGGAATGTGCCTGCACCGACATGGAGCGTCACCTGCGCGGAGCGAATATCGCGTGACCGCAGATCGGCCAATACATTATCGCTGAAATGAAGGCTCGCCGTAGGTGCGGCCACGGACCCATCACGCACAGCGAAAACGGTGTTGTAGCGTTCGTCGTCCTCCGGCATCGCCTCACGCCGCATGTACGGTGGCAGCGGGACGGAGCCGAACCTGTGCAACACATCAACGAACGCCGCACCCGTTGACCAGGTGAATTCGATCAGGTGCTCACCATCACGCTGCTCCACGCGTTGCGCCGTCAGGGTGATACCATCCCGTTCAAGCGTAAGCGTTTCACCTTTCCAGCGCTTGGCGTTCCCCATCATGCACCACCACTGCGAACGTTGTCCATCCAACAGGGCCTGCTCAATGGCACGGCCGTCCCCTGGCGTCAGCACCATGCACTCCAACACCGCGCCAGTGGTTCGCTGGAAACGCACGCGTGCATGGACCACGCGGGTATCATTCAGCACAAGCAATGCACCAGGTGGGATCGATCCCGGCAGATCTCGGAACGATCGATCCGCAATGTGGCCTTCCCGGTACACGAGCAATCGGCTGGTATCGCGCTGCGGCAACGGCTGCGCGGCAATGCGCTCTTCCGGAAGAGCGTAGGTGAAGTCGAAGATGGACAGCTCGCGCGGATGCATCGCGGCGCGAAGATCGGCGGGAGACCTATTCCTTCACCAACGTGGCAACGAAGGCACCTCCATCCTGCTCCACATGCACCTGGTATAGGCCGGTGGTCAAGGCAGAAATGTCCAAGGTCAAGTTCCCCGACAAGTTCTTATTCCGCTCCAGGACGATCCTTCCAGCGATATCGGTCACACGTATGCGGGCAGGTCCTGCATGACCATCCGCCGCGATGTACACCTCACCGGTCGTCGGGTTGGGCCATACGGCGAGTGTGCCGTGGACATGTTCCGGCAGCGAAGTGAGCCCGAGCACCTGGCGAACTGCTCGGTAGGCGTTCACTTTGCCGAAGCCCCAAGTGGTGCTTCCTCCATCCGGGATCGCTCCGGTGCTATTGTCCACACGCGCTGTCCCCTTGATCACATCACGTATCTCGGCCGGTGTGATCTCCGGATCGGCTTGAAGCAACAGCGCGATGATGCCGGCGACCGCCGGGCCCGACATGCTCGTTCCGGAGAGCGCTGCGAACGGATAGGTACGCCCTTCGAACTCCACCGTGGCGAACGGGGTGAAGTCATCATCCGTGTATGAGCTCATGCTGGAGACGATCCCCAATCCCGGCGCGGCGATGTCAGGCTTGATGCGCTCGTCAAGCGTGGGACCACGCGATGAGAAGTAGGTGATGGGCCCGCCTCCGAACGTGCCGTTGCTGTTCTCGTATTCGGTGGCGTAGGCGGCCACCGTGACCAGTGCTTCCGTGCAAGCAGGCTCGCTGATGCCGTATTGGCCGTCGCCCGCGGTCCAGCCGCTGCCCACCGCTTGGAATTCCTGACCCCAGTTGCCCACACCATTGTCCAACTCCACCAAGTTCCAGAAATGTACCCGTCCGCTCGGTGCAGTGGCCTTCAACGCGACCTTCAGACCTGCCGCACGGTTCGCCACACGCAGTCTGAAATGCGGGCGCCCGTTCAACGGATGTTCTGCATCCGCGGTAAGGTTGAAGTACACTGTATCCTCTCCGACGATAATGGACGAGTCCAAGTAGGCCGCTTGCGTCGCTGTGCTGTACAAGGGTGTCTCAGCCTGTACTTGGTTGCTGTTGTTGGTCACGATGAGTCCCGCGGAGAACGCGTTACCTGCTTCACCCCACATGCTGATGCTCTGGCCCCACATGTGGGCGTGGGCGTTGTACGGATAGAATTGGATCCGCGAGCGCATCAGGTCCCCGTTGAAGTCCTTACGGATGTGGAAGTCGATGTCCCCGTTGTTACCGCCGGAGTTCGCGAACGCCACACCTTCCTGCGCGAATTGCTCAATGGCCTGACTGATGAGGGAGTTCCCGTCGAGCGTTCCGATGTAATACAGCCCCCAGCTCATGTTGATCACCAACCGCTTATCATCCTGCTCGGCGATGGTCTGCATCCAATCGAAGGCGTCGAGCACGGCGGCGGCATCCACCAGGAAGGTGCAGAACAGGAATTTCGCATCGAACGCGAAACCACGGTAGGCCGTACCCGCCCCTCCTCCACCGGCAATGCCTCCGACATGCGTACCGTGCGTGGCGAAACTGTAGATGTTCGCGGTGTCCGCCTGAGCCTCTAGCAGGGCTTCCGGCGTGCTCAGCTCGGTGCCGTAGGTGAAGGAGTCCGGTGCAGGACCGGCCTGGCGGTAATGATCCCAAGCGGCACGTACACGGTACTCCACCATCGCCGTGTCGTAGAACATGGGGTGCGAATAGTCAAAGCCCCAATCGGTGATACCGATGAGCACATCCGCGCCAGTATAGGATTGCGGAAGGTCGATGCCGCGATGCACACTGTCCGCACGAGTAACGCGTACGGCACGGTCCAGGTGCGGCGCCACCTTGCCGGCGAGTTCGATATAGTCCACTCCGGAAAGGGCGTGTACGATATCCAACTGATAGGCATCCACGCGGAACGAAAGGATATCACCCTTGCGCGCGCCGAGCATGAGTTGATCACCGGAGAATGCTGCTGCATCGAAAGCGGCGTTCACCTTGCCCAGGAACCCGACCATGCAACGACCATGGATCAATGCTGTTGGATGCTTGCCTTGTGACTCCGTCACCAACTTGGAAGCATCCGGATACTTGTCCGCTAGGGCCTGCAATTCCATGAGCCCCACTTTCGTGGTGGCGGGCATGCGCACTTGAGCTTGCAACGCGGTGTTGAGAACGAGGATGGGAAGAAAGGCGTAGCGTATTCGCATAGGGCTGAACTATCGCACCAAGGTAATGCGGATCGAATTCGCTCCTTCGGGACGTTGAACGACACAGCCCGCGCCTTGCGGACGCGGGCTGTGTCGTTCACGTCCGGTGTTCAGATCATTCCTTTACGGCGCTTCAGCTCTTGCACATCCAAGAGATCCTTCGGTCGGGCCGCCCGCAGCTTGCTTTCGACCAGATCGTTGAAGGAGAGTACATGAAGGGTCGTTCCTCCAGCAAGGATAACCCGCGCGGCCCGCTCCCACCCTTCGTCGAAGGTGAAGCCGGATCTTAGGAAGGTGATCACCTCGAGATCGATACCGGGTGACATCTTCAACGAGATGTTCTGCTCGGCTTTCAGCACGGGATCCGGGAAGCGATCGACTTCATAACCGATGGAACGCAATGCGTCGGCCAACCGCACGAAGTTCTCCGCAGTGGGCTCGATCCAGAAGTCGATATCGGGTGACTGGCGCTGATAGCCATGGAAGTTGACCGCGCCGCCACCCACCAACAATAAGCGCACCCCGTTTTGGCTCGCCGCCCGGATGAACGCGTCAGCCTCCTCACCGAACTCCATCGCGACGCTTCTGCAGGATGAAATTGCCCTTCTTCTCCACAGCCGATGGGTCCGTTGCGTGGCGGCGATCGAAACTTGCGAGGAACCAGAGCAATCGCTCCAATGGAGCGAGTGCCAGGAATGACCGCTCGCGCTGAGCGTTCAGTTCTTCCTTGGTACCGTATCGGATCCGCTTGTCCATCGGTCTCTACCTCAGGCCACCTTCATGGCATTCTCCACCTTCTCTTTCAGGAGCGAGTGCTTCACCACTTCGATCATCTCGGTGACGTAGGTGAACTTCATGCCCTTGGTGTAGCGCGCATCGATGTCCTCGATGTCCTTGCGATTATCGGCGCTGAGAAGGATCTCCTTGATGCCCGCACGTTTCGCCGCGAGGATCTTCTCCTTGATGCCACCCACCGGCAACACACGACCACGCAGGGTGATCTCGCCGGTCATGGCCACGAACTTGCGCACTTTCTGTTGGGTGAACGCGCTGGCGATGCTGGTGAGCATGGTGATACCGGCGCTCGGTCCATCCTTCGGAGTAGCTCCCTCAGGTACGTGAACGTGCACGTTCCAGCGCTTGAACACCTCGGGATCGAGCCCGATGATGTCACTGTGCGCCTTGAGGTACTCCAAGGCGATCACGGCGCTCTCCTTCATCACATCGCCGAGGTTGCCGGTGAGCGTGAGTTTGCCTTCGCCCTTGGTGATACTGGTCTCGATGAAGAGGATATCGCCACCTGTCGGGGTCCATGCCAGGCCTGTGACCACACCGGCCACATCGTTGCCTTGGTACTTATCCCTAGCGTGGCTGGGGCCGTAGATCTTCACCAGATCATCCACGGTGATGGTGATGCTGTGCTTCTGCTTCAGCGCGATCTGCTTGGCGCGGTAACGCACCAGCTTGGCGATGCGCTTCTCCATGGTGCGCACGCCGCTCTCATCGGTGTATTGATCGATGATGGCTTCAAGCAGACCGGGACCCAGCTTCAACTGCTTCGGTTTGATGCCGTTCTCGGTGAACTGCTTCGGAAGCAAGTGGCGCAGTGCGATCTCGATCTTCTCTTCCTGCGTGTACCCGTTCACTTCGATGATCTCCATCCGATCGCGCAGCGCGGGGTGGATGGACCCGAGCGAGTTGGCGGTGGCCACGAACATCACGCGGCTGAGGTCGTAGTCGATGTCCACGAAGTTGTCGTGGAAGGCGTTGTTCTGTTCGGGATCCAGCACCTCGAGCAGGGCACTTGCGGGGTCACCATGGAAGTCCTTGCCCACCTTGTCGATCTCGTCCAGAACGAAGAGCGGGTTGCTGGTCCCTGCTTTCTTCAAGCTTTGGATAAGACGTCCGGGCATGGCACCGATGTACGTGCGGCGGTGACCACGGATCTCGCTCTCGTCGTGCAGGCCACCGAGGCTCATGCGTACGTACTTGCGACCGAGCGCTTCGGCCATGCTTTTGCCCAAGCTGGTCTTGCCCACACCGGGAGGGCCGTAAAGCAGCACGATGGGCGCTTTCATGTCGTTCTTCAGCTTCAACACGGCGAGGTGCTCGATGATGCGCTCCTTCACCTTGTCCATGCCGAAGTGGTCGCGGTCCAGGATCTTCTGCGCGTTCTTCAGGTCGAACTTGTCCGTGCTGTACTCACCCCAGGGCAGTTCCAGCAGTAGCTGCACATAGTTGTACTGTACGCTGAACTCCGCGCCCGCGGGATTCATGCGCTGCAGTTTGGTGATCTCCTTCTCGAAGATCTCACCCACTTTCTTGCTCCACTTCTTCTTGGCGGCCTTCACGCGCATATCCTCGATCTCCTGCTCGATGGGGTTGCCGCCCAGTTCATCCTGGATGGTCTTCATCTGCTGGTGCAGGAAATACTCGCGCTGCTGACGATCCACCTCGGTGCGAACCTTGCTCTGGATCTCGTTCTTCATCTGCAGCATCTGCAGCTCCTTGGTCAGGTGGGCCAGCAGCAGATTCGCACGTTCGCGCAGATCGGCGACCTCGAGCATCTTCTGCTTCTCGGCCACTTCGGCGTTCATGTTACTGCTGATGAAATTCACCAGGAAGCTCGGGCTATCGATGTTCTTCAGCGCGAACTGAGCCTCTGTGGGGATATGCGGGCTTTGCTTGATGATCTCGGTCGCCAGATCTTTCAGCGAACTGGTCAACGCCTGGAAGCTCTTGTCCTCCTTGGTCGGACGGATCTCCGCGAACTCCTTCACCTTCGCGGTGAAGTAGGGATCGAGCTTCACCATCTCCATCACTTCGAAGCGCTTCTTTCCTTGGATGATGGCCGTGGTGCTGCCGTCCGGCATGCGCAACATGCGGATGATGGTGGCGATGGTACCGATACGATTCAGGTCTTCGGCACGCGGCTCCTCGATCTGGCCATCTTTCTGGCTTACCACACCAAGCGTCTTATTCCCTTTGTACACGTCCTGGATCAAGCGGATGCTTCGATCGCGACCTACGGTGATGGGGATCACCACGCCCGGGAACAGCACGGTGTTGCGCAATGGAAGTATGGGCAGTTCCGGCGGAGTGGTCTCCGCGTTCATCTGCTCCTCGTCCTCGGCTGTGATCAGCGGGATCAGTTCGGTCTCGTTCTCAAGCACTTCGGAGCTGAATAGGGAATTGGCAGTATGGAGGTTGTCGCTCATGGACAGCTTGTCAGGTGTAAAGATACTTCCGCCGCAAGCCCCTTGCGGGACGTGGTTTTCAACAGCAGTCGGGCCGGGTGTTCAAGCTTCGTGCCGGGTGAAATACGAGTGACAGATGGGCAGGATGCCAGCTATCAGCACCTCGGCGCCGAGCGACAAGTAAGTGCCCGATCGTTATGCCGGAGGGCCGGTCTATGCAGAAGCGTCCCCGTTCGCTTGCCTTTCCGCGCCAGCGATGTGCCGGAGCACGGCTTCGTCCAATGCCGACATGTGCATGTTGCGGCGTTCCATGACGCGGCGTGCGGTGGAGAGCGCGCGCTCGATCTCGTAGGTCTCGAAGCCATCGGCACCGCCCCAGGCGAAACCAGGTACGTGTTTAGGTGGGAAGCCTCCACCAAAGACGTTCGCAGCCACGCCCACCACCGTACCTGTATTGAACATGGTGTTGATGCCGCTCTTGCTGTGATCACCCATGATCATGCCACAGAACTGCAACCCTGAATCGACCAGGCCTTTCTCCACGCCGCTCCACACCTGCACGTTGCCGTAGGTGTTCTTCAGGTTGCTGGTGTTCGTATCCGCACCCAGGTTGCACCATTCTCCCAATACACTGTTGCCCAGGAAACCGTCGTGCCCTTTGTTACTGTAGCCAAAGATCACGCTGTTGCTCACTTCACCTCCAACGCGACACTCCGGTCCGAAAGCGGATGGGCCGTAGACCTTCGCTCCCATCTTCAATTGGGCATGATCACCGATTGCGATGGGGCCGCGCAACATGCAGCCCTCCATCACCTCCGCCCCCTTGCCGATGTAGATGGGGCCGTTCTTCGTGTTGAGGATGCTGGCTTCCACCACCGCTCCTTCTTCCAGAAAGATGAGATTGGGATCACCGATCACCGTGTTGGTGCTTTCAATGCGTTGTGACCTGCGCCCTTCCGTGAGCAGCGCGAAATCGTGGGCAAGGGCCTTGCCGCACAGCTGGAACAGGTGCCACGGACGTTCGAACCGGATGAGCTCCCCGCTGAACTCCACGTGTCGCAGATAGCCTGGAACCGTTCGCCAATCGCTCGTGGAGGGGTGACCTTTCCCCTCGGAACCGAATGCCAAGGCACGGCCGCCTTGCACGAGTACTTCTCCGGGACGCAGGTCCATCACCGCACCAACGAGATCATCCGTCGGGAACAATCCACCATCCACCTCCCAGGTCGAAGGCTCCACGGGCAACGGGAAAGCCCTGGAGAGATAGGCTTCGGTACGGTGTCCCACGGACAAGCCACTGCGCACATACCACCCCTCGCTGATCCGAAGGACGCCGGGACGCAACTGACCGACTGGACGTGTGGCGGTCAGCGGCAACAGGTGGCCGTGCTGTCCTGCGTCTGAAAGGATGATGGACATGGTTGGATCGACTTGACGCCGCCAAGATACCCCGGTGCGGCGCCAAGTCGATGCCCCGCAGATGTGCTATGCTTCGGCATATCGGCGCTTCATTCCCAGGAAATACCGCTCCGGACCGATATGCGACGACCACGCGACGAGAATGGTGACACCGAGTACCGCGGTTCCTAGGAGAAGGTCGTAGCGCGACCGATCGATACCGCGATCGACCAAGGGCATGATCAACAGCAGGATGATCCAATGGTACATGTAGATGCCATAGGAGATACGCCCAAGGAAGTCGAAGACACCTCGATCGAAGAACGTTGGATACCTGCCCGTGGCTGCGTTCAGCACAACAAGGGCGAAGAGAACGGTGAACACCTCATCGTGCAGCACGGGTAGTATGGTACCACTGAACCAAAGCCCGAAGGCCAGCAACGCTGAACCTACGGCCACTGGGGTATTCGATAGCCAACGCAAGGAACGATGCGCGGTGGCGAATAGGTAGCCCATCACGCACCCCAGGGCCAGGCTGTTGAACTTGGCTCCGTAGAAGAAGATGGACCATGCGCGTCGGGCTCCTTCATCCAACGGCTGGCCAGCATGGCACTTGTCCACCAGGAAAGGGAGCAACGTCCATCCAACGAAGAAAAGCAGCGTGGCAAGCACGAGGCGCTTGCGAGGAATGAACAGGAACACCACGGGCCACAGCAGGTAGAACTGCTCCTCAACGCCGATGGACCAGATCTGTGGGCTTGTTGGCCAACCGATGTCCAAGGCCTTGGCGATGTTGGGCATGCCACCAACGCATAACACTACCGTGGGCCACGTAGCCTTGAACGGGAACAGCGCAGCCGAAACGAACAGGACGAAGTAGTACACCGGCCAGATGCGCAGGATCCGCCGTGCATAGAACGACTTCAGACCCACCCGTCCAGTGGCCTCATGTTCGCGCGTGAGCAACCACGTGATCAGGAATCCGCTGAGAACGAAGAACAGTACCACACCCAAGTGATGATCGGGGATCCAGCGTTCGGGGGCATCCAGTGCGCTCGGTATGCCACGGTCCTTCTTTTCCATCTCCACATGGACCGTTACGACCACCACTGCCGCTATCGCACGCAACGCATTGAGCCCGGGCAGGTGTGGCCGCATACCACAAGTATATCGTTACCGCAGAAAGCCCAACCCTCAGATCCCGAAGAACCCCGCGATCCAATAAGCGATGCAGGCCAGCGCCGCGCTTACGGGAATGGTCAGCACCCAAGCCCACAGGAGACGGACCGTAACACCCCAACGTACGGCGCTCAGCCGTTTCGTTGCGCCCACACCGATGATGGCACCGGTAATGGTGTGCGTGGTGCTCACCGGAATGCCCATCTGCTCGGTCATGTATAACGTCATGGCACCGGCGCTCTCCGCGCAGACACCTTCCAATGGGGTCACCTTCGTGATGCGGGAGCCCATGGTCTTCACGATCTTCCACCCGCCGCTGAGCGTCCCCAGACCAATGGCCGTGTAACACGCCAGCGGAACCCAGTTCGGCATATCATCCAGGCTTTCCTTCTGGCCGCTGGCCACCATGGCCACCATGATGATACCCATCACCTTCTGTGCATCGTTGCCTCCATGGCCGATGCTGAAAGCCGCGGAACTGAGCAACTGCAGGCGCTTGTAAAGATTCGCTGTGTGCAGCGCGCTCGGCTGCTTGCGCGAGAGGTCCCAGGCATAGGCGACCATGAAGACGATGGAGAACAGGGCCATCGCGATACGCAGGTCGTTGTTCTTGAGCACGAAGAGGCACGTGATCGCGGTGGCCACTGCGATGATCAGCAGGCGTAACCACAACCGTTGCACCAGCGTCACCAGTGTGATGAAGACCGAAATGATCATACCCACCAGTGGAGCGAGGAAGATGAACAAGGCGATGATGCCGATCTTCTCGAGGTTGATGCTCTCGATGTTGAAGCCCGCACCGCACAAGGCCGCACCGGCGAAACCACCGATCAAGGTGTGCGACGAACTGCTGGGGATACCGTACCACCAGGTGATCAAGTTCCAGGTGATGGCAGCGAGCAAGCCAGCCAGCACGACACGCAGGGTGATGAACTCCTCATGCACCGTTTTGGCCACTGTGTTCGCCACGTGGTGGTCGCTGAAAATGAAGTAGGCGATGAAGTTGAAAGCCGCTGCCCATATGACCGCCTGCACCGGGGTAAGCACCTTCGTGCTTACGATGGTGGCGATGGAATTGGCCGCATCGTGGAAGCCATTGATGTAATCGAACACCAAGGCGAGGATGATGATGACGACGAGAAGCGTCATTCGCTTACGCGTACTTCAGCATGATGGACTCGATGACGTTGCCCACGTCCTCGCACTTGTCCGTGGCCAGCTCCAGCGTGGAGTAGATGTCGCGCATGCGGATGAGCTGGATCGGATCCTTCTCGTTGGCGAAGAGGCGCTGAATGGCCTTGTCGTAGACCTCGTCCGCCTCGTTCTCCATGCTATTGATCCGCACCACGAACTCATTGGTACTTCCGCTCTTGTGCATGGTGCGCAACCCTTGCACGGCCAGTTGTACGATCCCGGCACCTTCATTCACCAGCCTGGCCAACTCCCGACAGGTGTCGTCCGGCGTCTTGATCCCGAAAAGCTCCAGGTTCTTGGCCGCCGCAAGAATGAAATCGGCCACATCGTCCAAGCTGGTGGCGAGCGCATGGATATCCTCGCGGTCGATGGGCGTGATGAAGTTGCGCGCCAGATCGGTGAAGATCGTGTGCGTGAGGTCGTCGTTGGCATGTTCGGCGATCTCCAACCGCTCCAGGAGCGCGACGCGTTGCGAACCCGGCTCCGAAGCCATGATGGCGATCAAGTCCTCCGACATCTTCAACACGTTCGCGGCGCTGGCCTCGAAGTGGTAGAAGAACACGCGATCGCGCGGTTTGAAGATGCTCAGCAGACTGTCAAGTGCCATGGGGTGCTTTTTCGCGGGCCAAATGTATCCGGCCTGCACGTAGGCCAAAGTAGGTTGAGCAATGCTTAACCCAGACTTAACATTGCGCAGCGACCGGTCAAGGGGAATGAAATTAGCGGATGTGCTGATCAGCGAATCAGCGGATTGAATGCCGGACCGCTTGCTATCACTTCATTCCTTTGGGGATGATCTATGAGTTCAACGGCTACCGTCCGGTGGTTCATGCTTCCGCGTTCGTTCATCCCCAGGCTGTCGTCACCGGTAATGTGATCATCGGCAAGGATGTCTACATCGGCCCCGGGGCAGCGTTACGTGGCGATTGGGGCGAGATCGTCATCAGCGATGGCTGCAACGTGCAAGAGAATTGCACCATCCATATGTTCCCGGGAACGACGGTACGGCTGGAAGAGAGCGCGCACATCGGTCACGGGGCCATCATCCATGGTGCGCATGTGGGCCGCAACTGCATGGTCGGCATGAACGCGGTGCTGATGGATAACGTTGAACTCGGCGATGAATGCATCGTTGGGGCCCTCTCCTTTCTTCGAGCCGATTCCGTATGGGCGGCGCGGAAAGTGATCGCGGGGAACCCGGCCAAGGTGGTGAAGGACGTCTCGGACGAGATGATCGCGTGGAAGACCGAGGGGACGAAGCTCTACCAAGGGCTGCCTGCGGAATTGCATGCTACGTTGAAGGTGTGCGAGCCGCTGCGGGAAGTGCCGGCGGGGCGCGAGCCGATCACGGGGCGGTACAGGACGTGGAACGAGACGCGCGGGGAGTGAAATACTTCACCGCAGAGACGCTGAGGTCGCAGAGGATCGCAGAGCAGACATATAGATCCCGGATAGAGAGGCGCAGAGGAGATCAGCGGCGCTGATCGTCGTCGAGATGGAGGGCGTGTAGCATGCGATGCACCAGCGGCGTGAGGATGACAGCCACAGTTCCGAGCAGTGCGATGCCACTGAACAACGCATAGAACGACGCGAACCACTTGGCGCTGTCGTTGGGTAGGTCCCCGATGGGTCCCATGCCGCCGAGGATCATGCTGGCGTTGAGGAAAGCATCCACGAAACTGAAACCGGCAAAGTGCATGTAGCCCGCCACACCAAGGCCCAACGACACAGCCACGAACAGCAGTGCCGCGAACAGGAACCGGAGTTGGCGCCGGATGAAGGCCGCTTTGCTGATCAGCGGTTGTTTGCGGTGCTCCATGACGGGCTGAAGGTATCGCGGATCAACATGCGGTGGTTGACCGACGAGGGCCGAGGCACCCGGCACGAGCATGGGTTCAGGGGATCTTCGCGCAACAAGAACCGTCGTTGTGAAAGGCCTTTGGACCATCGTACTGCTCGTGCTCTCCAACATCTTCATGACGTTGGCGTGGTACGGTCACCTGCGCTTCAAGGACTTCTCCTGGGGTAAGAGCCTCGGACTTTTCGCCATCATCCTCATCAGCTGGGGCATGGCCTTCTTCGAGTATGTGCTGCAAGTGCCCGCCAACCGCATGGGACATGTAGGCAACGGCGGACCGTTCTCGCTGGTGCAACTGAAAGTGATCCAGGAGGCCATCACGCTCGTGGTCTTCGTGGTTTTCAGCCTGGTCGCGTTCAAGAACGAAGCGTTGCGTTGGAACCATGCGCTGGCCGGTGTATTGCTGGTCGCGGCGGTGTGGCTCGTGTTCAAGAAGTGAGGCATGCATTTCCCGCTCTTCGGCGAACTCATCATCATCCTCGGCCTCGCCACGGGCATCCTGCTGCTGTTCCGCAAATTCAAACTGCCGGGCATCCTCGGCTTCATCCTCACCGGCATGATCGCCGGTCCGCACGGCCTGGCGTGGATCGAAGAGGTGGATCAGGTGGAAGCCCTCGCGGAGATCGGTGTCATACTGCTGCTCTTCGTGATCGGCATGGAGTTCAGCCTCAAGAAACTCGCGGCATTGGGCCGGACCGTATTCATCGGTGGTACGCTGCAAGCCGGGCTCACCATTGCAGCGGTGACGTGGGTGCTGGGCTGGTTCGGCATGCGCACGGAAAGCGCAGTATTCATCGGCTTCCTCGTCACGCTCTCCAGTACCGCCATCGTGTTGCGCGTGTTGCAGGAGAAGGGCAAGATGGATTCGTCGCACGGCCGCGTCTCCACCGCCATCCTCATCTTCCAGGACATCATCGTGGTGCCCATGATGCTGGTGACGCCCATGCTCGCGGGCAAGAGCAGCGACATCACCGGCGATCTCTTGTGGTTGCTCGGGAAGATGATCCTTCTCCTCGTGGTCGTGTACATCAGCGGCCGTTTCGTGGTGCCCCGGTTGCTCGCTGCGGTAACGAAGGGGAAAGGCAACGAGCTCTTCATCATCACCATCGTGGTGATCTGTTTCAGCTCCGCGTTCGCCACACAAGCGCTCGGCCTGTCACTCGCGCTGGGCGCGTTCTTCGCAGGCCTCATCATCAGCGAGACCGATCACGCCTACCACGCCACGGGCATCGTGCTCCCCTTCCACGAGCTCTTCATGAGCTTCTTCTTCGTGAGCATCGGCATGCTGGTGGATCTGCACCAGTTCCTGAACGCGCCGTTCCTGATCATCGGGCTCACGATCGGACTGATCCTGCTGAAGGTGTTGACCACCACGGTGGCCGTGTGGGCGCTTCGTTATCCCTTACGAACCGCGCTGTACACCGGTCTCGCCCTGTTCCAACTGGGTGAATTCGGGTTCATCCTCGCGATTCCCGGCCTGGAGATGGATCTGTTGAGCGAGGAGCACTACCAGATCTTCCTCTGCGTGAGCATCCTCAGCATGGGCGCCACACCGTTCATGCTGGAATACTCCGATCGCCTCGTGCGACGCTTCTTCCTCAGCTTCCTTCCAAAACGCGTTGGCCGACGGTTGAGCCGCATGGTGCGCGTGAAGGCGGCCAATGAGAAGACCACCGCTCATGTGCTGAAAGATCACGTAGTCATCGTCGGTTTCGGATTGAACGGGCAGAACGTGGCCAGCGCCGCCCTCGATAGCGGCATCCGTTGCGCAGTGATCGAAGCGGATACCGAAGTGGCGCAGAAGGCACAGGCAGCGGGTCTGCATACGCTCGTGGGTGATGCAGCGAACACGCACCTGCTGGAACAAGCGCATGTGGAACGTGCACGTGTCGTTGTGATCGCCATTGCGGATGCCGTGCAGACCAAACAGATCGTTGCCGCCGTGCGTACGCTGAGCCGCACCGCGCACGTGATCGTTCGCACCCGCTACGTGCGCGAGATCCAAGCCAACTTCGATGCCGGTGCCAACGAAGTGATCCCCGAGGAGTTCGAGACAAGCATCGAGATCTTCCACCGTGTGTTGCGCAAATACCTGGTGCCCGAAGCGAAGATCCAGGACATGGTGGCCGGCATCCGTAATGATCACTACGGAAGACTGCGTGGCACAACGAACGCCCCGGGCAATCGCGTACGCCGCAAAGCAGAACCGTTGACCATCCCGGGCCTGGAGATCGCCACGCTTCCGGTCACCCTGGGCCGCGGCAAGGTGGTGGGCAAGAGCATCGGCGACGTCGGCCTGAAGGAGAAATACGGCATCACCGTTCTGGCCATCCGGCGCGATGGGCGCTACATCACCAATGTGGGTGGAGACGCTCGGATCCTGACCGACGACCTGCTCTACCTGCTGGGTTCACCCGAGAACATCGTGAAACTGGACCACGACCTGCGCTGAAACCCGGTGACGCCCTTCCTCGTTTGAAGGCGCGATGTCAAACCTTACCCATGTGAGCCCCGCCATCGACCACATCATGCTGGTCGACGACGAGGACGATTGCAACTTCGTTACGAAGTTGGTGCTGAAGAAGGCCGGCCACACTGGACGACTGACCTGTTTCACTTCCGCCGACGAAGCGCTGGACTACCTGCGCGATGAAGGCGAACGGCCGGACCTGATGTTCGTGGACATCAACATGCCGAAGCACACCGGCTTCGACCTGCTGGCAACCTGTGAATCGGAAGGATTGCTCCCCAACGGTTGCACCTCCGTTGTGATGTTCTCCAGCAGCAACAGGCCTGCCGACCTGGAAAAGGCACTCTCATTCCGCTCGGTCATAGGCTATGTGGAAAAAGCGCTTAGCGTGGACAGCTTCGAGCGTGTCGTGCGCGAGCACGACCGACTCCGGACGGCCTAGCCCCATCGGTACACCCCTCTCATACTCCCCATGAAAAAGATACTCATCATCGAAGACGAGACCATCATCTCCTTCGGCTACCGATTGCAACTGGAACGAATGGGCTTCGAAGTGGTCGGCACCGCTCGCAGTTCGGAAGAGGCGGAAGCGTTGCTCGCCATTGAACTGCCGGACCTGATCATCATGGACATCTACCTGAAAGGCACCAAGAACGGCTTGGACCTCGCTCGGGAGATCCATGGTCACGATCGGATCCCCATCCTGTTCCTCACGGCCAGCACGAAGCCCGAGATCGTCGCGGCGATCCACGGTCTGAAGGATTGCCAGTACCTCAGCAAACCCATCAACGCGGACAGCCTGGAGGATATGCTCCAGCGGTTCGTTCGCGCATCGGCCTAAGTCATGAAGGCGAGCCCGGAACAGGCCGAACGCTTGCACACCTTCGCGCACGACCTGCGCAACCGGCTGATCGGGCTGCAGCAGGTGCTGGACCATTTGAAGCAGGAAAGTGCCGAGCAGGAACGGGCCGAACTCGTGCTCTACGGCGAACAGCAGTTCTTCAAAGCGCTGCGCGAGGTGGAGCGGGTCATGGACGATCTCGGCGTGGAGAGGGGAACCGTTGAACCGGTCCTCGCCGACGTACCGCTCGCTGCTTTCCTGCGTGAACGCATCAGCCTGATGCAACACAGATTCCTGCGCAAGGAACAGACCGTGCGGACCGTGCTGGACGAACACATCGTGGTACGAGCCGACGGACGCATCCTTGCGGACCTGGTGGATGCGTTGCTTTCCAACGCTTCCAAATTCTCCGCGAGCGGCACCACCGTGGATGTGGTGTTGGACAGGGCCGCTGCGCAGGCCCAAGTGCGCGTGAAGGACCGCGGTACCGGCCTTACCGCAGAAGACCTCCAACTCTTGTTCGTCCGCTTCGCCTGGCTGAGCAATCGACCCACTGCCGGTGAGGCACAGGGCCGCAGCACGCTGGCGCGCGCCAGGGAATGGGCACGGGCCCATGGTGGTGACATCACCGCATCCAGTGCAGGAAAGGACCAGGGATCCACCTTGTCCTTCACGCTGCCGTTGCGCTCCTAAGCGGGCGTGGGGTCCAGCTCGGTGGCCCGCCGGATCTGCCGGGCGACCCGCTGGCCGCGGCTGTTCACCGCAACATTGAACTCCAGTTCATCGCCGATACGGAGATCACCGAATTCCTGATCCTCCAGATCCTCCCGCAGGAAGAACAGGTTATTGTCCGGGAACCGGATGAAGCCGTAACCGTTCATCAGGCTCATCACGGTGCTGCGGTGGCGGCCCTCCTCGACGATCACCGTGGACGCATTCCCCTCTTCCATTTCACGCGGTTGCGATTCACGCAGTACGAAGAACTCCCGTACGAGCTCATCATCCTCCTTCAATCCTTCATCGATGATGTCGTGCATCTGCAACGGATAGCTCACCTCGTTCCATAGATCGGTACTGGTGCGCGTGTACTGCTGTTCACCGCTTTCAGCATCGGTGAACTCGAAATCCCAACCGAGCAACATGGTCTTGCAGCCCAAGGCATGGAGCTTGCGCACCAGCGGCACGTGGTCCCCATCCGACGCCACCAACACCACCACATCGTAGCGCTTCAGCATGCACAGTTCGTAAGTCTCCAGCGCCATCAGCACATCGATACCCTTCTCCTTCTTGCGCCCCATCATATCCTTCAGCGGCAGGTAGTGTGATTGCACGTTGTTGTACATCAGCACATCATCGAAGACACGGTCATAGTACAGCTGGTTGGCCTTCTCGTTGGCCTCCCTTGCCGTGAAGCGCCCCCGGAAGAAGTGCGCATCGATGATGTGGCAGAGGTTCGGCCGTGTACCCTCCCGCTCAGCCACCATGTGCTTCACGAAATCGTGGAGACCACCGATGTGTATGCGCCGCCGGTGCGGATGAACGTAGTTGTAGTAGTTGCTCACATGGGTGTAGTAGCTCCCATCATAGAATACCCCCACTTTCACGGCGTGGGACCCGCTATCGGTCACTGGCATGGATCATGGATATGCCATCAAATGTAGCGGCGGAACGAACGGACCCGACCCTAACTTGCGACCCACCATGCGCCTCCATGCCCTTGTCTTCGGCATCCTCTTTCCGCTAGGGCTTCTAGCGCAAGGACCCACTGGTGCGGCATTGAGCTTTTCCCGACCCGTAAGCGCCCCGTTCAACGCCCTGCAGTTCTTCGACAAAGCGCTGGAGGCTTGGACTTGGACGTTCGGAAAGGAACCAGGAGCCAAGATCATCCGCACGGACCGGGCCTCTGGCATCCTAGAAGGCACAGCGCGCATCAATTTCCGATCCACCATGCTCACCGGTCGCGAAGAGAGCATGGGCACCGTCACCTATCTGGTGCAGGTACAGACGCACGCCGGGGAATGTCGGATCTCCGTAACGAATCTGGCGCATACCGGGAACCGCAACACGGCCAGTGGGGGCATCCACGTGAAACAGCTGATGCGCGTGGACGCTGACGCCCAGAAGGTCCAAGGCCTCGGCCGCACCAACGCGATCCGTTTGCATGAGGAACTGCGACGCTCGGCGGAACAGCGCATCGGCCAATTGCTCCAAGCCTTCGAAGCCCGCATAAGGGCGCAGATCGAGCCCTGAGCCGGGCCTCATGTAACCTGCTGCCCCGGAGAACGTTCAACGGTCTCCGCATGGATCTTTTCAAGCGCATCTCCGCCCGTTCGTGGCCCATCGCCGCTGTTGCACTGGTTTCCGTTTTCATCATCTACGGCTTGGTGCTGATCTCCCGATCGCGCCAGTTGCAGCAGAAGATAACGCAGGAAGTACAGCTCCTGGACGACCTGAACCGGCTGAGCGGCTCCCTCAACCAACTGAGCCTGACCCACCGCATGGACGTGGGGACCAGGCAGTATCGCTGGCCGGATGAACTCGCCTCGCTGCGAACCGAAGTTGAACGCATCGGCAGTCGTTTCCACAGCATCCCCTGCATCGCTGAACTACCGCGAACGATGAAGGTGCTCCTGCACCAGGCCGACTCGTTGCACGCCAACGCCATGACCTTCGAAGGCACGGTGGTGGAACAACGACCCAACGAGGTGGTGTTCCAGTTCATGCTGCAACGGGCACAGGGCGCGATAGAACGCTCCACAAGGCACGTACACGAACAAGGTCTTAGTGCACACACCGCCACGCTATCCGCAGGCTGGGACGAAGCGCAATTCCTCTTGATAGCGGCTTGTCTCCTCGCCGTGGTCTTCGCCTGGCTGGTCGGTGTAAGCAATAAGTTGCTGCTCCAAAGCCGCTTGCGATCCGAGCAACTGGACATCGCACGGCAGAACCTGGAACACGCCAACCAGGAACTGCGGGAGACCATGTTGAGCAAGGAGGAGAAGGAAGTGATGCTGAAGGAGATCCATCACCGGGTAAAGAACAACCTGCAGATCGTGAAAAGCCTGATCCGTTTCCAGATGGACCAGGTGCAAGATCCGAAGACCACCGAGCTCTTCAACGAATGTGTGAACCGTGTGAGCGCGATGGCCCTCGTTCACGAACAGACCTACCTGAGCAAGGACCTGGCGAACATCGACGTGAGCAGCTACCTCTCGCACCTCACGCGCGACCTGTGCTACGCCTATACCATCGACATCAAGCTGGACATGGACATCCGCATCAATGTGCCCACCATGAGCGTGGACACGTTGATCCCGCTCGGCCTGATCATCAACGAGGTGATCTCCAACTCCCTGAAGTATGCCTTCAAAGGGCGCAGGAAAGGCACCATCATCGTGCACATCGATGGTGATGAGCACAGCCTGCACATGCGCCTGGGCGATGACGGTGTTGGTCTGCCCGACCGCAGCAAGTGGGAACGCCCGAACAGCCTGGGCATGGACCTTATCCATACGCTCGCCGGTCAATTGAACACGTCGGTCGAGCTGATGCCCGGTGCCGGGACCGTCTACGAATTGATGACCATTCAGCAGGAGCGTCGCAAGCGCGCCTAGCCCCCTGCAGAACCATCCATCCCGTGGCCGCCCGTCGCTCATACCGACGGGCGTCTACTTTTGCGCCTCGCAAAACCCCTCGATGAAACACCAACACTTCCTTGTAGCGGCTGGTGCTGCTCTGTTCGCCGCATGTGGCGGTGGGGAAACCACGCACACCCACCCAAAGATGACCTACCCCGAAACGCGCAAGGACAGCCTTGCCGGTGACAGCCTCCACGGCACCTTCGTGGCCGACCCCTACCGTTGGCTGGAGAATGACACCAGCGCCGAGACCGCCGATTGGGTGAAACGTCAGAACAGCATCACCGACGAACACCTGGCCACCATTCCCTTCCGGCAGGCCATCGCCGAACGCTTCGAGCAGCTTTATGATTTCCCCAAGCTCGGAGGACCCATGCGCGTTGGTGAGCTGTACTTCATCTGGAAGAACAGCGGCCTGCAGAACCAAAGTGTGATGTATGTGCGAAAGGGTTTGGAAGGGACCGACGAGGTCTTCATCGACCCGAACGCCATCGACCCCAAGGGAACCACCACCTTCAGCCCCATCGGCACCAGCACCGATCACCGGTACATGGCCATGGGCGTAAGCCGCGCCGGCAGCGATTGGCAGGACATCATCGTGTATGACCTGAGCACCCTGAAGCAGATGAGCGATGAGCTGAAGTGGTGCAAGTTCAGTGGCGCTGCCTGGTACAAGGATGGCTTCTTCTACAGCCGCTACCCCACCCCGGCCAAAGGAACTGAGTTGAGCGCGGCCAGCCGCTTCCAAAAGGTGTACTACCACAAGCTCGGCGATCCGCAGGAGAAGGATGCGCTCGTGTGGGAGAACAAGGAGAACGGCGACCTCTACGTCGGGCTCGGTGTTACCGAGGGTGAAGAATTCGCCACGCTTTACGTGAGCACCGGCACCAACGGGTTCGAACAGTACTACCACGACCTGCGCAGCGGAGGCATGCCCACCCCGGCGACCAAGTGGGTGGCCCTGCAAACGGGCTTCGAGCAGAAGACGAGCATTGTGGCCTACGAACCGAAGGGCGACAAACTGCTGGTGATGACCGACGTGGGCGCACCGCGTTACCGTCTGGTGGCCGTGGACCCGAAGAAACCCGGCAAGGACGACTGGAAGGACGTGATCCCCCAGAAGGAAGAACTGTTGCAAGGTGTGAGCACCGGTGGCGGACAACTCTTCGCTGACTATCTGAAGGACGCCACCACGCGCATTTACCGGTGCAACGTCGATGGTTCGGGCATGAAGGAAGTGACGCTCCCCGGTATCGGCAGTGCCGGTGGATTCGGCGGTCAGCGTGGCGATACCTTCAGCTTCTACAGCTTCACCTCGTTCACCGATCCGGGCACCATTTTCAAATACGACTATGCTACCGGTTCCAGCGAGCTGTTCTACCGCCCCGAACTGAAGTTCGACCCCTCACAGTTCGTCACGGAACAAGTGTTCTATCCCAGCAAGGATGGCACCAAGGTGGCCATGTTCATCGTGTATAAGAAGGGCACCGAGAAGAACGGGAAGAACCCCACCATGCTCTATGCCTACGGGGGATTCAATGTGAGCCTGAGCCCCAGCTTCAGCACCAGCCGAATGTTGCTCCTGGAACAAGGTGGCGTGTACGCGCAGCCCAGCCTGCGCGGCGGTGGCGAGTATGGCGAGGACTGGCACAAGGCCGGCATGAAGGAGAAGAAGCAGAACGTCTTCGATGATTTCATCGCAGCGGCCGAGTACCTCATCGCCATGAAATGGACCGATAGCCAGCACCTCGCGATCAACGGGGGCAGCAACGGTGGTCTGCTCGTGGGCGCGGTGATGACCCAGCGGCCGGAACTCTACCAAGTGGCTTTTCCCGAAGTGGGCGTCCTGGACATGCTGCGCTACCAGAAATTCACGGCGGGTTTCGGCTGGGTGCCCGAATATGGCAATGCCGAGAACAGCAAGGAGGAACTGGACTACCTCTTGGAGTATTCACCCCTGCACAACACGAAGGGCGCAAAGTACCCGGCGACCATGGTGATGACCGCCGATCACGATGATCGTGTCGTTCCCGCGCACAGTTTCAAATTCATCAGTGCGTTGCAACAGGCCCAGCAAGGTGATGCGCCGGTGTTGATCCGGGTAGCCACTGATGCCGGACATGGCGCAGGCAAGCCCACCAGCAAGATCATCGAAGAGGTCGCTGACAAGTATGCGTTCTTCTTCCACCATGTGGGCCTTGCTCCCACCTACACGGATCAGGGCGCCGAGAAGAAGTGACCTTACCGCATCATGAACGCAGCAGCCCCGGGGAAAACCTCGGGGCTGCTGCATTCACGGCCTGCCCTCGACCATCGCACAGTTCGAACAAGCATCTTTGCGCCCTCTCTCAAACCACCATGTCCGTACGTTCGACCCTTCCGTTCATCGTCGCGCTCCAACTCACTTCCACCGTGTTCGCCCAGCGCGACACCCTGCGCCTGGACACCGCGACGGTAACGGCCACACGCATACCCAACACGCTCGCTCGCACCGCACGCCACCTGGTGGTCCTGGACCAACGCATCCTGCAAGGCGCCGTGAGACCGGAGATCGCAGAAGTACTGCGCGAACATTCAGCCATTGACGTCAGACAGCGCGGTCCGTTCGATGCGCAGACCGACCTTAGCATACGGGGTGGTACGTACGACCAGGCCTTGGTGCTGATCGACGGTATCCCGATGTCCGATCCACAGACCGGGCACCACTTGATGGACCTTCCCCTGCTGGCCGATGCATTGGAGCGTATCGATGTATGTTACGGTGGAGCGTCGCGCACGTTCGGCGCTGGTGCTTTCTCCGGAGCGGTCAACCTCATCACCCGCAGGCCCAACTCCACCAACGGGAGCTTCACGCTAGATGGTGGTGAATTCGGCAGCTGGCGCGCGCGCGCCATGCAGGAATGGGTGCACAAGGGTATGGGCATGCGCCTAACCGCCTTCCACGGAAAGAGCGACGGCGCCGTGCCCAACAGCGATCACGCGCAAAGTGGCGCACATCTCAGCGTGGGCAAACAATGGCAACACTTGGAGCTGCGCGGCCAGGCCGGGTTGAGCGACAAACGTTTCGGCGCGCAGAACTTCTACTCCTCGTTGTACCCGGATCAACAGGAATACACGCGCACGCTGCTCGCCGCAGTGGAATTGAAGCACCGCGGCCGGTGGAGCTGGAGCATCCGTGGGTACTTCCGCCAGCACAACGACCGTTTCGAACTGTTCCGGGAAGGTGACGGTCACTATCGCTTCAACGGTGGCTACTTCATCCGTGGCGCGGCGGACACTGCACGCTTCACACCTACGTTCTTCTACACCTACCACAACGTGCACCGGACACAGGTCCTCGGTGCTGAAGCGGAGCTGCACCGCCCGTGGAAAGCGGGTACAACGGCCGTGGCGCTGCACATCCGGGAGGAGGACATACTCAGCAACGTGCTGGGAACGACCTTGTCCAAGCCCATCGCTGCCGGTGGGTCCAGGGATCCCTACACCCGTGGTGATGGCAGAAGGAACTTCGCCGCACACGTGGACCACCGCTATACCCGGGGACGGTTCACCGTTGAAGCCGGTCTGCTGCTGAACATCAATACCGCGTTCGAACCGGAATGGTGTCCGGGGTTGGATGTGAGCCAGGCGTGGAACAGCCACCATACCACCTATGCTTCGGCATCGCGGGCCTTCCGCCTGCCCACCTACACGGACCTCTACTATAACCGCGGTGGTGCCATCGGAAGCGCCGACCTGAAACCGGAACACGGCGATCAACTCGAACTCGGACACCGCATGCAGCACGGGCGATGGAGCGCCACCATCGGAGGCTTCCTCCGCCAGGGCCGTGATCTGATCGATTGGGTGAAAAGACCCGGTGAGAACGTGGTGCGCGCTTCGAACCTGACCACCGTGGGATTACAGGGGCTTGAATTCAGCACGCGCTGGACCTCGTCCGATGCACGGATGAACATCGGCGCCATGCATACCTACCAATGGAGCGATCGCGAGGCGTTCAACTTCACCTCGCTCTATGTGTTGGATCAATTGCGCCACCGTTCCACACTGTGGGCCGAACAGCGCGCCGGACAATTCACGCTGCGCGCCAACCTGCTCTGGCAGCAACGCGTGGGCACGTACATCGACTTCAATGAAGGGGTGCCCAAGGCGTATCCTGACAATTTGCGTGTGGACGGCAGACTCAGTTGGGACCGTGGTCCCGTCCAGCTCTTCATCAGCGGCTACAACCTGTTGAACAGTGCGCAAATGGACCGCGCCAACGTGGTTCTTCCAGGCCGCTGGATGACCGGAGGCATCACCGTACGATGGCAACAACGTCAAGCGAAGGATCGATAGCGTTCGGCATGCTCGACTTCTCCTTACGCCCTTTCCGCACCACGGACCTTGCCGCGTTGGTGCGACATGCCAGCCACGCGTCCGTGTTCGCCAACCTCACCGATTCGTTCCCGAACCCCTTTACCGAAGAAGCCGGGAAGCTCTTCATCGAACGCGCCATCGCTGGTCCGGCGCTGCGTCGGTGCATCGCCATCGCGGGCGAATGCGTGGGTGCCCTTGGCCTGCATCCGAAAGAAGACCTGTGGCGGAACAACCTGGAACTGGGCTATTGGTTGGCTCATCCCTACCGCGGGAAGGGCATCATGCCCGTGGCCATCCGACAGATGGTGCAGCTCGGCTTCGACGAATTCCCATCGGTGACGCGCATCTACGCTTCGCCGTTCGGCAGCAATATCGCATCGCAACGGGTGCTTGAGCGAGCGGGCTTCACGCTGGAGGCTACACTGAACGGTACGCTCGTGAAGAATGGCGTGGTGCAGGACGAGTTGATCTACGGCATACGTCGCTGAGGCCTTGGGCCACCGAGCGGCCCTGAAGAACGTCGTTGCTAGCGACCGACTCGCTACCATGCGCTTCCTACTACCCTTCCTGTTCATCCCTGCCGGTGTGCCCGCACAGACCAGTGTGCTCTTCATCGGCAACAGCTACATCTACAGCAACGACCTGCCGAACATGCTGCGCCAGGTGGCACTGTCATTGGAAGCGGAGGTCACCGTGGCCTCGTCCGCACCGGGAGGGTACCAGCTCGCGCAACACGCTACCTACGCGCCCACTCTCACCGCCATCGCCTCGCAACCGTGGGATTTCGTGGTGCTCCAGGAGCAAAGTCAACTGGGCGCACTGCCCTTCGAAGTGACCGACACCGAGATCGGCGCCATCCAGCTCGTAGCCGCGATAGAAGCGAACAACGAATGCACGTACCCCGTGTTCTACATGACCTGGGGACGCGAGAACGGCGACGCGTTGAACTGCCCGGGATTCCCCTACATGTGCACCTATGCGGGCATGCAACAAGGACTGTATGACAACTACCTCGCCCTGGCAACGGACAACGATGGGTTCGCTGCGCCCGTCGGCGAAGCCTGGAAGAGCGTTCGCGAAGACCATCCCACGATGGACCTGTACGTTGATGATGGAAGCCATCCCACGTTGGCCGGCACGTATCTAGCGGCCTGTGTGCTCTACTGCACGCTTTTCAACGAGACGTGCGTTGGTGCCACCTACCGCGGGGGACTGGACCTGACCACCGCCACCATCCTGCAAACGGTGGCCAGCAGCACGGTGCTGGGCGCTACCGCCACCTGGAACATGGACGTCCCCAACGGGACCGATGCCTACTTCACGGGGTCGAGCAGTAACGGGCCAGCCGACATCACCTACTACCACACCGGACAAGGCACGCACCTCTGGACGTGCAGCAATGGGCAGACCAATACACAGGCCAACGCGACGTTCACCTTCACCGATGCAGGGACCTACACCTTCACGCACACCTATGATGACCCTTGTGGGAATAACGATACGGCGACCTGGACCCTGGACATCGCCTCCGTCGGGTTGGAAGAACGGTCCATGCGGGTCTTCCGTGTCGTTGGCACCGGCAACGGTGAACTGCTCATCGATGCTGAAGCCGGCGGTCGTATCACCTTGTACGATGCCCAGGGCCGCCTGATAATGGAGCGCCGCTTGAAGAGCGCACAGGAACGTATCCCGGTCCGATCAGGTGCCTACATGTGGACCATCCGGATGAACGATGGTCGCATCACGAGCGGCAAGTGCCAGGTGCCATAGGTCCATCAGGATCGCTGTTCCGTCCGTGGCGTCCACACATCGGACGAAAGCTCGACCACCGGTGGACCGAACGTGCTTACTTGTGCGCATGCGCCGCATCACACTTCCCTTCATCGCAGGTCTGCTACCGCTCCACGTGCTCCCGAACACATGGACCGTAGGACCGACACGTGCCTATACCGCTCCGAGCCAGGTGAGCACCTTGGTGAGCGACGGTGATACGGTGAACATCGATGCCGGCGTGTACCCCGACGATGTGGCGCGCTGGCAGGCGAACGACCTTGTTCTCCGCGGTATCGGCGGTATGGCGCACCTGGAAAGCAACGGCAACGCCTGGGGTGGCAAGGCGATCTGGGTGATCCAAGGGAACCATGCCACCGTAGAATGGATGGAGTTCAGCGAATGCCAGGTGCCGGACCAGAATGGCGCGGGGATCCGGCTGGAAGGGCTCGGCCTCACGGTGCGGCACTGCCACTTCCACCACAACCAGAACGGCATCCTGTGCGGTGAATACCATCCGAGCACGATGCGTATCGAACACAGCGAGTTCGGCTACAACGGTCACGGCGACGGCTACTCGCACAACCTCTACATCGGCGCCATTGACTCGTTGATCCTCCGCTCCACCTACAGCCACCACGCCGTTGTAGGGCATGAATTGAAGAGCCGTGCCTGGGTGAACCTGATCGAGCACAACCGCTTCAGCAATGAAGCCGATGGAACGGCGAGCCGCGAGATCGACCTGCCCAACGGTGGACAGGCCTACCTCATCGGCAACGTGGTGCAACAGGGAGCACAAGGCGAGAATAGCAACCTGGTGGGCTTCGGTATGGAGGGCTTGAGCAACCCGGGACCACATGCGCTGTACGCGGTGAACAACACCCTGGTGAACGAGAAGACCAATGGCACCTTCTTCCAGGCACCTGCCGAGACCTTCTTCAAAGCCTACAACAATGTGCTGGCCGGGGGCGGCTCGTTCATGAGCACCTGGCCTGCCACCTTGGATACGCTCGCGAACCTGCGCAGCACCAGCATCGCGTACATCGCGTTCGCTGACGCCATGAACTACGACTATCGTATCGACGAAGGTTCACCGGCGCACAGCATGGGGTATCCGGCAGGCCTAGCCACCAGCGGCTATCCATTGGTAGCCCTGTACGAGTACGTGCACCCCGCCGACGCCACGCTCCGATGCCAGCATGCGCTGCTGGATGCCGGCGCGTTCGAGACATGCACCACCACCGGGCTCCCCGTTCACGACGGGCACGAGGCGTCCGCAGCGTTCCCCAACCCGGCCATGGACCTGATCGCGGTGCGCGCTCGGCAGCCCTTGTCGCCGAGATCGCTCATGGTCGTCGATGCACAAGGGCGAACGGTATCGGCTCCGGTCCAGCATGCGCAAGACCGTTTCCTTTTCGACCTGCATGGGTTGGCCCCAGGGTTCTACCGCGTGCGCAGCGACGATGGAGCTTCGTGGCCCTTCGTCAAGCTGTGAGCGCTGGTCCATCGGCCGGATGTTCCCAACGGCGGCTGAGCTATCCTTGCGGACATGCGTAGCCTCATCATCTTCCCGCTCCTCGCGACCTTGACCCATGGTGTATCGGCCCAAGGGAGCGACCTGGACCTGCTGCGGCATGTGGATCCGATGATCGGCACACAGCGCATGGGCCACGTGTATCCCGGCGCCACCGCACCCTTCGGCATGGTGCAACTGAGCCCCGATACGGACACGATACCCTACGCCGTTGATGGGAAGTACAACCCGGCCGTGTACAGCACCTGCTCCGGTTACCAATACGACGACAGTACCATCGTGGGCTTCAGCCACACGCACTTCAGCGGAACGGGACACAGTGATCTCGGCGACATCCTGCTGATGCCGACGACCGGTCCGTTGCAGATGAACCCGGGAACGGCGGCAGCGCCACAAAGCGGATTCAGATCGGTGTTCCATCACAAGAACGAGAAGGCGGTGCCAGGCAAGTACGAAGTGCTCTTGGAGGACCACGGCATCAAGGCGGAGCTGACCGCGACTACGCGCGTAGGTATGCATCGCTACACCTTCCCGCGCAAGGAAACGGGCCGCGTCATCCTCGACCTGGTACACGGCATCTATAACCACGCGGACAAGAACGTTTGGACATTCGTTCGGGTGGAGAACGATACCCTGGTGACGGGTTACCGACAAACCAATGGCTGGGGTCGGACTCGCACGGTGTACTTCGCGATCGCCTTCGATAAGCTGATCACGGACTACGGCCAGCAACCTGACCAGCGGACCACAGAGTACCGGGGCTTCTGGCGGAAGTTCGATCAGACGAAGGACTTTCCGGAGATGGCCGGAAAGCAATTGCGTGCCTGGTTCAACTTCGATATCACGGTGGGTGAAGAGTTGTTGGTAAAAGTGGCCTTGTCGTCGGTGAGCACCGAGGGCGCTTTGAAGAACATGCAGACCGAAGTTCCTCATTGGGACTTCGACCGCGTTGTGGGTGAAACACGGGACACCTGGCGCAAAGAGCTTTCGCGCATCCACATTGAAAGCAAGCGTCCGGAAGTATTGACCAACTTCTACACGGCGATGTACCACGCCTGCCTCTCGCCTACCGTTTACATGGATGTCGACGGCCGGTATCGCGGGCTTGACCAGAACATCCACACCGCCGAGGGCTTCACCAACTACACAACGTTCTCCTTGTGGGACACGTACCGCGCCCTGCACCCGCTCTTCAACATCATCCAGCGCGAACGTTCTTCGGACTTCATCAACTCCATGCTCGCGCACTACGACCAAAGCGCGCAGCACATGCTACCTATCTGGAGCCACCATGCCAACGAGAACTGGTGCATGATCGGCTACCACGCCGTGAGCGTGATCGCTGATGCGCATGTGAAAGGCATCAGAGGCTTCGATGCAAAGCACGCGTTGGATGCATGCGCAGCCACCGCTAGGCATCGCAGCTTCGAAGGACTCGGCGACTACATCGACCTGGGCTACGTTCCCGAGGACCGCAGTGGGGCGAGCGTCTCGAAGACCCTGGAGTATGCCTATGACGACCGCTGCATCCAGAAGATGGCGTTCCGCTTGGGCAACAAAGCCTTGGAACTCGAGTTCGCGATGCGCTGTGGGCTGTCCGACCGGCTGTTCGACCATTCCACCGGCTTCATGCGCCCCCGGCTCGCCGATGGTTCCTTCCTGAAAGAGTTCGACCCGCTGGACACGCACCAGAAAGGCTTCATCGAGGGCAACGCCTGGAACTACGGTCTCTACGTGCCTCACGAGCCAGGTGAGCTCGTCAGGTTGATGGGCGGCCCAGAGCGCTTCGGCGTTCACCTCGATTCGCTCTTCACCATGGAACTGCCGGACAAGTACTTCGAACACACCGAAGACATCACACGCGATGGCATCATGGGCAACTACGTGCACGGCAACGAGCCCAGCCATCACGTGCCCTACCTGTACAACTACAGCGACCGACCGTGGATGACCGGCAAGCGGGTGCGCGATGTGCTCGACATCATGTACAAGCCCAAGCCCGACGGCCTGAGCGGCAACGACGATTGCGGCCAGATGAGCGCGTGGTACATCTTCAGTGCGCTGGGCTTCTACCCGATGGAACCCGGAAGTGAACGCTACGAACTGGGTGCACCCGTGGTCGAGCGCGCGCGCATTCCGCTGGCGAACGGAACGACGTTCACCGTGGTCGCGGAACGCCAAGGGCCCCGGAACGTGTACGTGCAGCAGGTGTCACTGAACGGTCAACGCTTGGACCGCACTTACATCACCCATGCTGAACTGATGGCCGGCGGCACCTTGACGTTCCGGATGGGTGCGCGGCCACCGGAACATTGACGGGGCCTTCGGGTGCCACCCGCGCAACGCTGAACAGCGCAGGAGAACCCTACCGGCGGTGAGGTGCGTTAGGTATCCGCACCGTCCATGATCTCCTTGGTGCGCTTGTCCAGGTCGGCGAACAGGGCTTCTTCCAAGCCATCGGTCATGCCGCGTTGGAACGTGCGTTCGATGGAGCCGCTCTTGAGCACGTGGATCCGATCGCACAAGCTCACCAACGGACCGAGGACGTGTGAGGTGATGATGATCATTCGACCACGCTCGGCCAGCTTGCGCACCACGGCTTCCACCACGCGCACCGAGGCCAGGTCCAGGCCGTTCATCGGTTCGTCCAGCAAGAGCACCTCCCGGTCCAGCCGCAACGTACCCAGCAAGGCCAGCTTGCGGCGCATACCGGTGGAGTACGTAGTGATCAGTCGATCCAGCGGTATCTCCAACAGCGTGTTCAAGCGTTCGAACTCCCGTGCTGGTGCCCCTTGCATGAACAGATCGAGGTATTCCCGACCCGTGATGCCGGGATGGAAGTAGTTCTCCGCCTCTTGGAACGCCGTGTTCCAATGCCCCATGTCCACGTTGTTCCAGGCAACACGTGCTTCACGGTTGCGGCCGAAGCCGTAGAGCGCGTTCAAGAACGTGGTCTTCCCCGCGCCGTTCAATCCCACGATGCCCTGTACACCGCGCGCCATGCTGAACGCGGGGATGTTCACGACCATTCGCTGGTCGTAGGCGCAACGGAGGTCAGTGATGGTGATCATGGAAGTAGGCATGGAGGTTGGCGCGTGCCTTCGGCAGTTCGGTGAGGAACATGATGAGCGGCACCAGACCGAGGCCGGGCAAGATCGCGAATACCGCCGCCACACCCACATTGGCGCCGTTCGCTTCCAGGCGCTCATTGGGCCGGTAGTTCGCGTACTTGAGCACTACGGCATAGGCCACGAGCACGAGCATACCGATACCGAACAGCCCGTGGATCCACCACCAGTCCGGTCGGGAGAGCGTGGCACCGATCAGTACCGGTAGTTGCACCAGAAGCATCAGTCGAACCGCACCGTAGACCTTGGTCCGTAACAAGGCGCGCGCCTCGTTCGCCGTGGCGAGGAGCATCGCCCGCGGTTCGCACTGCTCCTGCGCACCCATGGCCACCAAAGCGATGCCGCCCAAGAGGAAGAGCGGCAACACGGGTAGCCAGCAGAAGGCCAGTGCCAGCAGCCACACCAGCAGCGTCCACGGATGGGTGGCCTGCAAGGAACTCCGCCATTCGAACAGGCGCGTTGGAATGTGGTCGCGCAACCACACCGCGCGCACGCCGGTGCTGTGCGCCACGGGAGACCACGGTACGGCAACCACCAGTAGCGGCAACAAGGCCCAAAAGCGAACCGCAGCGAGCAGCAGCGCGCACACGAAAGGAAGAACGAGCACCAGGTATTCCACCGCCATGGCCACATGCGCCTTCGGCAGATGCCGCTGTAGGAAGCGGTGATCCCGCCGCCGCTGATGCAGGCCCATCACCAACAACACGGCGCTGGCAGCGACCCACGGCGCGTACGTGGCATCATGGATCAGCGCGTTGCGCAAGGCCCAGGTAGCGGCCAGCACGGCAAAGGCGAGCAGGAAACGACCGTACACCGGGAACGCGCGCCGTACTTGCAGCCAGCGCAGCCGCAGCAGAACGAATAGGTGGTCGCCGATCATCACCGCTGCAAGTTGGCCATTCAGGCGCCGCTCACACCGAGCGGATCCACGAGCGGTCGATCACGCCACTACGTTGCCTGCCCCTCATTTGCACTCGCCCCGCGCCGTTGCGCGCACACCGGCATGCCAGGCCGCGCACTTGTTCGCATAGGTCTTGCCATCGCAGCCGCACCAGGGGTCGTACTCCATGGTGCACACACCCTCACCTGGCGGCGTGGGCATCGGGCAAGGGCCGTCCTTCAAAATGTTCAACAGGATGGCCTCGAATTCGCGCGGGCGTTCCACGTTGCCCGCGTGACCGGCCTTCGGCATCATGATCAAGTGGTCGGCCGGCAACTCGTTGATGCGCATGATGCCCTGCGCCACCACCGGCGGGATCAGCCGGTCGGCCTCTCCCCAAAGCACATACACCGGCATGGTCCACATGTAGCGCTTGGTGGCGTATTGCTCCTCGCGGCCGATCAGGTCGTCCAACAGGGCGAGGTATACCGGGCGGCGTTCGGCGCCCGTCTTGAACATCTGCTTCAACGCCCAGCGTGGGATCTTGCGCGGCTCGTACAGGATGCCGTTGATGTTGCGCAGGATGTGCTCCGGTTCGGTGGGGCTGAAGAACTCCCGGATACCTCCCGAGGCACCCAGAGCGCGCGTGGCGCTGTCAGCCAGCGCCTTGGTGTACGCGTTGGCCGGCCCATCACCGATCACCAATGTACGGGTGCGGTCCGGCCGCTGCTCGGCGAAGTTGGCTGCCATCGCTCCGCCGTAGGAGTTGCCCACCACGTACATCGCCTCCTGCACCTGCAGGCTGTCCAGGATCGCATTGATGTGCGCCATCTGCGCATCCACGGTGTTGCCGCTCCAGGTGTTGGTGCTGCCCCCATGACCGATCAGGTCCGGGAGGATGAGGTCGTACGTGGCGCTGAGCGCTGCCGCATTGCCCGCCCACATGCCCGCGCTGGAGGTCACGCCGTGCAAGAGCATCAACTTCGGCTTGCCGGTGAAGGGGCTGCTCCACACGTGCATGGGACCGTTAGGCCCGGCGAAAGTGTGCTCCGCCAGCCCCGCCTTCTTGAATTCCTTCTTGGTGTGGCGCGCCTGCATCTTCGCCACGTTGCACGCGGAGAAGGCAAGTGAACCGATGGCGACGGCCGTAACGATGAAGGGGAGAGTGACGCGCATGGACGAATGTAGGGACTGCCCTAGGGATGGAATATGAACAGCGAACATCCAATGATGAACGTCGAAGTGGGCCCGCATTCACGTCCACATTCGCTGTTCGGCATTTCATGTTCGATCGTGCCGCGACAAGGCGCCGAACCCGTTAGCGAATGTGACCATCCGCGAATTGACCATTGCTCTCTTCTACCTTCGCCCCTATGCAGTTACAGAACTACGCCGCCGGCCAATGGGTCGCCGGTTCGGGCAAGCAAGCGGACCTCATCGACGCCATCACCGGCGAGCTCATCGGCACCACCAGCAGCGGCGGCCTCGACTTCGGCTATTCGAAGTAGATCCGATAATTCATATCCGCTTGAACCTTGCGCCCACGAACCAATGCTGGCAACCATCCAGTCCTTTGGACGCACCGCTCGATCTGTGCGATGAGCGTATCCTCAAATAGATGATTTGCATCCATATCGAACAGGAAGTGGTAGTACAAGATTGAGGCATTCCCCGCCGTATCGACAAGGAATCGAACGTCAGCGAAAGCGATGGAATCGAGGTTCGGTCTTGGCTGGTATCCCGCCGGGTACTGAAGATGTCGTTCGATCGACGCTTGCAGGCTGTCACTGTCGTCGTCTGGATGTTCATCATCACCTGGGTATCTCGGCCTGGTATCGCATTCGGCATAGTACAGCGTGTCACCATTGCTGATTGCGTTCTTCACGTACCAATCATCCGAAACGTCGATCAATGAGTCGATGAAGTGCTCGCCATACTTGGCCGCTATCTGTTCCTCCATCAAACCGCAGTAGCACCATTGGGTTTTCCCCTCAACGACGACATCGGATGTCATCTCTTCCTTGTATCCAATTCCGTGCGTGCTGAGCAACTCTTCCAATTCCTTCGCCGAGCGCAATCGGAAGTAGAGCAGATTTCCCGCAAGATGGCAGTATACCAACTGACTGCTTGCGATATCCGTCCTTGCCTTTTCGAGTTCTTCGTGACACTCCCTGTCCGACGAGGGTATTGCATCATAGCGGCTCTTTGAAACTGGCCCCGAACCGCACCCCAGCACTACAAACATCCCCAAAGGGACTAATCCGTTCACGAGAAATGACAATGAGGAAGGCATCCTGTAAACTAACGTTCGGGAACGTAAGGTCGTATTTCCGCGTGAGTGATCGAACGGGAAAGCCCGGAGGCTGGTAATCCAGCCGAGGACTTGGACGGAAGAGCGCGACCCGAGGCTTTGCGAGGGGCACGCCCAAAGCCGCCGCATTCATCTGTGCCATCTGCGTCATCTGCGGATAGCCTTCCTGTGCCGATCTTCGCTCCCATGCAGTTAAAGAACTACGCCGCCGGCCAATGGGTCGCCGGATCGGGCAAGCAAGCAGACCTCATCGACGCCATCACCGGCGAGCTCATCGGCACCACCAGCAGCGGCGGCCTCGACTTCGGCGCCATGCTCACCTACGCGCGTGAAGTGGGCGGCCCGCCCCTCCGCAAGATGACCTTCCCCGAGCGCGGACGCATGCTGAAGGCCCTCGCCCAATACCTCTTCGAGCGCAAGGACAAGTACTACACCATCAGCTACCGCACCGGCGCCACCAAGCCCGATAGCTGGGTGGACATCGAGGGCGGCATCGGCAACCTCTTCGCCAACGCGAGCCTGCGCCGCACGCTGGGCAACATGCCCTTCTATGTGGACGGCGAGGCCATCAAGACCAGCAAGAACGGCACCTTCATCGGTCACCACATCATGGTGCCCAAGGAGGGCGTGGCCGTACACATCAACGCCTTCAACTTCCCCATCTGGGGCATGCTGGAGAAGATCGCCGTGAACTGGATGGCCGGCGTGCCTGCCGTTGTGAAGCCCGCCACCGTCACCAGCTACCTCACCGCTGCCATGGTGGAGGACATCGTCGCCAGCGGCATCGTGCCGGAAGGTGCCTTGCAACTCATCGTCGGTAGTGCGGAAGGCTTGCTCGACCACGTCATCAGCCAGGACGTTGTCACCTTCACCGGCAGCGCCAGCACGGGCCGCATGCTGAAGGCGCACAAACGCATCATCGAAGAGAGCGTGCCCTTCAACATGGAGGCCGACAGCCTCAACGCCATTGTGCTCGGCCCCGATGCCGTGCCCGGCACCGAGGAGTACGACCTCTTCATCAAGGAGGTCACGCGCGAGATCACGCTCAAGTGTGGCCAGCGCTGCACCGGCGCGCGACGCATCCTGGTACCCGCGAATGTGTTGGAGGATGTGCAGATCGCCCTCGGCAAGCGCCTCGGCAGCACCGTCATCGGCGACCCGCGTGTGGAAGGCGTACGCATGGGCGCGCTCGCGGGCAAGACGCAGCGCGAAGAAGTGAAGCGTGCGCTCGCCGAACTGATGAAGGGATCACAAGTGGTCTTCGGCGATCCGGACAGCGTGAACGTGACCGGTGCCGACGCGGCCAAGGGCGCCTTCATGAGTCCCATCCTGCTCTACAACAACGATCCCTGGAAGAACCAGGTGAGCCACAACGTGGAGGCCTTCGGTCCGGTGAGCACATTGATGCCGTACAAGGACCTCGACGATGCCGTGGCGCTCAGTAAGCTCGGTAAGGGCTCGCTCGTGGCCACCATCGCCACGCACAACGAGCAGTACGCGCAGCAATTCGTCTGGGGCGCGGCCAGCCACCACGGCCGCATGCTCGTGCTCAACCGCGAAATGGCGAAGGAGAACACCGGCCACGGCAGTCCGCTCGCCACGCTGGTACACGGCGGCCCCGGCCGCGCGGGCGGCGGCGAAGAGATGGGTGGCAAGCGCGGCGTGATGCACTATCTGCAGCGCACCGCCATCCAAGGCCACCCGAGCATGATCACCGCCATCACGCAGCAATACCAGCAGGGCGCGCGCTACCACATCAGCGAGAAGCACCCCTTCCGCCTGCACTTCGAAGAGCTGAACATCGGCGACACGCTCCTCTCCGAAAAGCACCTCGTCACCCTGCAGAACATCGAGGACTTCGCCGAACTGAGCGGCGACAAGTTCTACGCGCACATGGATGCCAACAGCCTCGATGGCACCGTCTTCACCGGCCGCGTGGCGCACGGCTACTTCATCCTTTCAAGGGCTGCTGGTCTGTTCGTTGATCCACCAAAGGGGCCTGTTCTTTTGAACTATGGTATCGAGGAATGCCGCTTCCTCAAGCCCGTCTACCCCGGCTCCACCATCCAGGTGAAGTTCACCTGCCGCGAGATCCTGGATCAGGAGAAGCGGCCCAAGACAGCCGACTCACCCAAGGGAGCCGATGTGGCAAGAGGCATCGTGAAGTGGCTGGTGGATGTGATCGATGAGACCGGCGAGACCGTGGCACTGGCGACGATCTTGACCATGGTGAAGAAGCTCGACCAGTCGTAGGCACGTGTCATCCTGAGCGGAGTCGAAGGATGGGCGTGCCCCGGCTCAAATGCAGCCGGGTCGGGCTATCCGCAGTACTCTACACTTGTGCGCCCTGTTGGTGAAGACCTTCGGGACGTTATTGATCACTGAAGGAGACTGAGCAGGGTCGCGGGTGAACCAGTCCGCTGCAGAGGCTTTGAGGCCTATAGGACTTATTGGAACCTGCGATCCACTCGGGTCTGAGGCTCGGATAGAATTGTAGGCGTGAGGGCCTATTAGAGTTGTCGAGCACAGGGCCCTTTGCTCAGCCCCTCCAGCGATCGTTTGTCCAACCCAAAAGTAGTTGAACATGGAACATTGGATCGGGATCGATGTGAGCAAGGCCACGCTGGATGTGGCGTTGTTGGATGAGCACGGCAAGGTGATGGCCGAGGAGCAGATCGGCAACTCGGAGAAGGGACTGCGCAGCATATGGAAGCGTTGGTCCAAGGAGTACGGACTGCGCAAGGACATGTGCATGGTCTGTCTGGAGCCCACCGGGCATTACTCGCATCTGCCACTGGAGACCCTAGTGGCACTGGGCGTTCCAACTTGGCTGGCGCATCCCAGCGACATCAACAAGAGCATCGGCAGCACCCGTGGTAAGAACGACCGCATCGATGCGATGCGGATCGCTGACTACGCCCGGCGCTTCCAAGACAAGGCCCGATTGGTCACAGCCGATCATTTGCGCACCAACAAACTCAAGCAGCTACTCGCGCGGCGGGAGAACCTGGTGCGCCGCAAGACCATGCACCACACGCAGGTCCGGGACCTCAACCGTCATGTTGACCAGTCACTGCGATCGGCCTTCACGCGCATCGATAAGGCACTCATCACTGCGTTGGACAAGGCCATCAAGCAGGTGGAGACCATGATCAAGGCCGCCATCGCCGAGCAACCTGAACTACAGCGCAAGTACGATCTGCTGCTGTCCATCGATGGCGTTGGCCCTGTCCTGGCCGCACACCTGCTGGCTCTTACCGAAGGCTTCTTGCGGTTCACAACGGCGCGTGAGCTCGCTTGTCACGCTGGTGTCGCTCCGTTCGAGTTCAGCTCCGGCTCCAGCATCCGAGGCAAGACGCGTGTCTCCAAACAAGCCCAGCCCACCTTGAAGTATCTGTTGCACATGGCTGCAGTCGGCGTCACGGCCCGCAAAGGCGAACTCCAGGACTACTGGCGTCGCAAAGTCTCCGAGGGCAAACACAAGATGTCCGTGCTCAATGCCATCCGAAACAAGATCATCCACCGGATCTTCGCCGTGATCGACCGGGGGACACCCTATGTCAAATGCACTCTTGCACATGTCATAGAATAAGTCCTCCCGCTTCGCAGAGCCTCGCGGTGCGGGCTACTTGCTCCTATCCCTCACGCGGGGCTTTGTCCTAACGACCTGAAAAGCCGTCGTCCTTTTTCCTGCCGCCGTATGGAATGAATCGAATGCTCGAACTTGGCAAGTCCTCGGTCTTACCCAGTTCCTGGGGTAAGTACAAAGCCTCTTGCTGCAATCCACTTGCATCTACCCAGCGACAAGTAACCTCGTTAGTGCTCTGGGAAATGTGAATGACAATCATCTTCAAGCTCGATCTACTTCGATGATAGACGCTGTCGCCTATTTCGAAATCTGCAACTGAATGCTTGCGGGTGACCATGAGGGTGTGCTAGCTATGGCAGCATCGTGGCGTAAGTGTACCGGGGCCTCAAATCGTCCGTTTTGCCCAACTCCTCGGGCAGGTACTCCGACACCTGCTTTGCACCGGACTTGTCTACCCAACGGCACGTGACTTCCTGCATTGTTTCATCCTTTGATATCACCACCATGCGCAGTTGAGGGTTGCTCAAATGATAGACTGAATCTCCTTTCTCGAAGTCTTGGAACGAATACTTCGTCATTGTGAATTGGGTTGATGCAAAGCTAATTGACAGTAACACCTTCCTTTGCTCATTCAAAAGGGGGCAATATGGACCAACGCGCTATCCTGCTGGCTAAAGCTGCCGCAGTTCTCCAGAACCTGAGGAGTGTGAATTGGGGCGCTGTCGGGCGCACCGACGGAAGGGTGGTGAATCACGAATTGGTTCTGTTCGATTCTGTCCGTAAAGCACTGCAGGAACAAATACCAGACCTGTACAGTGACCTGCCGATGGTAGACCTACCAAAGCCGATTGGCAAGAACGACAAGGGCTTTGACCTCTATTCCAGAAACAGCTTTGAGCCAATCGTTAAGAACTTAGAGTATATCCTCCAAGTGCACTCATCCTCCCGCATCGGCGAAAAGCAGGAGGAACTGGATCGACCTAGAAGAGTGTTTATCTCACATGGACGTAGTGACGCTTGGTTCCGCGTACAGACCTTTATTGAGAAGGACATCGGGTGCGAGAGCTTAGAACTGGCACAACAACCAAACAAGGGTCGAACGATACTTCAGAAACTCAACGAGGAGGCAAGTCGTTGCGGTTTCGCTGTAATCGTGATGACTGGGGACGATGTTGCAGGTGACGAAATCCGTGCTCGGGAGAATGTCATCCACGAGATTGGATTCTTCCAAGGGAAGTATGGACTGAACAACATCGCGCTACTGCATGAGGCGGGCGTGAACATCCCAACCAATATCGATGGGCTTGCTTACATCCCATTTGCGAAAGGCTCAATCGAATCTGCCTTAGCCGGACTTCTGCGCGAGCTGAAGGTTTTCATGGGAATGTGAGGTTGCGTGAGGGATAGAAGCGGAAAGCCCACAGCCGGTAATCCGGCGAGGACTTATTCTATGACATGTGCAAGAGTGCATTTGACATAGGGTGTCCCCCGGTCGATCACGGCGAAGATCCGGTGGATGATCTTGTTTCGGATGGCATTGAGCACGG
>JAEUTA010000004.1 GCA_016788205.1 Flavobacteriales bacterium | reverse complement strand
GCTGGCCATTGGCCGCAACCTGCAGGTGGCCTTCATGCCTTGGAAGGGGTACAACTTCGAGGATGCCATCGTGATCAGCGAGCGCGTGGCCTCGGAGGACATCTTCACCTCCATCCACATCGATGAGTACATCATGGAGGTACGCGATACCAAGCGCGGCCTCGAAGAACTCACCGCCGACATCCCGAACGTTTCCGAAGAGGCCACCAAGGACCTCGACGAGAACGGTCTGATCCGCGTGGGTGCGGAGATCAAGGAAGGCGATATCCTCATCGGCAAGATCACGCCGAAAGGGGAGACCGATCCTTCACCGGAAGAGAAACTGCTGCGCGCCATCTTCGGCGACAAGGCAGGCGATGTGAAGGATGCTTCGTTGAAGGCTCCGCCCAGCACCAAGGGTGTGGTGATCGACAAGAAGCTCTTCAGCCGTGCCGTGAAGGACAAGAAGGCCAAGGGCAACGAGAAAGGCGTGCTCGACCAGATCGACAAGGAGCAGGACAAGGACCTGGGCTCCCTGAAGAATCTGTTGATCGAGAAGCTGCTGAAGCTCGTGGACGGTCAGTCCAGCAACGGTGTCTTCAACAAGTACAAGGAAGAGCAGATCAAGAAGGGCGTGAAGTTCAGCGCCAAGGTGCTCCAGGCCATCGACTTCATCACCGTGGACCCCACCGAGTGGACCGCCGAGAAGAAGACGAACGAGCTGGTGCGCGAGCTCATCCACAACTACAACATCCGCCACAGCGACATCAGCGGTGTTTACAAACGGAAGAAATTCCAAGTGAGCATCGGTGACGAACTGCCCACGGGTATCGTGAAACTGGCCAAGGTGTACGTAGCTGCCAAGCGTAAGCTGACGGTGGGCGACAAGATGGCCGGCCGCCACGGTAACAAGGGTATCGTTGCCAAGATCGTCCGCGATGCCGACATGCCGTTCCTGGAGGATGGCACGCCGGTGGACATCGTGCTGAACCCGCTGGGTGTACCAAGCCGGATGAACCTGGGTCAGATCTACGAGACCGTTCTCGGCTGGGCCGGTAAGAAACTGGGCCGCAAATACGCCACGCCGATCTTCGATGGTGCCACGCACGATCAGATCAACGCGGAGACGGATGAAGCCGGTATCCCACGCAATGGCAAGACCTTCCTCATCGATGGCGGCACGGGTGTGCGCTTCGACCAACCTGCGACCGTGGGCGTGATCTACATGATCAAGCTCGCACACATGGTGGACGACAAGATGCACGCACGTTCCATCGGACCTTACAGCTTGATCACCCAGCAGCCGCTCGGTGGCAAGGCCCAGTTCGGTGGTCAGCGCTTCGGTGAAATGGAAGTGTGGGCGTTGGAGGCCTTCGGTGCCGCCAACATCCTGCAGGAGATCCTCACCGTGAAGAGCGATGACGTGATGGGTCGCGCCAAGGCCTACGAGGCCATCGTGAAGGGCGAACCCCTTCCGACCCCGGGTATCCCGGAATCATTCAACGTGTTGCTCCACGAACTGCGTGGCCTGGCACTGAACGTTTCCCTCGAGTGATCAACCCGGTGAGCAACTGAACGTCGAACGCTAGCAAGCAACGCGAGAACATGAAGAAGGAAGTGAAGCTGAACAGCAACTTCAACAAGATCGTCATCAGCCTGGCCAGCCCCGAGCAGATCCTCGAGCGCAGCCACGGTGAAGTGATCAAGCCGGAGACGATCAATTACCGGACCTACAAGCCGGAACGTGATGGCCTCTTCTGCGAGCGAATCTTCGGTCCTGTGAAGGATTTCGAATGCCACTGCGGTAAGTACAAGCGTATCCGCTACAAAGGGATCGTGTGCGACCGCTGCGGTGTGGAAGTCACGGAAAAGAAGGTGCGTCGTGAGCGCATGGGCCACATCCAATTGGTGGTGCCCGTAGCCCACATCTGGTATTTCCGCAGCCTGCCGAACAAGATCGGTTACCTCTTGGGTCTGCCCACCAAGAAGCTGGACCAGATCATCTACTACGAGCGTTACGTGGTGATCCAGGCCGGTACGGCCGTGAACAAGGAAGGCAATGCCGTTCAGTACCTCGATTTCCTCACGGAAGAGGAGTACCTGGACATCATGGAGGCCCTCGGTAAGGACAACCAGCATCTGGATGAGAACGATCCCAACAAGTTCGTCGCCAAGATGGGTGCCGATGCGTTGCACGATCTGTTGAAGCGCCTGGACCTGGACACGCTGAGCTACGACCTGCGCCACAAGGCGAACACGGAAACGAGCCAGCAGCGTAAGAACGAAGCGCTGAAACGCCTGAACGTTGTGGAAGCCTTCCGCGACGCCATCAGCCGCCGCAGTAATAATCCGGAGTGGATGATCGTGAAGGTGGTTCCGGTGATCCCGCCCGAACTGCGTCCGCTCGTTCCCCTGGATGGTGGCCGCTTCGCGACGTCCGATCTCAACGATCTCTACCGCCGTGTGATCATCCGCAACAACCGCTTGAAGCGTTTGATGGAGATCAAGGCGCCCGAGGTGATCCTGCGCAACGAGAAGCGCATGCTTCAGGAAGCTGTCGACAGCTTGTTCGACAACAGCCGCAAGAGCAGCGCGGTGAAGAGCGAGAGCAACCGTCCGCTGAAGTCGTTGAGCGATTCGCTCAAGGGCAAACAGGGCCGGTTCCGCCAGAACCTGCTCGGTAAGCGTGTGGACTACAGCGCACGTTCCGTGATCGTTGTAGGTCCTGAAATGAAACTGCACGAGTGCGGTCTGCCGAAGGACATGGCCGCCGAGCTCTTCAAGCCGTTCATCATCCGCAAGCTCATCGAGCGCGGTATCGTGAAAACGGTGAAGTCCGCGAAGAAGATCGTGGACAAGAAGGAGCCCGTGGTGTGGGATATCCTGGAGAACGTGCTGAAGGGCCACCCTGTGCTCCTCAACCGTGCACCGACCCTGCACCGCCTCGGTATCCAAGCCTTCCAGCCCAAACTGATCGAGGGCAAGGCCATCCAACTGCACCCGCTCGTTTGTACGGCGTTCAACGCTGACTTCGACGGTGACCAGATGGCCGTTCACGTGCCGTTGGGCAACGCCGCCATCTTGGAGGCGCAGCTGCTGATGCTGGCTAGCCACAACATCCTGAACCCGGCCAACGGTGCGCCTATCGCGGTACCGAGCCAGGACATGGTGCTTGGTCTGTACTACATCACCAAAGGCCGTAAGACCGATGCTGAGCGCACCATGAAGGGTGAAGGCCGCGCCTTCTACAGCCCGGAAGAGGTGATCATCGCTTTCAACGAAGGCCAGGTGGACCTGCACACGCACATCAAACTGCGTTGGGAGGACATCAACGGCAAGACAAGCCTGATCGAGACCACCTGCGGTCGTACCCTCTTCAACGAGGTGGTGCCGAAGGAAGTGGGTTACATCAATGACGTACTCACGAAGAAGGCGCTCCGCGACATCATCGGTATGGTGGTGAAGGAGACGGGTACCGCACGTGCCGCACAGTTCCTCGATGACATTAAGGACCTGGGCTTCATGAGCGCCTTCCGTGGCGGCTTGAGCTTCAACCTGGACGACGTCGTCATCCCGCCTGCGAAAGACAAGCTGGTGACCGCTGCCCAGAAAGAAGTGGACGAGGTGACCGGCAACTACAACATGGGTCTGATCACCAACAACGAGCGTTACAACCAAACGATCGATATCTGGACCCACACCAACAGCAAGGTGACCTTCACCTTGATGGAGCAGATCAAGAACGACCGTCAGGGCTTCAACTCCATCTACATGATGATGGATTCCGGCGCCCGTGGTTCCAAGGAGCAGATCCGTCAGCTCTCCGGTATGCGGGGTCTGATGGCCAAGCCCCAGAAGAGCGGCGGCGGTGGCGGTCAGGACATCATCGAGAACCCGATCCTCTCGAACTTCAAAGAGGGTCTGTCCATCTTGGAGTACTTCATCAGTACCCACGGTGCTCGTAAAGGTCTTGCCGATACGGCTCTGAAAACGGCTGATGCCGGTTACCTCACGCGTCGTCTTGTTGACGTGGCGCAGGACGTGATCATCAGCAACGAGGATTGCGGTACCCTGCGTGGTCTCGTGGCCACCGCGCTGAAGAAGAACGAGGAGGTCGTGGAGACGCTCTACGACCGCGTTCTCGGACGTACGGCGGTGCACGATGTGTACCACCCACAAACGGGCGCACTGCTCGTTTCCAGCGGAGAGAACATCAACGAGGACATCGCGAAGGCCATTGCTACGAGCCCCATCGAAGAGGTGGAGATCCGCAGCGTGCTCACCTGCGAACAGAAGCAGGGTGTATGCGTGAAGTGCTACGGCCGTAACCTCGCCACGGGACGCATGGTCCAGATGGGCGAAGCCGTGGGTGTCATCGCTGCACAGTCCATCGGTGAACCAGGTACACAGCTTACCCTCCGTACCTTCCACGTGGGTGGTGTGGCCGGTAAGATCACCGAAGAGAGCGAGATCCGCGCGAAATACGACGGTATCCTCGAGATCGACGAACTGCGTACCGTGGCCAAGAAGGATCGCAAAGGCGAAGACGCCGAAGTGGTCATCAGCCGCAGCACCGAGATGCGCATCATCGACGCCAACACGGGCATCGTGCTCACTACGAGCAACATCCCTTACGGCGCCATGATCTACAACAAGGGCGGCAAGGCGATCAAGAAGAACGACCTCATCTGCACCTGGGATCCGTACAACGCGGTGATCATCTCGGAACTCGCCGGTAAGGTGGAGTTCGAGAGCATCGAGGAGAACGCGACCTACCGCGAAGAGATCGACGAACAGACCGGCTTCGCCGAGAAGGTGATCGTGGAGAGCCGCGACAAGCGCAAGAACCCGACCATCAAGATCATGGACCCCAAGGGCAAGGAGGAGCTGAAGAGCTACAGCCTGCCCGTGGGTGCGCACATCATCGTGGAGGACGGCAAGAAGATCGAAGCTGGCGACGTGCTGGTGAAGATCCCGCGTAGCTCTGGCAAGGGTGGTGACATCACCGGTGGTCTGCCACGTGTGACGGAACTGTTCGAGGCCCGTAACCCCAGCAACCCTGCTGTGGTGAGCGAGATCGACGGTATCATCTCCTACGGCAAGATCAAGCGTGGTAACCGCGAGATCATCGTGGAGAGCCGCACCGGCGAGAAGAAGTACTACCTGGTGCCATTGAGTAAGCACATCCTGGTGCAGGAGAACGACTTCACCAAGGCAGGTGCGCCGTTGAGCGATGGCAGCATCGCTCCTGGCGACATCCTGGATATCCAAGGTCCAACGCGCGTGCAGGAGTATCTCGTGGACGAAGTTCAGGAGGTGTACCGTATGCAGGGCGTGAAGATCAACGACAAGCACTTCGAGGTGATCGTGCGCCAGATGATGCGCAAGGTGGAGATCGAGGACCCCGGAGATACACGCTTCCTGGAAAAGCAGAGCGTGAACAAGACCGAGTTCATGGAGGAGAACGACATGGTGTACGACAAGATGGTCGTGACCGATGCTGGCGACAGCGCCTCCTTGAAAGTGGGCCAGATCGTGACCATGCGCAAGCTGCGTGACGAGAACAGCGCACTGAAGCGGAAGGACCAGAAGCTGGCCGAGGCCCGCACGGCCAATCCGGCAACGGCCCGCACCATGCTCCAAGGTATCACCCGTGCTTCGCTGCAGACCGAGAGCTTCATCAGCGCCGCTTCCTTCCAGGAGACGACGAAGGTGTTGAACGAGGCCGCCGTGAGCGCCAAGGAGGACAACTTGAAAGGCCTGAAGGAGAACGTGATCGTAGGTCACTTGATCCCAGCCGGAACCGGTGCCCGTGCATACCTGAACACGATCGTAGCCAACAAGGACGAATACGCACGCCTGCAAGCGGAGAGTGTTTCCGCTGAAGAGGTGAACGACTAACAACAACGAACGATGTAGGGGCGCGAGATGTCGCGCCCCTACGCGTTCTTATCAGAACCAACCATGGCTGATCAAAAAGACCAACCCCGCGGCAATCAGCTGAACATCGAGATCAGCGAAGAGGTGGCCGATGGCATCTACAGCAACCTTGCGATCATCACCCACAGCAATTCGGAGTTCGTGGTGGACTTCGTGCGGGTGATGCCCGGTGTGCCCAAAGCGAAGGTGCGTTCGCGTATCCTGCTTACTCCGCAACATGCGAAACGTCTCATGCGCGCGCTCGCCGATAACGTGCAGAAGTTCGAACAGGTCCACGGTCCCATCCGCGAAACGGAGATGCCGGAGATCCCTATGAATTTCGGTGGACCTACGGCGCAGGCTTAGACGTTTCTACTGCCAAGTGAAAAGCCCTCCGGAAGGAGGGCTTTTGCCATTCTGGACATTGATCTGGAGCGCGCTAAGGGGTCAGAGTTGAAGAGTTCGGATCCGCGTGATCACGCTCTCATCCGCACAAAGCCGCTTCAGTTCCTTCTCTATGTGCTTCTCGTACCCATCGGTGGCATAGCCATGTTTGATCAGGTGCAGATCAAGCAGCAGGGCATCAACACTCTCCCACAGCTGCTCATCGGGTTTCTTACCCCACGGCAGCTTGTCGTATTCGCCCTTCACGGACTCGTACGCGTCGAGGAGGTCGTGTGTGATCATTCCTGCGCCTTCTGGTTGAAGAGGATGTAGCCGAAGTTCAAGCTCCACGCCCACGGGTCGCGCAGGCCTTCGAAGTAGCTTAGGTTGAACCAGACGGGGCCCACAGGACTTTGATAGATGAGCGACCCCGAGCCGATATAGTAGCGCTTGTTGAAAGCGGCACCGAGTTCCGTGGCGTTCTGTTCGGTCCGCACGAAGGGTTCGTAGGGTTGGAAGACATGACCCTCCAGACGCAGGTCGAACTTGTTGCGCGCCACGGCGATGATGGTGCGTACGCCACCGGCCACATACTTCGGTGAGCGGAACTGTTCGATGAAGTAGGTCCTACTCTCCGGGGTGGGCTGGTACGCGGGAGAACGGATGATACTCGCCGTGTAGTTCTGGAAAGCCGGCATGGTGCTGTAAACCCCTTCAGCAAGGAAACCGAATTTGAAGATGCCCCGGCGTAGGAAGTACTTGTCCAGCGTCACTTTGGCGACAGCCCAAGCATGAGGCGTCTTGTAGGTGATCGACTTATTCTGGCTCGTGGATCCGGGATCGGTGATCTCATCGCCGCTCACATACCGCAGTGAAGCGACCAAGGATTCGCCAGCATTGGGGTGCTGCTTGCGATTCAGTGTATTGCGCTCGATCATCAAGCCTGTAGTCCAGTGCCTGAAGGTCGTGGCGTCCGAGGTATCCTGGCCGGTGAATTCGATCCCTTGATAATAGCGGTCCAGTGTTTCACCATACTTGATGTCGTAGCGCAGCAGGCCTTTATTGTCCAATCCCATTCCCGCGTTCATGCCGCCGTAGGCCTCGCGGATCACTACGAAGGAAGGCTTGACCTCGTCGAAGAAGGTGCTGAAACTGCGAAAGTGGTCCCAGCGGTGAAGGGTGAAAAGCGGCTCGAAGTAGATCGGTGCCTTCGTACTGAGGTAGGCACGCAGCTTGACCTGACCGGCCGCATAGAATTTTCCGAAGTATGACAAGGCTTCGACATGCGCTGAGCTGCGACCGAAAAGGTTGTAGCGCAAGCCGACCATGCCGGTATTGATGGGCCGCGAGGAGAACATGCCACCGAAACGCACTTCCAGGTCCTTCTGTGTTTTGACGTGCAGGTCCAAGTCGAACCGTTGGCGCTCGGGCCGGTAGGTAGCCTTGGGGTAAAGCATCGCGATGTTGCGGTCCGCGACCAAGCGGAAGTAATCCGGCTTCAGCTTTTCGGGCGTCAGTTGTTCCGCTCCGCGATCGAGACTCTTTTCGACATAGAGGGCTTGTGAACGTGTGAGGCCATTTATGCGCACATCGCCGAAGACCATTTTCGGCGCACGTGCCTTGAAAGCGCTCCGGCGCGCCGCGAGTTCTTTCGGGCTAACACGGCGCTGCACTTGGGCAAGGATCTCCGGCATTCGCTTCATGGCGGCCGCATACCCATCGGCGATAGGTAATGCCGCGTCGCTGAAGTCGAACAAGGAGGTCGCCGTCTGTGGCTCCACGATAACGCCATTCTCGCATTGGATCTCGTACCGCGTCCGCTCCTGCATCATCGCACGCAACTGGCCCAGCAGATCATCCTCACTGGGCGGTGGGCTGTTGTACGACACGTTGCTCCCTACGATGAAGTCCGGTAGGAAGTCGGCGTACATCACATCACTTGGGAAGTTGTTGTACAGGCCGCCATCCATCATCAGGTGACCGTTCACCCGAATGGGCTTGAAGTAGAACGGATAGCTCATGCTAGCCCTGATCACTTGTGCCAGATCGCCTTTGCTGAACACGACCGAGCGCTGGTCGGTTATGTCCGAGGCTACGCAGCGGTACGGAACGAAAAGGCTGTCCAGGTCGTATCCGGAAAGGGCGGATACCGGACCGAATTGCGTCATCTGCTCATAATCGATCAAGGCTGGTTCGCGCAAGTTCGTCGGCAGAGAGTACTGTAGGGTCGTGTCCAGGTCCAGTCGCAGGCTTATCAACGAGGCGTCCGGGGCGTCTTGTTTGAAATAGTACTGATACGCTGGTTCGATGCCGCCATCGGCCATGATCTTGAAGATCTCGGTGCGAAAAAGGGAATCTATCTCCGTGGGTGACCATCCTGCCGCGTACAAGCCGCCCACCAGCGCGCCCATGCTACTGCCGGTGATGTAGTCGATGGGCACTCCATTCTCTTCCAAGGCCTTCATCACACCGATGTGGGTAAGGCCCGTGGCCCCCCCACCGCTGAGCACCAATCCCACGCGCTGTCCCTGCACCAAGTTGATGCAGCACAGTAGGATGAGCGTATGGATGAAGCGCACAGGGAAGGCGATGCGTTGCAAAAGTAGCCGCCCTGCATCGCTCAGCTTGCCGCTGGAACGATGAATGGACCGCTGAAGTATGCGGTTGGTCGTTACGATCGATCAAGCGTCGCTGCTACCAGGTACCAGTGTGGCGAGCAGACGCTGGAAGTAGGAGGGTGCTTGGATCAGTCGGCTACCATACCAGCTGAACAACTCGCCATCGACCATACGTACGGGAGTTCCCGGGCAGATCATGTTGATGTCAGCGATGTGCTCCTCCTTGAACGGATAGGGTTCCGAGGAGAGCAGGATGATGTCCGGGTCCGATTCCGCCAGTTCTTGGGGCGTGATCTCCGGGTAGCGGGCGTCGCCTTCGTCGAAGACGTTGATCAGCCCACAGCGTTGCAGCATGTTGCCCGCGAATGTGCCTTCTCCGGCTGCCATGAAGGGTTCGCGCCAGATCAGATAGGCCACGGTCAACTTGGGTTCGATCGGGATCAAGGCTCTGAATCCGTTCTCGATACGCACATGGAGTTCGTTGGCCCGGTCGCCCGTGCCGGTCAGTTCACCGATGACCCTGATCATCTCCAGGGCATCAACAAGGTCACGGATATCGCTCATCCACACCGGGAATTCCTTCTCCAGGGCCTCGATATCCTTGCGGTCGTTCTCCTCCTTGTTGCCAATGATCAGGTCGGGCTTCAAGGCACGCACTTTCTCGAGGTCCACCTTCTTCGTGCCGCCAACACGGTGCTTGGTCTTGAACCAGGTCTCGGGATGTACGCAGAATTTGGTGATGCCCACCACACGTTCCCCAAGGCCAAGGTCGTAGAGCAGCTCGGTCTGGGAAGGGACCAGCGATACGATCCGCTTCGGATGTGAAGGAACATCCACCTTTCTTCCCATCTGGTCTGTCGATATCGGCATCACGGTAGTTGGTCTACACGAAGGAATACATCCCAATAACGCTCACTGTCCATGTCGGACCAATGGATCTGGTAATACCTGGCTTGGTATGTCTGTATCTGGCAGAGCACGGTAAGTAGTACCGTCGCCGCGATGAAGGTCTTTCTCCAAACCTGACGGAGCCCTTGAACAGCCAGCGCGAAGAGGAGCGCGAATAGGCCCAGGAACTCCACGTACACCCGCGAGCCGAAACTTCCACCGTACCACCAATTCCACCAGGAAGAGAGCACATAGGTGAGCAGGACGAAGAAGGAAGCCCAAGCCAGTGTTGCGGATCGCGACCGTTGCCACAGGTGCCGTACCCCGACAAGAGCAAGCAGCGTCACCGGTGTGTAGATGAACAAGCCTTTGCGATAGCTCCACAGCATGTCCATCATGTGCGGGTCGTTCCAGTTGAAGCCCTCCTCGCCATAGCTGTAGACCATCCCGGTGCCCATGGCGGCGTAGTAGTAGCTGGATTGCAGGCCGATGATGGCGATGCACACAAGAACACTTGCACCAACAAAGCGAGAGTTGCTGCGCACGAGCTGCCAGACCGCTTGGAATTGCTGGCGCCGATCGAAGAGGATCGGTAGCGCGAGGAGGATGATCCCATTGACCGGCCGTACAAGTACGATGGCACCCATCAGGATACCGAGCCAGACGAGCCTTTCGGGCGTAGGGGATATCGCCAGCCGCCGACCGACCAGTATGAACGCACAACACAGCCCGAAACTGTACGCATGGCTCATCCCCGGAGCCACTACGGCGTAGTAGAACAGGTTCGTACCGAACGTGAAAGCGACCACCGTGAAGGCGATCGCACCGTCGTTGATGGCGTAACTCGCCAGAAGCTTCGACAGACACCACAGGCCCAGCAGCACGAAAACGATTGCGGAGAGGTTCACCGCGACCACATACGGCTTGGACCAACCGTCCGGTTCGGCTCCGGTGATCAACGCGTAGCCGTGGGCGATCAGGAACATCGGCAGCTGCATCACAGCGGTGCCGATGAAGTACTTGTTGATGAAGACGCCATCCACCTGCGAACGGTAATCATAGAACAGGTCGGGATTGTAGTAGCTACCCCGCTCTATCCGCTCGAAGGAACCGAAGTTCGGATCCCTCTCCAGCACGAGCGCTGGCAGGTAGGCATGATAACCTTTCGCGTCTGCCTGCAAGACCGTGCGCCAGTGCTCTGCGCCCCAATTGATGTTGGAGCTGCACGCGAGCAATATCCCAGCGACGATGATCAGCACCCAGCGCGTGTACCTCATCATCCTGGCTGAAGTTCTGGCTCTATGCCCGTGGCGGCTTTAGAAAGAGCTCACTTCAACTTCCCGATGATGTCCTGCTTCGTCAAGATCCCATAGCCGTTCACCTGTTCGATTAGCACGGCGGGACTTCCGTTGCCGAGCTTTTTCGCCACCTCTTCCAAGGTCGCATCCAAGGCTAGCACGGGTAGGGATGGGCCCATCACCACGCGGGCTTTCTGGTGCCGCACTTCGGCATCTTCCAGGATCGCGTCGAACAGGCGGGCATCGGTTATCGTGCCAACGGGTTTGCCGCTCTCGAGAACAGGAAGCTGGTCGATGTTATGCTTGCGCATCTTGTCGATGGCGTTCAACACGGGCTCTTCAGCCTCTACGCTGAGAAGCTGCAGATCCTTCCCCTTGAGCAGATCACCTGCTGTCGGCTTTTCTTCGACCAGGAACCCGCGTTCGCGCATCCAGTCGTCGTTGAACATCTTGCCCACGTAGCGCGTGCCGTGGTCATGGAAGATCACCACCACGGTCTCTCCTTTCTTGAAGTTGTTCTTCAGCTGTATCAGACCGGCCATGGCGGCGCCTGCACTATTGCCCACGAAGATGCCTTCGTCCTTCACGATCTTCCGGGTGTAGATCGCGGCGTCACGATCGGTCACTTTCTCGAAATGATCGATCAGGTCCAGGTCCACGTTCTGCGGCACGAAGTCCTCACCGATGCCTTCGGTGATGTACGGGTAGATCTCGTTCTTGTCGAAGATGCCCGTCTCCTTCAACTTCTTGAACACGGATCCGTACGTATCGATGCCCCAAAGTTTGATGTTCGGATTCTTCTCCTTCAAGTACTTGCCCGTACCGCAGAGCGTGCCGCCCGTTCCCACGCCCACCACAAGGTGATCGATCTTGCCGCCGGTCTGATCCCAGATCTCTGGACCGGTGGTCTCGTAGTGCGCCCGGGCATTACTGGGGTTGTCGTACTGGTTCGCCTTCCAACTGTTCGGGGTCTCATTCACCAAGCGCGAAGACACTGAGTAGTAGGAGCGGGGATCTTCCGGGTCTACGTTGGTGGGGCATACGATCACTTCTGCACCGAATGCGCGCAGGATATCCACTTTCTCACGGCTCTGCTTGTCCGTGGTGGTGAAGATGCACTTATAGCCTTTGATGATGGCCGCGATCGCCAGGCCCATACCGGTGTTCCCGCTGGTGCCCTCGATGATGGTGTGACCAGGCTTCAGGAAGCCCGCCTTTTCTGCATCCTCCACCATTTTGATGGCCATCCGATCCTTGATGCTGTTCCCCGGGTTGAACGTCTCGACCTTGGCCAGCACAGTGGCCGAGATCTCTTTGGTGATCTTGTTGAGCCGGACCATGGGCGTATTGCCGATGGTACTGAGGATGTTGTCGTGGATCTTTGGGGCCATGGTCTTGGGGTCGAACGCGAAGGTAGGGGCGGCCGTGCTAGGAGGGCGCCTCTAGGCGAACCGAATGGCCTTTGCTGGAGCTACCCGGCTCACCAACATGCTGGGTAGTATTAAAGTCAATACGCAGATCACCAGGGTGCCGAGGTTGAGCCATAGGATCGGCAGCAGTTCGATGTCCACCGGTACCGCATCCACATAGTAGCTCTCCACCGGAAGTGTGACGATGCTGAAATGTTGTTGGATCAAGCAGAGCCCGATACCCAAAAGGTCGCCCAGCAGGATGCCGATGCCGAGGATGTAGGCCGCATCGATCAGGAAAATCCGCCGTATGGAACCGTCGGAACTCCCCAACGCTTTCAATACGCCGATCATGGGCGTGCGTTCCAGGATGATGATGAGCAAGGCGGAGGTCATGTTGATGATGGCGACCACGATCATCAGTACGATGATGACGATCACGTTCGTGTCCAACAGTTCCAGCCACGCGAAGATCTCCGGGAAACGTTGGCGCACGCTCAACGAACGCAATCGGATATCGAGGTGGTCGCGGTAGATCAGGTCATCCATGGCCGAGAGATCCTCAAAACGGTCGAGGATCACCTCGAAGCCACCTGTGTATTTCACGTGGCTGCCGCCGCTTCCACCGTGTCGAAGTGTCACCTCGTTCGTTGTTGCATAGCCTGATCGCGGAACTGTTCTGCCGACCGCTATTTCGACCCAAGCCGTGTCGACGATGGTGTCATCCTTGTCGCCGATCACGAGCGTGATGGTCGTATCCCGTCTCGTTCGTATCCAATGTGGACCGTTCCCGTGCAGGGCGGTTCCGGGCCAGTCGTAGGTGTAGATGCGATCACCTCCGAAAGCCAGTCCTTCAATGCTTATACCCTCCGTCGAGACCGTATCATGCACCAGGATCTCGGCTTTCAGACCCCACTGGGCGAAACGTTGCAAATGGCCGATATCGACCAGGACCAGCTGATGGTCCAACTGTTCGATACCCGTCTCGTACAAGCCGCATACACGGAATTTGCGCGGGCGGATATCGTCGTGCCCTTTGATCAGATACACCGTGATGGTATCGTTCACGGTGATCCGCAAGCGGTCTGCCAGGTAGCTCGAAAGGAGAAGGTCGATCGGGTTCGCAGTGTCGCCGATGGCCGGAACGGTACCCGCTTTCAGATGTTGCCGTAAGAAGGACCAGTCGTGATCCTTTCCAACACCTTTCAGCACGACGCCTTCGATCTCTTCACCCGTCTCGATGATACCCGGTCGCGTTGCGAACACTTGGATGTGCTTCACTCCAGGCACCGAGTCCAATGAAGGATAGAAAGACTGGGCGATCGCCACGCGGGGTGTTTCCTTCGGGTCCGTCTGACCGATGGAGGTGATCTGCAGGTGGCCCCCCGCCCCGGTTACCTTCGTCCGCACTTCACGCTGGAACCCCGAAGTGATCCCCACCGTGACGATCATGACAGCCATACCGATGATGATGCCTAATACCGCTATGCCCACGATCGGCCGAGAGAACCTATCCGCCCGATCCTTGTCCACGAGGATACGGCGAGCGATGAAGTGTGCGAGGTTCAAGGGAGGAGCTTCCGCTGGATACGCAGCGAAGATAGGAGCCTCTTTCGCGGCCTTCTTGTTGATAGCTGCTTGTGGTAGGCCACAGTCCGTGAAGGTGGTGGATGTACCCTCCACGAACAGCAAGGAGGAGTTGTTGACAGGTGCGCAACGGACAAGCGAGTATATCCCATTGCTCCGTGGGCAACGTGTGGCCGTGGTCACCAATCAAACAGGTATCATAGGCCAACGTCACTTGGTGGATTCTCTGCTCACCCTGAAGGTGAACGTGGTGAAGGTGTTCGCGCCTGAACATGGTTTCCGAGGTGATGCCGATGCCGGCGAGCACGTGAAAAGCGGAAGGGATGCCCGCACAGGACTTCCGCTCGTTTCGCTCTATGGTGATAACAAGAAACCCAAGCCCGAACAGCTCGCAGATGTGGACGTGATCCTATTCGATATCCAGGATGTAGGCGTTCGATTCTACACCTACATCAGCACACTGCACTACGTGATGGAAGCGGCCGCCGAGAGCGGGAAGAAGGTCGTGGTATTGGACCGACCGAACCCGAACGGTTTCTACGTGGATGGGCCAGTGCTGGATATGAAGTGTACTTCGTTCGTTGGCATGCATCCCGTGCCGTTGGTCCATGGTATGACCGTTGGAGAATATGCGGGCATGATCAATGGAGAAGGTTGGTTGAAGAAGGCGGTGAAGTGTTCACTGACCGTGATCCCTTGCTCTGGCTATGATCATGCGCTCACGTACGATCTTCCCGTGAGGCCGTCACCCAATTTGCCGAATGCTTCCTCCATCTACTTGTATCCTTCGTTGGGTCTGTTCGAGGGAACGATAGTTAGCGTGGGGCGCGGAACAGATAAGCCGTTCCAGTGCATCGGGTATCCCGGCTGTCCGATCGGTCGTTACTCGTTCACGCCGCGGTCCGTGCCCGGTGCCAAAGAGCCGCCATATAAGGACAAGAATTGCACAGGTCTTGATCTGCAGGAGTACGGATCGTTCAGCGCGCTACAGGAACGACGTATCGATCTTAAATGGTTGATCGGTATGTACTCGGATGCTCCGGATCGGACGAAGTTCTTCTCGCCCTTCTTCGAGAAGCTCGCCGGAACAACGGAACTTCGAGCACAGATCGTTGCGGGCATGGAAGAGACCGCAATTCGTGCATCTTGGGTCGCTGGCATCGATAGCTTCCTGATCATTCGGTCCAAATACCTGTTATACCCTTGAACACCTGTAACGAAGAAGCCCCGACCATCGGTCGGGGCTTCTTCGTTACGGATGTTCCTGATCAACGCTGGATCACCAGTCGTTCGGTGTATGTCTTGGTGCCGGCCGTGATGTTCACGAGGTAAACCCCGCTCATCATGTCACCGTTCAGGTCGAGGCCCGTTCTTACGGAACCGTCCTGCACGATGATCGTACGGGCGATAACTCGCTTGCCCGTCATGTCGAAGATGTCCACGTTCACCGCGCCGGTTCCTTCTTCAACACGACTCAGGTTCAGGAAGAGCTGCTCGCCAGTGTTCGGGTTCGGGTACATGGTCAGCTGACCGTTATTCTCCAAGGCCAGATCGCTGCCGCCGCCTTGAGCATTGTTCGGGCAGTACGGGCTGGTACCGATATTCACACTGCACACCTTGCCCCAGACCGTTGGGTTGGCGCTGCATGTCGGTTCAGCATCGGCGATACACCATGTCGCCCCACCGTCCTTGCTCACCCTTACATCCACCTGGTACTGTGTGTTGCACTTCAATTTGTCCCCGCTGGTCCAGTTCAGGTAGATGGTCGGGCTCGTTTGCATGGGACGTACGATGCAGCTACCGGGGTTCGGGTATTCACCGGGCAACCGGAATCGGAATTGGTAGCGAATGCTAGAACTCGGAACGCTCGGGGTGATCTGCGGAGCTGCCGCGATCAACTTGTTGGAAGTGCTGTTCGGCCCACCGAAGTTCTTGTTCACTCCACAGCTGAAGTCGCCATCCGCTGGGTTGTCTTGCAGCTTCACGAGCGGACAAGCAGCCCGGGTCGCGTCGATCTTGAACAGACAAGCGGGACCGAAGGGAAGGTTGACACCGGCCACACGACCACGGATGCGCACGTTCAGGAGCGTGTTCGCCGGGATGTGCGGGGTGGCGATGGAGTTGACCCAGCTGTTGATGCGGAAGTGGCAGGCACGGGTGGCACCGGTGCCGGTACCATCGCTCGTAGCATGACTGCGGAAGCGACGGAAGCTGTAACTGCCGTTGGGGTCGAAGAACCAGAACTCGTAGCCGCTGGTGCCGTTCGATACGCCGTGCTGGGCGCTTACGGCAGGATTCTCGGTGGCCACGATGAAGCGGTCATTCACCCAGTCCAATTTGTCGCAACTGGTGAAGATCGGCCGGTCGTTGCCCATTGGTACGCAGAAGGACCCGTTCTCGTAGGTGCTGGCGACGGCACTTGTGCTACCCGTGGTGAAGTTGCCCAGGTTGTCGATGATACGGCGACCGTTCACGCCGCTTTCACGCAATTGGTAACCTCCGGTGACGCCTCCGCTCACGAAGCCGTCTCCACCCGTGTCCAACACACGAAGGCGATAGCAACCGACCGGCAGGCAACAGCTCGGGGTTATCGGGGTGGTGATGCCGTTCGGGAAGGCTTCGTTCGGAGCACCCCCGCTACAGATGACCAGGTTGGTGTTCTGGTCCAGGATCTCGTAGCCGATCTCCGAGCTGTTCGCATCGGAACGAAGTTCCAACACCACGTTCTCGGTGCATGCGATGGCTACGCAGTTGCAGGACCCGTTAAGTTGACCGAGCACGAATCCCATACCCGGTTGGGCATCGCAATTCGAACCGACCACACCGACCGCGCTGGGGCAGTCATCCGTGTTGTTCGCAACACCGCATGCCACCGGACTACCTGCACCGAATCCATCACCGTCGGTGTCAGCGTATTGCAGTTGTGCATCGTTGCAATCCGCGTTGTTCCCAACACCGCAAGCCACCGGACTGCCCGCGCCGAATCCATCGTTGTCGGTGTCGGAATATTGCACTTGTGCATCGTTGCAGTCGCTGTTATCAGAGATCCCCCCGCAAGCCACTGGGCTGCCAGCGCCGAATCCGTCACCATCAACGTCTGCGTATTGGATCTGCGCATCGTTGCAGTCGGTGTTATTGGCCACGCCGCAAGCAATAGGGCTTCCAACACCGAATCCGTCACCGTCGGCATCCACGTATTGGAGTTGGGCGTCATTGCAGTCGGTGCTGTTGGTCACGCCGCACGCCACCGGGCTGCCAGCGCCGAATCCATCACCATCGCCGTCCGCATATTGGATCTGAGCATCATTGCAGTCGGTGTTATTGGCCACGCCGCATGCAATAGGGCTTCCAGTGCCGAATCCATCACCGTCGCCGTCCGCGTACTGGACCTGAGCATCATTGCAGTCGGTGCTATTCGAAACACGACCTGCGACCGGATCGCATGAAAGTACCATGTCGGTGGCATCGCCGAAGCCATCACTATCATCATCCGCGTACCAGGCCGTTGCTGTAGTCTCTGTAACGGTGATGGTGGCTGTTGCATTCGGGCAGGGAGGAGCGCTTACGGTGTAGGTGTAGGTGCCAGGCACCATGGCGATGGGGTCGTAGAGATCTCCTGTCACCGTGCTCGGGCCGCTCCAAGTTCCTGCATTGTGGCTACCAAGCAGGGTTGCCATGTTGGTCGGCGCGGCGTTGCTGCAGGTGGTTAGCGAATTGCTGCTGCCCGCGTTAGGTTGTGGAACCGTGGTCACCGTTACCGTTCCCGTACGGGTGCAAGCGTTCGCGCTATGGGAGACCGTAACCGTATATGTCTGAGTACCGGTCGGCGAAGCGGTAACGTTGGGTCCTGTAGTGCCGCTCAAAGCGATGTTCGGGCTCCAGGCATAAGAGATCGTAGCAGGAATATTGAAACGGATGCTCCAGCTTGCGATGGATCCACCATCGCCGGTTTCATCATCGCGGATCATAAGGCGCCAGGTCCCGTTCATGTTACCACCGAATAGGGAAAGGGAAGGGCTCGCCTGCGTTAAATTTCCCGGACCTGGTGAAGACCAAGTCTCGTCCCCGGTGCCGCTGTAATTGGAAGGTGCATAGGTTCCGGTAGGGTTCGTTGCGGCGTCAGCAAAGGGCGTGGCACCATCGCGGATCGTGTACGTCACGGCGGTGATATCCGTACCCGCACCAGCATCCGATACCAGGATAACGTTGGTGCCTGTGGGCGATTGGAGAAGAATGTCCAAGTCGTCGGGGAAAGTGTGCGCGACCCCGTTCAACGTCACTGATTCAACGGTTACGCCCGACGTTGGGAGGCCGCTCACTGCTATGTTCCACGGGTAGATGTTCGCGTTCACCGCTCCGCTGGTGCCAAGTGTTGCTGGACCGCCCGTGCTATTAGAAGGACTGGAAAGAACCGTTGCCGTCGTGGTGGCAGAGGCGCTTAGCGTCGTTGGGCTACCGGAGCAGGTCGTCACGCTATTGGGGGTAAGGACTGGTGCGGTCGACGTTGGGTTCACTACCACGGTGACCGTAGCTGTTCCGGTGATCGAGCATCCCGTGTTGGTGCCTGTCACCGTGTAGGTGGTGGTGGTCGCGGGTGTAGCGATCACTGTAGCGCCTGTTGTGGCGTTCAAGCCTGTAGCGGGAGCCCAAGTGTAGCCTTCCGTTGCTCCGGAGCCGACCAGCGTAACGCTTTGCCCGGCACAAATGGTGGGTGCAGTGGGTGAAACAGAAACGGTCGGTCCTGTGCACGGTGTGTAGGTGAGCACCACGCGACCATTTGCACCATTACCACCAGCCACATCGAAGCAACAGCCGCGTTCCCCGCCGCCGCCGCCGCCGCCAGGGGTGGAGCCTGCTTCGCCGTCCGCGAACGTGCCGTTACCCCCATCGCCACCGGCCCCGCCACCGCTTGGTGCGCTTGCACCGGCCTGCACAGTAGAACTATTGCCTGCTGCAGCGGTACCTGCCGAAGAGCCGCCACCACCACCGGTGCCAGAAGGAGCGTTCGCCCCATTCCCGCCGGCGAATTTGAAGGTGCCAATGGAGGATGCCGCAGCCCCTCCCGATGCGCCGTTCGCATTGTTATTACCGGCCGAAGAGCCACCCTTGGCCATCACCGTGGAGGCTGTACTGAACCACGAGTCGCCACCGGCTCCGGTTCCCGTGCTGCCTGTACCTACGGTGACCGTGTAGGTCGATCCTTCGGTCACGGAGATCACGCTACGCACATACGCGCCACCACCGCCACCGCCGCCGCGCCCGTTCGTGGTCCGCGCGCCGCCCCGTCCGCCACCACCCCAGCACTCCACAGTGACCTGTGAAACACCCGCAGGTACCACGAAGGTGCCGGAGCTGTTGTAGGTCGAGACCAATTGTGCGAAGGAGCCCGATGGGGCGATCGAAAGAATGGCAAGTATCAGCAGAGGCGCTAACCACCTATCGAACCTGCCGGTATTTGCACGACCTAGGGAGAGTTCAGTTTGTTCCATGATACATGTGTTTTCTTGTTCCGACCCGCAAGTTGAGAGGATCGTCCAGCGAGTGTCAACTCTTTTTCGTCGATTAATGATTGAGTTTTACATTCGAACTGGTGTTTTTTGTCGACCAATTGAAGATCAATGAGATTGGCCAGGATTTGCTTGAAAGCGAGTTGCTCATCTTTAATCCCTTGATTATCAATCTTCTGTGTCCATCCCTCGGCTGCTGAGGATGCCGGTAGTTCTCAGATGAAGAGTGTTCATTGCTCGACGAATCGATTATTTTCTTCGACGACGAGGGTGGGCTTGTATGAGGTGGGCACTTCAATTCCATAAGGCGGTAACCATGTGCTGATGGAAAGCGTTCAAGCCCTATGGGACCATTCCTTCGCTATTGTTCCCTCTCCCTACTTTCCTGCTCTTTCCTAGCGCATGCTCAACCTGAACGCGAGTTGATCGCTGAGGATGAGCATTATGTGATGGGGGATATCGGTGATGACCCCTCTCCGGACTTGAACGCCTACGAAGCCTTGAACGGAGCGTTGGGTGGCGATTCCGTGCGTACCTGCGGGGGCTATCCGTGCATCGGCTGGGTCGAGGATCACTATCCGGACGGGGTTCTGAAGCACCGTGGCTATTACGACGGCGGAAAGCTCACCGTGTACAAGAATTATCATCCTACCGGTGAATTGGAGCGTGAGTTCCGCTCCATCGACGCCGTGAAGTGCGTGTTGCGCACGTTCCACCGCAATGGACAGGTGCGTTCAGAAGCTCGTTATGTGAACGGCGTTTCTGTTTCGTACGAGGACCACTATGTGGATGGCAAACTCCGCTACGCCGAAGAACGGCACCGATCAGAGCCGTACTTCATCAAGATGGACCTGTATTCAGCCGATGGTCACCCGATCAGCACGCTGCACTTGACGGATAGGAAACTCCTGGAGTTCGAACAGCGCGAGTTCCATCCCGGTGGTGCGCTCCGTTCCGAAGGGCACGCACGCTATGACCCGACGCGCATGGATACCCAACGGATCGGTACGTGGACCTATTTCGATACGGCAGGGGTGGTCACCAAACGTGAAGATTATCAGGATGGAAAACTGGCATCTCGCCATTGAAGGCCGAACCTGACATGGAAAAGCCCCGCTGCTAGGCGGGGCTTTTCGTTCGAGTGCGACTCAGGTCACTTCTTGTCGTCCTTCACTTCTTCGAAATCCACATCCTTCACTTCGGCATCGCCGGAAGCGTTGGCCTGTGATCCTCCAGAAGCACCGCTTGCCTGCGCTTCTTGTGCAGCCTTGTACATGTCTTCGCTGGCTGCGGAGAACACGTTGTTCAGTTCGGCCATAGCGCTGTCCACACCGGAGAGGTCCTGGGCGGCATGGGCGGTCTTCAGTTTGCCCAGTGCGTCCTCGATCGGTTGCTTCTTGTCGGCGGGGATCTTGTCACCGAACTCCTTCAGCTGCTTCTCGGTCTGGAAGATGAGGCTGTCAGCTTGGTTCAGCTTGTCCACGCGTTCGCGAGCGATGCGGTCGCTGTCGGCGTTGGCCTCGGCTTCCTTCTTCATCTTCTCGATGTCCTCTTTGCTGAGACCGCTGCTGGCTTCGATGCGGATGCTCTGCTCCTTACCCGTGGCCTTGTCCTTGGCACCCACGTGCAGGATACCGTTGGCGTCGATGTCGAAGGTCACTTCGATCTGCGGAACGCCGCGGGGTGCGGGTGGGATGCCATCCAAGTGGAAGCGACCGATAGTGCGGTTGCCTGCTGCCATGGGGCGTTCGCCTTGGAGCACATGGATCTCCACGCTGGGCTGGCTGTCGCTGGCCGTGCTGAAGGTCTCGCTCTTCTTGGTAGGGATCGTGGTGTTGGCTTCGATCAACTTGGTCATTACACCGCCCATGGTCTCGATACCGAGGCTCAGCGGGGTAACGTCAAGAAGCAGAACGTCCTTCACATCACCGGAGAGCACTCCGCCTTGAATGGCGGCACCAACGGCCACTACTTCATCGGGGTTCACGCCTTTGCTGGGCTCTTTACCGAAGAACTTCTTTACCGCCTCCTGGATAGCAGGGATACGGGTGCTGCCACCCACGAGGATCACCTCGTCGATGTCGCTGGTCTTCAGGCCTGCGTTCTTTAGGGCGCTTTCACACGGAGCGATGGTACGCTTGATGAGGCTGTCCGCCAGTTGCTCGAACTTGGCGCGGCTTAGGCTGCGGACCAAGTGCTTCGGGATGCCGTTCACCGGCATGATGTACGGGAGGTTGATCTCGCTGGTCGTGGTGGAGCTCAGTTCGATCTTGGCCTTTTCGGCCGCGTCTTTCAGGCGCTGAAGAGCCATCGGGTCCTTCCGGAGATCCAAGCCTTCGTCGTTCTTGAACTCGTCGGCCAGCCAGTCGATGATGACCTGGTCGAAGTCGTCACCGCCCAGGTGTGTGTCACCGTCCGTGCTCTTCACTTCGAAAACGCCGTCGCCCAGTTCCAGTACGCTCACGTCGTGCGTACCGCCACCACAGTCGAACACCACGATCTTTTGATCGATGTTCTTTTTGTCCAGGCCGTAAGCCAGTGCGGCAGCGGTCGGCTCGTTGATGATGCGTCGCACCTTCAAACCGGCGATCTCGCCTGCTTCCTTCGTGGCTTGGCGCTGCGCGTCGTTGAAATAGGCCGGTACGGTGATGACCGCTTCGGTCACGGTGGTGCCGAGGTAGTCTTCCGCCGTTTTCTTCATCTTCTGCAGGATCATGGCGCTGATCTCCTGCGGGGTGTACTGACGGTCACCCGTCTGCACGCGGGGCGTGTTCCCCGGTCCGCGCTCCACTTTGTAGGGCACACGGCCGGCTTCCTTGGAACTCTCGTCGAACGAGTTGCCCATGAAACGTTTGATGGAGTAGATCGTATTGGTCGGGTTGGTGATGGCCTGACGCTTGGCGGGATCACCCACTTTACGTTCTCCTCCTTCCACGAATGCGACCACGCTGGGTGTGGTGCGCTTGCCTTCACTGTTGGCGATCACCACCGGTTCGTTGCCCTCCATTACGGCTACGCAACTGTTCGTGGTCCCCAGATCGATCCCGATGATCTTGCTCATAGTCTTGGTTGGTTCATCGGCCCATACCGTTATGGCCGACGACCGCCCTTGTCAATGCCTGTGCCATAGGTCGACCAAGCGGCTAACTCTGCCAAGAAAGGCGAAGCCCGCCATGGAGCGGGCTTCCGAACTGCCAAATGGACAGATCGTCAGGGACAATAGTGTGGGCTGACCACGTCCCCTGACATGCCTGAGCAGAATCGAAGTGTTCCGGTCACAGGGCCGTCACACAATTGGTTCAAGCTGTTGCTATCCAGTCGTTTGCCGAATATGTACTTCACGTAACGCCCACCGAAGATGCCATATCCATTGCTCACGTTAGTATACAACGGGCGGTCTTGAACGATCCCTGTTACGGGTTCGGTCAATGTCAGGTACGTGTGGAAGTCGCTGTTAGCAACGGCTACCGTGAAATCGATCCCCATGAAGATCCGCTGATCCACTGTGGCGTTACCCACCGCTGAGGCCACTGAGCTGAAGAATTGCTCGCCGTCCAGTAGCACGCTCATGGGCTCGCTGCCATCCGGGTTGCTGCTCACACGTGTGCCTAAGCGTTGCGTATACTGCTTGATCACCGTGTCCGTTCCGGTGACCTCTTTGTAGTGGAACGTGTAATCGGCGACATAACGCTTGCCGTCGCGGCTGGAAGACCAGTTGAGATCGAAAGTGCCGTAATCCGATCCATTGTGGAGCTGGATAGGCACGGTGGTGGCTTGGTCGGCGCTGACAAAGCTGAAGTCGTTCACGATGCTGGTGGTCGCAGTGATGTCCTGACCCTTGATGCGGAGCTGAAGCTCGTAATCGCTGTCATGGTCGAGGTGCATGGTGGTCGGCACCCCGCCTTGCGGAATGTTCCGGGTGAACGGGTCCACGAAATAGTGGATGGTCTGCTCCGGGTAATAGAACGTTCCAGGTTCGCGATCCGTGATCACCGTGTCGTACAGTTGAAAAGTTCCCACAACGTTGCCGTTCAACTTGCGTACGACACGGGCCGATTCGATAGCACCGGGACCCCATTCGTTCGAATCCTGGATCTGGGCGTAGAGCAGTGCATCACCCTCCCCCAGGAAAGCCTTGCTGATCTTTACGTACTGAACAGAATCCCGCATGTTCAACAAGCCATGCACGATAGTGATATCCTTGTAAGGCGCGTTGATCTCCAGATCCGTGCTGCAACCGCCTATTAGAGCGGCGGTTCCAAGTAATAGGGCGACTCGTTGCATGTGCTGGGACGGGAAGGCTTTTTCCGGTCAAGGTGTCAAAGATAGAAGGCCGCTCGTGGCAAGCCGGGTGTAGCGGCCGCACAACGGCCAACGGTACTCCCGGTCGGGAGAACGGCAAGAGACCCGGCCGTTGGATCGGGCGTAGTTTTACCCCACCATGAGCACCCAATTGAAGACGGTAAAGCGCGTGACGACACATACGCTGCAGGAGATGAAGGCCGGTGGCCAGAGGATCTCCATGCTCACGGCGTACGACTACTCACTCGCGCGCCTGGTGGACGCGGCCGGTATCGATGTGATACTCGTTGGCGACAGCGCCAGCAATGTGATGGCCGGGCATGAAACGACCCTGCCTATCACCTTGGATCAGATGATCTACCATGCTTCTGCAGTGGTGCGAGGAAGTGCCCGCGCCCTGATCGTGGTGGACCTGCCTTTCGGTACGTATCAAGGTAATTCGAAAGGGGCGCTCAACTCGGCCATCCGGATCATGAAGGAGAGCGGTGCCCATGCGGTGAAGCTCGAAGGCGGCAAAGAAGTGTTAACATCCATCGAACGCATTCTGACTGCGGGGATACCCGTAATGGGACATTTGGGATTGACACCACAGAGCATCTACAAGTTCGGCACCTATGTAGTACGCGCAAAAGAGCAGGAAGAGGCCGATCGCCTGCGCGCGGACGCCAAGCTCTTGGAAGAAGCCGGTTGCTTTGCATTGGTGCTGGAGAAGATCCCGGCGAAACTGGCGGAAGAGGTGGCCAAGAGCGTGAGCATTCCAGTGATCGGTATCGGTGCCGGGAACGGTGTTGACGGACAGGTATTGGTACTGCACGATATGCTTGGCATCAATAACGAGTTCAATCCGCGCTTCCTGCGTCGCTACGCGGATCTGCATGGGGTGATCACAGGCGCAGTATCCGGGTATATCGCGGATGTGCGTTCCCGCTCATTCCCCAGCAGCGACGAGCAGTACTGAACGGATGTTGGAGGTCCTATGGATCGATGAGCAAGTCGTGGCGGTGAGGAAGCCAGGTGGCGTTCCATCGCAAGGGGACCAGACCGGTGATCCGGATGTGCTTTCGCTTCTACGGAGCCAACTGAATGATGGTGGACTTCAGCTCGTACACCGCCTGGACCGACCGGTGAGCGGGGTGATGCTCTTCGCGCGCACGCTGGAGGCCGCACGTACGCTCAACGATGGGTTCCAAAAGCGCACGATCAGCAAAACATATTGGGCGATCGTTCAAGGGAGCTACAAAGCCGGGGTGTTGCTTCGGCACACGATCACACATGACCCACAGAGGCATAAGGCCCGTGCGGGGGGCGATACGGATGACCGTGACGTTTCGTTGGCGGTGAACTTACTGGGCCGCGGGGATCGTTACTCGCTGTTGGAAGTGGTTCCCCATGGTGGAGCATTCCACCAGATCCGCGTGCAGCTCAGCCTGTCCGGCCATCCGATCAAGGGTGATGTGAAGTATGGTGCACGGCGTGGCGAAAAGGATCGCACCATCGCCTTGCACGCCCGTTCGATCACGTTCCTTCATCCTGTTTCGGGCGCTGCGACATCGGTCATCGCTGAACCACCTTCTGGTGGCATCTGGGCAGCATTGCAACAGGCCGGCTCGCGCTAGTTCGGTTCACACCGGGTCCACATCCGTCACAAGTTGGATCGCACTGTGCGCTGGATCGCCGAAGACACGATCGATCGTGTCTCGCAGGAAGTCCTTCTCCACCTGATGGCGTGAGCGGCTCAGTTTGATCAACAACCGACGCAGGTGCTTGTCCCTGATCCGCGAAACTGGGGGGATCTCCGGGCCGAGCACATTATCGCCCAACCCATCACGCAGTGCGATGGCCAACGCGCTCGCTGTGGTCGCGACGCGCTCTTCCGAACGATGTTTCAACGTGAGTTGGATCAACCGCGTGAACGGTGGATAGCCATGTGTCTTGCGGTGTTCCAGTTCGCGCTCGTACATGCCATCCACATCGTGACGCACCACGAGTTCAAGTACCGGGTGGTTCACGTCCTGCGCCTGGATGATCACCGTGCCGGCGCTCTTCCTACGCCCGGAGCGACCTGCGACCTGCGCCATCAATTGGAACGCGCGTTCGTGGGCCCGGAAATCCGGGAAACGCATCAACAGATCCGCATTGAGGATGCCGACGGTGCTGACATGGTCGAAGTCGAGGCCTTTTGTCACCATCTGCGTGCCCACGAGGATGTCCACCGCGCCCTGCCCGAACGCGGTAAGGATGCGCTCCAAGGCATGTTTGCCGCGCGTGGTGTCCTGGTCCATCCGTGCGATGCGTGCGGTGGGGAAGAACTCGGCAAGCTCCTCTTCGATCTTCTCCGTGCCGAAGCCGATCATGCGCAAACGGGGGCTTCCACAACTTCCGCAATGCGTGGGGGGGGGATACTGACGGCCGCAATAATGACAACGGAGCTGGTGCTGTTGCTTATGATAGGTGAGGCTCACATCGCACTGCTCGCACTCAGGGATCCAGCCGCAGGTCTCACACTGCCATGCGGGCACATAACCGCGCCGATTCTGGAAAACGATGATCTGTTCTCGTCTGTCCAGCGCACCTTGGATGCCTTCGATCAAGGTGCTGGTGAAGTGCCCACGCATCAGTTTACGTTTCGCTGCATCGCGCAGGTCCACGCGGGTTATGTTCGGAAGCTGCACATCCCCAAAACGCACGAGCAACTCCACATGGCCGTATTTGCCGGTACGTGCGTTGTGCTGGCTCTCCATGCTGGGTGTGGCCGAGCCCAGCAGCACCTTCGCCTTGTGCAGCGAAGCGAGCACGATGGCCATGTCCCGCGCATTGTAGCGGGGCGATGGCTCATGCTGTTTGTAGCTGCCATCATGCTCTTCATCCACTACGATGAGTCCCATACGCTGCATCGGAAGGAACATCGCGGAACGCGCACCCACGATGATGTCCGGCGCTTCATCACCCAGGCAACGCATCCACAAAGCCGTGCGTTCGTGCTGCGCCATGCGCGAGTGGAACACAGCGATGCGGTCCCCGAAGCGTTGGCGCAAGCGCGCGATGATCTGCGTGGTAAGGGCGATCTCGGGCAGGAGGTAGAGCACTTGCTCTTCGCGCTGCAAGGCTTGCGCGATCAGCGTGGTGTAGATCTCGGTCTTACCGCTTGAAGTGACACCACGAAGGAGCACGACCTCATGCGCCTTGAACTGTTCTTGTATGGCTTGAAGGGCCTCCTGCTGCGCCGCTGAAAGGGTGGGAGGGGTGATGAGCCCTTTCGCCGGATCAGGTCGTCCCGCTTCGCGTTCGTAGCGTTCAAAGAGCCCTTTCTCGATCAGCTGGTTGATGACCGTTGTGGTGCTGCCGCTCGCGTGTACCAGCTTGGTGCGCTCCACTTCCTTCGGCGAATCCGTGAGGCACTGGCTGAGCTCCACGTAGCGCATCAGCACGTGGAGCTGTTTCGGCGCTTTCTCCAGCTTGTCGAACCAGGCGTGAAGGGCTTCTTCGCTGCGCGAGGCCGAGGTCAGCGCGATGTACGTGGCCATGCGCGGCTTCCAATCCTCCTTCAGTTGTTCCTCCAGAAGCAACGCGCCCTTCTCCATCAACCGCTTCACAGCAGGCAGCGGATCCTTCAATCCAAGCAGTTCACCGGCCTGGTCCAAGGTGATCACCTGCCCGTTCTCCAAGGCATTTAGAAGGAATACGGCGCTGCCTTCGTTCGGAAGGCCTTCTTCAACGAGCGGCCCAGCGACCAAACGCGTTTCACTGGAAAGGGTCAGCTGGCCGGGCATGGCAGCGATCATCACTTCCCCCAGCGTGCAGAGGTAATGTGCGGCCATGCGGTCCCAAAGCTCCAGTTGTTCCGCTTGCACGATGGGCCGCTGATCCAGAACGGATAGGATGGGGCGCGGTTTGCGATGCAGCGGATCGTCTCCATGCAAGCGCCGCACGATGCCTCCGTAGAGCTTTCTTCCCCGGCCGAAAGGAACGGCCACACGCATGCCGGGAAGCACGTTCAGTTCCTCCGGAATGGAGTACGTGAAGGTGCCGGGAACGGCCAGCGGAAGGATCACATCGGCGTACATCGGGCTGCAAAGGTGATCGCTCACGGATCATCGGTCGCGAAATGCGAAGGAGCGGCACCACGTGGAACGAGGAACGGCGGGCAACATTCCGGCCCGATCACTTGTCCTATATGCATGAAGCGCAAGACTGCCCATTTCAAGAATGCCGCCGCCAAAGCCGTACGGCTGCGCGAGGAGGCGGAGGGCGAAGTGACGAAGGAGCCGTACGACCTTTCCACACCACTGTGGAGCAAGTATTACCAGGCGGTGCGCAAGAGCATTCGTTTCCCGCGGTACTACAAACACGAGGTGAACTGGTAAGGGCCGTTCACAAGGTCCTGTTGGCGAGGTACCTGCTCCTAGGGTGAGCGCCTTGGACGGTGCGGCTACTTTCACCGCATGTCCCGTTCCTCCCACACTACGGCTGCGGTCGTTGTTCTTGGTGCGTTGTTCTTCCTATTCGGCTTCACCACTTGGATCAACGGGCCGCTGATCGGCTACCTGAAGATCATCTGCGAGCTGAAGGATGGTGCCGAGCCGTTCTACGTAACGTTCGCGTTCTACATCGCCTACTTCGTAACAGCCTTGCCCATGTCCGCCTTGTTGCAGCGCACGGGTATGAAGAAGGGCATGATGTACGGCCTCTTCACCATGGCTGTGGGTGCTTTGCTCTTCATTCCTGCTGCCCAAGGTCGCTCGTACGCGCTCTTCCTCCTCGGTCTATTCGTGATCGGTACTGGGCTTTCGCTGCTTCAGACCGCGAGCAATCCTTACATCACCGTGGTAGGCCCTATCGAAAGTGCCGCCGCGCGGATCAGCATCATGGGGATCTGCAACAAGCTGGCAGGGGTCTTGGCGCCGATCATCCTGGGTTCTGTGCTATTGGGTGATGCCGCCACATTGAAGACCGAACTCGCGGCCTTGGACCCTTCATCCTATGCGATGCGATTGGACGAAGTGGCCGGTCGGGTGATCATGCCCTATGGGATCATGGCCGTTGTGCTTTTCGGCCTTGGGCTTATGGTCCGTTTCTCGCCCTTGCCGGAGTTGGATCCCGAAGTGGATTCACCGGAAGCCGCCAACGATGGCCGCGGTATCCTCTCGTTCCCCAATCTGGTGCTGGGTGTTATAGCCCTGTTCCTCTATGTGGGTGTCGAGGTCATGGCCGGTGACACGATCGGCCTGTACGGCGAATCCCAAGGCATGTCGCTGGAGGAAAGCAAGAGCTTGACGAGCTACACCTTGGGCTGTATGGTGATCGGCTACATCATCGGCATCTTCGGCATCCCTAAGCTCTTCAGTCAATCCAAGGCACTGGCGGCTTCCGCAGTGCTTGGTGTTCTACTGACCGTGGCGGCGATCATGTTGAGTGGCAAGGCGAGCGTCTATTGTATCGCCCTGCTCGGTCTGGCCAATGCCTTGGTGTGGCCGGCGATCTGGCCGCTCGCGATCGCTGGACTGGGTAGGCACACGAAGACCGGTAGTGCCTTGTTGATAATGGCCATCGCTGGTGGTGCGGTGCTGCCTTTGCTCTACGGCAGCTTGGCCGGTGGTTCACTCGGTCACCAGAACGCCTACTGGATCATGGTACCATGCTATTTGTTCATGCTCTGGTACGGGGTGAAAGGTTCCCGCATCCTGCGCTGGTAGGAACCCCTGTCCGGCTCTACCGTAGAAGTGTTGAAAACTGCCCGAAGGCGCTGGGAACCAGCCCTGCACCGGCGCCTACCTTCGACACCCGGATAACGAACACATCCGCAGCATCCATGCGCGTGAAACCCTCTTCAGCTTTCGCCTTGGCCCTTGGCTCGGGCCTGCTCATGGCCTCCTGCGGGGGCTCCGGCAATTCCTCAACAGATAACGCAGCCGATACGCTGGCCGTGGACACTACCCCGAAAGAGACCGAAGTGCTCAACGTGGGTGGCAAACTCTTCAGTATCCCCTCGCCCGTGCAGACCGCACTGGCCATCCGTAAGGCGGGACTGAAATACCAGAAGGACATGACCGCTCCCTTGGAAAAGGGTGATGCGACCGTGGGGAAAGTGGCCCAAAGCGCCCTCCTTGGTATCTATGGTGCTGATATGGCCTATGTGACCGTTCATAAGGACGGCCAGCGGGCGATGGCGACCATGCAAGCCATCGAAAAACTCGGAGGCAAGCTCGAATTGACCAATTCCTTCGACAAAGCCCTGCTCGATCGTTTCAAATCGAATCTGGGTAGTGAGGACAGCCTTCTTCAGTTCAGTGGGGTGGCTTTCCGCGCTGCGGATCAATACCTGAAGGACAACCAGCGCGATGATGTGAGCGCCCTCGTTCTGGCCGGTGGCTGGATCGAATCCCTATACCTCACCGTTTCCGATCCCGCTGCCGCGAAGGATCAAGCCTTGGTGAACCGCATCGGCGAACAGAAGACCTCGCTGAACGCCTTGGTGGAACTGCTCGAAGCCAGCGACAAGGAGAAAGCCGCTACGGCACTTGTCACATCGATGAAGGAGTTGCAGAAACTGTTCTCCGGTGTGAACTCCACCTACACCTTCCAAGAGCCCGTCACCGACGCGGCGAAGAAGACCACATTCATCAATAGCACCAGCACTGTCACCATCCCCGCGGACCAGCTTACGGCCATCGTGGCCAAGGTGACGGCCATCCGCAACATGATGCTCGCCTGACCCATGCGTAGGACACTCCTTCTCCTCAGCCTTTCCGCCTCCATCGCCACCCAGGCCCAGGAGCTTTGCGGCACTATCGCGGACCGTTGCGAAAAGCATATCACCGCCCAATACATCCCTGATGGCCAGTTCTATCGTGCGTTGCTACAAGGCGACGAACAAGCCGAGTTCAACATGACATTGTTCGGTGGGACTACCTACCGTGTTGCAGCATGCAGCGGCGAGAGCGATGGTATCCTCGTATTCAATGTGGTGGATAAGGATAACAACGTGCTCTTCAGTAACAAGGACCAGGGTAATGCGCCTTACTGGGACCTGTCAGTGACCAACACCATCGACGTGCGCATCGAAGCTGGTCTGGATCCTACCAAAGCTGGTAGTGGCTGTGCCGTTATGCTCATCGGTTTCAAGAAGTAGGGAAGTACTTCTCCTTCTCGCGGAACTTTTCAGCGCTCCTCCCGTAAAGAGGGGCGCTCTTTTTTGGCCGGAAGCCAGCGAAGAGCAGTGCTGGACGCATGAGCGAGAAGATACTCAAGGCCTTATTGCAGCTGTTCGCCATCATCGCCAAGGGCGATGCTGTGGGCGAAGGCGCGCGTCCGGACAATGCTGCCATCCTGGAGCGTTTCCTACGCAAACAGTTCAGTCCGGAAGTGGCGGCGGCGCACATGGCGCGCTACCAGGCTTTCGTACAAGCCTTCCATGCCAGTGGTGGCCAGAGCCGCACCGGCCGTAAACGCACGTCCCTCAACTCGGTGAAGGTGCTCAAGATCTGCACCCAGGTGAACGAGGAACTGAACCAACGCCAGAAGTTCGTCGTGCTGGTGCATTTGCTGGAGTTCATTCGCAGCAACGAGGAGGTGAGCGAACAGGAAGCGGAATTCGTTTCCACGGTGGCGGAGACGTTCAACATCGGTCAGGAGGACTTCGCCAAGTGCCGGATCTTCGTGGATGGGCAGCGCGCGCAGCGTGAGGATGCCAATCACTTGCTCTACATCGATGCAGCCATGAGCAATGGCATGCAGAACGCGCGCCACATCCATGCCCATGGATTGAAAGGCGAGATACGGGTGCTTCACGTGCCGAGCGTGAACCTGTACGTGATGCGCTATACAGGTGACGATGACGTTCTCCTGAACGGCCAGCGTATGGGTAACGACAGTCACTACGTGCTGAGCAATGGCACGAGCGTGCGTCCGCCACACGGTGCGCCCATCTACTACAGTGATATCCTCTCTGCGTTCATGCAGAAGGGCAGTCGTTCGCGCATCGTTTTCAAGGCGGACGCGATCGAATATGCTTTCCCGAACGGAAGGCTCGGTCTGCACGAATTGAAACTCGCCGAGACCGGTGGCAAACTCATCGGCATCATGGGTGGCAGCGGTAGTGGCAAGAGCACGCTGCTGAACATCCTGAACGGGAATTTGAAGCCCAGTCGTGGTCACGTCACGATCAACGGTGTTGACGTGCATACGGAACGCGACCGTATCCGTGGCGTGATCGGACATGTGAGCCAGGACGATCTGCTGATCGAAGAGCTCTCGGTGTATCAGAACCTCTTCTACAACGCCAAGCTCTGCTTCGGCGACCAGAACGATCAGCAGGTGAGCGAGCGCGTGCTACGCATGTTGCAGACACTCGGCCTGTACGAGACGAAGGATCTGAAGGTGGGCAGCCCGCTGGAGAAGACCATCAGTGGTGGCCAGCGCAAACGACTCAATATCGCCTTGGAGCTGATCCGCGAGCCGAGCGTGCTCTTCGTGGATGAACCTACCAGCGGCCTTAGCTCGCGCGATTCCGAGAACATCATGGACCTGCTGAAGGAGCTCGCGCTCAAAGGCAGGCTCGTCTTCGTGGTGATCCACCAGCCGTCATCGGACATCTTCAAGTTGTTCGATCGGCTGTTGCTGATGGATCAGGAGGGTCATCCGGTCTACTACGGCGATCCTGTTGACGCAGTGGTCTACTTCAAGCGTGTCACCGGTCAGGTGAACAGCGAGGTGGGCCAATGCAGTGCATGCGGCAATGTGAACCCCGAGCAGATCTTCAACATCCTTGAAGCGAAGCTCGTTGACGAATACGGGAACGAGACGGATCAGCGACGCATCAGTCCGGAAGCGTGGAACGAGGTGTTCCGTGCGCAGATGGATGGACGTGTCGCCCAGGTCGCAGAGGAGCGTACTGTGCCCAAGAGCACCTTCGCCGTACCGGACAAGATCCGCCAGTTGAAGGTCTATTTCAAACGCGATCTGTTGAGCAAACTGGCCAACCGTCAGTATGTGCTCATCAACGTTCTGGAGGCGCCGGCTTTGGCCTTCCTCATGGCTTTCTTCCTGAAGTTCTACCGCACGGGACATGGCACGGCAGGGGAGTATATCTTCCGCCAGAACGACAACATCCCGCAGTACCTCTTCATCTCGGTGATCGTGGCGCTGTTCCTCGGTCTCACGGTGAGCGCCGAGGAGATCATCCGCGACCGGAAGATCCTGGCGCGCGAGAAATTCCTTGATCTCAGTTGGATGAGCTACCTGATGAGCAAGGTGGGCATCCTCTTCCTGATCTCAGCGATCCAGACCGCCCTCTTCGTGATGATCGGTCACGCGGTGCTCGACATCCAGGGGCAACACCTGCAGCACTGGCTATTGCTTTTCAGCACCTCGTGTTTCGCGAACGTGCTGGGCTTGAACGTCAGCGCGAGCTTCAACAGCGCCAAGGTGATCTACATCATGATCCCGGTGCTGATCATTCCGCAGCTGCTCTTCAGCGGCATCATCGTGAAGTTTGACAAGCTGCATCCGTGGTTCGCCTCGGAGCGCAGCGTGCCGGTGCTTGGTAACATCATGGCCTCGCGCTGGGCCTATGAAGGTATGGCCGTGACCCAGTTCATGGACAACCGCTACGAGCGCGAGTTCTATGCGCTTGATCAGCGGATGAAGACGGCGAACTGGAAGAAGGACCTGTGGGTGCGCGAACTGGAGAACAGCGTGGGCAACGTGCGCCGTGCCGTACAAGGCTACACGGAAGGTGTGGATCTGGACTATGAATTGAACCTGCTTCGCACAGAACTGCGCAAGGAGTCCATCCAGGTGAAGGGCTATGCCTTCGCGCGCATCGACGATCTGGAACGCGGTCGTGTGAACGAGGTCGTGTTGGATGAGTTGGAGGCCAGTCTGGGAGTTCTCACCCAGCACTATCGCAACGTGTATAAAGCATCCGAGGCCGAGAAGGAGGCCCGCATCGCTGAGATGACGGCCACGCCGGAGCTGCGCCTCGCGTATTTCCATCTGCTGGATGATTTCCGCAACGAAAGCCTGGCCGATGTGGTGACGAACAAGAACGATGTGAACGTGATCGTGGCCGATCGAGGTGAACTGGTGCAGAAGAGCGATCCGATCTACTTGGAGCCCGTTCGCAGCGGATTCTTCGGTGCCCATTTCTACGCACCGGCCAAGTGGTTCTCAGGTGTTCGTTTCCCCACGCTCTGGGCGAACGTGCTCGTCTTGTGGGGCATGTGCCTGGCGCTGGCCCTCACACTCTACTACGAGGTGTTCCCGAGGCTGATGAAGCTGATCCCTTCGAAGGGAAGCCATTGAATGAAGAAGCCCCTCCACCGTTGGGCGGAAGGGCTACGGAAGGTTCGGTCGACTACTGCTTCTTACCGTCCACTTCTTCGATCTGGATCATCTTGAAGGGGATGTTGATGATGCCAGCATAGTCCTCACCGGCTTCCAACATGTCTTCATCATCGGCTTCATAGTGCCAGAGCACCGTGACCTCGTTTCCTGTGGCGCGCACACCTTCGAGCTTCTTGAAAAGATCCAAGATGCACTTGGAGGAGCTCGTGTTGAAATACTCCAACTGCACGTGCAGTGCGGTCTTCGACTTGGGTGAACGCCCGTACTTGTCGAGCCAGTCGATCAGGGGCTTATAGAAATCGATGGAGTTCTCGGGGATGGAACGGCCTTTCAGTTCCAACATGCCCGTCTCCGGATCGAAGTTGACGTGTGGGGTTTTGGGAGATCCTTCCAGGAATAGCGCTGACATGGTCGTTCGGTCTAGGTGGTCACGTTCACATTAAGGCTGAAGAAGGCGTTGTCCTTGTCGTAAGGAACGAAGCCGTACTCCAGTTTACCGCCACTCTTGCGGGCGATATCGATCATGCCGAGGCCACCACCACCGTTCTTGGTGTAAGTGCCATCGGCGAGGGTCTCGCGGTAGAATTCGCGCAATTGATCGGGTGGCAAGGCGTTGATACGGTCCAAATGTCCTTTCAGGGTCTCCACCTCGGACCCTGCCATGAAGTTGCCAGTGAGCACCTGGTAGCCTTGGTCCAGATGCGCGATCATGACCACCCCATGTGGGTCGGTCGTGGATTCGGCTTTGCCATCCTTCAAACGCAGATTGGAATTGTGGTGGTAGAGGTTCTGGAGACACTCCATCACCACATTGAAAACGCGCTTCCGCGTGCGTGCGTCGGGTTCGATCCCTTCCATCTTGCGCTCTACGATACCCAGTAGGGCGGTGACCAGTTCAGGGGACAAGGCTCCTTTGAAAGAGAGCATGACACGTTGCCGCTCCAATTCGTCGTAGAGGTCGTGGATCCGTTGAAGCATCTTGTATGGGTGGCCAGCCCTACAAAGAACACGCCCACGCACGGCCAGGACGGACCGGCGAGGAAGGAGTTTTCCACGGAATTGTCAACCCGGGGCCGGGCGGGTACTTTCGCGGTCCTTTTCGCCCATGGGCTGGTTCAAACATTGGTTCGGCACTCGCTACTACTCGCTGCTCTATGGGCACCGCGATGTGGAGGATGCGCGCCAGTGGGTGAAGGCTATCCTGGAGCACTGGCAGTTGCCTGGTGGTGCGCGGATCCTTGACCTGGCCTGCGGCCGAGGCAGGCATGCGTATTTCTTCGCCGAGGCCGGGCTTCAGGTCACTGGTGTGGACATCTCCGAGGCCAGTATCACCGAGGCGAAAGAGCTCGTGCCTCATGCGGAGTTCGCTGTGCATGACATGCGCCAGGCTTTCAGACCTGGGACGTTCGACGCTGTCTGCTGTCTGTTCACGAGCCTCGGGTACTTCGACGACTTGGAGGATGATCACGCCGTTTTTCGCGCTGTATGGACGGCGTTGAAGCCTGGAGGACGCTTCGTGCTCGATTTCATGAATACCGGTCCGGTGCTCCGCGATCTGGTGACGGAGGAACGTGTTTCGAAGGAGGGCGTCGATTTCAAGTTGCGCCGTTCCTGTGAGCATGGCGTGCTGGTCAAGTGCATCACGGTGAAGGATGGCGATGAGGTGCATCACTTCGAGGAGCGTGTACAGGCTCTTGGGCCGGATCAGTTGGAGACCATGGCCCGAGAGGCAGGATTCGAAGTGGAGGATCGCACCGACGGACCTGAATTGACGCCTTTCGACCCCATCAACTCCCAGCGTTTCGTGCTCTGGATGCGTAAACCCGACCGATGACACTGACCACCGTTCTTGCCTTCTTCCTCTTGCCCATGCTGGCCGGTGCCTTGGTGAAGGTGCTGCGTCCCGAAGCGAAGTGGTTGCGCCTGTTGCTCTCTTTCAGCGGAGCATTCCTGCTTGGCGTGGTATTCCTGCACATGCTTCCGGAATTGTATGCCGAGGAGGGCAGTCACATCGGATTCTGGGTGCTCGGTGGATTTCTGTTGCAGGTCGTGCTGGAGTTCTTCAGTCATGGCATCGAACACGGGCACATGCATTTCCATGGTGGAAAGGCACTTCCGGTGGTAACGCTCCTCAGTCTTTGTCTGCACTCCTTCGCCGAAGGCATCCCGTTCGCGGATCCCGAGGTGGCCGGCGATCTGCCTTTCCTTCTGGGCGTTCTGCTGCACAAGATGCCCATGGCCATAGCCTTGGCCACAGTACTGCTGCGCTCCGGAACGGGTGGCGCTTCCAGTTGGATCATGCTCGTCACGTTCGCATTGGCCGCACCATCGGGTATCGGTACGGGGTTGCTCATCGGTGGGCAAGAGGGCCATGGTTTCTTGCATGATATGCTGGGACTGGCAATAGGTATGTTGCTGCACATCAGCACCACCATCATCTTCGAGAGCGCCCCGGACCATCGCTTCAATGCCACGCGCTTCGTCGCTGTACTCTTGGGCGCCGTACTGGCCGCGCTTTCGGTCCACTAGGCATTCTTTTTCGACGACCATGCAATAGGTCGATCTCGATCCCGTTACTTTGTAGTGCAAAGTACTTTGAGAATGACCCACAACGACCCCTCCCAAGAACTCGCCCACATCCGTGGTCTGATGGAGCGCAGCACCCGATTCCTCAGCTTGAGCGGTCTCAGCGGTGTAGTAGCAGGGGTGGTGGCGCTGTTCGGTGCAACGCTCGCAAGGTTCCATATCAACGATGCGCTCACCCCAGATGCGGACTTCCTTACCTATGGATTGGAGCGTGGCTACTCCCCGTTGCACGATCTGCGTGTCACGTTGATCATGGACGCAGGGTTGGTTCTCTTCATGGCTCTGCTCGGGGCATTCTGGTTCACCTGGCGGCGTAGCCGTCGCACGGGTCAACATCTGTGGGATTCCAGCGCGCGACGCCTGGTCGTGAACATGTTGGTGCCATTGGGCGTGGGCGGCCTATTCTGCCTGGCCTTGTTCTATTATGGTCTGCCAGGATTGGTAGCTCCGGCCACCCTCATCTTTTATGGCCTGGCACTCTTCAATGCGAGCAAGTATACCCTGGATGAGATCCGCTGGCTGGGCATGAGCGAACTCGCTCTGGGTATCGTGGCCATGTTCTGGTTGGAAGCCGGGCTCTTGTTCTGGGCCATCGGTTTCGGGGTGCTCCACATCTTCTACGGTGGTTTGATGTACCTGCGCTACGAACGCGGTACAGAGCAGAACGCATGATCGAGCAGCTGAATAAAGCCTTCGAGAGCCGTGTGCGCCTGGGTGTCATGGCGGTGCTCGTGGTGAACGACTGGGTGGACCATGCCCGACTGAAAGAACTGCTGGGTGTCACGGACGGCAACCTTGCCAGCCATCTGTCTGCTCTGGAAGAGTTGAAGTACGTGCAGGTGCGAAAGCGATTCGTTGGGAAGCGACCCAATACGAGTTACAAGTCCTCCGTTACCGGCGCGAAAGCCTTTCGAACCCATTTGGAAGCTATCGAACGTTTGATCCCAAGACCCTGACCCATGTCCGCTGCCGCCACTTTCGCCACCGTTACTGCACGCAAAGCGTGGATCCCGCTGCTCACCGTGGGCGTGGCCACCGCCCTGTTCGATCTGCTCTTCTGGGAATGTGCCCCCGGGTTGAACATGCTGCTCTTCAACTTCTGCGTTGCGCTGTTCCTCAAGCAACGTTACGGTTGGAGCGGCCTTTCGGTAGCGGCGCGCTTCGGTCTGCTTGGTGCGCTGGTCGCAGGTGCCATGGTTTTCGTCCACAACAGCATCATTTCCATCATCGCGTCCGTGATCGCTCTCGTCGTGGCTGCCGCGCTCGCTCACGAGCCCCTTCTTCGTTCACTTTTCTTCGCCGGGCTGCAGGCAGTGGCAAGCTTCATAATGACACCGCTGAGCGCCATAGCGGGCCTGGATCGTCTGGCTCCCACAAGTGGTGCACCTCGAAAGGGCTGGCGCTGGTTCAAACTGGGGGTACTGCCCTTCTTCCTGCTTTTGTTGTTCACGCAGTTGTACCGGGCTGGCAATCCCAAATTCGATGAACTGACGGCCGGTTTCATGGACGCTTTTCTGCAACTGCTGGGTGACTTCTTCGAGAGCGTACTAACGGCTCATACGCTCTTTTTGCTTTTCGGTGCTGTGGTCTGTGGGGGCCTGTTGCTACGAGCTATGCCGGATTCCGTGGTGCATCTGGAACAACGGCTCAGCGATGTGCTCGTGCGCGTACGCTCCAAAAGGCCGCATTGGATGGTACCGCTGTCCATGGATCCCTTGGAACGCGAGCGCCGCATGTACATGATACTGCTCGTTGCGGTGAATCTGCTGCTCGTCGTGGTCAACGTGATCGATATCGATTGGGTGTGGTTCGGATTCCAGGTGCCCCAGGGCTTCAGCTTGAAACAATTCGTGCACGAAGGCACGTGGATCCTCATCATCAGTATCCTGCTGAGCATGATCATCCTCATGCATATCTTCAGGAAGAACCAGAATTTCTATTGGCGCAGCAAGGGTTTGAAGACACTCGCGACCGTGTGGGTGGTGCAGAATTTCATCCTCGGGATCTCCGTCTTCCTGCGCAACTACCACTACATCTCCTTCCACGGCTTGGCGTACAAACGCATCGGCGTGATCGTATTCCTGCTGCTCGTGCTGGTGGGATTGATCACGCTCTTCATCAAGATCCGCGATCGCAAGAGCTTGTTCTACCTGGCCCGCGTGAATGGATGGGCTGCGTTCGCCGCGTTGGTGTTCTTGAGCACGGTGAATTGGGACGGCATGATCGTGCAGTACAACCTGCGCCATTGGAACCAAGGCGAGATCGATGTGGACAATTACCTCGAGATGAGCGATAAGGTGTTGCCGCTGATCTATGCCGATATCCACAAGGTGGAAGCCCAGATGCAGGAACATCGCCAGAATCAGGTCCGTTGGGTGGATCACCTCGATATCGGCGCTTTTCGCACAGCATTGGATGCGAAACGGGACCGATTCGTGCATCGCCTTGAAAATGCCACCTGGCAGGAGCGTAATCTGGCCGACCTGCGAACCGCAGAAGGACTTGAAGCGCTGGCAATAACGAATTGAATGTGACAATGGGGCGCAATAAGGATATCGTCTACATCCGCATCTGGATGGTCATTTTCATGGTGGCCTTGATCGTCAGTGGCCTCACAGCTGTGCCGCTCGAGTGGGGTACTGCCTGGCTTGCGAGGGTCTCCCAACCGTGGGGCGCGCCGTGGTCCGGCTGGGCTGCTTACGCCGCGGAGGCCGTGGGACATGTCGGATCCACGTATCCCATGCTGTTCTATGGGACCGATTGGTTGGCGTTCGCACACATCGTGATCGCATTGGCGTTCATCGGGCCATACCGTGATCCGGTACGCAACCGATGGGTCATCCAATGGGGACTACTGTGTTGTCTGCTCGTATTGCCGCTGGCCTTCTTCTGGGCGCCTTTGCGTGGCATTCCCTTCTTCTGGCGCTGCGTGGATGCATCCTTCGGTGTTTTCGGTGCGCTGCCGCTGTGGCTGGTGCTGCGCCGGATCGATCGGATGGCTCAGGAATGGAACACCATCGTCGCGAAATGAGAACAGGATCTCGCGAGCTATTGCTGGCCATGGCCTTGCTCACCCTGGCCGTTGTGATCGCCTTCTCACCGGACGCTTATGTTCCCATGTTGGCTCGTTCGTTCATTGTGCCCTCAACGATCCTGGCGTTGTTCATTTCGCTGTTCGCCGCCTTCCGGAAGCGATGGTGGGTCGCTCAGGCCGCGTTGCTGGGTTGCGGTATCATGGCGGTGCAGATCCAAGTACCACATGTGGCACTGTTGCCAGCTAAGGATCGACCCGATATCCGCGTGTTCCATATGAACGTGCTGCAACCCAATGCCGCTTTCGAGGAGGCCATCGCCCAGGTTCTGCAGAGCGATGCGGATCTGGTCTCCGTCCAAGAGGTAGGGCCAGACTGGGCGCGTGCGCTTAGGGATGGTCTGCTTCAGCAGTATCCGTTCGTTCATATGGAACCGCGGACCAATTGCTACGGCATCGCGCTATTCAGCAAGCGCCCATTCAGACTCGTGCGAACGATCACGGTCGCCGGAGCTCCCTTCATTGAGGCTTTCCTGGATGTGGATGATGTTCCCGTTCGCCTCTTGTCGGTCCATGCCACCTCACCCATCAGCTACGGCCATTTCCGCCGACGTAACGAACAGTTGATCAGACTGGGCGATCACCTGGCTGACGGCGATACGGCCACGATCGTGGTCGGTGATCTGAACACGGTCCCATGGGATCAGGCATTCATGCGCTTCTGCTCACGGTCAGGTCTTCGTTCCACCACACCGATGATGCAACGCACTTGGCCATCGATCGGACCATTGGCTTTGATCCCTTTGGATCATGTCCTGGTATCGAGCGGCATCAGCCCTGCAGCCTTGCGAACATCCGTCATTGCCGGCAGTGATCATCGGGCACTGATCACCGACCTCAATATCGCTCATCATGCGCGCTGATATCAAGAGACTTTTCGTTTGGATGACCGCTTTCTTCATCGCCATGGCATTTCTGGAAAGCGCCGTAGTCGTTTACCTGCGCGCTCTGTACTATCCCGAAGGATTCGATTTCCCGCTTGTGGCCATGGACCCCGCATTGGTGAATACCGAGGTTCTCCGCGAACTGGCCACCTTGTTGATGTTGCTCGTTCCGGGTGCATTGGTAACCCGATCGGCGCTGGAGCGCTTCGCCTGGTTCTGTTTCGGTTTCGGTGTTTGGGATATTTTCTACTACCTGTGGTTGAAGGTGCTGTTGGGCTGGCCTTCTGGTCTTGCAAGCCGGGATCTACTGTTCCTCGTCCCCGTTCCGTGGGTGGGACCGGTGTGGGCGCCGTGTGTGATATCGTTGGGCCTGATCGCCCTGGCGCTGATCATCTTCCGTGGCAGATCCAAAAGCACATCACGTCTCGTAGATGGATGGTCATGGGCATTGTTGATCACCGGAGCGTTGTTGATGGTCGTGTCCTTCACCATCGACCCGCTCATGCGGTCTTTCGGCTTGGAAGCACTGATGGACATGGACGCCATGGCACTGAACCGCTCCCATGCATTACAGCACGGACAGGACTATGTGCCCATGGACTATCCCTGGCCTTGGTTGGCTGCGGGTTGCGCCTTGGCTGTGATGGGCCTGACGCGCATTTATCGCTCGGGTTGCCCAGTTCCGTTGGGATCCCGATCCGAACCTGTTCTTGTGGATAACGTATGAGCGCAATGGACGCAACCCCCTAGATGGCGTGCGTCTTTTGTGATGGAAAGCAAAAGTAAAATGGTCACAGAAGCACGACTTTTCGTCCGCCTAGGCCTCTTGTCCTTCGCCGGATTCGTGTTCTACTATGCCCACTTGTTCTTCGGTTTGTTGGACAATGTGGTGCTCTTCAAGGCATTGGCGGTCACTTTTCTGCTGGCGACCATCCCGTTGCCCATCATCGTGGTGAATAACAAGAAGCTGTTCCCAGAACTCAACTCCAGCGGAAAAACGGTGCTTACGGTAGCCACGGCTTTGCTGGTGTTCCATCATTTCATCATGACTTTCATCTTCGTCCTTTTCCTGAAGGGCGATCCGATGTTCTAGTCTTGGCGCAGGTGTTGGAGAAAGGATATTGATGAAAGAATGTACTTGACATTCGGAACGATGATCGCTTAAATGAAACTCTTCAAAGGATTGATCCGTAAGAGCATTCAGAGGCCGTGTGAAGCTGGCCAAAGGCACACCTGATCACAGGGGACATCAGCCTCGCGGCGTTAAAAGTCCCTGTTCGAGCCCGTAAGCCCGGAGATCAGGAACATGAGAAGCCCGCCCCGTAAGGCGGGCTTCGCCTTTTCAGGGTGTCGTTGGTGCCTTCGCTTTGCGAAGGTCCATGTTGTACACCAGTGCTAGGTGGATCGTGGAATTCAGTTCCAACAGATCGATGCCTGCTGCGGCGCCAGGCCGTTGGATGGTTTGATGGAGATAGCCAACGAGCGCATTCAATTCCTTGTTGACCTGATAGCCAAGTAGTGCCGAGATCCGGTTCTGGTTGATGTGATCCAGGCGGGTGGGGTCACCGAAATTCAAGAACACCTCATCGTAAAGATTCACGGAGAACACACCGGGGGCCACCTTTTCATGACCGCCTAGCGGTACAGTGACCCACACCCGGTAGCGGAAGCGGTTCTGATAGCCATAAGAGTCGAATACGGCACGCGAAGGCTCGTCAGCATCGGCATTCAGCCTGGCGATGAAACGTTCTTCCATCCGAAATCGATGTTGGATCCGAACCCGCCCGATCGCCTGCGTCAATTGGATCTGTTGCCATAGATGATGCTCCCAGTTCTGGAAACGGATCGGGTAGGTGGAATAGGTATGGTTGATGTAATAGCTGTAGCCCTGCGTGATCAGCACCTGATCGTTCAGGTGAAAGTTGATCGCTGGGCGCAGAAGCAATTGTTGCCAGTGTTCGCCAAGGTCCGTGCGACGCCAATGGCCTTCAGTATGGAAGCTCCACCGATCGTGGAAACGGTGGTCGCCCCAATGCGAGATCCAAAGGTTGCTGTTCGCGTCGGTGATGCGATGCGTTTGTGCGAAAGAGCCGCTGCAGACGCAGAGGGCGAGGAACGTGGAGGCGAGGATCCGTAGCATCGGGCGGGGCAAAGATCCGCAAGGATGCAACACGAGCGCATGCTCTTCCCAGCCTACATCTGCGGTCGATTCAATTTCCTCCAGCGAGGAACTTCACCGCTCGATCGCGCGCTTGGATCACATACGGGCCGAAGGTGCTCAATTCGATACGGATCCGATCGTTCGTCGCGTTCGTGGTGAACACCAGACGGCCGAGAACATCCCTTACGTCAACCACGCCCAGCGTTTTCCCATCCAGGCTTCGTAGTTCCACGGTACCGGTCAACCAACGCACCTCAAGTAGGTCTTCATACATCCCCTGTGTATCGATGCCATTCATGCCATCGAAGCAACCCGGGACTACATCGAACACGAGCGGTTGGGAGGGTATCACCTGTGGGAACGGCTCCTGTACGGCATCGCCCCATGCTTCGCCACCCATACCGATCACGAGCTGGCCGCCAGCCGGTTCCTGCAGCGGGGTCACCACCAAGGTGTAGTTCGCCGGGGGCAAACACACATCGGCCTCATCGGACTGCTGCTCGCCACTGAGCGCGAAGGTGCCGTTGGCCACTGAGCCCACATCATCGTTGATCGACCAAGCGAAACTGCCATCCACCACGGCACCTCCGAAATTGCCGATATAGGGATGTACGGTCACACACTCGGAAGCGGGACAGAGGTCGATGTTCATGTCCCAAGAGCAAACGAACTCGCTGAAGAAACCGGTCCACAGGTGAAGGCTTCCCGTGAACTCCCCCACCGGGAGCTCTGCGCCTGGATGGATCTCCAGCGTATGCCAGCTCTCGGCGGCGATCGCGAAGAAATTTGGTGTTTCCCGCGCAATGGTGTCACCCTCGGCATTCAGCAATACGAAAGCAGGGTAGTCAAAGCCGACCTCTTCGTTCAATACGTGTACCCAAATGGAGGTGTCGTTGAACGTGGCCCATTGCACGGAAACGATGGTGAGATCAGCGCAGTTCGGGCCGCCAGCCTCGGTCACGTTGAAGCTGTGCTGAAATTCCGGTGCAGAGTCCAGGATGAAGTCGCCGTCCACGAGGATACCATACGAGCCTGCTGGCAGCGTGCCGATCTCCACCTCCTCGGTATGCGGTACAAGAACGCTTAGGCCACCGGGATCAGCAGCGTTCACGCTGATGTGAACGATGTTGCCCATCAGCATGTAGTTGGTGGAAACGATGGTTGCACCGGTGCTGCTGAGCTGTCCTGCCAGCGAGATCGTGATGTTGTCCGCCGTGGTCGGTTCAGCGGGGTCTACGCTGATGGCATCGATATAATAGTAAGTCTGTGCGGCCGTATGCTGGGTGAACAGGAAAGAGAAGGTGACCGCAACGAGGGAGAGTAGCACTGATCGCATGGGCGTTCGGGTTGCAGTTCTATGACGCGGCAGGGGATCTGTTCGCTGCCTGCTCAGCTCTTCATGTTATCGAAGGTCAGCGGGATCTCGAAATCCTTCTCCCGGCAAAGGGCCATCACCGCCTGTAGGTCGTCGATCTTCTTGCCGTTCACGCGGATCAGGTCGTCCATGATCTGGGGCTGCACTTTAAGGCCGCTGTCCTTGATCGCTTTGCTGATCTTCTTGGCGGTCTCCCGATCGATGCCTTGTTTCACCTTGATGATCCGGTAGAGCGTTTTTCCGCTGGGTACGGGCTCTTCCTTCAGGTCGAAGCTGCGCACATCCACTTTCTGTTTGCCACTGCGCTCCAAAAGGATGTCCAGCACGGCATCCAGTTTCATGTGGTCCTCGGTGCTCAGTTTGATGGTGAGCGCCTTCTTGTCCACTTCGATGGTGCTGTTCGTACCGCGCAGGTCGTAACGGCTTTCGATCTCGCGTTTTACCACGTTGATGGCGTTGTCGAGCATCTGCAGATCGACTTTGGAGAGGATGTCTACGGAAGGCATGTTCTGGTCGGGTTCGTACCGCGAAGGTAGAAGTCGATCTTCCACAGTTCCGATGTGATCGGCTGCCCAACTGCTTCATTATCTTCGACGGATACTAGAGCGATCCCCATGGCCACCCAGACCTTGAAGTACAACGAGACCAAGAATTACATCGCCGGCAAACCCGATGCGAACGGTCAGCAGCGCATGGATGTGCATTCGCCGCTGGATGGCACCGTTATCAGTACGGTATTGCTCAGCACCGCCAGCGACCTGGACAAAGCCGTAAAAGCCGCCGAAGCCGCGTTCCCCGCATGGAGCGGAACACCGATCAAGGAGCGTGCGCAGATCTTCTTCCGCTACCGCGAACTGCTGTGGAAGAACCGCGAGGAATTGGCCGTGCTGGTACACACCGAGAACGGCAAGACGATGGACGAGTCGTATGCCGAGGTGGACAAGAGCATGGAGCTGTGCGAATTCGCGTGCAGTCTGCCGCAGCTCATCCAAGGAGAAGTGCTGGAAGTGAGCAAAGGTGTGGAGTGCCGAATTGAAAGGAAACCGTTAGGCGTGGTGGCGAGCATCGCGCCGTTCAACTTCCCGAACATGGTGCCGCACTGGACCATACCGAACGCGTTGATGCTCGGTAACACGATGATCCTGAAGCCGAGCGAGGTGGTGCCGATCAGCTCCATTCGCATCGCTCAGTTGCTGAAGGAAGCGGGTCTGCCCGATGGCGTCTTCAACGTCGTGAATGGCGACCGCACGATCGTGGAGGCCATTTGCGATCACCCCGGGATCAAGGCCGTGAGCTTCGTAGGCAGCACCAAGGTGGCCAAGATCGTTTACATCCGCGCCACGAGCACCTTGAAACGGGCGCTCTGCCTCGGCGGCGCTAAGAACCACTTGCTCGTTCTACCGGATGCACATCTCGAAATGACAGCGAGCAACGTGGTCGCCAGCATGAGCGGTTGCGCAGGACAACGCTGCATGGCCGCTGCACAGATGGTCGGTATCGGTGGTGTAGATCACATCATCAACCAGATGATCATCGAAGCGAAGAAACTCATCCCCGGCAAGAACCTTGGTCCGGTGATCAGCAAGGTTTCGTACGAACGCATTCTCGGTTTCATCGCAGAAGCGGAGAAGGCCGGAGCGAAAGTGTTGCTCGATGGCCGCAACCCACAGGTTGAAGGAGGAGCGAAGGACGGTTACTACTTAGGGCCCACCATCATCGACCACGTGACCGCCGACATGCGCATCTCACAAGAAGAGGTCTTCGGTCCGGTGATCAGCATCATCCGCGCAAAGGACCTGGATGCCGCCATCGCCATCGAGAACGCGAACCCATACGGCAATGCCGCCGCCGTCTTCACACAAAGCGGCGGGCAAGCCCGTCAAGTGATGGAACGCGCCAGCGCCGGCATGATCGGCGTGAACATCGGCGTGCCCGTGCCACGCGAACCCTTCAGCTTCGGCGGTTGGAACGATAGTAAGTTCGGCACATGTGACATCACCGGGAAGAGCAGCATCGAATTCTGGACGCAACTGAAGAAGACCACGACGAAGTGGAATCCGGAGGGGAAGACGAACTGGATGTCCTGAATAGAACGCTGATGACGCAGATGGAATAGATGAACGCTGATTTGAAATTCTTCTTGTCGCGTTATCTGCGTGCATCAGCTTGATCTGCGTCATCTGCGTTCCATACCGAACTACACAATGAGCACTTTGACATCGACCAATCCTGCCGAGATCCTCAAGGACAATCTCGAGCACACCATCTTTTCCTGGAGCAAGCAAAGCGGCCTCGCGCCGTTGAACATCGAGCGCGCCAAGGGCATCTACCTCTACGAGCGCAGCGGCAAGCGCTATATCGATTTCAGTTCGCAGTTGATGAACGTGAACATCGGGCACGGGCATCCGAAGGTGGCGGAGGCCGTGGCAAAGCAGATGGCGGAGGTGAGCTACGTACATCCGGGCATGATCACCGAGGCGCGCGGCAAACTGGGCAAGACGTTGGCGGAGATCACACCAGGTTCGCTCAACCGTACTTTCTTCACCAATGGCGGCACGGAAGCGATCGAGCATGCGATGAAACTTGCTCGCTTGTACACCGGCCGTCACAAGATCATCACGCTGTACCAGAGCTACCACGGTGCTACATACGGTGCGCTCAGTGCTGGTGGCGATCCACGCGGTTTGCCGCACGACAGCCAGGGTGTGCCGAACATCATCCACGTGGAGAACCCGTATTTCTACCGCTGTCCGTGGAACAGTAAGACGCCCGTGGAATGCACCGAGAACGCGCTGGCTCACTTGGAACGCATCGTGAAGTACGAAGGCCCGAACCTGATCGCGGCGATCATGCTGGAAGGCGAGAGCGGCAGCAGCGGTTGCATCAAATACCCGCCGGGCTACTGGAAAGGCGTGAAGGCCATCGCGGACCGCTACGGTATCCTCACCATCTGCGATGAGGTAATGAGCGGCTTCGGGCGCACCGGCAAGTGGTTCGGCATCGATCACCACGGCGTGGTGCCGGACATACTGTGCATGGCGAAGGGCATCACGGCGGGGTACATCCCGCTCGGCGGCCTCATCGTACGCGAGGAGATCATCAAGCACTTCGACGACAAGCCGCTGCCCATCGGTCTCACGTACAGCGCGCACGCCGTGGCTTGCGCAGCCGCAAACGCCGTCATCGACATCTACAAGGAAGAAGACCTCGTTGCCAATGCCGCAGCGATGGGCAAGTACGTTGATGAGAGCGTGGCGAAGCTTGCGCAGAAACACCCGAGCATCGGCGACTTCCGCAACACCGGGCTTCTGGGTTGCATCGAACTGGTGAAGAACCGAGAGACCAAGGAGCCCACTGCACCGTGGAACGCAAAGCCCGAGGAGATGGCCGTGATGAACCAGGTGGCTGCCAAGATCAACGAACTGGGCATGTTCACCTTCGTGCGCTGGAACTGGATCTTCGTGGCACCGCCGCTGTGCATCGACAAGGCGGGGATCGATGAGGGGATGGAGATCATCGGCAAGGCGGTGAGCATTGCGGATGAGGTGTGTGTTTGATTAGCTGATGAGGTCGATTAGCGGATTAGCTGACTCGATGGTTTGGGCGTGCCCCCGCGCAAAGCCTCAGTGTCCGGATTTTCGCTCCAAGTCCGCACTCGTCGTTCCTCCTCGCTTGCGGGCTTTACGCTGCAATCCGTCACGCGAAATGCGCACAATCTCACCGACATAGTGCATCGCCGCTTAGGAATGCACGATCCGCTTTAGCTGTTGATCGACGAATGCATCGAGTAGCTTGAGTTCGTCAATGAGCTTCGTTCCTAATTGGCCACCGACCTCACTGGTTAAGTGAAGCTTATTCCTATTTCGGTTGTATCGTTTCACAACTTCCAGAACCTCTGCCGGAATGCGAATAGTCTGCTGATAGTTCTTGCTCATCATCAGCTCCATCGTGATCGTTGTTCGATGAGGTTCTTTGATGATGCCGTTGTCTGCGATGCTTCTGGCATCGATGGGATTCTTCTGTTGCGCTCGATGAAGTTGTTGAGCCTTCGAGAGCTTCTGCTTCTGCCAGCACCAGCGTCGCTTCGGCAGTGGATTCGGGTCGCGAAAAGTGTGAATTATCGCACCTTGGCTGATGAGCTCGGCTTTCATGAAGTTCTCAAAGAAGAGGCAGATCCTGATTTCATCGATCAACCAATCCATCATGAAAGGCAGCACTGACTTTGCGGCAGTGTCCAACGTGATAATGCCTTTCTTGTGTTGAGTATGTATCGCCTCCAGATGTGGAATTCCGCTGATGATGCGTGCAGCTTTGAATCGTTCCGCACCGAAGACTACCAGCGCGACGGCGAGATGATTCATATAAGCCTTGTCTTCATATGCGGCGAGCCAGTCGATCTTGTCCGGATCGGTTTCGAATTGAGTTGAAGGTCCAATAGCCACGGTTCGGGGTGTTCGAGTATCGGTTACAAGATATCCGATAGCCGCTGGTCCTGATTCGCCCCGCGAGTTGGGTTAGTGTGGCTTAATGCAATACCCCTGCTGCTCGGCTATGAACCCCGCGCATTCCCTTACTCCCACAATCTTCAACTCCTCTCGCGACTTCCGCACTTTCGGTCGCCAGCCGGGTAGGTTGATGGTCCCGGTTCTGCCTTCCTGCAGCGTGTAGCAACGTTCGCGCACCACGCCACCGAGCCGCACGCGCACACCGATGGTGGAGTGCCCCGGCCAGAGGTCCAGCTTACCGATGCAGCGGTCCCATTCGGCATCCACAACAGCCGGCTGGCGGCGTAGCCAAGCGGTAAGACTATCGTAGGTGGTGTGGTGTACCGTGTAGCTGCCGCTGGGCGTGATCACACGCGTGCCTTTGCGATGATCATGCAGTTCGCTCTTCATCCAGCGGTCCAGCGCGCGGGGCGAGTCGTGCTCCATGGCCTTTGCGAATGACACGGCATTCTGCGCTTCGGCAACCGTGTTAAGGCAGATGAACAATGCCACGAACCACCTCATTCGTCCAGCCATTTCCGCCAATCCTTCAGCGCAGCTTGCAGGTCCGCATCGGGGATGGTCGACCGCACCCGAGCGTCTTTCGGGCCAGGGTGGAACTGGCCGGTGAAGAGGTCCAGCGTTCGCACGATCTCGTTGATGTAAACATCGTGGATAGTCGCGTTCTCGCTGCCGGGGATGCTCCATGGTGTGTTCTCCAACACGTGGATCAAGTAGCGAACGACTTGCCGATCCTGCTTCTCTAGTTGGACGTAGTGCTCTGTGGTCGCGCACACTAGCGGCCGCATGCGCCGATGGTCATGGAGCTTCTTCAACCCCATGATCCGTACATCGCAGAAGTAATGTCCGGTGGCCGCAATGGCCAGGTGAAGATCCAGGTGCCGGTCGATGTAACGCTCCACGCTACGGTAGTGCGGGTCGGTCCTCCAATAGCGTTGGGAGAGGTGCTCGAAGTGGTAGCGGATGGAATCATCGGCCATCGCGTCTTGAAGGCCCTTGAGCAGATCGCAGGTGAAGGGCACGGGTTCCGGGTATTCCGGGAACATCTTCGCGCTATCAGCGAGCACCTGACGTACTTGCTGGACAAAACCATCGGACACGTTCTCACATACAGGCCAGGTAACGCCACGCACCGGGAAGTAGACGGCTTTTTGTGCCCGAGTGTGCGAAATGCATAGCAGCCCGTAAACAAGAAGAAGGGTGGTGTGGCGGCCCATGTACTACGAAGTACACGCTTCCGTGGCCAACGTTCGATCCAGCCGACTACATTGGTGTTCGTCAAGGAACGGTAGCACGTCCTCTAGGCATTCCATCCGCTAATTCGCTAATCATCGAATCAGCAAATCATGCGCAACGAAGCAGCATCGGACACTTTGGCCCCCAGTTCCCTCTACAGCGAAGACCTCGCGCCCGTCCCACCCGCCAAACGTACGTGGACCACCTGGAACTACGCCGCGCTGTGGATCAGCATGAGCCTGTGCATCCCCACGTACATGCTCGCCAGTTCGCTGATCGAGGGTGGCATGAACTGGTGGCAGGCGATCCTCACGGTCTTTCTGGGAAATGCCATCGTGCTGGTGCCGATGATCCTGAATGGTCACGCCGGGGCGAAGTACGGTATCCCGTTCCCGGTGCTGGCGCGTGCCAGCTTCGGTACGAAGGGCGCGAACATCCCGGCGTTGCTGCGCGCTATCGTGGCGTGTGGCTGGTTCGGTATCCAGACGTGGATCGGCGGCCATTCGCTCTACTTGATGATCAAGGTTTGGCTGGGCGATGCCATCCACCTTCCGCAATTCCTGCCTGAATGGCTAGGACTTGGAACCGGCCCGGCGATCGCGTTCATCCTGTTCTGGCTGTTGAACATGGTGGTGGTCTACTATGGTGTTGATGTGATCAAAAGGCTGCTCGTGGTGAAGGCGATCTTCCTTCCATTGGCCGCGCTTGCCCTGCTGTGGTGGGCCGTTGATGCCGCAGATGGCCTTGGCCCGATCCTCGCGCAACCTTCCAAGTTCGCCACCAATGCTGAATTCTGGACCTTTTTCTTCCCAGCGGTAACGGGCATGGTCGGCTACTGGGCCACGCTCTCGCTCAACATCCCGGACTTCACGCGCTACGCGAAAAGCCAACGCGCGCAAGTGACCGGTCAAGCGATCGGATTAGCGCCGAGCATGACGATGTTCGCCTTCATCGGCGTGGTGGTCACCAGCGCTACGACGATCATCTATGGCACCACCATCTGGGATCCGCTGGTGCTCGCGGGGCGGTTCGATAGCAAGGTCCTTGTTAGCGTGGCGATGATCTGCGTGGCCATCAGCACGCTCGCCACCAACATTGCCGCCAACATCGTCAGCCCCGCCAACGACTTTGCCAACCTTTCACCGGCGCGCATCGATTTCAAGAAGGGTGGGTACATCACGGGCGTAGTCGGAATCCTCATCATGCCGTGGAAGCTTATCGCCGATCCCAGCGGCTACATCTTTACATGGCTCATCGCGTACAGCAGCTTGCTCGGCCCCATCGGCGGCATCATGATCGTGGATTACTTCTTCGTTCACCGCAAGGAGCTTGTGCTCGCTGAACTGTATGATCACAATGGGCGATATGCGTATGGCTCCGGTTTCAATAGTGTAGCCATCATCGCGCTGCTTGCCGGGATCCTGCCGAACGTTCCGGGCTTCCTGACCACGATCCACGTGATCCCGACGGATGTCGTTCCAGTGTGGATCAATGGCCTGTACCACTACGCGTGGTTCGTCGGGTTCATCGTTTCCGCCGCGGTTTATCTGCTACTATCGCATCGTAATGGAAGGGCATGATCAATTGTGCAGCAACCTGCTGCACAATTGATCATGCAGCTTGGTCATGGCCGCTGCGGCATTCTTCCGAGCAATGCTATCTTGTCCGTTGAGACCGCTGACATGAAGAAGATGGCCAAGCTTGGGGACGTGATGCCCAATGGTTATGCGCGTTTTCTTGCGGGGCTGAAGGAACGTATCCGGAATTCCCAGCAACGGGCGGTGCGTTCGGTCAACAAGGAGTTGATCTCCTTGTACTGGCTTATCGGGCGGGAGATCCTCCAACGCCAACAGAAGGAAGGTTGGGGAGCAAAGGTGGTCGAACGCTTGGGCAACGACCTTCAGAACGAATTCCCGGAGATGAGCGGGCTTTCACCGCGGAACCTGCTTTACATGCGGGCATTCGCAGAGGCGTATCCCGAAGCAGCAATTGTGCAGCAAGCTGCTGCACAATTGCCATGGGCCCACAACATGGTCCTTATCGATAAGCTCAAGCGCACTGAAGAGCGCCAATGGTATGCCGCTGCCGCGGTGCAGTATGGGTGGAGCCGTGCCGTGCTTTCTGCTCAGATCTCCGCAAAAGCCCACAAGCGCCATGGCCGTGCCGTTACCAACTTCAAGCAGACGCTTCCACCTGAGAGATCGGACCTCGTTCATCAAGCCCTGAAGGATCCCTATACGTTCGACTTCCTATCGCTGGGATTGGATGCACAAGAACGTGAGTTGGAAAAAGGCCTTGTCGACCACATCCAGAAGTTCTTGGTCGAAATTGGTGTGGGCTTCGCCTTTCTGGGCAGGCAGTACCACCTGGAAGTGGAGGACGAGGACTTCTACATCGACCTGCTGTTCTACCATGTGAAGCTGCGTTGTTACGTGGTGGTGGAACTGAAGATGGGTGCCTTCAAACCCGAGTACGTCGGCAAGATGGGCTTCTACCTCAGTGCGGTCGACGACCAGTTGCGGCATGCGGATGACCAGCCGACCATCGGTGTGCTGCTTTGCCAGGGTGGCAAGAAGCTGAAGGTGGAATATGCCTTGCGCGCCACCAACAAACCGATCGGTGTTTCAGACTGGCGAACCAAGCTCGTCTCGGAACTACCGAAGAAGTTGCAACGCATGCTTCCCACGGCGTCGCAATTGGCCGAAGAACTGACGAAACCCGCGCCACGCAAGAAGAAATGAAATTGTCCAGCGATCGCTGGACAATTGATCGAAGTACCCAATACGGATCACCATGTCCCTCCTCATCAAGAACGGAACCGTCAGGGTGCTGAAGGGCTACTCATGGCTATTGGGCCTATTCATAAGCACATTCGTTATTGGATGCGGGCTGCATAACGGCGATTGGTCGGAGGAACGGCGGAATGAGTTCGAAGCAGAATGCTCGAAGACCGACACTTTTTCCAGCATGGTCATAGCACTACGTGGATTTGAGAACAGTGAATTCGATTCCATTCGAGTGAGGGAATTCGACGGCGACCTTCTTGTCGATTCCTTCGGCATGAAGGTGGATCGCATGCATGACAAACTCAGGAAGGAGCGGCTGGCTTCCATCCATCGAAAGATGAACGTCAAACACACCTATCGTTTCCTCGTGCCCGGGCAAGAGCCTTTCATATTGGCTGATATGAAAATGGTGATGTGGGCCCAGTATACGATGGGTGGTGAAGGATGGGGCTGTGTCATGGGTGACTACACCCTGGATAGCGTGAGGTATGAGCACAATGCCAACCCAACACTGGTGAAAAGGAACTGGAACTTCGAACTTTGACCATCATGAGTATCCTCATCAAGAACGGAACCGTCGTCACCGCCGCTGATTTCCACCGCGCCGATGTCCTCATCGAAGGCGAACACATCAAGGCCATCGGCCACGACCTGTCAGCGCCGGGTGCTGAAGTGATCGATGCGAAAGGCCAGTTCGTGCTGCCCGGCGGCATCGATCCGCATGTACACCTGGACATGCCGTTCATGGGCACCTTCAGCAGCGACAACTACGAGACGGGCACGCTCGCCGCGCTGCACGGCGGCACCACAACCGTCATCGACTTCATCCTGCAAACGCAAGGCAAGAGCCTGCGCCACGCGCTGGAAAGCTGGCAGGGCCGCATGAACGGCAACCTCTTCGGCGACCTCAGTTTCCACATGGCCGTCACCGATTTCAACGACGACACGCGTAAGGAGGTGCGCGAGATGATCGAGCAGGAAGGCATCACCAGCTTCAAGACCTTCATGGCGTACAAGGGCGCGCTTATGATCGACGACCGCCAGATGGTGGGCCTGATGCAGGAAGTGAAGGAGCACGGCGGCATGGTGATCGTACACGCCACCAACGGCGACATGATCGACTACCTCGTGCAGAAACATCGCAGCGAAGGCAAGCTCTCGCCGCTGTACCACTACCTCAGCCAGCCCGAGATCACCGAGGCCGAGGCCAGTCACCGGTTCGCGGACATGGCCAGCTACACCGGCGTGCCCGCGTACATCGTACACCTCACCTGCGAAGGCGCGCTCAACGCCGTGCGCGATGCCGCGCGCCGGGGCCAGCGCGTGCTCGCCGAGACCTGCATCCAATACCTGCTGCTCGATGCCTCGCTCTACGAACGGGCCGATGGTGCCAAGTGGGTGATGAGTCCGCCCCTGCGCGAAAAGAAGGATCAGAAGCAGCTCTGGGCCGGCATCGAGCAAGGCAGTTTGCAAGTGGTGTCCACGGACCATTGCCCCTTCATGATGGCGCAGAAAGCCATGGGCTCGGCTGATTTCTCGAAGATCCCGAACGGTCATCCCGCCATTGAGCACCGCATGGAACTGCTCTTCAGCGAGGGCGTGAACAAGAAGCGCATCAGCGTGAACAAGTTCGTGGAAGTCACCGCCACCAACCCGGCGAAGATCTTCGGCATGTTCCCGCGCAAAGGCACCATCGGCATCGGTAGCGACGCGGACATCATCCTGCTCGATCCCAACGAGCGCCACACCCTCAGCGCCAAGACGCACCACATGAACGTGGACTACAGCGGCTACGAAGGCATGCAACTCACCGGCAAGGTGAAGACCACCATCCTCCGCGGCCAGGTGGCGGTACACAACGGCGAAGTGCGGATCAAGAAAGGGTATGGAAGGTTCGTGAAGCGGAACAAGGTGAGCGGAATGTTGTGAGTGATTAGCTGATGAGGATGATTAGCCGATTAGCTGATTTGGGCGTGCCCCTCGCAAAGCCTCGGGTCGCGCTTTCCGCTCCAAGTCCTCGCGCGGGTTACCGCGCTGTGGGCTTTCCGCTGCAATCGCTCACGCGTTGGTTCCATTTCTCTCGTTCAAATGGATGGCTTCTATCTCTTTGAGAGATTCTCTAGTTGATGAGATGATGAGGCGATGCTGGGTACACGCAGTCCAGTAGTTGACCCACCTAACCTCAGCGGGGTCGGCTATTCGGAATCCAATGTCTTGGTTGGTGAGATTACTCTTGGGGTCTCGTCCTTGTTCGTAAGGAAAGATGCAGAGAGTATACTCGGCCGTTAAAGGAAAGTAGAGCAGTGAATCAGCATCCAAGAGCTCCCATAAGGGGTTTGCCTTGCTGCCCTCAATTGTAGTAGGTCCGTCGAGTTGAACGCCACAGCCGGGATTATCCGAAGTCCACCAGCAGTGCGAGGGCGGCGCCTTGAGTACCTCCCATTTCTTAGCAAGCACATTGCTGACAAAGTGCTCCATATCGCCTCTGAGCAAGGGTTCTTTCAAGAACAGGTCAATATGTGCTTGCTTGGTGGCTTTAGCTATGTTGTTTCGGATGAGTTGCAGTGTTTCTTCATCAATTCCAGGGTTATCGCGTGAACTCAGTTCGTTGAATTGGTCTTCCATGAGAATTCGCCAAAGAGGGCTTCGACGTTTGGCATAGAACAACCACTGAAGGAAAAGGAGCTTTGTCTCCCAATCGGATATGGGTCTTTCTTTGCTAATGATTGATATCAGCGTGTTGTACGTCGGCTCAATATCCCGGGCAAAGAAGAATTCAATCGTTTGTGGATTTTCTGAGTTTTCCGTAGCGTAATAGTTCCTAGACCAGAACATCTTGGACCCGGGTGTCACTGTCTGTATTCCCGGTCTGTAGAGGTCTTCGCGATTCAGAGCGTACAGCTTTCCCGTAGAGTCAGCAAAGTGACGGAGATATGTAACGGGAACTATGTGGTGTTTGGGTCGTGCCATCGATCAATGGTGCAAAGGTGCTGTGTTGCGTGAGGGATAGGAGCGGCACCCCGCAGCGAGGAACGAGCGAGGAGTACAGCGGATAGCCCGACGGCGAATCTTCGAGCCGGCACGCCCAACCATTCACCCGTACATCCCAGCCCGGTCTAGGAAATACGCGGACTTCGTCTTATCATTGATTTCATCAATCCGAGAAGCTATGCCGAGGAAGATCAAGAGCGGCCTTATCCAGATTAGCCTTCCGAAGACGGAGGGCGAGGGCACCATACCGGAGATCGTGGATGCGATGGTGCAGAAGCACATCCCCTTCATCGAAAAGGCAGGCCAGCAAGGCGTGCAGATCCTCTGCCTGCAGGAGATCTTCAACACGCCCTACTTCTGCCCGGGGCAGGACAAGGCCTGGTACGCCAGCGCGGAAACGGTGCCCGGCCCAACGACGGAGCTGATGGCGCAGTACGCGAAGAAGTACAGCATGGTGATCATCGTTCCGATCTACGAGAAGGAGCAGGCGGGCGTGCTGTACAACACCGCTGCGGTGATCGATGCGGACGGCACCTACTTGGGCAAGTACCGCAAGAACCACATCCCGCACACGAGCGGCTTCTGGGAGAAGTTCTTCTTCAAGCCCGGCAACCTCGGCTATCCGGTGTTCCAGACGCGCTACGCGAAGGTGGGCGTGTACATCTGCTACGACCGTCACTTCCCCGATGGCGCACGCTGCCTGGGCCTGAACGGCGCGGAGATCGTGTACAATCCGAGCGCCACGGTGGCTGGCCTCAGCGAATACCTGTGGAAGCTGGAACAACCCGCGCATGCTGCGGCGAACGGCTACTTCATGGGCTGCATCAACCGCGTGGGCGAGGAGAAACCTTGGAACCTCGGCAAGTTCTACGGGCAGAGCTATTTCGTGGATCCACGCGGCCAGATCTTCAAGCAAGCTTCACGCGATGACGATGAACTGCTCGTCGCGGAATTCGACCTGGACATGATCGAAGAGGTGCGGAGCACGTGGCAGTTCTTCCGAGATCGGAGGCCGGAGACGTATGGGAAACTAGTGGAGCTTTAGCACCCACGATGCCGGACGCGCAGCCGCGAGCCATGAGCTTCGAGCCACGAGCTTGAACCAACATGGTCAAGCTCGTGGCTCAAGGCTCGCAGCTCAAAGCCCACCAACAGATCGAACAACATGGCAGAGTACAAACGACCGACCAGCGAGCAGGAGTTCGCCAAGAACTTCTCCCCCAAGAAGCCGCTGATGAGCGATACCGAAGCGTACTACGAGAGTTCGCGCTGCCTGTATTGTTACGATGCGCCGTGCATCAATGCGTGCCCGACTGGGATCGACATACCGACCTTCATCCGGCAGATCAACAACGACAACAAGGACGGGGCTGCGAAGACGATCTACGAGAGCAATTGGTTTGGGCACGCCTGCGGGAATGTTTGTCCGACGGAGGAACTGTGCGAGGGTGCTTGCGTGTACAACAACAGCGACGTGAAGCCGATCGAGATCGGGCGTTTGCAGGCACATGCCACCGACAAGGTGATCCGCAGCAAGAAGCGCTTGTTCATCACGGGGAAACCAACCGGCAAGAAGGTGGCGGTGATCGGTGCAGGACCGGCGGGTGTTTCGTGTGCCTGCGAGTTGCGGATGCTCGGTCATGACGTGGACATCTACGAAGCGAAGGCCAAGCCCAGCGGACTCTGCGTGTATGGCGTGGCACCATACAAGCTCACCAACGAAGAGGCGCTGGACGAGATGACCTACCTGCAGGAGCAGTTCGGGTTCAACGTACACTACAACAAACCGGTGACCGGTCGCGCTGATCTGGACCGGTTGGAGAAGGAGTACGACGCCATCTTCATTGGCATCGGCTTGGGTGGAACATCAAAGCTGGGTGTGCCGGGTGAGGACAAACGCGGCGTGATAGGTGCGCTGGAGTTCGTGGAAGAGTTGCGGAACAAGCATCAGTCAACGCTCGTTGGCAGCAAGGTGATCGTGCTGGGCGGTGGTAATACCGCGATGGATGCCGCGAGCGAAAGTTGCCGCATGGGCGCTGAAAGCGTGATCATCGCCTACCGCCGTGGACCGGAAGAGATGGGCGCATACAGCTTCGAATTCGATCTGGCGAAGAAGAGCGGATCGAAGGCGCTGTTCAATGTGACACCGGTGGAGGTGATGGGCAACGGCTCAGTGACGGGTGTGAAGTTCATCCGCAACAAGACGGCGTACGGCAAGATCGAGGCGATCCCCGGCAGTGAGTTCGTGGAAGAGTGCGACATGGTGTTGCTCGGGACCGGTCAAGGCAAACAGGTTGAACTGCTGGAGCAGATCAGCGGCGTGAAGTTGGACCAGAAGGGCCGCATCCTGGATAATCGTGGTCGCATCGTGGTGAACGAACATTACCAGACCAGCAACCCGAAGTACTTCGCGGCGGGTGATGCGGTGAACGGTGGCGTGGAAGTGGTGAATGCGGCTGCGGAGGCGAAGAAGGCGGCGCATGGGATAGATGGGTTCCTGAAGAAGTGATTAGCGAATGGTCGATTAGCGGATTAGCGAATGGGAAATGCACGGACGGACGATCTGGTTGCGCTTTGTGAGGGTGCTTCTCTCACGGAAAGTGGGGTTGCTCATGATCCCGCTGCGACCTATTCGAACAGTGCGCTGTATCGAGAGAATGCCATTCTTCGCCAGTCGTTCGAGTTCGCTGTTGCCATTTTGAAGTACACGGACGGATTGTCGGAACAGCGGCGTTGGCTATTGAATCAGATCCAGCGTTCAGGTTGTTCGATCGGAGCCAACGTGAAAGAGGCCCAGAACGCCGAAAGCCTCAAGGACTTTATCCACAAGATGAAGATCGCCTTGAAAGAAGCCGACGAGACTGAGTATTGGTACCATTTGCTCGCAGCGACTAAGGACCGCGCCACTGATCCCTCGCTGATCGAACGGCTTCAGAGCATCCTCCGCATCCTTAACAAGATCATCAGTACCGCCAAGAAGCGTTCGGAGACCATTCGCTAATTGGCTAATTCGCTAATCGACACATTGATCATGGCAGATCTGAGAACCAACCTCGCCGGGATCAAATCCCCGAACCCCTTCTGGCTGGCTTCCGCGCCGCCCACGAACAGCGGCTACCAGATCATGAAAGCCTTCGACGCGGGCTGGGGTGGTGCCGTGTGGAAAACGCTCGGCGTGCCCGTGGTGAACGTGAGCAGCCGCTACGGCAGCGTGAACTACCGGGACAAGCGCATGGTGGGCTTCAATAACATCGAACTCATCACCGACCGGCCGTTGCGCGACAACCTGCGCGAGATCAGCGAGGTGAAGAAGCGGTTCCCGGATAATGCCGTGATCGCGTCGCTGATGGTGGAGACGCGTGAAGAGTGGCACAACATCATCCGCGATGTGGAGAACGCCGGTGCCGATGGCATCGAGTTGAACTTCGGTTGCCCGCACGGCATGTGCGAGCGCGGCATGGGCAGCGCGGTGGGGCAGGAGCCGAAAGTCCTGCAGACCATCGTGGAGTGGGTGAAGGAGGTGGCGAAAGTCCCGGTGATCACCAAGCTCACGCCGAACATCTCGGACATCACCCGTCCGGCGCGCGCGGCTAGGGCCGGTGGCAGCGATGCGATCTCGCTGATCAACACGATCCAGAGCATCGTGGGCGTGGACATCGACCAGTTCGTGCCGTACCCGATCGTGGATGGCAAGAGCACCAACGGCGGCTACTGCGGGCCAGCCGTGAAGCCCATCGCGCTGAACATGGTGAAGAACTGCGCGCAGCACCCCGAGGTGAACCTGCCGATCAGCGGCATCGGTGGCGTGGAGAACTGGCGCGATGCCGTGGAGTTCATCCTGCTCGGCGCCACCACCGTGCAAGTGTGTACCGCCGTGATGCACTTCGGCTTCGGCATCATCCGCGAGATCCTGCCGGGCATCGAGCGCTACATGGACGAAAAGGGCTTCAAGACCATTGAAGACTTCCGTGGCAAGGCGCTACCGAACATCAAACACTGGGAAGACCTCAACCTGAAGTACAAGGTCACCGCCAGCATCAACGAGAGCAAGTGCATCGGCTGCCAGCTTTGCTACACCGCCTGCGAGGATGGCGCACACCAGGCCATCGCCCTAAGCACAGATCCAGCGAACCGCATCCCGAGCATCATCGACGAGAACTGTGTGGGCTGCAACCTCTGCTCGCTCGTCTGCCCTGTGGAGGATTGCATCACCATGGAGCGCCGCGATGATGCGAAACAGCACCTGACGTGGGGTGAACGCACCGCTGCTGGGAACATTCCGAAGGGCTTCAATGATGAGCTCGCTGGTGGGCTGCACCATTGGGTACCGGAGCCGATGGAGGCGTTGGCGAAGAAGAAGCCGAGGCATTACAAGGGTTAAGAGTGCCGCGATGGAATATGGTCCTATTCAAAGGGTGTTGAAGGTTGAAAGACCTCTTGCAACCGCAGCACACGGGTATTTTGTTGCAGGAATGACCGAATTCCATCGGGTTCGCGGTAATCTATTCCTCCCATTCCAAGTCAGCCTTGGCACTCTGTCAATATCCGTGGAGCTTATGCTCAAAGCTCTCATCGCACGGAAAGCATTCGTCTTCTTGTACGATTCGCTTCCGATGGACCTTCAAATCAAGCTGTTGTATCCGAGGACTGGTGCTCCAATTCAGTTGAACCGGGTAGAACAACTTGGGTTGACACATTTCTCATTCAAGGCATCTGAGTTGGACCGCTGTATTGGAGTGTTCTATGCTTTGTTTCCGGAGCACAAGCAGAAGTTCAAGTCCGGCTTTGATTTGTTAGCGGTGAACCGGAACAATGCCGTACACGCCGTGATACAGGGATTTCAACGGTATGATCTTGAACGCGTAGCGTACTTGTCTGTCAATCTCTTCAGAATCCTGAAGGGTGAGAAAGTCGATGTCTTCTCCTATCAAGATCTGACTAAGGCCGACGAGTCCTTCTTAACTAGCTACAATAGCGAGCGTGTTGAACGGGTGAAGAAGGCCATGACACAAGCGCGCGAACGGTCAAAGGGTGTGGAGGGTGAGTCTTTCATTCTGACGGCGGGCACTGATTGGCATACGATGCCACAATATTGTCCGATATGCAACTGTGAATGTCTGGCTGTTGGCTACACATCAATGGAATGGGATCATGAGGATGGTGATGACCGCCTGACATTCTATTGCGAAGAGTTCACCTGCGAATCGTGCGGACTTGAACTCAAGGATAGCACGGAGCTCGAGTTAGCCGGTATGCTAAGTGTCGTGGAGCGCGATTCTGACGTCTCAAAATGGATTGATGAGTTTGGCGAACCGGAACCACCATTCTTGCACGAAAAGGATTGAACATGGACGAATTCATGCAAGCCGCCATCGCCGAAGCCCGCTTGGGCCGGTCACAGGGTGGCATCCCCATCGGCTCCGTGCTGGTGCGCGATGGTAAGCTCATCGCTAAGGGGCATAACAAGCGCGTGCAGGAGAAGAACCCCATTCTGCACGGCGAGATGGATTGCCTTAACAACGCGGGCCGCATCGGTAGCTACAAGGGCACGGTGATCTATTCCACGCTGATGCCGTGCTACATGTGCGCGGGCACGATCGTGCAGTTCAAGATCAAGAAGGTGATCGTGGGCGAGAGCCGCACCTTCCCCGGCGCCAAGGCCTTCATGGAAAGCCACGGCGTGGAGGTGATCGACCTGGACCTGCCGGAGTGCGTGCGGATGATGGAGGAGTTCATCGCCGCCGAGCCGGAGCTCTGGAACGAGGATATCGGGGAATAGCCCTTGGAACGCAGATGACGCTGATTGCGGATCTGCACTGACCTGCCGAAGTGATGAACGCATCATCTGCGTACATCAGCCCGATCCGCGTCATCAGCGTTCCAACCGCACTAGATCCGCGCCTGATAGGTGTACAGGTCGTAGTAACGGCCTTGCTTGGCGATGAGGTCGGCATGGGTGCCGCGCTCCGCGATGTAGCCGTTCTCCACCACGAGGATCTCCGTAGCCTGGCGGATGGTGCTCAAGCGGTGGGCGATCACGAAGGTGGTGCGATCCTTCACCAGTTCGTTCAAGCTCTTTTGGATCAGGGCTTCGCTCTCGGTGTCGAGGTTACTGGTGGCTTCGTCCAGGATCAGGATCTTGGGATCCGCCAACATGGCGCGGGCTATGGCCACACGCTGCCGTTGACCGCCGCTCAACTTCACGCCGCGCTCACCGATCACCGTGTCCAGCCCCAGTTCCATGCGGTCCGTGAATTCGTTCACGTAGGCGCCCTTTACGGCCTTTTGTAACTGCTCTTCACCAGCATCCGGACGAGGGAAGAGGATGTTCTCACGGATCGTGCCTTCGAAGAGGAAATCATCCTGGAGCACCACGCCCAAGTGTTTGCGATAACTGGCGAGGCTTACCCGGCTTAAATCCTGGCCGTCGACCAACACCTTGCCGGACGTGGGATTCAAGAAAGTGGCGACGAGACCCGCGATGGTGCTCTTCCCACTACCCGAGGTTCCCACGAGCGCGATCACCGAGCCTTTCGATGCTTCGAAATCGATGCCGTGCAGGACTTCCTTGCCTTCCTCATAAGAGAAGCGGACATCCTTGAACTCGATGTGACCTTGGACATCATTCAGCTTGATCGGACGGCGATCCTCGATGTCCTCGGGCTGCATGTTCATGATCTCTTCCGTGCGATCCAGCCCGGCAAAAGCTTCAGTGAGTTGGCTACCGATGTTGCTCATCTGCACGATGGGTGCGATCATGAAGCCGAGCAGCACCGTGAACTGCACGAATTCACCGCTCGTGAGATCGCCGCCCACCATCTGGTACGCACCGATGCCCATGATGCCTGCACTGGCCAGGCCGAGCAACAACGTGCTCATGCTGCTGATGAAGGACGTGGCCGTTAGGCTTGCCTTCACGTTATCGAACAACCGTTGCACACCTTTCTCGAACGTCTTGTTCTCCTGTTCTTCGGCGCCGAAGCCTTTGATCACACGTACACCGTTCAGTGTTTCCGTGAGGCGACCGGTCACTTCCGCGTTGATCACGCCGCGAGTGCGGAAGATGGGACGGATCTTACCGAAGGCGCGCATGGCGATGAAAGCGAAGAAGCCGACGGGCACCAACGTGAAGAGCGTCATCGTTGGGCTGATCATGATCAACCAGACGAGTGAGATCAATGCTGTAAGCGTTCCACCGATCAGTTGCACCAGACCGGTGCCGACCAGGTTCCGCACACCTTCCACATCCGTCATGATCCGGCTGACCAGCGCGCCGCTCTTCGTATTATCGAAGAAGCTCGTGGGCAGCGAGAGGATCTTCCGCTGGACCTGTGTGCGCAGTTGGCTGATCAGCAATTGGGCTTCAACGCTGAGCAGTTGTGTCAGGATATAGCTCGTGACGCTTTGGATGATCAAGGCGCCCACCACCGCAGCGAGCAGTATCCACAGCATGTCCAGGTCGTTCTTGCCCACCACGTCATCCAGCAGGTATTTGGTGGAACCCGGCAGCACCATGCCCGCCACGCGGCTGATCACGATGAGGACAAGACCGATGAACACGTTCTTCCGTCGTGGCCAGATGAACTGACGGAATGCCGTGCGCCAGGTGACAGTGCGCTTGGCCTTTGGCAGGTGACCGGCCGCCGCCCGCGCTTTCGCTCGAGGGCCGTTCGGGGTGCGTTCTGCGCGGGAAGTCGGGAGTTTCGTAGTGATGGATGCCATGCGGGTGGCCGCCTTGGTCAATTCCCGGGCCAAGCCCAAGGGTGCGACGGATCGTCAGTCGATCGACCGGCGATCAGTGCTTCACGATCCGGATCGCCTGCCGGGAGCCTTCCAACTCCGCCCGTGCTTCATACACCCCGGGCGCAAAGCGCAACAGATCGACCGGAACGCGGTTCACGCCCACGGTCGCGTTCATTTTCCATTGTCCGAGTTGTCGGCCTTGCGCATCCCAGAGCGAGATCTCCATCAAACCCGCTTCAGTGGCTTGATAGCTCAGTTCACAGGCGTTCCCTGCCGGGTTGGGGAAAGCGTAGAACACCGCGTCGGCCTTCGCGAAATGAGCGGTCAGCTTGCCATCGCTGGCGAACGATCGGCGCAGGTGCGTGCTCTTGAACAGGCTGTCCGGTTCGGCACTGTAGGTCCAATGACTGAAAGTGAATTCCGGAATGGGCTCAACGCTCACGTCGATCTCGTTCCCGTTGAAGTAGATGCCATCGAACGGAAGCGCGGGCGAAATGGTATTCACCTTGAATGTGCCCGCTTCACGCGGAAAGAGATCGAACTGCAGCTTGGCGGTGTTCGGTAGATCGTACCATTCCAATACATCGTTCCGCATGTGCTCTCCGCGCTCATCGATCCATTCGGGGATGATCTCGCCGCTATGTTCATTCCACACGGCGACATCTGTCCACCAGCGTTGGAAGTGGCGAGGTATCTCGCCGATGATCGTGGCCCGGATACGGTCGTTCTCTTCGTGTAGGGTCTTCGGCGAAAGTGAGGTGTTCATCAGATCCGCGAGACGGTTGAGGAAGCCTCGCCGGAATTCGGGCCGTTGCATGAGGCTTTGGAAGATCTCGGCGTGGATGAACCCTTCGCGATGCACCAGCACCCAATGGAACATGTCGAAGTCGTTGGGGAGCCAGGATGCTGCCGCCATCGCGGCGTCCATGTCGTACATCAGGTAACGCCATTTGCCCGTATGTACGGAGGGCTTCCAATACTTGAGGTTGTTCGAAGGCCAGTCAGAGTTGCCGGAGAACATCTCAAGCGCGAAATAGTCCACGAAGCTGTGCAGGTCGAGCAGGCTGTCCACATGGCGGAAGTGCGCATCATCGGCCATGTCGTGCGTGCGGATGAACTGCTGCAACGTATCGAAGTGCAGGCTGTCGCCCTGGATCACGTTGTTCTCTTCGTCCATGAGCAGTAGGTCATCAGGGTCCGCATCGTAGTTGCTCGCCAAATAGTCCTCGTCCACGCGCTCCCGGATGTTGAGGATGCCCCAGTACTGTCCGTTGATGTAGGCGACGCTCGGCTTGAAGGCGAGCACATCGATATCCAGTCCGGCGTGTAGCGCGATCTGGTGGAAGAATCCATCTCGGTAATGCGCCTGGCACCAATCCCCGCCAGCGTTGCGCAGGATGATCCGCTTGAATTCCTCGAGTTGCGCTTTCTCCGGGAAGAAGCCATAGCGGATACGGTCGTCCCCTAGATGGTCTCGAGCCGTCAGGCGCAAGGGCCGTTGTGGTTTGTTGCGCGAAGCACGTCCACCATGGATCCGCAGTTCCACATCCTGATCTACGCGCTTTGCACCCCGTTCATCGAAATATTCGAAACGCGCGGTGATCCCACGTTCGTCCCAGAAGTTGGCTCCCCAATGCGGGTATTCTTCTTCGGCTTCCGGCCCGAGCATGTAGAGGCCCAGCGTTTCATCGAAGAGACTGTCGGGGTGCGTGGAAAGAGCCACCACGGGCAGCTCGGTGGGAGCGTTGATGATGTATGTTCCGGTGACTACAGCCGAAGGAAGGTGCCCATCCCGGTAGGCGATCGCCTTCAACGTAGTGGTGTACCCCAGAGAAACGGGGCCGGTGACGAGCACGCTGTTCTGATCGGGATCCGTTCCTTCCGTTGAATAGCGCAACTCACAGTCGCCGCAGCCTTGGATGGGTACGCTGATGTTCCCGGAATGGAAGCCGGGTTGCAATGCGAGCGTGGGTGTGGGTGCATAACCCGGAAAGCCCTCGGTATCGTTCGAAGCACCTGGCGTCGGTGTGGTGTACACAACGATGTTCCCGGCCTCATCACGTCCAACGGAATGGTCCACGTGCAATGCCGGTAGATGCAACACATCGATCGGCTCGAGCCCGGCATCGCTTAGGAAGAGCGATTCCCCGTTCGCGCTCAGCTTGAAGGGGAAGTGAAGCCCATCTGGATTCTCATCACCGTGGAAGAGCACGACGAAAGCACCTGGTGCAAGGTCCATTGCCGGGAGTGACCAGGCATGCGGCACGCCCTGATCATCGCTGAGGTAGTAGCTGCCAAGACTTACCGTGCTGCCACCCGTATTGACCAACTCCACCCAATCGTGGTATTCGCCCGATGGGTCCAGCAGCGTCCGCGCGTTCTGACTGCACACCTCGTTGATGACCAACTGACCGCGCACTTCCGCCCGGAAGCACACGATGAGCAGGGCAACGAACAGGAGCTTCATATGTACAAGATAGTGGGAGCGGGTAGAGTGCTGCCTGCTATCAACGCGGTTAGTACTTGAAGCGTACGAAGAGCCGCCCAAAGTTGTCGCTGTCCTTGTCGATCCGGTGGTACATCTTCTTGATGTGCGGCTGCTGGAGGAAACGGATCACCTTCTTTTTCAGTTGCCCGCTGCCTTTGCCGGGGATGATCTCCACGATGGGGATCCGCTTGTCCACGGCCTCTTCCATGATGTCGTTCAAGGCCCGGTCGATGTCCCGCCCCTTGTTGAAGATATCGTGGAGGTCGAGTTTCAGCTTGGCCATGGCTCAGGCGCGTACATCCGCGTATTCGTCCTTGCGACGGTCCATCATCTTGTTCGCGAACGGACAGAGCGGAAAGATCTTCAACTTCTTCTCCCGTGCGTGGGCGATCGCGGCATCGAGCAGCTTCAGACCCACACCCTTACCCTCGGAGCCCGGAAAGCCCTCGGTGTGCTCGATGATGATCTTATCCGGATCAGCCACGGAGTATACCATTTCACCCAATGTCTGGTCGCCGTCCATGGCGAGGAAAATGCCCTTGTTCCCGATCAAGCGGTGTGTGATGCTCATGGCTCAGCGGTTGTTCTGCGTACAAAGATCGTTCGCATCACCGAGCGGATGACCGATCTATCGCCACCTTGCACCCGCTGGCATACGAGTGTCGGCAAGCCGCCGATGAAGATGCGCATCAACAAACTGCTCGATCGAGCGCTGATCCCGGACAACGGCGGCGAATTGCTGTTCTACCAACGCAACGACGATTACACCATCGAGGTGGTCGGTATCCCCGGCGAATTGATGACCACCGCGCATCACGGCTCAGAGGATGCGCTGGCCGAAATGGCGCTGAAGAAAGTGAAGAACGCATCCGAGGCCAGCGTGGTGATCGGTGGATTGGGCATGGGTTACACGCTCGCTACCGTGCTGCGGCTGGTGGGAGAGAAGGGCAAGGTGATCGTGGCCGAACTGGTGCCGCAGGTGGTGGAATGGAACAAGGGACCGATGGGTGCATTCGCTGGCTATCCGGTGAATGATCCGCGGACCATCGTGCACGTAGGCGATGTGCTCGAGTTGATCCGCAGTGGGAAAGGGAAGTACGATGCCATCCTCCTCGATACCGACAACGGCCCGGAAGGCCTCACGCGCTCCAGCAACGACCGGCTCTATTCGCACCGTGGCCTGCGTTCAGCTTACGATGTGTTGAAACCGGGCGGTGTACTGGCGGTCTGGTCCACGCATCCGCACGACCCCTTCACGCGCAAGTTGGGCATGGCCGGTTTCCGCGTGGAAGAGAAGAAGGTCTTCGCGCACCGCGACAAAGGCACCAAACACCACTTGTGGTTCGCCACACGACCGTGATCGAAGACGATCTTTGCCCCTAATTCCAACAGCTTATCTCTCGCGATGATCATCCCGAAACTGCCCCAGGATAGCCCGAAAGCCACGATCGAACAGACCATCGGCGTCACCGACGTGAAGGTGACGTACGCACGCCCCAGTGCCAAGGGACGCAAGGTCTATGGTGAACTGGTACCCTTCGGAAAAGTGTGGCGCACAGCGGCGAACGCGGGCAGCTACATCACCTTCGAGGCGCCCGTGATCATCAACGGAACTTCCGTGGAAGCCGGGCAGTACGCGCTGCTCTCGTTCCCCGGGCCCACCGAGTGGACGATCGTTCTGAACAAGACCACACGGTCCATCCTCTTCGCACCGCACGACGAAAAGCTGGATGTGCTCTCCATCACCGTGCCTGTGGAAGCATGCCCTTTCACGGAGACCTTCACCATCGCCTTCGATCACCTCACCACCGATGCCGCCGTGCTGGCCATGAGCTGGGAGAACACCCGCGTGGCCTTCACCATCGAGGCGCCCGCCACGGAGCAGGCGCTGAAGAACATCGACCAGGCCTTGGCGGAGCCGGATGCCACGCCCGGCAATTTCCACAACGCCGCTGCCCTTTGCCTCGCCCGTGGTGTTCGCTTGCCGCAAGCGCTGGAGTGGGTGAAGTACAGCGTGGAGAAGGAGCCGAAGTTCTTCACCGTCCGCACGCTGTCCCTGCTCTACGCCGCCAACGGCATGAAGAAGGAAGCCATCGAAGCCGCCGAACGGTCGATGGAGATGAGCAAGGCCGCTGGTCAGGAAGCCTTCATCAAGTTGAACGAGGCGAAGATCAACGAGTGGCGCAAGGAGTTGGTGGCCTAGTAGCCGAAGGTCCGCATGCACCCGCACGATAGCGGCCCCATCTACCGCGAGACGCTCATGGGCCGCCTGCCCGTGGAGCCGTGGAACACCTGGAGCAATCTCGTGTTCCTGTTCGTGGTGATCTTCTGGGCACTGCGCGCGTATCGCGAACCGCGCAACCATCTTTTCCTCGCCGGTGCGTTGCCGGTGCTTTTCATCGGTTTCGTTGGCGGCACGGTGTTCCATGGCACACGCTCGCACGAAGCGTGGCTGCTTATGGATTGGGTGCCCATCGTGCTGCTCTGCACCGCATGCATGGTGCTCTTCGCGCGACGTGCAGGCCTCGCCTGGCCGTGGCTGGTGCTGCTCTTCGCATTACCGTTCGCTGCGCGCTACCTCTTGCTGCGCTCCGGCCTGCCGCACACCTTCGTAATGAACGGAGGCTACGCCGCCACGGGACTTATGGTGCTCTGGCCGACCCTGCTGCACCTGCGTCGCAACCACTTCGCGCACTGGCGTTGGATGGCGGCTTCGGCTGTTCTCTTCGCGCTGGCCGTCACCTTCCGCAGCCTCGATTTCCATGAAGCGCTGTTCTGGATGCCGATGGGAACGCACTGGCTCTGGCACGCGCTCGGCGCACTTGCCGTTCACTTCCTCATGGCCTACATCTGGCGCGATGATGCCCGCCTCGCGCTTGAGCCGTTACGGACGGCGTAGCTCGAAGATCAGCTCCTTGCCGTTGCTGGTCAGGCCTTGCTCCGTGTAACCGGCTTTCCGGTAGAACCGTGCAGCGCGTGTTTCCGGCGCGGTGGTCAGCCGAAGTACATCGCAGCGCTTCCAGTACGCAGAGAGCATCGTGTCGTGCAGTGCGCGGCCGACGCCTTTGGCTTCGTGCTCCGGTGCTACGAACAGCGCCCAGAGATTCCGCTTTTCCACATCTGCCATCACGAAGCCGGCGAGTTCGCCGTCCAATTCGCATACCCAACTCATCGTATCACGCGCCAGGAAGTCGTGGTAGTCCTGCTCGGTCACAACGGAAGGATCGCTCAAACGGTTCTCGCGCACGGCGAGGCGGATGACGTGCGCGGCGGGGACATCGGCAGATAGCATTGGGCGGATGGTGAGCATCGGCCCAAAGTTCGGGAAGTTGTTTTGGGCGTTCCGGCGTTGAATGCACGCCGTCGGGCCATTCGCTACAACTCTACACTTGTGCGCCCTGTTGGTGAAGACCTTCGGGACGTTATTGATCACTGAAGGAGACTGAGCAGGGTCGCGGGTGAACCAGTCCGCTGCAGAGGCTTTGAGGCCTATAGGACTTATTGGAACCTGCGA